>CADECP010000043.1:0-30805 GCA_902825875.1 uncultured Acidobacteriota bacterium
CTTTGCCATCCGCGAAGGCGGTCGCACGGTCGGCGCAGGAACCGTCTCCGAAATCGTCGAGTAAAGAACTGGAGATTGGTGGTTGGTGGTTGGCTTTGAAAAGTCGCCACTAACCACCGGCTACCAGCTATCGGATAAATATGCTGAACGACAAAATCAGAATTCGCCTGAAGGCTTACGATTACCGCGTGTTGGATCAGTCCACGGCGGAAATCGTCGAAACGGCTAAACGTACTGGCGCTCGTGTGGCGGGACCGATTCCGCTGCCGACGGTGAAAAACAAAGTCACCGTTTTGAAATCGCCGCATGTTGACAAGAAATCGCGCGAGCAGTTTGAGATTCGCACCCACAAACGGCTGATGGATATTCTTGATCCGACGCCGCAAACAATGGATGCGTTGATGAAACTCGACCTGCCTGCCGGGGTGGACGCCGAAATCAAGGCTTTCGGACGCGATCGTAGGTAATCACCAAAAAGGAACCAAAATGGTGAACGGAATTATCGGTAAAAAGCTGGGTATGACCCAGATTTTCGCGCCGGACGGAACGGTTACGCCCGTCACGGTGATCAAAGCAGGCCCTTGCGTGGTTGTTCAGCGCAAGACTGTCTCGTCAGACGGATACGAAGCCGTGCAACTTGGTTTGGTTGAGGACAAAAATCCGAAAAACACCAACAAACCGATGAAAGGGCATTTCGCCAAAGCGGGGGTGCCGCCAACCAAGATTCTGCGCGAATTCCGCCTGGAAAACAGCAATGAACAGATCAGCGTCGGCGACAAAGTGCTGGTGGATCAGTTCGCTGAAAACGACACGATTGACGTGATCGGAACCAGCAAAGGGCGCGGATTCGCCGGGTTTGTCAAACGACATAACTTTGGCGGTGGACGCAAATCTCACGGTTCGATGTTTCACCGCGCGCCGGGTTCGATTGGCGCTTCGGCTTATCCTTCGCGAGTCATCAAAGGCACACGAATGGCCGGACACATGGGCGTCGAACGTAAGACGATCAAGAATCTGAAAATTGTGAAGGTCAACGCTGAAGAAAACCTGATTTTGGTCAAAGGCGCTGTGCCAGGACCGACAGGAGCTTACGTGCTGATCAAGAAGAAAGAGATTGATTAATTGTTCAGGGTTCATTCTTCAGGTTGTTGTCAGTCGTGAAGCAAGCTAAAGCTTGAACTCTTAACCGAAATTTCTGAGAGGGCAGCGATGCCAACGGTTGAAGTCAAAAATCTGAAAAACGAAAGCGTCGGCGAATTGGAGTTGCGTGAAGAAATTTTTGGCGCTCCGCTAAACGAGGCTTTGATTTATTTCGCGGTCAACAACTACCTGACCAATCAACGTCAGGGAACGGTCAAGACCAAAACGCGCGGCAATGTTCGCGGGAGCGGCAAAAAGCTCTGGCGGCAAAAAGGAACCGGTCGTGCGCGAATTGCTTCGTTGCGATCACCGCTTTGGAAAGGCGGCGGCAACGTTCACGGGCCGCAGCCGCGTGACTGGAAATCCGAAATGCCGAAAAAAATGAAACGCGGCGCGTTGAGATCGGCGTTGTCCGAACGGCTTCGTGAAGGCAATTTGCTGGTGGTTGACCAGTTTGTGTTGGGCGATCACAAAACGAAAAGCTTTGTTGCCGTCGCCGAAAATTTTGGCTGGGACACCAAGACGCTGATTGTTGAAACCACGCCGGAAAAAAATCTGGTGTTGTCGTCGCGCAACGTTCCGGGCGTCAAAGTCGCCAGCAACGTCAATGTCAACATTTATGACGTGCTGTACCACGACAAAATTGTCTTTACGCGCGATGCGATCAACGCTTTGCAGGAAAAGTTGAGCAAGTAATCGAATTGGCGTCGCCGCGCGCGTCGCTGACGAGGAAAGAACCATGAAAACGATTTGGGATGTGCTCAAAGCGCCGGTGATTACGGAAAAAGCTCTTCGGCTGAAAGAAGAGAGCACGCGTGACATCCGCGACAGCAAAAACAAAAAGACCATCAAGCGCGACCGGCAGGTGCTGGCGTTTCGCGTAGCGGACAGCGCTACCAAATACGCCATCAAAGATGCAGTCGAGGCGATCTTCAAGGTCAAAGTGGATCAGGTGCGAGTCATCAATTATCGCGGCAAGACGGTTCGTCGTGGCCGCACGGTCGGTCGCAAATCCGACTGGCGTAAAGCTTACGTGACACTCAAACCCGGTCAGAATGTGGATTACGCGGATTCGATTTAGTGGAAGCTGAGAGTTCAGCCGTAGTTTGAACTCCAAGCCAGAGGGAAAAGATGGGAATCAAGAAGCTATCACCAACCAGTCCGGCGCGGCGCTACCAGACTTATTTGACCAACGATGAGTTGACGACAGATAAGCCGTACAAGCCGCTGCTTGATACAAAAAAGCGCACCAGTGGTCGCAACAATCTGGGCAGGATGACCGTGCGCCATCGTGGCGGCGGACACAAACGACACTATCGCATCATTGATTTCAAACGCGACAAGACCGGGATTCCCGGAAAGGTGGCGACGATTGAATACGATCCGAATCGTTCGGCGCGCATAGCTCTGATCAATTACGTTGACGGCGAAAAGCGGTACATTATCGCGCCTGCCGGATTGCAGGTCGGCCAGACGGTTTTGTCCGGTCCTGAAGCCGACATCCTGACCGGTAATGCTCTTCCGATCAAAAACATCCCGCTCGGAACCCAAATTCACAACATTGAATTGAAGCCTGGCAAAGGCGCGCAAATGGCTCGTAGCGCGGGCAGTTTCGCGCAGCTTGTCGCCAAAGAAGGCGGTCTGGCGCAGCTTCGGTTGCCTTCCGGCGAAATTCGTAAGGTGTCGGTGGATTGCATGGCGACCGTCGGTCAGGTCGGCAACGTCGAACACGAAAACGTTTCGGTTGGTAAAGCTGGCCGTACGCGATGGAAAGGCATTCGCCCGACCGTTCGCGGTGTGGCTATGAACCCGGTTGACCACCCTCACGGTGGTGGTGAAGGAAAAACTTCCGGCGGACGCAATCCGGTCAGCCCCTGGGGACAACCGACTCGTGGTTACAAAACGCGCAACAACAAGCGCACCGATAAGTTCATCGTGAAACGGAGAACGAAATAAACATGGCACGTTCAGTTAAAAAAGGCCCGTTTATTGATACGCATCTGATGAAAGCCATCGAACGGATGAATGCGGCGAATGAGAAGAAGGTTCATAAAACCTGGTCGCGCCGCTCGACAATCTTCCCGGAAATGGTTGGTCACACGCTGGCGGTTCACAACGGCAAAAAGTTCATTCCGGTTTACATCACCGAAAACATGGTTGGACACAAGCTCGGTGAATTCTCTCCGACGCGCACTTTCAAAGGTCACGCGGACAAGGCTGAGAAATCCGCCGGGAAGAAGTAAGACGCAGGGATAGGGAGTAAAGAGAGACGGGGAGAAAGCCAAATTCGCTTCGTCAATTTATAGTCCTGTCTTTCAGTCGCAGATAGAGGTTCGGAACATGGAAGCAACTGCGAAAGCAAAAAACGTCAAAATTTCGTCGCAAAAGGCCAAGTTGGTCATGGACTTGATTCGCGGCCTGCGATACAGCGAAGCGCGCGAAGTTCTGCGCTTCACCAACAAACGCGCCGCCGGCCAGATTTATAAAGTTCTGGAATCTGCCCGCGCTAATGCTGAACAATTGGCGGAGCAGGAAAACGTGATGGTGGATGTTGACGAATTGTGGGTGAAGGCCTGTTACGCCAACACTGGCACGACCAAACATCGCCGCCGCGTTCGCCCGGCGCCAATGGGGCGAGCCTACCGCGAACGTCGTCATTACAGCCACCTGATCGTGGTGGTGTCTTCTGAAAAACGCGAAGGCAAAAAATCCGGCAAGGCCGCCAACAATCAAGTTGCAGCGGCTGAGTAATTAAGAGATTTCGGCAACGGAGAAATTATGGGTCAGAAAGTACATCCTTACGGCTTCCGGCTTGGTTATAACCGCGGCTGGCATTCACGTTGGTTCGCCAAAAAAGATTTCGGCAAGTTGTTGTTAGAAGACCTGGAGCTGAAAAAGGAATTGAAGAAGCGATTCGCGCAAGCTGGCGTTTCGCACATTCAAATTGATCGCGCGGCCAATCGTCTGCGAATCGTCATTCATACTTCGCGTCCCGGCATCATCATCGGACGCAAAGGCGCGGAAATTGACAAGCTCAAGCAAGAAATGAGCCGTCGAACCAAGCGCGAAATGCTGATTGACATCCGCGAGATCAACAAGCCGGAACTCAATGCTCAGTTGCAGGCCGAAAAAATCGCCCAGCAATTGGAAAAGCGCGTGGCGTTCCGTCGCGCGATGCGGAAATCGGTCGAAGAAGCCAAGCGTTTCGGCGCTCAAGGCATCAAGATTCGTTGTTCGGGTCGGTTGGGCGGCGCGGAAATCGCCCGCTCCGAATGGACTCTGGACGGACGTCTGCCGTTGCACACGCTACGTGCAGACATTGATTACGGCTTCGCCGAAGCCAACACCACTTTCGGCGTGATCGGAATCAAGGTTTGGATTTACCGCGGCGAAATCATGGATCCGCGCGAAGCGATGATGAAGAGATAATTGAAATGGCTGAATATAAAATTCCCAAGAAGGTCAAATATCGTAAGCAGCAACGCGGTCGTCGCGCAGGCGCTGCCAAGCGCGGAACCAACATCGCGTTCGGCGAATTTGCGCTGAAAGCGATGGAAGTGTCGTGGGTGACCGGACGGCAAATCGAAGCCGGTCGTATCGCCATCACGCGCTTCGTCAAACGCGGCGGCAAGCTCTGGATTCGCATCTTCCCCGACAAGCCGATCACTAAAAAACCGGCTGAAACCCGTATGGGCAAGGGCAAAGGTGCGCCGGAAGGCTGGGTTTCTGTTGTTAAGCCCGGTCGCATCATCTTCGAGATGGAAGGCGTGGATGAAGCGACTGCAAGACGCGCGATGGAACTGGCGGCGGCCAAACTGCCGATCAAAACCAAGTTCGTGACGCGCAAAGATCAGGAAGGAGGCGCACTGTGAAGCATAAACTCGACAAGATGCGTGAAACCTCTACTGAAGAATTGATCAAGCGATTGGCTGAAATCAAAGAATCGCAGTTTCGCCTGAATTTCAAAAAGGCGCTCGGCGATACCGATACAGTCGCGCAGATTCGCAAGCAGAAGAAGGAACTGGCGCAGATCAAAACCATTTTGCGCGGGCGCGCGCTTGGCGTAGAGAACTGAGTTCAAGAAGGCCGCTCTTCGCCAAACGGAGAACGGCCAGTGTGATTGAATATGGACGAGATCAAAGACAATTTGGAAACACCGGTTGCTGCTGAAAGCGCGCCGGAGAGCGCCACCGCTCTCAAAGCAAAACCTCGTGGTCGTCGCACCGAAAAAATCGGCATCGTGACCAGCGATAAAATGCAAAAAACGGTGGTCGTGCGCGTTGACCGTTTGGTGAAACACCCGATTTACAAACGCTACGTGCGGAAACGGACGAAGTTCATGGCGCATAACGAAATCGAAGGCGTCGGCATCGGCGATCAGGTTCGCATTTCCGAAACCCGCCCGCTGTCCAAACTGAAACGTTGGCGCGTGGTTGAAGTGTTGCGTAAGGCAAGTAAGTAGTTGTCGGTTGACGGTTGACGGTTGTCGGTTATGTGGTTCATCACACCGGCCACTGGTCGCCAGCTACCGGCCACCGACAAGGAGGCTAGCAATGGCATTACAAATGCGATCTCTTTTGCAGGTCGCCGATAATTCAGGGGCAAAAAAAATTGCAATGATCCTGCCGTTTGGCGGCAACATCGGATCGCGCGCCAGTTTGGGCGATGTGATTACGGCTTCGGTCAAGGAAGCTTCGCCAGACGGGACGGTGAAAAAGAAACAGGTCGTCAAGGCCGTCATCGTTCGTACGCGCAAGGAAGTTCGGCGCAAAGACGGAACCTACATCCGCTTCGATGAAAACGCGGCGGTGATTATCAAACCGGACGGCGAACCTGTTGGCACTCGCGTTTTTGGCCCGGTAGCTCGTGAATTGCGCGAAAAAGGGTTTATGAAGATCGTCAGTCTCGCTCCTGAAGTGATTTAGTCGAGCGGGTAAAGGGAGTCAAAGGACCATGCCAAACAAAATCAAAATCAAGAAAAACGACCAGGTGATGGTCATTTCCGGGCGCGACAAGGGCAAACGTGGCCGCGTGATTCAGGTGTTGACCAAAGAGCGCAAATTGTTGGTCGAAGGCATCAACATGCTCAAACATTTTGAGCGTCCGAATCGCCAGCGCGGCGTTGCCGGTGGCATCGTGGAGAAAGAAGCTCCGATTGATGTGTCGAATGTGATGTACCTGGAAAATGGAGTGCCGGTTCGCGTCGGCTACCAAATTCTGGAAGATGGCCGCAAGGTTCGCATCTCGAAAAAAACCGGCGCGGCGCTGGAGTAACAACCGCAATGCCCGACTGTCCAACATTGGTTGAGGGAAGGGAGTTAAGTTCAAGTTATGGCTTCACGACTTAAAGAAAAATATCTGAAAGAGATTGCTCCGGCGATGACAAAAGAGTTCGGTTACTCGAACCCGATGAGCGTTCCGAAGCTGGAAAAAATCGTCATCAACGTCGGCCTGGGCGAAGCGATTGCAAACGCCAAAGCGATTGATATTGCCGTCGGCGATCTGCAAACCATCGCCGGCCAAAAACCGGTGGTTACCAAGGCCAAGAAATCCATTGCGGCGTTCAAATTACGCGAAGGCATGAACATCGGCGCAATGGTGACTTTGCGCGGCGACCGCATGTATGAATTCCTGGATCGGTTTGTCAGTCTGGCCTTGCCGCGTGTGCGTGACTTTCGCGGAGTCAGCCCGAAGGCTTTTGATGGTCGCGGAAATTACACTGTCGGTCTGAAAGACCAGTTGATCTTTCCGGAGATTGATTTCGGTAAAATTGACAAAGCGCGCGGAATGAATGTGTGCATCGTTACCACGGCAAAGACTGACGAAGAGGCGCGCTCGTTGCTGCGCCATCTGGGAATGCCGTTTCGGCAAAACTAGAGACTCAGAGGAACTATGGCAAAGACTTCAAAGATTGTTCAAGCGAACCGTAAACCGAAGTTCAAAGTGCGCGGCTACAACCGTTGCAAACGTTGTGGTCGTCCGCGCGCCTACCTGCGTAAATTCAGCGTCTGTCGTATTTGCTTCCGCCAGTTGGCGCTGCAAGGCGATATTCCGGGTGTGACGAAATCAAGCTGGTAGTCGAAAAGCCCTGCTGCCGGGGGCGGATTGGCCGTCTACCCGGAACACAGGACTTAAGTTGAGTGGAGTTCAAACGATGATAACTGACCCAATATCGGATATGTTGACGCGCATGCGAAACGCAATTGGCGCGCGTCATTCCAAGGTGGATGTTCCGGCTTCGCGGCTGAAAATAGAAATTGCGCGAATCCTGAAAGAGGAAGGATACATCACCAACTACAGCATCAAGACCGCTGAAGGAACCAACATTCGGACGCTGAGAATCTTTCTGCGCTACGGCCCGAAAGGTGAAAGCGTTATTTCGGAATTGAAGCGAGTATCCCGTCCGAGTCTGCGCGTATATGTGCCAAGCGGCGAAATTCCCAAAGTGCTTGGCGGGTTGGGTGTCAGCATTCTCAGCACTTCCAAAGGAGTGATGACTGGCAAGCTGGCGCGCAAGTCGAATGTCGGCGGCGAATTATTGTGTAGCGTTTATTGAGCGGCTGGTGGTTTGTGGCTGGTCGCTGCGTTCAGCGTCAGTTGCTGATTACCGACAACCAACGAGAGAGTTATGTCACGAGTAGGCAAAAAACCAATCGAGATCCCGAAAGATGTGAAGATCAACATCGCGGAATCGGTCGTTGAAGTTCAAGGTCCGAAAGGCAAGTTGACGACGAAGATTCCAGCAGGCGTCACACTCAAAGTGGAAGATGGCAAGCTTGTCGCCGAGCGCCAAGATAAAGATTACACCGCCATTCATGGAACTCTGCGTGCGCTGGTCGCCAATGCCGTCAAAGGCGTTTCGCAAGGCTTCACGCAGGAGATGGATGTGGTCGGCGTCGGTTACAAAGCCGAGTTGAAAGGCCGCAGCATCAATTTCGCGCTGGGGTATTCACATCCGATTGAATTCGTGTTGCCGGAAGGCGTTACCGCCAAGATTGAAAAACTGGCGCGCACGATTACCCAATATCAGACGACGGTCACTCTGTCGGGAATTGACAGGGAATTGTTGGGGCAGACGGCCGCGAACATGCACAATTTACGAAAACCCGATGCTTACAAAGGCAAGGGCGTTCGTTACGCCGACCGTCCGATCAAACTGAAGCCCGGTAAGACCGGTAAATAAACGATGAACTCATAAGTTCCGACGAAGGGGCTTTCGGTGGTAAATCGAATAGCTCATCGTTGGACGAAGGCACACAGATCGTTATGGCAAAGAAATCAAGACAGGACATGCGGCGCGCCGTTCATACGCGCATCCGCAAAAAATTGAAAGGCACGCCGGAGCGTCCGCGCCTGGCAGTTTTTCGCAGTCTCAATCACGTTTACGCTCAGGTGATTGACGATGTAAATGGTGTGACGCTTTGTTCGGCTTCGTCAGTCGAAAAGAGCGCAGGCATTGGCAACGGCGGCAATGTTGACGCCGCCAAATCCATCGGAAAGCTGATTGCCGAACGTGCCAAGGAAAAAGGCATCAACAGCGTCGTGTTTGATCGCGGCGGATACATTTATCACGGTCGCGTGAAATCGCTGGCTGAAGCCGCGCGCGAAGCGGGATTACAGTTTTAGCTTGGAGAATCGTTTTTATGGACAGAATCAATGCGGACGGGCTTGAGTTGACGGATCAGGTAATTTCGATCAACCGCGTCACCAAAGTCGTCAAAGGCGGCAAGAACCTGTCGTTCGCCGCTCTGGTCGTTGTCGGCAATCAAAAGGGAATTGTCGGGTTCGGAACCGGCAAAGCCAAAGAAGTCCCACAGGCGATTCGCAAGGCTCTGGAAGCGGCCAAGCGTAACCTGATTCGCGTACCGCTGGTTGGGACGACTTTGCCGCATCCGATTGTCGGCAGATTCGGTGCGGGCAGAGTCATGCTCAAACCTGCCGTCGAAGGTACAGGGGTTATCGCCGGAGGAGCGGTTCGCGCCGTGATGAATGCGGTCGGCGTCAGCAACATCCTGACCAAGAGCTTAGGCTCTAACAATCCTCACAACGTTATTCGCGCAACTTTTGACGCGCTGGCCAATATGAGGAGCCGCGAAGAGATTGCCCGTTTGCGTGGCCGGACAGTGGAGGAACTCTAAGTATGGCGGACGAAAAGAAAATCAAAATTCAGTGGTACCGGAGCGCCATTGCCGCGCCGGAAAAACACAAGGTTATTGTGCGTAGTCTGGGATTGACCAAGCTCAACCAGATTGTCGAACGACCTGATAACGATTCCATTCGTGGAATGGTCGCCAAGATTCCGCATCTGTTGCGAATCGTTGAATAAGTTTGTGGCAAGTCCGTGCGAAACCGGACACGTAGAGACTGGGAACTAATATGGCTATTGGCTTAAACAATCTCAAAGCGCCCGCTGGCGCCACTCACAAAAAGAAGCGCGTCGGTCGCGGTCAGGGATCAGGACTCGGAAAGACTTCGGGACGCGGTAATAAAGGGCAAAAATCGCGCTCAGGATATTCGCGGAAACGAGGCTTTGAAGGCGGGCAGATGCCGCTGCATCGTCGTTTGCCGAAACGCGGATTCACGAACATCTTCAAACGCGAATGGGCGGAAGTGAATCTTGCACGGCTGGAAGAAGTTTTTGAAGCCGGCGCAACTGTCACTCCTGAATCGCTGGTTGAACACGGTTTGGTTCGCAAATCGCTGCAAAAATCCATTGCGGTTTTGGGCAATGGGGAGTTGAGCAAGGCTTTGACCATCAGCGCACACCGGTTTACCGAGTCTGCGAAAACTAAGATCGAAGCGGCAGGCGGCAAAGCAGAGGTCATCGCACTCAAGTCCGCCGCAGCGAGCGAAGCGGCTTGATGGCTTTTTAGCTTGGGTTAGTTTGGGGCCTTGTTTGGCCTTGATTTGGGGAAGAGAAGATATGTTCGATTCATTCATCAAAGCGATCCAGAATCTCTTCAAGATTCCCGAACTGCGCCGTCGTGTGTTGTTCACTTTGGGAATGCTGGCGATTTATCGTGCGGGCATTCACGTCCAGGTTCCGGGACTTGATCGTGAGGCCGTTGAAGCGTTTTGGAGTTCGCAAGCTGGCGGATTGTTCGGAGCTTTGGATTTGTTTTCGGGCGGTAACTTGCGCCGGATTTCGGTCTTTGCGCTCGGCATCATGCCTTACATCACTTCCTCCATTATTTTTCAGTTGATGACTTCGGTTTATCCGAAGCTGAAAGCGATTCAGCAGGAAGGGGAACTCGGCCGCCAGAAAATCAACAAGTACACTCGTTACATGACGGTTTTGCTTTGTGCGATTCAAGGCACTAGCCTGGCTTATTGGTTGCAAAACCAACAGGTTGCCATCGGTTCGATTCCTCGTTCGTTGGTTGTCGGCGGCGGCGGAATCGGTTTTGTGATTATGGGAATGCTGGCTCTGACCGCCGGAACCATGTTTGTGATGTGGTTGGGCGAACAGATCACTGAGCGCGGTATTGGAAATGGCATCAGCTTGCTGATTTTTGCCGGTATCGTCGTTGGAGTTCCAAACGCGATCAGTCAATTGTGGGCAACGATCAAAGATCCGGGGTCGGCAGTATTCGTGATTATCCTGCTGGTAGTGATGGTGGCTGTGACCGCTGGAATCGTTTTCTTCGAGCGGGGAACACGTAAGGTTCCAACGAATCACACTCGACGTATGGTTGGCAACAAAATGGTGCAGACTCAATCGTCGCACCTGCCGCTGAAAGTAAACATTGCCGGAGTGATTCCTGTGATCTTTGCTTCTTCGGTACTGGCCATTCCGCAATCTCTGGTGACATTTGGCCAATGGAGTTGGCTGACCACTCTTAACACCTGGTTGAGTGGCGGGCATCCGGTTTACGAACTGCTCTTTATCAGCGGAATCATACTGTTCGCCTTCTTCTACGTTTCGATTGTTTTTAACGCCGATGAGGTCGCGGAAAACTTGCGTAAGCAGGGAGCGTTCATTCCTGGCATTCGTCCTGGTAAACGAACCGGAGACTTTCTTAACTCGATTCTGGTTAGATTGACGACGGTAGGAGCGATTTATCTTGTGGTTGTCTGTCTGATTCCGCAGTTGATGATCAGCGGGTTCAAGGTTCAATACCTGCCATTCATCGGAACCTGGCTTGACGGTGTGATTCAAAATATCCCCGGCTTGAGTTGGATTTTGACGGGGCTTGGAGTGTCGTTTTATTTCGGCGGAACCAGCTTGTTGATTGTTGTTGGCGTGGCGATGGATACGATCAGTCAGGTTGAAGCTCAATTGGTGATGCGACATTACGACGGATTCCTCGGTCCTCGTGGCGGCAGATTGCGTGGCCGTCGCGCGACTTAATAATTCACTATCTGGGAGCAGGGAATCAGTTACCTATGTCGAGAGTGATTGTGATAATCGGGCCGCCAGGAGCAGGCAAAGGTACGCAAGCTCGCCTGTTGTCAGAAAAGTATGGCTACCCGCAGATTTCGACAGGTGACATTTTGCGAGAGATGGCTCAAGCCGAAACTACGCTTGGCCAGGAAATCAGAGCGACTTTGGCTTCGGGCAAGCTGGTTAGCGATGAAATTCTCGCTGAAGTGATACGCACTCGAACGGCTCGTCCCGATTGCAAGAACGGCTACATTCTCGATGGGTTTCCACGAACGATCAATCAGGCTCATCAACTGGAAGAACTAGCCGAAAGACAAGAAAAAGAAGTCTTGCTGGTCAGGGCAATGGTTCACCAGGAAGTGCTGTTCAAGCGTTTGACTGGCAGGTATACCTGTCCGAAATGCGGCGAAATCTACAATGTGTATTTTCGACCGTCAAAGGTCGAAGGCATCTGCGACCAGGATGGTGAGCCGTTGAAGCAACGTAGTGATGACAACCCCGAATCGGTTTTACGTCGCTTTGAGGAGTACAAAACTGCCACGGCTCCGCTGATTGAATACTATGGGCAAAGCGGTCGTTTGATTGAAATTGACGGTGAAGGCAAGGTTGAAGAGATTTTCGAGAAGTTATGTTCGCTGATTGAAGGCGTGATCAGCCGGTAGAGACAAGATGGTCATACGTAAATCTGTGAACGAACTCGATAAAATGCGCTTTGCCGGTTTGATTGTGGCTGAGACTTTGTCCGAATTGCGAAAGATGGTCGAGCCGGGAATAACTACCCGCCAGTTGGACGCTTTTGCTGAAAAGAAGATTCGCTCCGTCGGCGCTTACCCGACCTTCAAGGGTTATCGTAAGTTCCCATCTTCAATTTGCGCGTCGGTCAATGACGAAGTCGTTCACGGGATTCCGTCCGATCGCAGATTGCGCGAAGGTGACATCGTAAAGATTGATTGCGGTGCGACGTTGGACGGTTTTGTTGGAGATGCCGCAATTACAGTTCCGGTCGGAAAAGTCACTGCGGCCATTGAAAACTTGTTGGAAACGACCAGAGCTTCGCTGTTTCGCGCGGTTGAAAAAATGGTTCCCGGTAATCGGTTATACGATGTTTCGTATGCTGTTCAGGAGTTGGTTGAAGAGAGAGGCTTTTCGATTGTGCGAGACTTTTGCGGACACGGAATCGGCGAGCGCATGCACGAAGACCCACAGGTTCCCAATTACGGTCGTCCGGGTACGGGGCCGAAATTGAAAGAAGGTTGGGTGTTGGCCATCGAACCGATGGTCAATATCGGGACTCACGAAGTTCAAGTGCTCAGCGACGGATGGACCGTGAAAACCAAAGACGGAAAGTATTCGTCGCATTTTGAGCATACGATAGCAGTTACGCCGGACGGCCCGGTTGTTCTGACAGCAATGGAAGATGGTTCGTTAATGCTTTAGCGACACAACCCGATCATTGCTTGCAAAAACGCGACTCACGTTTATAATGCCGGTTTCGCGTTCCAGTGTTTAAGCTCACTATCTGAAGATATGTCGAAAGAAGATGCCATAGAAGTACAGGCGACTGTGCTTGAAACCTTGCCCAATGCGATGTTCAAAGTCGAATTGGAAAACAAACACCAGGTGCTGGCGCATATCTCAGGGCGTATGCGAAAGAATTTCATCAAGATTCTGCCGGGCGACAAAGTGTTGGTAGAACTTTCGCCTTACGATTTGACTCGCGGACGTATTGTCTATCGTTTCAAGTAGGCGTTTTAAGTAAGTGTTGATTGAATAACCTTTACGAGGCTGAAATGAAAGTAAGAGCATCAGTCAAAAAGATTTGCGATAAATGCAAAATCATTCACCGGCACGGCGTGGTTCGTGTCATTTGCGTGAATCCGAAACATAAGCAACGACAAGGATAAATTCCGAATTTCAAACTGTGGAATTCGAGAGCAGTTACGGAGAAAGATAAATGGCACGTGTAGCAGGTGTTGATTTACCGCCACAAAAGCGCGCTCAAATCGGTTTGACCTACATTTACGGAATTGGCAAATCACGCGCAACCAGCATTCTTAGCGAAGCTCAAGTGGATATAAACAAGAAGATCCGCGAACTGAGCGAAGAAGAATTAAACCGCATCCGTACCGTAGTTGACCAGGGCGGTAACGTCGAAGGTGATCTGCGTAAGCAGATTCAGTTGGACATCAAACGGTTGATGGACATCGGTTGTTATCGTGGATTGCGTCATCGTCGTGGGTTGCCGGTTCACGGTCAGCGCACGCACACAAACGCGCGAACTCGTAAAGGTCCGCGCCGTGCCACCGTCGCCAAGAAGAAGGTTGCAGGTAAGAAGTAAACTTCAAATTCAGCGGCTGGTTGGCGTTTGGTCACCCAGCCAATGAGCATTGACTACCATTATGGCAAAGCAGCAACAAACCGCAGGCAAAAAGAAAGTTTTCAAGAAGAAAGAGAAGAAGGTCGTTCCTCAGGGCATTGTCCACATTCAGGCGACTTTCAACAACACGCTGGTGAGCATTACCGATTTGCAGGGCAATTTGGTTGCACAATGCTCGTCAGGCGCGATGGGATTCCGCGGTTCGCGCAAAGGGACTCCGTTTGCGGCACAGCAAGCAGCCAGCAAAGCTGCTGGAATTGCCCGTGATTGCGGAATGCGTGGTTGCGAAGTGCGCGTTAAAGGCCCAGGTTCAGGACGCGAATCCGCAGTTCGCGCGATTCAGGCTGCTGGTATCGAAATCAAATTGATCCGCGATGTCACGCCGATTCCGCACAACGGATGCCGTGCGCCGAAACGCCGTCGCGTTTAATGACAAATGTCGGATTTGGATTTTATTGAATTGCTCGACGCAACCTGCCAAATGAAATTGGCTGACTGAAGATCACGGCAGGGTTGCGCTGCCCGAATATACGGAGGAAAGAGATTGGCTAGAGATAGAGGCAAACAATGTCGTCTGTGTCGGCGTGAAGGTATGAAGCTTTATCTCAAAGGCGAGAAGTGCTACAAGCCTTCGTGCCCGATAGAAAAGCGAGGAACCAACCCGCCCGGCCAACATGGCCCTAACGCCAGGCGGAAAGCCGCTGGTGGTTATGGCGAACAGTTGCGTGAAAAGCAGCGCGTCAAGCGTATCTACAACCTGCTGGAAACGCAGTTCCGCAATTACTTCGAAAAAGCCGCGAGCCAAAAAGGCGTCACTGGTGAAAACTTACTGACCTTGCTTGAACGCCGACTGGATAACGTGATTTACCGACTCGGATTTGCGATGTCCAGACGTCAGGCTCGACAGTTCGTTCGCCACGGTCACGTTCAGGTCAACGGTCGCAAAGTCAACATCCCGTCGTTCCAGGTGAAAGTCGGAGATGAAGTCGCTGTGCGTGACAAGAGCGCCGAAAATACCCATATTCAAGGGGCGTTTCAGACTTCAGGTGGTCGTGGCCGTCCGGGATGGTTGGAGATCGTGAACCCGGACAAACTTGTTGGACGTGTGTCGGCCCTGCCGCGCCGAGATGATGTTGATCCTGAAATCAGGGAACAATTAATCGTCGAGTTGTACAGCAAGTAGTCGTGCCCGAAGCTTGTCGAACCGGGCACGATTGCCTTGCAAAGCAAGGCTTGGTTGTCGCCCTCTTTAATGGTTCATCTACAAGCAGCCAGGCGCGTAATGTTGGTTAGCAATAGTTGGAGACAATAAGATAAACATGTGGACAGGATTCCAGAAGCCGAAGCGTTTGACCTGCGAAACCATGACGGATCGCTACGGGCGTTTCTCAGCCCAGCCCTTCGAGCGCGGTTTCGGTACAACAATTGGTAACAGCCTGCGCCGCGCCTTGCTTTCGTCTATCGAAGGTGCGGCTATCACAGCAGTCCGCATCGAAGGCGTTTTGCACGAATTCTCCTCGATTCCGGGGGTGGTTGAGGATGCAACAGACATCATCCTCAATCTGAAGCAGATTCCGTTCAAGCTTCATTCCGGCGATGCAAAAACGATTCGCGTGTCGCGCACCGAACCGGGAATCGTTAAATCCGGTGACATCGAAGCGGATGAAGATGTTGAAGTGCTGGACACGGATATTCATATTGCCACTATTAGTGAGGGCGGTTCTCTCAATATCGAATTGCGGCTGAAAAAAGGTCGTGGTTACGTGTCGGCGGATCGGAATTTCGATGATGATTTGCCGGTTGGTTACATTCCGGTTGATTCCGTTCATTCGCCAGTGGTCAAAGTGAATTTCCACGTCGAAGCCGCGCGTTTGGGACAGGACACCGATTACGACAAATTGTTGCTGGAAGTCTGGACGAACGGCAGCATCACGCCGGAAAATTCGATTGGGCTGGCTGCGAAACTCATCAAAGATCACATGGCCATCTTCATCAATTTCGTTGATGAAGAAGTCGAAACACCGGTCGAAACCGTAGTGGTGAAAAGCTCCCAACCGTTCAATGAGCATCTGGATAAGTCCGTTGACGAATTGGAGCTTTCGGTTCGTTCTTACAATTGCCTGAAGAACTCGGACATCAAAACCATCCGTGATTTGGTGCAAAAGTCGGAAGCTGAAATGCTCAAGACCAAGAACTTCGGACGGAAATCGCTCAACGAGATCAAAGAAATTCTGACCAACATGGGACTCGGTCTCGGCATGAAGTTCGATGAAAACGGCGTGATGGTTAAAGGGCCGGATTTGTAAACTGCTGAATTGGCTCTGAGCGAGCAACGGCAGGTGAACGAAAAAGAAACCAGTTTTTAGTCTTTAGGAACAGTAAAGTCATGAGACATCTTGTCGCGCACAGAAAATTGGGTCGCACGTCCTCGCATCGTAAGGCGCTGTTGCGGAACCTTTGCACTTCGTTGGTGATTCACGAACGGGTTATTACGACCTTGCCGAAGGCGAAAGAGCTTCGCCCGTATGTCGAAAAAGTTGTTACGCTCGGTCGTCGGTCCAGAGCCGCTTCACAGGCAGGCAATGCCGCCGGAGCGGTGCATGCCGCGCGTCAGGCGGCAAAATCTTTCTTTCCCGGAAACTCCAGCGCCGACAGTAAACAGCACGATCAAGGTGCTGAGCGTACGGCAGGCGTTGCTGCGTTGAAGAAAGTCACTACGGAACTAGCCGAACGTTTTGCAGATCGTCCCGGTGGATACACGCGAATTTACAAGCTTGGCCCTCGCAAAGGCGATGGCGCTGAAATGGCTTTGATTGAATTTGTCGGCAGCGAAAACAAAAAAGCCGTCTCCGACAAAACCGAATAAGTTATAAAGTCGCAGAGGGATCGTCTCTCGCACACTTTGTTTTAAGCCTCATACGTGCGAGGTATCGCGCGGATTGAGGCTTTAACTTTACCGACTATCAGGCTGAAGCTTATGAAAAAGATCGAGCGGAAAACCAAACGCGCGACACCTGGTGCTGCTAAAGCCAGCGCGCCAAAGACCACTCCGGCAAAAGTCGCTGCTGGTTCTGAAGACAATCTGAGTTTGGCGGAAATCAAAACTCTGATTGAGTTGATTTCGGATAAGCAGTTCAATGAATTTGAACTTGAACGCGGCAGCCTGCGCTTGCGTTTGTCGAAAGGAGTGCAAAAAGTCGCCGTCAGTCAGATTGCCGCCGAACCAGCGCGAATTGTCGAACAAGCCGCTGTCGCTGTTCCGACTGCGCTGCCGGTTCAAGCCCCCACAGTGACTGCTGCTCCCGTTGCCACGCCTGCACCTCAAGAAGAAAATCTGCATATCGTGACTTCGCCAATCGTCGGCACTTTTTACGGAGCGCCTTCGCCGACCGCCAAATCTTTTGTTGCAGTCGGCGACACGGTCGAAATAGGCAAGGTGTTGTGCATCGTCGAAGCCATGAAGCTAATGAATGAAATCCAGTCCGATGCCAGCGGTGTCATTGCCAAAATCTTTGTCGAAAGCGGACAGCCGGTCGAATACGGCCAAGCCCTGTTTGGAATCAAGAAATAGTGGTTGGTCGTTGGCCAACCACCAATCACCAACCACCAAGCTATGTTCAAAAAAATTCTGATTGCCAATCGTGGTGAAATTGCTTGCCGCGTAATTTGGGCCTGCCGCGAATTGGGCATCAAAACCGTTGCAGTTCATTCCGAAGCCGACCGGGACAGTTTGCACGTTCGATTTGCCGATGAAGCGATTTGTATCGGCCCTGCGCCTTCGCCGAAAAGCTACCTGAACATCCCGCAGATTATTTCTGCCGCCGAAATCACGAACGTAGACGCCATTCATCCTGGCTACGGATTTCTTTCTGAAAACGCGCACTTCGCCGAAGTCTGCCGGGAATGCAACATCACGTTCATTGGCCCCAGCCCAAATGCGATTCGCATGATGGGCGATAAATCCGAAGCCAAGCGGACGATGAAAGCCGCAGGAGTCCCCGTCACGCCGGGCAGCGATGGGTTGATCGAATATGAAGAAGAGGCGGTTAAGGAAGCCGAACGAATTGGCTACCCCGTGCTGATCAAAGCCACAGCCGGAGGCGGCGGGCGCGGCATGCGAATCGCCAACAATCGTCAGGAATTGACCAGCGCCTATCAAACGGCTCGCGCCGAAGCCGAAGTCGCCTTCAAAAACAGCGGCGTCTACATCGAAAAATACATTGCCAACCCACGCCATATCGAAGTTCAAGTGCTGGGCGACAATTACGGCAACGTCATTCACATGGGCGAACGCGAATGTTCTGTGCAACGTCGCCACCAAAAATTGATCGAAGAGTCTCCGTCGCCTGCCGTCAGTTATGAACTTCGCCAGGAAATGGGGCGCGTCGCCGTCGAAGCCTGCAAACGTATAGGGTACAGCAACGCCGGAACGATCGAGTTTCTGATGGATGAAGACGGAAGTTTCTATTTTATGGAGATGAACACGCGCATTCAGGTCGAACATCCTGTGACCGAACTGGTGACGGTGTCCGATCTGGTTGCCGCGCAAATCCGAATTGCCGCCGGAGAAAAACTGACCGAAAGCCAGGATGAGTTGATGTTTGTCGGTCACGCCATCGAATGCCGCATCAACGCCGAAGACCCTGTGACGTTCACTCCCAGTCCAGGAAGAATCACCAGTTTGAATTTGCCGACAGGGCCTGGAGTTCGCGTGGATACGGCAATTTACAACGGCTATTTCGTGCCGCCGCATTACGATTCGTTGATCGCCAAAGTCATCGTTCACAGCCGCACGCGCGAACGCGCCATCGCCCGCATGCGCCGCGCGCTGGAAGCGATGGTGGTCGAAGGAATCAAAACGACCATTCCCATGCACCTGAAAATTTTGAACGACCCTGATTTTCAGAGCGGCAATATCTCAACGCGGTTTATGGAACGCTTTATGAGCTAGTCGAAGAGTGTGACAATTTTTCAAATTGTCACACTGCTCATTGGTTTCGTTTGTTCTGTTGTTCGGCGCCGGGACAATTTGGATGCGTCCCTCCGTTCTCAGTAAAGCCAATCTTGCGCCGTTTGCCGAAAACCTCAGCGGTGCGGATAATCCTCCCTCGAAAAATCCTGAAGGCAACTGCACCTGATGAAAGAAATCCTGCTTCAATACTTGGCTTGCCCGGCCTGTGCCGGAGATTTGTCGCTGTCGTCTGCCGAACGCGACGACGGCGAAATCGTCAGCGGAGCTTTGCGCTGCACCGATTGCAGCAAAGACTTTGTCATCACCGGAGGAATTCCGCGCTTTGCTGATCTTTCTACTGACGAAGTTCAGCGCGAAACCGCTGAAAATTTCGGCCAGCAATGGTTGGAGTTCGATCACGTTGAACAACACCACGAAAAACAGTTTCTGGATTGGATTGCGCCGGTCACGCCCGAATTCGTCAGCGGCAAAACCGTTGTCGAAGGCGGTTGCGGCAAAGGTCGTCACACGCGATTGATCGGCGAATGGGGGGCGAAAGCCGTCATTGGCGTTGACCTCAGCGTGGCAGTCGAAGCCGCTTATAAAAACACCAAAGACCTGCCAAACGTCCACATCATTCAGGCGGACATTTACCAATTGCCGCTGAAGAAAACCTTTGATTACGCATTTTCAGTTGGAGTGTTGCATCATCTGCCGAATCCTCGCGCCGGATTTGCTTCGCTCACTCGAAAGCTTCGTCCCGGCGGAGCGATTTCAGCTTGGGTTTACGGGCTGGAAAACAATGGTTGGATCGTGAATTTCGTAAACCCGCTACGCGAACACTTCACGTCGAAGTTACCGATGCGGGCGCTTTATTGGTTGTCTTACCTGCCGACTCTGATTTTGTGGTTGCCGCTGAAACTGCTTTACCTGCCGCTGGCGAAAACCGGATTGAAGCGGTTTTTGTTTTACGCCGACTATCTTTGTTACATCGCGCGCTTTCCCTTTCGAGAAATTCACAACATCGTTCACGACCATCTGACGGCTCCTGTGGCGTTTTACATCAGCCGCCAGGAGTTCGCGGAATGGTTCAAAGACGCCGACGCCGAACGTGTCGAACTGCATTGGCACAACAGCAACAGTTGGCGAGGGCTGGGATTCGTCAAAGCTCAGCCGAAAGCGGAGGCGAGGCATGGCGGTTAATGGCGCAGTCGAAGCGGCAATGAAGCCGGAAAATTACGAAATCATCTTTGAAGTCGAAGACGATCATTGGTGGTTTGTCGGACGACGGGCTGTTGTGTTTGCTCAGATTCGGGATGCGTTGGGGCGGGCGGACGGGACGTCCGCGGACCAGGCGGACAGAATGTCCGCGCTCCAGTTGCCGCTCCAGTTACTCGACATTGGTTGCGGAACCGGCGCGACGATGGATCATTTGCGCCAGTTTGGCGAAGTGCAGGGAATTGATCTGGCGATGATTCCGCTGAGCTTTTCTCGACGCCGAGGTCATCAACGAACGATGTGCGCCAGCGCGACTGAACTGCCGTTTGCTGACGACACTTTCGATCTGATTACGGCGCTGGACGTGATCGAACATCTGGACGATGACGTTGCCGGTTTGAGCGAAATTCGCCGCACGTTGAAAACCGGTGCTCCAGCGGTGATTTACGTTCCGGCGTTTATGGCTTTGTGGGGGCCGAACGACGATCAATCCGGCCACAAACGCCGCTACCGATTGCCGGAGCTTCAAGCCGCAGCGGAAAAAGCCGGGCTGAAAGTCGAGCGAATCAGTTATTCCAACTTCGCTATGTTTTTGCCGATCTGGCTGGGGAGAAAATTGCTGAATCTGCTTGGCCGAACCGAAGCGAGCGAAAACAAAATCAATCACCGGCTGATTAACAAATTGTTGGCGTGGCTGTTTGCCAGCGAAGCCAATTGGCTGCGGCGGTATAGGCTGCCGTTCGGCGTTTCCGTCGTTTGTGTAGTTAGAAAGGTACGGAACCAGGAGCGGTAGCGACTGGGTTTCTTCTAAAACTAATGGCTCCAAAACTTTCCATCTTCCTGCCCGTCTACAACGAAGAAGACAATCTGATTCGGTTGAACGAAAAGATTTTTCAGGCGATGGCTGCTCTCGGCCACTCCTTCGAAATCATTTACGTGGACGACGGCAGCAGCGACCGCAGCCTTGAATACCTGAAGCAATTTGCTGCTGCCGATTCGCGTGTCAAAGTCATTGGCTTTCGGCGAAATTACGGCCAGACGGCGGCTATGGCTGCGGGAATTGCCGCTGCCAGCGGAGAAGTCCTGATTCCGATGGACGCCGATCTGCAAAACGATCCGGCGGACATCGTGCGGTTGCTGGCGAAACTTGACGAAGGTTACGACGTGGTTTCCGGCTGGCGAAAAGACCGGCAGGATGCGTTCATCACACGGACCTTTCCTTCGCGTTTGGCCAACGGATTGATCTCGAAAATTGGCGGAGTCCCGCTCCACGATTACGGCTGTTCGCTCAAAGCTTATCGCCGCGAAGTTTTGAAGGACGTGAATCTTTACGGAGAGATGCACCGCTTCATTCCGATTTACGCGGCATGGGCTGGCGCGCGAGTCGCCGAAATTCCCGTCGCTCATTATCCGCGCACGGCTGGCCAATCGAAGTACGGTTTGTCGCGGACGATCAAAGTCATCTTCGATATGGTGACGATCAAGTTTATGGCCAGCTATCTGACCAAGCCGATTTACGTGTTCGGTTGGGCGGGCGTAGTGGCGTTTGCGATTTCGATTTTCTCCGGCGTGTTTGCCTGCTTGATGAAATTCGCCAGTTGGCCGAAACACGCCGACTTTATTCAAACGCCTTTGCCTGTGTTGGCGATGATGATGCTGGGATTGGGAGTGCAATTTTTCCTGATGGGATTGATCGCCGAAATGCTGGTGCGGACTTACCACGAATCTCAGGGCAAACAGATTTACACGATCAAAACTAAATTGAACTTTGACGAAAGCGAGGCCGCAAATGAACGCAAATGAACGCAGATTCGGATTGCTGCTGGCAGTTGTTTTGCTGGCTTTTCAGCATTCAGTGTTCGCGCAAACGACAAACTTCGCACATCCGCTTGATCCGCTCAGCAAAGACGAAATCGCCGCAGCTTCAAAACTGCTGAAAGACAGCGGAAAGCTCCCAAGCAACGCCCGCTTTCAAACCATCGTTTTGAACGAACCGCCGAAGACCGAAGTCTACGCTTTCAAACCGGGCGAGACGTTTCGCCGCGAAGCCTTCTTTGTCGCTTACGACCGAGCCAACAACAAAACCTTTGACGGCGTGGCGGACATTCGCAATCAGCGCGTGGTTTCTGTCCGCGAAGTTCCTGGCGCTCAGCCTAGCATCATGCTTGACGATGTTTTGATGTTTCAGTCCATTGTTCGCAGCGACGCGGAATGGCAGGCGGCGATGCGGAAACGCGGCATCACCGAATTTGGCAAAGTCCAAATCGAAATGTGGTCGGCGGGCAATTTCGGTTTCCCGGAAGAGCAAGGCAAACGATTGTTTCGCGGCTTGTCGTACCTGCGCGAAGATTCCAAAAATCCTTACGCTCGGCCAATCGAAGGCGTCATCGCTGTTGTGGATATGAACGCGCGCAAAGTTCTGAAGCTGATTGATAGCGGTGTGGTTCTCGTTCCGCGAGCGACAGCCGACATGGATGAAAAATCCGTCGGCCAATTGCGCGAAGCCCCGAAGCCGTTGCAAATCCTGCAACCCAACGGAGCCAGTTTTGAAATTCGCGGCAATGAAATCCGCTGGCAGAAATGGCGGTTCCGATACGCGCTGCATCCGCGTGAAGGCTTGGTGCTTTACACCGTCGGTTACGAAGACGGCGGCAAAGTGCGCCCGATTCTGTACAGAGCTTCGTTGTCAGAAATGGTTGTGCCTTATGGCGACCCAAGCGCGAGTTGGTTCATCCGCAATGCTTTTGACGAAGGCGAATTCGCCATCGGGCGTCTGGCCGTTCCGCAAGAAGCCAAAACCGATGTGCCGGACAACGCGACTTTGCTGGACGCTGTGTTTTCCAACGAAGGCGGCGGCAGCCTGGACGCCAAACGAGTCATTTCGATTTACGAACGCGACGGCGGCGTCAGTTGGAAGCACGTGGATTACATGACCAACCAAAACCAATCGCGCCGCGCGCGCCAATTGGTGATGGGCATTTTTGTCGTTGTCGGAAATTACGATTACGGCTTCAACTGGATTTTCAATCAGGACGGCACGATTGAGCAGGAAGTTTTGCTGACCGGCGTCATGGCGACGAAAGGCGTTTCGCCCGACGCTCAGCAAAAGCACGATCCTTACGGTCACGTCGTAGCCACTGGCGTAGCCGCTCCGCACCACCAACACTTTTTCAATTACCGGCTGGACTTTGACGTAGACGGCAGCGTGAACACCGTCGTTGAACAAAACACGGAAACTTTGCCGCCGGGCAAAGACAATCCTTACGCCAATGCTTTTGTGATGCACGAAACGCCGCTCCGCCGCGAAGCCGAAGCTCAACGAAGTTTGAATCTGGCCACGCATCGGCGTTGGCGCGTCATCAATCCGGCGGTGAAAAACGCGCTTGAGCAGCCAACAGGTTATTTGCTGTTTACCGGAGAAAACTCTGTTCCTTTGCCGGGCGCAACTTCTGCCGTGCGCCAACGCGCAGGCTTTATGAATTCGCATTTGTGGGTGACAGCCTTTGAACCCAGCGAACAATACGCCGCAGGGTTTTACGTCAATCAGGGGAAAGGCGGCGACGGTTTGGCCAAATGGGTCAAACAAAACCGCGAACTGGAAAACAAAGACGTGGTGCTGTGGTATTCCTTCGGCGTGACGCATCTGCCTCGTCCCGAAGATTACCCTGTGATGCCGGTTCACAAAGCCGGATTCAAGTTGATGCCGGTCGGCTTTTTCACCCAAAACCCGGCTCTGGATTTGCCGAAGAAGTAAAGTTCCTGGTGCTGGAAACGCGGCAGAGGTTTTCACTTCAACCGTTGAATAAACCGTGAAACCAAAATGGGGGAGCGATTCGCTCCCCCATTTTGGTTCCCAGCATTTTTTGATTTGATTATTGTTTGATCCCAGACAGCCGTCGGAGCGGCGAGATTCGTTTTTCCTTCTACAGTCACATCGTCGCCGGAAGCGTGGGGATTGGCAGATGACAGCACATCCAAAAATTCTCCGCCAACACTCAAGCTCCCGGCGGCGACGCGCCCACAAATCAGGCAGGAGTTCAGGCGTTGAGTCGTCGTTAAGTGCCTTTGCCCATAACCGAATTGTGAACGGCGGTGAAGGTTGTGAGTCCTGAAGAGCAGGACTAAAATGCGCGCAGCTTCGACCGTGAAGGGAACCAACAAGGCGGCGATTGCGCGACCAATCCTAAACTGCCGCCGATTGATCCCAACTGATCTCCGCTGCGCTGGGACATTTAGCGAAACACGAAACTGTAAGTCTTGAATAATCTCTCAAAATTGGCTGAGCGATTTACAAGTGGCTTGCGAGCGAGTTCTGAAGACATTCCCTGAAATGGTTATGAGTAAACAAATCAAGCAGTTATACGAATTCGGCCCGTTCCTGTTGGACGCTGACGAACGATTGTTGATGCGCGATGGTCGCACGGTTCCGTTGCCGCCGAAGGTTTTCGACACCTTGCTGACGCTGGTTGAAAACAGCGGACGAATCATCGGCAAAGACGAGTTGATGCAATTGCTCTGGCCGGACACCTTCGTCGAAGAAAGCAATCTGACCCAAAACATCTCGCAACTGCGCCGCGCGCTCAGCGATGGAAACGGCGAGGCTCAGTACATCGAAACCATTCCCAAGCGAGGCTACAGATTTGCCGCAGGCGTAAAACCTGTCGAGCATCTGAACGGCCATTCGTTCGAACCGTCAGCCGACAACGGCGAACCGGTTTTGAAATTGTCTGCCAATGGGATTTCGTCGAACGGGGTTGCCGTCAATGGCCATCAGCCGTTTACCGAATCGTTGCCGGTTAAGGAAACAGCCGAACCCATTGAAATCGCGCAGCCGAAGTTGAGCCGCAAACGCGCGGCAATGACGATTGGGCTGCTGGTGGTCAGTTTGCTGATTCTGGTGTTTGCGCTTTGGGTGGCTTATCGCCGGTCGAACAATCACGGCAAAACGGCGTTTCGACAAATTAGCCCGGCCAAGCTGACAACTTCGGGCAAAGCGTTGATGACGGCGATTTCGCGCGACGGCAAATACGTGGCCTTTGTCGCAGAAGACGGCGACCGGCAAAGTTTGTGGGTCCGGCAGGTGGCGGCGGACAGCGCGACTCAAGTCGTGGCTCCGGCAGAAGTCATTTTCAGCGGAGCGACGTTTTCGCTGGATGACAATTTCATTTACTACGTGGCGCGCCCGCGCGGCGGTTTGGAAGGCAAGCTTTATCAAATCCCGTTGCTGGGCGGCACTCCGCGCGAAGTGATGAGCGATGTGGACAGCCCGGTCACGCTTTCGCCGAACGGCCAATACTTCGCGTTTGTCCGCAACCTGCCGGATACGCGCGAAACTGCTTTGCTGATTGCCAAACTCGATGGTTCGGAAGATCGTAGGCTGGCGACGAAAAAACGACCGGAGTTTTTATCGGTGTTGGGGCCGGCCTGGTCGCCGGATGGACGTGTGATTGCCTGTTCGTTGGGAACCGTGATGCCGGGCGAAACCGTTACGCGGGTGATGGCGGTCAATGTCGAAGATGGTTCGATGCGTCCGTTTGGCGATCAAACCTGGACATCCATCGGCCAGGTTTCCTGGCTTGGCGACGGCGGCGGAATTGTGGTTAGCGCGTGGCGGCGAACTTCGGCAGTGTATGGCGATCAGCTTTATTTGCTGACTTATCCGAAAGGCGAACCGCGCCGCGTGACCAATGACATGACCAGTTACGAAGGCGTAGGCATTTCAGCGGATTCCGGATTGCTGGTTTCGCGGCGTTCGGATCGAGTTTCCAGCATCTGGGTTGTGCCTGAACAGAACGGCGAATTCGATGTCGGCAACGCCACGCAAATCAAATCCGGTTTTGGCGACAATTACAGCGAACGTTTCGGGCTGGACTGGACGCCGGATGGTCAATTGGTGTTCGGCGCTCACGCCAGCGGCAATCTGGACGTTTGGGGCACGACCGCCGATGGCAAGCAGCAGCGGCAACTGACACGCGACACGCAAGCCGACATGATGCCGGTGTCTTCGCCGGATGGCCGATACATCGTTTTCGTTTCGGAGCGCGCAGGCAGCAGTCACATCTGGCGAATGGATGCCGATGGCGGCAATCCGAAACAACTGACTCGCGGGCGAGGCGACGTTTTCCCAAACGTGTCGCCGGACGGGCGCTGGGTGGTGTATAGCTCTTCGACCAGCGGCAGAACGGCGCTGTGGAAAGTTTCGATTGACGGCGGCGAACCGGTTCAAATCAATCATAAGGTGATGATGCGTCCGGTCATTTCTCCTGACGGCAAATGGATCGCGTGTTTTTATCAGGACGAAAAAGACGGCAAAGGCAAAATCGCTTTGTTGCCGTTTGAAGGCGGCGAACCGATGATCGTCGAAAAGATTGGCTTGCCGGAATTTTCTATCCTGCGCTGGTCGCCGGATGGCAAATCTCTGACTTACATCTCGACTCAAAATGGCGCGTCGAATTTGTGGAGCAAGCCGATTGACGGCGGCCAGACGCGGCGACTGACGAATTTCAACTCGGATCAAATTTTCCGCTTTGCGTGGTCGCGCGATGGAAAGACGCTGGCTTGCGAACGCGGAATGGTCATCAACGACGCGGTGTTGCTGAAAAGTATTTTGCCCGAATGAATTACCGAATCACGCTGGCTTACGACGGAACGGATTATTGCGGTTGGCAACGCCAGCTCAATTTGCCGACTGTTCAGCAAGAACTTGAATCCGCTTTGGAAACGCTGGAAGGCGCGCCGGTTACGGCTTATGCCGCCGGTCGCACAGACGCAGGAGTTCACGCCGAAGGTCAGGTGGCTTCGTTTCGGTTGACCAAAGAATTCAGCGGCGTGAAGTTGATACGGGCGATTAACGGCAATCTGCCGTTGGACATTAGAGTTATGGACGCCGCGCCTGTGCCGGACAGTTTTCATGCCCGAGTTCACGCGAAAAACAAAACTTACCGCTACAGAATTTTTGCTGCCCAAGTCATGAATCCGCTTTGGTGGCGTCACGCCTGGCATTTTCCGTATCGGCTGGATTTGGAAAAGCTGGCCGCCGACGCCCGGCAATTGATTGGCACGCACGATTTCACTGGGTTTACGGTTGCCGATTGCACAACGAAAACTCGCGTGCGAACCGTGACGGATATTCAGATCGAACGCGATGGCGACCTGCTGACGCTGTTTTTTTCGGGCAGCGGATTTTTGCGGTATCAGGTGCGGGCGATGGTTGGGGCGTTGGTTGGAATCAATCGCAGCCGAATCGCCGCCGCTTCGATGGCGGAGTTGATCGAAAGCCGCGACCGCACATTGATTGGGGCGCACGCTCCGGCGCAAGGGTTGACGCTTTTGAAAGTCGAGTATTAGTATTCGTCGCCGGTCGCTCGCGGGCATTCATTTCAACAACAATCCATACGGACAATTCCCCAAACAGTGCGCTGAAACTGTGCAGGTTGGACGCGGGCAGGCACTCCATGCTCACAACGACAAACCAATGCTTGAAGACTTCTCCGGATTAACAGAGCCGGGTTCGCGCGACGAACTGTTGCTCAAACAAATTGATTTCACCCGTTTGCCGCGCCACATCGCGGTGATTATGGACGGCAATGGGCGCTGGGCGAATCGTCGTTTTTTGCCTCGTGTTGCCGGCCATCGCGCCGGAGTCGAAGCCGTCCGTTCAACTGTTGATACCTGCGCGCGGCTGGGCATAGGAGCTTTGACGCTGTATGCCTTTTCGGTCGAAAACTGGAAACGTCCGCCGTTTGAAATCGAAGCGTTGATGACCTTCCTGAAAGAATATCTGCGAAAAGAACTCGACAGCATTCACCGCGAAAACATACGCTTTCAAACCATTGGCCGAATGAGCGAACTGGACGAATCGGTTCAGGTTGAACTGCGCTCGGCGATTCAAAAAACGGCGAACAACACCGGAATGACTTTGAACGTGGCGTTGAATTACGGTGGCCGGGTTGAATTGGTGGATGCTTTTCGCAAATTGATGGCTGATTGCCAACGCGAAGGCCGCTCGCCGGATTCCATCACCGAAGCCGACATCTCGCGGCATTTGTATACCTGTGATTTGCCTGACCCTGACTTGCTGATTCGCACCAGCGGCGAAATGCGTGTCAGCAATTTTTTGCTGTGGCAAATTGCCTACTCTGAAATTTATGTGACTGACACGCTGTGGCCGGACTTTCGTCGCCCTGACGTGTTCACGGCGATTGTGGATTACCAACGACGCGACCGTCGTTTTGGCGGACTCAGCGAAAAGAAACTGGCCGTCGTCAACGCTTCCTGACCAAACTTATGGCTCGAATCATTACTGCAATAGTATTTCTGCCGATTCTGTTTTCCATTTTGTGGCTGGCTCCGCCAGTGTGGTTTGCGGCGCTGTCTGGCCTGGCAATTTTGTTGGGACTGCATGAATACTTTTCGCTTTCCAGGCAAGGCGGCTTAATTCAGGCAATGGCAGCGGCGTTGGCAATCCTCGCCGCTTTTTATTTTGAACGTCACGACCTGATTGCCGCCGTCTTAGCTGCGCTGGTGACTGTGGAATTGTTAGTTCAGCTTTTTACCAATGCCAAACAGGATGATTTCGGCCACGTGCTGGCTGACGCCGCAGTTCGCGTGTTTGGAGTGTTGTATGTCGTTGTGCTTGGCGGTTACATCCTCGGATTGACCGTGGTCGAAAGCCCGATTGAAAAGTTGTCGGCAAAATTGCTGTCGTTTTTCTTCATTGTGGTTTTTGCAGGTGACACTGGAGCTTATTTCACAGGGCGGCGTTTCGGTCGCCGGAAACTGGCTCCAAAAGTCAGTCCTGGAAAAACCGTCGAAGGGCTGATCGGCGGTTTGGCCGGAAACATCATTGCTGCGCTGATTATTCGGTTTACATTCTTTCCCGAACTGAAAACCGAGTACGCGATTGTGCTGGCTCTGGTAATGGGGTTGTTGGGCGTGACCGGCGATTTGTGCGAATCCATGCTCAAACGCGGAGCCAAAGCTAAAGATGCTGGCAAATTGATTCCGGGTCACGGCGGGTTACTGGATCGGCTGGATAGCATGGTGTTCAACGCGCCGCTTCTTTATTACTTTTATGCGCTTTTCCTTCGGTAGTTGAATTGACGGCTGCCGATAACTGTATGAAACAAGTCGCAATTTTAGGTTCAACTGGTTCGATAGGCTGCAACACGTTGCGTGTCATTGAAGCATTCAAGAACGAATTTGGCGTGGCGGCTTTGGGTGCAGGTTCCCAAGTCGAATTACTGGCCGAACAGATTGAGCAATTTCGCCCGCAAATTGTCTCGGTCAGCGACGATGCCAGCGCCGACAAATTGCGCCACGAATTGAAAAAGCGGAATGTTTTTACTGAGCCAAAAATTTTCACAGGCGTTGACGGTTTAACCGAAGTTGCAATGGTCGAAGGCGCAGAAATTGTCATCGGAGCCGTTGTCGGCGCGCTTGGTTTGGTTCCGACTTACCGCGCGCTGGAGCTAGGCCGCCGAGTGGCGCTGGCCAATAAAGAAACTTTGGTGATCGCCGGTGAATTGATGACCAAAGCGGCGGAACGTTCCGGCGCAGAGCTTTTACCTGTAGACAGCGAACACAACGCGCTGCACCAATGTTTGCGTGGCGAAAAGCGGCACGAATTGAAGCGGCTGATTTTAACGGCTTCCGGCGGACCGTTTCGGAATGCCAGCAGAGAAGAAATTGAGCAGGCGACTCCGGCGCAGGCGCTCAACCATCCGACCTGGCGAATGGGCGCTAAGATCACGATTGATTCGGCCACCTTGATGAACAAAGGCCTGGAAGTGATTGAAGCGCATTGGCTGTTTAATTGTTCGGTAGAAGAAATTGACATCGTGGTGCATCCGCAATCAGTCGTGCATTCGATGGTGGAACTGATTGACGGTTCGATCATCGCTCAATTGGGTGTGACCGACATGCGTCACGCGATTCAATACGCCCTGACCTATCCCGACCGCCGGATGTCTCAATTGCCGCCGCTTGATTTGGCCAGTTTGAGCAAACTGGAGTTTTTTGCGCCTGATCCTGAAAAATTCCCTTGTCTAAAACTTGCTTATTGGGCGCTGAGAACCGGCGGAACCTTGCCCGCCGTTTTGAATGCTGCCAACGAAGTCGCCGTTGCGGCTTTCCTGGATGAGAAAATCAAATTCGGCGACATTCCGCGTTTGATTGAATCTGCTTGTCGCGCTCACGAAGTCACCGCGGCTGTAAATTTGGAAGCCGTCCTCAATGCTGACCAATGGGCACGAAAATGGGTTGGTAATTCCATTGATAAAGCCCTGACGAAAGCCGCGATCAAGTCCTGATTGAATCTGTTTGGCGATTTTACGCTTGGGAAAGTTGATGGCTAAAAATTGAAAGGGCTTAGCAACGCCTCACTCGTTACTAAGCCCGTATGCGAACTTCTTTTTTACGGAAGGATTGGTGATCTGAAGTAGTCGCTTTCAAGTATCCTCACTATACTTTCAAGCTCTCATCACCGTTTAATTGCGCTCATACACGCCAGACTATTTAGAAAGTTCCCGCCAGTTCAAAATTTTTCCGAAAAATTTGTAGCTTCTAGCAGATGGTTCACTGACGAACAGTTAAAACTGTTGTGCGACAGGTGAAGAAAAGAGTTTTTCAAAAAAACAAAAACATGATGGAACTTTCCTTAGGGTAGCGCGTTAAGTCGCCCAAGAAAGATGATTGGTGAGAGTTGAATAGAGTGAGGCTATTCAACAAGCGATCA
>CADECP010000043.1:30905-61116 GCA_902825875.1 uncultured Acidobacteriota bacterium
GTATCGCATCTAAAAGGCTCAAGATGAGTGAGGCATCTTGAGCCTTTCTCCTTTTTCCATCTCAGGCTTTCCTGTCAAAAAAACTCTTTTTTGATTTGAAAACTTTTCTGCTGAATCTGACCATGCGCAATCTGAATAAGAATCGGCTTTCGGCGAATCGTAAACTGTGGGCAGGAAGATAGTCGGTTTTTAGCCGCTCCAAAAATTACGAAAAAACTTTGCAGCATTCTGGAACTTTCCATAGGGTAGCGCGTTAAGTCGCTCAAGAAAGATGATTGGTGAGAGTTGAATAGAGTGAGGCTATTCAACAAGCGATCAAGCCCGCTAATTACCGATCATCAGCATTTCTAGTGTGTATCGCATCTAAAAGGCTCAAGATGAGTGAGGCATCTTGAGCCTTTCTCCTTTTCCGACTTTGTCCACAAGATTTCTTTATGGCTTTGGTAATGATCTGAATATAATCCGCCCCGCCTTCTCTGGCTCTTCGTTTTCTGACCGGCCCCGATTCTGCCCTTTCAAAAAGTTTCCCCGTCCATCACTTCTGGAGTTTCCATGCTGAAAAGTCATTTACTGGTAGCGGTGCATTTGCTGATGCTGGCAGTTTTGGCCGAAGCGCTGCCTGAGAAGCTTAAATATCCGTTGACAGGTTTTGTGACTGAGCGGCTTTCCGCCAATGAATATGAGAAATGGAAGGCGATTGAGCGAATCGTTTTTACCGAAGACAAAGAACGCCAGCCATTGCATCCTACGTTGAGAAATTTATGGCAATGGATTGAAACCAGTGGTCACACAGTTTTCATTGAGATTATAAAAGTTCGCGGCTCCAGTGACTGTACTGCGGGATTGTTCACCATTGAACGATTTGATCCATTGGGGGAGCATCACATCGCCGTCATCAAATTGAACCTGATCAATATCAATATGGCCTATGTAGGCCCGGAAACCAGGCGACCCAACGGGTTTGTCCCTTTCAAAGGGCTTGGCAAAGAAGAGCGGTATGCCGAGGTTTTAGGCCATGAACTGGCACATGCCGTGCATATTCTTACCAATCTGGCGCGTGCGCGACAGGTCGAAGACCTGGTGCAACAGACCAATCAGATATTGTTGGCGCGGTTCAGCAAAAAACAAAAAGGCCATCACATCACGCCTGCTGAATTGAGTCGGCGGCTTTCGAAGCGGGATGATCTGCTGAAATTGCTGGAGCAGCAGGCAGAAGATATGGAGAAAATAGTTTGGCAGGAACTCGTGGCGGGAAAAATTCTGAATTCCAAATTGCCTTATCTGGCAAACAAGGAATCAGACCTGCAAAGGGAGTTCGGCTTTGCATTTCGCCGAACTCCCAAGCCGGGTCAGGCGGGCAAAAAGTAAAACGTTAGCCCCAAAATTGCGTAAACCGCCAGCAATAAAACGCCTTCCATCCAGTTCGATTCGCCGTCCTGAGCGATCAAAGCCACCACCAGCACCGAAACCGTGATTGCCACCACTTCCAGCGGCGAAAAAATTAGGTTCATCGGCTGGCCAAACAGGTAACTGGCAAAAACCAGCATCGGAGCGACAAACAGCGCCACCTGCATGCTGGAACCGATGGCGATGTTCAACGCCAAATCCATTTTGTTTTTCAATGCCACCAGAATCGCCGTCGAATGTTCAGCCGCATTACCGATGATTGCTACCAGAATCACACCGACGAAAATCTCAGTCAGCCCAAGTTTGTGTGAGGCTTCTTCGACCGCGCCGACCAGAAATTCGCTCATCACGGCCACCAATGTTGTGGCGACCAACAAAACCATCAGTGACTTGGGTTTGCTCCAACCGTGAGTCCCGATGGCTTCCTGCTCGTCTTTTTCATCTACTCCGCCGGTGTACAGGTGCGAATGGGTCTTGAGGGTAAAAATCAGGCTCAGGACATAAGTTATGATCAGAACGATGGCGATTTCCAGACTCAAGTCCTGTTCGCGGACGTTCGGTTTATTGATGACCAGGAAGTGAAAAACCGCAGGCATCAACAACGCAATTGACGACAGCGCCAGCATCGTCGAACCCAACATCGCGGCGGTTTTGTTGAAAATCTGGCGCGGATATTTGAATCCGCCAAGCAGTATGCTCAGCCCCAGCACCAGCAAAATGTTGCCGATGATCGAACCGGTGATCGAAGCCTTGACGACTTCAAACAGTCCTTTTCGCAACGCCATCAACGCGATGATCAACTCCGCCGCGTTGCCAAAAGTCGCGTTTAGCAAACCGCCGATTCCTTGGCCGAGCTTTTCCGCCAGATGTTCTGTGGCTTTGCCCATCCAACCGGCCAACGGAATGATTGCCAACGAAGACACTGCAAAAATCGCAATCGGATTGGCGTGCGTGAATTCCAAAACTGCCGCAAGTGGCACAAATATCAGTAGCAGATTGAGCAGGTTTTCAGGCGCAAAAATTTTTTTCAGCATAAATTTGATCTACGGGCAAACCGGAGCGTGTCGAGTTCACGACTCTTCGCAACCGTTTATCCATAATGTTCCTTTCCGGTCAGGTTCGGCGTTGTGGTAAAGCGCGCGAATTATAAAAATCGCACTTGAGTTAGTAAAACCGACTTCAATGATTTCGTTCCGTTTTGCCGACCTGCATTTGTTTGCTAAGCTTTCCGCCGTCACAAGATTCCCCAACAAATCAAAAGTTGAATCAATTGAGGAGATTGTTATGCGTAAATTTTCAAGCAACATCCATTTGGCAATGTTGGCTTTGAGCGTCGTGCTGGCAATGGTCGTCAGCGGCGTTGATGCCAATGCCCAAACCAAATCGAAATCCAAGAAAAAGACCGTCAAACCGGCGACGGTTAAACAGACCAGCATTCCTCGCGGAACCGAAATGAAGATTCGGTTGCAGGACACAATTGACACCAAAGAATCCAAAGACGGAGATCGGTTCACGGCGACGGTGCTGACGCCGAGCCAATATGCCGACGCCACCATCGAAGGTCACGTCGCCAAAGTCGAGCAATCCGGCAAGCTGAAAGGCAAAACCGAATTGTCGCTGGCCTTTGATCGCATCCGGCTGCGTACCGGCGAAAACATCATTTTCGACGCGCAAGTCCTGGAAGTCATCGGCGAAAAATCTGCCAAGAGCGTTGACGAAGAAGGCAACATCGAAAGCGGCAGCAAAGGCAAAACCACTGCCATTCGCACTGGCGGAGGCGCTGCGATTGGCGCAACCATTGGCGCGATTGCTGGTGGCGGCAAAGGCGCAGCCATTGGCGCAATCGTCGGAGGAGCCGCCGGAGCCGGTTCGACCTACATTCAAGGCAGCAACAAGGTCAAACTCGACGCAGGAACTGAAATCGTTATCAAATCTACCCGCTAACCAATGGTGCGGAACCGGGAGCGATAGCGACTGGGTGGCTTCGCAATGCGTACATCCGAATTACCCGGTCGCTACTGCTCCCGGTTCCGTAACGTTCCAAAATGAACTCCGAACGTTATTCCCGCCAAATTCTTTTCTCCGGCATAGGCAAAACAGGTCAGGAGCGATTGGCTGCCAGTCACGCAGTCATCATCGGCTGCGGTGCGCTCGGTTCGATGCAAGCCGAGATGTTGGCGCGCGCCGGAGTTGGCCGGTTGCGGCTGATTGACCGCGATTACGTCGAAGAATCGAATCTTCATCGCCAAGTCATGTTTGAAGAGCGTGACGCTGCCGAACGATTGCCCAAAGCCGTTGCCGCCGCCAATCGCATCGCTCGCATCAATTCCGAAGTCCAGGCCGAAGCGGTCGTCAAAGATGTCAATTACTCGAACATCGAAGAACTGATCCGCGACGCCGACGTCGTGTTGGACGGCTCGGACAATTTTGAAGTTCGGTATTTGCTCAACGACGCCGCCGTGAAGCTTGGCAAAACATGGATTTACGGCGCGGCGGTTGGAGCTTACGGCGTGCAGATGACGATTCGTCCGGGCGAAACCCCTTGTTTGCGCTGCGTGTTTTCTGAAATGCCGCCGCCGGGAACTTCGCCGACTTGCGACACCGCCGGAGTCGTTTTGCCAATCATCGCCACGATTGCTTCTTATCAAATTGCCGAAGCGATCAAAGTTTTGACCGGCCAATTCGACAAACTGCACGGTTCGTTGCTGCAATTCGATTTGTGGCAAAACTCGTTCACGAAACTGAAGATGCGCGAACGCATCGCTGATTGCCCGGCTTGCCAGCAACGCAAGTTTGAATTCCTGTCCGCGCGCGGAGGCCAGTTGGCGACTTCGTTGTGCGGACGCAACTCCGTGCAGATCACGCCCGCCGTCAGTCACCAGATTGATTTGGCGGAATTGGCCGATCAACTCCGCGAAGTCGGCGAAGTCAGTCACAACCGATATTTGCTGAAACTGAAAACGGCTGAGCACGAAATCACTGTCTTCACCGACGCGCGTAGCATTATCAAAGGCACAGACGATCTGGCCGTCGCACGAACGCTTTACGCACGATACATTGGAGCTTGAATGGAAATCGGAATCGTCAAAAACATCTTTCGCTATCCGGTGAAATCAATGGCGGGTGAGTCGCTGGAAAGCTGCACACTGGGTTGGCACGGATTCGAAGGCGACCGGCGATTCGCATTTCGCCGAATGGAAGATTCCGGCGGGTTTCCCTGGCTGACGGCTGGGCGTCTTCCTTCGTTAGTTCGTTATCAACCGTTTTGGGCTTTTCAGGCAGGGGAAAGCGCGGATCAAAAACCGTTCCTGCAAGTTCGCACTCCTGAAGGCAGAGAGTTTGAAGCAAGCAGCGAGGAGTTGCGCGCTGAAATCGCCCGGCTTTACGGCAAAGATGTTCAACTGATGGAGTTCAAACACGGCATCTTTGACGAAGCGGCGGTGTCGTTGATTAGTCTGGGCACGATTCATGGTTTGGAAATTGAATGTGGAAAATCGTTGGATGTCCGCCGCTTTCGTCCGAACCTGTTGATCGAAACTTTTTCCGCCGAGCCATTTGCCGAAGATGATTGGGTTGGCCGAACCATTCAATTCGGATCGGATGGCGGCCCCGAAATCAGCATCACGTTGAAGGACTTGCGCTGTGCAATGGTCAACATTGACCCGGACACTGCCGAAAGCGATCCGATTGTTTTGAAAACCACGGCCAGGATGAACGACGTTTGCTCCGGAGTTTACGCCACTGTGACCAAAACCGGCGTCGTGGCTGTCGGCCAAAAACTGTTTTTGAAATCCTGAAAGGCTCTGTTTTTGAATGCCGAAAACTGAAATTATCGTACCTGCTTCCACCTCAAACCTGGGCGCAAGTTTTGACACTTGCGGTTTGGCGTTGTCGTTGTATCTGCGGCTGGAAGTCGAGCCAAAGGAAAATGGATTTGAAATTTTGCCAACCGGCGAAGGCGCTGAAAAAATCCCGCGCGATGAAACGAACCTGATGTTGCGTGCGGCGCTGTTTGCCGCCGAAGCTCGCCGCCAGAAATTGCCGGGCGCTCGCATTCGTGTGGACAGCCAGATTCCGCTGGCGCGCGGGCTGGGCAGCAGCAGTTCGGCGATCATCGCCGGGCTTTCGATTTACGAAGCCCTGAGCGGCGACAAGTTGGAGCAATCGGACTTTTTCGATTTTGCGCTGAACTTTGAAGGGCATGGCGACAATCTGGCTCCGAGTACGCTTGGCGGTCTGGTCGTTGCAGTCGTCAAAGAACGCACAGATTACGCGGGCAACGAACGCCGCTCGCTGCTGACCGTCAAACGGCACTGGCCGGAAGAAGTCAAAATCGTTATCTGCATTCCCGACTTTGAAATGGAAACCGCCAAGATGCGCGCCGTGCTGCCGCAAATGACTACGCGGCACGATGCGATTTACAACCTGCAACGCGCTGCTTTGTTGCAAGCTGCGCTGGCCGAAAAGCGTTTTGACTTAATCAACGAAAGTTTGCGCGACCGATTGCATCAACCTTATCGCGCGCCATTAGCTCCGGGCATTTCCGAAGTGCTGCGCCTGAACGACGAGACGCACAAGTTTCCGGGCTTGCTGGGCGCGGCCATCAGCGGAGCCGGTTCGACAATGATCGCTTTCGTCACCGACAACGGCGAAGCGATTGCCGATGAAATGGTTCGCCGTATCGAATCCAAAGGCGCAAAGGCGCGCGCGCTGCAGGTCAGCGTAGACAATCTTGGTCGGCAAATGTTTTAGCCGGAGCGCGGACGCAAAGCCGGAGCGCGGACGTTCCCGTCCGCCTGGTCCGCGGACGTTCTCGTCCGCCCGTCAATCAACACAAAATTTTCCGAAGGAGAACCCACTCAATGAACCCATTCGATCTATCAAACCGCGTAGCCATCGTCACCGGCGGCAACGGAGGCATAGGACTTGGAATGGCTCGCGGTTTGGCGAACGCTGGCGCGGCGGTGATCGTTGCCGGGCGTAACGCCGAGAAAAATTCCGCCGCAGTCGCCGAACTGGAATCGCTGGGAGCCAAAGCTGTCGCCGTTGAAGTCAACGTCACCGATCAAGCTTCGTGCCAGGCGATGATCGCTGCCGCCGTCGAACGTTTCGGACGACTGGATATTCTGGTCAACAACGCAGGTACAAACATTCGCAAACAGCCTACGGAATACTCGCTGGAAGAATGGAACGAAGTCCTGACGACAAACCTGACCAGCGCCTTCGTTTGCGCTCAAGCGGCTTATCCGGAAATGAAACGCGCGGGCGGCGGCAAGATCATCAACATCGGTTCGATGATGTCCATCTTCGGAGCTTCGTTCGCTGTGCCGTATGCCGCCAGCAAAGGCGGCATCGTCCAAATGACCAAAGGCTTGGCGACGGCCTGGGCCAAAGACAACATTCAAGTCAACGCCGTGCTGCCCGGCTGGATTGACACCGACTTGACCCGCAAAGCTCGTGAGCAGGTCAAAGGCTTGCACGAACGAGTGCTGGAACGCACTCCGGCTGGCCGCTGGGGAGCGACCGATGACTTCGCTGGCATCGCCGTCTTCCTTTCCAGCCCGGCATCGGATTTCATTACTGGGACTGCAATTCCGGTGGATGGCGGGTATTCTGTTCAGGGATAATGGCTTTGTTTAGGAGAGCGTGGATGATGTTTCGATTTTTCCGAATCTATGGCTGTGTAGTTTTGCTCTTGTTAGCTGCTTGCAGTAGAGAAAGAGATGAAATGCTTGTAGATGCTGCGGCAGAAGGTAATGTGGGTAAAGTCAGACAGTTGATCGAACAAGGCGCCAATGTGGAAGCCTTGGAACGTGATGGTTGGACGCCTTTGACCATCGCGGCGCTAAAGGGACATCTTGAAGTCGTAAAACTTTTGCCGGAAAAAGGCGCAAATGTGAATAGATTGGAAGGTGGCGGTCATTCAGCTTTGTTTTGGGCAAATCGAAATCATCATCAACAGGTCGTAGAGTTTTTGTTAAGCGAAGGCGGAAAGGATGTCTGATATGAGTGAACAAATCACAGTTCAAGTTTCGAGAAATGCTTTTCAACACGCAGTTGGAGTTGCGGCGAGAGCTAAGCAAAGTGTCGAAAGTGTTCTGAGTGATACGTTGGAAGATCGCTACGCTGAAGAGCCTGTGGGGTTCCTGACTGACGAAGAAGTGGTTTCTTTGGCCGGGGCAAAGTTTTCAGAAGAAGAGCAGGCGCGGTTTGGCGATTTACTTTATGAAAATCGAGAAGGACTGTTGACGGCGGAACGGCGCGAAGAACTGAACCAGATGATGACGGTGTACGAACGCAGGCAACTGCGAAAAGCAGAGGCGTTGGAAGAAGCCGTCAAGCGAGGATTGGTGGTTCCACTGCAATAATGAATCCTCGATATTTGCCCAAAACGCTTCGCCATCAAGTCGCCGAATCTGCAAAGCATCGTTGTGGTTATTGCTTAAGCCAACAGCAATACTCGATAGATATTTTTGAAGTTGAACACATCATTCCACTGTCGCTTGGTGAAACCAACGACGAAACCAACCTTTGGCTCTCTTGCGGTGGGTGCAATAACCACAAATGGATGAAGGTTTCCGGCATTGATCCGGCGACTGGCGAAACCATTCCGCTTTTCAATCCTCGCATTCAGCAATGGACAGAGCATTTCCGTTGGGATGAAACCGGAATCTTTGTCATCGGACTGACTCCTGTTGGCAGAGCAACCGTAGTTGCGTTGCGGTTGAACAACGAACTGGCAGTTAAGGTTCGTCGCCATTGGGTGAATGTAGGCTGGCATCCACCAGCCGATTCGATTTGAAATTGTTTTATGTCATCACTCACCAAAATTCCGGCAGGCGTTCAGTACTTCTTTGACGACGAAGTTCGGTTGCGGCGTTCGGTGGAAGCTCGCGCAATGCGGGTTTTCGCCGGGTGGTCGTATGACGAAATCATTCTGCCGATGTTTGATTATCACGATCTGTTTGCGCGCGGCATGGGCGCGGAAAAGGCTGAAGCGACTTATCGGTTTGTTGACCGCGATGGAGCTTTGTTGGCTTTGAGGCCGGAGTTGACTTCGTTGGTGGCGCGAACGGTGGCGACTCGGTTTTTGAAACGCGAGCGTCCGATTCGGCTCTGTTATTCCGGCGAAGTTTTTCGTTACGACGAACCGACTGAACGAGCCGCGCGCGAATTTCACCAGCTTGGCGTTGAACACATTGGCGAACCGAACATCATCGCCGACATTGAAGTCCTGTTGGTTGCGGCTGAAGTTTTGACTTCGCTTGGGCTGACCGGATTTCGCATCGCGCTTTCTCATGTAGATTTTTTCAGCGGTGTGGCCGATTTTCTGAAGCTTGATGTCGAAGGTCGAACGCAACTGCGGCAGTTGATTGATCGGCGGAACAGCTTGGCGTTGGCGGAGTTTTTGCAAGCCGTTGCCCCGCAGATTGAACAAGCTCGGCGAGATGATTTTTGCCGGTTGACGCAAATCGCTGGCAAAGAAGACGCCATCGAAAGCGCGCGGGAAATTTTGATTAACGACAAATCTCGCGCAGCCGTCGAACATCTGGCGCAGATTTATTCGACGCTGGCCGCGCTTGAACTCAGCGAGAATTTTGACATTGACCTGGGTGACACAGGCGGGCAGGAGTATTACACCGGCCTGGTTTTCAAAGTCTTCGTGCCGGGCTTGGGCGTCGAAGTCGGCAGCGGAGGCCGTTACGACAACTTGATTGCCAACTTCGGTCAGTCTGAACCGGCGGTTGGATTTTCGTTCGCGCTGGATGGATTGGTCGCCGCGATTGCCAAACAGAATCAGGCGCAACCGTCCGGCGAAGAAGTTTTGCAACCGATTGCCGTCAACGGAGATTTAGCCGCGGCCTTTGGGCAAGCGCGCCAGCTTCGGCAACAACAGAAACAGGTAAAGATCAGTGCCAAATAACCAACTGACAATCGCGCTTTCAAAAGGCCGCATGCAGGACGACGCGCTGAAGATGTTTGCTCGCGCCGGAATCGTCGTTGAAGAAAGTGAATTGAAATCGCGTAAGCTCATCATTCATTCCGCCGACGAAAAGTACGCGTTCGTTCTGGTCAAACCCGGCGACGTGCCGACTTATGTCGAATACGGCGTGGCCGACGCAGGCATTTGTGGCCGGGATGTTTTGCTGGAATCCGAGGCCGATGTTCACGAACCGCTGGATTTGAAATTCGGTTATTGCCGCATAGCCGTCGCTGGCAAACGCGAAGTTATCGGGCAGGATTACAACCTGCTGGCTACGGTTCGCGTGGCGACAAAATATCAGCGCATCGCTTCGACTTACTTTCAGGAAAAAGGCGTGCCGATTGAAGTTATTCCGCTATCCGGTTCGGTTGAACTGGCTCCGCTGATTGGTTTGTCGGATCGAATTGTTGATCTGGTTGAAACCGGGCGAACTCTGAAAGAAAACGGCCTGGACGTGATTGAAGTCATCACCGAATCAACCGCGCGGCTGGTCGTCAATCGCGCCAGCTTCCATTTGAAGCGAATTGAAGTCGGCGAGTTGATTGAAGCATTAACACAAGCTTTGCGTGATTGAGCATCAGCACGGAGTGAGGGGAGTAGTTCTTATGTTTATAGCCTATTACGACGAGGCCGGAGATGATGGCTTTCCGCAGTATTCCTCGCCGCTGTTTGTCTTGTCATCGCTCTATTCTCACTACCAAAACTGGAAGGATAACTTTGAAGTGATTCGTCAACTCAGACAAAGGCTGAGCACAAGCCATGGCCTGCCTGTAAAAATGGAGCTTCATACAAAATCTCTTATCCTGAATAAAAATCCATATCGTCACCTCAATCTATCGGACGAAAAACGTCTGGAGATAATTGATCAATTCTGCGACACCATTGGTTTTTTGAAGCTAAAGGTCGTTAATGTGGTGATTGAGAAAAAAAAGATACGGGCGGCAAAATATGATGTTTTGGACACGGCGCTGACTTACTCTGTTCAGCGGATAGAAAATGATCTGGAAAGGATAGACCCAGCCAACAAATTTTTGATCATTACGGACGAAGGCCGTGTTGGTAAAATGCGCGCAACCACTCGCAAGATTCAGAAGATCAATTTTATTCAGTCAAAATTCGGCACAGGAACTTATCGGAAAGAAATCAAATCTCTGATTGAGGACCCGCTTCCCAAAGAGTCCAAGGAATCATATTTCATACAAATGGCCGATTTAGTGGCGACTGTTGTTTATTTGCACAAGCTTTTGGATTCAGGAGCAGGCGAGCTTCATAATCGAATGCCCAAAGAAGTTGACAATAACAAGCTGAAGGATTGGCTTGGCAGGATGAGATCAAACTTTAATTTGGCGGCTTCGCCGAACGATCAGTACGGGATAGTTAGCTACCCGAAATAAAAACACCACCTACGGCGCATTCGCACTTTCAGTGGTTCGGCAAGAATCTAAGGTTGTTGATGTGTATTGTCAATAAGGCTTTTTTGACGCTGAATAGTCTTATGCAAAGGCGAAAATAAAAGATACCCATGATCGAAATCATCAAACTGGATATTAACCGCCCCGAAGAGAGCGAAAAGCTGACGCGGATTTTGAGCCGCAACGTTGGCTTGAACAACGAAATCATGCGGCGCACCGAAGCGATTATCCGCGATGTAACCAAACGCGGAGACGCCGCTGTTGTCGAATGCACTCACAAATACGACAACGTAGTCCTGTCGGCTCAGACCATGAAAGTCAGCCGCGAACGCATCGAAGAACTGGCCGCGCAGGTTGAAGACGAATTGATCGCCGCCATGCGCGAAGCCATTTCAAACATTCGTTATTACCACGAACGCCAACTAGCCAAAGACTGGTACGTTGAAATGGCGAATGGTGTGCGGCTGGGACAGCGCATTCGCCCGCTTCAAATCGTCGGCTTGTACGTTCCCGGAGGCAGCGCGGCTTATCCTTCGACAGTGATGATGAACGCGATTCCGGCTCAAGTCGCCGGAGTCGAACGAATCGTAGTCGTTACTCCTCCCGGACAGTTCGCGCAGAATCCCGTCATTGCCGCAGTGCTGAAAGAGCTTGAACTATTTGAAGTCTATCTCGTCGGTGGCGCGCAGGCTGTCGCCGCGTTGGCTTGCGGAACGGCGACGGTTCCGCGCGTGGACAAGATTGTCGGCCCTGGCAATCAATACGTCGCCGCCGCCAAGAAACTGGTTTACGGCGCTGTGGATATTGATTCGATTGCCGGCCCCAGCGAAATCGTTGTCATCGCTGACGACACCGCGCGCGCTGATTTCGTCGCGGCGGATTTGCTGTCGCAAGCCGAACATTCCGAAGACGCCGCCGCGATTTTAGTCACGACCAGCGTCAAACTGGCTGAAGCCGTCGCTGCCGAGTTGGCTTTTCAAACCGAATCGCTTTCGCGCCGAGAAATCGCTGAGCGTTCGTTGGTGGATTTCGGCGCACTGATTATCGTGGATTCTTTGGACAATGCGTGCGAACTGGTTAATCGGCTGGCTCCTGAACACGTCGAAGTTATGACCGAAGACGCCGAAACCATCACCGAAAAAATCATCAATGCCGGAGCGATCTTTGTCGGCCCATATTCGCCGGAATCGGTCGGCGATTATTTCGCCGGAACGAATCACGTGCTACCTACCGGAGGCACCGCGCGGTTTTCATCGGCGCTGGGCGTGTATGACTTCTTGAAACGGACGAGCGTCATTCGCTACACCAAAGAAGAATTGATGCGAACAGCGGCTTCGATTGAAAGGCTGGCGCTGGCCGAAGGCTTCGATGCTCATGCGCGAGCAGCCACTATCCGCTACGAATAATTTTGAGGAGTCGGGAATCGGTAGTCGGTCGTCTATTGGCAATCCGACTCCCGACTCCCGACTCCCGACTACTCAAACAAGATGTCTCCATTAGATCGAATCAAACCCAACGTTCGCGCGATCAAAGCCTACACGCTTGATCCGCTCGAAGCTCCGATCAAAATCAACCAGAACGAAAATCCGTTCGGCATGCCTGCCGCAATCAAAGATGAAGTCTTGCGCCGAGCCAGCGAAACCGATTGGGCGCGTTACCCCGAATTCATCCCTGTTCAGTTGCTGGAAAAATTGGCGACTCACGTAGGTTGGAAAGCCAACGGCGTGATGGCGGGCAACGGCTCGAACGAGATGATTCAGGCGGTCGTCAATTGCATTGTCGAAAAGGGCGTCAAAGTCGTCCTGCCCGAACCGACGTTTTCGGTCTATCGCCAGGTGATTCAGGTCGCGGGCGGCGAAGTCATTTCGGTTCCGCTGAACGAAGACCTGACCTTCAACATTCCGCGCCTGGCCAGCAAACTGGTCGCAAGCAAAGCCGGTATGGCGATTATCTGTTCGCCTAACAATCCGACGGGCTGCACGATTTCGCCGCGCGATCTGGCGCTGCTTTGTCGCAACAGCGACGCCATCATCGTCGTGGATCAAGCCTATCTGGAATTCGGCAGCGAAGATTTCATCCCGCTGCTCAGCGAGTACAAGAATCTGGTCATCCTGCGAACCTTTTCAAAAGCCATGGCGATGGGTGGTTTGCGAGTTGGTTATTGTCTGGCCGCGCCAGAACTGATTCAGGAATTCAACAAAGCCAAGATGCCGTACAGCTTGAATTTCTTTTCGATGACGGCGGCTGAAGTGGCGCTGGAAAACATGCACTTGCTGCAACCGCTGGTCGAGCAAATGAAACAGGAACACGACCGTCTGTTTGCCGAGCTTCAAAAGTTCGACGGGCAATTGATTCCTGCGCCTTCGGCGGCGAATTTCTTTGCGGTGAAAACTTCGATTCCGCCAAAAGAATTGTTCGAAGCCTTGCACGCGCGTGGCATCTTGATTCGCAACGTCAGCAGCGCACCAATGCTGGAAAACTACGTCCGCATCAGCGTCGGCACGCCGGACGAAAACGACAAGCTGATTGCGGCATTAAAGGAGATTTTTGCACAGCAATGACACGCCAAGCTGAAATCAAACGCGCCACCAAAGAAACCGACATCCATCTCAAATTGAACCTGGACGGATCGGGCAAAAGCGCCGTCAACACGGGCGTTCCGTTTCTGGATCACATGCTCGATCTGTTCGCGCGCCACGGGCTGTTCGATCTTGAACTGACCTGCAAAGGCGATTTGCAGATTGACGATCATCACTCGGTCGAAGACATAGCTATTTGTCTGGGCCAGGCTTTTGCCGAAGCGCTCGGCGACAAAAAGGGAATCGTGCGCTACGGACACGCTTACGTGCCGATGGATGAGACGTTGGCGCGGGCGGTGGTTGATCTTTCCGGGCGATACTTTCTGGTTTACCGCGTCGAAAACACGCGCGACAAAGTCGGCGCGTTTTCGGTCGAACTGGCTGAACATTTCTGGCATTCGTTTGCCGAACATTGCCGCTGCAATCTGCACATCGAAGTTTTCTACGGTCGCAACCAGCACCACATCATCGAAGCCGTTTTCAAAGCTGCGACTCGCGCTTTGTCGCAAGCCGTGCGGTTGGATGATCGAATTCAGGGAGTGATGTCTACTAAGGGCGTGATATGAAAATCGCAATCATTGATTACGGCGTAGGCAATTTACGCAGCGTCGAAAAGGCTTTCACTTCACAAGGCATTGAAGCCGTCGTCACCAGCGACGAAACAGTTTTGCGTTCGGCGGACAAATTGGTGTTGCCGGGCGTCGGCGCGTTCAAGGCGTGTATGGACGGATTGAAAGCTAGCGGCTTTGACGAACTGGTTCTGGAAGCCGCCGGTACAGGGAAGCCGATCATCGGTTTATGCGTCGGGTTGCAGATGATGTTTGATGAAGGCCACGAATTCGGCGTTCACAAAGGTTTGGGCTTGATGCCCGGTCGAGTTGTTCGCTTTCCCGAAAAGCTCCGTGTGCCGCACATCGGCTGGAACCAGGTGGAATTCAAACGCGAGCACAAGGTTTTTACTGACCTGCCCAGCCAGACTTTCTTTTACTTCGTTCATTCGTTTTATGTCGAATCGTCGGATCAAACTTGTGTGCTTGGCGAGACAGATTACGGCATGCGCTACGCTTCGATTTGCGGACGAAACAACATCGTCGGCGTTCAATTCCACCCTGAAAAAAGCCAGACCGCCGGGCTGAAATTGCTCAAAAATTTTGCGGAACTGTAGATCGCCGTTCTGCGATTTCAAGATTAGACTGCCCATCATTCACAAACCAACAACTTAAGGAGAATCAGGCATGAGCGAGAAAGCGGATTTGTCCGCTCTGACAGCCAGCGCTGGCGAGCTTCGCCGTTTGCTGGCGAACGAAGTCAAGCTGCGTCAGGCAGTCATCAAACCTTTGGACGGAGCGCAGCGCGCCCTGAAAGACCCGCACAAAAACGCCGTGGCTTTGCACGAAGCCGTGGTGTCGCTGGAACAGGCTCCAGAAGAATTGGCGCTGCCCAACAGTTACAACAAGCTGGTCAAGCAATTGCGCGAAGTGGCCGACACGAACTTGTCAGAGCTTGAATTCACGTTCGCCCGCGATCTGCGCGAAGCTTTTGCAGCCGAAGGCGTCAAGCTGACCGGCTCGCCAACTGAATTGATCGCCGAGTTGTTTGTCATCAAACCCGATTTGAGAAAGAAGCAGGTTCACATCACGTTTTCGCGCCAGCCTGTCGGCAAAGGCTCGGTCAAGCTGGGTGTCGAACGAGTTGTTGCCGCCTGGCAAAAAGCGCGCAAGGAAATTTGCGAACGTACGCATCAGGTCCAAAGTGAAGTTTTCGCGCAAGAATCCGTACAGCGTTCAAATCAGTCTGGATCAACTGGATTATCCCGGCGAAGAACTGCTGCGGAAGATCGGCGAAAAGCTGTTGGGCGTTTTTGAGAAGGCTTACGGCATTGGACTCAATCACGAATTGCAGGCGCAAAACATCGCGCAACTGGCCGACACCTGCGCATCGCTGCTTTCCACCAGCCATCGTCGTCACTTCGTCAAATCGCTGATTGATTTGTTGGCCGAACAGCGCGCCGAAGGCGAACATCTTTACGAACAAGACAACGTGCAGAATGTCGTTCGCGCCGTGACCGCACAGTTAGGCCAGGCGCAAGGCGGCGAATACTGACTCACCAATCTTAGAGCTTATGATCGGTTCCATAGTTAGTCATCCACTTTTCGGTCGCGGCCAGGTTGTCGAACTTCGCAACGCGGCGCGCGAAGCCGCCGTGCGTTTCGACAACGGCATTCGCGCCGTCGTGCCCGCCAGCATCCTTTCAATTTTGCAGGCAGCCGATACGCCTGCGCCTGCTCCGCGTCCTGTGGTTTTGCCACGCGCCGAAGCTGCGCCGACTCCTGAACAAGAGCAGAAAATCGCTGCGCGGCGAACGATTGAAGCCTTGCGTTACGGAGTCGTTCCGCAAAAGCGAATCCGCGAACTGAGCGCCGGTCTGGAAAGCGAGCGCGCCAGTTTGCATCGCGCCTTTGACGAAGTCGCGCAAACGGGTGGTGACGTGCGCGTGATTCTTGGCGAATACGGTACGGGCAAAAGCCATTTTTTTGAACTGGCTGCGCAAGAAGCTTTGGAGCGAAATTTTCTGGTGGCGACAACCAGTTTGGATGTGCGCGAAGTTCCGCCTAATCGTCCGCAACGCATTTACAATTCGTTGATTCGCCATCTGCGTTACCCGGACGTTGCCGACACCGGAACGCTGACGCCGCTGTTTGATCGTTTGCTCAGCCAGCCAGCCGTTTACGCTCCGGTGATGGAAAAATTGCAAGGAACGATTTTCAGTTCGGCGATTCACAACTATTCGTTGATGCGCGGCCAGCCGGACGAATCGCTTGATCTGTTTATGGATTGGATTTCAGGCGAAAAGGTTTTCATCAGCGCAGTCCGCAACGCCGTTGCCGTCAAAAGCAAAGAATTTCCTATCAGCGCGCTTTCGATGATGACGACTTCGGCGGATCAGTATTGTTATCTGCTCAGCGGCTGGGGTTGGATTGCGGCTCAGGCGGGTTATGCCGGGCTGGCCGTGATGCTGGACGAATCGGAGCATTACAGTTTGCTCAATGTGCGCGGGCAGGAACGCGCCGACAATTTTTTCAAAGGCTTGATGTTTACTTCGCTGTCGTCGCGCGAAGATTGCAGAATCGGCGAAGAGCAATTGGCGCATCATCACAGCAAAGCGCATCCGTTTCGTTTCGCCGACCAAAGCCGCTTGCTGGTGATGTTCGCGGTCACGCCTTCGGCCAGCACTTTCGATTACCGCCGCTGGCTTTTAGAAGAGCAGGTTATTCAACTCAATTCGCACCTGTCGCCGGAATCCGTGGATGAATTGATGCGCCGGTTACAGCTTCTGCATTGCCAGGCGCTTGGCAGCAAAGGCGGCAACGACACTTCAGAAATTGCGCGCATTTTGCTGGAATGCGCCGACAGCGGCCTTATCAATTTGCGGCAGATGATCCGGCTGGCGATGGAAATTTACGACCTCAATTACGCACATCCTGATTTCAGCGTCGAACAGGCTGTCGCTGAATTGCGCCGTGTGATGCTGGGAAGGAACTGAGTCGTGAACTCCGATTACGAGCATCAAAGGCAGATCAAGGAAAAACTGCCGCACACGTGGGATGCGTTGTTTGCTCGGTTCGGGCGATTCACCGAAATTCAAACTCAAGCCATTGAGCCGCTGCTTGATGGCGGAAATTGTGTGCTGGCCTCAGCCACTGCCAGCGGAAAAACCGAAGCCGCGCTGGCTCCATTGATCGAACTCCTGAAAACCGAAGGCGGAAAAACCGCAAAGAAACTTTCGATTCTGTACCTGGCGCCGACACGCGCGCTGGTTCGTGATCTGGCGCGACGTTTACAGCAGCCGTTGGAAAAACTGGCATTGCGGTTACAGGTCAAAACCGGCGACGAACCCGCCGTCAGTTCCAGCCGCCCGCCTGATTTGCTGCTGACAACGCCTGAATCTTTTGATTCGTTGATGACCACCATGCCGCGCATTTTCAAAGACCTGCGCGCGGTGGTGATTGACGAACTTCACATTCTGGACAACACGCCGCGTGGAGATCAGTTGCGAATCCTGCTCAATCGGCTGCGCCGGTTGAAGCGGTACGCTGTCGAGCGAGGTGACACCGCCAGCGCTAACCTCCAATTTTGTGCGCTGTCGGCGACGATCAGCGATCCGGCTTCGGTTGCCGCACGATATTTCGTCAACCCCGAAGTCATTCAAGTCGCCGGGCAGCGCGCGATTGATGCCGAACTGATTGATCTGGATGACGAGGAACCGTTGGTTCATCTTTTTGCCGGATTGAAAGAGCGCGGTGTCAAAAAGGTGCTGGCGTTTTGCACCAGCCGCGCCGAATGCGAACAGTGGGCTTATCGGTTGAAACCCGGCTCGCCGTTTGGAGACCGCGTCTTTGTCCATCACGCCAGCCTTGCGGCTTCCGTGCGCCGGGTGGTGGAAAGCGAATTTGCTCACGCCGAAGCTGCGTTGTGTTTGGCCACTTCGACGCTGGAACTGGGAATTGACATTGGCGACGTTGACCTGGTCGTTTTGATCGGAGCGCCGAACGACACTGCCGCTTTTTTGCAACGCATTGGCAGAGGCAATCGCCGCACAACTCGGACGGCTGTGGTGTGTTGCGCTCGGCATCAATTGGAGCGCGCGATGTTCAGCGTCTTCCTTCGTCTGGCTCAAACCGGAGGCGATGTCGTCGCTCAGCCGTATTTCTTTCGCCCGTCGGTCGTTGTTCAGCAGCTTTGTTCTTACGTCAAACAGAACCGGCTGGGAGAGATTGACCCTGAAACCGCTTACCAACTTTTTGCCTCGCCTGCGGGTGTGCCGCTGATTTCCAAAACGCTTTACGATCTGATTATCGAACACCTGCTGGCCAAGCAATATTTCACTGCCTCCGACAGAAACGTGTTGAAGCCGGGCGCGGCGTGGCAGGAGCTTTTTGAACAGCGCGGGATTTACACCAACCTGATGGATGTCAGCCGCAAAACGATTGAAGTGATCGAAGAAGAAACCGGGCGCAGGCTTGGCGAAATCGAACGCAGCATTTCTCCCGGTGAAGCGATGCTGTTTGGCGGCCACGCGCGGCAAGCTTCACGAATGATCGGGCGCAAGTTGATGGTTCGCGCAGCCGATGCCGAAGCGACGACCCAAGTGCCGAGATTGCGCGCCGCCTGGCGGCCAATGTCTCCGGCGTTGGCGCAGGCTGTGGCGAGTGAGCTTGGCGTGCCGCGCGCAGCCGATTCGTCGGCGATGGCGATGATGATTGAAAGCGAAGAAGACGAAGTTGAAGGCGAAGAGAAAAACGAATTGCCGTCGCTGACGACGACGCTGTTTCACTGCGCGGGCGATGCCTGGGGAATGGTTCTTGGCGATTTGCTGGAAACTCTTTACCGAGTGCGAGCCACAGATCACGGCGAGCTTTACGTCAATGTGAAAGGCGCGTTGCCAGCGGCTCCGCTTGAATTTACTGCCGAGCAGGTTCGGATCAATCTTCGTCGCCGCTGGAAACAATTGGAAAGCTGGTTCGATCTTGGCCGCTTTCAAGCTCAGCTTCCGTTGGATGTGCGCCGCGCGGGAGTTGTCGAAGCGTTCGACGTGGCTGGATTTGTGCAGGCTTTCAACGGGCGAGAAATCGCCGAAGCCGTTGAGTCAGCGCCGCGACCGGCAGGGAGCGAGTGAGCGCCAGAGACCCGCTTGCTACCGCGCGCGGTACTGATCCGATTACAGGTAACGCTCGCGCAGAATTTCCTGATGATAAAGCTCGTGTCCGGCGATGATGTAAGCCAGCGCGCGGGCGCTGATTGGATTGTCGCTGGCCGTGCCGACTTGCTTCCAAGCCGCGTCGCTCAAGTGGCCGAACAGATGCAGATTGGCTTTGCGAACGGCTTCGAATTCATCGGCCAGATCGGCGATGGTTCTCGCTGACCAATCGGTGTTGGCTATGAACACGTCTTGCTCGAATCCCGGCAGCGGAGTCTTGTCGCCGCGTGCAATTCGCAAAGCTCGATACGACATGACTCGTTCGGTATCAATGACATGAGCCATCATTTCTTTGGTCGTCCATTTGCCGGGAGCGTACCGATGCTCGGCTTTGTCTGCGGGAACTGCTCGCCACGCGGAAAGCGTTTCGCCCATTTGTTTGGTCAATGTTTCGACGATGTTTCCGTCCGGGACTAGCGAAACATATTTGCCGTAATAAGCTGCGTATTCGGTTTCTTGTGGTTTGGTCATGAGAGTCTCCTGTTTGAATGATTGCCCGCTTGCTACCGGGCGCGGTACTGACTATGACAGTGCTTCGCGCAGTCGTCGGATTTGCGCTGCGTGGTCGTGAGCGTGAGCGGCGTAAGTCTTCAGCCAGATTTCTGTGCCGTACTCACCAGCTTCGCTGTGCGTGCCTTTGCGTTGCCAATCGGCTTCGGTCATCTGTTCGATGATCTGGACGGTCGTCGCGCGCGAAGAGCGCAACGATTCCAGCGCGGGCGCGATGTCGCGTTCGTTGTACCGAAACAGGTTCGCGTACAAATCCTGGTCGTAACCGACAATCAGCGGATTGTCTTCGGCCAGCAATCGGCGCAATCGCAACGCGCTGTTCATTTCGCTGTCGGCCAGATGGTGGATGATTTCGGCGGCGCTCCATTTGCCGGGAATCGGGTGCGCTGTCAGCTTGTCGGTTGGAATGCCTTCCAGCCCGCGAATGACTTCGTTGTACCCGTCAGCATATTGGTCAATCAATTTTTGTCGCTCTGCTTGAGTCATAAGTTTTTCCCTCCTCAGGAAATGGGTGGGACAGGTTCCGAACCTGTCCCACCAGCTTTCATTATTTCAGGGCGTCGCTACGCGACATGGAAAACTCCTTCGGTTAAGCGCGTTTGTAGTTGCGAACGTAATCCGGCGCTTCGATTCCCGGTGTCAGCAAAGAATCATTGATGGGCGAACCGGGCGTCAGCCGCAAAGGCAATTGGCCGGCCCACACTGGAATGGCCATGTCTTCGTCGTCGTCTTTTGGGTCTCCGGTTCGGATTTTGGCGGAAGCTTCTTCCAGCGGAACTGCCAGCACTGTCGTCGCCTTCAGTTCCTGGGGGTTCGGTTGGCGGACTTCCGCCCATCGCCCAGGAACGATGTGCTCAGTGATGGCCGCCAACGCAGCCATCTTGCCAGGTTCGTCTTCGATCAGTTCGGCCTGACCAAAGACGACCACTGAGCGGTAATTGATCGAGTGATGAAATGCCGACCGCGCCAGCACCAGTCCGTCAATCAATGTGACGGTGATGCAAACCGGAACCTTGCCGCCGAGAGTTTTCATCATGCGGCTGGCTGCCGAACCGTGAACATAAAGCGTGTCGCCGACACGTCCGTAACTGGTCGGAATGACGAAGGGCTGACCATCTGCGACAAAGCCGATGTGACAAACCAGAGCTTCATCCAGAATCTGGTAAACGGCTTCGCGGTCGAATTCTCCGCGCTGTGGCAATCGCTTGAGAGTCGTTTTTGCTGTCGGGGTAAAAGGTGTCATAACGGCGAAATAAATACGCTCAAAAGTGGACTTGTCCAAGAGCCAATTTTGTGTTGAGATGCCAGTCCACTTTGAAAGTGCGGTATCGGTGTCAGTAGCCCGCGCGTGAGCAAGGGCTTTTCACCGAGACCACGCCCTTCCTTACGGTCGGGCTACTGACACGGAGCATATTTATGGAACTGGCAATCACGCTCGACAATCGGTTGGCAGAATCGTTGCACCGCCAACTGTACGAAGAGTTGCGGCGCGCAATTCTGGCTGGCCGGTTGAAACCCGGCGAGCGCGTGCCTTCGACTCGTGCGATGGCTGATTCGCTGGGCGTGTCTCGTGCGACGGTCACGCTCAGTTACGAACAGTTGATTGCCGAAGGTTATTTGGAGGCGGCCATTGGTTCGGGCACGCGCGTTTGTGTGCAGTTGCCGGATGAATTGTTGCAAAGTTTGCCGGTGAAGCAGTTGAAAGCGGAAAGTTTTTCGCTGAACGGGTCGAAGACTCCGGCGATCAAATTGTCTGCTTATGGCAACTATTTGGACGATTCAAAACCGCTGGAAGGCATTGATCCTGATTTGCCGATCAGTTTCAAAACCGGGCGACCGGCGTTGGAAGAGTTCCCGATGGCGGAATGGCGGCGGTTGTTGTTGCGGCATTGCCGAACTTCCAGCGCGCGTTTGCTGGATTATGCGCCGGATATGCGCGGCGAACCAAAATTGCGCGCAGCCATTTGCAATTACCTGGGGCGTTCGCGCGCGGTTCGTTGTTCTGCGGATCAAATCATCATCATCAATGGTTCTCAGCAGGCGATTGATCTGGTCACGAAAATTCTGATTGAGCGCGGCGACACTGTGGCGGTTGAAAATCCCGGCTATCTGGGCGCGCGCCGGGCATTTCTGGCTCAGGGAGCGAAGTTGGTTCCAATCCCTGTGGATGAAAGCGGCATCGTCGTCGAAAAGCTGGAATCGAAAGCCGCCAGCCAGGTGAAGTCTGTGTATGTCACGCCTTCGCACCAGTTTCCGACCGGAACCATGTTGCCGTTGCAGCGGCGGCTGGAATTGTTGAAATGGGCGGAACGACGCGGCGCAGTCATCATTGAAGACGATTACGACAGCGAGTTCCGATTCGGCAGTCGCCCGATTCCTGCGTTGCAAGGATTGTCCGAAGGCAAGAACGTCATTTACGTCGGCACGTTTTCCAAAGTGCTGTTTCCATCGTTGCGAATCGGATACGTGGTTGTGCCGGAATCGTTGGCGCGCGTGTTCACTCGGGCGCGCTGGATCGCCGATCGGCAAACGCCCACGCTGGAACAGTTGGTGTTGGCTGATTTTCTCAACGAAGGCCATCTGGAACGCCATCTGCGGCGAATGCGAACGCTGTACGCCAAACGGCGACAGGCGTTGATTCGTGGGTTGAAACTTCATTTCGAAGATCGCGTTGACGTGTTGGGCGAAAATGCAGGCATGCATTTGATGGTTCGACTGCAAACGGATTTCAGCGACGAAGACGTTGTACTTCGTGCGACCGAAGTCGGCGTTGGGTTGCTGAGCGCCAGAATTTATTACCTAAACGATTCGCGGGCGGGCGAATTCGTGTTTGGATATGGGGGACTGAGCGAGCGGCGAATTTCCGAAGGCATCAAGCGGCTGGGAAAAGCTTTGCGTTAAATTCATAAAAAGCTTGCCTGAAATGCCAAATTGAGTAGTATTTGTCGCGGTGTCGGCGCTTCGGCTGACACTCAATCCGTAATCAACCTTGAACCAAACCCGGCTCTGAAAATCTTTCAAGCTCCGAAGGCGGATTTTCCGGGTCAACGACAAACAGTTTGTGAGCATGCAAAACCTGTCGGCTCCCACATTGGCAACACACCCGCATGATTATCATCCCAGCCATTGATTTACGTGGTGGGCGCTGCGTCCGGCTTACGCAAGGACAAGCCTCCGCTGAAACCGTCTATTCCGAAAACCCTGTCGTGATGGCGAAACGATGGTACGACGAAGGTGCAGAGATGCTGCATATCGTCAACCTGGACGCCGCGCTCGGCAAAAATGACACGGCGAATCTGAAGGCGCTCGAAAGCATCCTGTACGAAGTGAACATTCCGGTTCAGTTCGGCGGCGGCGTGCGGTCGAAAGAAGATGTTCACCGTCTGGACGACATGGGCGTCACGCGCATCGTCATCGGCACGACGGCGATTGAAAATCCCGTGCTGCTGGAACACATCGTGGACGAATTCGGCGGCAGCATCGTCGTCGGCATTGACGCCCGCGACGGCATTGTCGCTCTGCGCGGCTGGGAAAAGATGTCGAACATCAAAGCCGTTGATCTGGCGCAAAAAGTTGCCGAAAAAGGCGTCGAGCGCATTGTCTACACCGACATCGCACGCGACGGCATGCTGACCGGATTGAACATCGAAGCCACGCGCGAAATTGCCGAAACCAGTGGTTTGCACGTCACCGCTTCGGGCGGAGTCGCTTCGCTGGATGACATTTTCGCGTTGAAAGAGATCGAACAATTCGGCGTGGACAGCGTCATCGTCGGCAAGGCGCTTTATGAAGGAGTCTTCACGCTTGGCGAAGCTTTGGACGCCGCAGACGATTACGAAGAAAACGACTGAGGCTTTTTTATCCAACCACAATGCCCTCAAACGAGCCGCCACAACCCAGAAGGGAACGTCAGAACGATCAACTGACGTTCCTGCACGACATCACTTCACGCAAACCTGAGCAGATCGAATACCAGCGCCGCCGCAGAGTGGAAATTGAAGAGGATGAGCGGGAATCTGTACTCAGTTCCTGGAGTTGGATGTTTGTGACGGCGGTCATCGTAGGAGTTCCGGCTGGATTTTTTCTGTGGTTTTTCGAACCTATCGCCCAAGTGCTCGCCTTGATCGCTGGCGCAGCCGCAACTGCCTTGCAGTACCGGAGCGCCCGAACGGCGCAAGCTCAACGAAAAAGTTTTGTCTTCCTGCTGACAACCATGATTGCCGGTCTCAGCCTGCTGGTATTTCTCCAAAGCCTGTAATTGCCCAACCTTGTTCGGATTGGAAATACCGGTAAATTGGCATCTGATTGATTGGGTGCGAATGGTCGCGGCTTGAACTCTTTGTCGCGTTCGTGCTATTTGATTGCGCCTTTGCGAGGGCTGGTGAAGCGTTCCGCTCAAATTTCACCGCTCAATCAACGCAACCGGAATCATCTTATATGTCCAAATCACTGGTTATCGTCGAATCGCCATCGAAGGCGAAAACAATCAACAAATATCTGGGGAAGGATTTCAAAGTTCTGGCTTCGGTCGGGCACGTCAAGGATTTGCCGAAGAAAGGGCTGGGCGTTGATGTCGAAAATGACTTCGAGCCGACTTATGAAGTCATGCCCGGCAAAGAAAAAGTCGTCAAAGAAATCACAGCCGCCGCCAAAGAAGCAGAGACTGTCTTCATCGCAACCGACCCTGATCGCGAAGGCGAAGCCATCGGATACCACCTGGCCGAAATCGTCAAAAGCGGGCGCGGGCAATCCAAAAAGCCTGTCTTCCGAGTGATGTTCAACGAAATCACCAAGAACGCGGTCAAGGAAGCTTTCAACCACGCAGGCGAAATCAACAACGATCTGGTGGACGCTCAGCAAGCGCGCCGCGTGTTGGATCGTCTGGTCGGATACAAAGTCAGCCCGCTGTTGTGGGACAAGGTTCGTCGCGGCTTGTCAGCCGGGCGAGTGCAAACCGTCGCCGTTCGCTTGGTCGTCGAACGCGAACGCGAGATTCAGGCATTCATCAAAACCGAATACTGGTCAATCATCGCCAACCTGGCCGCGCAACTGCCGCCGAATTTCGACGCGCGGCTTTATAAAGTTGAAGCGTTGACGGTCAAAACCTCCGGCTTTGACGAAGGCGTCAAGAAAACCGAATTTCACATCAAGGATGAAGCGACTGCCAAAACAATTCTGGGCGAATTGAATGGCTCGAAATACGTCGTCAGCGAAGTCGCCACCAAAGAACGCAAACGCAATCCGGTTCCGCCTTTCATCACTTCCAAACTGCAACAGGAAGCTTCGCGCAAGCTGTATTTTTCCGCCAAACGCACGATGCAAGTCGCGCAAAAGCTTTACGAAGGAAAAGACATCGGCAGCGAAGGCACGGTCGGTTTGATTACCTACATGCGAACTGATTCGACTCGCGTGGCCGACAGCGCGCTGGGCGAAGTCCGCGATTTCATCGGCGAAAAGTTCGGCCCGAATTACCTGCCCGAAAAAGCAATTCATTACCGCTCGAAAAAAGACGCCCAAGACGCGCACGAAGCCATTCGTCCGACTTCGGCAGACCGTTCGCCAGACAAAGTCGCGGCTTATCTGGAAAAAGACGAATTGGCGCTTTACCGGCTGATCTGGCAACGGTTCGTTGCTTCGCAGATGATGCCTGCAATTTTCGACCAGACGACGATTGATATTTCGGCTGGCGAAAAATACACATTCCGCGCGACCGGCTCGGTTCTGAAGTTCGACGGTTTTCTGGCCGTTTACGAAGAAGGCAAAGACGAGAAAGACGAAGACGACGACGAACGCGCCGCCAAGTTGCCGAAAGTCGTCAAAGGCGAGCAGTTGGCGCTGAATTCGTTGACACCGAATCAGCACTTCACCGATCCGCCGCCGCGTTACACCGAAGCCACTCTGGTCAAAGCTCTGGAAGAGAAGGGAATTGGACGGCCTTCGACTTACGCTTCGATTATGTCCGTGATTCAAGATCGTGAGTACGTCCAGAAGACGGAAAACAAATTTCACCCGACGGAACTCGGCACGTTGGTCAATGACCTGTTGATCGAAAGCTTCACCGACCTGTTCGCCGTCGAATACACCGCGCAGATGGAAGCGCAGCTTGATGAAGTAGAAGACGGCAAATTGAAATGGACTCAGGCGCTGCACGGGTTTTACGACAAGTTCACTGTGGATTTGAAATCCGCGCAAGAACACATGCGCGACGTGAAGCGGCAGGAAATTATCACCGACGAAGTTTGCGATAAGTGCGGATCGAAGATGGCCATCAAGTTCGGTCGCTTCGGCCAGTTTCTGGCCTGCACAAATTACCCGGAATGCAAAAGCACGCGCGAACTGGCGAAGCCTCCGGCGGTCAATGGGAATGGCGAAGTCAGCGCCGACACCGAAAATCCTTATGCCAACGAAACCTGCGAAAACTGTGGAAAGGCAATGGCTTTGAAGAAAGGCCGGTTTGGCGCGTTCCTGGCTTGCACGGGCTATCCCGATTGCAAAACCACGCGCAAGATCACCAAGACGGGCGCGGTTGCGGCGGCTCCGGTAATGTTGGACGAACGCTGCCCGGTGTGCGATTCGCAGCTTGCCATTCGCCAAGGACCTTACGGCGAATTCACAGCCTGTTCAACTTATCCGACCTGCAAATTTATCAAACGAGAAACCACAGGCGTGCCTTGTCCGAACGCAGGCTGCAAAGGCGAAATCGTCGTCAAAAAATCCAAACGCGGCAAAGTTTTTTACGGCTGTTCGGAATATCCGAAATGCGACGCCGTATTCTGGGACAAACCGATTGTCGAAGCCTGTCCGCAATGCAACAAACCTTTCACGCTGGAAAAATACAACGCCAAAAAAGAAGAGACGATTCGGTACTGTTCCGATGAAGCTTGCGGATTCAAGCTGGTCAATGGCGTTCCGGCTGAGGTGATGGAAAAGGCCGCTGCGAAAACTCCAAAAGCTGCCAAAGCAACGAAAGCGACGAAAGCCGCCAAAAGCAAACGCACGACAAAAGCGGCATCAGGAGATTGAAAACATGTAGTACGGAGAGCGTAAGCGACCTGAGCTTTTCTGAAGTCGTACCTTCAGCAAGACTCAGGTCGCTTACGCTCCCCATACTGCAATACCGCCCGATTTAGTTCGGATCGGTCAGACTGGCTTTGTTGCTTTTGTAAGGTTGAAAATCGCGTCCCCAATCCAAACCAACCACTTCAAGTTTGATTTTCTCGCCGTCCACCGTCACCAACACATAATGATAAGCGTTCATTCCCGGTTCGTAACCGGGTTTGGCAATGCGGTCGAGCGAGACTTTTTGATCGGCGTTGTCGCGGATGTACGGGCGAATGTCAGGATCGCCTGCGTAAGCGTATAGCGGAGCGCCGCCTCCGCCGGTCAACACGTGATCCAGCCGATGCTTGCCGCTCGCGTCTTCGTACCGTTCCACCCAATGTTCAAAAAAATGATCGTGACCGTTGAAGAAAACCTTGACGTGATGTTTGCGAAACAGCGGCATGTATTTTTGGCGGATGACGGCGCTTGCCGGTTCGACTCTGGCTCCGCCGTGCGGGCCGGACGAAAACGCCGGATGATGCGAGTAAACAAACACGTTGCGAAACCGGTTGCGATCCAAACCTTCAAGCTGTGATTTGATCCACTCGAACTGTTTTTCATCGCCAGCGATGTTGGAATCGAAAGCGATGAAAAACGAATTGCCGTAGCCGAACGAAAACACAGGGTAATCGGTCATCCGGCGTGGCGAGCCGTTCGGCGGAATGAGTTCGGCATTGGCGGCAAAGTAGTTTTTCAATCCAATCTGTCTTTGCGGGTCGTCATGTTTTGGCGCGCCGGTTATGTCGTGATTGCCCGGAGCCAGAAAGTACGGCACGCCTCCGTCCTGAGTCAGCCGGTTAATCAGATCAATGTAACTGACGTTCCACTGGCGATTGATTCGGCCATTGGCTACGCCATCGCCGGTTTGCAGCACGAATCGAATCGGATGCTCCGACTTTTCCAGCCGCTTGATCGCCTGGACAGCGGAATTGACCGTCAACGAATGCTCGTACTGAAGTTCCAACCCGTCGCGCCGCCCTCGCGTGTCGCCATACACAATGAAGGAAAACTTCGTCACGCCCACCGAAGCCGCTTCGGCTGGCAAAGGATTGCGCGGCGCTTTGATGGCGCGGACGGGCACATCGTCTAACAGCGGCGATGGCGTTGTCTGTGGAGTTTGTCCGGTGGCGAGCGTGGTTAAACAAAAGAGAGTGGAGACAAGAAGTGAATGACGCATATTTTTGGTTTGTTAATAGTTGTTGACGAAATAGGATTAGAGGCAGTCCTGTTAATTGCCGGACATTGATGATTTCACCAATTTACTTCCAGCGTCATTCGGTCTGCGCCTTCCTTTTCTGCCCAGTTTGTAATGGCTTCAATATCATCTAAATCTCGGATGAACTCTTCCGATACCGGGTCAATGCCGTTTGCATTTCGCTCGTAGGTTTCGAGGATGATCTTGGCTTCAGGTTGATTAGATCGTATAGCCTCGCGAAGCCTTCCTACAGCATCCCGTAGTTGCCCGGGAGTGACCCAGCGAACATCTGTATCTTCTACCCCTTCGGTCGTAAATGTAAGGATTGCATCGGCGTGAAGTTTGTTTATGGCTTTGAGAACTTCAGGCTCGCCTTCTCGCTCAGCCATCCAATCGCCCCAAGCTTTATCATCATTGTAGAATCCTGGTTGAGATTCAATCTGATCTTCTGTAATCCCAGGCCAATATGCCATCACACTCGCACTCATTTCATCTCCTTGTGTCGCATGTGTCTAACGCCCGTTAGGTTGCAAAACAGCTTTGACGTATTTGCCGTCGTGCATGCCGTCGAAACAATCTTTCCAGTCTTCCAAAAACGCCACGCGGCTGATGATCGGTTTCAGGTTGATCTGCTCGGAAGCCAGCATCGAAACCACCATTTCCCAGTTTTGGAAAGTGTGGCTGAAACTGCCTTGTAGCCGAACGGCTTTTTGAACCAGCGGATCGAGTGAAAAACCGAGCGGTTGCGGCCCCCATCCGACTTTGGTGATTTGTCCCGCCGGGCGAACGATGTCGAGCGCGGTTTTCAACGCAGCCGAAGCTCCGGCGGCGTCAACCACCAAATGCGCGCCGAGTCCATCGCCCAAACTCATGACCAGGTCTTTCAAATCGGTTTCCTGCAAATTGACGGCGTGCGTCGCGCCGAGTTCTTTCGCCGCTTCCAGCCGCGAAGCGTCCTGCGCCATTCCGGCGACGATTAAGTTTCCTGCTCCGGCTAGTCGAGCCATTTCAGCGCACAGCAAACCAATCGGACCGGGGCCGAACACGACTACGGTGTCGCCGGGCTTGACCTTGCTCTTTTCAATAACGGCGTTGTACCCGACGCAGCAAGGTTCGGTCAGCGCGGCTTTTTCAAACGATAGGCTGTCCGGGATGTGGTGCAGCGTGCGTTCCGGGACTTTGACGAATCCGGCCATCGCTCCGTTGATGCCGTAACCGAAACCTTTGCGCTGCGGACAGAGGTTGTAAGCTCCGGTGCGGCACAGCATGCACTGGCCGCAAATGTACGAAGCGGTTTCAGAAACGACCCGGTCGCCTTCTTTGATGGTTTTGACTCGGCTGCCGACTTTGGCGGCGATGCCACCGAATTCGTGGCCGAGAATGACTGGCACGTTGACCGGCCAACTTTGCGAAGCGTGATACTGATGCACATCGCTGCCGCAAACGCTGACCGCGCCGACGGCCAACAGAACTTCGTCTTCGCCAATTTCAGGAACGGCCACTTCGCGGACTTCGACCGAACCGGGTTTCAGGTCGTATTGCACGACTGCTGTCATTTTGGAACTCATCGTTTTTCCTCTTCTTATTGGTTTTCAAGCCGCCGCAACTGCTGGCGGATTTCGTTCAGCAATTCATCGTCCGCAGTCGTCTGGTTAGCTTCGGCGATTCCGGCCAGTCGCAGGGTTTCGGCCTGTGATTGCAAAGCTGCTGTCAGTTGCGCGAATTCTTCCGCGCCGGCCTGAGCTTCAACCTGGCCGAAAATCGCGTCCAGCCGTTCGGCGTTTGGAGCGCCAATTTGCCGAAAAATCTCCCGCGCCAGATGCCACGACGCCAGAGCCTGTTCCATTAACCCCTGAGCCAGAAAAGCTTGGGCCTGGCTATCCAGGATCAGCGCCTGACCGTATCGGTCGTCAATCGCGCGAAACAGAGCCAGCGAAAACTCGCACAGCATCGTCGCCCGCGCATGTTTTTCCGTCGCATTGGCCAGGCGAGCCAGATAACCCAAAGCTGCGCCAACACCCAACAAGTTTCTAATTTCAATGTGAATATTCAGCGCCGCCAGCAAATGTTTGGTCGCTTCGTCCGGTTGCTCTTCGGCCAGCAACAGATTGCCAATCATCTGAAGCACGTTTGCTTCGCCGAGCCTCGCCTCGATCTTGCGAAAAATGGGCAAAGCGGCTTCGTAGGATTCGCGCGCTCCTGCCAGATCAGCAACGCGAAGCTTCAAATCGCCCAAAGCCTTCAGCACGTTTGCTTCGCCGAGCC
>CADECP010000044.1 GCA_902825875.1 uncultured Acidobacteriota bacterium
TCCTTCGAAGGCAAGCTAAACTTTCAACTCTTATCGCGCAACAGGTTTATTGTTTATTTCTCCCAGTGATAAAGCCTGCGGTTCAGGCAAAAGCCATTTCGTGTGCTGCTTTGACAACGACTTCAAGCGGCCATTCCGTTGGCGTGTGATCAAGGAATCGCTCGGCGTCAATCGCCGCCATGCAGCCTGTGCCGGCAGCAGTGACGGCTTGACGATACGATGAATCCTGCACATCGCCGCAGGCGAAAACGCCCGGCACGCTCGTTTCCATCGTACGCCCATTGGTTTTGATGTAACCGACATCATCCAGTTCGATCTGGCCGGCAAAGAGTTCTGTATTAGGTTTGTGGCCAATGGCGACGAAAGCGCCTTCACAAGCAAAGACGCTCTCTTCGCCAGTGACCGTATCGTGCAGACGCACGCCTGTAACGCCGGTCTGTTGTGTGCCGAGCATCTCGCTAACTTCCGAATTCCAGATGAAATCAATCTTCTCGTTGTGGAGAGCCTTCTCCTGCATGATCTTTGACGCGCGAAGAGTCTCCCGCCGGTGAATGACCGTCACGCGCGAAGCGTAGCGCGTCAGGTAAGTCGCTTCTTCCAGCGCGGTATCGCCGCCGCCGATGACGACGATGGATTTGCCTTTGAAAAAGAAGCCGTCGCAGGTGGCGCAGGCCGAAACTCCCAAGCCGCCCAGCCCGCGCGGCGAGGGTGCTTCGCCGGGAACGCCGAGCCATTTTGCCGAAGCCCCCGAAGCAATGATCAGCGCGTCGGCCTCGACTGCCACGTCATCGGTGAAGAGCCGGAACGGGCGGCGCGTTAAATCCGCGCGGTTGATGTAAGAGACAAGGAATTCCGTGCCGAAGCGCTGCGCTTGCAGGCGCATTTCATCCATCAGCGCCGGGCCTTGAATGCCAGCGGCAAAGCCGGGAAAGTTTTCGACCTCGGTCGTAATGGTCAGTTGTCCGCCCGGCTGTGGCCCTTCGATCACCAGCGGGCGCAGACCGGCGCGGGCAGCATAAATGGCGGCGGTCAGACCCGCCGGGCCTGAACCGATAATGACGACGTTGTGTCGGGATCTTGTTTTATTCATTGTTGAATCCTTCAGATGAATCGCTGCCCCGCCTGAACAAACAGGTATTGAGCGATCAGGATCATGACGAAGCCGAAGCCTTTTTTGACCTTCACCATCCATTCGCCGGAACGCGGCAAGGCTGACAGCGCGCCGCTGAATGTGCCAAGCGCGATCATCAGCGTGCCCATCCCAATGGCAAAAACGAACAAGACCGTCGTGCCGAAAAAGACATTGCCCTGTGTGCCGACATAAGCGAGCGCAGCCCCCAATGCCGGCGCCGTGCAAGGTCCGACAACCAATCCTGAAGACGCGCCAATCAACAGCGCCGAGACGTAACCTTTGCCTTTACGTTCAGGATTCCAGTTCGCCAAAAACTGTGGCGTCGGAAGCTGAATCACATCGAGCATTGACAGCGCCAGCAACAAAATAACGTTGCCCACCACGATGTACGTCCATGGACTTGCCGCCCAAATGCCGAACAGCGTGCCGGTCAATGAAGCGAAGGCTCCAAGCGCGGCATACACAATCGCCATGCCGACCACGAACAGCACTGACAAGGTGAAGCCCTGCCAACTGGCACGCCCGCCGGTTTGAACTGAAGCCGTTTGACCGCCGATGAAACCGAGTTGAATCGGAATGATCGGATAGACACAAGGCGTGAAGCTGATGAGCAGACCGGCCAGAAAGGCGACCGGATAGGCCATCAGCGAACCCGCCGAAAGATATTCCTGAAGACTGTGCGCGAAACCATTCATGTTCTCTCCCTCCTTCTCCAACTGTTGTGGAGTGCTGCTGTCATGAGGCGCGAAGCTGAAGTAGTGCTTCGCGCCTCATGGCAGCGTGTTTGTGTGCGCTTGTCCTCAGGCGATTATTTCCCCGCGCTGTTGATGGCTTCGTCAAAAGCCTTGACGTAAGCCGCGCGATCGAAATTCTGCATTGTCATGAACTGCGGCTTGCTGCCCTTGACGAAGACCGCCACCGTGGAGGTCTTCTGTTTGTTCGCCTCGAAGAAAGCTCCCAAGCCGAGCTTCTTCGCTGTCGCCTGAGATTCCGCCACCTTGTCGTCCGAAGACACATCCAGCACCACGAATTCGACCTTACCGCCGTACTCCTTCATTAGTTCCATCATGGTTGGTTCCAGCTTCTGGCAGGCCTGACACCATTCGGCTTTGATGATGGCGACCGTCGGCTTGGTCTTCGCCATCGCCGGAACGATCATCAGCGCCATCAGCGCCAAAAAAGCGAAGAGCATTCCCGCGCGTTTACGAATCAGATTGTTTTGCATATCGGTTATCTCCTTGAAATAAGTAGTTGTTGGTTGATTGCGCGGAGCTTGACAAGCACCACGCTCGTTGCTGCGAATGGATTGTTCAAAAAACTTATTCACTCCGTTTGAGCTTCAAGCCTACGCCGCCGGCAGCTTTGCCGTATCTCTCCTCGCCAACGGTATCTGTGATTCAATCAGCGCCGCCAACGCGCTTTCGTTGGTCGAACCGACGATGCGCTCCGCGACTTGACCGTTTGCGAAGAGCAGGAAGGTCGGAACGCTCCGCACGCCATGCGCCAGAGCCAACTCGCTCGCTCGGTCAATGTCCACCTTGACGACTTCCGCTCGCCCGGCGTAACGCGTTGCCAGCCGTTCGACGATAGGAAGCATCGCTTTGCAGGGGCCGCACCAGGACGCCGAAAAATCGGCCAGTACAGGCGTTTCCTTGTTCAGCAGATCATGCAACTCCGCAGCCGTCACTTCTTTGATTGTTGTGTTTGCCATAACAGCTCCTTTTGAGATCGGGTAACTTCGTTTTCATTTGCTTGCTGATGCCCTCTCGTCATCAGCCGCGACAAGTATGCCTACTGGCGCTTCCCGGATAAGTAAGGCTGACCACACAAGGCATCGCTTTTTGAGTAATCGCGATTACAGAGAAAGAAACAACGGTTGTGTTGCTATGGGCTTGCATTTGTACGAGTGGTGAATGGAAATAAAAATGGAATTGAAACCGACAACATTACGAATTTATGTGGCCCATCATTGTGAATCCTGCGGTGAAGCTTTACGGTTGGCCGAGGATATCCGGCAAAAGCATCAAACTGTGATTGTCGAGGTGATTGACCTGGATGCGGAAGGTGAACGAAATTGGGATGACGTGTTTTCAGTACCCACGTGGCTGCTGAACGGAAAAGTCATCTCGCTCGGCAACCCTTCCGCCGAAGAGCTTGAGATGCGACTTTCTTATAGCGGTTTTCAGTCGAGTGCGACCTGAGCATTCAGAGGTGGGACAGGTTCTGAACCTGTCCCACCAAATCAAGAAGTCGCACGCACCTGCAAATAGCTATAAAACGGCTTTGAAGAGGCGATCAGAATGGCAGACCTATTCTCAAAAATTTCACGACGGTTAATGGGAGGACGCGCATTATCACCAACAGACAGCGTTGAATCTGATTTCGAGATGGCAGAAGTCAGCGCTTTGCGCGCCAAGATCGGATACCTCTCAGCGATGGATTTGTTTCGCGATTTGACGCCCCTGGAAATGGAAGAGGTCGAACGCGCAACGGTTATGCAAACCTGTCGAACCGGTCGGGTCTTTTATACCCCCGGCGAAACCGGCGAAGTGCTGTTCATTCTTAAGAAGGGAGCAGTGCAGCTTTATCGCATGTCCGCAGAAGGGCGCAAGCTGGTGATTGCCAGGCTGGAGCCGGTTTGCTTCTTCGGTGAAATGAGCTGCGTCGGACAGGGCATGTACAACACATTTGCCGAAGCGACCGAAGAATCGTTGATCTGCACCATGAGCCGTCATGATGTGGAGCGGTTGCTGCTCGCCAAACCCAAAGTTGCAGTACGTATACTGGAAGCCATCGGTCAGCGTCTGGTCAGCGCCGAACAGCAACTGGAAGAAATGGCTTTCAAAGGGTTGATTCCGCGCGTCGCTGCGCTGTTGTTGCGCGCGGCAGAAGGCGACGACGTGAAAGGTCTTTCCCATCAAGACCTCGCCGATCAACTCGGCGTTTACCGAGAAACTGTCACCAACGCTCTGAATGAATTAAAGACCGCAGGCATCATTGATATTGGCAGAAAACGGATCACCATCGTTGATCGCGTCAGGCTGGAGCGTGCTACAAGCGAGTAATTGCCGACTCTTCACTTCATTGGTTAAAGCAAGCCTATAAGACTTCCCTTCCGAAATAATCAGATTCTTTCAAGCGATTTTTTCTTTTCAACGGAATAAGCGACCGAGTTCGACGATTGGTGGATGTGTAGATCGCAACTTCGCACAGCTTCACCGGCAAATTCGATTCAAATGCTCAAGGGGAGCGGTGAATCGTACGGGGACGCTGTGCGAACCCAACCCATATCCCAGGTCAAAGCAGCAAGTCGCTGGGCCTGAATTCGGAGGAACTTTACCGTGAAAAGAAAAATTCAATTGTTGACAGTTATGCTTTTTGCCGTTGGCGCGCTGGCTTGGAATTTATCTGGCTTTGACCCCTCTGTCAGCGCCGAAATTCAATCAGCAGCCGCTGCGCAAAATCCTTGTGCGAAAAAAAGCCAGAATCCCTGTAACCCCTGCGCCAAAAAGAAAGGAATGAATCCGTGTAATCCCTGCGCGAAGAAGAAAGGCCAGAATCCGTGCAATCCTTGCGCGAAAAAGAAGGCGATGAATCCGTGCAATCCCTGCGCGATGAAGAAAGCTTCCGACGAGGTTTACACTCCGGCGACGGCTTACAGCGGCTGGAAGAAGATCAATAAAAAGGCTTTTCTCAGCGAGCCGCACAGCGGAATGCTGGTGACTACTTTTGCCAATTCAACGGCGGAAGCTGCAATCAAGGGCAAGCAAACGACCTTTCCTATCGGCTCCATTCTCGTCAAAGAATCGCACGCCAACCAAAACGGCAAACCCGGAATGAAAGGCATGATCTTCTCGATGGAGAAGACGGCTGCGGGCTGGCTTTGGGTGACGACCGACGCGACCGGACATGTCATGGATAAAGGCGATGGAGCAAAGATGCAGATGTGCGCTCAATGTCACCAATCGGCCAAGATGGATTCGGCATTCCTGAAAGCCAAATAAGCGCAATAGTTTGCCGTGGGATGATTCATTTGTGCCAGTGCTGTTAACGGGTCAGCGACAATGGCTCAAACGAACCGCCTGCACGGCGGGCCAGGGCGTCAAAACAGTGCTGTGGCAAGCCCTGGCCTTCTATAAAAATGAAGGAGTGAAGAAATGAAAAGTCGGTTGGTAAAGAGTATCGCGCTATTCGGCGCAGTCGTGCTGGTCGCGGCGATGGCTGTTTACTTTTTCAGGGAGCGGCAGCTTCAGCCGAAACCGGTCAGCGCGGCAGAAAAAACCATGATTCGGCTCAAAGGAGGCGTGTTTCTGATGGGCACGGCGGGCGAAGTTGCGGATTCGCATCAGGGACATTCGGCGCACGCAAGCCCTGCTTCCGCAACGGTCAAAGACCCGGCGCACAAAGTCGGCGACGACGACGAACGCCCAACTCATCAAGTCACGCTCAGTCCGTTTTACCTGGATGCGACTGAAGTGATCAACGCCGAGTTCGTGGGCTTTGTCGAAGCCACTGGCTACAAAACCGACGCTGAAAAACAAGGCTCGGCCTGGGTTTTCAAGGAAGGTTTCAAGGATTGGGAATCGGTTGAAGGAGCGGACTGGCGTCATCCACTGGGGCCGGGTTCGTCCATCGCCGACAAGCCGGATTATCCCGTGGTTAATGTTTCGTGGAACGACGCGGCGGCCTTTGCGAAATGGGCTGGCAAACGTTTGCCCACCGAAGCCGAATGGGAATACGCCGCTCGCGGCGGACGCAAAGGCGAAATCTATCCTTGGGGCAACGAACTCAAGCCGGGCGGGAAATCCATCGCCAATTTCTGGCAAGGCGTTTGGCCGACGAAAAACCTGCTTGAAGACGAGTTTTATTACACCGCTCCGGTTGGAAATTTCGAGCCGAACGGGTTCGGCCTTTACGACATGATCGGCAATGTTTGGGAATGGACGGCGGATTGGTATGCGGCGGATTACTACCGCCTCAGTCCGGCCAAAAACCCAAAAGGACCAAGTTCCGGCGAAATGCGCGCGGTGCGCGGCGGTTCGTGGTTCTGTTCGGAAAATTACTGCGGTGCTTATCGCGTAGGTTTTCGCGGGCAAAGTCCGCCGGATTCCGCTTTCAACAACGTCGGTTTCCGTTGCGCCCGCGATGCGCGTTAGCAGTCAGGGAAGGCGAAATCGCCTCACACACGATCTCGCCTTCTTTCGGCGGCAGTTTGAAGACCGAAGGCAATAGAAGGAGAAGCATCCATGAAAATGCCATTTGAGAAAATGCCATTTGAGAAAATGCCGTTTGATCAAAAAGGAACTGAAGACGAGACGCGCACAATTCTGCTTTGCCTCGCGGTTATCTTCGGCATGGTGATCGCGTTAAGCCTTTACATCATCGTGCAGGGCGAATCGTCCTCGCTGCCGACTACGCAGTCGGCAATGTCGTTCCAGAAAAGCCAGCCCAGCTTGAAACCTCGAAACATTGCGACGGCCCAAACTACTGCTGCGCCGGATTTCAGACTTAAAGATGTAGCGGGCAAAGACCTGACGTTGAGCGATTACAAAGGCAAAGTGGTCGTTTTGAATTTCTGGGCGACCTGGTGCGGGCCGTGCAATGAAGAAACTCCCTGGCTGGTCGAGTTGCGCGAGCAGTATCACCAAAAAGGTTTCGAGATCATCGGCGTCTCTGTGGATTCGCTGGACGAATACGACCCGGCGGATGTCTCCGCCTTTATCAAAGAGTACAAGGTACGCTATCCAATTGTGATGGCGACGAAGGAAGTGGTTGACGATTTTGGGCCGGTGACAGGATTGCCTACCACTTTGCTCATTGACCGTCAGGGAAAGGTTCAGTACCGCCACCGGGGATTGATCTCGTTCGATGATCTAAAAGAGAAGGTGGTGAAACTGCTATGAATTTCGAGACAAAGACAAGCGGTATTTCCGATACCCCAGAAGCCCCGGATAAAGCTTCCACCACTGTTGAGCGCCGCTCATTTCTGGGTGTGGTTATAGGGGGAATCACGTCAGGCATTGGGGCGGCGCTCGCCCTGGCGATAGGACGTTTCACGGTCGAACCGGCGCTCGCTGATTCCAAGACTGAACAGTGGGTTGATGCCGGACAACTGACCGATATTCCTGAAGGCAAACCGGTTAAACGCGCAATGACCATTGTGCAAGAGGTTGGCTGGGGGCGATTCCACGAACCGGGATCGGTCTGGGTAATCAGGAATGGCGAGGCCATTACAGTCTTCTCGGCTGTTTGTCCTCATTTGGGTTGTTCGGTCAATGCATCGGCAAAAGGTTTCATCTGTCCGTGCCACCAGAGTTCGTGGGACGGCGCAGGCGCAAAAACCGGCGGACCAACGCCGCGCAATATGGACACGCTTGAACATCGCATCGAGAACGGCGCATTGCTGGTCAGGTATCAGAGTTTCAAGCAAGGAATAGCGGAGAAGGAAACGGTTTAGTCACGATGAATTCAATCACATCAAAAACGGCGGATTTTTATCATTGGCTTGATGAGCGCACGGGAGTGAAGGAGATGATGCGCGCTGCGCTTGAAGAGCCAATCAGAGGCGGCGCTCGCTGGAGCTACGTCTTCGGAAGCGGGCTGGCGTTTCTAGTAGCCTTGCAGGCAATTACAGGAATAGCCCTGTCGGTCTACTACGTGCCCAGTTCCGATCACGCTCACGCGAGCGTCGCCTTCATTCAAAAAGCCGTCCCGGCGGGCGCGCTCTTGCGCGGGCTGCATCATTACGGCGCAAGCGCCATGGTTGTGCTGATTGTGGTTCATCTCGCGCAAGTCTTTCTTTTCGGCGCGTACAAAACAAAACGCGAATTGATCTGGGTAACAGGCGTCGTCATGTTACTTATCACTCTGGCGTTCGCTTTCACCGGTTATCTGTTGCCCTGGGATCAGGCTGCGTATTTCGGAACGAAGGTTGGCACATCGGTAGCTGGCGAGATACCGATAATTGGCGAAATTCAGCGGCGAATCATGCTCGGCGGCAGCGAATTGACGACGCTCACGCTTTCGCGCTTTTTCACCGCTCACGTCTTTTTGTTCCCGGTTGCGCTGTTATTGCTGATCGTGACGCATATCTTTCTTTTCCGACGCGCCGGAGCGGCTGGGCCTTTTCATCACCGCGAAGACCATCGTGTGGAAAGCTTCTATCCAAGACAGATGTTGAAGGATGCGGTTTTTATGCTGGCACTGTTTGTTGCGCTTGCCGCGCTGGCTTTGAAATGGCCCGCTGACTTGGGGCCACAGGCTGACCCGTCGTCGGATTATCTGGCTCGCCCGCCCTGGTATTTTCTGCCGCTCTTTCAACTGTTGAAATACTTTCCCGGCCAGCTTTCGCTAATTCCAACGGTTTTGTTGCCCGGAGCCTTGTTTGCAGCACTTTTTCTTTTGCCCTTCGCGGATCGCCGGGCGGAGCGGCATCCTTTTCGCCGTCCGATTGCAACCGGAATCTTGGCGCTGAGTCTGGCCGGGACTGTCGGTCTGATTGCGCTTTCGAAATATGAAGACAGAGCAAACAAAGAATTCAGCACAAGGTTCAAAGAGCAGGAAGAAGCTTCGCGCGCATTTTTGAAGTCAAAGTTTGAGCCACAGGTAATTGGACAGGTATTGGCTGCCACGCCGGGCGTCGGTGTTGCACCCACATCGTTCGGCGAAAATTGCGCGGTGTGTCACGGTGATCGCGGCGAAGGCGCTGACTCTGCACCGTCGCTGATCGGAATAACGAATAAGCCCAACCGCACCCCGGAAGACCTGCTTAAGATATTGAATGATTCCAGAACCTATGGACTGAAAGAGCCGATGCCCGCGTCGTTCGATCTTTCGGAGGATGAGAAACGACAGATCGTGGAGTGGCTGAAAAAACTGAAGTGAGAGATTTCATTGTGCCGCAAGGAGGAAAGCACAAATTGAGAAGAGAGAAAATAGACGTGATGAAGCTGGTTGCCGTCTTATCTATCAGTGCAGCGGGTCTGGCTCTGCTGACGTTTTTGATGAGCAGACAGACAGATGAGGTCTTCGCCAGTTCAAAGGCGAGAACAGACGCTGTGGCGCTCTTTGACTCTAAATGTGCGATGTGTCACGGCAAGGACGGACGCGGAACGAAATTCGGTAAAGCAAAAGGAGCGCCGGATTTCACCAACTCCGAATGGCAAAAGTCGCATGCTGACGAGCAGATAAAGAGTGCTGTCACCAATGGACGTGGGAAAAGCATGCCTGCCTGGAAAGACAAGCTCTCGCCTGAAGAAATAATCTCCCTGGTCGGTCGTGTCCGGGAGTTTGCCATGAAGCAATAGTTTTTGGGCGCGTCTGTGAGGACGACTCAGAGGATGGGGGAAGGCCTCCTTTCTTCACGGCGCGCCCGCCAATGTTTGATCTGAACAAGAGTGGTTCGAGTGTGATGAACAAGCAGGAACGACTATCGCGTCAGCAAAGCTTCGAACGTGAAGCCATGCTGCATTTGGACGCGCTGCTAAAAGCGGCAAATCGCATTGCGCGGCCACGGCTCGATGCCGAGGACGTGGTGCAGGAAACTTACCTGCGCGCCTGGAAACATTTCGATTCATTCGAAGCCGGAACCAATTGTCGAGCCTGGCTGTTTCGCATTATGTTCAATGTCATCAAGGCTCGAAGCGGGACCTTGGCGAAACGGATCGAGACTCCGATCGGGGAAGAAATCGAGTTGGAAAATCGTCCGAGCAATGTCCTATTTTTCGACCCGCTCAAGAAAATTGAAGGGCAAGAGGCGCTCAGCGCTGCCACTCGCTTGTCGCCTGAGCATCGTGAAGTGTTGTGGCTGGTGGTCGTGGAAGAATTTTCGTACCGCGAAGTAGCAGAGATTCTGGAAGCGCCCGTCGGCACTGTCATGTCACGATTGCATCGCGCTCGCCGCGAACTGCGAAGGCTCCTGATAACCGATTCAAAAGTCGTAAGCGGAGTGAGACTGTAAACGATTTGCCCCCGATAATTGCTATAAGTGAGGTAACAAGGGATGAACTGCGGAGAAACAAAAGACCTGATTCAACTTTATTTGGATAACGAACTGGATGCTCGCAGTACGCTGTCAATGCAGCAACATCTGGATTCGTGCTCCGGCTGTTCGCGTCAGCTAAATATATTGCTGTTTCAGGATCAGGCTCTCAAACAGGCGGCTCGCGGGGAGATCATTGACAGCAGTCGCGTGCGCGCCGGAATTCTCAGCGCAATTGCGCAAGAAACTCAGGCAGAGACTCCGCACCAAACGACTAACTGGTTGCCGACTCACTGGTTCAAAATGGCTGCCTGGCCGCGCATCGCCGCTGCTGCTGCTTTTGTCCTGATTGCGGCTTTCCTGGCGCTGCGAGGTGGATGGATGCCCGGAGTCAACGAAACAGTTTATGCCGCCGTGGCTGCCGATCACGCTGCACATTGTTCTGCTGATGCGATGATGGGCGCGGTGAACGATCCCGACGAATTGCGACAACTTATTCGCGCTTCCGCCAAAGTAGATGCTCTGCCAGACCTTTCAGCGTTCGGCTATGGCAATCCACAAGGGCGCGTTTGCAAGGTCGGCGACGCGGAGTTTCTGCACCTGGTTTATTACCGCAATTCGCAACCGCCGCTTTCGTTGTTTCTGCGGCATCACGGTTCAACTCTGATTACGGAGCAATTGACGGCATTGCATTCTGGAAACTTCAACGTCGTTTCCGTTTCTCAAGGCGGCGTAGACCTGCTGGTCGTTTCTTCGCTGACCGAAGACCAAACGTCATCCATCACACGCGCCCTTGCCTCGCGGCTTTTACAGTGAGAGCGCAAAACAAAAAACCATCGGAGCCTGATCGCAATGAAATCATTTCGTGGCAGTGCGTTGTTTTCAAAGATCATTTTGCTACTCGGATTTGCGCTTTCCCTGAGCATTCCGAATGGCGAAGCCATCGCAACTTCATCGCAAAATCAGAGCGGATGGAGCACCAATCAGAAAAAACGCTCAATTGATCTTTCGGAAATTATGTCGGGCGGCGTGGGCAAAGACGGCATTCCCGCCATCAACGAACCGCGATTTGAAACGCTTGACGAAGCCAAACGCTGGTTGAATAAGCAGGAACCTGTCATTGCCCTGGCTGTCGGCGGCGAAGCGCGCGCTTACCCGTTACAGATTTTGATCTGGCACGAAATCGTCAATGACGTTGTCGGCAAAACGCCGGTTGCCGTTACTTTCTGCCCGCTTTGTTACAGCGCCATCGCCTTTGACCGCACGATTGACGGTCGCGCGCATACCTTCGGAGTTTCGGGAATGCTGCGCAAATCCGACATGGTGATGTACGACCGCGAGACCGAAAGCTGGTGGCAACAGATGCTCGGTGAAGCCATCGTCGGCGACCTGACGGGCAAGAAACTCGCGCAACTGCCCGCGCAGATTATTTCTTTTGAGCGGTTTTCCGAAACCTATCAGCACGGTCGAGTGCTTTCGCGCGAAACAGGCCATCGCCGCGATTACGGACGCAATCCTTACACGGGCTACGACGACATCAATCAAAAACCGTTTCTTTTTCGAGGCAAACTGGATGACAGATTGCCTCCAATGGAAAAGCTCGTCACCGTCACGATCAAAAAAACCGACAAAGCCTATCCTCATTCGCAAACAAGAAAGCTGAACGTCATCCACGACGAAATCAGCGGCCAACCGATAGTCATTTTCCACACTGCCGATGGAGCAGTTTCAGCTTTGGACAATAAAGACATCGGCTCTTCGCGCCAGGTCGGCGACATAGGAGTGTTTGACCCCAGGGTTGAAGGCAAAGTTCTACGCTTCAAATATCGCGGGACGAAATTCGTGGACGAAGAAACCGGCAGCGAATGGGACATTACCGGGCAGGCAATGGCCGGCAAATTGAAAGGTCGCAAATTGACTCCGCTGACGCACGGCCACGAATTCGCATTTGCCTGGCTCGCCTTCAAACCCAACACCGTCATCTGGCGCAACAAGCCTTAAGGCTGAAGAGTGGAGAACAGCAACGACAACCTTCGACGTGCCAAATGAAAGAGGACGATTCCGCCAGGGGGGCATGATTAACCAATCGTCACCGCTCAGGGACAATGGCAGCGGATGTCAGCATAGCGACAGGCAAAGTCGGGCGATCAACAAAACAGAAATCCCAATGTGTCCGCAAAGTAAAACGGGCGTCATTCAGACGCCCGTAAGTGATTGAAACTAAAAGTCGGGACGGCGAGATTCGAACTCACGGCCTCTTGCACCCCAAGCAAGCGATCTTTACTGTCATTGAAAATTCTCTTTCTAAAGTGTCGCTGAAAGTGTCGTAAAAACAGTTAAGGCTTCCTTTCGGAAGCCTTAACTGTTTGATTCAAAAAGTCGGGGCGAGAGGATTCGAACCTCCGACCTCTCGGTCCCAAACCGAGCGCACTACCAGGCTGTGCTACGCCCCGACACGGTTGCGGATTATACACGCCGAACCGGTTTGTTCAACCGGCGCAATTTTCACATCACCAACTCTGGCGGCGGATTGATGATTTCACTCAGCGCCGATTCGTCAAGCAGATAAACTTCGCCGCAAAAATGGCAAATCAGTTCAGCGCCTTTGTCGGTTTCGAGCATGTCGCGGACTTCCGCTTCGCCCAACATAGTGACGATGTTGACCGCGCGTTCGTAAGAACACTTGCAGCGGAATTCCACCGGATGCGTTTCCAGAACTTGTAACGGCCAATCGCCAAACACAGTCGCCATCATTTCGCGTGCGTCGGTTCCGTTGCGAATCATTTCCGTGACGTGAGGCGCAGCGGCGATGGCGGTTTCCAGCGCAGCCAATGTTTTGTCATCCGCGCCCGGCATGACCTGAATCAGGAATCCGCCTGCGGCAGTGACTTTTCCCTGCTCCGGTTCGACAAACACGCCCAACGAAATCGCCGAATTGATCTGCTCCGAAGTCGCCAGATAATGCGTGATGTCTTCGGCAATTTCGCCTGAAACTATCGGCGTCGAACCGGTGTAAGGTTCTTTCATCAATCCGATTTCGTAACCAGCTTCGCGTATGACGTACAGCATTCCTTCGCCGACAATGCCGCTGACATCCAGTTTGCCAAGCGCGGTTGGCGCAACGTCAGCCAATGGATTTTTGACGTAACCGCGAACCGTTCCGTGCGCGCTGGCTTCGGCGGTGATGCCGCCAAGTTCGCCTGAGCAATCGAATCGCAGCGTGATGTATTCCAGGTCTTTGTAGCTTCGCCCTAATAACAAGGCTCCGGTCAACGCCCGCCCCAACGCCGCCGAAGCCGTTGGCGCAGCGCCATGCCGCCCGCAGGCTTCGTTGACCAGATTGGTCGTCACCGCCGCAATTACGCGAATCGTCGCATCGGCCAGTGTGCCTTGAATCAAATGATCGTCTCGTTCGCTCACGACTTCTCCTCTTTCAGGAAACAACTACTGCTTTCGCCAAACGCGCAACAACACCCAATCGCAACCCGGCGAACAGCGCGCGTTGAAATTCTGCTCACCCAAAGTTTCCACAGTCAATTTGTCCGATTTCAGCAAACCATCAACCCAGCGTTTGCGCGACGCGACCAATAAACTTTTCGTCGGACTGGTCGCCGCCATCAATGCGATATTGTCGGCAGAAGTCAGCGCCACCAATTCGGATTTCGTGTCGCGCCAGGGCAATTCCGTCGCGTAAAAGTTGATGCCGTGATCTTCGTTGACGAAAAAGACCAACCGTTCGCCGCTTTGTGCCGCCAGCCGAGCCTTCACCGCCAAAGACCGCAACGATTCGCGGTTGCCGAGCGCCGGAAAAACCAGATGCGTTGCCGCGACAATCACCGCAATCAGACTGAACGGCAACACCATCGCAGCCAGTTTGCCGTCGCGCCCCAGCCACAATCCCAAATGAAGAATTGCTACGCCAATGGTTACGGCTCCAATCAACAAAGCGTTTTGCGCTGTCACGCCAAGCTCTTGCTGGCTGACGAAAATTGCTGCGATACCAACCGCCGCGATGAACGCAGCCGTCAATGCCGTCAAGACTTTGGTTCGCCGTTCGACCACAGGCTGCCACCACTTTTCAAGCTCCAACCCAACCAACAACGAAATCGCAGGAAAGATCGGCAATACATAACCCGGCAGCTTCGACCCGGAAAACGAAAAGAACCCAATTGTCACCAACACCCACAACCACAAAAACAGTCGCAACCGATCCGCCAACGCTTCGCGCCAGTTTCGCAGTGATTGCCACGCGCTGCCGATCAGGTAAAACGTCCATGGAAAACTGCCCGCCAGCGCCACCAAAAAGAAAAAATACGCCGGTTGCGGATGTTTGTATTTGTTGCTGGTGTAACGCTGAAAGTGATGACCGATGAAAAATTCGTTGATGAATTCGCGTCCGTGTTTGGCAATCACAGGCGCATACCAGATCGCCGCCGTTGCCAGAAAGATCGCCGCGCCGATCAACAATAACTTTGGGTTGAAGACGATTTTCAATCGCCGAGTCAGCAGCAAATACAATCCGATGATCGCCGACGGCAACACAATGCCGACCAATCCTTTTGCCAACACGGCCACGCCCAGCGCGAAGCTCATCAGCAGCCAAAAATGGACACCGGCTTGTTTGCCGCTTGATTCCAACCAAAGGAAAAAACCGACCAACGCCAAAGCCATCGCCACCGACAGTGTCAAATCAAACGTCGCCACGCGCGCAAAACCCGGCCACATTCCGCAAGTCGTCAACACGGCGGCGCTGAGAAATCCGGATCTCGCCGAACGAACCCGTTTGCCGAACCAGTACACCAGCAGGACTCCGACTGTGGCAAAGACTGCGATGAAAAATCGTGCGCCGAATTCGGTTTCGCCGAACAGCCAGTACCCGGCAGCCGACAGCCAGTACGTCAGCGCAGGTTTTTCAAACCAGTTGATGCCGCCGAGCCGCGTCGTCACCCAATCGCCGCTGATGAACATTTCGCGCGCGACTTGAGCGTAGCGCGGTTCATCCGGGCCGATCAGCGGCAAGCCGCCCAAGCCATAAAAGAAAATTCCGGCGCACAACGCCACCAGCGCCAGCGGAAAATACAGTTCGGTGTTCTTATTTTGATTGGAAGGAAGTTTGTCGGTTTGCACAGTTACGGTTTCAAAATCGGAGCTTCGCGGTTAAATTTCAAACCTCAGAGTAACATCCAAAGTTCAAAACTGAAAAGAAAGCGATTGAACTGCGAATCTTCACGAATGACCGCGAATGAAATCTGATTCGGGACACTGTGCTATTGAAGGCGAAATGCCAACCACAAAAAACTCAAAAGCCACAAAATTCAATCCTGTGCCTTTTGTGGTGAATTATTCTGACTGTTCAACAGGGCTCCATTCAAACCGATTCGTGCCAATTCGTGAAAATTCGTAGTTGAAATAACTCTTCCGATTTATGACGAAAAAACTCAAAACCGCAGTCATAGGCGTTGGCCATCTTGGCAAAGAACACGCCCGCGTTTATCACTCCATCGAACAAGCTGAATTGGTGGCCGTGTGCGACACCAACGAAACCAACGGCAAAACCATCGCCGAAAAATACGGCGCGCGATTCGTCAAAGACTTTCGGGAATTGCTTGGCGCGGTCGAAGCCGTCAGCGTGGCCACGCCGACCGTCAATCACCACGAAGCGACTTGCGCGTTTCTGGAAGCAGGTGTCAGCGTGCTGGTCGAAAAACCCATCTCGCGCACGTTGGCCGAAGCCGACGAAATGATACGGCTGGCCGAAGCGAACAGCGTCGTGCTGCAAGTCGGTCACATCGAACGCTTCAACCCGGCGTTTCAGGCTTTGCAGCGCGAACTCACCTCACCCAAGTTTTTTGAAGCACATCGCATGGGCATTTTCACCACTCGCTCATTAGATATAGACGTGGTGATGGATTTGATGGTTCACGAACTGGACATCATCTCCAGTTTGGTCAACAGCGAAGTCGTCAAAATCGAAGCCGTGGGCATTCCGATCCTGACGCAGAAAATTGATCTGGCCAACGCGCGACTGGAATTCGCCGATGGCGCGATAGCCAACATCACGGCCAGCCGGGTTTCAGCCGAACGTTTACGCAAGCTGCGCGTGTTTCAGCCGAACGAGTATTACTCGCTGGATTACGCCGAACAGCAGGTGGGAATGTTCAAACTGACTCCGCCGAAATCCGCCGGAGCTTTGCCGGAAATCGTCGCGCAAGGTTTGGACGTGACCAAGCGCGAGCCGTTGCTGGCCGAAATCGAATCGTTTGTTTCCGCAGTTTCCGCAAAAACCGCTCCGGTCGTCACCGGAGCCGAAGGCCGTCGCGCTTTGGCGTTGGCGATTGAAGTGCTCGACAAAATCAAAACGCATTCTGCTCACGCCAACATCAATCTGAGTTTCTAAACTCGCAGGCGAGACGCCTGCGCTCCCAGCTTCAGGAGAAAGCCATGCCCAATCTGGATATTCTGGACAACATGATTGCCGTCGTTGTGGTGCTGTTGGTTCTCAGCCTGATCGTGCAATCCATTCAAGCCGCCATCAAAAAACTGTTCCGCGTCAAATCGCTGCAACTGGAACAGTCGCTGGTGCATTTGTTTTATTACGCGCTGGACAAAGACGCTGGCAAAACCATGAAAACGTGGGCGGATCGTATGCCGCTGCTGCGCGCGTTTGCTTCGCTGCCGGGATTGCGGTCGCTGATGCCTCAAACGGCGACGCGATTGTCCGACCGCGATTCTCAGGTCAAAACGCTGTTCGACGCCGTCAGCCAGGAAATCAAAAACTCCGGTCGCATCACGCCGGGCGGCAAAGTCGCGCTGGATTCGCTGAACAAAGACGAACTGAAAAAGTTCATCGGCAACATGAAAGCCGAAAAGCTGGCCGCTAGATTGATTGGCAGCAACGGCGAACAAATCCAGTCCGCACTGGAAAAAGCCGCCGCCGTCAATCAGGTCTTCACCGAATTCAACGACAAATTCAAACCGCTGATTGATAAAACTCCGCTGGCAAAATTCACCGCTCCGATGGCGCAAATGCTGGCCAACGCGGCTGAACTTTCGGAAAAAGACCTTGACACTTTGACGGTTGGCGACCTGACCAAACTCAGCAAACGCGAACTGGCCGAAGTCAACAAACTGATCGAAGCTCTGCCGGATTCCATTCAACAAACCATCAAACAACTGGAAACCAACGCTCAGAAAGATGCGGCGGCGGCACTGGCCAAATTGAACGAAGCGTTTGAACCGGTCAAAGAAGAGTTGAAAATCGTCGCCACGCTGCCCGCCAAACTCGGCCAAATTTCCGCCAACGTGGACGAATGGTATTCGACGATCATGCAGGGGTTCGAGGAACGTTACACGCGCAGCATGAAAACCTTTGCGCTGGTCATCAGCTTCGTCACAGTGTTTTTGCTGAACGCCAACGTCTTCGCCATTTACCGGCAGGTTTCCACCAACGAACAGGTGCGGAACATGTTGATTGCGGCAGGTCCGAAAATCTCTCAAAAGATTGACCAGCAAAAAGCCGGATTGGCCAATGATGAACAAACGCAACAAGCAATCACTCAGATTGCCGACGAGGCGATTCAGAATGTCCAACAAGGCGCGGGAATGTATACGTCCTTCGGTTTTGAAGGGCCGCGATGGATCAGGCGAGTGTTTCAAAACCCGCGCAGCATCTTTTCCATGAAAGCGATTGAAACCTTGTTCGGCTGGATTGTGATGACAATGCTGCTCAGCGTAGGCGCTCCGTTCTGGCAGGACACGCTGGAATCACTTTTCGGACTGAAAAACTTACTGCGAAAACAACAACCCGGCGAGGCGCAGAAAACGACTTAATCGCTGACTGCCGGGAAAAACTCGCGCCTGTCTAGCCACGTTTGTAGAAAAGTGAAAAAGGCTGGGATTGGTGATTTCGCGGCTTTGCGTGAGGCCAAACTTTTCTTGAGGTCAAAAAGGCAGAACGTCCGCTTCGGCTATTTCGTGTTTGATGCACTGGTCATCTGGAATCGCAATTCGCCAAATCTGGTCGCAGTGACGAAATACAGCGGCAAACGTTTGGCATCGTTCGACACCCAGACTTGAGCCAGCAACATCGGCGAAGGATCAGGATTCAAAATATCCAGTTGCAAAGTGTCGCGCGTGCCCATCGGGCCGCCGATGGAATCCTGTTTGACCACGTTCACTTTGACGAATCGCAGGCGGTGATTGGCATCGAGGAATGGAAAGCTGAACGTTTTGCCGACTTTCAAATCCGCCGAACGGATGACGTAATAAAGCGACAACAAATCCAACGTTCCTGGTTGAATTTGGACGCTGGTTCCGCTGGACAAGGCGGCGGATTTTTTTGACCAGTCGTATGTCGCCGAAGTCATCTTGGTGCGGCGACCTTCGCGCAATCGCAAATCTGTTTTGACCGGCAACAGCGAATCCACCGACACGAAACTGCTGATTTGGTCATTGACGCTAATCAATGACCGAGCAGCCCCGACGGTCGAAGCTTCTCCATAAAATTCAAACACGCGATTTGCGCCGAGCATTCCCTGCTGGCGGACTTCAAAACTGACTTTTCCAACCGACGGAAGCTTGCCCCACGACACATCGTAATTCAGTCGTTCGCCGACATTGAATGGCAGGTTTCGCGCCGGATCAACCGCGCCGTTGGTCGCGGATTTCGTTCCCGGCGAATCAATAACTATTGTCGGTTTGTTGCCGTTGCCTGGCATCCCGCCACCAGCCGATCCACTGCCCGGCGATCTGGGATTGCCGGATTCATCCATCCATTCCTTGATCTTTGCCAGCGGCGTCGCGTTCGGAGTCGAAATCGTTGCGCTGGTCAAATCAACGCGCAATTCGCCAAACGGCGTCGTCGCTTTGGCCGCCACAGGCAGCCGCTGCATATCATCGGAAAACCAGACGTAGCCGCGATACTTTTTGTACTTTTTGTTCTGAGGATAAAGTTTTATCTGAGTGGCCGTGTAAGTTCCGGTTTGTGTGACAAGCTGTTCTTTGCCTTTATGAACGGCTTCGAACTCAATGATTTCACGCCCCAACAAAGCTGAAAATTTCTGTTTGCCGGTTTCGGGAATGCCGCGCAACCGCAGGGCGTAAATCAACGAGGTCAGGTCAAAAGCGCCTTGCGAAATACTGATCGAGCTTTCATCAGAAAACGTCGCCTGCCCTTTCGACTGATCGAAAATCACAGTGTCGTCGGTTTGAGTTTTGCCTTGTCGAACCGAACTCACCACGCGATAAGGAATCGCCGTTCGCGGATTTACGTAAGCGGTGTACTGGTGGTCAATGTCTCCGAACAACGAACGCACCTGCCCCAGACTTTCCGCTTTGGTGCGAATCTGAACACTGTCCTGGCCAAAGAAATTTCCCTGTTCGACGACTTCCAATTCAATGCGCCCGGCAACAGCGAATTCTGAAAACGCGACGTTGTAAACCAATCGTTCGCCGACTCGCAGCGTCGAACCATCGAAGCCCGCAACGGCAGGCGAATTTGAAACCGGAGTAGCGGTAGATGTAACAGGTTTGTTGATTGCGGGAGTTACTTTCGGTTCGGATTTCGTTTCGCCGGGTTTAGGCGGAGGCGTCAACCCACCCTGTTGCTGAAAAGCGTACAGCGTCCAGCCAAAACTGACAGCGACAACAGCCAGAAATCCGAAAACGATATTGCGAGCTAGCTTAAAAAACGACATTAAAATTATTCCGCCTTACTGCTGAAATCTTTGGGCGATTGTCAGGGCTGCAAACCGCCTCGGCCTGGCGCAACAAGAGGAGTTGGTAGATCAAAATGCGCTACAAGCCTGAGAAGCGTCGGCTGTAACTGAACGACAAGGCAACGCTTTCCGTACACGTTTTACGCGGATGCCTGTTCGATTTCTTCCAGAATCTTTTTCGCCGCCGTCACCGGATCATCCGCTGCGGTGATGGGGCGTCCCACGACTAAAAAATTTGCTCCGGCCTGGATTGCTTCGCCCGGAGTCATGACGCGGCTTTGATCGTTGAGCGCCGCGCCTGCGGGTCTAACGCCCGGTGTCAGAATTACGAAGCCGGGATTATCCACTGCTTTTCGGATTGGCACAATCTCTTGCGGCGAAGCGACGACGCCATTAATGCCAGACTTTTCACACAATTGAGCCAGCACGACAACCTGGTCTTCCAGCTTTCGTTCGATGCCAATTTCTCCAAGCGATTCCTGCGAATGGCTGGTCAGCACAGTCACTCCCAGAATCAACGGCTTTGCCAAACCTTCGCGCTCAGCAGCTTCGTTCACGGCTTCCACTGTTGCGCGCATCATTTTCGATCCGCCCATCGCATGAACATTGAAAATGCTGACGCCCAATCGAACGGCTTCGACTCCGGCTTTGGCCACTGTGTTCGGAATGTCGTGATACTTCAAATCGAGAAACACCTGTTCGCCCAAACCAATGATTTGCCGAACTACGTCCGGCCCGGCGGCGGTGAAAAGCTGTTTGCCGACTTTGAACATGCCGACAGAACCGCGCAAGCGTTCGACCAACGACAAAGCTTCGACAGCGGTGTCCACGTCCAGAGCGACAACGATTGGATTGCGAGTTTTCAAACCAAAATTCTCCTCTTTATCTCTACGGTAATTTCATGGTCAGCAGCGTCGCCGGATCAAGATAAGTTCCCAGCCAGCGAATGGCCACGTGCAAATGTTCAGAAGTCACTCTGCCAGTTGCGCCGCTCAAGGCAATTTCCTGTCCTTTGCCGACGCGATTTCCTTCTTTGGTTTTGATTTCGGACAGGTGCAGATACATCGTCAACAATCCCTGCCCGTGATCCACGACAACCATCCCGCCTTCAAAAAACATCTCGCGCGCCAGAATCACTTCGCCGGAATTCATCGCGTTGACCGGCGTGCCGAGCGCCGCACGAAAATCCAGACCTTGATGCGTGCTTTGCAATTTGCCGTTGAACACCCGCCGAACGCCGAACGGTTCGGTCACAATGTTGTTCACAGGCGCGACAAAATCGCCGTTCCACAAACGATTGGAACTGACTCGGCGAAACACCTCACGCTTTATTGCCTGTTCTTCTTTGATTCGTTCCAGTGTTTCGGCGTCGGGGTCGAGAAACTTTCTGGCCACTCGCAATCGGCTGCTCGGATACGAAGCTTTGCGAACCGTAACGAATTCTGTGGAATTCGAGCGCCCGCTGGTGGTCAACGCACCTTCGAGTTGCAGCGCATGCCGACCAGCTTTGGTTGCCAGATCAACTCCGGCAAAACCGTACCATTCGCCATTGCTCGAATCAAAATTGAACGCCACGCGATGCCCCAGCCAGACTCCGGTCAAAGACTTCAGCATCTGATCGGTTTTGACTCGAAACAGAACCGGCGAACCATTGACAGGTTGCGACGGTTCCACAACCACTAAAAATCTGGCAGGTTTCGCCTTCGCAGAAATTTCCGGCCAGCCGCCTACCGTTAGCCAGACAAAAATTCCAATTAACAGAAAGGCCAGGAACTTCATTTCGCCTCCCGGAACTTTACGCGCCTCAATCCACTACTACTGAACCGACCAGTTCGTTGATGCTCTTCAACCCGTTTCGCTGACAGTAATCCGCCAATCCGTCCACGATCTTCATCGAAGCCGACGGATCGTAAAAATTCGCCGTGCCGACCTGAATCGCTGAAGCTCCGGCGATGATGAATTCCAGCGCGTCTTCGGTCGTGGCGATTCCGCCAATTCCCACCAGCGGAATTTTCACCGCCCGCGAGGCTTGAAACACGCAACGCACGGCAATCGGTTTGATCGCCGGACCGGACAATCCGCCAGTTTTATTCGCCAATCGCGGTCGCCGCGTGTTGATGTCAATCGCCATTCCGACCGCCGTGTTAATCAATGAAAGCGCATCGGCTCCGGCGGATTCGACCGCGCGAGCGACCGCTGCAACGTCCGTCACGTTCGGCGACATTTTGACGATCACCGGACGGCTGGCAGCTTTTTTGACGGCTTCGGTGACGGCAGCAGCTTGCCGTGCATCATTGGCAAAACTTTCGCCGCCGGCTTTGACGTTCGGACAGGAAATGTTCAGTTCGTAAGCGTGAATGCCTTCGCCCTCTTCCAGAATTTGTATGGCTTCGATGTACTCTTCAATCGTGTAACCGAACACGTTCGGCACAATCCGCGTGTCGTACTTTCGCAACTCAGGCAGCTTGTCGGCGACAAAAGCCCGCGCGCCAATGTTCTGCAATCCAATGGCGTTCAACATCCCGCCGTGAGTTTCGACAATTCGCCACGGAGCGTTGCCGCGCATGGGTTTGGCCGACAATCCTTTGGTGCAAATGCCGCCGAGTTTATTCAGGTCAATCAACTCGGCCATGTCCAAACCGTATCCACACGTGCCGCTGGCTGTCCAGACCGGATTGTTGAACCGAACTCCGGCAATTTCGACTTCGAGTTGTGAGTTAGTTGCGTTTGTCATCGTCGAGAAAACTCAGCAGCAATTGTTTGTCGTTCAGGAACGTCAGCCGATTGACGGCATCGCCGACCATCAACCATTCAAATTCTTCGATTTCATCGGAAGGCTCAAATTCGTGCTCGCCAACGGTTTCCATGTGCCAGTACAACACCACTTTCAACCGACTTTTGACGGGATATTTTCGGAATCCGGCGAAATCCGTAATCACCGTGTCATAACCGGTTTCTTCTTTTACTTCGCGCTGAGCCGCCGCTTCCCAATCTTCGCCGTCGTCCACGTGACCTTTCGGAAGTTTCCAGGCTTGGTCTTCGCGGCTTTTGACCAGCAACACCTGCCGATCATCGTCTCGCCAAACGATTCCGCCCGAGCAATACACAATGTCTCGATTCTTCATAATTTCTTCGTCGGGAACAGTTCGGCTGAAACAGCAATTGACCATTATCCGTTGGTCATTAACCATTAATGGGCAGGTAGAAAATTTACCCTGTCGAATAATGGCTAATGGTCAATGCGCAATGGCTAATTTCGCCAATCACCAATGCAACTCCTTGCTCCAAAAAACTGGGCCGTCGGTGCAGACTTTTTTGTAAACAAAGCTTTCAGAAGAATTGGCCGGACAATCGTGCTTAACGGCCACCGCGCAACCTACGCACACGCCAAAACCGCAGCCCATCGGCGCTTCGAGCGACAATTGAGCAGGCACTTCGTAAGCGTCAGCCAGTTTCGCCACAGCGTGCAGCATCGGATCAGGGCCGCAGGAATAAATCACCGCCGGTTTGCCTGCCAATGCTTTCAACTGTCTTTCCAGCGGAGCCGTGACAAACCCCTGTTCGCCGTAACTGCCATCCACCGTCGCGCAAGCGATGCGTTCCTTGCCCAGCAAAGCGGTGAAGTCATTCAAACCGCACAAATCGCCATGGCTGGCTCCGCCCAGAAACAGTCGCGTAGGAATTTCCCGCTTCAACAATTCTTCCGCCAGCATAAAGACCGCTGGGGAACCAACGCCTCCGGCAACTAAAAGAGCTTCGTGTGAAGCTTCGCGGCCAGCGGCAAAGTTGATGTCATACGTGTTGCCTAGCGAACCGAGAAAATCCACTTTGTCGCCGGGGGCCAGTTTTGCCAACTCCTGCGTACCTCTGCCCAGAATCTGGTAGATGAACTCCACATCGAGTTTTTCGCCCATTCGTTCCTGACGATAAAACGCCATTGCTCGACGCAACAGCGGCTCGTGAATTCCGTGCGCTTTGAGCATCGCAAACTGACCGGGCAACACCGGAATCGGTTCATCCAACCGCAAACGCAAATATCCGTAACTGCGCGACGAACCCGAACGAACAATCTCGTTTCGTTCAACCGGAACGACAGCATCAATAATTTTTCCGAAAGCTGACAAAAGGAAAACTCCGCATGAGTGAATTTTGTAACCGCGCGGCAGTCTATCAGAAGCATTTTGACCGGCAAAGTTCGGCAAAGCTTGGCAGCTTCGCGCAGCTTCGTGTAGATTGACCTTCGTTCAAATCCTACTTCCAAACGAACTTAAAACTTATGACTCTGAACAAAATTTTCCCATTTGTCCTGATCGGGATCATCTTGCTGGCCGGTTCGCCGTTCCTGCTTGGCTTGATCTGGCCGCGCATCAACGACGTGAAAACCGGAGCGACGCCGGAATATGCGGACTTGCAACCGCAACGGTTTAACCAACCGCTGGAAAAAGTCTTCGCTGCTGCGCTGGAAGTTTCGCAAACACAAGGTTGGGAAATCCGCGAAACCAAACCTGAGCAAGGCATCATCGAAGCTGTAGCGACGACTCGGCTGTTCAAATTCAAAGACGACGTGACAATCACCGTAAGCAATGAAGGCTCATCAACCGTCGTCAACGTGCGGTCGAAATCGCGCATTGGCAAAGGCGATATGGGAGCCAATGCCCGCCGCATTCGCACGTTTCAGGCGGAACTGGCCAAAAAATTGTGAGCGATGCTATATTCCGTTCCTGCTTCAAACCGCTTTCAACCGCTCAACTTATTCAGAGGTGAAAAATGGAATTCACTGAAAAAGCCGTCGTCATGACTGCCGGAGATATGAACCGCGTCATGGCGCGAATGGCTTCGCAGATTGTCGAAAACAATCCTGATTTGTCCGGCGTTTTGCTGGTCGGCATTCATCGCCGAGGCGTTCCGCTGGCGGATACAATCGCCGCCAAAATCAAAGAGATGGACGGCGTAGATGTCGCTCGCGGCACTTTGGACATCACGTTGTACCGCGACGACCTGACAACCGTCGCTGATCGGCCAGTCATCAACAAAACCGAATTGCCTGCCAACATCACAGGCAAAACGATCATTCTGGTGGACGATGTGCTGTACACCGGACGCACCATCCGCGCGGCAATGGACGAGTTGATTGACTTCGGACGTCCGCGCCGAGTCCAACTGGCTGTGCTGATTGATCGCGGCTGGCGCGAATTGCCGATCCAGGCCGATTACGTCGGCAAAACCGTCACCACCACCGAAGCCGAAATCATCAAAGTCATGCTGCCGGAATTTGACGAAACCGAGCAGGTGCTTCTTGTTGAACCGAAGTAATTTTGAATTCTGGATTTTGGATTTTGGGTTTTTCGGCGCTGACGTGAACCAATTCAAAATCCAGAATCAAAAATTCAAAATTTGAACTCAATGCCGTTACACCGCAAAGACCTCTTAGGAATCGCAGACCTTTCCGTCGAAGAAATCAATTTGATCCTCGACACAGCCGTCACTTTCCGCGACATCAACACTCGCCAGATCAAAAAAGTCCCCACGCTGCGCGGCAAAACCGTCATCAACCTTTTCTTCGAAGCTTCGACGCGCACGCGCACCAGCTTTGAAATCGCCGCCAAACGATTGTCCGCCGACGCCGTGAACATCTCGGCTTCGACCTCCAGCGTGGTCAAAGGCGAAACTTTGGTGGACACCGCGCTGAACCTGCAAGCGATGGCTCCTGACGCGATTGTTATTCGCCATTCTTCGTCGGGCGCGCCGCATCAAATCGCCAAAATCGTCAAAGCCGGAGTCATCAACGCCGGCGACGGCGCGCACGAACACCCCACGCAAGCCTTGCTGGACGCGCTGACTATTCGCCACGCCAAAGGCCGCCTTGCCGGATTGAAAGTCGCCATCATCGGCGATGTGTTGCACAGCCGCGTAGCCCGTTCGAACGCACATCTGCTGACCAAACTCGGCGCTCACGTCGTGCTGGCCGGGCCGCGAACTCTGATGCCGTTTGGATTGGAAAAACTGATTCCGCCCGGCAACGGTTCGATTCGGTTTGCCGAAAACGTTGACGAAGCCATCACAGACGCCGACGTGGTGATGATGCTGCGCATCCAGATGGAGCGACAATCCGGTGGCTTCTTCCCTTCTCTGCGCGAATACTCGATTCATTTCGGATTGAACAAGCGGCGGTTGGCGCTGGCCAAACCGGATGCGATTGTGCTCCACCCTGGCCCGATCAACCGCGGAGTCGAAATTGATTCCGACGTAGCCGACGGCGCGTCATCACTAATTCTGGATCAAGTCGAAAACGGCGTGGCGGTGCGTATGGCGGTGTTATACTTGCTGGCAGGCGGGGAATAAGACAGCAATCAAGGAGCAAATTCGATGAAGCTAACTTTGAAAAACTTCCGATCAATCAAAGAGGCCGACGATCTGGAGATAGCTCCGTTGACCTTGCTTTATGGAGCCAATGGCGCAGGCAAGTCGAGCTTGATCTATGGGCTGCTGACTCTGAAAAACATTCTGCTCAATCCCAGTCAACAAGTTGACGGCCTTTTTAACTATTCATTCGCCAACCTTGGCAGCTATGAAGCTGTCGTGTTTAACCACAAAGTCAGCAATAAAATTCAGATAGGCATCACCACACATACTGGCCCTTTTCAAGTTTCATATCAGGTTGATTTTGATGAACGAAATGCCCAGTTTAGCCTGAACCTGCAACTGGATGAAAAAAACAAAGCTGATTTACTTATAAAAATAACTTGGCCTTATTCTTTAAACAAAAAAGCCACGACTAAATTTAGATTCGCTGGCCAGAATTACGACATCCAATGGAATGGGGCAACTACCCAGATTGCAACAGATGTTAATACAGTTGTTGGTCAGGTGGATTTCAACAACAAAATTCTTAAAGCACTGAATTCACCAGCCGAAGCATTAAGGAAGTTACGAGTTGTTCCTCTCAAACGTGGCTTTTCTAAGCCACAATATTCTAGCGTTTCGGTTTCTCCTTGGATGGCAACTGAAGACGAAGTTGCAACCTACATTTCAAACAACAAATACCTCGTCTCAAAAATCAGTCGTTACCTGGAATCAATTGTTGGCCGTGATTTCAGAGTGAACTACCAACCAGGCACAGCAATCTTTTCCCTCGACACCAACGATAAGCAGTCTGGCGTTGCTTCTGAGTTAGTAAACGAAGGATTTGGCGTCAATCAGATTGTTCATTTCCTGGCTATCTGCCTGAACCCTGACGCCGAAATTATCTGCGTGGAAGAGCCGGAAATTCATCTGCACCCAACTGCAATCAGGAAGCTGGCGCAAGCTTTGGTTGAGATTGCCCGTGAAGACAATAAGCGTTTTGTGATTTCCACACACAGCGAACAGTTTCTGGCCGCGTTGCTGGGAATGACCGCTCAAGGAAAACTGAAGCCGTCAGAACTGGCCTGTTATTACGCAAAGAAAGAAGGCAAAGCTACGGTTTTTGAGCGGCAGCAAGTCAACGAAAAGGGCCAGATCGAAGGTGGTTTGACCAGCTTTCTTGCTGGCGAACTCGAAGATGTCCGAGCGATTTTGAAACTTGCCAAAGCAGCCAAGGAGTAAACAACTGTGGCGTCACGGTGTTTGGTTATCAATGAATGGCTCTTTCATGATCTGCAAGGCCACAATCAACCGGAAACTCAGCTTGAAACTGCCGAGTTTCTGCAAAAGCTGATTGATGGCCCGGATCGAATCGCGGTTCTGCGCGACAGTGCGTGGATGAACAAAGCTTACCAGTTGATGAAAAGCGATGACTTTGTCATTCGTGAACTCGCCAAGCTGTTGAACTGTGGGCTGCTGCTCAATTCAAGCAACTGTCAATTCGTCGAACTTTCTGAAGTCCTGCCTTTGCCCAAAGAACTCAACCAGATTGATTTGAAGGAAGACCAGTACCTCTTCGAGACGTACTTTGCTGCCAATGCAGATTTGATAGTCACGAGCGACGAAAGGCTGTGTGACAAAGTGGCAAGCGTAGAATCCGTCAAACTGGTTTTGAGAAACGAATTCTTGAAGGATTATCCCAACTAAACCATGTCTTCATCACTCCTCATTCGCAACGGTATCGTTATTGACCCATCGCAATCGCTCGAAGCCAAGCGCGACCTGCTAATCCGCGATGGTCGAGTCGTTGAAATTGCCGAAAGCATCTCTGCAAACAACGCTGAAGTCTTCGACGCATCTGGCTTGATCGTTGCGCCTGGCTTCATTGACCTGCACGTTCACCTGCGCGAACCGGGTTTTGAGTACAAAGAAACCATCGAATCCGGCGCGCGCGCAGCCATTGCCGGCGGCTTCACGTCGGTTTGCTGCATGCCGAACACCAAGCCGATCAATGACAATTCATCCGTGACCAGCTTCATCGTCGAACAGGCGCGCAAAGCTGCGCTGGCCAACGTCTTCCCCATCGGCGCAATTACTCAGGGGTCAAAAGGCGAACAGCTTGCCGAAATCGGCGAGATGAAATCCGCAGGCATCGTCGCCATCAGCGATGACGGCAAGCCCGTGCTGGATTCCGGCATCATGCGCCGAGCGATGGAATACGCCGCCCATTTCGGTTTGCCGGTTGTGGATCATTGCGAAGATTGTTGCGGAGCTTCGGGTTGGGCAATGCACGAAGGCGAGTATTCCGCCTTGATGGGGCTGAAAGGTTTGCCCGGCGCAGCCGAAGACTTGCACGTGGCGCGCGACATTTTGCTGGGTGAAATGACCGGAGCGCACATTCACATCGCTCATATTTCAACAGCGCGTTCGGTTGATATGGTTCGCCAGGCCAAGACGCGCGGACTGAATGTCACCTGCGAAGTGACGCCTCATCATTTCGTGCTTTCTGACAAAGACGTTTACCAGAGCAGTTACAACACGAATTTCAAAATGGCTCCGCCGTTGCGTTCGCAATCCGATGTCGAAGCGATTCTGGAAGGTTTGCGCAACGGAACGATTGACGCCATCGCTACGGATCACGCTCCGCACCACGCGAACGAGAAGATGTATGAATTCGACAAATCTCCGAACGGCATCACGGGTTTGGAAACCGCAGTCAGTTTGACGCTGGATCGGTTGGTGCATCGCGGAGTGATTTCGCTGACGCGAATGGTCGAACTGCTGACGACAAATCCGGCAAAGCTTTTCAAACTGGATCGCGGCACGTTGCAAGTCGGCGCGATTGCCGACGTGACAATCTTCGACCCTGAAAAGCAAATCACGATTGACGCGACCAAGTCTCATTCAAAAAGCCGCAACACTCCGTTCGACGGCTGGGAATTGCGGGGCGCTCCGGTGGCAACGATTGTCGGCGGCAAAATCGTCTGGAAATAACGGTTGGGTACGCAAGCGCCCACGCTTGCTGTGATAAATGCGCGAAGCTTCCTTTTTCCTCTTTTGTTGAGCCAACCGCCCGCAAACTGTAAGGTAGCGATTGCATGAATAACCCTGTTTCGATCCACAACGCGCTGCAAACTTTTGCTGAAACCGTCACCGCCAAGATGACGCAGTTGACGCTGGGCGAGCCTGAAGATCAATTGCGCGCGCCGTTTGAAAATTTCATGACGGACTTTGCCGCCGCGTTGAATTGGGACATTGTCTGCACAGGCGAAACGCCTTTGCCTGAAAAACTTGGCCGCCCTGATTACGCTGTTCACCTTGACCGATTGTTGGCCGGATATGTCGAACTGAAAGCGCCGGGCACCGGAGCCAATGGTTCACGTTTCAAAGGTCACAATCGTACGCAGTTCAAACGCTTTTCCTGCATCCCGAACATTCTGTACACAGACGGAAACGAGTGGGCGTTGTATCGCAACGGCGAACTGGTGGGCAAAGTCGTACGGCTTTCTGGCGATGTTGCCGCCGACGGTGGAAAGGCCGCGACTTCTCAAGACGCTCACGCCGTCGAACGCTTGCTGCGCGATTTTCTTTCGTGGCAGCCGATCATTCCTTTTGACCGCAAAGGCAGCATCGAATTGAAAGGCTTCGCGGCGTTGCTGGCTCCGCTGTGCAAACTGTTGCGCGAAGACGTTGCCGACGCGCTGGCCGATCAAAATTCGTCGCTGGTTCAACTGGCCAAAGACTGGCGGCAATTGCTTTTCCCGGACGCCACAGACGAACAATTTGCCGATGCGTATTCTCAAACCGTTGCCTTCGCGTTGTTGCTGGGACGCAGCGAAGGAGCCGAACCGTTGACACTGGCCAGCGCCGAATCTGCTTTGGCAGCGCAACACAATCTGCTGTCGCGCGCGCTGCAAGTTCTGACCGATCCGGCAGCCCGCGCGGATATGTCAGCCTCGTTGAGTTTGTTGCTGCGCGTGATTGCGGCTGTACCCATCGCCACCTTCGCCGGGCCAGAAGACCCCTGGCTATATTTTTACGAAGACTTTCTAGCGGCTTACGACCCAAAGCTGCGAAAAGATGTCGGCGCATATTACACGCCGATTGAAGTCGTACATTGCCAGGTACGACTGATTGACGATTTGCTGGTCAATCGTTTGAACAAGCCGATGGGCTTTGCCGCGCCGGATGTCGTCACGCTTGACCCGGCTGCCGGAACAGGGACTTATCTGCTGGGCGTCATCGAACACGCGCTCAATCGCATTGAAGCCGAACAAGGCGCGGGCGCTGTCGCAGGTCAGGCGACTACTCTGGCCGACAACCTTTACGGGTTTGAATTGATGGTCGGCCCTTATGCCGTGACCGATTTGCGCGTCAGCCGAGCTTTGCGCGACCGCGGAGCGCGATTGCCAAAAGACGGCGCTCACATTTACCTGACCGACACGCTGGAAAGCCCGCACACCGAACCGCCACAATTGCCGCTGTTTCTGCGCCCCATCGCCGATCAACACGCCAAAGCGTTGCAGGTCAAAAGCGATGTTCCGGTTATCGTCTGTCTGGGCAATCCGCCTTACGACCGCCACGTTGCCGCGAATCAAAGCAACAAAGGTCAAACCGGCGGCTGGGTTCGTTGGGGAGAGAGCAGAAAAGGCACAGACGCCATCTTCCGCGACTTCCTTGATCCGGCTATCGCTGCCGGACACGGCGTTCACGTGAAGAACCTGTTCAATTCTTTTGCTTATTTCTGGCGCTGGGCATTGTGGAAAGTGTTCGAACACACGACATCGGATGGCGATGGAGTAATCAGCTTTATCACTTCGGCGGCGTATCTGGAAGGAAAAGCTTTTTGCGGAATGCGCGAACATATGCGTCGGCAATGTGACGAGATATGGATTCTTGATATTGGCGGCGAAGGACGCGGCACGCGCAAGAACGAAAACGTCTTTGACATTCAAACGCCTGTCGCCATTGCGGTAGCTGTCCGCTCGAAGAAAACCAAAAAGGACAAACCTGCCCGCGTTCGTTACGTTCAATTTGAAGGAACACGGGAATCCAAACTTGCGGCGCTCAACTCCGTCAAAAATTTTGCGAAGGTGAAATGGCAGGAATGCCCTAAAAACTGGCAGGCCCCGTTTCGTCCCGCTGGCAAAGGTGATTATTTCAACTTGCCGCTTTTGACAGACCTGATGCCCTGGCAACATTCTGGCGCCCAGCTAAAACGAACCTGGCCAATTTCTTTCAGCCCCGAAACACTCAGACTGCGTTGGCGCGCGTTGCTTGCTTCAAAAGACAAGGTTGCAGTGTTTGTGGAATCGCGTGATCGAAACATCGGTTCTCAATGCCATCCGCTTTTTGGTGGCGATGAAGCGGAAAAGCCAATTGCTGAATTGTCACGCAATGCCCCGACTCCACGAATCGAGCGTTTTGCGTATCGTTCGTTTGATCGCCAGTGGGTTCTGGCTGACACAAGACTGGGCGACTATCTGCGCCCCGATCTATGGCAAGCTCACAGCAAACGACAAGTTTATCTTTCAACCACGTTGCAAAGACCGCTGGACGCCGGACCCGGACTAACGGTCGCCGCGTTCGTTCCTGACCTGAATCATTTTTGTAATCGCGGAGCCAAAGACACCATTCCTCTTTACCGAACCGCCGACGCTACGGAAGCCAATCTTCAGCCTGACCTGTTGGAACTGCTCGGCAAAACTTACAAGCGCAAAGTTACGCCCGAAGATTTCGTAGCGTATGTGTACTGCACTCTGGCTCAACCGGCGTTCACCAATCGTTTTGCCAAAGAACTGGAAACACGCGAATTGCGCGTGCCGATCACCAAAGAAGCTGCGCTGTTTACCAAAGTCGGTCGCGTCGGTGCTCGGTTGTTGTGGCTGCACACTTACGGTGAACGATTCGTTCCGAAAGGCAAACAGCCTGGCCACGTTCCGCGCGGAACCGCCAAATGCGCAAAAGCCGTTCCCGGCCACGCCGACGGTTATCCTGAAACTTTCGATTACGACCGGACGACGCAAAGCTTGCGAGTCGGCGATGGTGAGTTCGCGCCGGTCGCGCCTGAAGTCTTCGAGTTTGAGGTCTCCGGTTTGAAAGTCGTGCAATCGTGGCTGCGGTATCGAATGAAAAAAGGCTCCGGCAAAAAGTCTTCGCCGCTGGACGACCTTCGCCCCGAACACTGGACAAGCGATTTCACGACTGAATTGCTGGAATTGTTGTGGGTATTGGAAGCAACTGTAAATGGGTATTCTGAACAAGCCAAGTTATTGGACGCCATCATCGAAACCGATTGTCTTCAATCTGAAGAACTGCCTCACATCCCCGACCACCTGCGTAAACCGCCAAGCACTCGCCCGATAAATGGCAGCTTGTTCGATCTTTACGATGTTGACTAATGGCTGATTCACAACGCGCAAGATTTGCCAAGCACAACAGTTGCTGCCGGTGATAAGCTCAATTCGTGTTTGAGTACGAATACCGAAACCGAATCAACAAGGTCATTAAGGCCATCATTCACCGCCCGTGCGACGATTGGACTACGGAATCGCTGGCTGAATTGGCTGGAATTTCTCCGTTTCATTTCCATCGCATCTTTCGTGCGCTAACCGGCGAAACCATGTTCGCTTTTCTGCAACGCCGAAAATTGCTGCGCGCGCTGGAACTGATCAACGAAGACCGCTTTACGCTGACGGAAATTGCGTTGGAATGCGGATTCGATTCCGGGTCATCGTTATCACGCGCATTTCGTAAACACTTCAACTGCACACCCACCGAATATCGCCAACGACATCCTTCGCTGCTGTTGCCACCGCCTCGCCCACGTTCCAACCGGAAAAACATCGCGCAAGCCCAAATCCGAACTACGCCGCGGCGCAATGTTATTTTCGTCGAACGCAAAGGCCTGATTGACCAAAATTTCAACCAGGCGGCAACTGAGGCATTTCGCGTGCTAACCGCTGAAATCAAACGAGTCAACGCCTGGCCATTCATCCGCGAACGCATCGGCATGTGCCCTGACGAAGCCGGAATGGTTGCGGACGAAAACGCGCGGTATCAGGCCGGATTCGTCTACGAAGGCAACCTGCCCGCAATGGATTCCGAAGCACAGCGCACCACAATTCCCGGCGGCAGATGGGCTGTAACTGTTCACCTGGGGTCTTACGAAACGCTTTGGCAAAGTTGGAACCGAACGTACAGGGACTGGCTGCCTCAATCCGGTTTTGAACCGCGCGATGAAGCGCCATTCGAAATTTACCTGAGCAATCCCAAACAAACTCTGCCCGAAGAATTGCGGACAGAAATCTGGATTCCGATTGAATAATCATGAAACTGGTGATGGCAATTTTCTGGGGCGGTTTAAGCGCAGGCACGCTGGATTTCATCGGAGCCTGTGTGAGCAACGCATCGCGCGGCGTGACTCCGTTGCGAATCGCGCAATCTGTCGCCAGCGGCTGGCTGGGTGCAACGGCGTTCAAGGGCGGATACAAAACGGCTGCAATCGGCTTGACCTCGCACTTCCTGATCGCCTTTGGCGCGGCAACGGTTTACTGTCTGGCCAGCCGCAAGCTGCATTGGTTGCTGGAACATTCGTGGCTGAGCGGTGCGCTCTATGGTGTAGTGGTGTTCTGGTTTATGCAATTGGTCGTGTTGCCACTGTCAGCTATTGCGTTCAAACAAAATTTCTCGTTGCCCGCAGTTGCCACCGGTCTGCTCGTTCACATATTTTGCGTCGGCTTGCCGATTGCGCTGATCGCGCGTTGGCAGGCGCTGTAACCTATAGGAGATTGTTATGCGCCAACCCACCAAGAAAAGCACTCGAAAGTCCGCCACAAGCAAGGGATTCACGGATGAGGAACGTGCAGCGATGAAGGAGCGCGCCCAGGAACTGAAAGCGGAAGCGCGTGCAAACAAGAATAAGTCCGACGGAGAAAACGACGTGCTCGCCAAACTCGCGGCGCTGCCTGAACCAGAGCGAACAATGGCCACACGGCTCCATGAAATCATCAAGGCCAGTGCGCCAACACTCGCGCCGAAAACGTGGTACGGGATGCCCGCCTACGCCAATCAGGATGGCAAGGTCGTCTGTTTCTTTCAAAGCGCGGCAAAGTTCAAAACGCGCTATGCAACACTTGGCTTCAGTGACGCGGCGAACCTGGACGACGGCACTTTGTGGCCAACCGCTTTTGCATTGAAAGACCTGACCGCCGCCACAGAAGCCAGGATCAGCACGCTCGTAAAAAAAGCGGTGAGTTGATTAAAAGGGAGGAACAAAATGAATTCACGCGAACAGCGCGAATTGTTGCGACACACAGTCGCTACTCTGGCTTATCGCGGAGACAAGGCAGTGCGCGGCGTCACAGACGACTTCGGCAACTTCGCGGCAGGCGGAACCGTCCGAACGCCACTGCAAATTCTGGCGCACATCGGCGACCTGCTTGATTGGGCACTAGCGATGGCGAAAGGCGCTGAAATCTGGCGCGATGCAACGCCGACTTCGTGGGCAGCGGAGCTCGTGCGCTTTCACGCGGGGTTGCAAGCTCTTGACGAGTACCTCACTTCAGACGCGGAGTTGGGAGTGTCAGTCGAACGGCTTTTTCAAGGCCCAATAGCGGATGCGCTCACCCACGTCGGGCAAATCGCGTTGTTGCGGCGGCTGGCAGAAGCGCCGATACGCGGCGAGAACTACTTCCTAGCCGACATCGCGGTCGGACAAACAGGCCCGATACAACCCGCCGCGCGCAAGGAGTTTGATTAAGCGGTTTCACGAAACCTTTTCTCGCAAACAAACCAATGACCAACCAGGAAACAGAAACGAATACACCGCCGCATCGCCTGTGGCGCAGCGTCTGGGCAATCTTCGCGGGCTTTCTTGCTGTCGTCGCGCTGTCACTCGACACTGACCAGATATTGGGCGCGATTTCGGCTCAAACGAAAAAAAACAGGCCAACCAAAGAAAGGACTTCATCCATGCAAGTAACCACTTATCTATTGCTCGACGGCAACGGCAAAGAGGCTATGGAATTTTACCATTCCGTTTTCGGCGGCGAACTGACGCTGACCACAGTGGGCGATTCGCCTGTGAAAGCGATGTTCCCTCCGGCTTTTCATGCCCGCGTACTTAACGCCAGACTCAAGAGTGCGCTCGCGGATATATCCGCCTCCGACTGGCTGCGCCCCGCTGAAAAACCTGTCATGGGCAATATGATTTGCCTCTATGTGAGCGGCGGAACGCCCGAACAAACGACCGCGATTTTTCAGAAGCTAGCTCAGGGGGCCAACGTGACCGATCCTTTAACGGAGCAACCGATCGGACTTTACGGAGCCTTGAACGACCGCTTCGGCGTCCGCTGGATGTTTCACGCCACCAAGCCTTGACCCGGCGAATCAACCATTAACAAGGAGAAAACATGGCTACGAAAATTTTCGTCTCGCTGCTCCTGACAATGCTTCTGTCAGGAGTCGTATTGGGGCAGCAAAAACCAACGACGGGCTATGCGCCAGTCAATGGACTAAAAATGTATTACGAAATTCACGGGAGCGGCGAGCCTGTCGTGTTGCTTCATGGCGCTTTCATGGCAATTACAGGCGACTGGAAAGAGTGGGTCAGCGAACTTTCCAAAACGCGGAAAGTGATTGCCGTTGAAATGCAGGGGCACGGGCGAACAGCCGACATCAAACGCGATATGTCTTCTGAAAACCTCGCCGACGATGTGGCGAAGCTGCTCGATTTTCTAAAAATCCCGATTGCGGATTTCATCGGTTACAGCTTGGGCGCCGGCGTTGCGATGCAATGTGCCATCCGACATCCTGAAAAAGTGCGAAAGGTTGTCAGCATTTCTGCCCCGATTCGCCGCGACGGATGGGTTAAGGAAGGCAACGATGCGTTGCGGAACTTGAGTTTGGAAATCTTCAAAGGAACGCCTGTCGAAGCCGAATGGAAACAACTAAACCCGAAGCCGGACGGGTTCGCAGATTTTTTCAATCACCTCAAAGCAACAGCTTTGAAACCATACGACTTTGGCGCCGATAAACTCAAAGCCACCAAAGCTCCGATGTTCTTTATTCATGGCGATGCCGACGGTGTCCGGCTCGATCACATCGCAGAAATGTACCGCCTCAAGGGTGGCGAGCTACACGGTGATATACAGCCGCACTCGGAATCAAGACTGGCTATTTTGCCCAACACAACACATGTCACGCTGATGAGTCGCATGACAACCATCGTCCCGATGGTGAACGACTTCCTCGATGCCAAGCCCCACAAGCAACCTTAAAAAAAACTGCTTAACCTGAAACCAATTCAACAAGGAGAAATTATGGCTACCCAAATTTTTGTCAGCTTGCCGGTCAAAGACCTGCAAAAATCCATCGAGTTTTACACGAAGCTCGGTTACACCTTTAACCCACAGTTCGCAAGCGAGACGACGGCTTGCATGATTATCAGTGAAGACATTTACGCGATGCTTGGAACCCACGCAATGTTGAAATCACTTACAACCAAAGAAATCTGCGACACGACGAAATACACCAGCGCGTTGATCTCCCTCTCGTGCGAAAGCCGCGCGCAAGTGGATGATTTCGTCGCCAAGGCCATCGCAGCAGGCGGCTCGACTGCCAGCGAGCCGACGGATCATGGCTTTATGTACTCGCACGATTATGAAGATTTAGACGGCAATGGCTGGGGACTGTTCTGGATGGATCCGAACGCCGTTCCGCCGCAATCGTAACTCGCTCGCCATCTGGCGAACCTCGTCGAGATTGATATTCCGAACTCACATCAACCACCTTGAAACAAACAAACTCGCTGAAAGCTGAATTCACGCGCGAGACGGCGGCCACGCGCAAACCACTGGAACGGCTGCCGGACGATCAATTCGCCTGGCAGCCGCACGAAAAATCCTTCACCGACGCGGCGCTCGAACAGAACTGGCAATTCAAAATCAAAGGCCGCACGCGCTTTGAGCGAGAACGCGCCGAAGTGTTTCGTGATTTCGTGTTGAGCCACTTGATTCACCATCGCGGACAGCTTTCGGTATATCTGCGGCTGCTCAACGTTCCCGTACCCGGCGCGTATGGCCCGACCGCCGACGAACAATTTTGACAAGGAGAACTTATGGACAACCAAGCTAACGTCATACGACCCCTTCGATATTCCATCAACGTTACCTTGGACGGGTGCTGCGATCATCGTGCAATTCCCGCAGACGAAGAGTTGCATCGTCATCACGCCAAGAACTTCGAGCAGGCCGATGCCATTCTCTTTGGGCGGGTGACTTACGAAATGATGGAGGCAGCGTTCCGACCGCCGACGGCAGGATTAGCCGATTGGATGATGCCCTTTGCCCGTACGATTGATGCGGCCAAGAAGTACGTCGTATCGAACACCCTGCACCAAGTTGATTGGAACGCGGAACTCGTGCGCGGGAATCTGGGCAAGTCTGTTCAACAACTCAAGCAGGAGCCAGGCAATGGCTTGCTCGTGGGAGGTGTGAAGCTCCCGCTGGCGTTGGCGGAACTGGGATTGATTGATGAATACGAATTCATCGTGCAGCCCAGACTGGCTGGCCACGGGCCGACGTTGTTCGCGGGGCTGTCAAAGCATGTTAATTTGAAACTCGTCGGGCGGTTGGAGTTCGGCTCAGGCGCGGTGGCAATGCGGTATGAGCCGATAAAATAGCAACCTATAACTTTGAAGAGGGTCTGAATAAACAGGCAAATGAAAGGGAGAAAACCAAATGTCTACGATTGCCCCGATTGCTAAAAAACAACTTTGGACGAGTAGCATTCTCAGCGGTTTGCCTGCGTTATTTCTGCTTTTCGACGCGGTGGGCAAATTCGCCAAACCTGCGGTGGTGGTGGAAGCGACGGTAAAGCTTGGTTATCCCGAACACCTGATTATGCCGATTGGCGCAGTGTTGTTGGTCTGTACAATCATTTACCTGATTCCACGGACAGCCGTGTTGGGCGCAATTTTACTGACCGGGTATCTGGGTGGCGCAGTCAACACGCACGTTCGCATGGGTGGAGGATGGTTTCCGATTCTTTTCCCGGTCTTGATTGGCGCACTGTTGTGGGGCGGACTTTATTGGCGCGAAAGACGATTACACGCTGTTATTCCGCTGACGACAAAAGTTGGCGCAGTTTCAGGAAAAGCGTTCTGGAGCAGTTGGGCGCTGAGCCTTTTGCCTATGCCATTATTGTTTCTCAGCGCCTACTTCAAATTGTCGAACGCTCCGCAAGCGATGGAAGGTTTCATCAAGTATGGATATCCACAGCAATCGCTTCTCGTCATCGGCATCGTCGAAGTGCTTTGCACCGTGCTGTATCTCATTCCGCGCACGGCAGTGTTGGGGGCGATTTTGTTGACCGGCTATCTGGGCGGTGCTGCATCCACTCACATTCGCGTGGGAGAGCCTTTCTTTATTCCGATTCTGTTTGGCGTGTTACTTTGGGGTGGGTTGTATCTGCGTGATGAGAGGTTGCGTGTGCATCTTCCGTTGCGTCGTTAAACTTTGAATAACCATGCTCAAACTTTACGATGAACTGGCAAGCTGGTGGCCTCTGTTTTCGCCGTTGGAAGATTACGCCGACGAAGCCGCGTTCTTTTTGCAGGTGATGTCGGATACAGGCTCCCCGCCCCCAACTTCGCTACTTGAGTTGGGCAGTGGCGGCGGCAATAACGCTTTCTATTTCAAACAACACCTGGCGCAAGTGACACTGACCGACTTATCGCCGCAAATGCTGGCGGTCAGTCGTGCGCTGAATCCTGAATGCCAACATCTGGTTGGCGATATGCAGACTTTGCGGTTGGGCAGTGAATTCGATGTCGTCTTTTTGCACGACGCCATTGATTACATGACGACTCTGCCCGAGCTGCGCCGAGCGATGGAAACCGCTTTTATCCATTGCCGACCAGGCGGCGTTGCGCTGTTTGTGCCTGACCATTTACGCGAAACGTTTGAACCATCCACAGACCACGGCGGACACAACGGCGACGAACGCGCGCTGCGTTATCTGGAATGGATGTATGATCCCGACGAAGACGATACGCACTGCGTGACCGAATACGTTTACGTGTTGCGTGAAGGCAATCAACCGCCACGAATCGAGCACGAGCAACATATTCACGGGTTGTTCTTTCGTGCCGACTGGCTGCGGCTGTTACAGGAAACTGGTTTTCAGACGGAAATTATCTGCGACAAATACGACCGCGAACTGTTTGTGTCGCGCAAACCCAAAAGCTGACCGCCAGCAATTGAATTCAGCGACAGAACGACTGAACCAAAACTCTTCAACAAAAGGAACGCACCATGAAATTGAATCCACATTTGAACTTTAACGGCCAATGCGCCGCAGCCTTCAAGTTTTACGAACAGCATCTTGGCGCAAAACCGCTGTTTTCGCTGACGTACAAAGATTCGCCAATGGCGGGGCAATTCCCCGCCGAATGCAGCGATCAAATCATGCACGCCACCATCGAAATCGGCGGTGTGCTTGTCATGGGAGCTGACAGCCCTCCGGGATATTACACACAACCAAACGGCTTTTGCGTTTCGCTCAGCGTTGACGATGTCGCCGAAGCGGAGCGCGTCTTTAACGTTTTGGCAGAAAACGGAACGGTGAACATGCCATTGCAACAAACTTTCTGGGCGCTGCGTTTCGGAATGGCGACGGATCAATTCGGCATCCCCTGGATGGTGAATTGCAGTGATCCCGCTGTAGCAAGCTGATTTTTATATCAAAGCGGAACCCAGCCAGATTTGGCAAAATTATCAGGCTGATTTTGTAGCGGCTCTGCCGCTTGATGTGCGAAAGGTTTGCGACCTTCCGCACATCAAGCGGCAGAGCCGTTATAGTTATTGCGGTATGGTTGGCAGATTCGCTTTGCTCAGTTGGTCGTTCAACGACTTCACATCTTTGCTTTTCAACTCTTCCCACCGAGTCAACAATTCTTTCAGCGTGCGGGTTTGGTCGCTGACGGCGGCGGCGGCTTGCGTGGTTGGCGCGGCGTCGGCTCCTTGCAACAGGTTCATCAACGACAAAAAGCCGTTGGCGATCCCGGCTAGGCCGGGTTCGCGATTGCTGACGCCGAAAAAGTCCAGACCCGCGCTGCGGCCTTCCAGCGCGGAGGCTTTTTTGTCCAGTTCGTCAATCGTTGCAACCAGGGCGGCGGCTTTTTCTTTGCGGTCTTTCAACTGTTCGCGCAGCTTGCGGACTTCGGCTTGAATGCCGCGAATCTGCGCGATGCCTTCGTAACATTGCAGTGAAAGCGTGTTCTGTCGCTGCAAAGCTTCGGCGGGCGCGGTCACGCGCGGATCCATTTTCACCATCAGCGGTTGAGTTTGCGCCTTGCCGTCCACTGTCAGCCGCAATTGGTATTCGCCCGGATGAACGAGCGGGCCTTCGGGCGAAGGCGGCGTGTTGCGGTAAATCGCATTGATCGAATAGCTGCGCGCAAAGCCCGCCGGCGGGGCGTGGCGCAAATCCCAAACCCAACGCTGCATTCCGGCTTTGACTGAAAGCGCGTGTTGCGGGCGCATCCAGTAAATCGGATGCGGTTGCCTGTTCACGTCAATTTGTTCGGGCGGATCGGCGCTGGAATAACGACGAACCGGCTTGCCGCTTTTGTCCAGCACTTCCAGCGTGACTTCGCGGGCGTCGGCTTTCAGGTGGTAATTGATGATCGCGCCGTCGGGCGGGTTTTCGCCCATTGGTTCTTCGGGCGGAATCGGCGTGTCTGTGTTCAGGCTGCGGCGGACGCGAATCGCCGTTTGCGGTTTGAACAAATGCGAAGAGGCGTTGGCCACTTCAGGCGTCAACTGCCGCAGCGGAGTGATGTCGTCCAGAATCCAGAAACTGCGTCCGTGCGTGCCGACCACGATGTCGTCGTCTTTGATCACCAAATCGCGGATCGAAGTCGCCGGCATGTTCAGCCGCAACGATTGCCAGTTTTCTCCGTCATCGAAACTGACGAAAACTGCCTGCTCGGTTCCGGCAAAGAGCAAGCCTTTGCGTTGCGGGTCTTCGCGGACGACGTTGACGATGGTTCCGTTCGGAATGCCGTTGACGATGCGTTTCCAGGTTTTGCCGCCGTCGCGCGTGCGGTAAATGTGCGGGCGCAGATCGTCAATGCGCAGCGTATTGATCGCCGCATAAGCCGTGTCGTCGTCAAAATGGCCTGCGTCCATCAGCGAGACTTTCATCCAGGATTTCAAATCAGGCGGAGTGACGTTCGTCCAATTTTCGCCGCCGTCGCGCGTCAGGTGAATCAAACCGTCGTCGGTTCCAGCCCAAATGGTGTTGATGTTTTTGTGCGAAGGCGCAACGGTATACACCACGCCTCGCCGAGCCATCGTCGCCATTTCCGGTGTTCGATACTTTCCGACACTTTCCGGCACATCGTATTTTTCGCGGCTCAGATCGGGGCTGATGATTTCCCAACTGTTGCCGCCGTTCAGCGTTTTCCACAGAACATTGGTCGCAAAGTACAAAGTCTTTTTGTCCACAGGCGAAAAGATGACGGGCATCGTTCGCAGCGTTCGATACTTGCCGCTGCGTAAGGCTTCGGGCGCGATGTTTTGCACCTGGCCGGTTTTCCAGTCGTAGCGCGTGATGCGACCGCCGTAAGTGATGTCGGGGTTGAGCGGGTCGGGCGCGGCGTAACCGTATTCGTCAACGCCTACGGTGCGCCAATCGCGCCAGGTGATGGCGCCGTAATCGCTGCGGCTGACGACCGCCGCCGAACCGCTTTCCTGTTGTCCGCTGTAAACCCAGTAAGGCCAGCGATTGTCAGTGATGACGTGATACATCTGCGCAGTCGGCTGGTTGTACCAACTGCTCCAGGTTTCGCCGCCGTTGACTGTGACGGTCGCGCCCTGATCGGTGGCGAAAATCATCACGTCTGGCTGCGACGGGTTGATCCAGATGCGATGGTAATCGTCTCCGCCCGGCGCGCCTTTCAGACTCGTCCAGCTTTTGCCGCCGTCCGTGGATTTATATGAAGCCGTGTTGCCGACGAACATCACGTCAGGATTTTTCGGATGGATTTTGATTTCGGCGAAATCCGAACCGCGTCCCCAGGTGCGCCCGTCGCCGCTGACTTTCGTCCAGTTTTCACCGCCGTCTTCGCTGCGATAAATGCCGCCGTGCTGTTGGTCAGCGTCCACCGTCGCCATCAAGACATTCGGATTGCTGCGCGAAATGTCGAAGCCGATTCTGCCCAAACCTTGTTCAAAAGTCGGCAAACCTTTGGTCAATTGTCGCCAGGTCGTGCCGCCGTCTGTGGATTTATATAAACCGCTGCCCGGCCCTTGCCACGAACCGTTTTCCCAGGGGCCGTGGCGGACTTCAAACAGGTCGGCGTAAACCGTTTGCGGATTCGACGGATCAATCGTCACTTGAATCGCGCCGACGTTTTCGTCTTTGAACAACACCTGCTGCCAGGTTTCTCCGCCGTCGAGCGAATGGTAAACGCCGCGCTCTTTGTTCGGGCCGAAAGGATGACCGCAAACCGCCGCAAAGACTCGATTCGGATTTTTTTCGTCTACGGCCAAACCGCCAATTTGCTGCCCATCGCGCAGCCCCATATTTTTCCAGGTCTTGCCGCCGTCGGTGGATTTGTAAATGCCGTCGCCGACTGACAAGTCAGGCCGTAATGGCAAACCTTCGCCGCTGCCTACGTAAATGATGTTCGGATTGGCGGGCGACAAGGCCACGTCGCCGATGGAACCGGTCGGCTGATCGTCAAAAATCGGATTCCAAGTCCGCCCGGCGTCCGTGGTTTTCCAAACGCCGCCGTTGTTGACGCCGATGAAAAACACGTTCGGCTGATCGGGAATGCCCACCGCGCCGACCGTCCGCCCGGCGCGAAACGGGCCGATGTTGCGCCAGCGCATGCTTTGGTACAACGACGGAGAAAACTGCTGAGCGTCAGCCTTTGAATCAACGAATGGCAGAGCGATTGCCAGCAATAGGCAGAACAGCAAAAGACGGCGAAAAGGGTTCACGACTTACCTCCCGGATGGTTTTGATTGTTTAGAAGAAGAGACTGCTTGGAACGCCGCGGATTTTACACTCAAGCAAGCTGAGGCGGGAATTGAGAGAGGTTCAACGGAAAAGAAAAACGGCGAAACGATGAAGAAGGAATCTTTCTCGTTTCGCCGTTTGTTGAAATGCGATTGGGTTTAGTAACCGCCGCGATCTCCGCCGCGACCGCCACCGCCGTAACCGCCGCGATCTCCGCCACGACCGCCACCGCCGCGACCACCGCCGCCGCCGCCGCCACGACCGCCGCCGCCGCCGAAGCCACCGCCGCCACGACCGCCGCCGCCGCCGAAGCCGCCACGACCGCCGCCGCCGCCGAAGCCACCACTGCGAGGCGGACGGCTTTCACGCGGACGCGCTTCGTTGACAGTCAACGCGCGACCATCGAGTTCACGGCCATGGAAATTCTGGATCGCAGCATCCGCCGCTTCCTGAGTTTCCATTTCGACGAACGCGAATCCGCGCGAACGTCCGGTGTCACGATCTGTCACGATGTTGGTGGATTCGACCGTTCCGACCTGGGCAAAAATTTCTTCCAAATCCTGCTCCGACACGCTGAAGGGCAGATTACCGACGTACAAACGAACTGACATAAGATTTCCTCTTTGAAGTACTGGGGAAGCAGACACACTGGCGGGCGGAAACGGTCTCCGGCTAACGCAATCGTGACTGAGCGAATAAAAGAACCAACAGACGACGAACTGAGCTGCTTCAGGAATTGCAAAACTACCGACTCTCTAACTACCGACTGCGCAAACCGAAAACTGCTGTGGACGGCGCATTCACCGTTGATGCTAGTGAGCAGGCGCGACTGGAAATCTGATCTCGCTCATAACCAACAAACACTTTGCCAAAAACTTCTCAAAAGCTTTCACAGTGTGCCGTCAAAATTGAGAGTGGGATATTTCCATCGCGCGCATCTTACCCGGCTTCCAGAGCGGTTGGCAAAGGCTTTTTTCGGGGAAATTTGGCGATTAACAAAGCAGATTGAAGCCTTCCTGGCTGAATCCGACGCGCTCAACACCCATTTTTCGGATTAACATTTCCAGCAATGGCAGGTGCGCGGTTTCTTCCAGCCAATGTTCATACCCCAACCGGCGCAACAGTTCGGGCATTCCAAGTTCGGTGCTGCGGCCTCCATTGGCTCCGTCGCCGTGAATCAGCGTGTCCACCACCGCACGCGAAACCCGTGGCGCAATCAGGTCTGCGAACTCTTCGGCATCGCAAGGCAGTACGGGACTGATTGCCGCCTGAACGTTCAACCCGGCGTCGGTCAGTTTTTCCAGCGTCGCCAGCCTTCGTTCGATGCTGGGCGAAGCGGGCGTGATTTGCCGCCGGATTTCTTCGCGGTTGGTTTCAATCGTCAAGCTAACCCAGGCACGTTTACCCAATCGAGCCAGCACATCCGCATCGCGTTCAATCAACGGCGAGCGCGTTTGCACCACCAGCAATCCAAATTCTCCGGCGCTGGCAAAAACTTCCAACACTTTGCGGGTAAGTTGCAACCTAACTTCCGCGCCTTGATAAGGGTCGGTCGCCGTGCTCATAAAAATTTTCAGCTTGCCGAATTGACCCTTGCGCCGAGTTTTTTCCAAATCCTGTCGCAGCAACTCCGGCGCATTGAGCTTGGCTTTCACCCATTCGCCCCAGACCTTGCCGGAATATCGCTGCACGGGCATGGCTCGGACATAACAATACGGACAGGAATTTTTGCCGAACGCACAACCTTGATAAGCGTTCAGCGAATGCGTGTAGCTGGCCAGAAACCCGCCGGTGGCATTGAGAATGGACTTGGCTTGAATCTCTTCGAGCATCGCACCGTGAGCCTAAACTTGCTGGTAATTGGGATCAATGTAGTTCGTTCGCAGGAACAACCAGGCAGAAATTGCATTAATGGCGACCGACAGCAAAAACAAAATGATTTCGAGCAGAGTGAGTTTCTTCGGTGCGCTTTCCAGAAAGATCACCAGCATCCAGGGCAGCAGCACCATCGCGTAACGATAGGAAATCTGCCAGCCTCCGGGATTGCCGTGCAGCCACAGAACCAACGTCAGCAAAGCGATTGCTCCCCACGCCAACCATTTCAACTGAGCGTCAGTGGTTCCGCGCCGAAACAGGAAAATCAAAAACGGGCAATGCAGCAAAATCGAGCCGCCCAATCCCGTCGGAACAAAATACGGATAGTCCGGGATTCGATTCCAGGTTTCCAACAACATCGCCCAGAAATTGCCCGGAACGGCGTGAATGGAAAAGATGCCGTGCAAATACCATGGCTCTTCCAGCACGCCGGGAATTCGCGCGTAGCCAAAATCGAACGGCGAACCAAACCGAGCATAGTTGTACAACAAAGTCGCTATGCCCAAAGACATTGGAATGGCAGCAAACTTATCAATAATACCCAGCAACCCAGGTGGCGTTTCCTGACTGGCGCGGCAATTTTTGTAGAGCAGGTAAAAGAACACCGGAGCCAGCAACAGGATTTCGGTTCGATTGCCGAAGGCTAAGGCAAAAAACAATCCGGCCCAAAACGGTTTGGGTTTGACCAGCGAAAAATACAGCGCGGCCAGTTGCGCCGCGACGGCAACTCCAAGCGCGATGTGCCAGGCTCCGGCAAACGCCAGATTGGGCCACATCCACGTAGCCAGCGCAGGAAACAGCGCCAGCAAACTCCGTCGCCCCACATCGTCGCTGTATTTTCCAGTCAGCAAAAAACTGAGCCAGGTTGTAATTGCCGCCAGCAATGCCGCCAAAAACGTTCCCGGAAACTGATTGAGCAGATGCAGTTTTTGCAGAACCGCCAGCGGCATCATCGTCAACACGCTGCCCAGCGGAAACGCTGAATAGTATTTGCCGTTGTGCGGGATCATTTCGTTCAGCCAGTTGGGCGGCTGCTCTTCCAAACCCAGTTTTCCGTCGAGCATCACCGCGGCAATTCGCAGCGTGTAATCGTAAAAGTTCCCGGATTGAGGGTTGGAAAAGTAATAAGCAACGAACACAAACAGCGATAACGCAGCAGCGATAAGAATTGGCTGGCGGCTGTTTGTCGTCTCGGCTTCAATCATGTTCGTTCATTGAGGATTCGACTTTTAAGCCCAAACCGTTTTGGCCTGGCTCGGCAATGATATTGGCGGCTTCAGTTTGAATGGTAATGGCTGCTTTAACTCGTGCGATCAGTTCATCCAGATTGTCCAACGCAGACGCGGCGGCAGCTTGATGGGCGCTTTTGATGGTTGTGCCTTCGCCTGTCGCCAGACACAATCCGTTGACGCGCAATTCGATTTGAAAGATGCGGTTGTGATCCGGCCCCAGGCTTTCGATGATGGCGTAATTCGGCGTAGGCAGTCCATGCGATTGCAATCGTTCCTGCAACGCCGTTTTGTAATCCATTTTGGTCAGGTTCGTCGGATCAATTTCGCTCAAGGTGGCGGCGAATTCGCGCCGGATAAATTCTTTGGCGGCTTCGACTCCGCGATCCAGGTAAATGGCCGCGATCACGGCTTCGTAAGCGTCAACCTGAAGCGCAGACTTTTTCCTGCCACCGGTTTTTTCTTCGCCGCGATTCAGCAGCAAATAATTGCCGAGTTGCATCAACACAGCCTGTTTTTGCAGGTTGACGGCACTGACCATGTAGGCGCGCATTTTGGACAACGTGCCTTCGCTCAGGTTGGGATAAAGCTCCAACAGCCAGGAACTGACCAAAAACTCAAGCACTGCGTCGCCCAAAAATTCCAGAGCTTCGTTGTGTGGCGGGCGAGGTTCAGGCTGTTCGTTGGCAAACGAACGGTGAGTCAACGCACGTCGCAACAACGAACGATCACGAAAGTAATACCTGATTTCGTCTTCCAACTGATTCAGGTTTTCTTCGAATGTTTCCAGATCAGTCACGGTAACAGGTTCAAGTTTGGTTCGTCACAGTGACAAAAGCCAGCACTCAAAAATGAGGCTGGCTTTTGTCACTGTGAATTTCTGAGGTTACAGATGAAACACGATTACTTCTTACGCTTCTTCGGCGTTGCTTTCGGAGCAGCTTTGCCTTTGGTGGTCGTAGCAGCTTTGCCGTTGCCGTTCGCAGCCTTTCCGCCTGCTCCGGGAGCACCGCCACTGGAAAGTTTGACGGCTCCAGCCGCCGGACCAGTCGGAGCTTGCAATGTCGCCGGATCGTTTTCTTCCACCTTGACCGGAATCGTCGGGCTGGCGACGGTCGGATCGGCGCTAAATGCCTTTACGTATTCAGCCGATTTTTCCGGCGCTTTGGTGCGGTAATTCCAATAAGCGTCCAAGAATCCCTTGGCCGCATCTTGCAAGGATTTGGTTTCGGGTTTGGTGGCTGTCGCCATCACGCGCGCATAATCCGGGATCAACTTTTCATCCATCACCGCGAAGGCTTTGGCCAAAATCGCTTTGCCTTGCTCGCCATTTTTCGCTTCGTCGCTGGGCAGGTTGTCATATTCAGAACGAATAGTTTGGTATTCTTCCTGGAAAATGGTCACACGCAGCCAGTAATTGTTCGGGTCTTTCCAACCAGCGCCTTCTTTGCCTTTGACCATTGTGGATTTGGTCAGGAATCCGACGGCTTCTGTTTTGTCGCCTTTAGTTTCGATCAATCGGAAACCGAGGAATTGATTGACTTGCGCTTGAACGATATCACGCAGATTATTCCAGTCTTCCTGTTTCCAGTTTTCAGCCGGAGTCGTTGGTTCAAAAAGCTTGAGTGCATTTTCACCATAGCCTTTGACCTTGTCGAAGTTCTTGTAAATCTGGCCGATGCTTCCATGAGCGCCAGCAAGCGCCATTTGGCCGACAACAAAATGATTATTGGGTACAATCTTCAGAAATTCTTCTCCCGCACTGAACAATTGATCCAGCTTATTGCCGTCAGGAGCTGAGTAGTAAGCCTTCAGCGCAGCCTGAAACTTCTCATTTGCCTTGTTGTAAGCTTCAATGTCGTCTCTGTTTTTTACAATTGTTGTCGCGTTTGGGATATATGTGCTTTTAGGGTAAGTGGCAATCAATTCCTTAGAAAGTTGGTAGCACTTGTCTTTATCCTTTTTGGTAAAGCAGGTGTCATACCAAACACGTTCAAACTCCGCCTGCTTGTCATCCTGCGCTTTGACAGGGGAAACCGCGATGGCGCTGGCCAGCAACGTCAAGGCGAACAGAAAACTAAACTTCTTCATTGAATTATTCCTCCACAGTCTGCGTTCTTAATCTCTAAACTTAGAGTTTTGTCCCAGAAATTGTTTTTTTGGTTTTGGAGATTGGCGAGCCGTGACGATGCAAAGGCCCGACGGGTCTGACCAGCTTTCTTAAGACAGCGCCATAGACGCCGGAAACGAGGCAATAGTTACCGCACTACAAACTTTTTCAACCGTCACCCTGAGTTTTTTCGTTGACGGTTTGCCTCGATTCACGATCAACACTATTCGCTCAATCCTCAAATGATGACTTCAAATGATGAACGACGAACCAGGTAATCTTGAAGGAGTTTTACGGTGCAGTGCTAACGATTATCTTAAGAGCTTGTCAGATGAAGGCGTATTGTGCATTATTCGATTGCTTTGTCAAACACGCCTATGTCCAGTTTATTGAACCACTTCAACGCTATTCATGCCTCTATTTTGGACTCGATTCGTGTCCTGGTGGAGCGCGAAACCACGTCCAAAGAAGAAGCCCGGCTCAACGAAATTGCCGACTTTGTCGCCCGCCAGTTGTCTGAATTGGGCGGCCAAATCGAACTCACCCCCCAACCCGGATACGGAACTCATCTGCGAGCCAGATTCGATTTCGGCCACGATCGGTCGGAGCCTCAAGTTCTGGTGATCGGCCATTTGGACACCGTCTGGCCGGTCGGAACTTTGGATCGAATGCCGTTTCGCCTGACTCCCGAAGGAGCCGCACATGGTCCGGGAATTTTCGACATGAAATCGGGGATTGTGATTGCTATCCAGGCTCTGAACGCGATTCGCAGTTTGGGCTTGCAAACCAAACGCCCGGTCACGTTGCTGCTGACTTGCGACGAAGAAATCGGCAGCAAGACTTCGCGCACGCTGGTTGAAGAAGAAGCCAAACGCTCGGCGGCGGCTTTGGTGTTGGAGCCGCCCATTACCGGCGGCGTGGTCAAAACCGGTCGCAAAGGCATCGGCGTTTTCGGCATTCGCGCGATTGGCCGAGCCGCGCACGCCGGACTCGATCCGCGCAAAGGCGTCAACGCCAATGTCGAGCTTTCGCATCAGGTTTTGCGGTTGGCGGCGATGAACGATCACGAGCGAGGCGTCACCATCAGCGTAGGCATGATGAATGGTGGCACTGCGATCAACGTCGTTCCGGCGGAAGCTTCGGCCAAAGTGGATGTGCGATTTTGGACGCCGGAAGACGGCGAGCGAATCGTCAGCGAAATTCGCGGGCTGCAACCGGTACTGGAAGACGCGCAATTGGAAATCACAGGCGGCATCAATCGTCCGCCGATGCCGCGTTCGGAAAACAACATCGCGCTTTACGAACACGCGCGCGATTTGGCCGCCAAGCTCGGTTTTGACCTGAAAGATGCCGTTGTCGGCGGAGGCTCGGACGGAAACTTCACGGCGGCGCTTGGCGTGCCTACGCTGGACGGATTGGGCGTAGACGGTTCGGGAGCGCACGCCGATCATGAACACATCATCGTCAGCGACATTCCTCGCCGAGCAGCGCTGCTGACTCGGCTGATGCAAACAGTATGATGGTTGTCGGTGGCCCGTGATCTGTGGTCGGTAATGACCTTTGCCAATCACCGCCACCGACAACCAACAACCGGCCACCGATTATGGAACGACTTTACCGCGATCCGGTTCACAACATCATCGCGCTTTCGCTGGCGCAATCCGATGATGCGTTACTGGTAAGGCTGATTAACTCGCCGGAATTTCAGCGCCTGCGATACATCAAACAACTCGGCCTGGCGATGTACACCTTTCAGGGCGCTGAACATTCTCGCTTTACGCATAGTTTGGGCGTCATGCATGTGATGACGCGCGTACTGGATCACCTCGGCAAACGCTATTCGATCAGCGATGAAGCTCGTGTGGTCGCTCGCGTGGCGGCGATGTTGCACGACCTGGGGCACGGCCCGTTTTCTCACGTCATAGAAAAAATCCTGAAGCAAAATCACGAGCGATGGACGACGGAAATCATCGCCGATCCGGCAACTGAAGTTCACAGGCGTTTGGCCGAATTCGATGCCGCGCTGCCCGGCAAGGTCGTCGCGGCGATTGAACATCGCTTTCGCCCGGCGTTCATTGGCGATCTGGTTTCGTCGCAACTGGACGTGGATCGGTTCGATTATCTGTTGCGTGACAGTTTGATGACCGGCGCGAAGTATGGAAATTACGATCTGGAATGGATCATTCACGCTCTGGAAATTGACGAAGCCAACGAACGGATTTTCGTCGGAGCCAACGGGCTGTTCGCCGTCGAAGAGTATTTGCAGGCGCGGTTTTATATGTTTCGGCAGGTCTATTTTCATCGTTCGTTGCGGTCAGCCGAAGCCGTGCTCAACAGCATTCTTCGCCGCGCGGTTGAGTTGATGAAGCAGGGTCAGTTGAAATTCGTCGTCGCCGATTCCGTGATGGAGCGCGTGCTGCAAGGCGAAAAACTGACGACGGCGGAATACTTACGCTTTGACGATCACGACGTGATGTTTCACATCAAACAGTGGGCGCGCGAACCGGACCCGATTTTGAACGATTTGGCTCGGCGATTCATCGAGCGGCGGCTGTTCCGAGCCGTTGATCTGGAAATGCCAGAAGCCGAACGCGCCAGCTTTATTAATGACGCCCGTCGAAAAATTGCCGCCGCCGGATTCGACCCGGCGTATTACCTGATCGAAGACCGCGCGGCGGACATTCCTTACTACAGTTATTATCGTCCCGAAGGCAAAGCTCGACTGCTGATCGAACGGAGCGAAGGCGGCGAATTGGTGGACATCGCCGAAGTTTCGAGCGTTGTGCGCGTGATGCGCGGATACGAGCTTCATCGGTTGTGTTTTCCAATCGAAGCAAGCACGGCAATCGAATGAAACCGGAATGAAATCAAAAGGCAAAAGGCAAATATCAAAAGTCAAAAATTTCTGCCTTCGAGCTGTTTCGCTTTGGCAGTCGGCAATCTGGCGGCGGGCATTTTTGATATTTGCCGTTTGCCTTTTGCCTTTTGATTTCGTTTTTGGGCAGTCGCCGATTCGATTGGCCATGATTGATTTTGTCGGCGATGGCGGCAGCGAACTTTCTGCCGCGCTTCGCCAATCGGCGACGGCAGAATTTGAATTGCTCGACGCCGACTTGGTCAGAGCGGCCACGCGCGGCGCGGGCTACAGCGGCAGCTTGAACCTCAGCCGCGACGAAGCTCGTTCGTTTGGACAAAGTTTGGGCTGTGATTTTTTCGTGCTTGGCAAAACGCTTTCGACGCGGCGGTTGGTTGGCGCGAGCGGCGAGCAGGCATACTTTGAAACATTGGCCGGGCTGTTTTTCGTCGAAGCCAGAACCGGCAAATTGATCCTGTTTTCTTTTGAAAGCGCGAAGTCTGAAACCGAATTCCAATCGAAAGAAAAGCTGCTAGCTGCAATCAAACAGGCCTGGCCGCGTTATGCCGACGCGATGTTGGCCGCTCGAAAGCAGCACACAGCGGTGATCGAAAACTTCCAGCCGTTGCCGCCTGTGGTCGAAGTCCTGACCGATGATTTGGCGGCGACTGGAGTTCAACAGCCTTTTTTTTACCAGCGGTTGAAACCGGATTACACCGAACAAGCCGATTTGGCAGGCATCACGGCGACGGTCGAGCTTGAAGCCGTCTTCCGCGAAGACGGAACCGTCGGCGAAATCGAAATTGTCAGATGGGCGGGTTTCGGGCTGGATGAATCGGCAATCGCTACGGTCAAAAAATTACGCTTCAAACCTGCCGAAAGAAACGGAAAGAAGCTAACACTTCAGGGTTTGGTCAGGTATAATTTCCGCCGACCCCTTTCGCAGGCTGAACGGCAAGAAGAAATCGAAAAGCTCAAACGCAGCTTGCGCGACATCAAAAAGCCCCCGACGCAAATTCCGGGACAACGCCCAAAACCATAAACTTCCATTCAACCAATTGCTTTTGTCATGACGCGCAAGTTTTTACTGGCAACCAGTCTTTCCTGCTTTTTTTTCGCCGCGCTGTTGGCCGTTTGGCCGCAAACCGCATACACACAACAAGCGTCTTCACCGTCGAACGGTGCTCCGTCTTCTGCGCTGCCGCGCGAAGATCGGGTCAAGGTTTTCGATCAGGTATGGCGGCTGATTTACGACAATTATTACGACCGAAACTTTCGCGGCATTGATTGGCGCGAACAGCGTGAAGCGTTTCGCCCGACGGCGGAATCGGCGACGAACAACGCCGAGTTTTATCGCGCGTTACGCCAGATGATCGGCAAGCTGGGCGATGCTCACACGCGGATTTATTCGCCCGAAGATGGTTTTGATCGTTATCGTCCGTCGGGACTTTCGGTCGGTTTGATCGTTCGCCAAATCGAAGGCAAACCGGTTGTCACCTGGGTCGAACCAGGTTCGGAAGCCGCAAAGCAAGGCGTTCGACAGGGGTTTGTCGTCGCCGAAGTGAATGGCGAGTCAGTTGAAAAAGCTTTGCTGCGGTTGCGAACGGAAGTTGGCGACAGTTCGACTACGATTGCTTCGGAACTGCAAAGTTATGACCGGCTGTTTTACGGCCCGCGCGACACCACGTTGAAAGCCGCCTTTGTTGACGGCGAAGGTCAGCTCAAATCTGTCGAACTGATTCGCCGTTACACGGAATTTCAACGCAGAGTGGTTGCGCGCCAGTTACCGTACAAAGTCGGTTACATCGAATTGACCGGATTTGGCCCGGAAATTGAACGCGACTTCGATCAGGCCATGCAACAGATGCAGGGCACGCAAGGATTGATTCTGGATTTACGAAACAACGGCGGCGGTTTTGTTACGACTGTGACGCAACTGGCCAGTTACTTTTTTCCCGAAGAAACCGACTTGGGAGAATTCATCACGCGATTTGGGCGTTCGACGCGAAGACGCACGATCAAGCTTCGTAATCTTTACCGCGAACCGTTGATCGTTTTGGTCAGTTCGCGTTCTGCCAGCGGAGCGGAAATCTTCGCGGCGGCGATGCAGGAACGAAAACGCGCCTTGATTATCGGCTCCAATCCGGCGACTTGCGGGTGTTTGCTGGGCGTCAGCCGCACAATCAAACTTCCCGACGGCGGCAAACTGAACATCAGCGACACTGATTATCGTTCGGCATTTGGCCGTCGCATCGAAGGCATTGGCGTCAAACCCGATCAACAAATCGAAACGCGGATTTCTGATTTGATCGCCAGCCGCGATCGCGTTCTGGAAGAAGCGGTCGAATCTTTGGGGCGGGTAATTGCCTTCGGTCAACGAAACGGCTCGATAGATTTCAAACTTCGCGTCCCTAATCTGGGCGCGCGTCCGACCAACCGTTCGCAACCGTCCACACAATTTCACCGGTGACCTCCTGCCGGAAAAAAACTGAGAAGGAGAATTTATGAAGCTTCGAAATTTTGCCCCGATTGGGGCAGTGCTGTTTCTGTTGGCGGCAATTGACGCCAAAGCGCAGTGGAATGTCGCCTTTCAAGACCGGTCGAAACAAGACCTCAATGTCGTTTTCTTTGTTGATTCCCGTCTGGGATGGGTGGTCGGCGACAAAGGCATCGTTCACGTCACTCAAGACGGTGGGCGTGAATGGTTGCCGCATAACGCCAGAGTGGATGGAAACATCAGCGACATCTTTTTTCGCAATCGGGAAGAAGGCTGGATGATTACCAGCGGCGCAAAAATTTATCGAACACAGAACGGCGGCAGCATTTGGGACCCCGTTTTTCAATTCGATGCAGCGGGAAAAAGAGACGCGCCGGAGTTTTACAGCATCGTTTTTGCCAACAAAAACTTGGGATGGGTAGTCGGAACTCACGGCAGAATCCTGCACAGCAACGACGGCGGACTGAGTTGGGCGTCACAGGAAAGCGGAACTCAGGAAGAACTGGTTCACTTGAAATTCGTCAATGACAGGCAAGGTTGGATCGTCGGCGACAAGGGAATCATTCTTTACACGGACGACGGCGGCAAAAACTGGGAACGACAAAACAGCAGCGTCCGAAGCCACCTTTACCACATCGAAGCGCGTGGGAAAGATACCGCCATCGTTGTCGGTGAAGAAGGTGTGATTCTTCGCACGTCGAATGGTGGCGAAAATTGGGAGCGTGTCGCTGTGGACACCAAAGAAACTTTGGTCAACGTCGGTTTTGTCGGCAACCAGGGATGGATCGTCGGTTGGAACGGAACGATTTTGCGTTCGGGCGATGGCGGCAAAAACTGGGTCGAACAGGAAAGCGGAACGCGCGCAAATCTTTACGGGCTTTCAGTGGCCAAAAAGGAAGTTTGGGTTTCCGGCGCTGAAGGTTTTGTTCTCAAATACTCCGGGAACTAAACCGGTTTTCATTGGCGTGTATGGATTGTCCGGCACTATTGATCTGTAAACGTGGGACAATTTTCCAAATTGTCCCACACACCGAAGCGAAAGCCGATCTAAGAACCTAATCAGATTGATAACTTTGCGAAACCTGATTACCCTCCGCCTCGATTTCAATTTGGAGGTCATTCGGTGGACAAGCCAACAATTTTCATCAGCTACAGCCACAAAGACGAAATCTGGAAAGATCGGCTGCGCCCGCATCTACAAGCTCTGGAACTGGACGACCGCATCGTCGTGTGGGATGACCGCAAAATTGATGCTGGCGACATCTGGTATCCTGAAATCAAAGACGCTATCAATCGAGCGCGCGTCGCTGTCTGTCTGATTTCGTCCGATTACTTGGCTTCCAGGTTTTGTATTGAGGAGGAAATTCCAGCCTTCCTTCAGCGCCAGCGAATTGTTGGATCGCTATCTAAAGAGATTTACCAGGAAGGGAATAAAGAATAGTGCTATGCATACCACTAAATATGTGGTGACCGAACATGCCATTGTCATAATACGAAGTTCATCACTTCGCGTCTGAAAGTGATCTGTTCTGCTACCATAGCTAACGTAACTGGCCGCTAGAAAACCAAATAGATAAAAAAAATACTTTGATTGTCAGGCCTCGATTAGAAGTGATAATCCCAATTTTTACCGCAACGACGAGAAACGCTCCATATACAGTTCCAAGTATAAACGGTGCTTTTGAATCCCAAAATAAAGTATTCTGAATTGAGCGACGCAATTGACCTGCAACGCAAAAAATCACCAAAACCGTGGAGATAGGTTTCCAAATAAACCAACCAATGGCGGCAAAGATCAAGTGTCCTAAAACTGAAGAGAAAACATTGGTCCGATTGACCTGCTTTAGTTCATTTTCTTCCATAGCCAACTCCTTGCGGACAACGCTTCCATTGAGGCGAAATATTGAGCAACATTTGTCATCGGGGCGAAATACTCAATGGGAACCAGGGCGGGGCAAAGTATAAGTTCGTGACTGAAAAGATACAGTTGATTTGCCGAGAAATCACTACTTTTCTTAGGCGAAGCAATTCGATCAGATCTGGCCGAAGCCTTCACCATCGCCGAACGCGGAGAGATGCGATTGCACTTGGCCGATTGCTATCTGGAATTCGCTCGGTTGAGTCTGGCCACCGGCGACCGCGATTCGGCGCGCAAGGCTTGGGAGACGGCCAAGGTCATGATCGAAGAGATGGGCTACCATCGGCGGGATGGTGAAGTGGCGGAATTGAGCGCGGCTTTGGGAATGTCAAAGACCGAATGAAGAAAGCGGATTCACGCATCCGGTTTTGTCGGCTTATAATCGCCGCCGAAGTCAGACCAGAGGAGCAGAATTTATGACGACCATCACGCTTGAAATCCCGGATGAGCTTGCCGCACAAGTTGTCGCGCTGGGCGGACGGCTGCCCGATTTGCTGGCCAGGGCTTTGAAATCAGAGCCAGCGACAAAGATAAGGCAAACCAACGGAGCGGGAGTTTCTATTCCGCTTTACCGCGAGATCACGGATTTTCTCGCCAGCAATCCTTCGCCTGAACAGGTTGCCGCCTTCAAAATTTCCAGCGCAGCACAGGAACGGCTGGAAGATTTGCTGGACAAAAACCGAGAAGACGTTTTGACGGCGGCTGAAACAGCCGAACTAGAAGCTTACCTGCAAGCGCGCGATCTGATGATCCTGTTGAAAGCCGACGCACAGTCAGATGAGTAACTCAGCATGCCCAGAATCCACATTTCGGATCAGCTTCGGCGTTTGGTGATAGAGCGGGCATTGAGTTGCTGCGAATACTGCCTGATTCATCAAGATCACACACCTGAACCTCATCACATAGATCATTTGCTTGCCATCAAACACAACGGAAAGACCGAGGCGACAAACTTGGCACTGGCTTGTGCGCGATGCAATCGCTTCAAAGGCTCTGACTTCGCGGCGATTGATCCGGCAGATAGTCTGCCGACAATTCTTTTCAATCCGCGTTTGCAAGCTTGGAAGGATCATTTTGCATTGGACGGAGCGATGATTGTTGGATTGACTCCGAATGGACGGGCTACAGTTGAATTGCTGCGGATGAATGACCAATCTGTGCTCGCTTATCGTCGCAAGCTGACACTGAAAAAGCGGTATCCACCGCCACACTTTCAATAACTTTTTTGTCTTTATGCGAATACTCACTCTCAACGTAAATGGAATTCGTTCGGCGACGACGAAAGGTGTGGTGGACTGGTTGGCTGCGACCGGAGCCGATGTGATTTGTTTGCAGGAAGTACGGGCGCTGCCTGCGCAAATTCCGGCGGAATGGGAATCGCTCGGCTATCACGCGGAATGGTATCCGGCAGAAAAGCCCGGTTACAGTGGCGTGGCCGTGCTCTCCAAGACCAAGCCGAAAAAAGTCACACGAGGCATCAACTGCGTCTACGATTGCGAAGGCCGAGTCTTGCAAGCCGACTTCGGCAATGTCAGCGTGGTTTCCACCTACATTCCTTCGGGTACGAGCAGCCCGGAGCGGTTGGCCATCAAGCTGAAGTTCATGGATGAATTTCTGGCGCATTGCCAGCGGCTGCGTAAAAGCAAACGCGAGTTTGTCTTTTGCGGAGATTTCAATGTCGCGCACCAACAAATTGATTTGAAAAACTGGCGCAGCAATCAAAAGAACTCCGGCTTTTTGCCCGAAGAGCGCGAATGGCTGACGCGCTTTTTGGAAGTCGGTTATCACGACACGTTTCGCCATTTGGTCGGCCCTGAAGCCGTGCATTATTCGTGGTGGTCGAATCGCGGCAACGCCCGCGCCAACAACGTCGGATGGCGGCTGGATTATCACTTCACGACGCCGGGCTTGAACAAGGTGGCCCATTCGCCAGTGATTCACGCCGACCAGTTTTTTTCCGATCACGCGCCGGTGGTGATTGATTACGATGTGTAGTTCGTCAGCCGCGCGCGTATAATCCCGCCGCACTTTCAACTTCACCCGTACCGAAATTCATTGGAGGCCAAGCATGTCTACTCGACGAAATTTTCTCAGAACTTTTGCCAAGGCTGGAGCCGCAAGCGTTATCGCGGCCAGCTTCAACGAACAAGGAATTGCGCACGCAATTGACGCGACACGATTTGTTTCAGGCCGCCGCCCCGACGATGTGGCGATGGACGAAGATTTCTGGCTGGAAATTCAGCGCGCCTTCACTGTGGATCGCACGCTGATCAATCTGAATAACGGCGGCGTTTCGCCTTCGCCAAAAGTCGTGCAGGAAGCAATGCGGCGTTATCTGGAATATTCGAACTCCGCACCGGTGTACACGATGTGGCGGCATCTGGATCCGCAAATCGAAAGCGTCCGTCGTCGGTTGGCGCTGAATTTCGGTTGCGACATGGAAGAAATCGCCATCACGCGCAACGCCAGCGAATCGCTGGAAATTTGTCAGTTCGGAATTGACCTGAAACCCGGCAACGAAGTGCTGACCACCAATCAGGATTACCCGCGCATGTTGAGCACCTGGAAACAGCGCGAACGCCGTGAAGGCATCAAGCTGCGTCAGATTTCGATTCCCGTTCCGGCGACGCACGATCAAATTTTCGAAGCGTTTGAAAAAGCCATCTCGCCGCAAACCAAAGTTATTCATTTTTGCCATATCACCAATCTGTCGGGACAGATTTATCCGGTCAAACGCATCGTGCAAATGGCTCGCGCGCGCGGCATTGAAACCATCGTGGACGGCGCTCACGCTTACGCGCATTTCCCTTTCAAACACGGCGACCTGGATTGCGATTATTACGGTTCGAGTTTGCACAAATGGCTGACGGCTCCATTTGGAACCGGATTGTTGTACGTCCGCAAAAACAAGATCGCGCAAACCTGGTCGCTGATGGGTTCGATGGAAGAAAGCAACGCCAACATCCGCAAGTTTGAAGAAATCGGCACACATCCTTCGGCCAACGCGCTGGCCATCAACGAAGCTCTGGATTTTCACGAAGGCATCGGCTCCGAACGAAAAGCCGCTCGGTTGCGGTATCTGTATCAACGCTGGGCGCGCCGTCTGGAAGGTCGAAAAGGCGTCAAGTTGCTGACCAGCTTCGATCCGAAACTGGGTTGCGGATTGACGCTGGTGAACATTGCTGGCATTGATCCGATCAAACTTTCCGGCTATTTGCAGACCGAATACCGCATCATTTCGACGGTCATCAAACACCCGGAATTTGAAGGGCTGCGCGTCACGCCGAACGTATACACAACGTTGCGCGACATAGACATTTTTGCGGCGGCGATGGAAAAAGTCGTCGAAAAAGGATTGCCGGCTTGATTTGAAACACGCTCAACCGCCGCCGACAAAATGGACGATTTCGAGTTTGTCGTTGGCTTGCAACCGAGTTTCAGCCCAAGCCGCGCGCGGCAAAATGGAAAGATTGAGTTCAATGGCCAGCCGCCCGGCGCTCAGTTCCAGCGAAGCCACCAAATCGGCAACGCTGTAACCAGACGGGATGTGGCGAGATTCGCCATTGATTGAAATTTCGATGTTTTTTGGTTCGTTCACGCCCGACATTATCCGACAGCCAAAGCTTAACGCTCAAGACAAACATCCATCGTTCATCTACAAAGATGAACGATGGATGTTTTTTCCTTCCCCAACTTATCTGCTTATGTGGTTTTGGGAATCGCGCTAAGCCGATACGAATGCCGCAAATAAAGGCTCCCGGACTTTACGGCACTCAATCAGTTCACGCGACTCCCAAACTTGTGAACTTTATTTGCTCACTTTGAATTTGCCGCAGGCACGAAGCTGAAAGCGTCCCGGATCGGGAGCAGACGGCAGCGGAGTTCCAAGCTGCGTATCTTCACGAATGGAAACCGAGCCGATCTTTTCCAGTTCGACAAACGCTGCTCCGCCAGGAGCATCCGGCGCTCCGGCTTTCAGAATCTGTAATGTTCGCGTCGAACTTCCGATCAACGGCAGCCAATAACCAATCACCATCTGGCTGAAATTGACAGGCGGCGCATTGGTCGCTTTACAGGTTGCGGCCAGCGCAGCCGGCGGCGGATTGCTGGGAATACAGGCGCAAGGGCCGCTGCCCGGCGAACCGGCATCGTAAAACAACGACACATACGCCTTGTACGGATCAAGTCCCGTCGCAAAACCAGTCACTGTTTCGGTACGCCCGATTTTTTGCACACTCAGTAATGCGCGAACACCCGATCGTCCGATCGGATTCAAATCTGCCGTGCCGTCGCTGTCTCCACCGGTTTGAGTCGCGGCGGCAAGAAAAGGAATTTGAAGCGCCGAAAGTGGGTTCAGCGATTGCGGAATCATCGGTTTTGAATCACTGACCGACACAATTTCGTCCAACACTTTCAATTCCACATTGGTAACAGGTGACTCAGACGCTCTCGGCAGAGACGGCATTTTCGGTTTACCAACCGCACTTGCGGTTCCGCTGAAAAACCTGACTCCAAATGTTACTAGCGCCAAAGCAAACGCAAACATAGCAGTAGCTCGAACAACCTTTGCCATTTTCGTACTCCCTTCCCAAACGGGTTATGTAGGTAGCCGCAAAGCAATTGATAGCCTCACGAACTGTTAATTTGTTATTCAATTGAATCTTTGAGATTGACGCGCTTCGACAGTGAAATACACGCGCCAGCACTGACAGGCCGGGCACAGGCTTGAACAGCATGGATCACAAACAAATTGGAAGGGGGGAAATTCTTGTGGCAGACAAGAGCTAAACTCTTTTGACTGCGCTTAATGAGGAGGACAAGGAATGCAATGTGGCAACTAAATCAATTTGTATCAGTTCTTACTCTTTCAAGAATAGCTTATCCAAGAATTCCAGTTATGACAAGAAGCAAGCAGAAATTCTAACATTAAATCAGATAACCCTAGCCGGAAGCACACAAGTAACTTGACATTACTTTTTGTTCGTAGCAAGTGGCACGAGTTTGGACAAAGTTAGTTTGAGATGATGCCTTCTGCTACACAACGTCAT
>CADECP010000045.1 GCA_902825875.1 uncultured Acidobacteriota bacterium
GCAAATGCCTCATGGGGAGGCCGAGCGGCCTCCCTTTATTTGTCCAAACTCGTGTCTCATGGCAGAAACAACAACTAACAAATACGACGTATTTCTGAGCTATCACAGTAGCGATAGGCCTAAAGTTGAAGAACTTGCGAAGCGCTTGGTAGACGAGGCCGGGTTCCTTCTTTTCTATGATATGTGGAACTTGATTCCCGGTGCTCCCTGGCAAGAGGGATTAGAAAGCGCCCTTGACCAGAGCAACGCTTGTGCAGTCTTTTTTGGTTCTAGCGGCGTTGGACCATGGCAAAACAAAGAGGTGCGTTCTGCACTGAGCCGACGTGTTAGCGAAAATGACTTTCGTGTGATTCCAGTGTTGCTACCTGGTACAGATCGCCACGATTTGCCTGCGTTTTTGGGCCAAATGACCTGGGTTGATTTCAACGCGGGGCTTGACGACGAAGAAGCGTTTGCTCGCCTAATGGCTGGCGTTAGAGGAGAGCAACCTGGACGCAATCAAACTCTACAGGCGTTAGGCGGCTCGGCCTTATTTTCTAAAAAACACACTACATCCAGCCCCACATCAAAAAACAGCCGCTCATCGAAAACTCAAATAAAAAGTTCAACCGCTATTTCTAAACCTTCAACAAATACCCTCTTACCTAATGATGACCTTCATAGCCCTTCCCACCACCTTAAAGAGTTCTTGTTCGGAATAATGATTAAGAAAAGCCATGAAATAGCCGAAACCTTTGTCGAAATTGCAAAAGCCCTTCGGGCTTCGCGCGAGAATTCTTTGTATAGGTCTACTCGAACCTCTTTCCTTATTATTTTTCTATTAGCGATTTTCATAATAGGGGTGCCAGTCATCCTCTGGTTTACTGGCCTGATATAGCGGTTTAGCTCACTAGAGTCGCTCGAATTCGTTCAATGAAGGCAATGTGATCTTGATCCTGACCGCAGCCTAGCGATATTGAAACCGCTCGCCAGCAGGTTCATTACTCACCCGCAGCACTTTGACCGCCACTGCTCCGCTACCCAGGGTCAGTGTCCGTCCATTGCAATGGCCGCGTCCAGTTTCGCCACGTTCATAGCACTGGCGCTGTAAATGTTTGGCAACCTCAGCTTCGAGCGTAGCCTGGAACATCTGCCTAGCTCCCTGCCGCGCCAAAGCTTCGAGCGGATCACCGTCGCCTTCATTGGTCGAAAAAGTCGAATCCTGATATGGTTTGTTCATCGCTATCCTTGTTGGTGAGGCACACCGTAGCGCGCAATAAGCGGATTGTTTTAAAGAATTTCAACAAGGATACGCGGTACACTTTTCAAGGATCAATTCCCACAATTTTAACACTGTCTCCCTCTCAACCAAGAATTGCCGATTTTGACGACAAAAATTGAACTTGAGGATTTCTTCAAATGGATTTCAAAGACGTGCCTGCCATCAATCAGTTTTCGCCGGACAAGATGCAAAAGATCAATCTGTTCGAAACGCAAAATTTCTTTTGCGATGTATATTGCCTGGAACCGGGACAGGAGCAGAAAATCCACGCCCACAAAGACGAAGACAAGCTGTACTTTGTGCTCGATGGACGCGGGACGTTTTTCGTGGACGACGAACAACAGGAACTCGGCGAAGGAAAAATCATCTTCGCTCCGGCGGGATCGAACCATGGCGTCAAAAACACCAGCCAGGCTCGACTGAAACTGTTGGTGTTTATGACTCCGAACCCGAACTTCAAATAATGCGTAGGTTGTGCGGGATTCGATATAATCAAGGCGCAAGACTCAAAGTATCGCTTCTTCGGAAAGAATTCTTCATCTAAAAAAAGGCCGCTATGAAAAAACTTCTGACCCTCTTTTTGCTTATTCTCGCAATTTCCGCCAACGCTCAAAAACAATCCACCAAAGACAACTGGCCTTCGTTCCGGGGGCAACACGCCGCCGGAGTTGCTGACGGCCAAAACCTGCCTGATGCTTGGGATGGCGAAAAAGGAACGGCGATCAAATGGAAAGTTCGCATTCCCGGATTGGCGCATTCCAGCCCGATCGTTTGGGAAGACAAGTTGTTTGTCACTTCGGCCATCAGCAGCAAAGACAAGGCGACATTCAAACCCGGTTTGTACGGAGCGGGAGACGCCTCTGACGACAAGTCGGTGCATCAATGGAAAGTGTTCTGCCTGGACAAAAAGTCCGGCAAGATTTTATGGGACAAAGTCGCTTACGAAGGCGTGCCGCTGGAAAAGCGCCACGTCAAATCCACTTACGCCAGTTCTTCACCGGCAACCGATGGCCGGTACGTCGTCGCGCTGTTCGGTTCGCAAGGACTTTATGCCTTCGATATGAAAGGCAAACTGATCTGGAAAAAAGACCTGGGGCGATTGGATGTTGGCGCGTACGATTTGCCGGAATACGAATGGGGAACCGCAAGTTCACCAATCATTTACAAGGATTTGGTCATCGTGCAGTGCGACACATCCAAAGAAGATTTCCTGATGGGCATCAACATCAAGACCGGCGAAACCGTCTGGAAAACCGAGCGCACCGAAATGCCTTCGTGGGCGACGCCGACAATTTATCCGGGCAAAGCTCGAACGGAACTCATCACCAATGCGCCGAATTTCATTCGCGGCAACGACCCGGAAACTGGCAAAGAGTTATGGCGGTTGGGCGAGAGTTCAAACATCACTGCACCGACTCCGATCTTTTCGGGCGAGCTGATCGTCGTCGCCAGCGGACGCCGTCCGAACGCTCCTGTCTTCGTCGTCCGCCCTGGAGCGAGCGGCGACATCACTTTGCCGAAGGGGCAAAGCACCAGCCAGCACGTCGCCTGGACGCGACAGAAAACCGGTTCGTACATGCCTACGCCGCTGATTTATCATGGGCTGCTGTACGTGCTGAAAAACGAAGGCATCTTCAGTTGCTTCGATCTGGCAACCGGCGAAGAAAAGTATCAATCCCGCATTCCCCATCAAGGCAGCGGCTTCAGCGGTTCGCCTGTCGCTTCGGACGGAAAGATTTATCTGCCCAGCGAAGACGGCGACATCTTCGTCGTCAAAGCCGGAGACAAATTTGAACTGCTCGGCAAAAACAGCATCGGCCAATTGTTGATGGCGACTCCGGCAATTTCGGGCAAGATGATGTTTGTGCGAGGTGAAAAAGACCTGTTTGCAATTGGACGCTAAATCTCAGCAAGTTTGTTGAGATCGGGAATACTGCAAGCACTTGCCCGGATTCAGTTGGGAGAAACCATTTCGCAGAAGGGCTTAAGTTTATGATCGAAACAACTTTTGACGCGATCGTTATTGGCACCGGCCAAGGCGGTAAACCGCTTGCCGTTGCGTTGGCCGCAGCCGGATGGAACACCGCCATCATTGAACGCGAACACGTCGGCGGAACCTGCGTCAACATAGGCTGCACTCCAACCAAGACAATGGTCGCTGCTGCTCGCGTGGCCTATCTGGCCAGACGCTCCGCCGATTACGGAGTTCATTCCGGCGACATCACGGTCAATCTGGCCGAAGTTCGGCAGCGCAAACAATCCGTCGTAGATGATTTTCGCAACGGCGGCCAACGCGCGCTTGAGCGAGCTAAAAACATTGAGTTGATTTTCGGCGAAGCCAGTTTCACCAGCGCAAACTCTGTCGCGGTCAAATTGAATGACGGCGGGATTCGCCAACTCACCGCGCCAAAAATCTTCATCAACGTAGGTTGCCGCCCGACTGACCCAGGCGTCGAAGGCAGCGAACGAGTTTCGATTCTCGATTCCAGTTCGATTATGGAATTGGACGAATTGCCGGAACATCTGATCGTGCTTGGCGGAGGTTACATTGGTTTGGAGTTCGGGCAGATGTTTCGCCGCTTCGGTTCGCGTGTGACTGTGGTTCAACGCGCGGTGCAACTGCTTGGCCGCGAAGATCAAGACGTTGCCGAAGCCGTTGCTAAAATTCTGCGCGAAGACGGCGTGGAAATTTTGCTGAACGCTTCGGCCACCAAAGCTAACCACGACGATAAAGGCCAAATTCATCTGACCGTGAACACGCCGGGAGGCGAACGCACGATCATTGGTTCGCATTTGCTGGCCGCCGCTGGGCGCACTCCGAATTCCGATTCGCTGAATTTGCCTGCCGCAGGAATCGAAACCGATAAAGCCGGCTTCATCAAAACCAACTCCAAGTTGGAAACGAACGTTGCCGGAATTTACGCGCTCGGCGATGTCAAAGGCGGGCCGCAATTCACGCACATCAGCTACGACGATTACCGCATCATCAAAACCAATTTGATCGAACACGGCAACGCGACGATCAACGACCGACTGGTTCCGTACACTGTGTTCATTGACCCGCAACTTGCTCGCGTAGGCTTGAGCGAAAGCGAAGCGCGCGCGAAAGGTCTGAGCATCAAAATTGCGAAGATGCCGATGGCCTATGTCGCTCGCGCCATTGAAATGAGCGAAACGCGCGGCTTTATGAAAGCCGTGATTGACGCCGACACGAATCAGATTCTGGGCTTCACGGTGCTGGGCATCGAAGGCGGCGAAATCATGTCCATGGTTCAACTGGCGATGATGGGACGATTGCCTTACACGACGTTGCGCGACGCCATCTTCGCTCATCCGACGCTGGCCGAATCGCTGAACAACTTGTTGAACATCTGACAGAAAAGAAAATAGACAAGATTTACACGATTCAACAGGGTAAAAAACAATCCTGAGAAATCCTGAAAATCCTGTCTACTTTTTTTTTAAGGGGGAAAGATGCCGATTGCTCAAACGACGAAGATGCAAGTTTCAGCCAACGCCGCGGCAATGATCGAATTGTTCAAACAGGTTCGTCGGCAAACCATGCAGATTGTCGCGCCGCTGGAAATCGAAGATTACGTCATCCAGACCGCAGAGTTTATGTCTCCGCCGCGTTGGCACATTGGCCATACGACGTGGTTTTTCGAGACGCTGTTGCAAACTTATCAGCCGGGTTATCGCATCTTCGACGAAGACTTTCTCTTCTACTTCAACTCTTACTACGAAGGTTTCGGCAAGCGGATTTTGCGGGCGAAACGCGGAACTCGTTCGCGGCCTACGGTCAAAGAAACGGTTCGCTATCGTCAGCACATTGACGCAGAGATGCTGAAGTTTTTCGATGAACTGGATGGACGAGCAGACGCGGCTGAGTTGTTGCGACTGGTTCGGCTGGGTTTGGAGCACGAAATCCAGCATCAGGAATTGTTGGTTTACGACATCAAACATCTGCTGTGTGACGTGTACGAAGCTCCGCCATCGGTTGCGCCTGAAGCTGTCGAACAAGTCGGCGGAATGATTGAGATCGAAGGCGGACTGTTTTCGCTTGGATACGCTGGTGATGAGTTTGCCTGGGATAACGAAAAGCCTCAGCACACTGTGTTCTTGCAGGATTTTGCAATTGATCGTGCGCCGGTCAGCGTCGGCGAGTATCTGGACTTCATCGAAAGTGGCGGTTACGGCGATTATCGTTGGTGGCTTTCGACAGGATGGGAAGCCGTCAACCGCGAACAGTGGCAGGCTCCGTTGTACTGGGAACGCGAAGGTGACGAATGGATGGTGCGCGATTTTCATGGATTGTTGCCTGCTTCGGCGAAAGCCAACGAACCTGTCACGCACGTCAGTTATTTTGAAGCCGCAGCCTTTGCCAAATGGGCTGGCAAACGATTGCCAACCGAAGCCGAATGGGAAAAAGCCGCCTGCTTCGACGCGGCGACAAACGCCAAACAGAACTTTCCCTGGGGAAACGCCGCGCCAGAAGCCGAACACGCCAATCTGTTCGACAATCAGTTGTGGAGCGTCGCTGCGATTGGAGCTTATCCAAATGGCAAAAGCTCTTACGACTGTCACCAGATGATCGGCGATGTTTGGGAATGGACGAATTCGGATTACGCGCCTTATCCGGGATTCAAAACTGAGTTCAACGAATATAACGACAAATGGTTTGTCGGCCAGAAAGTTCTGCGCGGAGGTTCGTTCGCCACTCCGCGTATTCACACCCGCACGACGTATCGCAATTTTTTCAATCCGCCGGAACGCTGGATGATTTCCGGCTTTCGTTGCGCGAAAACGATCTGACCTGGCTTTGCGTCTTCGCGCCTTTGCGTTGAAAATCTTCCAGCCATGAAAGTTATCCGTTCTGAACTGACAACCGAACAACTCGTCAATCATTTGCGCGAAGCTCGCGCGCGGCTGCTGGAACTGGTCGGCGACTTAAGCGACGAACAGATGATCGGCCCGCGCCTGGCAATCGTGAATCCGCTGCGTTGGGAGATTGCTCACGTCGCGCATTTTCAGGAGTTCTGGTTGCTGCGCCACCAACGAGGTTACGAACGAATCACGCCTGACAATGGCCTTGATTCGGACAAGCTTTACGATTCGGCTCATGTGCATCACGACACTCGTTGGGATTTGCCGCTGCCGTCGAAGCTGGCGACGATTGATTACACTCAGCGAATTCTGGATCGCGTCACTGAAGAAGTTTTGAAGAAACCCGCCAAGCCCGACGCCAACGGTTATGACGATAATTACTTTTTGCACCTCTCGCTGCTGCACGAAGACATGCACAACGAAGCGATAACTTACACTCGGCAGACGCTTGGTTATCGCGCTTGTAGTTCCGCCTTTAGGCGGTTGCGGCTTCAGCCGCCTGAAGGCGGAACTACAAGCGCGCTTGGCGATGCTTTTATTCCCGGCGGAGTTTTCAGGCTTGGCAGCGAATTGGATTCGGGGTTTGTATTCGACAACGAATTGCTGGCGCACGAAGTCGCGGTTGCTCCGTTTGCGATTTCGCGCACGGGTGTGAGCAACGCGGAGTTTCTGGCTTTCGTTGAAACAGGCGGTTATCGCTGCAAAGAATTTTGGCGCGACGAAGGCTGGCGCTGGCTAGAAAGCGTCGCGGCTGAACATCCGGTGTATTGGCGAAAGATTGATGGCGAATGGCAGCGAAGAGTCTTCGATCAATGGGTTCGGCTTGAAGAAAATCTGCCGGTGATTCACATCAATTGGTTTGAGGCCGATGCTTATTGCCGTTGGGCTGGGCGGCGATTGCCTACGGAAGCGGAATGGGAACTGGCCGCTGCGGGAATCAGCAAACGAAAATTCCCCTGGGGCAATGAAGCTCCGACGCCGGAGCGCGCGAATCTGGATTGGCTGGCCGGAGGTTTATTGCCGGTTGACGCTTTGCCCGATGGCGACAGCGAATTCGGAGTTCGACAGATGATCGGCAACGTCTGGGAATGGACGGCGACGGACTTTGCTCCGTTTGATGGCTTCGCGCCTGGCCCTTACAAAGAATACTCCGCGCCGTGGTTTGGCGATCACAAAGTCTTGCGTGGAGGTTGTTGGGCGACGCGCTCAAGATTGATTCGCAACGGCTACCGCAATTTTTACAAACCTGACCGCCGCGATGTGTGGGCGGGATTTCGTACCTGTGCCAAATGAGAATTGGAATCATCACGCCTGCTCCACCGCGTTCGCTGCATGGCAATCGGCGAACGGCGTTGCGCTGGGCAAAGCTGTTCAGGCAACTCGGCCACAGAGTCTGGATCGCGCAAAGTTATGGCGGTCAGCCGTGTGATGTTTTGATTGCGCTGCATGCCAAGCGCAGTTTCGATTCAATTCGCAAATTTCGCCGGTTGTATCCCAACAAACCGTTGATCGTGGCGCTGACCGGAACCGACCTTTACCGCGATTTACGCCGCAGCCGCCGCGCGCAAACGTCGCTGGAACTGGCTACGCGATTGGTCGCGTTGCAGCCCAAGGCGCTGGACGATCTGCCGCCTCGATTTCACGCCAAAACGCGCGTCATTTATCAGTCCGTTGGACCGCCCAATCAAATCCAAAATCTAAAATCCAAAACCCAAAATTTCCGAATCTGCGTCATCGGTCATCTTCGTGATGTGAAAGACCCGTTTCGCACCGCCAAAGCCGTCCGGTTGTTGCCAGAACGTTCGCAGGTCGAAGTTGTTCACGTCGGGGCGGCAATGGACGAACGAATGGCCGTCGGAGCCGAGCGCGAAATGCATGCCAATCCGCGTTATCGCTGGTTGGGCGAATTGCCACCGGAGCGCGTTCGGAAAATTCTGTACAGCAGTCAGTTATGCGTGCATTCATCGAAGCTGGAAGGCGGAGCCAACGCCGTTTCCGAAGCCATCGTTGCCGGAGTTCCGGTTCTGGCTTCGCGGATTCCCGGCAACGTTGGGCTGCTTGGCGAAGATTATCCTGGCTATTTTGAAGTTGGCGACACGCGCGGTTTGGCCAAATTGCTGTGGCAAACCGAAACAGATGCTGCGTTTCTGGCCCGGCTGAAAGCATGTTGCCGAGGCTTGGCGTTGAATTTTTCACCTCAGCGAGAGCGGCAAAGCCTGGCTGACCTGCTGGCAGAGCTTTGACGTTTCAATCGCGGGAAAAAGCCTTCCCAAAACCGGACGAAATTCTCTTTTCGACTTTCCACACCTTTTCCCTCAACTTCATTGACGGTTGAACTTAACTGCTAATCGGTTCAAGGCACGGAATTTGGTACAAGCGCCGTTTGAGCTGTTGCGTCAATTGAGGAGGAAACTATGGAAACTTTGCTGCAAGACCTTCGGTTTGCATTTCGGCGGCTGATAAAAAGTCCTGGCTTTGCCGTTGTGGCGATTCTGTCGCTGGCGTTGGGCATTGGAGCCAACACGGCGATTTTCAGTCTGGTCAATATGATTTTGTTTCGTCCGTTGCCTGTGCCGGAAGCTGAAAGGTTGGTCGCCATCAATGCGTCGGGCAAAGACGGAGAAATGTCCGCCCATTCGTATTTGAATTACGTTGATTTCCGCGACCGCAACGAAGTCATGTCCGGAATCCTGGCTTATCGGTTTTCGACCATGAGCTTGAGCGGTTTTTCTAACTCTTCCGGTTCTTCTAGTTCTTCTGGGGGCAACAGCGAAAAAGTTTGGGGCTACCAGGTTTCAGGAAATTACTTCGACGTGATTGGCATGAAGCCAGCGGTTGGGCGAACGTTTTCGCCGGAAGAAGACAAGACGCGGTTGACTCATCCTGTCGCAGTTATCAGTTATTCGCTGTGGCAAAAACGGTTTGGTGGCAATCCGGGCATTGTGAACAACGACATTCTGATCAACGGCAAAAAGTTCAAAGTGATTGGCGTGACTCCAGCCGGATTCAAAGGCACGGAAGTCATCTACGCGCCGGATGTTTATGTGCCGTTTGCCATGCAACGGTGGATTGAGCCGGAATTCGACTGGATGGATGAGCGCGGCAACCAAAACCTGTTCATTGTCGGACGTATGAAACCGGGAGTCAGTTCTGCTCAAGCCGAGGCTTCATTGAATCTGGTGGCCGCTCAATTGGCCGGAGAGTTTCCGAACGAAAATGAAGGCCTGAAAATCGCGCTCACTCCGCCGGGATTTGTTCTGCCTCAAATCCGCAACGGCATGCTGGGCGTGTCGGCTGCGTTGATGGGATTGGTCGCGTTGGTTTTGCTGATTGCCTGCACGAATCTGGCGAACCTGTTGTTGGCGCGCGCAACTGAACGCAGCAAGGAAATCGCCATTCGCCTGTCCATCGGAGCCAGCCGCATGCGCATCGTTCGACAGTTGTTGACCGAAAGCGTTTTGCTAGCCGTGGTTGGCGGGCTGGCTGGGATTTTATTGGCCGGATGGATCATTGATCTGTTGATCGGGTTGAAACCTCCGGCGGACATTCCGATCACTTTGGAACTGCACGTGGATTGGCGAGTCCTGGTGTTTTCGATGATCGTTTCGATCATCACAGGCGTTTTGTTCGGATTGGTTCCGGCAATGCAGGCGACCAAACCTGATTTGGTTTCGGCGCTGAAAGACGTTGTTTCGCAATCGGGCGTTCGCCGTTCGTGGCTGCGAAGTTCGTTGGTTGTCGCACAAATCGCCGTGTCGTTACTGTTGCTGGTTGCCGCCGGATTGACCATGCGCGCGTTGCAACAACTGAAGACGATGAATCCGGGATTCAATCCTGAAAACTCGCTGACAATGTCCTTCGACCTCAGCTTGCAGGGCTATCAAACCGAGCCGGGCAATCAGCTTCGCCGGCAAATGCTGGATCGCATTCACGCGCTGCCTGGGGTGCAGGCAGCTTCGCTGACGGATTTCATGCCGCTCAGCATGAATTACAACGGAACCAGCATCTACATCGAAGGTCAGCCGACAGAGCGTGGTGTGAACGCTCCGAACGCGATGACCGCTGGCGTCGGCTTGAAGTATTTTGAATCCATTGGCACACCAATTCTGGCCGGGCGTGAGCTGACCCAACTGGATCAGGACGGCAAAACTCGTTCGGTCGTGGTCAACGAAACATTTGCCAAAAAATTCTTTCCAGGAGCCAATCCCAACGAAAACGCGCTTGGCAAACGATTCCGCACTCAGCCAGAAGGGCGTCCCTGGGAAATTGCAGGCGTCGCCAAAGACGGAAAGTATTGGAGCATTGGTGAAGATCAACGCGCCTTCGCCTGGTTTCCTCTGGGCAGTCAACTGGCCTTCAACAGCCTGATTGTGCGAACCACGGTTAAGCCGGAAACAGTTATGAGTTCGATTGTCAGCGAAATCCACAACTTGGAACCGAACCTGCCGGTGACCGGTGTGAAAACCATGAGCGAACACATGAACCTGTCGCTGTTTCCGGCGCGTGCCGTTGCTTCGTTGCTGGCAGCTTTTGGTTTGCTGGCGTTGGCGCTTGCAGCCATAGGCATTTACGGAGTGATGTCTTATTCCGTCGCGCAACGCACGCGCGAAGTCGGCATTCGTATGGCGCTTGGCGCTCAGCGGTCGGATGTGCTGCGGATGGTTTTGCGACAGGGAATGAAACTAGCGGCGATTGGAATGGCGACTGGTTTGGCGGCTGCTTTTGTGCTGACGCGGTTGTTGGCGAATTTGCTATACGGAGTTTCGGCCACCGACGCCGTCGCGTTCGTCGGAGTTTCGCTGTTGCTCGGCTTGGTCGTGATTGTTGCCTGTCTGATTCCGGCCAGCCGCGCGGCAAAAGTTGATCCGATGATCGCGCTTCGTTACGAATAAGAAAGCGAAGGGGGAAAGATGGAAAACATACTCAGAGATTTGCGTTACGGTTGCCGAATGTTGTGGAAGAATCCCGGCTACACGATTATCGCCGTGCTGACTTTGGCGCTGGGCATCGGAGCCAATGCCGCCGTGTTCAGCGTGGTCAATGCTTTGTTGCTGCGTCCGATGCCGTATCCGAACTTCGAGCGCATCACCTATGTTTGGGCCAGCGATTCGAATGGCGAAAATCGCTTTTCCGTTTCGCCGCACAATTACACAGACTTGCGCGCGCGCAATCAGAGCTTTGAAAGTTACACAGCTTTTCATTACACCAGCGCGGCGCTGACCGGCGGCGGAAACCCCGAATCGCTGTCGGCCATCAACGCTTCTGCGGAGTTTGGCAAAGTCGCTGGAGTGCAACCGCTGCAAGGTCGTTGGTTCACAGCCGAAGAAGACGTGCCGGGCAAAAATCTGGTCGCGGTTATCAGTTACGGTTTGTGGCAGCGCCGATTCGGCGGCAAAGAAATTGTCGGCCAGAACATTCAACTCAACGGCGAAAGCTTCGCTGTGATCGGCGTCATGCCGAAAGGATTCAACTTTCCATCTGACAGCATTGAAATTTGGAAACCGCTGGCTCTGGATTTGTCGAAATACCAACGCGGGACTTCGTTTTTGCAGTCTATGGCGCGGTTAAAACCGGGCGTCAGTTATCCGCAAGCTCAGGCGGAAGCGATGGGCATCGCCAAGCAAATCGAGCGGGAAAATCCAAATACAGACAGAGACAACGGGTTCAAACTGAATTCCTTGCGCGAAGAATTGGTCGGCGAGATCGAGCGCCCGCTGTGGATTTTGTTCGGAGCTGTCGTGTTGGTGTTGTTGATTGCCTGCGTCAACGTCGCCAGTTTGTTGCTGGGACGCGCGACGGTTCGCTGGAAAGAGATTTCAGTTCGCGCGGCACTCGGAGCTTCGCGCTGGAATTTGATTCGGCTGATGCTCAGCGAAAGTCTGGTGCTGGGCGTGCTGGGTGGAATGTTGGGATTGTTGCTGGCCGCTTTCGGGGTGGAATGGCTGATTAAGATCAACCCGGACGCGGTTCCGAATCCCGACGAAATTTCGATTGATCGAATCGTTGTCGGTTTCACAATGTTGATGTCGGTCGTCACCGGAATCGTCTTTGGAGCCTTGCCCGCCTGGCAACTGACCAAAACCAATTTAAGTCAGGCGATGCGTGAATCTTCACGCTCGGCTTCGGGTTCGGCCAAACTGACAGTCATTCGCAACGGATTGGTCGTGCTGGAAATCGCGGCTTCGCTGGTTTTGTTGGTGACTGCCGGATTGTTGCTGAAAAGTTTCTGGAAGGTGTTGGAAATCAATCCGGGCTTCCGCGCAGAAAACGTCGTCAAAGCCGACATCAGCTTGCCGCGCGCCAAATACAAAGACCCCTGGCAACAGGCTGATTTTTTCCGCCGCGCGTTGGAAGGCGTCCGCGCCATGCCAGGCGTCCAAACTGCTTCGCTGACGACGATCCTGCCGTTCAACAACGGACGCAGAGCGACTTCCTTCAACATTGAAGGTCGCCCCGTTGCGCCGAACACCGATCCGCCAGACGCTGACAATCACGAAATCAGTTCGGAGTATTTCAAAACGCTTGGCATTCCGATTCGCGCCGGACGAGATTTCACCGACGCCGATGTCCGCACCAGCGCAGGTGTCGTCATCATCAATGAACAACTGGCAAAACTACATTGGCCGAATGAAAACCCGATTGGCAAACGATTGACCGTCGGTTCGCCCGAAGAAGTTCAGATGTACGGCAAACCGGTTTCGCGCGAAATCGTCGGCATCATCGGCAACGTCAAGTTGTTGAATTTGACCGATGAATTCAACCCGGAGCTTTATATCCCTGCGGCTCAGATGCCGAATTCATGGATGACGCTGGTGGTTCGTGGCAAAGCTGCGCCGGAAAGTTTGATTAACAGCATTCGTCAGGTCGTCCACAGCATTGACCCCGATCAACCGATTCGTCGTCCGCTGGCGCTGGAAACGATGGTCGCGCGTTCGGTCGCTCCGCAACGATTCGTTGCCACACTGTTGATGGTCTTTGCCGGATTGGCGATAGTGTTGGCCGTCGTCGGCATTTACGGCGTGATGAATTACGTCGTCACGCAACGCACTCAAGAGATCGGCATTCGATTGGCGTTGGGCGCTCAACGCGGCGACGTGTTGCGAATGGTCATCGGGCAAGGAATGAAATTGGCAGGCATTGGCATCGGCATCGGGTTGATTGCCGCGTTCGGAGTTTCACGGTTGCTGACAAAATTGCTGTTTGAAGTCAGCCCGACTGACACGATGGCTTATGCCGGAGTTTCAGTTTTGTTGGCGGCGGTTGTGTTGCTGGCTTGTTTGATTCCGGCAAGAAGAGCGTCGAATGTTGACCCGATGATTGCGCTTCGGTGCGAATAGGAGTTTGAAAATGATTCGTTTGGAAAATATCGAAAAGTATTACCCGCAAGGTCTGCAAAAGTATTACGTGCTGCGGCGCGTTTCGATTGAAATCAAAGAAGGCGAGTTCGTTTCGATTATGGGGCCGAGCGGCGCTGGCAAATCCACGTTGCTGCACATCATTGGCATGCACGACGCCGGGTGGGACGGCGAGTATTACTTCGGCGATGTCGCCATTCACAAAATGAAACCGAAAGACCGCGCCGAGATTCGCAATCGCAACATCGGCTTTGTTTTTCAGAGCTACCATCTGTTGGATCATCTGACGGTATACGAGAATCTGGAAATTCCGCTGTCTTACCGTGACGTCAAAAAATCCGAACGCGAAGCCATCGTTGGCGACGTTTTGGACAAGTTCAACATCGTCGGCAAAAAGGATTTGTACCCCAACCAACTTTCCGGCGGACAGCAGCAATTGGTCGGCGTCGCCCGCGCAGTCATCGCCAATCCGAAAATCATTTTGGCTGACGAACCCACAGGCAATCTGCATTCAAGTCAGGGCAAAGAAATCATGGAGTTATTCAAACGGTTGAATGACGAAGGCACGACCATCGTCCAGGTGACGCATTCGGACGTGAACGCGGCGTATGGCAATCGGATTATCAATCTGGCCGACGGGTGGCTAAAGGATTAAATCAAAAGGCAAATATCAAAAATCAAAAATGGAAAGAAGAAGTGCGACCTTTTGCCTTTTAACTTTTGCCATTTGCCTTTTGATTTTCATCGCCCCGTGTTACTTGATCTGTAGTTATGAAAAGCTCGAACTCATTCCCAAGAATTCTGATTGCTGACGATCAACCCGACGTGCTGGAAGCTCTGCGCCTGTTGCTGAAAAGCGAAGGCTTTCAGGCGGAAACCGCCGCTTCGCCAGCGCAAATTTTGTCGGCGATAGACACGCACGAATTCGATGTCGCGTTGATTGATTTGAATTACACGCGCGATACGACTTCCGGGCAGGAAGGGCTTGATCTGTTGGCACAGCTTCAGGCAATGGATAGTTCCTTGCCAGTCGTGGTCATGACTGCTTGGGGCAGTGTTGATCTGGCCGTCGAAGCCATGCGGCGCGGCGCTCGTGATTTCGTCCAGAAGCCCTGGGAAAACGAACGGCTGATTAGCATTTTGCGAACGCAGATCGAACTCGGTCAGGCTTTGCGAAAAGGACAACGCCTGGAAGCCGAAAACCAGTTGCTTCGCAGCGAACACCGCTCCAAGTTGATTGCCGAAGCGCCTAGCATGCAACCCATCCTGCAAGTCATCGCTCGTGTCGGCCCGTCGGATGCGAACGTGCTCATCACCGGCGAAAACGGAACAGGCAAAGGCGTCGTCGCCAGCGTGCTACATTCGATTTCGCACAGAGCCAACAAACCTTTGGTGACGGTCAACGTCGGCGGTTTATCCGAAGGCGTGTTTGAGAGTGAACTTTTCGGCCACATCAAAGGCGCTTACACCGACGCCAAAACCGACCGCGTTGGCCGATTTGAACTCGCCGACGAAGGCACGCTGTTTCTGGATGAAATCGCCAACATCTCTTTGCCGCAACAGGCCAAACTGTTGCGCGTGCTGGAAACCGGCGAATTCGAACGCGTCGGTTCTTCCAAAACTCGCAAGGTCAATGTGCGAATCATCTCGGCGACAAATGCCGATTTGAACGCCGAAGTCGCTGCCGGACGCTTTCGCCAGGATTTACTGTTCCGCCTGAACACAGTCGAAATCCGATTGCCCGCCGTGCGTGACCGCCGCGAAGACATTCCGCTGCTGGCGGCTCACTTCCTGAAACAGAACGCCGCGCGGTATCGCAAACTCGTGACGGATTTCGATGCTGCTGCGATGCGTGCGCTGACCGAACATCAATGGCCGGGCAACGTGCGCGAACTCGATCACGCCATCGAACGCGCTGTGTTGATGGCGCAAGGAACAATTGTCAAAGCCAGCGACTTGGGGCTGTATCAATCATCGGAAAGCTCCGCGCGACTGGAAGAAATGAACCTGGAAGATGTCGAGTGTTACTTAATCAAAAAGACGCTCGCGCGATTTGACGGCAACGTCAGCAAAGCCGCCGAAGCGTTAGGACTCAGCCGTAGCGCACTATATCGGCGGCTGGAAAAATTCGGGCTGTAGCTGTGGGACGTAAAATTCCAAAATTGGTTTTGAACTCCTGCCCAGCCTGTGGATATGTCGCCGGGATCAATAAATCCGAAGCTCGAAGCGCCTATCACTCCAAGCATTACGTAAAGTTGAGAAAATTCCGAAAAGAAAGCACGACACATAAAGGTCCACAAGTTGGCAGGCTCCCGTCCGTTGAAGAGGTCATGCTTGATCGGGAGTTTATTCATCGCATACAGCCGTCTGATGATCCTATGGTTGAGACCAGCAAACACGATGATTGGCGACTGAAGTTGATGATTTGTTTGACTGGGCTGCTGTACCTTTGGGGGCTTGTTCTCGGTTACGACCAAGAGGGGCTGGTAATTCTGGTCGCAATTTTGCTCGTCGTCATGTTTTGGGTTGAGTTCAAGCTGGATGACATCTCATGGCGTAAGCATTTTGAGCGTCGCTCTGAATATAATCGGAACTGGCTTTGCCTGAAATGTGGATATGATTGGATAGATGAAAATCATTGACTCGAACATTGAGCCTAACACTCCCGAAACAAAGTGAACCGTAAGTGAATAGCGAATGAAACTTCTGGGTTTGCGAATCTTTGGCGAATACGAACCGGTTGATTCTGACCGGCCAAACCTGCTTTCCATCCTGCCGCAGCCCACCACCAAAGCCGGAGACACGCACGTTCACGTCAAACCTCTGCCCCGCCCATTTCACTCACAACCGCTAAGCTTCGATAAACGCATTTGGCTGCTGGCATTTTTCACGGGCTTTCCCGGCGCGTTGGTGGCGATGCTCATGTTGTGGACTGGCGATTACACCCCAAAAGTGCAATGGACGTTGACGGTCTTCATCGTCAGTTTTTGGCTGGGATGCGCGTATGCACTGCGTGAACGTGTGGTGATGCCGCTGCAAACGCTGTCGAATCTGCTGGCCGCCTTGCGCGAAGGCGATTATTCGATTCGTGGCCGCGCGGTCAACAAAGACGATCCGCTCGGCGATGTCGTCCGCGAAGTCAACGCGCTCAGTTCAACCCTGCGAGTTCAGCGGCTTGGCGCAATGGAAGCAACGGCTTTGTTGCGCCGCGTGATGGAAGAAATTGATCTGGCTGTGTTCGCCTTCGACAGCGAACAAAAGTTGCGATTGGTGAATCGTGCGGCGGAAAAATTGCTGGATCGTCCGTCGGCGCAACTGCTGGGAAAAAATGCCGAAGAGTTGCGAATGCAGGATTGTTTGTCGGGCGAAGCTGCGCGCACGTTGCAACGAACTTTTCCCGGCGGCATTGGCAATGTCGCCAGTCGTTGGGGATTGCGCCGCAGCACGTTCCGCGAAGACGGCAAGCCGCATCAATTGGTGGTCATCGCCGATTTAAGCCGCGCGCTGCGTGAAGAAGAACGATTGGCTTGGCAACGGCTGGTGCGAGTGCTTGGCCACGAATTGAACAACTCGTTGACGCCGATCAAATCCATTGCGCGCAGTTTGGAAATTCTGCTTTCGCGCGAACCTCGCCCGTCGGATTGGGAAGAAGATGTCACTCGCGGTTTGTCTGTAATTTCTTCGCGCGCCGAATCGTTGAATCGCTTTATGACTGCTTATGCGATTCTGGCCAAACTGCCGCGACCGGAATTGCAACCAATAGATGTTGGCAATTGGATTCGTCAGGTTGCCGGTTTGGAAACTCGATTGAAAGTGGAACTGTTGCCCGGTCCCGAACTGACCATCCAGGGCGACCGCGATCAATTGGAGCAATTGCTGATTAATCTGGTTCGCAACGCAGTGGACGCCGCCACGCAAACCGGCGGCGGTGTCAGCGTTGGCTGGCACGTGAACAATGGCTTTTTGGAAATTTCCGTCGAAGACGAAGGCCAGGGATTGTCGAACACTTCCAATCTGTTCGTGCCGTTTTTTACGACGAAGCCGGGCGGTTCCGGCATCGGCCTTGCGCTCAGTCGCCAAATTGCCGAAGGCCACGGAGGTATTCTGACTCTGGAAAACCGCTCAAACGCAAAAGGTTGTGAAGCGAAATTGCGCTTGCCGGTTCACTGAAAAACCTGCATTGCTTTCGCTGTTGAGTGCGGAGTCGGCGCTGCCGTCTCCGACTGTGGTGAATGCGCCTTGCCGTACACATCAAAAAAACAGCCCCTGCCATCATTGCGATGACAGGGGCTGTTTTTTCCGGTCTACATCTGGCGCAAGGAGGGACCGACGAATAACCAGGCGTAACCGATGAATTTATTTACCGGGAACGCGATGGCCGTCGGCACTGTTTGCAAACTGAATCTCGACAATTTCCGGCGTTTCATAAGGTTTGCCGCCGTAACTGGAATACGAGATTCGAATCTTGTCCGTTTTCACGCGATCCATGTGTGTGCAGTGAAACGAAGTGACCAGCTTGTCGGCATTTTCGATTTTGCCTTTGTAAACATACGTGCAAGCTTCTCCCTTCGCCATTCGCTCTTCGTCGTGAACAATCAGGTACTGCCCTCGCAGCAAAACGTTGGTCAGCTTAACGGTGTTGGCAAATTCAACCACGGCGCTTTCCTTTTTCGGAGCATTTCCGGCTGAAACCGCCACGGCAATCGCCGCAGCCATAGCACCGACTAAAATTGCGATGAATAGACGACGCATAACAACCTCCTGGGTTTTCAAATGACGTTTTCCTGAACGTTCGTCGCTCAAGATAAAAAAATGAACTTCGCCAAGTCGGCTGCAATCCATGTGCCTTTGCCAAAGTCAGAACTTAGCCCGGCTTGCAACCCTTGTCTGGTGGGAATTCCCCAAGCTTTGGGAAAATCCCGCCGCGACGCTTGGCAATTCCACGCAGTCAACGCCGCCGCTGAATGGTGATTCCAAAGAAGCTCGTGCTAAACTCCGGCTTCGAGTTCACGCAATCCATCACCAACACCGCCAAATTCAGGAGAGAGCCGATGAAAAGATTCCATCTCGTTCGCGTCTCGCTGTTCGTTCTTTTTGTGTTCGCCTTTGCGCTGCAAGGGCAACTTGCCCGGACTTCGCAAGCCAAAGACGCCGCCAAAGTTTCATCCGAAAAAACCGCCAAAACCGTCACCATTTACCGCGACAAGTGGGGAGTTCCGCACGTGTACGGCCCGACGGATTACAGTGTCATGTTCGGCTTTATGTATGCCCAAGCCGAAGACAATTTCTGGCAGATCGAAGACAGCTACATTCAAGCCATTGGCCGCGCCGCCGAAGTGTATGGCGAAAACGGCGTTCTGACCGCTGGCTCCGGCAACACAGGCCGCGCGCTGGAATCAGACATTTTGAATCGGCAGTTGGAAATCAACCGGATGGCACAAAGCGATTACGCCAGCTTGAGCAAAGCGTCGAAAGACATGTGCGACGCCACCGCCGACGGACTGAATTACTTTTTGGAAAAGAACCCGCAGGTCAAACCTCGCCTGATTACCAAATTCGAGCCTTGGCATTTGCTAGCGTTCAACCGCTTTGCTCAATACCAGTTGTTCATTTTCCGGCGCTTGGGCTTCAACGCGGCAGAGCTTCGCGCTTCGGTGGTGGAAGTCGGAGGAAAGACTGCGGAACGCGGAGACCGAGAGACGGGGAGACGGAGGGAAGAAAACTTTGTCGCCGATTCCCCGGCAGAGTTATTTGAAAGCGACCCGTTGGCGGCGGAACAGATCGGTTCAAACACCTGGGCGGTGATGCCGAAGAAATCGGCTTCGGGGCGAGCAATGTTATTCGTCAATCCGCATCAACCGTTTTTCGGACCCGGCCAGTGGATCGAAGGTCACGTTCACAGCGACAGCGGCTGGAACATGTCCGGCGCTTCGTTTCCCGGTTCGCCGTTTCCTACGCTCGGCCACAACGACAATCTGGGCTGGAGCCACACCGTCAACAACCCGGACGTCATTGATGCCTGGGAAGAAAAGTTTGACGACGCCAGCAATCCGCTGAATTACAAATACGGCAACGGCTACCGCACAGCGACTGAGTGGACAGAAACCATCAAGGTCAAAACCGATGCAGGAATTGTCGAGCGCACCTTCAAAATGCGAAAGACGCATCACGGAGCCATCGCCGCTGTGCGTGGCGGCAAGCCGATGGCCGTCAGAATGGCTGCGTGGGAAAACGCGGGCGGCGCGTTGGAGCAACGCTACAAGATGGGCAAAGCGAAAAACCTGGCCGAGTTCAAAGCGGCGATGGCCGGTCTGAAAGTGCCTATGTTCAACACGATGTACGCCGATAAAGAAGGCAACATCTTTTACATCTACTACGGCGCAGTGCCGAAACGCGATCAGAAATACGACTGGACGAAACCGGTTGACGGCAGCGATCCCGGCACGGAATGGCAAGGCTATCATTCGCTGGAAGAACTGCCGCAAGTGCTCAACCCTGCTTCGGGCTGGGCGCAAAACTGCAACGCCACGCCGCTGCTGGCTTCGGGCGAAGAATTCGGCAAAGACGGCAACCCGGACGGCGCGAAGTTTCCGAAATACATGGTCGGCGAAAAAGACAATCCGCGTTCGCGCATTTCTCGCCGGGTCTTGAGCGAACGCGCCAAATTCAGTTTTGAAGACTGGTCGAAAGCCGCATTCGACACGCGCGTCATCGAAGCCGAACGGCTAATCCCGATTCTTTCCGCTGAATTCGACAAGATGAAAGTTGCAGAACCGGCGCGCGCGGAAAAGCTGGCTCCGGTCATCGCCGAACTGAAAGCCTGGAACGGCGTCAGCACATTCGATTCGACGGCGATGACAGTGTTCACACTGTGGGCTTATGCGCGCACGCAACCGCAAGCCGCTCAACTGACCAAAGGGCGTCCGTTCCCTGACGTGGACGTGTTGGAATTCGTCGTCAACGAACAAATCGCCAAAAAGTGGGGCACGTGGAAAGTCGCCTGGGGCGACTTCAATCGCATTCAGCGCGTTCACACCAGCGGCACGGTTGAGCCGTTCAGCGACGACAAAACCAGTTTTCCCGTAGCCGGTGGCCCCGGCGATCCTATTGGCATCGTCTTCAATTTTTATTCGCCAGAAGCTCGCGGGCAAAAACGCCGTTATGGCATCGTCGGCCATTCATTCGTCAGCGTGATCGAATTCGGCGCAAAGCCGCAGGCTCGTTCGCTGCTGCAATTCGGCCAATCGCACGATCCAAACTCGAAACATTACTTCGACCAGGCCGAGCTTTATTCGAAGATGCAATTCAAGCCAGCTTACTTCACGCTGGACGAAATCAAAGCCAATCTGGAAACGGCTTATCGCCCTGGCGAAAAAGCGGCGGCTGCCAGCGCGACGCGAGCCGGATCGAAATAGACGAACACATGGAAAACGACAAACCAACTGCGACGCTGGCGGGTTCCGGCGCGTCGAATGAATATCTGGGCTTGGTGCTGAAAGATCGCTATTTGATCGAACGTGTGCTGGGGCGAGGCGGATTGGGCTTGGTGTTTTTGGCGCGCGACAAACAGTTGCTCAATCGCGCGGTTGTCATCAAAGTTCTGATCGCCGAACGCGGAGAGCAACATTACGACGCCTGGTTTCAAAAGAAGTTCAAACAGGAAATCGAAGCTCTGGCGCGCATCAATCATCCCGGCGTAGTCGGCGTGTTGGACACTGGTGAAATGCCAGACGGCAAACCGTTTTTGGTCATGCAATTTGTCGAAGGCGAAACGTTGCGGTCGGTGATGATTCAGCAAGGCATGGATTTCGACCGCGTCGGAGTAATCATTCGGCAGATGGGTCAGGCGCTGGCGGCGGCTCACGAAAAAGGCGTTTATCACCGCGACCTGAAACCTGAAAACGTCATGATGGAAGAAATCGGCGGCGGCAGGCAGCAGGTCAAGTTGATTGATTTCGGCGTAGCTCGCGTCAAAGCCTCCGAAGTTGCCACCGACGCCGAAATCACATGGATTGCGGGAACTCCGCCGTACATGGCTCCCGAACAATTGCGCGGCAAGCCGATTGCTGAAAGCGACATTTACGGTTTGGGCGCGGTGGCGTATGAAATGCTGACCGGGCGTCCGCCGTTCAAAGCAGGTTCAGCCGTTGATTTGTACGAACTCCAACGCGAAGGCGCAATCACCAAACCATCCGAGCTTCGCCGAAATTTGCCCGCAGCCGCTGAAGCCGCTCTGTTAAAAGCCCTGTCGTTCAACGCTCAAGACCGATACAAAACGGTTCAAGATTTTGCCGAAGACCTGGCCGCAGCCTTGATCGGTGAAGACAGGCCAATTTCCGATTCCGAAACTCCAACGATGCAATTCGGAGCCGCTACCATATCAGCGGAAGCCCGCCCAACGGCTCACGACGCCACGCGCATTCGTTCGGACGGTCAACCGGTCGCTTCGTCTGCGAAATGGATTGTCGCCATTGCCACAGTTGTTGTGCTGGCCGTTGCCGGGTGGATGCTGTTTCGCCCCAAACCGACTGTCGTCAATCCGCCGCCAAGACCTGTCACTCCCGCGTTCAATTACTGGGTGATGGTGCAGAAATACCGCGACGGCAAACCATTCCAACTGCCGTTCCGGCTGGCGGGTGAGATGGTTTTCGAAAGCGATTACCACGTGCAATTGAACGTCGGCACGGTTCGCGCCGGTTCGTTGTACATCATCAACGAAGCGCCTGAACAGGTGAATAGCTTGCCGGATTACGTCACACTGTTTCCTTCGCCAACGGCGAACGGCGGCAAATCGGAGCTTGTCGCCAATCAGCAAATCAACATTCCCGAAGTCGGCGATGGATTCGTTTTCGACAAAGATCAGGGAACGGAAAAGTTGTGGCTGATCTGGTCGGCCAAACGATTGCCCGAACTGGAAATTCTGAAATCGCTGGCCAATCCCAACGACAAAGGCCAAATCAGCAACCCGGAACAAATTCGTTCGGTGCGCGATTTGATCGCCAAACATTCGGCGACAACGGCGTCCGTCGCCAAAGACGAAACGGAAAAAGCGACTCGCGTTTCCGGCGCGAACGACGTGATCGTTCATTTGATTAAGCTGGAACACCATTGAGAATTTGTGATTGCTCAGCTTCTCCGCCGCGCTAGCGGCGCTTGAATTTAGCCGTGGGTTTTCAACCCACGGTAGAAGGCGGGTATTTCAGTCGTCGCGTTAGCGACGACTGAATTCAGCCGTCGCTAACGCGACGAGAATACGCCTTTCTCCTACCCGGCGTTAAAACGCCGGGCTAAAGTCAACCGCCGCTATGCGGCGAAGAGTAGGCAGCGCAGTTCCGATCCTTTTGAAACTTTTCGGAGGTTTGCCTTGATTCGACAACACCGCCTTGCCTGGTTTTCCTTGCTCTTCCTGCTGGCGCTTTCGATTGCCACGTTTTCCACTCAAGGCCAGCAACCGCCACAACTGGAATTCGACAAAGCCATTGACGCCGAATTGCCCGGCAATCAAACGCGCGCGTTTCAATTTTCAGCCCAAACGCTGGATTTCGCTCGCGTCGCGGTGACGGCGAAAAACATCGGCTATGCAATCAAGCTGATTGCGCCGGGCGAAAAAATCGTCGCTGAATATCAATGGAATCGAGATTCTCCCGAAACGCTGAATCTGTCGCTGATCGTTGTAACCGCCGGAGCGCATCGCATCGAACTGACTTCGCGCGAAAAAGAAACCAAATCAGTCTCGGTCAAGCTGGCCGAACTTCGCGCGATTGATCCGCAAGACCCGAATCGCATCGAAGCCGAGCGCCAATTTGCCAAAGGCGAACAACTTCGCCCGCGTCAGGCAGCGGAAGATAAGCGCGCGGCACTGGCCGCTTACGAAGAAGCGTTGAAGCTCTGGCGATTGGCCGGCGACAAGGAAAAGCAGGCGCTGGCGTTGAGCATGCTTGGCGATGTGTCGCGCACTTTGCGCGAACACCAACGCGCGCTGGAACTTTTCAATCAGGCGCTGGCGCTGCGCCGCGAAACCAAAGACCGCAAAGGCGAAGCCAACGCGCTCGGCAACATCGGCCAGACGTATCAGGCGATGGGGCAACAAAAACAAGCGATTGATTTCTTTCGTCAGGCGTTGCCGATTTTGCAGGAAGTCGGCAACCAGCGTGGCGAAGCCGTCACAACGACTTTGATCGGAGTCAGCCAGCTTGGTTCCGGCGAACGGCAACAGGCGATTGACACCTTCAATCAGGCGCGAACCGTCTGGCAAAAGGCTGGCGACCAAAGCCGCGAAGCCGAAATGCACGTCCGCGTTGGGCGCACTTACGAAGCGTTGAACGACAAACCGAATGCGCTGACTGCTTACGGCGAAGCCTTAAAAGTGTATCGCGCGGCCAAAGATCAAATTGGCGAAGCCAACACGCTGCTCGATCTGGGCGCGGTCAACAACGATGCGGGAAACAACAAACCGGCGTTGGAATTTTTCCAGCAAGCGTTGCCGGTCTGGCGCGCGCTCAACCGCAAACGCGAAGAAGCCAGTACCCTGAATTTTCTGGGGTTGGTTCATAAAACACTCGGCGACAAACAACTGGCGCTGGAAAATTACACCGCGGCGCTGACCTTGGCGCGTGAACTGAACGTGCGCGGACTGGAAGCAACCGTGCTGAACAACATTGCGGCGGTTCACAGCGGGGCGGGCGAAAAACGCAAAGCGCTGGATTCGTACATCTCTGTTTTGCCGTTGCGCCGCGCCGCCAACGACAAACCCGGCGAAGCCAGCACGCTGACCAACATCGGCGGCGTGTATTCCGATCTGGGCGAAAACCAACGCGCGCTGGATTATTACAATCAAGCCTTGCCGCTGTGGCGCGAAGCCAAACGCGCCGACGGCGAAGTCACCACCATTCAAAACATCGGCGAAGCCTACGATCTGCTCGGCGAAAAACAGCAATCGCTGGATTATTACTCTCAGGCGCTGACGCTGGCGCGCACCATCGGAGCCAAACAAGTCGAAGGAGTCATCTCCACCAATCTGGCGACGCTGTATTCTTCGTTGGGCGAAAAAGAAAAAGCGCGCGAGATGTATTTGCAGGCGCTGGACATTCACCGCGCAGCCGGCAATCGCACGGTCGAAGCCGACACGCTGCACCTGCTAGGTTTTTTGAGCTATGAACTGGAAGACAACGACAAGGCGTTGAATTATCTGAGCGAAGCCTTGGCCGTCTGGCAAATCATCAAAGACAAACGCGGCGAAGCCATCACACTGACCGCCACTGGCATGGTTTATCGCTCGTTGAATCAGGGCGAAAAATCTTTGCAGTATTCCAACCTAGGCTTGCCGCTGCACCGCGAAGTCGGCAACCGCGCGGGCGAAGCAGAAACGCTCATCAGCATCGGCCTGGTGCAAAGCGCGGCAGGCGAAAAACAGCGGGCGCTGGAAAATTTCAACCTCGCAACCGAATTGAGCAATGCGATCAGCGATCCTTCGCTGGAAGCCAAAGCTCGTTACGAAATCGCGCGCGTCAAACTCGACCTTGGCGAATTGACAGAATCGCGCAGTCAGATCGAAAACACGTTGAACATCGTCGAATCGCTACGCACCAAAGTCGCCAGCCAGGAACTTCGCGCGTCGTATTTCGCCACAGTCCAACGCTATTACGATTTTTATGTCGAACTGCTGATGCGGATGAATGGTCGGCAAGCAGGCAAAGGATTCGACAGCGAAGCATTACAGGTCAGCGAACGCGCGCGCGCGCGCAGCTTGCTGGAAATTCTGGCCGAAGCCAACGCCAGCATTCGTGAAGGCGTGGATGCCACACTGCTTGAACGCGAACGAAGTTTGCATCATCAACTCAGCGGCAAAGCCAACGCGCTGGCGCGGCTGTACGCCAGCCGTCCTTCGCCGGAACAGACCGCCGCCGCCAAAAAAGAAATTGATGATTTGACCGCCGCTTACAACGAAGTCCGCGCGGAAATCCGCCGAGCCAGTCCGCGCTACGCCGCGCTGACGCAACCCACGCCGCTCAGCGTCAAAGAAATTCAGCAACAGGTTTTGGATAACGACACCGTCCTGCTGGAATACTGGCTGGGCGAAAAGCGCAGCTTTTTGTGGGCGGTGACGCCGACCAAAATCACCAGCTACGCCTTGCCGTCGCGCGCCAAAATCGAAGAAGCCGCGCGCGCCAGTTACGAATGGATCAGCCGCCCGGCTTCATCCGCCGCCAAACGCCGCTTGAAACACGAAGGCGTCGAACTGACTGACGCTCAACGAAAAGCGCGCGGATTGAATGCGCTGCGCTATCTGAGCAACACGCTGATCCGACCTGTGGCGGCACAACTTGGCAAAAAGCGGCTGGTGATAGTGGCTTCCGGCGCGTTGCAATACGTTCCTTTTTCCGCGTTGTCGGTGGGCGGTGGGCGGTTGTCGGCGACGAATAAAAAATCTGCCGCTAACCGACTCCCGACTCCCGACTCCCGACTCCTGATTCAGGATCACGAAATCATCAACCTGCCGTCGGCTTCGACAATGGCCGTGTTGCGCCGCGAAGCTTCAACGCGCCAGCCTGCGTCGAAAATGCTGGCCGTGCTGGCCGATCCGGTGTTTGAACAAGACGACGAACGAGTCGGCAAAATGGCGCGACCGACAGTCAGCCCATCGCAACCCAATCCCGCCGCGAAATCCGAATCCCAAGCCGTTGCCGAAGAACGTTCGCTGAAACACATCAAAGAGAAAAACGCCGAACAAACCGGCGAGATGAAAATTTCGCGTTTGCCGTACACGCGCCAGGAAGCCGAAAAAATTCTCGCGCTCGTTCCCGAATCCGATCGCAAACAGGCGCTGGATTTCGATGCCAACCGCTCGACGGCGACGGCGAAAGAGTTGAATCAATTCCGTTACGTGCATTTCGCCACGCACGGTTATCTGGACAGCGAACGGCCTGAGTTTTCGGCGCTGGTGTTGTCGCTGGTGAGCAAAGACGGCGCTCCGCAAAGCGGATTTTTGTACGCTTATGAAATTTACAACATGCAGTTGAATTCAGACGTGGTCGTGTTGAGCGCCTGCGAAACGGGGCTGGGCAAGGAAATCAAAGGCGAAGGTTTGGTCGGGTTGACGCGCGGATTTATGTACGCCGGTTCGCCGCGCGTCGTCGTCAGTTTGTGGTCAGTCAACGACCGCGCGACGGCGGATTTGATGACGCGGTTTTACCGCAAAATGCTGAAAGAGAACTTGCGCCCCGCCGCCGCACTTCGCGCCGCGCAAATCGAAATGCTCAGCGACCGGCAATGGAACGAGCCGTATTTCTGGGCAGCCTTTGCGCTGCAAGGCGAGTGGCGATAGTTCCCATTTGAAATCTGATTGGCTTTATCAACCTCGATGGTTATCGCGTTTCTGCGCGCACTATTTCTTTAGCTGAGGCCACCTATGCTTCCCCAAAATCGTATTGCTCAGTTTTTAGCCATTTTCCTTTTGGGCTTTTCAATCTCCGCCTTTGCGGTGTTGACGGAGTTCGTGACCGGTGTATCAGCGGTTGGCGCAAGCGCGGAGGCTCAGACCGCTGCCGCCCAGGAGCCGCGTTTGCTGGAATTGGGCAACGCCATCGAAGCCGAATTGCGCGCAGGCGAAAAACAGTCGTTTCGGATTTCGCTGACGACTCTGGATTTCGCCCGCGTAGAGGTCACGGCGCGCAACGTTGATCTTTCCATCAAGTTGATAGCGCCGGACGGCAGAACTGTTGCGGATTATCAGTGGAATCAGGATTCTCCCGATCCGGCCAATGTTTCGCTGATAGCCGGTTTCGCAGGCAGCTATCGCATCGAGCTGACTTCGCGGGAAAAGGCTGCCGAAGCCAAATCGTTTTCAATCAAGCTGGCAGAGCTTCGCGCGATTGAAAAGCTCGACCCTGAACGCATTGAAGCCGAACGCCAGTTTGCGAAAGGCGAGCAGTTTCGCGCCAGCGAAGCCAGCCAGGATCGCCGCCCGGCGTTGCCGAATTACCAGCAGGCGCTGGAATTTTATCGAGCGGCGAGCAATCGCGACGGCGAAGCGAATGCGCTGCACGCGCTGGGGCGCGTTCACGACAACCTGAACCTGGGCGACAAGGCGCTGGAGTTTTTCAATCAGGCGTTGGTTATCCGCCGTGAAACCAAGAATCGTAGTGGGGAAGCGGCTGCGTTGGTCAGCATAGCCAGCATTTACAACAATCGCGGCGAGCGGCAGAAAGCGATGGAAACTTATCAGCAGGCGCTCGCGATCCGGCAGGAATTGAAGGACAGGCGAGGCGAGGCGAGTACGCTACAGAGTCTTGGACTGGTCTATCGCGGCTTGAACCAGCGCGCCAAGGCACTGGAGTTTTTCGAAAAGGCGCTCGCGATCCGGCGCGAACTGAAAGACAGGCGCGGCGAGGCTGGCTCGCTTGCCGAGATTGGCGCGATGTCGCGCCAGATGGGACAGTTCGATCGGGCTTTCGAATCCTACAATCTGGCGCTTCCGATCTTTCAGTCACTGGAAGACAAACGCGGCGAGGCCGTGACGCTCAACAGCATCGGCGTCCTTTTCCTCTCGCAGGGCAAGCGCAAGGATGCGATTCCCTATTTCGAACGCGCGCTCGACATCCAGCACACGCTCGGCGCAAAGCGGCAGGAGGCAACGACGCTTTCGAACATGGGCGCGGCCTTCGACGAAATGGGAGAGCGACCCCGCGCGCTCGAACATTACAATCGCGCGCTCGCAATCAGCCGCGAGATCAACGACCAGCCGGGCGTAGCCCGCACGCTGCACGGGATCGGCGAGGTCTACACTTCGATGGGCGAAAACCGGCGTGCGATGGAATATTTCCAGCAGGCGCAGCCGTTGCTGCGCGCCACAGGCGGTCCGGGCGGCGAAGCCAACGTCCTGTTCAGCCTAGGCAAGATCAACAGCGAGATGGGCAACCGCCAACTCGCGCTTGATTATTATCAGCAGGCATTGGAGCGCTGGCGCGAGGCCAATTTCGCGTCCGGCCAGGCGTCGGCACTGGCCTCGATCGGGCTGCTCTACAACAGCCTCGGCGAGCGCAACCTCGCTCTCGGATACCTGAACCAGGGGCTGGAAATGTGGCGCAAGATGAAGAACCCGCTCGAAGAGGCCAATCTGCTGACCTTTCTCGGCGTCGTCTCGCACAATCTGGACGAGCGCGAGAAAGCGCTCGACTACCTGGAACAGGCGCTCAAACTAGCGAAGGAGGATCGCGGCATAACGGCGATGGCCCTCAATTCGAGCGCCATCATTCACCGGGACATGGAAGAGTATCCGAAGGCGCTCGACGAGCTCGGACGGGCCCTGCCGCTCGCGCGCGCCATCGGCGATCGCGGGCTGGAAGCTGATACGCTGCACAATATCGGATGGGTGCGGCGCGCAATGAAGGAACTTCCTGCCGCGCGCGAAAACCTGACGCGGTCGCTGGAGATGTATCGCGGCATCGGCAATCGTTCGAGCGAAGGCGCGACACTCTTTGCCCTGGCACACGTCGAAAACGACGCCGCGGAACTGAACACCGCTCGTACGCGCATCGAAGCGGCCATAGACATCGCCGAACGTTTGCGCGCCGGATTGGGCAGCACGGAATTGCGCGCGTCGTATTTCGCTTCGGTGCAGAAGTATTACGACCTTTACATTGAAATCCTGATGCGCCAGCACGAACAACAAACAGCACAAAATGGGCGGAAAACTCCAACCGAAATTGCCGAATCGGGCTTATCCGCCGCTGCGTTGAAAGTCAGCGAACGCGCTCGCGCTCGCGGCCTGCTGGATTTGCTGACCGAATCCAACGCCAACATCCGGCAAGGCGTTGACGAAAAATTGATCGAGCGCGAGCGCGATTTACAGCAACTGCTGAACGCAAAAGCCGACCGCCAGATTCAGCTTCGCATCGCCAATGCTCCAAAAGAAAAGCTGGACGAAATCGCCAAAGAACTACAAACGCTGTCGGCGGAATTTGAACAGGTTCAGACGCGCATTCGTTCCGGCAGCCCGCGTTACGCTGCGCTGACTCAGCCGCAAACTTTGAATTTGAAAGAGATTCAATCGCTGTTGGATGCCGACACAATGCTGCTGGAATATTTTTTGGGCGACGATTCCAGCTACCTTTGGGCGGTGACACCGACGACTTTGCGAAGTTACAAACTGCCGAAACGAGCCGACATCAACGAAGCCGCGCGGCGCGTTTACGAATTGTTGATTGCCCGCAACCAGTCGGAAGCGAACGAAACAGACGCTCAGCAACGCCGCCGTGTGGCTCAGGCCGATGCTGAATTCGCCGCCGCTTCGCGCAATCTGAGCCGGATGATTCTTTCTCCCGTCGCAGGCCAGCTTGGCAAAAAACGTCTGGTTATCGTCGCGCAAGGCGCTTTGCAGTACGTTCCGTTTGGGGCTTTGCCGCTGCCTGTGACTAGGGGATTGGAAGACCGAGAGACAGGGAGAAAAATAACTACTCGCCCCGTCGCCCGGTCGCCACGTCGCCCTGTCCCGTTGATCGCCGACCACGAAATCATCAACCTGCCATCGGCTTCGACGCTGGCTGTGCTGCGACGCGAAACCGAAGGGCGCAAACCTGCGGAAAAGATGTTGGCAGTTTTTGCCGACCCGGTCTTTGACGCCGAAGACGAACGAATACCCAAAATAAATATAAAACCTGATGGCCTCGACAAGACCGGCAGTCCTGACAAGACAAAACCTGCATCCGACCAATCCACTTCTCCCCAAGCCAGCGCCGAACAGACCCGACGGCTAAAATACATCAACGAACAATTCGGTCAGGCGCGCATTCCACGTCTGCCGTTCACTCGGCAGGAAGCTGAACAAATTCTGTCGCTGGTTCCTGAAGCTGAACGCAAATCTGCACTGGATTTTTCAGCCAATCGGGCGACGGTCGCTGCCGCCGATCTAAGCCAGTATCGAATTATTCATTTTGCCACTCACGGTTTGCTCAACAGCCAACAGCCTGCTTTGTCTTCGATCGTGCTGTCGCTGGTGAACGAAAAAGGCCAGATACAGGAAGGTTTTCTGCGTTCGCACGAAATTTATAATCTGAACCTGCCCGCCGAAGTCGTCGTGCTCAGCGCCTGCGAAACCGGACTGGGCAAGGAAATCAAAGGCGAAGGACTGGTCGGATTGACGCGCGGATTTATGTACGCCGGTTCGCCGCGCGTGGTGGTCAGTTTATGGTCGGTCAACGATCGGGCGACGGCAAATTTGATGACACGGTTTTATCGCAAAATGCTGAAAGACAACCTGCGCCCTGCTGCCGCACTCCGAGCCGCGCAAATTGAGATGCTCAACAACCGGCAATGGAACGAGCCGTATTTCTGGGCGGCTTTTGCGCTGCAAGGCGAGTGGCGCTGATTCCGGCGTTGCTTTTCGATGGCGAACTGGCTACTTTTTTAGCTGCGTTGGGAATCGTTTTCCACTACCGAAAGGAAGCTTTATGAATGCAATCACTTTTGAATCTGTGTTGGCGCAAGCCGAAAGTTTGCCAACGCCTCAACAAATTCGCTTGATTGACGCGCTTAGGCAGAGCCTGGAACAAACTAAACCTGAGCCATTATTTTCGTCCGAAGAAGAAAGGCGAGCGCGAGTCAGGGCGCTTCGAGGTAAGTACGCACACATCAACACAAGCGTAGATGAATTTCTTGCTCGAAAACATGAAGACACCGAGCGAGAGGAAGCGCGTTATCTTGCCCGGCACTCTGAAGAGGCAAACTCGTGATCTATATCCTGGATTCAAGCGCGATGATTGCTTATCTCCGTAATGAAGCTGGAGCAAATGTAGTCGAACGTTTGCTGACTGACTCAAAAAACATTTGTTACGCTCATGCAATTAACTTGTGCGAAGCCTTTTACGACTTCGCGCGTAGTAGCGACGAAGCTTCAGCGCAACAAGCGATCACGGAACTGCTTGATCTGGGTGTTGTCGAACGCCGGGATTTGGACGTGCCATTTTGGCAACAAGCAGGAATGCTGAAAGCCGTTCATCGCCGGGTTTCTTTGGCGGATTGTTGTGCGATTGCGCTAACGTTGAAACTTGGCGGCGAACTGGTCACGTCGGATCATCATGAACTGGACGCGCTGGCTGCGGCGGGCGTTTGTCCGATCAAGTTCTTTCGATAACCACACAATCCCCTACTTCAGTTCACTCATTCGGCCAGCGAAACGAATTGGCCATGCGGCTGGCAAAGAGAGGTCAAATGACAATTAACAATTCAAACTCAATTTCGGCTCCGCGATTGGCGGTGGCGATCTTGGCATTGGTCATTGGTTGCGGAGTTTCGTCAACCAGCGCGGCTGCGGCGCAAACTGGCGACCAAACGCGCAAGCTCTGGGACAGCGAATTTCTGAAAGCCAAATCAAAGCCTGCACCGGGCAAACCGGCTCCGCGAAAACGTTATCGCGTTGTCACTCCGCAAATTTCAACCGACCGCGTCAATGCCGACACCGTAATGGGCATCACGCTGTGGCGATTGCGCCCGGCGGCGGCCAAAGACGACAAGGAAGTTCGCCTGTTCAAACACGTCAAAGACAACACCAACGTCGCGCAATGGACTCCCGAACGAATTTCCGTAGACACGCCGCTGGCCATCGGACAGCGTGTTCGGCTGAGCATTGAATCCGCGCGAACGGGGTTTCTGTACGTCATCAACCGCGAACTTTATGCCGACGGCACAATGGGCGAACCGTATTTGATTTTCCCGACGACGGCTTTGCGCGGAGGCGATCACAAAGTCACGGTCGGGCGCATCGTGGACATTCCCGCGCAAGAAGACAGTCCGAATTATTTCAATTTGTTGCCGGATCGCTCCGACCTCGCCGGTGAAGTAATCAGCGTACTGATTACTCCCGAACCGCTGCCCAACGTGAAGATCGGCGATGAAGCCTTGCAACTTTCCAAAGCCGATGTTGCTGACTGGGAAAAGAAATGGGCGACGCAGATCGGGCGATTGGAGATGGAAAATTCCGTCGGCAAAGCCTGGACGAAAGAAGAAAAAGACGCCGGAGCCGCAAACGGCAAGCAGTTGAAAGCAGGAAGCCCGACTCCGCAAACGCTGTATTACCGCCCGGACGCGAAACCCAACGACCCGATGATGGTCAGCGTCAGATTGAAATACGGCTCGGCCAAGCCTGCGAAATGAGTTTGGAAAAGTCTTGGGAAGTCGGGGAAAGCGGTTACACCTTTCCCCGACTCACGGTTTTTGAAACGAACTTTTCCCCGTACAGTCGCGTTATCTCGGTCGCTGACTCAAACAACTTTTCGCTGATTTGGAGAAACCTTTATGTTCTGCCCCGCCTGTGGTCAACAAACGACGACTGAACAAATCAAGTTTTGCACCCACTGTGGCGCTTCGCTCGATACGATCAGACAAGTTTTGACGACTGGATTGCCGCCCGGCTCGATTCGCCAACGCGACATCACGCTTGGAGCCGGATTGATGTTCATCGGCGCGTTGAAGGGATTGTTCCTGGCGACGAGCTTTAACTTGGACTGGCAAGGCGCTGTTCTGGCCAGCGCGGCGTTTTTCGGTTTGTTGCAATTGTTCTTTCAGTTATCACCCCGCCAAAAAGGTTTGAGCTTGGGCGCGACCTTGATGTTCATGGCTTCGCTGGCGGCGATGTTGGCGGGTGCAGTGGCGCATGGTTTCGGAATTCTGTTGGTGATGGTGATCGCCATTCCGATGATCTTGTTTTGGCAAAAACTAGCCGCGAGTTTCATGAAGACTTTTTTCGACAAAACCGATTATTGGGTTTTCCGTCCAATACCGCCCTCCAAACCAGCAGCAGCCTTGCCACTCGAACAATACGAAGCCGTAGACACCAATCGCGTTCGGCAACCGGCTCAACCGCAATCAGCCAGCGTTATTGAACCCACGACCAAATCGCTTGGCGAAAATCAGTCTGTAAAAATTTAGCCCGGCAGTCAGGCGAAAACATCGGCCTGACCAGACTTCCAAAGCTTTTTTGACAAAAACCAACACAAAATTTGACTTTGATTTTTCTCTGCCCATACTATGCGCCATCCGCGCAGTAGCTGACTTGGCTACGAAATTCAATCCTGTCAGACAGAGTACCGTCTTCCCCAACTTGCCTTCGGCCTCGTAGGCGGCAGATTGAATTGCATCACGTCTCCAGGCGCTTGCTGAAAATCAATAAAACCAATCCCCGCACTTCAGGCTTACGCAGAGCAGATTCTGCGTAAGCCAACGTGAATTCCATCCGGTTGATTCAACAACCAGACGGAACTCTTCACCCTCGCATCCCAATTACCCAACTTGTTGAAGTCAGCGGTTACGACTTCGTCCTAACTTCAGGAGGAAAAATGAACAAGAGATATGTTTTTCTGGCCGCAGCAATTGCGTTCCTGCTTTCAGTTTCACCCATTTTGCCGAAGCTTGTATCAGGTCAGGGTATTTCGCCGAGCGCGCGCGCAGAAGTCAGCCTGCCCGATCACTTTGACACGACCAAAATACCGTTACGGGACATGGCTCAAAACAGAAGCCAGCAGCTTTTCCCCAGAGGCGGAAAAGACTTCGAACCCGGTCGCCCCATTCCCGTTGGCAATTCCAACCCCGCCGGGATTGATCCGCTGGTTGAAAAAAGCTTGGGCTTTCCCGCTGCGCTGGTGAATCCGAAAGCATTTACCGAAGGAACTCCAATTGATCCCAACGCTCGCGTTGCGCCGCCCGACACCACAGGCGACCTGGGGCCGAACCATTACGTTCAATGGGTCAACCTGCGGTATTCGATTTACACGCTGACCCGCGACGCCAATAACAACATCACCGATTTCAATCTGGTTTCCGGTTTTCCGAAAAACGGCAACGTCGTTTGGCAAGGTTTCGGCGGCAGATGCGAAAGCGACAACGACGGCGATCCGATTGTTCAATACGATCAACTGGCCAATCGCTGGGTGCTGACTCAGTTTGCGGTTTCCGGCACACCGTACACTCAATGCGTGGCCGTTTCGACCGGCCCTGACCCGACAGGCACGTATCATCGTTACTCGTACAGCTACAGCAACGATTTCAACGATTATCCGAAAATGGGAGTCTGGCCGGACGGCTACTACATCACGTACAACATTTTCCGCAATGGTCGCACTTTCCGTGGAAACAAAGTCTGCGCCTTTGAACGCAGCCAAATGTTGGTTGGCGGAACCGCCCGGCAGATTTGCGCGCAAACCAGCAGCAGCAACGCCAGTTTATTGCCCGCCGATTTGGAAGGCACGACGTTGCCGCCGTCAGGCTCTCCGAATTACCTGCTCAGCATTACCACCAGCGCACTGCGGTTCTGGAAATTCACTGTGAATTGGAGCGGTGCGGGATCGGGAACCTTAACCGGACCGACAGCCGTTTCTGGCGCTGCAACGTTCAGCAGAGCTTGTAGTGGCGGCACGTGCATTCCTCAACCCGGAACAACACAAAAATTGGATTCGCTGGGAGATCGGCTAATGTATAGGCTGAGTTATCGCAATCTGGGAACGCGCGAAGCGTTGTTGGTCAACCACTCTGTCGCCACCAACAACGTCAGCGGCATTCGCTGGTACGAACTGGCCAATGCCACAGGACAAACCATGAACAGCGCCACGCCGGTCGTCCGCCAGCAAGGCACGTTTTCGCCATCGGCGGATTATCGCTGGATGGGCAGCGCCGCAATGGACAACAACGGCGGCATCGCCATCGGATACAACGTCTCGAATGCGACTTCGATCAAGCCGAGCATTCGATATGCGTATCGCGGCCCGAACGACACGCTGGGCATTTTGGGCAACGAAACGGGCATTCTGACCGGCCCCGGCGTCCAAACCGGCAACAACCTTTCCCGCTGGGGTGATTACAGCACCATCAGCGTTGATCCGGTTGACCGTTGCACGATGGTTTTCACCACGGAGTACATTCCGTCGAACGGTTCGTTCAACTGGAGCACGTACATCCATTCCTTCAAGCTGAGCACTTGTCAGTAAAGTAGTCCAGACAAACAAAGAGAGTGTTGAATCTTTGGATTCAACACTCTCTTTCGATTTTCAGGAGCCAGACGTGAAGTTGTTTTTGAACGCCTTGCTGGCGGTTTCGATCTTGCCTTTCCCGATGACCTTCGATGATTTGCCGGCTGGAAACTGGGGCGGGCAGCACATCAGCCTTGAAGTAACGCCAACCGGCGGAAAGCTGGAATTCGACTGCGCTCACGGCGAGATCAGCTCGAAGATCGTGCTCGACAAACAGCGCCGGTTCAGCATTTCCGGCACTTATGTCGAAGAACACGGCGGGCCAACACGCGAATCCAGCCTGCCCCAAAACATCGCGGTCGTTTATGCCGGACAGGTCAGCGGCGACACGATGAAGCTGACCGTCAAACGCAAAGACACCAAAAAAGTGATTGGCACGTTCACGCTGAAACGCGGAGAAGAAGCCTTCATTGTGAAGTGCCGATGACAATCACTTCCCGTTCCATTGCGGAGTTCGTTTTTCCAGAAAGGCGCAAATGCCTTCCTGAGCATCGGCGGCCATCGCATTCAAGCTCATCACTTCTTTGGTGTAGTCGTAAGCCTTCGCCTGATCCAGGTCAATTTGCGAGTAAAACGCCTGCTTGCCCAATCCGATGGTCATCGAACTGGCTTCGGCGATTTGGCGGGCAAGCATTTCGGTCGTCGTTCGCAATTCGGCGGTGGGAACGACTCGATTGACCAAGCCCCATTCAGCGGCAGTCGCGGCGTCAATCGGAATTCCGGTCAGCAACATTTCCAACGCGCGTTTGCGGCCAACGGCTCTGGTCAGCGCAACCATCGGCGTCGAACAAAACAGCCCGATGCGAACTCCGGGCGTGGCGAACTTCGCCGATTCAGCCGCGACGGCCAGATCACAGGTCGCCACCAACTGACAACCGGCGGCTGTAGCCATGCCTTGAACTTCGGCAATGACCGGCTGCGGAATTCGCTGAATCAGCGTCATCATTTCGACGCAGACATCGAACAACTGCCGATACTCGCTGACGGTTCGCTCGCGCATTTCATTCAGGTCATGCCCTGACGAAAACACATTGCCCGCCGCAGCCAACACGACAGCGCCGACTTCGCGCGACTGACCAAGTCGGCGCAGGCAATCCGTCAATTCAAGCATCAAGGCCAGCGAAAGCGCGTTGCGTCGTTCAGGCCGGTTGAGCGTCACGCGAGCCAGCGGCGCAGAAATTTCCACCAGAAGGTTTTCATAAGTTGTCGGCATGGTTTTTCTCCTTGTAAACTTGGGAAGCGGTTCTGAGGATAACAGTCCTCGCCGGATTCGGTCTACTTCAGAAAGGTGATTATTTTGAAAACAAAAACTCCGCTGGCGATTGCCATCGCCATTCTCGTTACCAGCTTTGCTTACGGCCAGTCTGCACCGCCTCGCCCGCCGCGTTTAGACGAAAACCCTGGTCCGCCAAGCCATGACATCAACATTCAAACCGTGACCGTCACGTATGAAGGCGTCAATCGCAACGTGTCGTTTTACGTTCCCAGCAGTTACCAAACCGGCAAAGCCGTCCCGCTGGTGTTCGCCTTTCACGGCACGACCGGCAACGCGGCGGTGATGTACGCCTCCGCCAAAAGCATTCCGCAAAAAGCCGAAGCCGAGGGGTTCATCGCCGTGTTTCCGAATGGATTGCCGCTGCCGAACGGCGGCAACGGTTTTCAATGGATGGACGCCGTCAACGTGCCTTACGTCGGATTTCTGATTGACCAGTTGCAGGCGCGATTCACGATAGACGCCAAACGGATTTACTTGATCGGCTTTTCCGGCGGTTCGCAACTTTGCCAGCGCGTGGCTTCCGATCCGACCCAATCCAAGCGCATTGCCGCCATCGGCACGGTCGCCGGTTCGGCAGGCTTTCAACCCGGCCCCGGCCAACCGCTCATCATCACCGACCCCAACGCCAGCGGACTGGCTCAAGCCATGTCGGCGTTTATGGTGCAAGGCGCGCTCGATCCGGTAAATCCAATCAATGGCGGGCCAAATCTGGATGGGTTCGTGCAGTTGTCGTTCGCCGACAAAATCAATTTCTGGACGAAGTTCATCAGCGCAAACCTGACTGAACCAATCGTTGTCACGCAAGCTCCAACAAACGCAACGGCAACAAAGTATTCCAACCTGCAAACCGGCTTGACGTTGATCGGACTGGTTGATCCGTTGCTGGCACATGCCTGGCCACGCTGGGACGTGACGACGGCAATCTGGGATTTCTTCAAATCCGTACCTACTCGTTGAGTGTACGGCAGCCTGACCAAGCCGCCGTAGTTTTCGGTAGTGAACACATCGGCAGTCCAGCCGGCCTGCCGCAGATTTAACCCACAGGAGATAACCCATGAAATTTCGCTGGTTAAAAGTAATCGGCCTCGCTCTTTTTGCGGCAATTCTGGCCGCGCTGTTTGTGTCAGGCTTGTGGCGAGCATTCGTCGGGCCGAAAGCTCGCGCGGTAACGAATCGGACTTTTGAAAGCACTCCGGCTCGGCTGGAACGCGGAAAGTATCTGGTCGAAAACGTGACCGGCTGCTTGCATTGCCATTCCGACCGCGATTGGAAAGGCGACGGTTCGCCGGTTAAAGGCCGCGAAGGCGCTGGCACTTTCTTTTACGGAGCGCCGGGAACTTTGCATGCGCCGAACATCACGCCGGACAAAGAAACCGGCGTCGGCAGTTGGAGCGATGACGAATTGGCGCGCGCCATTCGTGAAGGTGTCAGCCGCGATGGCCGCGCGTTGTTTCCGATCATGCCGTACATGAATTACCGGCAAATGTCCGACGAAGACCTGGCCGCCGTGATCGTTTACCTGCGAACTCTGCCGCCGATTAGCAACGCGGTGGAAAAGCCGAAGCTGGATTTCCCGCTGAACTTCCTGGTCAACACCATGCCTCAACCATTGGATTCGCCGGTTCCTGCGGCTGACGTTTCGACTCAGGTCAAACGCGGCGAGCATTTGTTGACGCTGGCCAGTTGCAGCGATTGCCACACACCGCAGGAAAAAGGAGCGCCGATTCCCGGAATGTTTTTGGCAGGCGGCTTTATGCTGAACGAACCGCCAGGAGAAGTGACTTCGACAAACATCACACCCGATCCGTCAGGCATTCCGTATTACGACGAAACTCTGTTTCTGGAAATGATGCGAACCGGTCAGGTCAAAGCTCGCAAGCTGAACATCACCATGCCCTGGAACCTGTACGGCAAAATGAGCGACGACGATTTGAAAGCCATCTTCGCTTATCTGAAAACAGTTCCCGCCGTCAGCCACAAAGTGGATAACACAGTGCCGGCCACGCCGTGCAAAGTGTGCAAAGGCAAACACGGATTCGGTGATCGCAATTGATGTTTTTCCCGTTCGCTATTCCCAGCTTGAGGCGGTTTGCCTTTGTCAGTGCGGAAACGCCATCGAAGGTAAACCGCTTCGATGGCGTTTCCGCAAAGCCTAAAGCTTTTTGACACCCCCAAACCCGCCGCGTAGAATCCCCGCATCCTAATCAACACATTGAAATAATTTATACCCAAGAGAAAACACTATGGCTTGGTTCAAACGCCAGACCGACAAGCTCGGCGAGGTTGCCCTACCCGAAGAGCGCACGGTGAAAACCGAAGGCATCTTCGTCAAATGTGAAAATGAAGATTGCGGCGTCACTATTTACCGCAAAGACCTGAAAGCCAGTCTGAACGTCTGCCCGACATGTGGCTATCACTTCAGGCTCGGCGCGCGCGAGCGGCTGCAACTGCTCTTTGACGACGGCAGATACGAAGAGCGCGACGCCAGCGTTTCGCCCACCGATCCGCTCAAATTCGTTGATAACGCTCCTTACCACGAACGACTGCGAAAAGCTCAGAAAGCTACAGGTTTGCGCGACGCGCTGGTCACCGGCGAAGGCAAGATCGGCGGTCACGATGTGGTAGTTTGCGCGATGGAGTTCAAATTCATCGGCGGTAGCATGGGTTCGGTCGTCGGCGAAAAGATCACTCGCGCAATCGAATACTGCGTCAAACAACAATTGCCGTTGATTGTCGTGTCCTGTTCCGGCGGCGCTCGCATGCAGGAGGGCGCCATTTCCCTGATGCAAATGGCGAAAATTTCGGCGGCGCTGGCTCGGTTGGATGACGCCGGATTGCCGTATATTTCGCTGCTGACCAACCCCACGACCGGTGGCGTGACAGCGAGTTACGCCATGCTCGGCGATTTCAACATCGCCGAACCGGACGCGATCATCGGTTTTGCCGGAGCGCGCGTCATCGAACAAACCATCCGGCAAAAATTGCCCAAAGGTTTTCAACGCTCGGAATTCGTGCTCGAACACGGAATGCTGGACGCGGTGGTTGATCGTCGAGAACTGCTGGATGTTTTGATCAAACTGCTGAACTTCACCAGCCCGGAAAAAGAAAAATAAGATGATGTTTCGTTCCACAGCAATTTTCTTTGCGGCGGTATTGTTGTTTGCCTGCCAAAATGGCTCGGCCAGCAAACCGCCTGTCGCTGCGACTCCGGCAGCGGACAACAGCCAAGCAGACAAATCTCAAAAGACGACTCCGTTTGAAGCCGAGCGCGCCTTCGCTCACGTCAAAGCTCAAGTGGAATTTGGGCCACGTCCGGCGGGTTCGGCTGCCATCGAAAAAACGCGCGAGTATCTGGTGAAGGAATTGAAAAGTTACGGCTTGACGCCCGTGCTGGACGAGTTCACCGAAACGACTCCGCGCGGCAAGGTCAAATTCAAAAATGTGATTGCGGAAATTCCCGGCGAAACACCCGGCACAATCATCATCAGCAGTCATTACGACACCAAAGAATTCAAAGAGTTCAAGTTCGTTGGCGCAAACGATGGCGGATCGAGTACAGGAATTTTGCTGGAACTGGCGCGCGTGATGGCCGCCGACAAACAGAAACGGAAATTCACCTATCAGTTTATCTTCTTCGACGGCGAAGAAGCGTTTTGCGCCGAATGGAGCCAATGCCTGAACGGCAAGGACAACACTTACGGCAGTCGCCATCACGTCGCAAAACTGAAAAAGGAAAAACAGACAGACCGCGTCAAGGCGATGATTCTGCTGGATATGGTCGGCGACAAGGATTTGACCATTCCGCGCGAAGAAACTTCGTCAGCGTGGCTGGTCAGCGCGATTTGGGGAACGGCTCAGGAACTTGGTCATCGAAAACAATTTCCCAATCGCCCCTTTTCCATCGGCGACGACGACCACATGCCGTTTTTGCGCGCTGGCATTCCGGCGGTTGACGTGATTGATTTTGAATACGGTGACGGCCCCGAAGATAACAGTTACTGGCACACAGCAGAAGACACGCTGGACAAAATCAGTTCGCAAAGTTTGAAAATCGTCGGCGATGTCATACTGCTGAGTTTGCCAAAAATAGAAGCGCAGATTCGATAACCATCGGAGGCGGCTGCGAGCAAATACCGCTTATTCGCCGCTCGATTTAATCTGTAAAATTCTGCCTCTAACAGAGCAAGCTTTTGGTTTTGTAGTAGAATGCGGCTCGGTTCAATAACTCTCCCCTAAAAAAAGTAGTTCTTTCTGACACTGCGACAAACGAGGCAAGACCGCACGGTTTCAAAATGCCACGTAGCGATGTTGTGTCTCTGCGTGCCATTTCAACAACCTGCGCGGTCGAATCAGTCAAACGTTGTCGTGTTTTCTTAACCCTTAAAGAGAGCGAGGTAAGACGATGAAGTGGGAATATCGAACGGTGGATTGGGGCGAAATTCGCAAGATCGGTGCGCGTATCACGGGCGAAGATTTCATTGACGCCAATGTGGATGCCGGGCTGAATTCGCTCGGACAGGAGGAATGGGAACTGGTCAACGTCTATGTTGATGGGTATGCCATGCATCGCACCAACAAAGGCGAAGAGCTACTTTCCAGCAGCCGCTACGTCAAATACACATTCAAGAGAACTGCTACGGATTAAGCAGTAAACGAATTGAGGATTGAGAAAACCGATTGCCTGTTTCCTCAATCCTCAAATTCCGAAACAGCATCACCGTCATTGTCCTCGATGGTCAATCATATCCTTGATGTCGGCAAACAGGATTTTGGTGATCTTGCCGTCGTTTCCCAAAATTTTGACGGCAGGTTTGCTGAACGGCATTGTGCTGCGCAGGTTGTCAATTTTCCCGCGAAAACTGCGTCCATCGTTGGTGACGATTTCCACATCTTCGCTATCGAACATTCCTTGCAGCTTTTCCATCAACGAAAAAAAGTCATTCACAGCTTTTCTTTCCTCCTTACCTGGTGACGTCGTCAGTCAGCAAAATCAACCGACGAAGAAACATACGATCAAGCAATTCAATTCAGATTGAAAGTTTAATTCCCACCCAGCCAATAGTTCACCAACATCATTGCGGTTTTTTCAGTCGGAGTATTAAGCGCCGCATCCGGCGCAACGACCAACAACACTCCCTGAATTCCATTGTAAATCAGATGCATGACAACGCAGGGCAACAAAGAACCCGTCCAGGCTCTAAGCAGTGTCAGCACCAGACTCAACGCAACAATCGCGGTAATGGCGGCAACGCTTCCCCAGTATTGCGGCACATGAACCAAAGCAAAAATCCCTGTGACAACAAAGACTCCGGCAGCTTTTCCCCACAGTCGTTCAACACTGGAATAAACAACGCCGCGATAGACGACTTCCTCAACCACCGGAGCCATCAACACAGCCAACACGATCACCAACAATCGCACGGAAGTTCCCAACTTAAGAATCTTCTCCATATCGGTTTCGCGGTGAGGAAGCAATTGAGACAGAGCCACTGCCACTCCGAACATCAAGGCCGCTCCGCCAACCGCATGAACCCATCGAAATTGCGGATGCCAATGCCAACCCAGAGTTTGCAAAAAAGGCTTTTTGCCCAGCCGAGTAACCACCATCCAGCTTGCGCCAAGCGCAACCAATTGGAAAACCATGGTAATCAGCAGCGTAAAAATCGCGGCTCCGCGAGTAATTTCAATCTCAGGAATTTTCTGGCCCAGCGCCCACAGCGAAATTCGTAAAGCAGCGTCCAGCGCCATCAAAAATGCGCCGCTCACGCCCCAGATCAAAAACGCCCAGAGCAAGTCCAGCCACGGAGAACTCGGTTTTTCGGTTTCCATCGGCGGAATTTCTGCGCCGGTCAGCCAGTTTGCTTGCGGAGATTGGGGAGAAGGAAAATTCGCCTGGCATTGGGCGCATAGCGTACCGGGTCCGGTTTCAACGGCCTGTCCGCACGAAGGGCAATAAGCGGTGGTGATTGACATAAACTCCATTCAGCTTTGACACATTCGGCGCTGTGCCAGCAAAAGCGCAATGATGGTTTTGGAATCTTCAATTTCGTTGCGTTCGACCATCGCCAGGGCGTCCGTCAACGACAAGTAAACGATTTCAACAAACTCGTCGTGATCCAGGTTCTGTTCGGCGGGCGTCAGATCGGTTGCCAGATAAACGTACAACCGCTCTTCGCAAAATCCCGGCGTCGAATAAAAATCCGCCAGCAATTCAACCCGCCCAGCACGAAAACCGATTTCCTGTTCGACTTCGCGCGCGGCGCATTCCATCGGCGATTCGCCAAGTTCGATTTTTCCGGCGGGAATTTCCAACAACTCACATCTGGCCGGATGACGATACTGTTTAACCAGCGCGATTCTGCCGTCGGCAAACAGCGGCAAACAACCTGCTCCGCCCGTGTGACGAACGATTTCCCGCACGATTTCAAATCCGTTTTCTTCGCGTAACCTGTCGCGTTCGACGGTGAAAATTGCGCCTTTGAAAATATGTTCCGATGAAACCAGTTCTCGCGGCAAACCTGAAATCCCCTTTTCGGCGGCTATTCAATCATGTGCTTGAGTTTATGAGCAAGACTTCGGCTTCGTTGGCTGCAAAAACAGCGACAGGCTGACGGATTCGTAATGACATCCGACAGCCTGTCTGTTGCTGGGGTGAGGACCCGATTCGCACTCTCGTGCAGCCGTAAAAATTGGGAGCCTTCGGACTTCAAGTGGGAGAAGTCCTGATTAGCGGGAAAAAGATGTGAATGCAGTTTATTGAAGGCTCCGAAGGTCGCCATCCGTTTTGACAAGGCGTCAATCGTCCGAACGACCAGCGCAGTTTGGGGCTGCGCTCAACAAAACTTTCATCGCGCTCGACTCACGTTTTTTTGAAGGCCGACTCGCGCTCCTTACGCCACACAATGTGCCCCGTTCCTGTGTGACGTAAGACGCGCGAGCCGAAGCTGTAATTGCCGACTAAATCCGACCCCCGTGTCCTTTGCTTTAACCGGCAACTACATTCCCGTGAGGAGCTGCGCTCCAAACTCGGTCAAACTTTCAAACTATAACTTTTGGTTTTCGGCCCGCGCGTCTTACGCAACGCAGTGTGCCCCGTTCCCTACGTCACGTAAGGCGCGCGAACCGAAGATTGTAATCACCGATTAAATCCGACCCCCGTGTCCTTTGCTTTAACCGGCGACTACAAAACTCAAACTTTCAAACTTTGTTGGCTTCGACTCAACTCAATCGGCGTCAGGAATCCGGCCCGCCGAGCTACGTTACCCGATTGTGCCCCGTTCTCCGGGTAACGCAGCCAGCGAACCGCAGTTGTGATTGACGACTAAAATCCGACCCCCGTGTCTTTTCCAGCCCTCAATCACAAGACTTAACCGTCAGGCGCTTGCCCTTCGGCTTTACTCCTTGAACCGATCCGTAAGCCGCGCTGTACTTTGTGCCCCGTACTACATACAACGCGACTTACGAATCGAAGGTGCAGTCAACAACCCGAATCCGACCCCCGTGTTCTCCGGATCGCCGACTACAAAATCGAGAGGAGCCTTGCTCCAAAACCTTGTTGTCAAAAACTCAACTTTCCTGCTTCGCGCTCGACTCACGTTTTTTTGAAGGCCGACTCGCGCTCCTTACGCCACACAATGTGCCCCGTTCCTGTGTGACGTAAGACGCGCGAGCCGAAGCTGTAATTGCCGACTAAATCCGACCCCCGTGTCCTTTGCTTTAACCGGCAACTACATTCCCGTGAGGAGCTACGCTCCTGCAAACTTTTCGCGGGCACTCACTCGGCTCGTCAATTGCTACTTTTCATTCGCCCGCTTTTACTTCAAACATCTTCAAGAACTTTCGTTCTCATCTCGTTACGCATATCCCTAAAGCAACGACCGTGCCATTGAGGATCAAAGATTGAAAACTTTCCTTAAACGAAGAAATAGCAGGACTTATTTCCGAACACAACAAGATAACCGGGTAATGAACAATCCCGAAGGATGGCTGATGTCTATGATCGTAGACAAGCTCGCCAGTAACCTGTCCACGATTGATGACAACAAATGATGACAGTAAACGGTTCAAGACGAGATTTCTGACTTGATCGTTTGAGAGAGGCTGAGTCGCTGGCTTATGATGTCGCCTCTTTATTGAGACCAACTATGAAATCCAAAGCAGTCGCATCAAGAATGACAATCAACCAGAAATTCGATGTCCGCAAAACCACTCTCAGCAATGGATTGGTCGTGGTGTCGGAAAAAATGCCGTACCTACGTTCGGTGAGCTTCGGCGTTTTTTTGCGAAGCGGTTCGCGCCACGAAACGGCGGAACGTCACGGGCTGACTCACTTCATTGAACATGCGCTGTTCAAAGGAACTCGCAACCGGTCGGTCGCACAAATCGCTGCCGAAGGCGACACGCTCGGCGGCCATCTGGACGCTTTCACCGGGCGCGAAGTAGTAGGTTTTTACGATTACGTGCTGGACGAACATTTGCCGCGTGCATTTGACCTGATTGCAGATGTCGTGACGGCTCCGGCATTCGACCCGGTGGAACTGAAGAAAGAACGGAACGTCATTCTGGAGGAAATCAAAATGGTCGAAGACACGCCCGACGATCTGATCTTCGATCTGTTTTGCGAAAGCTTTTATCCGCAACATTCGCTTGGCCGTCCGATTCTGGGCACTCCCAAAACGCTGGCAAAGTTCAAAAACGGCGTGGTCGAGAGTTATTACGATGAAATTTACCGACCAGATAATTTGGTCATCGCCGCCGCAGGCAATATCGAACACAAACAGATTCTCGATCTGGCACGAAGCTATTTCGGCAAACTGAAACGCCGCCAATCACCGCTGAAATCATCAAAACCGAAGGCGATGGCTTCGATTGTCCGCCGCCACAAAGCTGAACTTGAGCAATCGCACATCGTAATTGGCACACAAAGCCCTTCGCTGGTCAGCGAGGAGATTTATACCGCTAATTTGCTGTCGGTGATTCTGGGCGGCGGAATGAGTTCGCGTCTGTTTCAATCCATTCGTGAAGAACTGGGACTGGCCTACACGGTTTTTGCCGGAATCAACCCGTTCCGCGATTGCGGTTATTTGACGATTTATGCGGGAACTTCGACCGAACAACTGGAAAAAACCATCGCCGCCACGATGTCAGAATTGGCGCGCATCAAATCCGAACCGATCAGCGAAGAAGAATTACAACGCAACAAAGACCAGTTGAAAGCGTCTGTTCGATTGAATCTGGAATCGGCGTCTTCGCGCATGAGCGCATTGGCGCAACACGAGATGAACTTTGGCCGCTTTATTTCGCCCGACGAAGTGATCGCCGAAATCGAAGCCGTCACCGCCAAAGGCATTCAGCAAATGGCCAGACGGATTTTCCGGACTGAAAAATTCGCGGTAACGGTTCTTGGCAACCTGAAAGGCTTCAAGATGAACCGATCGCAGTTGGTCTGTTAGAGTTTGGCATTATGAGCAAAGATTTCTTCAAACGTTTTTTGGCTCTGGCTCGGCTTCGTTACAAGCTGATCTGGGCGCACGCGCGAACTGGCAACGGCAAAATCGCCATGCTGTTTGCGCTGTATTTGATTGGCGGATTTGTTGCGTTGTTTTTCGCGCTCGGCGGAATGGGAATCGGCTTTGCAATCACGTCAATCGAACCGGAACGAGCCGAATACTTTGCTCGCTGGATGCTGTTCGGTTTGTTCGTCAACGGCATCGGGTTAAGCCTGCTGTTCGGAACCGGCACGCGCGCCGCATTTTCCGAAGAAGTCTTGCGGCGTTACCCGCTCGACGCCCGCGAACGATTTTTAGTTCGACAAATCATCGGCATTCTCGACCCAGTCTGGTTGCTGCTGATTGCCTGCACTTACGGCCTGGCGATTGGTTTTTTGTGGCTGGGTGGCGGCTCTATTTTCAGAACGTTGTTGACCACAACCATCTTTATCGTTGCCAACTATCTGGCGACGATTGTTTTGCTAACTATTGTCGGAATGGTGATGGAAACTCGGCGAGGCTCCGGCGTAATCGGAACCGTCGTGCTGCTGGTCGTCTCCTTCGGTCCGTTGGCGATTGCGCTTCTTATCAATTCCAGAAAGGCCTTCGTCTGGAACGCACTGGATCAACTGTTGAAATTCACTCCGCCCGGAGCCGCCGCCGGAGCCTTGTTGGGTGACACCGCCGCCAACGTCATCGGCAGTTTCATCTTATTGCTACTCTGGTGTCTGGCGTTATTGTGGATGCTGGAAAAACTGGAAACTCGCCCGCAAACAACTGCTCCGGCAACGACAGCCAGCATGGTCTGGCAAGATTACACCGACCAAATCAGCAAACTGTTCGGACATCGTTATGCGCCGTTGGTCAGCAAAGCTCTGCGCTATCACCTGCGCTGCAACATGATTCGCTTCAGTTTGATCACTGCGCCGGTCATAGTTCTGGCCGGAAAATATATGATCCCGCACAAAGGCCAACAGGGTTATTTCGCCATTTCGCTGGCGATGTTTTTCATCATGAGCAGCGCCACAGCAGCAGCCATGATGTTGAATGCTTTCGGTTACGACGAAGCTGGAATTCGCCGTTATGCGTTTATGCCCATCAACTTTGCGGATGCGCTGCGGGCGATGAATCTTTCTTCTTTGTTGCTACGAGCCGTCGCCGTGTTCATCTCTTTTGCACTCTGGCTGATTTTTTACAGCAGTCAGGTTATTTCGTGGCAAATGCTGGTGATGATGCTTTCGACTGCGTTGGCCAGTTTGTTTTTTTACAACGCATTGGGGTTTTGGACTTCCATCTTTTCGCCCAAAAGCATGGACTTCGACGCAATGTGGAATAACCGACTTTCTTTCGGTGCGAATGTCGTCGTTATCGGCGGAGTTCTGGTTCCATTTTGGGGATTGATGATGGCGGCAAATCGCTTGGGATTGATGACTTTTTTGCGCTTTTGGTGGGTTCCATTGTTGCTGATGGCGGCTTGCGCTGGCCTTTATGCCTTTTCTTTTTATGCTATAGAAAACCCGCTCAACACTCGCCGTGAACGCTTAATCAATTTGATTGCAGGAGCCAGAGACTAAAAAATGATGATTGCATCTGTTGAAACTGAAACCACCGCTCCGGTTTGGCCCAATCAGCCGACAGCCGCTGTTCGCATTTCCAACCTGACCAAACGCTACAACGAACTGATCGCCGTTGATAATTTGTCTCTAACCGTGCCCACCGGAAAAATGTTTGGCTTTTTGGGGCCAAATGGCGCGGGCAAAAGCACTACCATTGGCTGCTTGACGGGTTTGATTGATCCGACTTCCGGCAAGATTGAATTGCTCAATCAGGAGTTCAACACCAACTCGATTGCTCTAAAACACAGGATAGGCGTGATGCCGGAAGGCTTGGGGTTGTTCGATCATTTATATGCTCATGAATTTCTGGCGTTCAACGCACGAATTTACGGACTGGAAGAATCCACCATCCGCAATCGCGTCGAAGAATTACTGACGGCGATGGATTTGATTTCAGCAACGAACAAACGGCTGGCTGATTTCAGCACAGGCATGCGGAAAAAAGTCGCCTTTGCCGCTTCGATCATTCATCGTCCGGATATTCTTTTTTTGGACGAACCGTTTGAGAGCATTGATCCGGCTGGCGTAGCGATGTTGAAAGACTGGTTACGACGATTTGTCTCTGGCGGGCGAACGGTTTTTATGACGACTCACGTTTTGGAAACCGTTGAGCGATTGTGCGATGACGTGGCAATTATCAATCACGGAAAAATCGCTTGGCGCGGCGACGTGTCTCAACTAATGGTTGGTGGCAAGCTGGAAAGCTCCGGCGAACAGTTTGACACTTTAGAAGCGTTATTTTTGCATTTGGTCGGCGAACGACATGGTGATCTGGGTTGGTTGTAATGGCTAGAACTTCAGAGACAACGTTTGGCGTATGATGCGATGTAAAGGAGCGAAACCATGTACTGTCCAAACTGCGCCACTCCAATAGACGATTCACAAAAATTTTGCCGAGCCTGTGGAGCGAATGTCAGCCTGATTCCTCAAGCATTGTCTGGTCAGTTGCCAGTCGCCGTTGACGAAGAAGAAAATTTCTCTCACGGCAGGCGAAAACACCACAAGGCTCCATCCATAGAAAAAGCTACAGGCAATTTTTTCTCCGGCTTGGGCTTTGCCGTTGCAGCATTGTTTGTAACGTTTTGGTTCCCTGGCGGACATGCGTGGGGTTGGTCGTTTTTCTTTCCGGCTTTTGCACTCATCGGCGAAGGAATTGGCCAATATCTCAAAGTAAAAGAGATGGAACGGCAACGCTTGTCTGGCTTTCTTTCTACCGCATCACCGAGAAGCGTCATCACACAAGCCCAGCCCTTAAACCGTATCGCAGAGCCTTCTACACCTACAACATCCGCCCCACGACCACCACAAAGCATTACCGAACACACGACCAAACATCTTGGGTCAAACCAATAGAAGGCGCTCCTCTCTTCTTCAATAGCGCAAATTCAATCTACGCACTTCTTAGAAATTATTTGTCGCTTGCTATGGCAATCCATACTCCACCATTTGCACATAGCAAAATAGGGAACGGCTATAAAACCGTTCCCTATGTGAATCAAATCTCGACAATAAGTTTTGGATGCGCAAATAGGGCGCATTCAGAAGAAGTTATTTCTTCTTGGCGGCTTTCTTGGCCGGTTTCGCTGCTTTCTTGGCCGGAGCCTTTTTCGCTGCTTTCTTGGCTGCCATATTATCTCTCCTTTCTCTTGGTGATAGCATAACCACAAGATGAAGTGTTGATTTATCTCTTGTAGTCTATAGCAAACAACACACTAGATGTGGTTATAAACTCGTTTATCAGGCGTGTCAAGAAAAAACTTCATCAGCCTACATGGATTGCATGTGACAAGCCCAAAACACCGGGCTAAACTCTGGTGCGTTGTTGATAAGACCGCAATTCGCGCATCATTGTTGATAAAAACCGACAGCCCCATTGATGCGATAACAAACCCAAGGTGAACCTCAGCGATGAATCACCTTCCAAAGTTTCAAGAGGAACCAATGACAAAGAAAGCGTCTCTGATGATTTTATTCTTGGCAGCTATTAGCTTGATGACTTCAGGCTGTTTCAGCGTTGAACAAGAAATTTTCCTGCAAGCAGACGGAAGCGGGGATATGGTTATGCACCTTTCATTGCCTGACTTGCCAGAAGAATTGATGAAAAAGTCGGCGGCGGCTGGGCCTGGTCAACCTGATCCCAAACAAATGATCGAAGAGATGAAGCAAAAATTCTCTTCAGGTTTGCCGCCAACCGTACAATTGAAAGAAGTCAAAGAAGTCAAACAAAACGGCGCTTACGGTTTTTACATCGTGCTGCATTTCAATCGGCTCAATGACCTGGAAGCTGCATTGGACAGCTACTCCAAAGAAATGGGCGAAAAGGAATCCAAAGAAAAGAACAAAGATGAATCCTACTGGAAAGTCGCTCTGGAGAAAAAAGGAGATTTAACCATTGTCACACAACGACTGTTCATTGATTTAGTAGGCGCACTAGGAAACAGCATGCCCCTAAGCGACAAGGAAAAATCCGAAGCTACCTCTTCTGATTCCATAACAAGCCCTGCCCCAACCACTACGCCTAAAGTTCAACCGAAACCTGTCGCCAAGCGCACGGGTAAGCAACCCGCGCGAACACATGCCCCCAAAGAAAGACCTGCAGTAAAAGAAGAATCACCTGAACAGGACTTGCCACCCGACATGTTTAAGGAATTGATGGGCGGGGAAATGATGCAAATGTTGTTTTCCATGATGTTCAAGTTCCGCTTTATTGTGCATGCGCCGAAGAACTTTACGGAGACCAATGCCGATATTGTATTGAATGGCAACACCGCCATTTGGAACGCTTCGCTTGGGGCCTTCATCAACGAAAAGAATCCCAAAGACAGGAAAGTCTTGGAAATGAAGGTAGTTTATTGAGCGAAAAAAGGAAGCTTGAATACAGGAAAACCGCGCAACCGTAGTTTTGCCGCAAATCGTTCGCGGCTTGACATGGTTGAAAGCCTTCGGCTAATTTCCCAATTTGCCGTCAGCAATGGATTTTCGCCGTTTTTGATATTCGGCCATTGCTCGCGGTTAAAGCTTAACTTTCTAAACAAGCATAAGGAGAACGAAAGTGAAAGAAGGAATCCATCCAAATTATCAGGAATGCAAAGTTCATTGTGCCTGTGGCCACACTTGGACCACTCGCTCGACCAAGAAAGAACTCAACGTTGAAATTTGTTCGGCCTGCCACCCGTTTTTCACCGGCAAACAGAAATTGGTGGACACTGCTGGCCGTGTTGAACGTTTCCAGAAGAAATACGCTAAAAAAGCCCAAGCAACGGCTTGATCCAATTGCGGAATTTGTGGACTCGATGATGAAGGCCATCATTAACAACTGGTCGAATTTGAGAAGCGGAGACAAATCTGCATTCCGCGTCCCACATCCCGCATTCGTTTGCGGTCATCTTTAGCGTCCAAAACCAAAGCCACTGCGACCAACAATGTTGGTAACTTGCCCATTCACGGTCAGGTACACCAGTTTGTTGTTGGCGCTGTGGCTTTACTTTTTGATCGTAAGGCAGGTTGTTATGAGCCAGGAAAAAGAAATCATCGTTGGAGGCCAGGCCGTTATCGAAGGCGTGATGATGCGCGCTCCGAATTCGTATGCGGTTGCGGTTCGTAAACTGGATGGCAGCATCGTTTATAAAGCCGAGCCGTTGCCGAAATTAAGCGATAAGTATCCGATTCTGAAAATTCCTGTACTGCGCGGCAGCGCCGTGTTGATTCATTCGATGGTGCTGGGCGTCAAGGCTCTGAACTTTTCCGCCACCGTCGCATTTGAAGACGCCGAACAAGAGGATGCCAAAGCGACAACATCCGCCAAAGCGGCGGCAGCGACTGGCGCGTTGGCAACGACGGCTCACGTGATGGATTCTGGCGACCGATTTTTGTCCGCAGAATCGTTGAAAGAACTCGAACAGCCTGAACCCAAAGAAAAGCTGAGTAGTTCAGAAAAGCCAAGCAGTGCGGGAGCCACAGCGACGGCTGCCGGTTCTTTGGTGTTTGCGTTGGTGTTCAACGTCATGCTGTTCATCGTTTTGCCGTTGTTGCTGACCAACGTAATGTTCATTTACTTCGGTTGGGGAGACGCGCCACAGGCCACCGTCGAGCAAACCGCCGGACAAACCTGGTATCAATCCGCCTGGGCGTGGACACAGGCATATATGAAGCCTGTACGCCCTTCGTTTTCGTTCAACTTCATTGACGGAGTCATCCGCATGATTTTTTTCATCACGATGATTTATACGTTTTCGCGGTTGAACGACATTAAGCGAGTGTTTGAATATCACGGTGCGGAACACAAAACCGTCTTCACCTGGGAAATGGGCGAAGAACTTACCGTCGCCAATGCTCGACGACATCCGCGCCAGCATCCACGCTGCGGAACCAGTTTTCTGATGGTGGTGATGCTGGTTTCGGTCGTGCTGTTTTCGATCATCAAGTTCGATTCGTTGTTGTTCAACCTGCTGTCACGCATTGCGTTGATTCCGCTGATCGCGGGCATTTCGTACGAAGTCATTCGTGCCGCTGGCAAAAAGGAGTCCGGCGCGATTTTCCGATTGATGACCTTGCCAGGCATCTGGCTGCAAAACCTGACGACGCGCGAACCTTCGGACGATCAATTGGAAGTTGCCATTTATGCGCTGAAAGAATCGCTGAAACTCGAACCCAAAGAACAAGCTCAGCCAGCGTAAAGTGACTGAAACGGAACCGTCGCCGAACAACCTAGCTGTCTACTGACTATCGCCTACTCTGAAACTATGTTTGAGAAACTTGAAGCCATTGAAAAAACCTACGAAGAACTGACCGAGCAGATGACCGACAACGAAGTCATCAGTGATCAGTCGCGGTACACCAAAGTCACCAAACAGCACCGCGAACTGGAACCCATCGTGGTGAAGTTCCGCGAGATTAAGAAGCTCGACAGTGATATTCAGGGCAACAAAGAAATTCTACGCGATGTGGACGATGCCGAAATGCGCGAACTGGCCGAAATGGAATTGCCTGACTTGGAAGAGCGTCGCCAAAAAGCCGAAGAAGAGTTGAAAATCCTTTTGCTGCCAAAAGACCCGAACGATGAAAAGAACGTCGTCTTTGAAGTTCGAGCCGGAACCGGTGGCGAAGAAGCCTGTTTGTTTGCTGCCGAAGTTTTGCGAATGTATGCGCGCTACGCCGAACGACAGGGCTGGAAATTCCAGGTGACGGAATCGGCGGAAACCGGTTTGGGCGGCATTCAAAAAGCCGAAGCAATCATCGAAGGCGACCGCGTGTATTCCAAATTGAAATACGAATCCGGCGGCCATCGAGTCCAGCGCGTGCCGCAAACCGAAACCAGCGGGCGCATTCACACTTCCGCCGTCACCGTCGCCGTTCTGCCCGAAGCCGAAGAAGTAGACGTGAAAATTGATCCGAAAGACATTCGCGTGGACACGTTTTGTTCGTCCGGCCCCGGAGGCCAATCGGTCAACACGACTTATTCGGCAGTGCGACTGACTCACATGCCCAGCGGTTTGGTCGTTTCGATGCAGGACGAAAAGTCGCAAATCAAAAACCGCGAAAAAGCCATGCGCGTGCTGCGTTCGCGCCTGTATGAAATCGAGCAGCAGAAACAACATGACGCTTTGGCCAAAGAACGCCGCGATCAGGTCGGCACGGGCGATCGCTCAGAAAAGATTCGCACCTACAACTTCAAGGAAAATCGCGTCACAGATCACCGCATTGGCCTGACGATTCACCAACTGGATCTGATTATGGAAGGCTCGCTGGATGAATTGATCGAAGCCACAGTCACGCATTTCCAAGCCGAAAAACTGAAAGCCCAAACCGAAAAACAAGTCGCCGGAGCGTAAGCCATGCCTGCGACGATTGCCGAAACCTTGAAACTGGCCAGCGAGCGTTTGCGCGCCGCGTCCGTTCCCAGCGACGTGCTGGACGCGCAGACCTTGCTGGCCGAAGCTCTGGACAAAGATCGCACCTACCTGATCGTCAATTTCAATGAACAACTCGGCGAAGATTTGCTGGCCGCTTATTTCAGCTTGATCGAACGTCGCTCGGCGGGCGAACCGCTGCAATACATCACTGGTCATCAACAGTTTTTCGGTTTGGAATTTGAAGTCGCGCCCGACGTGCTGATTCCCCGCCCCGAAACCGAATTGATCGTCGAAGAAACCATTCGTCTGGTCGAAGAATGCAAACTCGCCGCGCCTGTGATCGTTGATGTCGGGACAGGTTCCGGCTGTATAGCCGTCACATTGGCGCGTGAACTGGCTGACGCAAAAGTGTTCGCTTGCGACATTTCGACGGCGGCGCTGAAAGTCGCTAGGCGAAACGCAGCCCGGCATGATCTGGAAACGCGCATCGAGTTTATCGAATCGGATTTGCTGGCGACGTTCCCTGAAAACCTGTTTGCCGATTTCATTCTGTCGAACCCGCCGTATGTTGCCGCGCACGAACTGCCAACCTTGCAACGCGAAGTCCGCGATTGGGAACCTCACACCGCTTTGACTGACAACAACGACGGTTTGAGTTTTTATCGCCGTTTGTTGAACGAAGCTCCGGCCAAGTTGAAACCCGGCGGGTATCTGATTTGCGAACTCGGCTACGGACAATCCGAAGCCGTCCGGGCGATGGCCGATTCGGCGACGTGGAGCGAGGTTCGGTTGCTTGACGATCTGCAAGGCATTGCTCGAACCATCGTCCTGCGTCGCTGAAACGCTTCGGCTTTGTTTGTTTTCGGAGCTATCTTTACAATCATATCTGTGCACATTCGATGAGCGGTGTTTCAATCGGCTGATGCCGCTAGCCCTGTTCACCGAAGCTACAATATAAATTTGGTTCCGGCTCTGTCCGGTTGGGGAGTGAATAGTGAAACTAAAAATCTGTCTTTTTACCTTGATAGTCTTGTTTGCTGCGAATTGGACGGCAATGGCGCAGTCAACTTCGGACAAGGACAAACAAACTCCGGCGGCTCAGCCAGCAGATTCCGACACGGAGCTTCGCAAAGCGATTGAATCCAGCGGCGGCAGTGAAACGCAGATCATCGTCAATCTGGAAAATTACCTGCAGAAATTTCCGAAAAGCGAGCATCGCCAGGAAATCGAAGGCGAGGTGTACAAACTGGCGGTCAAGTTGCGCGACCGAAACCGCGTGATTTCGTATGCGGAAAAACTGGTCGTCGCCAACGAAGGCAACATTGACGCCCTGACCAATCTGGTGACTTCGCTGCGAGAACGCAAAGGGCCGGACGATCTGAACGTCGCAATCACTTACGCCAACCAGTTGGTTCGCCAGTTTGAAGGAATAATTTCTTCCAGCATCAAACCCAGACGCATCAGCGCCGCTCAGTGGGAAGAGCGCAAGCAACAAGGCATCGCTTCGGTGTATTTGCTGCGCGGGCGAGTTCACGCCGATTTGGGCAACGACGAAAAAGCGAAAGCCGATTTGACGAAAAGTTTCGACTCCGCGCGAATGGCCGGAGCCGCATTGGTGCTGGGCGAACTGGCTGAAAAGCGCAAAGCCACAGACGAAGCGATTGAGTTTTATTCCAAAGGATTTGTCATCGCGCTGGTCACCAACGAAGAAATTGATTTGAAAGCCACTCGGCAAAAACTCAGCCAGCTTCAAGCGACGAAAACCGGTTCTGAAGCCGGGCTGGGCGACCGGTTGCTAAAAACCTACGACGCATTCGTCAAAGAGCGCGATGAACGATTGGCCAAAATGGAACAGCCGAACATCAACGAAAACGCCAGCAACGCGCTTGGCTTCAAACTGACGAAACTCGATGGCTCCAAGCTCGATCTAGCGACGCTCAGCGGCAAAATCATTGTCATGAATTTTTGGGCGACTTGGTGCGGGCCGTGTTTGACTGAAATGCCGCTGTTTGAAAAAACGATGGCCAAATACAAAGACGACAAGAGCGTTGTCTTTTTGGCCGTCACCACCGACGAAGACCGCGATTCGGTCGCGCCGTTTTTGAAACAACACAAATTCAATCTGCCGGTGGTGTACGCCGATTATCTGAACGATTTTTTCTCGATCAGCTCCATCCCGACGACGATCATTCTGGATCGCAAAGGCGAAGTCGCATTTCGGCAGGCCGGTTACAACCCGCGAACGGATTTCGTCGCCGAACTGAGCGAACGAATCGAAGAGGCGAAGAAAAAGCGGACGGAATGAAAGAGACGAGCGGGATTGAGGGATTTAGAGACGGAGGGATGGAAAATAAATAAAGGCGATGACAGTTTCCTT
>CADECP010000046.1 GCA_902825875.1 uncultured Acidobacteriota bacterium
GGGACGAAAACCGTGTCAAACCCAATGTTCGATTCTTTAGCGCGTAACATCAGTTTGATTTGAGAGCTTGGCCAGACTCACGTTCGTTGTTTACGGACTCTGCCATCCTGATCAACAACGAACCGCCGAACGCCGTTTCATAACACTTTTTATCAACTTTTTATCAACTGAGGCTGCAACTGAAATGTCCCATCGCTCCCCGCAGGCGAAGCTTTCGCAAGTGAACGCATTTGTTGAATCCAGAATCTGTTGGCTGTGGTTTCTGGCAATGTTTTTGACGTATCTGTCGTTTTCCCCTTTGGCGATTGCAGGAATGGGGTACATGGACGAAAACATAGAATCCGCACAGCAAATTGCCGCCAACTTGTCGCAATGGATGAAAGGGCGAAGCGCGCAATCGCCCATCAACTGGCCCAGGCACGGCGCTGTCGAAATGATTTTTGAAGTTCCGCTGCTGTTGGTTCAACGGGCATTGTCAGGTGAAAGCGCCTACCTGGCGGATCGCATTGTTTCGTTGCAACCGGTTTTGATGACTTCGGCAATCAGCACGATCGTTTTGAAATGGAGCCGACGACTGACCGGCAATCTAAAACAGGCAATTGTTATCGCATTTGCGGCGAGCTTTGCCACGATGTTGTGGCCTTACGCCTACATCGGTTTGGAAACCACACAATCGCTGTTTCTATTGCTGGCCGGTTTTCTGGCGCTGAATTACGAAAAATCTGTGAGCTGGCCGCGCACGTTGGCTTTGGCGCTGTCCGCGGGCGTGGCAGCCAGTGCCAAATCCAACGGTTTGTTTCTGCTGCCGGCGCTTGGGTTTTTGGCGGGCGCGTATCTGTGGCGAGACTGGCAGGATTATCAGGCCATCTTCGGAGTTCTGAAAAAGGAATGGGCGAAAGCTTCTTGTCTGGCTTCGATCATTTTGGTGTTTTACCTGGTCGGAAGTTATTCGCGGGCTTCGTATTGGAAACGGCACGGTTCGTTAATGGATTACGTTTCCAGGCATGTGCTGATCGAATCTCCGATAACTTTTTTGATGAACTTGTGGTCGCAGTTTTTTTCGCTCAACAAAGGGCTGGTCTTTTTCGCTCCAATGGCCGTCGTGGGGTTGTTGGTCATTCGCCAGACTTTTCGTAACGAACCCCAACTGGCTTACTTTTCGTTGCTGATTCTTGGTGGGGCAACATGCAGTTTGTCGCTGCTTTTTCCCTGGCAGGACGAAGTTTGGGGGCCGCGTTATTTGCATTCTGCCGTTGCTCCATTGGTATTGTGTCTGGCCGCCGCGTTGCGCCAAATCAATTGGAGCCGCAAAAGAAAAACCATGTTATTTGCGGCAGTGGTTTTTGGTTTGATGGTTTCCTTTCTCGGCAGCGTGTTCTATTACGGTTTGCTGTACAACGCGGCCAATGCCACCGGAACTTCCACGTTGGAACGTCTGCTAAACGATCCGCGATTCAATCACATAAGATTCAACCTCAGACTGCTTCGGTGTCGTTTGGCGCCCGGCACGGAACAATGGCCTGAACCCGAATACTGGTGGTTCGCTAAACCGCCAGATGCGCCGCCGGAGCGTAGCCTGAATCTGTGTAATTACTCCCGACCGCAGCCTCTGATTTTTGATTCGACCAAAGCTCCGCGCTTGGCGAACCTGCTCAGACTGAGTTTGTTGGCAGGCGTTTTCCTGCTCGCCTGGATTGGCCGGGTTGGCTGGCGTGCCGAGCCGGAACAAAAAGAATGATCGCCACAAAATCTTTGGCTCTTTCAGCACCGCTGGGCTAGACTTCAAACATCAACGAACAAATGCCTTCGCTGACATGCTTCACGTCAATAACCGAAAGCCGAAAGGCGTCAAAGGAGGACGATGTGACATTCAAAATTGGTCAGAAGGTCGTTTATCCCAATCAAGGCATCGCCATTGTCGAGCAAATCGAATCTCGCCAAATCAACGGAGAAGACCAGCCTTTTTATTTGCTACGACTCCAGGCCAACAATTCGCTGGTGATGGTTCCAACGCGCAACGCTGACGAAGTTGGTTTGCGCACGCTCATCGCCAAACGCAGATGCGAAGAGTTGCTGACCGCGCTTGCCGAAGACTTTTTGTCTCCGCCCACAGACTGGAAAGACCGGTTCAAGGAATTTTCCGAAGCCATGCGGCACGGCGACCTGTTCGCCATTGCCGAAGTGTTAAAGACATTGACGTTTCTGAATCGGCAAAAACCTCTGTCGTTCCGGGAAAAACAAATGCTGGAACGAGCGCAATACCTGATCGTCAGCGAACTGGCCATGGTCTGCCGCAAAGCCGAATCGTCGGTTTCGCCGCTGGTCGAAGCGGCATTGCAGGAGGCCTGTCAAAAACATTCGCCGACTTCGCATTGATTGGTTGGCTGAATCGTTTGTTCGGGTGAAATCGTCGTGTTTCCTTTCGTCCATCGCGGGTCGTAAGGGCAGTGGCGGCAACCGGAGCCGCAGCAGCTTCCGCGCCGGAGGTGGAATTGGCGCGTGAAGACCAAAAAGCTATCTTCCGTGTAAAAATCCTGTTCTTCGATCAACTCTTCCATACTTATCGTCTGCGTCTGAACTTGAATTGCCAGCGTGCCGCCGGTTCTCTATAATCCGCACCTTTCAGGGACGAGTCAAAATGCGCGATTTTGCGCTGTAATCAATGCCCAAACCAGAATGACCGAATTCGCCAGACTGCTTCGTTATCTTCGGCCTTACCGAATCATCTTCGCAATTTCCATTGTTTTGATGATCGCCACAGGCTTGCTCGAAGGCGGAACGCTGCTGTTGTTGCAACCGATCTTTGATTCGTTGGCCAAAAAGTCCGATCAAGCGGTTTCGATGATTCCCTTGGTCGGAAGGCTTTTGCCCTGGCTCAGTGATTTGGCGTTGGATAAGGTCGCAATGCTGTTGGTTGGGCTGACATTGGCCAAAGGCGTTGCCGAATACTTTTCGTCTTATTCGATGAGTTACATCGGCCAGAACGTTATCGCCGATGTTCGGTCGTCACTTTACGATCACATCATTCGCCAGGCGGCTTCGTTCTTTGCCAAACGTCCGACCAATGAATTGACCGCGCATTTGATGAGCGATGCCGCGCAGGTCGAACGCGCTGTGTCCGACACGCTGCGTGATTTGCTGCGCGAATCTGTCAGCTTGGTGGTGTATCTGGCCGTGCTTTTCAGCGTGAATTGGTGGTTGGCTGGTTCGATCATTTTGCTGGCTCCGCCAGTGGCGTATCTGACGACAACATTCAATCGCAAGCTGCGAAAGTACGTGACTTCGCGGCAGGAAAGCGGAGCCGAGATGTTGGACACCGCACAAGAAGCGATTTCTTCTCAGCGCGTCGTCAAAGCCTTCGGGATGGAAGCTTACGAAAGCGAGCGGTTTCGTCGCTCGGCGCGCAAACAGATGGGCGACCAATTGCGCGCGATGCGGATTTATTTCTTTTCGCCGATCTTGCTGGAAACTGTTGGTATCGTCGCTGTTGCCGCTTTGTTGCTGTACGCGCAACGAAGCATTGTCGCCGGGCAAATGTCGCTGGGAAGCTTCGCTACGTTTTTGCTGGCAATGTTCAAGGCTTACGACCCGATTCGCCGCCTGAGCCGGTTGCAGCACGATTTGCAGCAAGGACTGGCTTCTGCCGCGCGCATCTTCACGGTGATGGACGAGCAGATGGAAATGCGCGACAAGCCGGATGCTGTCGAGCTTCAACGCTTTTCGCGCGAAGTCGAATTCCGCAACGTCAGTTTCAGCTACGGAGCCGGATTCGATTTGCCCGTGCTCGACGACGTTTCGTTCAAAGTCCGCGCCGGAGAAATGATTGCCATCGTCGGCCAAAGCGGTGCAGGCAAAAGCACGCTGACCAATTTGATTCCACGTTTTTATGACGCTTCGGCAGGCGAAGTTTTGGTTGACGGTCACGATGTGCGCGATTTGAAACTGGTCGGGTTGCGCAGACAAATCGCAGTCGTCACTCAGGAAGTCCATTTGTTTAACGAGACGGTTCGGGCGAATATCGCTTACGGCGCTTACAGGCGAAACGACAGTGATACCGCGATTCAAACGGCGGCAAAGGCTGCGTTGGCCGATGAGTTCATTTCCAAGCTGCCTGAAAGTTACGACACCGTCGTCGGCGAACGCGGGTTGATTCTTTCGGGCGGACAGCGCCAACGCATCGCCATCGCGCGAGCGATTTTGAAAGACGCTCCGATTTTGATTTTGGACGAAGCCACCAGCGCGCTCGATACTGAAAGCGAGATGCTGGTGCAACAGGCGCTGAACAATTTGATGACCGGTCGCACGACGATTGTTATCGCTCACCGGCTTTCGACCATTCGCCGCGCCGACCGCATCATCGTCATGGACGCCGGGCGCATTGCTGAATCCGGCACTCATCAGGAATTGCTGGCGCAAAACGGAATTTACAGGCGACTGTATGAATTACAGTTTGCCGAAGAGGAGGAAGTTGCCAGTTCGTAGTTCACAGTTCGCAGTTGATGTTTTGACTGTGAACTGTGAACTGTGAACCGCGAACTGCGAACTGAACATTATGCTCAAAAGCATGACAGGCTACGGACAGGGAACCGCCAGCGGAGAAAATTTCTCCGTCACGGTTGACCTGCGTTCGGTCAACAATCGCAACTTGGACATACATTGGCGAGCGCCGCAGGATTTGCTGTCGCTGGAAATTCCGCTGAAAAAACAGATTCAAGCGGCGTTGTCGCGTGGCCGAGTGGATGTGACCATCAACTTTTCGCAAACCGCGGACACAGCTTATGAATTGAACCGTCCGTTGATTCGCGGTTATCTGGCGGCGTTGAAAACCATGCGCGAAGAGTTTGGATTGGTGGGCGAACCCGATTTGGCTACGATTGCCAGATTGCCAAACGTGTTGCAGGCGCAAAGCACCGGCGGATTGAGCGAAGCCGTTGTGCAGGGAGTCGAAGAAGCGTTGACGCAGGCGCTGACTTCATTGGTGGCGATGCGCGCCGTCGAAGGTCACGAACTGCAAAAAGAATTGCTGGCGCGTGTCGAACGAATTCAAAAACAGGTCGAACTGATTATTGCCGGTTCGGATGGTTTGGTGGATGCGTACCGCGAAAAGCTGCGAAAGCGCGTTGCCGAAATTCTGGAAAAAACGGCTGTGGATGAAACGCGGCTGGCTCAGGAAGTGGCTTATCTGGCCGAACGCAGCGACATCACCGAAGAAATCACGCGATTGAAAAGTCACATCGTTCAGTTAAAAGAATTGCTGGGTGGCGACAATGAAATCGGCAAGAAGCTGGATTTTCTGTTGCAGGAAACCAACCGCGAAGCAAACACGATTCTGTCTAAATCCGCTGAGCTTTCGATTTGCGACGCGGCAATTGAAATCAAAACCGAAGTCGAAAAGCTGCGCGAGCAGGCGAACAACGTCGAATGATTGGCAACCTGATAATTGTTTCCGCTCCGTCGGGCGCTGGCAAAACCACGTTGGTCAGCGAAGTCTTGAACCGCGATGAGCGCATCAAACCGTCGGTGTCGTTTACTTCGCGCGCGCCGCGCAACGGGGAAAAAGATGGAGTTCATTACAACTTCGTTTCGGCTGACGAATTTCGCGCGATGATCGAACGCGGCGATTTTTTGGAATGGGCGGAAGTTCACGGCAACCTGTACGGCACCTCGCGGCGATTCGTCGAACAACTTCGCGGCGAAGGCTTCGACGTGATTTTGACAATTGATGTTCAAGGCGCAGAGCAAGCTAGAAAGTTGTTTCCCGACGCCGTTGGAGTTTTCATTTTGCCGCCATCGTATCAAACTCTGCTCGACCGATTGGACACACGCGGAGCCAATGGCGCAGAAGATTTGCAGATTCGGCTTCGCAATGCGCAGGATGAACTGGCGCAGGCGAAACATTTTGATTACATCGTCATCAACGACGATTTGGCTCAAGCGACCAATGAATTGGCCGCCATCGTTTTGGCCGAACGTTGCCGCGCGTCGCGTCGCAACGAACAGGTCGCAAAAATCATCAACACTTTCGAGTAACCACTAAATTTTGGAGGTAGCAAATATGGAAGACCAGGAAACTGAATTGAACGTACCAGAAATTGACAGCAAATATCGCAAGATTCTGATTGCCGCCAAACGCAGCAAACAACTTCAGAAAGGCGCCATGGCTCGCGTCAAGATGACCAACAGCATCAAACCTACGCGCGTCGCGCTGGAAGAAGTCGAACGCGGTTTGATCGGGTTTGAGATCACGGAAACGGTCGAAAAATAAAGCGACAGAGGGACGGAGAGACGGAGAGACGGAGGGATAGAGAGACGAAAAACCTTGATTACCAATCCCGCCTTCTCTCAATCCCGCTGTCCCGCCATCAGCATCAACTATGAAAGTCCTGCTCGGCGTCACAGGCTGCATCGGTGCATATAAAGCCGCCGAAGTTCTGCGCGGTTTGCAGAAAGCCGGTGTGCAGGTGCGCGTGATAATGACCGAACACGCGACGGAATTTGTCAGGCCTGCAACGTTTGAAGCTCTTTCCGGCCAGTCGGTGATTGTCGGGATGTTCACGCAATCCGATCATTCCCGCATCGAACACATTGCAACGGCGCGCGAAGCTGACTTGCTGCTGATTGCTCCTGCCACGGCCAACATTCTGGCCAAATTCGCTCACGGAATTGCAGACGATTTTCTTTCGACGGTTTACCTGTCGAATACGAATCCGGTGTTGATCGCTCCGGCGATGAACGTCGAAATGTGGAATCACCTGGCGACTCAGGCGAATTTGAAAACCTTGCGCGAACGCGGCGATTTGTTTGTCGAACCCGGCGTCGGCTATCAGGCTTGCGGCGAGGTCGGCGTTGGCAGGCTCGCGGAACCGGAAGAAATTGTCACAGCCGTGCTGGCAGTTCTGTCTCCCGACTCCCGACTCCCGACTCCCGACTCCTCAAAAGATTTTCAAAACGAACACGTCCTGCTCACCGCTGGCCCGACGGTCGAAGACCTCGACCCGGTTCGATTCATCACCAACCGTTCGTCGGGAAAAATGGGTTACGCCATTGCCGAAGCCGCGCGAGATCGTGGCGCGCGAGTCACTCTGATTTCAGGCCCGACAAAACTGGCTGCTCCGGCGGGTGTTGAAACGATCAACGTTCGTTCGACGCGCGAAATGTACGAAGCAGTTATGAATCACCTGGCTGACGCAACTGTCTTCATTGGCTCTGCCGCCGTAGCCGACTTTCGTCCGGTCAATCGCGCCGAACACAAAATCAAAAAACAGGGCAAAGCCAACTTCACGATTGAACTGGAACCGACCGAAGACATCATCGCCAGTGTCGCCGCTGACCCGAATCGCAATGGCCGAATCGTGGCTGGCTTTGCGGCGGAATCGCAAACCGTGCTGACTTACGCCGACAAAAAGCTGCGCGAAAAAGGATTGGATTTGATCGTCGCCAACGACATTTCGCGCACCGATGCCGGGTTCGATGTTGAAACCAACGCGGCTACGATTTTGAAACGCGACGGTTCGCGCGTGGAATTGCCGCTGCAAAGCAAACGCGAACTGGCCGACCGAGTGTTGGACGAAATTTTGAAGTTGAGGTGACGAATGGACGCGCGTGACGAATTGCGAGAACTGATTCACCAGGCCAAAGAGCATTTGCTGTATTACCGCGACCTGGGGCTGACCAACATCGGCGAGGCAGTGCGACCGGCGATGGCCGAATCCTTGCCGGTTCGTGCCGAACAACCAGCCGTCATCGCTTCCACGTCGGAACCTGAACCAGTTGTCGAACCGCCGGTCATTCACCAACCCGAAATCCAGATGAAAAAAACTCCTGCTCCGGCAATCGAAGCTTTGTTTGAAACCGACTCCGCAATAAAAGAAACGCTGGAAGACATTCGCCGCGACTTGGGCGATTGTCGCCGCTGCAAACTGTGGTCAACACGAACCAACATCGTCTTTGGCGATGGCAATCCGAACGCCGAATTGATGTTTGTCGGCGAAGCTCCCGGCGCAGACGAAGACGCCAGCGGGCGGCCTTTCGTCGGCAGAGCCGGGCAGTTGCTGACCAAAATGATCGAAGCCATCGAACTCAAACGCGAAGACGTGTACATCGCCAACACTTTGAAATCGCGTCCGCCCGGCAATCGAAATCCTGAACCGGACGAAACCGCAGCCTGCATTCCATTTGTTTATCGGCAAATTGCCGCCATTCGCCCGAAGCTGATTGTCACGCTGGGCAATCCTGCAACGCAGGGTTTGCTTGAAACCAAAGTCGGCATCACGCGCATTCGCGGCACGTTTCAGGATTTTCCGCTCATTGCTGGAATCAAAGTCTTGCCGACTTATCACCCGGCGTATTTGCTGCGTTCGCCAGACAAAAAGCGCGAAGCCTGGGAAGACCTGAAAAAAGTCCGCGCGTTTTTGCGTGGCGAAATCTAACCGTAGAGCAAAAGAGGAACCACTGATAAACACAGATCAACACGGATAAACACAGATTTTCTTTCGTTCAAACTATCTGTGTTTATCTGAGTGAATCAGTGTTCATCTGTGGTTTACCTGTTATGGGAATTCAGCTTTCCATTCAAGAAAATGTCTCGCTTGCTCCGCTGACCACGCTGAGCATCGGAGGAGCGGCCCGCCTTTTTGTCGAAGCCGCCAGCGAAGCCGAATTGATCGCGGCGATGGAGCTTGCTGAAACGCGCGGCTTGCCGGTCTTCATTCTGGGCGGCGGCAGCAACGTGCTCATCAGCGACGAAGGCTTTCCGGGCTTGGTCATCCGTGTGGCGATCAAAGGCATTTCTGGCAGAGTTGGGTGGGACAGGTTAATAACCTGTCCCACTGACGAAAACCAATCTAAGTTGGCAGAAGAGATCACTGCTGGTGCGGGCGAAGATTGGGATGGCTTTGTTCGTCAATGCGCAGAGCGCGACTTGGCGGGCGTGGAATGTTTGAGCGGCATTCCCGGCTTGGTCGGCGGAACTCCTGTGCAAAACGTAGGCGCTTACGGCCAGGAAGTCAGCGAGACAATCGTCAAAGTTCGTGCCTTTGATCGGCAAACGAAACAGATTGTCGAACTCAGCAACGCTGAATGCGGATTCCGTTATCGTGCCAGCATTTTCAATTCCACAAAGCGTGATCGGTACGTTGTGCTGGCGGTCAGCTTCGCGCTGCGAGCCAATGGCGAACCGGCGCTGCGCTATCCTGACTTGAAGAATTACTTTGCCGGCAAAACCGATCAGCCATCGCTTGCCGAAGTTCGCCAGGCCGTCATCGAAATCCGTTCGCGCAAAGGCATGGTCATCGTGCCGAATGATCCCGATTGCCAAAGCGCTGGTTCGTTTTTCAAAAATCCCGTCATTTCCGCCGAAGCCTTTGCCAGGTTGGAAGCCGCCGCAGGCGAACGTCCGCCGAGCTTTCCCGCTGGTGACGGCAACGTCAAAGTTCCCGCCGCCTGGTTAATCGAACGCGCTGGTTTTCAACGAGGCTACGCCAAAGGCCGAGCCGGAATTTCGTCCAAACACACCTTGGCCATCGTCAATCGCGGAAATGCGACTGCGCAGGAAGTTTTGGATTTGGTCGCTGAAATTCAGGCGCGCGTGCAGGCTGAGTTTGGCATTGCGCTATTGCCTGAGCCAGTTTTTGTCGGTTTCAACCCTTAACCCGCTCGATGTTTGCGCCGACTGCGCGCAGCTTTTCTTCGATTTTCTCGTAGCCGCGATCAATGTGGTAAACGCGGTCAATCCAGGTTTCGCCTTCCGCCGCCAATCCCGCCAAAACCAGCGACGCCGAAGCTCGTAAATCCGACGCGATCAATTGCGCTCCGGTCAGCGGAGTCGGGCCGTGAACGTAAGCCGAATGGCCGTGGACTCGTATGCGCGCGCCAAGCCGTTGCAACTCGCTGGCGTGCATAAACCGATTCTCGAAAATCATCTCGCTGACTACGGCGTCGCCTTCGGCCTGGGTCATCAAGGCCATGTATTGCGCCTGCATATCGGTCGGGAATCCGGGATGAACCGCCGTCGTCACGTCTTTGGCGGTCAGCTTGCCGCTGGATGAAGCTTTCAATGTTGTGTCGCCGGTCTGTTCGATCACGACGCCGACCGAACGCAACTTGTCCAGCACGGCCATCAAATGCGTCGGATCGCAGTTGGTGATTTCCAGTTCTCCGCCGGTAATGGCTGCGGCGACGATGAATGTGCCGGTTTCGATGCGGTCAGGGATGATGGCGTGGTCGGCTCCGCCAAGCGCATCAACTCCGGTGATGGTCAGCGTAGGCGAATTGATGCCTTCGATCTTTGCGCCCATTTTGACCAGCAGTTCAGCCAGGTCGGTGACTTCGGGTTCGCAGGCGGCGTTAAAAATCCGCGTCGTCCCTTCGGCTAGCACGGCGGCCATCAACAGGTTTTCAGTGCCGGTGACGGTGACGGTTTCAAACGAAATGTCGGTTCCTCGCAACCGATCAGCAGTGGCGACGATCACGCCGTTTTGCATTTCGACTTTCGCGCCGAGTTTTTCCAACGCCATCAAATGCAAATCAATCGGGCGCGAACCGATGGCGCAGCCTCCGGGCAAGCTGACGCGCGCTTCGCCAAACCTTGCCACCAAAGGCCCCAGCGCCAGCACAGAAGCGCGCATGGTTTTCACCAGTTCATAAGGCGCTTCGTAATTTTCGACCGTTCCGGCATTGATGCGATGTGTGCGAAGTTCAGGAACCAGCGCGGTGGCTCCCAAATCTTCCAACAACCGCCGCATCGTTATCAGGTCGCGGACGTAAGGCACATTTCGCAACGTCACGGTTTCAGCCGTCAACAACGTTGCAGCCAAACACGGCAGCGCGGAGTTTTTGGCCCCGCTGATGGCGACCGTGCCGCGAAGAGGTTTTCCACCGATGATTTTGAATTTGTCCATTGGAATTATGGAGTGCGGCGACTCGACGCCGCTTTTCGTTGTTGAAAGAAGGTTCCCTGGCAACCGAATACTCAGCCGATGAAAGCAAAGCTGCGTCCTGTCGCAGCAGTCCAAATTTTGCGTTATTTCAGAGAGAGCGATCGCACAGCTTCAACCAAATCAGCAATCTCGAACGGTTTTTCGATGAAGGCGTCGGCGGCGTCTCGAATCAGTCTGGCTTTTTCGCTGTTGTGTTGGCCGCTGACGGCCAGAACTTTGATGCGTGAAAGTTGCGGATGCGATTTGATTTGCCGTGTGGCTTCGACGCCATCCATGACGGGCATGTCCAAATCCATGACGATGATGTCGGGCTGTTCGCTTTGCGCGACCGAAATCGCCTCCAGCCCGTTGGCGGCCTGAACAATGTTGTAATCGTCTTCCAGTGCGTAAACGAGCATGCGGCGCACGCCTTCCAGATCGTCTACGATCAGCACTTTAATCAATTGGCACCTCTGAAATTGTCCGAGCTTTGAATCACCTGAACCATTGTCACAGCCAGAAATTTGAAAATAGAATTTTCGTGAATTGAAAACGGCAGGGCTGCCGTTTGGGGTACGACGGGCGGGATTATAGTCGCCGCCGGGAAAACCTGTACAGAGGCGGTGAATTGCGACTTCAGACAAAGACCAATACAGGGCTGGGCAGTCGTTTTTACCCAGTCCCGCATTGGTTGAAATCAGTTTTTGGAAACCATCTCCGACAACTTCCACGGAGCGCGATATTCTTTCGACACCATCTTTTGAGCTTCCGGGTCGCCGATGACCTTTTCGTTTTCCACATCCCAATTGACGCGACGTTTGGTTCGGAAAGCGATGTTGGCCAGATGACAGGCGATCATTGAATTGTGGCCGATTTCAACGTCAGAGTTCGGGCGTTTGCGCGATTCCACGCAATCCAAAAAGTTTTTGACGTGATTGAAATGCATGTCGCCGCCGCCACCACTCCGCGGTTCGCCAGCCATTCGATAAGATTTTTTGCGTTTCTTGGTCACGGTTTCCGGGAAAACTTCCCACCCGCCGCGATCCACAACCAGAACGCCGTTGTTGCCGTGGAAAGCTACGCCGTGATCTCGGTCATAAGGGCCACGTCCGATGGCTGTCGCGTGTTCCCAGATCATCGTGTAATTGTCGAATTCCCAAATCGCCTGTTGCGTGTCTGGAGTTTCTTCGGCGCTTTCCAGCAATCCGAATTTGCCGCCGACTGAAGCCGCAGCCTTTGGAGCTTTGACGCCCATTCCCCAATTGGCTACGTCAATCATATGAGCGCCCCAATCGGTCATCAGCCCTCCGCTGTAATCGTAAAACCAGCGAAAATTGAAATGGAACCTGTTGCGATTGAACGCCCGTTTCGGAGCAGGCCCCAACCACATATCGTAATCAACCGAAGCAGGCGGTTGTTCGTCCGGCAATTTTGGAATGTCGCCCATCCAATCCTGATAAGCCCAGGTTTTGACCAGACGAATGTTGCCAAGCTTTCCTGAGCGCAAAAAATCCAACGCTTCGGCGTAATGAGTCGAGCTTCGTTGCTGAGTCCCCATTTGAACTACCCGGTTGTAACGGCGCGCAACATCAACCATCACGCGGCCTTCGCCAATGGTCAGGCTGAGCGGTTTTTCAACATACACATCTTTGCCCGCCTGACAGGCCATGACGGTTGGCAAAGCGTGCCAATGATCCGGCGTGCCGACAATGACAATGTCAATGTCTTTGCGGTCAAGCACGCGACGAAAATCGCGCGTCATCAATTCCGGCTTTTGATTGAATCCGTTTTCGACGGATTTCGCCGTGTTGGCCGCTTGCTGGTCATCCACATCACACAGCGCGACGCATTGCACGTTGCCGGTCCGCAGCATTGCGCGCAAATCACCGGAGCCTTGCCCTCCGCAACCAATCAGCCCCACTCGCAAACGGCGATTGGTTCCGGCCACGCGATCCTGAGACGCGGCGGAAATAGAAATGGGTGTCAGCGCTGCGCCTGCGATTCCAGTGGCGGAGTTCTGTAAAAACTTGCGACGATTTCGGTCGGTCATAATTTGATCTCCTTATTTGTTTGTAGAAATTATCGGGTGGAAAGTCGGCGCGGTTGTACTGCATTGGCGATTACCAGACAAGCTCACACTTCGTATTCGGACAAATCATCAGCGGCGTATGTGTCCGGAAAAATCGCGCGCGCTTCATCAACCAATTGCCGCACGTCTGTGTAACGGGAACTGAAATGAGTAAGCAGCAATTGTTTGGCTTTGGCTTCGGCGGCGATTTCGGCGGCTTGAATGGCGGTGGAATGGCCAAAGTGATGCGCTTCTTCGATGTGGTCGTCGGTGTAGGTTGCTTCGTGAATAATCCAGTCGGCGTTTGCTGAAAGCTTGGTGGCATTGGCGCAAGGCCGTGTGTCCAAACAATAACTGACCACTTTGCCAGGTCGCGGTTCGCCTAAAACTTCAGAAGGATCAATTACTCGGCCATCGCTAAGCGTGACAGATTTGCCCGATTGCAATTGAGCGAACAATGGCCCGGCAGGAATCCCCAGTTCGCGTGCGTGCTCTACGTTGAAACGCCCCGGTTTGATTTTCTCTTCCAGCCTGAAACCCAAAGCGAAAATTCGATGATCCAGCGGGCGCGTGACGACCGTGAAACGTGGAGATTCATAAACCAGCTTTTCGGCTTTGTCAGCAAAAGACTTTTCGTTGAACTCAATCAGTTTGAGCGGGAAATTGACGAAGCAGATTTTCAGTTTGGCTGTCAGGTTCAGGTATTCGCCGACTCCAGTCGGACAAGCCAGCGTCAATTCCTTTTCCCGATTGTCCAACGCCATCGAAGACAGCAAGCCCGGCAATCCGTTGAAATGATCTCCGTGCAGGTGCGAAATAAAAATGCCCACCAGTTTTTGCGGAGACAGTCCGGCTCGGGCGATTTGCATTTGCGTGCCTTCGCCGCAATCGAACAACCACCATTCGCCTTCGCCAACGACAGCCAAGGCGCTGACGTTTCGCCGCAACGTGGGTTTACCGGAACTTGTGCCAAGAGGAATTATTTTCATTACCGGAAGAGAATACGGAACAAACGGAAATAACGGAACAGACGGAAAGCTTCATACAAAAATTTTCCGTTCATTCCGTTATTTCCGTTTGTTCTGTTATCTGATTTTCGCTTTCTTCTGAAGCCTCTTTTTATTACCAGCCAAGCACTCGTTTCCCGGGTCCATCCCACCTACTCAGCACGACTTTGTTGTGTGTGTAAAAGTGGAAGCCTTCGGCTCCCTGAATGTGCAGATCGCCAAAAAAAGACTGGTTCCAGCCGGTGAATGGGAAAATCGCCATCGGAGCCGGAACTCCCACATTGACGCCGATCATTCCGCAGTTGGCATAACGCGCAAACGTCCTGGCCGCTCCGCCGTCGCGCGTGAAAATCACTGCACCGTTGCCGTATTGCGACTGGTTGGCCTGGGCAATGGCGTCGCTTAAATCTTCCATTCGCATGACTGACAACACCGGGCCAAAAATTTCATCCCGGACAATCTGCATTTGCGGAGCGACGTAATCGAAGATCGTCGGCCCGACGAAAAATCCCGCGCCGGATTCGGTTGGTTGAACCGCGCGCCCGTCGGTGTTCAGCTTCGCGCCTTCCTTCAGTCCGAGTTCGATGTAATTGCGAATACGGTCGTGAGCCAGCGGATCAATCACTGGCCCCATATCAACCGCTGAATTGCCGTCTGTCGGCCCGACTTTCATTTTCGCCGCCGAATCGTGCAACCGTTCTAGCATTGGATCAGCCGCTTTGCCGACGGCGACGGCGATGCTGCCAGCCATGCAACGTTGACCGCTGCATCCGAAAGCCGCGCCCATAATCTGATTCGTCGCAGCGTCGAAATCGGCGTCAGGCATGACCAGCATGTAATTCTTGGCTCCGCCTGCAGCCTGAACTCGTTTACCGTTGGCCGTGCCGGTTTCGTAAATGTATTTGGCGACGGTCGTCGAACCGACAAAGCTGATGGCCGCAACGTCAGGATGCGTTAGCAAAGCGTCAACCGTTTGATTGCCGCCGTGAACAACGTTGAACACGCCTTTGGGCAAACCGGCTTCGGTCAGCAATTCAGCCAGTCGCATTGGAGTCAACGGCACTTTCGGCGAAGGTTTTAAGATGAACGTGTTGCCGCAGGCAATCGCAATCGGAAACATCCACAGCGGAACCATCGCCGGAAAGTTGAACGGAGTGATGCCTACGCAAACTCCCAGCGGATGCCGTTCAACGCGGCCATCAATTCCGCGCGCCACTTGATCCAGCGACTGCCCCATCAACAGCGTCGGCGCGTGGCAAGCGAGTTCAACCATTTCAATGCCGCGCCGGATGTCGCCTTTGGCTTCTTCGTGCGTCTTGCCGTGTTCGCGCGTCACCAATCGAGCGAGTTCTTCAAAATGCTGTTCCAGCAAATTCACAAAGCGAAACATGACGCGCGCTCGTTCTACCACAGGCGTGTCCGCCCAATCCGGGAAAGCGGCTTTGGCGACTTGCACGGCTTGAGCAACCGTCGTCGCATCGCTGTCCGGCGTTTGAGCAATCAACTCTCCGCGCGAAGGGTTGTAAACCGGCGTAAAGTTCGTGGCGCTGGCGGTCAGCAAACCGCCGCCGATGTAGTTCTGACAAATCGTGCTCATTGTTCACTTCCTTTCAAGCTTTCTTCAATTTCCTGAAGCAGGGCGACAGGCGTTCCAACTCGCAATAGTGGAAAGCGGCGGTGAAAGTCTGCGCTTGTTTTCAGGCTTGGCTTCATCAGGTCAAGCAGATCGTTATCCAGGCTGACGATGTATTTGGCATCCACTGCCAAGGCCAGATTGATATATGGCTCATCTTCAGGATCGCGTTCGTAACGAAATTCCTCTGGCACGTTCGAATGGCAATTGCTAAAGCTGCGATCTCTTCAACAAAAGCGTCAATGCGTTCTGTCGTCAGGTCAGGCACAAGTTGTTTGAAGCGAGGGCGGTTCAGCACATCTACCACTTCCGCCAGAATTGTTTGGGAAACAAAAAGAGTGATTTGGCCGGTGGCTACCAACGCTTTGCACTTTGCTGCTGAACCTCTGGGGTTCAACAGCATTTGAACAAAGATGTTGCAGTCAAATACCGCTTTGAGCGGGAATGGAGTCATTGCTTACTCCTCGCCATGTTTTTCACGCCATATCGCCCGCCGCTCTTCTTTGACCAGAGCCGTCAATTCCTGCTCAGTCATTCCGGTTTTGGCGAATTGTCGGCGGATGGGAGCGAGTAATTCGTCCAGAGATGGTTTTTTTAACGCTAATTCCACTGCGTTGATAACATACGATTCGACATTTCCTCCAAAGCGCGCAGTCGCTTGTTGGATTTTGGTTTCCAGTTCGCTTGGCAATGTAACAGTCAAACTCATAAGTCATTCTCCTTTCAGGCTGAGCATTATATAGAAGTCAAGAAAATGATTTTCCGATCAGAACCCCGGAAGGGTGAAAAGAAATTAGCCCAGGGTGAAACCCTGGGTACGATCGGCAAAACTACCCAGCCCCGGCAGGGGCGGCAGATTTGCTTTACTGTCAAGTTGTCTGTCGCCCCGCTGGGGCTTGAAGGGTTATTGGCTTGGTTCCCCGGATTGCATCCGGGGCTATTTTCTTGCCGTCCCTCCGGGACTTTCTTCGGAAATTCTTTTTCTTGAAAGCTATAGTTGATTCAACCGGTTCAAAAACTCTACCAGTAAATTCGCCGCCACTCGTGAACGATAATCTGCCGTTGAGCGTATGTCGTCAATTGGCTTCAACTCGTTCAGCAATTCCGCTCGCGCCGTTTGGATCGTTGCCGAATCCAGCTTGCGACCTTTCAGCGCGACTTCAGTTTTCCAGGCTCTGACCGGCGTCGGAGCTACGCTGCCATAAGCCAGTCGAATGTCGTTGATCGTGACGCCGTCCAGTTTGGCCATCGCAGCGATGCAAACTTTCGAGATGGCCTGAGCTTTGCGCGTGCCGACTTTGCGCGAATGCTGTCGCCAGCCAGCGGTTAAACGAGGCAAGCGAATCGCGCGAATCAATTCGTCTTCGCGCATCAACGTCGTTTTGTAACCGGTATGGAACCCGACGTACGGCACAACGCGCGAGCCGCCAGCCGAAATCAGTTCCAGTTCAGCTTCGTAAACCATCAACGCCGGTAACGAATCCGCCGCCGGAGAAGCGTTGGCGATGTTGCCGCCAATCGTTCCGCGATTTTGAATGGCGATGGCTCCGGTCAGGTTGGCGGCTTCGCCAAGAAGAGGAAATTCGGCGCGCAATACATCGTGCCGCTGAATCTGTGAGTAAGTTGTCATCGCTCCGATGGTGACGTGACTGTCGGAAGCTTCGATGCCGCGCAATTCCGGCAAGCTCCACAAACTCACAAACCGTTTGTGCGCGAGTTTGCCCGCTTCCAGCAAAACCATCAGATCGGTGCCGCCTGCGAACGGACGCCAAATGCCCGGCTCGTCGTTGAGCAGCCGCAACGCTTCGCCCACGTTCGCCGGAATTTTCAGTTCGTAATCAGGAAGAAAAGCTCTCATAACATCATTGGCGCTGACACGCTTTCACCACCGAATCAAAAATTTTCATGTAGCCTGTGCAGCGGCACAGATTGCCTGCCAATCCGTTGCGAATGTCGGCTTCGGTCGGTTGCGGAATTCGTTCCAGCAAACTGACCGCCGCAAGCACCATTCCCGGCGTGCAAATGCCGCATTGCGCGCCGCCGCATTCGATGAAGGCCTGCTGCACGGCGTTCAATTGTTCGCCGTCGGCAACACCTTCGATGGTTCTGACGTTTGCGCCTGCGACTTGAGCCGCCGGAATCAAACAACTGTTGACCAGTTCGCCGTCCACAATCACCGAACACGCGCCGCATTCGCCTTCGCCGCAGCCCTCTTTCGTGCCGGTCAATTGCAACTCTTCGCGCAGCACGTCCAGCAATCGAGCCATCGGCCAGACGTGAGCCGTTTTCAGTTCGCCATTGACGGTGAAGCTTACAGAAATTTTTTTAGTCATTGCCGCCTCCCGTCGTCATCACTTTCATCAAAGTTTCAGGCATCAACGGAATTTGCCCTAAAAAAGTCTGAATGCCCGGTTGGCCGATCGCGTCTTCGATGGCGTTCAGAATTGCCGGAGCCGGGCCGTCCATAGGCAATTCGCCAATGCCTTTCGCGCCCGACGGGCCGAAAGCGTAAGGCAGTTCTTCAAAGTACACGCGAATCGGCGGCACGTCCGCCGACGTAGGCATGATGTAATTCGTCATCTGGTTGTTGACCATTCGCCCGTCGCGCCAAACGACGTTTTCATAAAGCGCGTAACCGATGGCTTGCGCTACACCGCCTTCGATCTGACCGGCGGCCAGCACGGGATTGATGACTTTGCCGACTTCCTGCAAAGCGATGAAATCGTCAACGCGCGTTTCGTAAGTCGTCAGGTCAACGGTGACTTCGGCGACGTACACCGCCCAGGCATAAGTGCCGTACGCTTCGCCCTGATATTTTTCGTCGTCCCAGTGAACGCCCGGCGGCGGTTCGTACTTGCTGAAAGATTTCAACTCGCCGTGCGCGGCAATGTGCTGGCGACACGCTTCGGCGAATTCGTCAGCCGAATACCGTTCGCCGAGCAAGCCGCTGGCAATCAGAGTTTGCCGCAATCCCAGCGCGGCGGATTCGACCAGTTTGCCAACAATCATCGTCGTGCGCGAAGCCACCGTCGGGCCGCTGTTCGGCACGTTGGCCGTGTCCGGCTGAGCGATTTCGATCTGATCGAAATCAATTCCCAAAGCGTCAGCCGCAATCTGCGAAAAGATGGTGAACGAACCTTGACCGATTTCCGTGTTGGAAGTCAGCACGCGCACGCGGCCTTCTGGCGTGGCTTCAACGCCGACAACCGAAGACAAATAAACTTCGCCGGAGCCTGTGAAGCCCGCGCCGTGCATGAACGTCGCAAAGCCTATGCCTTTTTTTTCGGTGGAGTTGGCAGCGTTGAATTCGGCGAAACGAATTTTCTTTGCGTGGTAATCGCTCAAACTGAAAGCGCGGTCAAGCAGGAAAGACAGATCAATTTTTTCGTGAATGACCTGCCCCGTTGAAGTCGTTTCGCCGGGTTTCAAAAAGTTGCGACGGCGCAATTCTTCCGGCGACAAGCCGACAGTTTGCGCGACCTGATTCAGGTGGCGCTCCATCGCAAAGATGCTTTGCGGAGCGCCGAAACCGCGAAAGGCTCCGTGCGGCGGATGATTGGTGGCGACGGCTCGGCTGCGCACGCGCACGTTCGGCCAGTTGTAAGGCCCAGCAGCGTGAATTGTGCCGCGCGACAACACTACGGAAGAAAGCGTTGCATACGCTCCGCCGTCAATCACGAAGTCAATTTCCGTCGCCAGCAATTTGCCGTCTTTGCCGACCGCAGTGCGGATGCGAGTTTTTGACGGATGGCGTTTGGTCGTCGCGACCATGTCTTCGGCGCGGTCGTAAATCAGCTTGACCGGTTTTCCCGCTTTCCACGCCAGTAAAGCCGCGTGCCCGGCAATCATCGAAGGATATTCTTCTTTGCCGCCGAATCCGCCGCCGGTCACGGCCTGCACCACGCGAATTTTTTCCGGCGGCAAACCGAAGAGTTTGATCAACGCTTTGTGAACGTAATACGGGCATTGCATCGAACCCCAAACGGTCACGCCTTCCGCCGGGTTGGCGATGGCGATCATGCCGTTCGGTTCGATGTATAACTGTTCCTGAGCGCCGGTTTCGTATTCGCCTTCGACGATGAAATCGGCTTGCGCCCACGCTGCGTCAACGTCGCCTTTTTCGATCAAAAACGATTTGAAGGAGTTGTCTTCGCCCCAAATGAGTTCTTTTCGGTTAAGCGAATCTTCGATGGTGAAAATGGCTGGCAACGGTTCGATGTCGAAGCTGACGGCGCGCCGCGCTTTTTCCAGCAGGTATTTGTCCCGATGCGCCAGCAGCAGGATCGGTTCTTCGGGATGGTTGATGGTGTCGCTGGCCAGGTAAGGCTGATCTTCCAGAATCAGCGCCACGCAGTTTGCGCCGGGAATGTCTTGAATATCCTGGGCGGTGACGATGGTGAATTCGTGCCAGGGAATGCCGTCGCCGAACTGAACGCCGCGCAACCGTCCGCGCGCAATCGGCGAACGCACAGTCACGCCATGCAGCATGTCGGGAAAGGTCAGGTCGTCAACGTAGCGCGCTCGTCCTGTGACTTTGTCGAAGCCTTCTTTGCGAAACACAGATTGGCCAACATGAGTTTCAGGCATAACAAGCGGCGGAAAGACAGATTACTGGTTTTCTTTGTCGTCGTTGGCAGGCGGGAGTTGACGACCGGATTTGAGCAGTTGATTTTCCACACGAAGCTCAAAAAGCTTTCGCGCATCACTTTCGTGCTCAATGGAGTGTTTCTGTTCGTCCTTAACACGCTGAAGTTCAAAAGCCAGCCACTGCGAAAAAGTGGCGAGGTCTTTTAATGCTTGCTCTTGAGACTTCACCTTCTGTTCTAACTTGCTCACGCGTTGCGCATAGGTGACAACGTTAGTGAAAATTTCAAGAAATTGTTTCCACATTGAACATTACCTTCAACTGATTAAGAATCGCGCGGGTTTCCATGTGTAGTGAATCAATTTCGGCATGCGTTCGCTCACTGCGCTCATTCGATTCTTTGAGCACTTTCAAGCAATGTTCCATCGCCGCATTTAACTGCGCGGCTTCGTCTTTGGTCATTTCCAGTTTGAAAGTTTCTTCCATTGCTTTTTACCTCCGATCAAAACTTTATCACGAAAGTTATGCTGCTGCCGGAATTACTTCGCGGCCATACATCTCAACAGTTTGCTCTTCGCCGCCGCACATCAGGTAAATGTTGAACTGCGTCACGCCGACTTCTTTCAGTTCGTTCAAACGTCGCAACTGTTCCTGCACGTTGCCGACGATACAGAAACGGTCAACGACTTCATCGGTGACGAATTCGGCGTTGCTGCTGCCGACTTCGGCGTGGTGCAGGTAGTTGTAACCTTTGCGGTCTTTGATGAAGCCGATCAATTCCGGCGGCAATTCTTCCGGTTTGTATTTGGAAACCAGATCAACCACGTGATTTGAAACCAGCGCCGGAAACCAGCGGACTTTGTCGCGCGCCACGGCCAGATCATCCGACGCCCAAACTGGAGCCGCTGCCATGACTTTGATTTTTGAGAAATCGCGTCCGGCTTCTTCGGCGCCTTCGCGGACGAAGTTCAAACACCACTTGATCAAATGTGGATCGGCGAATTGCAAAATCACTCCGTCGCCGATTTTGCCAGCGCAACGCAAAGCTTTTGGCCCGTAACCGGCCACCCAAATCGGAGGAACTCCGGCGTCAGCCCACGCCATCTGAATTTCTTTTTCTTCGTAGTTGATTTGTTTGCCCGCCGTCAGGTCTCGAATTGTCTGTACGCATTCTTCCAGCACTGCCAGCGTAGTCGGACGTTTGCCCATCACTCGGCGTGAAGAATCTCCACGACCGATGCCGATGTCCATCCGCCCGCCGGAAATGCGATTGAGCGTAGCGAATAAACTGGCCGTCACCGTCCAATCGCGCACCGCCGGATTCGTCACACAAGGGCCAATTCGCATGCGTTCGGTGTTCGCTGCCATCAAGGTCATCAGCGGAAAGGGTTCCTGCCACAACACGTGCGAATCAAACATCCAGCCGTAAGCGAATCCGGCGGCTTCGGCTTGTTTCGCCAAGCTGACAATGCGCGCGGGAGTCATGTCGGGTTTGAAGGTGATCGCAAATTCCATGGTTTGTGTCCTTTGTGTGAAGTTTCGTGCCAGTATGACGCGCGGGAGTTTACCACAACTGCCGTCCCTGCCTGCTTGGCTCAAGCTCCCGCCGCCGCTACTTCTTCTTTGCGCGAGCGTGGCCTGAATCTTTCGCTCGAAGCGGGTAATCAGTTCGCGGTGGCGGCGACCAGAGCTTGCTCGGCTTCGATCTCGACGACTATGGCTTGTTGCGTGGTGAGAGGCGGGCCGACGTCTGCATAGCTGGGCCAACGGCCCGCCCCCATCCCAGCCTGGGGCAACGCCCCAGGAATCTTGTCCCGCCAAATTAAGGGCTGAAAGCCTGTCCCAACCGTTAATCCCAAACGTAAGCTTCGTCATATTCGACGCCGTATTTTTTCAGAAATATCCGAAACTCGTCCTGAAACGTCCGCGCTTGGTGGTGGGATTCTTGATTGTCAATGTATGCCCGCAGCGCATCCAAATCCGCAGGGCTGACGGAAAAACATCCGTAGCCACGTTGCCAGGAAAAAGCCGCGAGGTCAGCGGATTGGGTTTTCACCCATTTCGACGAAGAGGTTTTCAGCGTTTCCACCAACGATGCAATGGTGATGGTGCGCGACAGCCGGATGGCAAGGTGAACGTGATCGGCTACGCCGCCAACGCGATACGCTTCACAACCGGCGTTGCGGGCAACCGTCGCAAGATAGGCGTGGAGCTTGGGGCGCGTATCGGGGTCGAGAAATGGTTGGCGTCCTTTTGTGCTGAAGACAACGTGGATCACGACATGGCTCAATGATTGTGGCATGGCATTTCCTTTCTGTGAAAGATGAACAGCGCGCCAACGACGCAACCCATTTCAGCCGGGAGGATGCCCTAATCCCAGCGTAAAAGGTGCGCCAACGGCGCAATCCATTCCAGCCTGGGGCAACGCCCCAGTTAGAGTTCGGAATATATCGTAGGGCTGAAGGCCCGATTCAACCTAGCGCGGGCTTTCAGCCCTTTCCTATCTTATGGACGTTTTCTTGGGGCGTTGCCCCAAGCTGGGATAGCGGCGCGCCGTTGGCGCTGTCGGATTCCGCTTCGCCCCAGATGCGCGCGAGCGTCGCCTGGATTTTTCGCTCGAAGCGCGTAATCAGTTCGCGGTTGGCGGCGACCAACGCTTGCTCGGCTTCGATCTCGGCGACGATGGCTTGCTGTGTGGCGAGTGGTGGGAGTGGGATTTCGATGGCAAGATAGTTCTTCTGATAAAGCGCCGCTACGCTGGTAGTTCCGTCAACTTGAGCGCGAATCTTAGCTTTACCGTAATCACTATTCATTATCGTGTTCACGAAATCAGGTAGCGCACATGTGCCAAAACGAATGCGTAAGATGTTGTTGTTGAAAAGGTAAGTGCCGCTTTTCCCATGAAACACGGCAGACTTTCCAACAAGGTCAGGAGCATTTCGCGTGTTATAGATGAAATCGCCATCAAGCAAAGTGAAGCGTTCAAGTTCTTCACGGCTCGCCTCAACAAAAATCAAATCGTCCAGATTAAGCGAACCATCGTTGCTGATGTTATTCATTTTGATATAAGGGTGTGGATGCTTTGGGTCCTGCTCAGATTTATTTCTCACGATCCCAAGAAGAATTGAATCAACCAAACTGCCAATCGTTACTGTCGGCCAGTCGGGGTGGATGGGGATGTAGGGGCGGTAGTGGTCGAGGACGGCGCGCGCTCCGTTGATTACTTTCTGGTAGCCCTCGATCTCCGCCACGATCTCCTTCTGCACCTCCAGCGGCGGCAGGGGGATTTGGTATGGCGCCAAGCTTTGCCTCGTAATTTGTGGTTGGGCAGAACCAGAAATTGTCGAAGACAAGTCTGAGTGCCTCAGAACCTGGAAAAGATAATCCTTCAAAAGCCCATCCGTTTTCGGGCTTACAACCATCGCGTTACCTGTAATCCAAGACTTTGCCGCCGAATAATTCACTGTTCCGCACGTTGCACCGCGACAAGTAATGATTACTTCTGGAAACTCATGGTTGAATTGGTCATATCGCCCAATTACACCGTTTGCTCCATACACAACAAAGGCACCGGTTTCTTTTAGGTCTTGCTGGGTGATTGTCTTTGGTTGGTAGATTTCACAGACATCACCAAGTTCGACGAATGGGTAACTTGAAGTTGCTGTTCCATTCTCTCGATACCGTTCGCCGCTCAAGTTGTAATCGCCATTCGCCGCAATCTTTTCTTTCGGCACGATCAAACCGCAGGTGAATGGTGCGCCAACGGCGCAACTCATCTCAGCCTGGGGCAACGCCCCAGGATCAGGGTTCGAGAAATCATCAGAGGGCTGAAAGCCCGCCTTATCGTTGTCGTTGGTGCGGGCTTTCAGCCCTTTCCCATCTAACGCCACATTTTCCTGGGGCGATGCCCCAGGCTGGAATGGCGGCGCGCCGTTGGCGCTGAATTGACCGACGCGCAGCCCTTGCCCTTGCAAATACATTTCCAACTCGATTTGGACTTGCGGCAGGTCACTGTGTGCCGGGCAATGTTCCGGCTTGTCGCCTTTGTCACTGCAAAGAGGTCTTCGTTGTGCGCCTAAACCGTAACCATCTTTTTCGACTTTGAAAAAGGCGATGGTCTGGCTTTGCCGGGCGAGCGATTTATCCAACATCAGGATGGACGTTTTGACGCCGGAGTAAGGATTGAAACAACCGGCGGGCAGCGAGACGACGGCGACCAGATAGTTTTCCACCAGCAGCCGACGCAAATCTTTATAAGCGGTCTGGCTCTGAAAAATGACGCCTTCGGGAACGATGATGGCGGCGCGTCCGGCGGGCGTCAGGTGTTCGGCCATGTAATCCACAAACAGGACTTCGCTGCGTTTGGCCTGAATCGAAAACCGCTTGTGCGGCTTGATGCCGCCTTTGGGCGACATAAACGGCGGATTGGCCAGAATCACGTCGGCATATTCGTTCCAACGCTCTTCGCTGGTCAGCGTGTCGTATTCGTAAATGTGCGGGTCGGTGAATCCGTGCAGGTAAAGGTTGACCAGCGACAGCCGCACCATATCCGGCGAAATGTCGTAGCCCTTGAAATTCAGCGCCAGCCGTCCGCGTTCATCCGGCGTCAGCGGGGTTTCAGTGTTCGCGCGCAGAATGTGTTTGTAAGACGAAATCAGAAACCCGGCAGTGCCGCAGGCCGGATCAAGCACGGTTTCGGTTTTCTGCGGATCAACGACGGCGACCATAAAATCAATAATGTGGCGCGGCGTGCGGAATTGCCCGGCGTCGCCTTGCGAACCGAGCACCGACAACAGGTATTCAAACGCATCGCCCAGCCGTTCGCTGTGGTCGTAGCTGAATTCGTCAATGATCTTCAGGAAGGCTTTGAGCGTTTCAGGGTCTCGGTAAGGCAAAAAGGCATTCTTGAAAATCTCGCGGAACAGCAGCGGGATGCCGGGGTTTTCAGGCATCTTGGTGATGCCTTCGGCATACAGCGCCAGCATCGCGTGTCCGCCCAAGCCGCGATCCATCAGCTTCGCCCAGCCGTAGCGGGCATAGTCGCCGGTGAAAAACTTGCGCTTGCCGCCCAGGTCTTCGGCTTCGGCGTCCATGTCGTCCATGAACTTGTAAATCAACGCGATGGTGATTTGTTCGACCTGGGATTTTGGGTCAGGGACTTTGCCCACCAGAATGTCGCGGGCGGTATCAATGCGGCGTTTGGTTTCGGTATCTAGCATGCAGCTGTTTCAGATCGGTTCAGTTGTATTTGTCCCGCTAGGGACATCTGAGTTTAGGCAGGTCGTTTACGGCCTGCAAAGACGACAATCGCATTGCCCGTCCCGTCGGGACGGTTGAACGGTCAAGCGAAAAATCCGTTGTGGTTCAAATTCAGCCGTCCCGCTGGGACGGGAACGATTTTGCCTATCTGCACAGGCCGTAAACGACCTGCCTAAAATCAAACGTCCCGCTGGGACAAAGACATTTGGCGGTTTCTGCACAGGCCGTAAACGACCTGCCTAAAATCAAACGTCCCGCTGGGACAAAGACATTTGGCGATTACGGCGCAAACTGATTCAGCGGCACGTAATCCTTGATGTAATCGGGAATTGCCGACCGGTATTTGGTCGGCACGGCTTTGTAATCGCGCGTCGAGAAAACCGGATTGGTTGCCAAATCGGTCAACTCACCCGATTCGATAATGTGACGCACGTGGTCGCTGCTGGCGTAAGCTTTGAAAAAAGTCTTCATTGCCGGAATCGCTTCGGCTTCTTCCGGTTTGGCATCGGCGACGAACTTGGCAAATTCTTCTTCCAGCAATTCATCTTTCGTTTTGTAGCCCGGAATCAAGCCGAAGATTTTTTCCAGAATCTCGCGCAAGGTCAGGCGACGGTCTACGGCGGCGGCTTTGCGCAGTTTTTCCAGGCTGTAAAACTCTTCGGGTTTATCGAAGACTTCCTTGTTCACGTAATCAATCACGCGATCCCATTGCCCGGCTTCGATGTTTTGGGCGATGAATTCATTGGCACGCACGCTTTCCTCAAACCGCTGATAAAACATCCGGTCAATCCGCATGCCTTCACCGCCGATGGTTTCGACTTTGATCGTCGCCAGTATGTCTTCGCCGAGGTGTTCATACGTGCCGCCGGTGACAACGACGCGGCGATCGTCGTCGCCATCAGGATTCGCCGCTTTGGGCTTGGGCAGTTCCAGCACTTCGTCGTAATTGAACTCTTCCTCGAAGTATTCGCAGTTGGCGAAAAAGTCGAAGAGTTTGAAGGCGGTCTTCTTTAGATGTTTGTAGTCTTCTTTGAGCTTGTTGTCAGTAAATTGCTCAGAGAAGTTGTGCTTGCGCGTACCGCGTCCTTTGATCTGAATGAAATCGGTTGGCGAAAAGATCGGGCGGAACAAGCCAATGTTCAATAAGTCTGTGCAATCGTAACCAGTAGTCATCATTCCGACGGTGACGCAGATACGAGCTTTGCTGGTTTTGTAAGCCGGAATGAAGTTGCAAGAGCCAAGCAAATTATTGCTTTCGTTGGTGAAGTTGTTGGTGAATTGCTGGGCATCGCTGATGTGCGAAGTCACCTGCACGGCAAAGTCAGACTGATATTTGCCGGGAAACATCCGGTCGGCCATCTCGTTGAAAATCTGCGCCAGCTTGGCCGCGTGGTTCTGGCTGACGGCAAAGACAATGGTCTTGCCGATTTCTCCGCTGATGGGATCGCGCAACGCATTTTCGAGCAAGGTCTTGCAAAAAAGTTGATTGGTCGCCGGAGAGAAAAAGCGTTTTTCAAACTCGCGCTGCTTGTAAGTTTCCTGCTGGTCGTCGCCTTCGCTGTCATTGTATTCGACGACGAAGCCGTCTTCGGAAAGCAGTTTGGTGGTGACTTCGCTGCGGGCGTCCACCACGGTCGGGTTAATCAAAAAAGGGCCGTCCGGGTCATTCACGCCATCAAGCAGCGAATAGCGAAATGTTGGCTGTCCATCTTCGCAGCCAAAAGTGCGGTAGGTGTCGAGCAACAGGCGGCGTTCGTATTCGCGCGGGTCTTTGGTTGTGGGTTTGGTGGCATCGAACTTTTTCAAATAATCGCGCGGCGTGGCGGTCAGGCCGAGTTTGTAGCCGACGAAATAATCAAACACTGCACGCGCATTGCCGCCAATGGAACGATGCGCTTCGTCGGAAATGACCAGATCGAAATCCGTCGGCGAAAACAGTCGCCGGTATTTGTTATTGAACAGCAGCGATTGAACTGTGGTCACGACGATTTCGGCGTTGCGCCATTCGTCGCGGCTCTCTTTGTAAATGACGGCCTTGCAGTCGGGCTTCAGGAGTTTATCGAAAGCCTTCCATGCCTGATCTTCCAGTTCCAATCTGTCCACCAGAAAGAGCACACGCTGAGCGTTGCCAGTGCGCAAAAAGAGTTTGATGATCGCCGCCGACGTGAGCGTTTTGCCTGTGCCGGTTGCCATTTCCAGCAGAAAGCGGTCACGGCTTTTGGCCACCGCAGATTGAATCGCGTAGATGGCTTTCTTTTGGTACGGGCGCAAAAACCGCAGACCATTCGTTTCGATAAATCCGGCACGTTCGGCTTCGTTTTTCCACGCGGCTTCGTTGGCATAACCGGGGCGTTGCGTCAGCGCCACGTAATCATCCGCAACGGATTCTTCAATCAGTCGTTGCGGATTCGGCACGGTCTTTTGATAACCGGTAATGGATTGCGGCGTTGGAAAAGCCGTAATGACGTAAGGATTGCCGCGTTCCAAATCCCAAAAGTAATGCAGATTGCCATTGGACAGCATGACGAAACGGCAATTGAGCGACTTGGCATATTTGCGCGCTTGCTCTTTGCCCACCAGCGGATTTTTGTCTTCGGCTTTGGCCTCAAGCACGACAAAGGGAAAGCCTTTTTCGTTGAGCAGCACGTAATCCACAAAGCCTTTGCCGACTTGCTCAAAGTTTTCGCCCAGTGCATCGAGGTCCTGTTTTTTGACCGTAACTCCGGGTTCAAGCTGTATGTTGGCAGGCCCATTGGCATCGGCAAAGAACCGCCAGCCAGCCGTTTCAAGTTGCTGGTTGATTTTGATGCGCGCGGTAGCTTCTTTCATAGAGGTTGTGCTGGGGCACGATGTTAAAACGGCAGGAGCAATGTCAGCGTCGTGCGGCTGCTCCCAACAGAACCTGACCGGGTCGAGCAGGCGTCATATTACCGCCATCCAGCACGACTGTGCCATTGACGACCACGAAGCTGACGCCTTCGGCGTATTGATGAGGATCGGCAAAGGTCGCGCGGTCAATGATTCGGGCAGGATCGAAAATCGCGATGTCAGCTTTCATTCCCGGACGCAGCACGCCGCGATCCAGCAAACCAAACCGAGCCGCAGGCAGCGAGGTCATTTTTCGCACAGCCTCTTCCAAACTGAGCGCGCGTTTTTCTCGAACGTACACGCCAAGCACTCGCGCGAAGGTTCCGTAACTGCGCGGATGCGGGACTCCGCGTTTGGGAATTTCGACGCCGCCGTCCGACGCCACCATCGTCAGCGGGTCTTTCAGGATGCGAACCAGATCGTCTTCGTTGATGGCGTGGAAGATGGCGGAGGCACCGCCTTTGGCTACGATTTCCAGCGCGGTTTCCGCTGCGTCTTCAAATGAATTTGTGCGTCCACGTGATGCCGTGATCTCGGCGAGGTTCTTGCCTTCGAGGCTTTGATCGAAGGAGCAACGCGCAATGTAAACGTTTTTCGGGTCGCCTCCGCCGCGATCAAACTTGATGCTTTCGATGACGGCGGCTTTGATTTTGGCGCGCGTCGCTGCGTCCGCCAGCCGTTTGACCAATTCGCGCTGGCCGCCTTCCTGTGACCATTGGGGCAACAGAGCCACCAAACCGGTGCTGGAAGCGGTGTAAGGATATTGGTCTATCGTCACGTCCACGCCGCGCGCGCGGGCTTCAGCGACCAGCCGCAAAGTGTCCACGCTGCGTCCCCAATTGTTTTTGCCTACGATTTTGTGGTGAGTGACTTGGGTGGGCAATCCGCCGCGTTCGCCGATGGCAATGGTTTCGGCGACGCTTTTCTGCACGGCTGCCGCTTCGTCGCGCATGTGCGAAGTGTGAATGCCGCCCATTCGCCCGGCGACTTTGGCCAGTTCAATGACTTCTTCGGTCGGAGTGTAATTGCCGGGCACATAAAACAATCCGGTGCTCAAACCCAGTGCGCCCTGCTCCATCGCCTCTTTGGTCAACGCCTTCATCTTTTCAATTTCTTCAGGCGTAGCTTTGCGATTGACCAGACCGATGACTTTTTCGCGGATGGAGCCTTGCCCAACCAGCGCGCCCATGTTGATGGCGATGCGAGTTTGCGTCAGACGATCAAAAAATGGTTTCAGTGGCAAAGGCGAACTGCCATCGGGGCCTTCGATGGCTGTGGTCACGCCTTGCCGAATGTAGTTTTCGGCTTTGGTTTCTTCAAAAATTTGCCGCCGAGCGTGCGAGTGAGTATCAATGAAACCGGGCGCGACGATTTGATTGTTGGCTTCAATGACTTGTTTGGCTGTCGCTCCGTCGAGTTTGCCGATGGCGACAATCGTGTCTCCGCGCAAGGCAATATCAGCACGAAACCACGCTGCGCCCGTGCCGTCCACAATGCGTCCGCCGCGAATAAGCACGTCATACGGCTGTGGTTGCGTCGGCTGTTGAACGACAGCGGCTGCCAGAAAGAAGAAAAAAAGAAGGTGGAGAAAATTTTTCATTTTGCGTCTGATGAGAAGAAATCGCTGACTATTCTTTAACCAGCGCGCCGTAAGTTTCTGGGCGTCGGTCGCGGAAGAATTGCCAGGTGTTGCGGACTTCGCGGATCACATCCAGGTTCAAATCAGCGACAACCAGAGCGTCTTCGTCGCGTTTGGCTTCGGCCAGAAACTGGCCGCGCGGATCGCAGAAATAACTTTGCCCGTAAAATTCGCCGATGTTCCAAGGAGCTTCAACGCCTACGCGATTGATCGCGCCGATGAAATATCCGTTGGCTACGGCGTGGGCAGGCTGTTCCAGTTTCCACAGGTATTCGCTCAAACCGGCGACGGTGGCCGAAGGATTGAAGACAATTTCTGCTCCGTTCAATCCCAAAGCTCGCGCGCCTTCGGGGAAGTGCCGGTCGTAGCAGATGTAAACGCCTATGCGAGCGAACGCCGTGTCGAAACACGGATAGCCAAGATTGCCCGGCTTGAAATAGAACTTTTCCCAGAATCCCGGCGCGACGTGCGGGATGTGATTCTTGCGGTACTTGCCCAGATATTTGCCGTCGGCGTCAATCACGGCAGCGGTGTTGTAATACACGCCTGTGATCTCTTCTTCGTAAATCGGCACGACGATGACCATGCCGTATTGCTTGGCCAGTTCCTGCATCAGCTTTGTGGTTTCACCGTCTGGAATCTTTTCGACAGCTTCGTACCATTTGGTTTGCTGTTCGGCGCAGAAATAAGGCGTGGTGAAAACTTCCTGCATGCACAAAATCTGAACGCCTTGTTTGCCCGCCTGTTCGATAAAGCCAAGATGCTTTTCGATGTTCAGCCGCTTGATCTCCGCCATCGAGGCGTCAGTCGGCGCAACGTTCTTTGCCTGTATCAATCCACATTTCACAATTCTTGCCATAACTCTCCTTATTCAGAAAACAGGAGAGATTACGGAACAAACGGAAATAACCGAATAAACGGAAAAGGAATCAGCAGAGATTCCGTGCTTTCCGTTATTTCCGTTTGTTCCGTAATCTCTATTTCATTTTTGGCGGAAAGATTTTCATCAAAACAAAATGAATCGCCGCCGAAGCCCCAAAGCCAACAAACCAACCGTAATCGTAAAGCGGTTTCAGCGCCGGAATGACCAAACCAATCCACGCCAAGCCGCAACCAACCAGTGTCGCCGCCACAGCCCGCCAGTTCCAACCGCCGGAGTAACTGTAAGCTCCGCGAGTTCGGTACAAATCTCCCAGCGCCAGTTCTTTGTTTCGCACCAGCCAGTAATCGGCAATCAAGACTCCGGCAATTGAACCCAGTCCGCCCGAATATCCATTCAACCAAGTGAAGATGTAAGCCGAAGGATCGGCCAGCAATTTCCACGGCTGCATGGCGATGCCGATCAGGCCAGTGATTAACCCGCCGAGCCGAAACGAAATCAGCTTCGGAAAAGCATTGGCGAAATCGTTGGCCGGAGACACCACGTTGGCCGCGATGTTCACCGCCAGCGTAGCCACTACCGCCGTAAACATCGAAACAGCAATGACAAACACGCTGTCGAATTGGCCGACGACTTTCAGCGGATCCCACAACTCAGTCGCTTTCATCTGCGGGTAAATGACAATCGCCGCTGAAGTAATCATCACTCCCATCGCCGCAAACACCGTCATCGTCGTTGGCAAAGCTACAACCTGTCCGATGGTTTGTTCGCGCTGGCTGCGACCGAAGCGCGTAAAGTCCGGCATGTTCAAACTCAGCGTCGCCCAAAACCCGATCATCGCCGTCAACGAAGGAATGAACACCGGCCAGAATTCGGCGAAAGTGTTGAACTTGCCCGTTTCGCTGAGCAATGTTCCCAATCCACCCGCTCTCCAAATCGCCCAACCCAACAACAAAGCCGTCATTACCAGCACATAAGGCGCAGCCCAGTTTTCAACCGCGCGCAGCAAATCCATCCCGCGATAAATGATCCAGATGTTCATCCCCCAAAACAGCAGAAACGAAATCCATTCGGTTGGAGTGTGACCGCCAACGGCTCCGCCCAGCAAAGTTTGCCAGCCGGGAAAGATAGCTTTGAACAACGTGTGCAGAGCTTCGCCGCCAATCCAGGCCTGAATGCCAAACCATCCGCAAGCCACAATCGCGCGCATCAACGCAGGCAGGTTCGATCCGTAAACTCCATAAGCCGCCCGCGCAAAGACCGGAAACGGAATGCCGTACTTCGTGCCCGGATGCGAGTTGAGCAGAATCGGAATCAGCACAATCGTGTTGCCGATTAAGATAGTGACCAACGCCTGCCACCAATTCATCCCCGCCGCAATCAAACCCGACGCCAGCATGTAAGTCGGAATGCAATGCGCCATCGAAACCCACAGCGCAGCAAAGTTGTAAGTCGTCCAATCGCGCCGCGCGATTGGAACTGGCGCAAGGTCTTCGTTGTAAAGCGGGCTGGAGTTTATTGTCGAATAATCGCGCAACTCGACGCGACCGTCAGGGTGAAGAACTGTTTCGGAGTCGTGTGTTGTTTGTTGAGGCATCGCTTTTGTCCTTGCATCAGGTTTTCAAAATCTCTCGTGCGCGCACTTTGAACGCCGCTGTCGAATGCGGCAGGTGTTTGCTGACGATAAGTCGCAGTTCGTTCAGCAAATCCGGCTCTGATTTGGCGATGCGGGCGGCGACCGTCATGGCAAAAGCTCGAACGGCAATCGGTTCATCCGCGTTGTCGAGCAAATCAACGGCGTGTGCGTAAACTTTGCCGACCAATCGTTTGGGTATTTCGATGTATTGCAGCAATCGCATGATGTTCCGGTTGATGGCATCGTGCTGGTCTTCGCGGTCTAAACACGCCAGCAGTTTTGGCAAATATGGCAAGATCAATTTCGGATGCCGCTCCGCGCAATAATTCATCGGCCACGCGGCGCGCTGCGTCAGGCGATAGTCTCCGGCAAAAAACAGCTTCATCAATTCGGCAAAACGTTCCGGGTCTTCGCCGACGAATTCGACAATGGCCATGGTTCGCTGTTTGGAATGCCCGCTCATCAGGACTTGCCGGATGTCCATAGTTTCTTATGCCGCTCGTTTTGCTTTCGGAGAAGCTTTCGCCTCAACTCGTTTTGAGCCGGAGGGTGAGGCGTTGATTCTGAAAATTTTGGCCAATAACCCGGACAGAGCGATGTCTGTTTTTAACTGCGGCCAATACAAACCGGAGCCAGCGCCTAGAATTTCAATTTCCGCCAGTTCCTTTGGTTTTGCTTCCTGTAACCCCTGAAGCAAATGCGGTGGAATCATCACTGTCATTCCATTTGCCAAATCCCCCCACCACACACGATCGGTCAAACCGCGCCAGTTCATCGCGCGTCAGATGCGTCTACAAGAAAGATTTGCCTGCGTCTTCGCCGCTGGGAATCCAACTGCCGTCAATCGCCAGCACGTTGGAACTGTCCTGCACCTGCCCGACTTTGTCGAACACCGAAATCTGCCCGGCGAATTTGCCCGAAGCTCCGTACGGTTGCAGGGTTCAGCAATCGGCTTCCAGCGGCAGCGAATTTACTTTTTCGCTGCCCGTCAGCCGCGAAGCCACTTTCAGCCGCGAAAGCATTACGCCGACAACGATCAATGCCGCGCCGATGCCGCGCCAAAAACTCAGCGTTTCTCCGAAAACATAATAAGCAAACACGGCAGCCGTCGCCGGTTCCAGCGCGTACAGAATCACGGCGTGCGTTGGATTGACGCGGCTCTGCGCCCAGGTTTGCAGCAGCGCCGCCACAAACGTCACCATCACGGCCATATAACCAATCTGCCAAATAAACTGGCGATCAATTGGATTCGGTCTGGTTTCCAAGCCCAACGCTCTTAAGACAAACAACACGGTCAAAGCCAGAACAGCGACGGTCATTACTTGAAACGCGGCCAGAGTTCGCACGTCGCCCGCTGCGGCAAAGGCGCTGGTCGCCGCAATGTGCGAAGCCCACGCGACAGCCGCCAGCAACACAAGCACATCTCCCCAATTCACGACTTCGCCGTTGCGCGGAAAACTGAGCAAGGTGAAACCGGCAATCGCTACGGCCAGGCCGGTCAGGTGATCGCGTGTCGGTTTGGTTTTGAAAAGCAAAAAACCGATCAGCGGCGTGAACACCAGATACAGGCCGGTGATGAATCCGGCTTTTGAAGCTTGCGTGAAGCTCAAGCCGAGAACGTAAAAGGCTATTCCGGTAAAACTCAGCAGGCCGAGCAACACGCCTTGTTTGACCTGCCGCAAACTCGCCCGGCGTAAATGCCCTGAAAACACCGCAGCGAAACAAATGGCCGCAATGCCAAATCGCATGCTGGTGTAAAACGCAGGCGAATGCGCGGCGAGAATTTCTTTGGTAACGACGTGCGAAGTTCCCCACATCAGCGCCAGCGCAACCAGCGCCGCATCCGACAACGCGCCGGAAGGTTTCGCAAAGGAAGTTGGTTTTGAATTGTTCATCTTGTCTCGGTGCGACAATTTGGAAAATTGTCGCACTTACTCGTTTTTGAAATACGGCTGCACCGCGACGGGCTGGCCAACCGCGCTCATTGCCGATTCCAACAATTGCCTGACCGACGCGATGGCGTGTTCTTTGGCCGTTTTGATGATTTCCGGCGAATTGCCCAGCTTTTCCAGTTCGGGGCGCACCATTTGTTCGGTTGTGTCTTCCAGTTGATTGCCGGTCATCGTTTCCGTGCGTAGAAAATCCAGATTGCGAATGATCTCGGCTTTGGTCAGGTCAGAATCAATCGAAAGGATTTTGACATCCGGCAGGGGCACGCGCAGTTCCTGTTTCCGTTCGTCATACGTCAGACGCCCCTGGTCAATATCTTTCAGGTTGACGGCGTAATAAATCGTCGCCGGAACGATGCGAATGACTTCGGCGTCGCCGTACCACTGCACGTCGCGCTGGCGAACAACGGCTTGGACAAATGCGCGAGTCGTCACCAGACTGGTGTCGCGCTCCAATCGCAGCAAAGTCGTTTTGGCCGTCGAAACAATTTTCTCGCTCGGCCAGAAAAAATCGCCAAAGCCTTTGCGCGTGTAAAGCATCCCAGCCAGAACCAACGCTGCCAACGCAACGACAAAGCTGGCAATCGCCGTTAGCTTCCAAAGTTTCCCAGATGAAGTTGGTTCGTTCATCGTCATCTCCCGCGCTTACTCCAACTGTCCAAGTTCTCGCGCAAATGGATTGCTGTTTTGCCAGCCGGTGCGGCCTGTTTGCCGGAACTGCTCCAACCGGCGAATGGTGATTTCGCAAAAGACCGGATCAATATCCATCGTCAGGCATTGGCGTCCGGTCAGTTCCGCCGCCAGCAAAGTCGTCCCCGAATGCGAAAAAAAATCCAGCACGACATCGCTCGGCGAAGAACTGGCTTCGACAATGCGCCGAATTGCCTTCAACGGTTTTTGCGCGTAACAACCGTTGACGTTTTCTTCCATTCGATAAAAGACCTGCTGAACGTCAATCCAGACGTTTCCGGCTCTCAAGGTGTCGGAGCGGCCTCGCGCGGAGTTTTCGGTCAATTCGCCGCCGACTTGTTTGTAATAACCTCTGACGGCTTTGGGAATGTCCGTGTACTGCGGCGTGAATTTCGGATTGCCTTTGGCGTAACACAGCAGTTCCTGTCGAACGCTCATCCAGTTTTTCTGAGTTCCGTAACCGCGCTGGTTGCGAACGGTGATGAAGCTGCGCGACCGAAATTCGGTTTCGCGCATCATCAACATCAATTCCGGCAATGGAGCGAAACCCGCTCTCTGGTCGGCTCCGATCCACAAATACAAACTGCTGTCGGCGGCCAAAAACGCTTCAGTGTTTTCAACGACCTTTCTGCACCAGACGATAAATTCGTCAACCTGTCGCTGCTGAAAGGCTACGAAGTTGTACGGCAGATCGTGAATCGCCAGCGAAGATTTTTTCCTGCCGCAAAGTTTCAAAACATCATTGCGGCTGGTTGCATCCAGACAACCGATTCGATGACCGCTGACCGCATCGCGCCAGATTTCGCCGGGTTTCAATCGGCAAAACGGCAACAGCCGTCGCCGAAGCTTTTCATCACGATCAAGCCGCGCCAAAGGATGTTTGAGCATAGTCAGGAAAAATCCGTTGCCGTCTCATTTGTCTTGGGTGAACTTGGAAGTTTTTTTGCGATAACCGCGCGCGGCCAGATCAGCCAGATGTTGCGTCGAAAATCGTTCGCGGGATTTTTCTTCACGTTCACGCAGCGCCAACCAGCCCAGCGCGTACGGCAACATGAAGTAATGCAGCTTGCCACCGGCGGCTTCGAAAATGTGCGACAACAACATGACGATGATTTGCGCCCCGGCTCCGGCGGCGACAGGTTGAACGGCGGTCGGTTCGCCGATGTAGCGCGCTCCCAGCAAGTGCATCGGTTCGTAATTCAAAAAGACGAACAGCAACAATCCGGCAAAAAAACTGGCCAGCGAGGAAATGTCGTCTTTGCGCCAGGCGATCATCAAACTGACAAAAATGATGGCCGTAATGACCAGCACCAACGACGGGGCAAAAATCGGACGTGACCACGTAACAGTTCGCCCGCGCGAAACAATGCCGACGATCAACGACATTGCCATGACGATCCCGCACAAAACATAAAACAATTTCCATTCATCGCGCGGCGCGCGAGCCGAGCGCAAATCGGCGTACCAGAAGGCGAACACGGCAACAATGCCGCCTTCAAACACTCCCTGACAGATCAACGACGGAACAGCGGACAGACTCAGGCCGAACAACGTTACCGGAGCGACATTGTTGAGTTCGCCGGCAATCGCGCCGAATTTCCCCACGACGTTCAACCCCGCTCCGAGGCCGAACATCATCAAAAAGCGGCGATCCTGTTTGTAGTAAACAAAGTACGAGGCGACGGCCAGGCTGACGACCATCAGAATCAGACGGGTTTCGTAATACCCTGTCTGATCGAAATTCCTGAGCATCAAATAGTCCATAGTGAATTTCCGCGTGCCAAGTTTTGGGGGCAACTGGTTTGCGAACGATGCCGTGTGACTTGTATTTCCGAAGCGCGATTCTACTCGCTCAGCCCCTGAGGGCAAGCCGTTTCACAGAGTTCAGGAAAATGCTTGCCAGCGAATGACGCAAATGAACGCAGTTATTGGCAAGGGTTTTCGCCTTCTTCATTCGGCCAATTTCAGGCCTGCGCTTCCTGATGCGAACGAGAAGCAATCATCAAAATCAGAGTCAACGCGCTGAGCATGGTTGCCACCACCGTCCACGTCATCACCTGTGCGCCTTGCGATTCAAAAAACTGGCCGATCAAACGCGGCCAGAACATCCCGCCTGCCGAAGCTCCCACCAAAAAAAGCCCAGTGACTTTGCCGGACAGGTGCAATCGGTTTTGAGCAAAGCCGAACATGCTGGGAAACACCGGTGCGACTGAAGCTCCGAATCCCAAGGCGCAAATCCAAACCACAGTCGTTGAAGTCGGAAACACCAGCAAGCCAATGGCAAACAGCGTCGCCAATCCCATAAAAAACAACACCAGCGGCAACGCGGCAAAACGCATCGAAAGCCAGATGGTCGCCAAACGCCCAGCCGTGAACGCCGCCCAAAACGCCGAGTTGATTTTGTAAGCTTCCTGCGTGGCAATGCCCTGTTTGATCGAATAGGTGAAAATCCAGCCCATAACGCTGGCTTCCGCGCCGACTTCCAGAAAGAAATAAACAACCAGCAAGCCGAGCAGCAAGCCGGGAACCGCCGCGTTCACTTCTTCGTGATGTTCTGTTCGCGGTCGCGGGCTGGCCGAAGCCAGCGTCAACAAAATCGGCGGCACACTCAGCAAAGCCAGCGTCCAATAAGCCAGCCGAATCCCGTCGGCGCGGTCGGCAAACAGCGAAACGAACATCGGAGCCAAAAATCCGCCCAAGCCGAACGCGAAATGCAGCACGCTCATAAACGGACGAACGCGGTCGCCGTGTTCCATCACAATCAAGGCATTACCGCCTACGTTGATCGAAGCCGACGCCAGTCCAATGCACGCCGACAACACGATGACCACCAAAATTTGACCGGACATGGGCAACAACGCCATTGCCACAGCCGAGGCCAACAACGATCCGGCCAGCACCGGATGCCCTGTGACTTTGTCATACACGCGCCCGATCAACCACGAACCGACCATTGTCCCCAACGCTCGCGCGACAAACAGGTTACTGATCTGTTTCATCTCCACGTGAGTCTGTGCCGCCAGCGCGGGCAACGTCGGGCCAATGGAACCGGAAATTAAACCGAGCGCGATAAACGCCAATGAGTAAAGAATCGTTTTAGACATAAACAAAACATCCACGAATCACACAAGGATTCACAAAGAGAAAACCGTCTTCGTGTCGCTTCGTGCTCTTCGTGGATTGTTGAAGGAATCGGAACCGTGCAGCTTAAAGAACCGTCCGTGCCATTTCAGCAACGTGTCGGCCAATCGAAAGACAGGCGGTCAGTCCGGGAGATTCGATGCCGATCAAGTGAATCACCTGCGGCCAGCGCGGGTCGTGTTCGATCACCCAATCTTCGATGGTGTGAACGTGTTCCGGCGTCAAACGTGGCCGGATGCCGGTGTAACTCAGGCGCAAATCTTCCAGCCGCAAACTCGGACACATCAGTTTGGCCAGTTCGTAATGCTCTTCCAGCGGAGTGCGGTCACTTTCGTAATCGTCTTTGGTCTGGCGATAACGCGCGTTCGGCCCAATCTGCAAAGTTCCGCCGGTCGTGCGCGTGAAATGCACTCCCAAACCGTGACCAGTCGCCATAGGCAGCGGATAAACCAATCCGTTGACGATGTGGCTGCGGCTGGGAATGATTTCGGCGTATTCACCGCGGCAAGGGTAAACCGTGTGCTGGTCGTAACCGAACATTCGCGCGACTTCGTCGGAAAACAATCCGGCGGAGTTGATGACCACGCGAGCCTGAACCTCTTCGCGTTCGGTACGAATGGTCGTCAAACAGTTGTTGACTTCGGCTCCGATGACTTTGGTGTTGGTCAGAATGTGAGCGCCGTTCGATTGCGCGATGCGCGCCAGGGTTTTGATGAGTTCTTCGGCTTCGACAATGCCTGTGTTCGGCGAGTGAATCGCAATCGGCGAAGCGATGTTTGGTTCGATCCTCTGAATTTCCTTGCCGTCAATGATTCGCAAATCATCCACGCCGTTCAGTTCGGCGCGACGAATCAAATCTTCCAGTTGCGGCAAATGATCTTCGCTGTCGGCGACAATCAGCTTGCCGATGCGCTGGTGAGGCACTCCGTGTTTGGCGCAAAACTCGTACAACATCGGCACGCCGCGCACACAGTGAACCGCTTTCAGCGAACCGGCCTTGTAATAAATTCCGCGATGAATGACTCCGCTGTTGCGCGTCGAAGTCCCCAAGCCAAGTCGCGGCAAGGCTTCGAGCAAAAAAACATCTTCGGCAAAACGCGAGACTTCGGCGGCAATCGCCGCGCCGATGACTCCGCCGCCGATGATGACTACATTTACGATTTCAGCCATGACTCATTTGTGATTCAAGCTCACGCGCTCAACGCGGAGTGCTTTTCCTGTCTCTTCGTCAACGTCCACGATCAAGCCGTTCAGCTTGATATTGCCTTCGCTCGGTTCAAAGCGTGGAGCGATGCCTTTCAGAAAACGTTCGATGACGATGCCGGTCTGCATGCCAATGACTCCATCGTGCGGACCGGTCATTCCCAGATCGGTCAGATACCCCGTACCGCCAGGAAAAACCTGTTCGTCGGCGGTTTGCACATGCGTGTGCGTGCCGACGACGGCGGAAACTCTGCCGTCCAGATAACGCCCCATAGCCATTTTTTCAGCAGTGGTTTCGGCATGCACGTCCACCAGGATGATTTTTACTGAAGGTTCCAGCGCGGCCAGTTGCACATCAACACAGCGAAATGGATCGTCGCTGGGCGGCATAAACGCGCGGCCTTGCAGATTGATGACGGCAACGGGAACACCTTTGACCTTGCCGACCCAGCGTCCTTTGCCCGGCACTCCGGGAGCGTAATTGGCCGGACGCAGCAAGCGCGGTTCGCGTTCGATGTATTCCAGAATCTCTTTTTTGTCGAAGATGTGGTTGCCCGAAGTCATGACGTCCACTCCGGCGGCAAAGAGGTCTTCGGCGATGCGCGGCGTGATGGAAAAACCTCCGGCGGCGTTTTCGACGTTCGAGACGACGAAATCAATTTCGCGCTGGGAACGAAGATCGAACAAGCGTTCTTCCAACACACGACGACCCGCGCGCGCCATGGTGTCGCCGGTCAACAAAACTCTGAACATTGGGATTGAAAGGCCTTTCTAAGTCGGCATCGTTTGGTTGTCGGTGATGATGCCGGACGTGACTTTGTGCGAGATCAAAAGCTCAAGGACTTCCACGTGGCCGTGTCAGAAGCCTCATTTGAACCTGTTCAAAAACAGGTGGGTGACCTTAGCTCCGCGGCAACGGATTCTCGCGCTGTGGCGAGCGTTCCAGCCTGCAGAAAGTTGCATCGGCCCCCGATCAAATGAATAGGAACAAATTGAAGTGCTCCCACCACTAACTTTGCAGAAGTCCTATGACGTGCGGAATACTATGCCCGCAGTTGCGGAACCGTCAATATGCCAATCGAAGATTTTTCGTTAAAACAACGCCGCCACATTGCTTGACCGCCCTGAAGCCGTTGGCTATCCTCACGCCTTTTCAAATCAGCAATTTTTTTGACAGCAAGGAGATTTTCCAATGGGTATTCCCGCAACTCAGATTCGCAAAGGCATGGTCATTTTGCACAATGGCGTGCTGCATCGCATTGTCGAATTTCATCACCACACGCCTGGCAATTTGCGCGCAATGGTTCAGGCCAAGATGCGTAACCTGAAAACCGGTTCGACAATGGAAAACCGCTTTCGCTCCAACGAAGACGTGGAGCGCGTGGTGTTGGACGATCAGGAAATGACTTACCTGTACAACGATTCCGCCGGTTATCATTTTATGAACACGGAAAGCTACGAGCAGGTTTCACTGAGCGCCGACGATCTGGGTGACATGGCCGGGTATCTGCTGCCTGAAACCATCATCAACGTGCAGTTTTACGAAGGCTCGCCCATTGGCATTGATATTCCCGCCGTCGTCGAATTGACCGTCATTGAAACCGAACCCGAAGTCAAAGGAGCTACGGTCAGCAATGTCGGCAAACCGGCGAAGCTCGACACCGGCATCACAATTCAGGTTCCCGCCTTTATCAAAGAAGGCGACAAAATCCGCGTGGACACCACCGAAGGCCGGTACATGGAACGCGCCAAGTAATCAGGTGGCAGGTCGTAGGTTGCAGGTGACAGCTTTTCTGCCTGCAACCTGTAACCCACCACCTACCACCTGCCGATGCTTTACAGCCTCTTTTACACGCTGACTTTCTTCGCGCTCCTGCCTTACTTCGCTTATCAAGCCGTTTTCAATCGAAAGTATCTTGGCAACCTGAAAGGTCGTTTGTGGTTGACACCGTTTACCGCCGATTCACGTCCGGCGATTTGGCTGCACGCTGTTTCGGTTGGAGAAACTCTGGCGGCAAAACCGTTGATCGCGGCACTGCGCCAGCGATTTCCGAATCATCGGTTGGTGATTTCGACAACGACGATGACCGGTCAGGCTATCGCTCGGCAGCAAATCGCCGAAGCCGATGCCGTTTGTTACTTCCCGTTTGACTGGCGATTTACTGTGCGGTGGGCGCTCGATTCCGTGCAGCCGGAAATCGTCGTGTTGATGGAATCGGAGTTGTGGTTGAACTTCTTGACGGTTTGTCGCCATCGGCAAATTCCCACAATTGTCGTCAACGGCAGAATTTCGGATCGGTCGTTTCAGCGTTCGCAAAAATTCGGCTTCTTTGTTCGCAAGCTGTATCTGTTGGCGACCCGGTTTTTGATGCAAAGCCAGCTTGATGCCGAACGCGCAGTGAAACTCGGAGCGCCGCCTGATCGAGTCAGCGTCAGTGGCAATCTGAAATACGACCTCAATGACTCCGGCGATTCGCCGAAGCTGGCTGAAATCGCTCGGCAGTTGGATGAATACTTCGCTTTGAGTTCTTCGCGTTTGATCGTCGCTGGCAGCACCTGCGACGACGAAGAAGGAATCATTCTGGAAGCTTTTGGGCGGTTGCGCTCGGAAAAAGAAACGGAAGACGTTCGGCTGCTAATTGCTCCCAGACACCCGGAACGATTTCAATTGGTGAAAACGGCTCACGAATTTCCCGGCGGAATGATTCCGCGTTCGATGCTTGATCCGATAGTGTGGAATCCGCCTGAATCCGAAGGCTGGTACAGGGAATCGGCCAAACAGATTGGCGTGATCGTGCTGGATTCGATTGGCGAACTGGCTGCGCTTTATCGGTTTGCATCAATCGTGTTTGTCGGCGGCAGCCTGATTACCAAAGGCGGGCACAACATTCTGGAACCGGCGCTGTACGCCAAACCGATCATCGTCGGACCGTACATGCAAAACTTCCGCGAAATCACGAACGAGTTTTTGCGGCGCGAAGCCTTGATTCAGTTGCGTGCGACCGACGCCAACGAACAGGTCGCGGAACTCAGCCGGGTATTTGCCGGATTGCTGCGCGATCAAAACTTCGCCGGACAATTTGGCGCAAACGCTCGCCAAGCCATAGAAGACAATCGCGGCGCAACAACGCGAACCGTTGCCACAATCGCCGAATTGATAAACCATCCACCGAAGCGATAAATCGGAGAAACTTTTATGGAAACAACTGAATCCGATTCGCCGATCACCACCGATCAGTTTGCCCGACACTTATTCCGCGAATTGCATCTGACGATTCTGCAACACGAAACGGGAGCATTGACTGGCAATGTCGAATCGGTTCACGACATGCGAGTCGGCATTCGTCGGTTGCGCGTGGCGATGAACAATTTCGCTATTTGCTTTCACAAACCGGAACGACGACGTTGGCGAGCGAAACTGGAAAATCTGGCCGCTGCGCTCGGCAAAATCCGCGATCTGGATGTGATGATTGAAGCTCTGAAACGGCAGGCTGAAATTCGAACAGCATCGGATCGAGTGGCGATTACGTCTTTTGTCAGCCGCTTGCGTGTTCGGCGACGCCGCGCTTTGCAAAATCTGAAAAGCTATTTCAGCGGCGAAGAATATCTGGAATTCAAACAAGGTTTTTCCGCCGACGCCAACCAATCACCCGCCCCAAAATCTGAAAGCGACGCGCAATGAGCAAACCGCTGAAAGTCAAAACCGTGTCTGCGGACGCGCCTATTCAAACGACCGCCGTCAAAATACTGCAAACCCGGCTGGAAGAATTTTATTCGCACTGGACTGATTTGCACCAAACGCCCTCGCCGGAACAGCTTCACAATTTAAGAATTTCCGGCAAACGGCTGCGTTACAGCGCCGAACAATTGCGCGAGCTTTTCCCGGATCGTTTGGCGCTGTTGATTGAACTGCTCAAACGCGGCCAGGATTTGCTGGGCGACATTCAGGACTGCGTGACTCAACGCGCGGTGATCGAAACCGAATTAACCCGATTGCGACGGCAAAAGCCGTTACGTTCTGACAGTTCCGTGCTGAAAAAACTGCTCGATGATTACGACCAACGGCAATCAATGCTGTTCAGCCAGTTCAGGGAAATCTGGATGGGGCTGGCTGCGCCAAAATTCCGATCCGGTTTGAAAGCTATGGTCAGAGGGACTTTTGCTAAAAAACGCGGCTGAGATCACCGCCGAAATCGGCAATTGACTTGGCCGGAAAGGCTGTGCTACTTAAACCTCAGCTTGCACGTGGGTTTGGTCTTTATCAATTCTTTACCTGAGTCTTCCCGTTCCGACTCCGCGCAAGGTTTTTGCCGTTTTGATTTAATCGTCAGTCACCAGTTTTCGTTGTCTTACGCTTAGACCTTTTCGACTTAACCGTCGCTCGCTTATTTTTCCGTTGCCTGTATTTACTTTACTTTGAACCACCAACGCATCCCGGGGAGAAATGTAACGGTGCGAAGCACAATCATTTTTTCAGCCCTTTTATTTTTGGTCGTCGGACTGGGTTCCGCCAACGCTCAATCTGAAAAACCGGATTCGAGCCAGCCGAATTCGCAGTCTGCCCAGACGCCGCCACAATCGAAACCACAACCGAAATCCGGCGAATTGGCCGAACCGAAAGCTCAGTTTCCGCAAGACAAACCGCTTGGCGCGGCAGGCGCTTCGCGCGACAAACGCAAACCTTCAACGGAAGACGCCGAATTCATGGTCATTCGTGACCGCTGGCGGATTGGAGTTCCCGACGATCCGCGTTTCAAAAAAGGCGACCTCAAAAATCCGTATCGCCAGAACGTGTTGAAAGGCGATTACCCGATCATCGGCAACGACATTTTTATGAACATCTCGCTGGCCAGCGAGAGCGATTTCACCGTACGCCGCATTCCCGTGCCACAGGATGTCAGTTCACAACGCCCTGGCAGCTTTGAATTTTTCGGGCGCGGACGCCAGGAAATCTTCAATCAAAACTTCGTCTTTTCGATGGATTTGTTCAAAGGCGACGCTTCGTTCAAACCGGTGGATTGGCGGTTCAAAATCACAGGCATTGCCAATTTCAACCTGCTGAATGTTCGAGAAAACGGCATCACCAACATTGATGTGCGACGAGGCACACTTCGCCGGGACGGTTTCAATTCCATCGAAGAAGTGTTTTTTGAATATCGGCTGGGCGACACGACAAAAGTCCTGCCCTTTCTGCGCGGCAAAGGCAGCCAGGGTGGCCGCTCGCCGGAATTCGACACGACTTCCATTCGCGTAGGGATTCAACCGTTCACCAGCGATTTTCGCGGCTTCATTTTCAGCGACTCGAATCTGGGCGCGCGACTGTTCGGCAATTTCAAAAACAACCGCTGGCAATACAATCTGGCTTATTTCCACATGCTGGAAAAAGACACCAACAGCGGATTGAACACCATCAATTTTGCCGAAACCGATTTCCGCAACCAGCAGGTTTACATCGCCAACGTCTTTCGCCAGGACACTTTCGTCAAAGGCTACACAACGCAATTTAGCCTGCATTACAACGACGACCGTCCGACAACTGAATATGACCAGAACGGTTTTCTGGTTCGTCCGGCGCGAATTGGCCGGGTGACTCAGCACAGAATCCGGTCGGGATATTTCGGCTGGGCTGGCGACGGGCATTTCGGTCGCATGAACATCACACACGCTGCTTATCAGGTGATTGGCCGCGACACCTTCAACCAGCTCGCCAATCGAGCCACGCGCATCAACGCGCAAATGGCCGCCGCCGAACTTTCGATTGATTACGATTACATTCGTTATCGCGTCGGAGCGTTTTACAGTTCGGGCGACGCCAATCCGCTGGACGACACCGGCAGAGGTTTCGACTCGATTCTAGACAATACGACGTTTGCGGGCGGTAAATTCAGTTTCTGGAATTCGCAGGCTATGCGATTGACACAAACCGGCGTCGCGCTGGTCGAACCGCGCAGCCTGATTCCGTCGCTTCGCAGCAGCAAAATCCAGGGACAATCCAACTTCGTCAATCCGGGATTGACGTTGTACAACGCCGGAATTGACGTGGACGTGACGCCGAAACTGCGCGGCTTTTTGAATTACAACTATCTGCGATTCAACCGCACGGAACCGCTGGAATTGGGACTGTTTCAACCGGCGATTCGCCACGAAATCGGTCACGACCTGGGTGTAGGTTTCATTTATCGTCCGCTGCTGAACGAAAACATCGTCATTGTCGGTGGAGCATCGGGACTTCGCCCCGGCGTCGGTTTCACAGATATTTTCAGTTCCAACTGCAACGGCACGCCGCTGGGCTGTGGCGCAGGGCCGCCGACGCTGTGGGCGGCATTCGTGACTGTCAGGTTTGTGTATTGAATCCGACTGCGCTTTCGCAACCGTAAAAGACGAAGAATTGCATCCTATTCACACCCAACTTACTTCACTGGAGGATTTCAATGTCACCCGAAACGGTCACTCAAGTCGTCAACACTTATTTCGATGCCATCTGTAATTTGAACTGCGAAGCCTGGCTTGCCACTTTCGCCGCTGACGCCGTCAGTCACGAACCGGGCAATCCGCCGCTGGCCGGTCACGATATGTTGCGAGCCTTTTTCAACGGCGTTGCTGGCGGATTTGAAACCATCGAAATGCGCCCCAAAGAAATTTATGTTGTCGGCAATGAAGCCGGCGTCAAATGGGCTGCCAGTGGGTTGGGCAAAACCGGTCGTCAGGCCAGCTTTGAAGGCATAGACATTTTCACGCTCAACGACGACGGCAAAATTCAAACCTTGAAAGCGTATTGGGATCCGGCGGCGATGATGGCTCAATTGATGGGCTGAAAAGTCACGCACGACAACCAGCCGCGCCTGCACAGTTTGCGCGGCTGGTTGCTGATCCGTTTTCTGAAAATTCCCGATTTCCCCCGCAAGAGTTTCACCGCATCCCACGCAATCCGAGAAAGTTGAAGTTATGAACCAAGCCAAGACCATCAAGCGCGTCAAACTTCTGTTCCTGTTGTGTCTCTTCATCGCGTTGGCAGTTGGATTTTCGCTGGCCAATCGCGGAACAACCGAAGCCGTTTCGCGCGTCGCCATCGGCCACAAAGCAACAACGGAAGTTGAGCAACAGGCTCCGGCGGCTCAGCGAGCGAAGAAAGTCAGCCCGCAAAGCGCCGGTTGCATCGTTTGCCACACCGGCACGGAATCCATGCACGTGGACGGCGACGACGATCTGGATATTGGCTGCGCCGATTGTCACGGAGGCAATCCGGCGGAAACTCAAGACAAGAAAAAAGCTCACGTGCTGCCGCGTTTCCCTGAGTTATGGAAATCCACTGCCAACCCGAAACAACTGGCGGCGACATGGTTGAAAGAAAGCGCCGAGTTCGTTCGCTTCGTCAATCCGGGAGATTTTCGTGCGGCGGATTTGGCTTGCGGTAAATGCCACGAACGCGAAGTCGCCTGGTCGAAGAAAAACATGATGACTCACGGCGGCATGTTGTGGGGAGCCGCGCTGTACAACAACGGAGCTTATCCGCTGAAAGACGCGCGTTTCGGCGAAAGTTACAGCCGCGAAGGCGAACCGCAGGCGATGTTCACTGTTCCGGCTCCAACCGCCGAAGAAACTTTGAAAAAAGGCATCCTGCCTTATTTGATGCCGCTGCCGCGATGGGAAGTCATGCAGCCCGGAAACATCTTGCGCGTATTTGAACGCGGCGGCGAATTGAAAGGCCTGCCGTCGGACATCGGCGTTCCCAACCTGCTGGAGCTTCCCGGCAAACCGGAAGTGAAATTGAGCGACAGAGGTTTAGGAACTCGACTGAGAACCGATCCGGTCTTTTTAGGTTTGCAGAAAACGCGATTGCTCGACCCGCTGCTTTCGATGCCGGGCACGAATGACAATCCGGGCGATTATCGGCAATCGGGTTGCACGGCTTGCCACGTGGTTTACGCCAACGACCGCGACCCGAAACATTCGGCGCAGTTCGCCAAATTTGGCAATCTGGGACAAACCCAAACCGCCGATCCGACGATTCCGAAAAATGAATCCGGTCATCCGATCAAACATCAAATGGTGCTCGGCGCGCCGTCCAGCGCCTGCATGACCTGCCACATTCATCCCGGCGGAAACATGCTGACCAGTTATTACGGAATGATCTGGTGGGACAACGAAACCGACGGAAATTTGATGTACCCGGCTCGCCAGCCTGACTTAAGTTCTGAGCAAAAAGACGAGATTCAAAATCGCAATCCCGAAGGTTCAGCGTTGCGCGGGCTGTGGGGACAGGACAAAAACTTCCTGGCGAACATCTGGACGGACGTGAATCCGAAAGCCAAGCGCACGCAATTCGGCGATTTTCACGGACACGGCTGGGTCTTCCGCAACGTTTACAAAACGGACCGCAAAGGAAACATGCTGTCTTCGCGCGGAACGAAGATCGCGCCGGACGATCCCGACAAATTCAAAAAAGCCGTTCACATGGAAGACGTGCATCAAAAAGTCGGCATGCAATGCGCCGATTGCCACGTCAGCCAGGATGTTCATGGCAACGGCAATTTGTACAACGAACCTCGCGCGGCGGTGCAGATTGATTGCATTGATTGTCACGGCACGATCAACGCTCCGGCGAGTTTGATCGCTTCGGGGCCTGCGGCGGGAACCGCGCGGTTCAAAGGCAAAATCATCACCGTTCCCAAAGACCTGACGCGCATCAAAACGCGCAACGAACGTGGCCGCAGCGTGGCGATGTTCCAGCGCATCAACGCCGAAACCAAACGCAATGTGATTGGCGATGATGGCACACCCGAACTCGACAAAGACGGCAAACCTAAAGAAGTCACTTTGCGACCGGGCGATGTAGTTCAAAATTCGCTGGTGACTCCTGGCAAATGGTGGCGCGTGGTGCAAACGGTTGACACCGTTCAGCAAAACCGCACGATCAAAATCAACAACGCCGACGTGCAATATCGCAGCCGCGATTACAACGATTCGTCGGCGTGGGCGAAGACCGTCCAGCGCGACGGCAAAACCTGGGCTGACGCTTCTGTCGCTGAAAACAAACTGGCACACGCCAACAGCAACATGACCTGTTACGCCTGCCACACTTCGTGGACGACAAGCTGTTTCGGATGCCATTTGCCGATGACCGCAAACAAACAAAAGCCGATGTTGCACAACGAAGGCACGGACAATCTGCGAAATTACACTCAGTACAATTTCCAAACTTTGCGCGACGACATTTACATGCTTGGCAAAGACGGAACCGTCACCGGTCATCGCACCGCACCGACTCGTTCGACTTGCGCCGTGCTGGTCGGTTCGCAAAACCAGAACCGCGAATGGCTGTATTCGCAACAGCAAACCGTTTCGTCCGAAGGTTACAGCGGCCACTCATTCAGCAGCTTCGTGCCGCACACAGTCAGCACTTCGGAAACCAAAACCTGTACCGATTGTCACGTAGCCAAAGCCAACGACAACAACGCCATCATGGCGCAGTTGTTGATGCAGGGGACGAACTTCGTCAACTTCATCGGGCGGTTTGCGTGGGTAGCGGCAGGCAAACACGGCATTCACGCGATTGCCGTCACCGAACGCGACGAACCTCAAGCGGTCATAGGTTCCAGTTTGCACAGTCTGGCTTATCCCGATGAATACGAAAAACACGTCAAAGGTGGCGGCGTGCTGAAAGAAGCGTTCGAACACACCGCGCCCGAAGCCTTGAGTATTCAAGTGCGCGGCGAATACGCCTACGTCGCCAACGGCCCCGGCGGATTGCGCGTGTACGACATCGCCAACATTGATAACAAAGGTTTCAGCGAACGCATCACCACGGCGCCGGTGTCGCCGTTCGGCCAGCGGTTTTACGTCAAGACGAAATACGCGACAGGCGTCGCTTCGCCTTCGACGCTGGCGGTTGACCCGACGCGCAAACATCGCCCTGAAAACCAGGAAGCCGTGTACCGCGACGACCGGCAAGCCATTCATGCGATTTACGCTTTCCTTTATGTCAGCGACAAATACGAAGGTCTGGTTGTCATTGGCGATAAGAAAACCGGCGTGGCGACGTTGCTCGACGGCAATCCGTCGAACAACTTCCTGAAACGCGCGCTGGCTTTCAATCCGAACGGCGCGCTTAACGGAGCGTCGAACATCACTATTGCTGGCGTGTACGCTTACATCACCTGCGACAAAGGGCTGGCAATTGTGAATTTGAACAATCCGCTGGAACCGCGTCTGGTCGCGGAAATCGGCGGGCTTCGCAATCCCAAAGGCGTGCAGATTCAATTCCGTTACGCCTTCGTCACCGACGAAGAAGGCTTGAAGGTGGTGGACATCACCAATCCCGAACAGCCGCGTTTGGTGGAAACTGCAACCGTCAAAATCGAAGACGCTCACAATCTGTATCTGGCGCGAACTTACGCTTACGTTGCGGCTGGCAAAAACGGCCTGGCGATTGTGGATATTGAAAAACCAGACAAACCGAAACTCGATCAGATGTTCAACGGCGGCGGCAAAATCAACGACGCTCACGACGTGAAGTTGGGAATGACCGCCAATTCGTTGTTCGCGTATGTCGCCGACGGCAAAAACGGCTTGCAGGTTGTGCAAGTGATGTCGCCGGAAGAAAACGCGAACATTTACGGATTTTCGCCGAAACCAACGCCGAAATGGATTGCGACGTTTCCGATGAAAGGCGAGGCGCTGGCAATTTCCAAAGGCATTGACCGCGACCGCGCCGTTGACGAATCGGGCAATCAGATTTCGGTCTTCAACCGACGAGGCGCGCGTCCGTTCAATCTGGAAGAAATGCGACGAATGTACATCCGCGACGGCCAGCTTTATACCGTTACCGACGATGTTCCGCCGCGCCCACGCCGCCAACAACCGGCGGCTGAAACCGCAAGCTGGCGAATCAAATTGCCCGGACTGACTTCGTTGATCTGGCTGCCGATTTTCATCAGCGGATTTGTGTTGATTGGCGGAATCCGCTTCTTCCGCCGGAAAAAATAACCCGACAGTGGGACAAGCTGGCAGCTTGTCCGATTGCCCTCTTGAGGAATTCACTTGTGAAAAAACCGTTTTCGATTTTTGTACTGTTCGCCCTGCTCACCTTGCTGACTGTTTCCGCGCTGGCCCAAGAGCAAAAACCGGCTTTGGACAAAGCCTCTGTCACCAAGATCGTTCAGATGTTGGAAGATTCCGGCCACACTTACGGCAAATCCGCCGACAACGTCTGGGTAGTCAGATTTCGTGGCAATACGCTGGACGACATCAGAGTCATCACCAGCGGCCACGAAAACATGATGTTTATGCTGGTCGTCGTTGCTGAGAAAAAAGAATTCAGAGCTTCGTCGGATTTGATGATGAAGCTTTTGCGGTTGAACGACGATTACGACCGGCTGAAAGTCGCAATTGATGATGATGGCGATCTGATCCTGCGCATTGATTTGAGTTTGCGCGTCACCGATTCTCAGGAATTCAAAGCGAACGTCGAACAGATTTCCGCCGCTGCCGACGAAATCGCCACCGCCATCAAACCATTTATGGTCGCCGCACCGGCAAAGAAACCTGCCAAGTAAATTTCATTTGATTCAAAAAAACGAAAGGCGTGCTTCCAGTTTTGAGGCGTGCCTTTCGTTCTTACACTCAAGCATTTTGGCTGAAACCGGCCAGTCAAATCCCGCGTTTTAACTTTCAGAATCACTCACCAACTGTTTTTACCGTTAAAGCAAAGTTCATTGGAGGCTCCGAAAGAAAATGAAAAGAGTCGTACTCTTTGCGTTGGCTTTATGTGTTTTCTCGCTTCTGACTCTGTCACGCTCTGATTCCATCACGAATCCGGTTGAGGCTCAGGCGCAACTGCCCTTCGAAAACAAAGGGGCGGCTGCGGCTTGGCAGGCGTTGCTGCGGTTGCGTTCGACGGCGACCGTTTTGCACACAACGGCTCACCCCGACGACGAAGACGGCGCGATGCTGACCTGGCTCAGCCGCCACGAAGGCATTCGCACCGGTTTGTTGTCGCTCAATCGCGGCGAAGGCGGCGCGAATCTGGTCGGGCCGGAACTGTATGACGCGCTCGGCATTTTGCGAACCGAAGAACTGCTGGCTGCCAGTCGGTTTTACGGTGTTGATCTGATGTTCACGCGCGTGACGGATTTCGGTTTTTCCAAACGGCTGGACGAAACCATCGAACATTGGGGCAAAGACGTTGCGCTTGGCGATATGGTTCACGCCATTCGGTTGTATCGCCCGGAAGTCATTCTCTCGCGCTTCCACGGCAAACCGCGCGACGGGCACGGCAACCACCAAGCCGCCGGATTGTTGAGCGCCGAAGTCTTCAAAGCCGCCGCCGATCCGAACGCTTTTCCCGAACACTTCAAAGAAGGGTTGCGCCCCTGGCAAGTCAAAAAACTTTATCGAAGTGTGCGCGAAAACGAAGCTTCGACTTTGAAAGTGGACGTTGGCGCTTACGATCCGCTGCTCGGTCGTTCGTACCGCGAAATCGCGCGCGACGGTTTGAGCCATCAACGTTCGCAAGGCGCAGGCGCTGGCAGAGTTGCTCCCGGTTCGGCCATGTCTTCGTGGCTGCTGGAGGAAAGCCTGGTCGGGAAAAACGAAAAAGAAAACTCGATCTTTGACGGTATTGACACGACGATTTTGGGAATGGCCAAGCTGGCCGGTTCAATCAACATCACGGCGGAACTGACTGCGCTGAACAACAACGTCGAATCCGCAATCAAAAAATTTGATGCGCGCCAACCGTGGGTTGTCGCTGGCGATCTGGCCGCGGCAGCCAGAACCATTTTGAATTTAACCGCCAAGGTCAAAGCCGCAAATATAGAAGCCGCGAGCCAAGCTCAGTTGTTGTTTTTGCTCGGCAACAAAGAACGCGAACTCAACGATGCGATGAATAAAGCTTTGGGTTTGGTGATGGAAGCGCTGATTGATCCTACGATGAAACCAGAAGGGCAAGGGGGAGGTTTTGGTCAGCCGCGCGAAACGTTTAGCGTGGCGATTCCCGGACAGATTTTTTCGGTGACGATGAGCGTTGTAAATCGCAGTCCGGTAAGCCTGACTGATGGGCAAGCGATCATGGCACCGCCAAAGGGGTGGGAAGTAAGACTGAAGCCGTTATCCAGTGCGATGCCGGTCAACAATTCAACCCTGAAGGCGCAATTCGAAATCAAGGTTGCCGAAACCGCCGAATACTCTAGGCCATATTGGTCGCGCCTCAACGAACTGCGCGATCATATTTACCAAATCAACAAACCGGAGTTTTTGCACCTGCCGTTCGCTCCGCCAGACGTGGTTGGAGTTTTCAATTACGAAATCAACGGTGTTCGCTTCACGCTGACGCAGCCCGCGCAGACCATTTACATTGACCGCCCGTGGGGAGAGCAGCGGCGTTTACTGACGGTCGCTCCGGCCATCGGAGTCGCGCTTTCGCCTCGCGTTGGCGTTGTTCCGGTCGGAGCCGCGCAAACCTCGTTTAACGTCACGGTCAACGTCCTGAACAACGTCAAAGGCAATTCCACAGGCAAAGTCCGCCTGAAACTGCCGACAGGATGGACAGCAATACCAGCCGAGCAAACCTTTAACTTCACGCACGAAGGCGAAATCAGCAACTTCGCGTTCAAGGTTTCAGTCCCGCGCGTGACCGGCGGCGATGCCGATTTCAAGATTCAAGCCGTCGCCGAATATGCCGGGCGCGAATACACCGAAGGTTATGAAGTCATAGCTCACCGCGACAACGAGCCGCGTCATCTTTACAGGCCTGCGACGATGGCTGTGCGCGGAGTCAGCGTGAATGTCGCTCCGAACCTGAATGTCGGTTATGTGATGGGCGTAGGCGATGAAATTCCGAAGGCGCTTGAACAGATCGGCGTCAGAGTGACGATGCTGGGTGAAAATGATCTGGCCAGCGGCAATCTGGATGGCTTCGACGCCGTCATTGTAGGCATTCGCGCAACCGCCATCCGCGACGATTTGAAGGCTTACAGCAAACGATTGTTGGAATACTGCGAACGCGGCGGCAATCTGGTTTACCAGTATCAAACGCAGGAATTCGATGCCGCGCCATACGGCCCGTATCCGTACAAGCTGGGCGCGCGCGCCGAAGAAGTTTCGGAAGAAGATTCCAAAATCACCATCCTCGATCCGGCAAATCCAAATTTTAACGCGCCGAACAAAATCACGCTCGCCGATTTCGATGGCTGGGTGGAAGAGCGCGGCTCGAAATGGATGAGCACCTGGGACGAACGCTACAAACCACTGCTGGAATGCAACGACCGCCAACAAGCGCCGCAAAAAGGCGGTTTGATGTACGCGCAACACGGCAAAGGCACGTTCGTTTACGCGGCTTATGCGTTTTACCGCCAGTTGCCCGCAGGCGTTCAAGGCGGTTATCGCCTCTTCGCCAACATCGTCAGCTTGAAAAAACAACCTCGCTGAGAGTTTGATGATCCGGCGCTCTGACCTGACCGCCACCTATCAAGGCATCTGCCCGATTCCGCTCAACGGCAAACACACCGGCAACGACATGGGCGGCAAATGGGAATTCAGCGGCTTTTCCAGCAACTGGGAAGCCAAAAAGTCCCAGGCTAGCTGTTCAAGGGCTTCGGTCATCGTTTCGGCCATTGCACGGGCTCTGACGACGATAGCCCGATATTGCATCATCTAAATACCTGAAACTGAACCGCTTAAGACCGCACACCAGATGGTGCATTGGTTTGCGAGCTAAAGTGGCCGAAACGATGATCGAAGCCCTGTTCAAGCTGGTAGGCCAGTGGCATCGCAAGGAATCATCGGCCTTTTGATTTCCAGTGCATCATTCATTGCTACTCATTGCTACTTATTGGTCAAACTAAGCGATCTTAGCGATTCATCTTTGCCCATTCGCGCCAATACGTTAGGTAACGCTGCTCATTGGCCGAGTAAACGTCATAAGCTGGCGCCCATTCCCATTGTTTGGTAATTGTTGCCAATCCCATTACTCCTTGATACCGAACTTCCCGATCACTGTCCATTAGCGCCGTTATTAAAGCTGAGGAGGCTTGCCTATCGCCGGTATTACGCAATGCCATTGATGCGTTCCGGCGTGTCTGCAAGTCTCCAATGGCAATAAGCTTTGAAAGAAACGGAATTGCTCGTGGGTCTTTTACCCTAGCCAAAGAGCTGGATAATTTGTTAATCATAGACATCGGAGCATTTTTAGGCGGGTTCAATAAAAGACGTTCAACAACACTCATTTGCGAGACATCATTTAGCCCTAGCAATCCTGCACAGGCAGCAATTTGTAATGAGATGTTATCGTCGTTTGAGACACGGCGGAGTGTTAACTTAGAAGCCTCTGTATCAACGCTGCCCAAAGCCGCTATCGCAACTCTTTTATCGGTTTCAGAAACGTTCGGATATTCCAATGCTTGAGAAAGCTCCCCTATAACACGATCCAGATCGGTATTTTCAACTTTTGGTGGATTAGGGACAGCAGCGAGAAAAGGATAGTATGGCTCGATAGGCTCATATCGCTTCTCATCCACTTTTCGAAGGAAAAATAGGGCAAGTCTGTCTCGACTTGGAAGAACATAGGATCGTATCGGAGTTGATAGAAACTCAACTGCGATTGAAGAGTTATCTGTTTTCCCTTTAATCAGCCTACTTACATTAAGCTTGGAAATATAGTGAATCACTTCAAACGACTGCCCTTGCTCAGTCAATTTTTCGCGCCTTTCCTCGCCAAAAGTAGCTACCTGCCCAACAACAATTAGGTCTGAATCTGAGATAAGTTGCGCGAGAAATAAACCGGGAACTATTTCCGAGGTAAACCTGTAGAAATAAAGCGGCATACCAGACCTGTTGTATTGTAACAATGCAAAGCAGGTCACCAAAACAACACAACTAATAATGTAACGCATATTTAACTCCTCGTAAGGTAGATACGATTCACAAATAGCCAGTCAGTTTGAGAACTGACTGGCTATAGGAATAGATTTTCTTCTAATTAACAGGCGAGGTTATACTCTCGTGCGTCCCGTGATCAATGTACTTGCGCAACTGATCCGTTTGCACAACTCGCCCGGAACCAGGGGCTTGGTGACCGATCAAATGCGACTGATTCGCATATTGGACCAATTGATTGCTTAGAGGGTTTTGAGGTGAAGTTGGGTTTGGAGAGTAAAGCCCAAATACCGACGAAAATCCAATACTATCCGTATAGTCTGCCGGATTAGCATTGTTTGTGCCATTAGCCGTGAAAGCTGGCCAATTATTTGAGGTCGCGGCCGTTGTCTCGCTTGTAAAGTATTCATTTGCAGGTATTGCGGCTGGAAGCAAGCGCCCAAATTGGTCAAGTATCTGGTAATGCCAGACGCTGTTAAACCCCACTAAAGGAAAACCGGCTCCTTGATCGTCTATAGACTGTAAAGGCTTTGTTGCACGAATAGGTTGTTGCCGCTGCGGGAGCGGCAGTCTGGTAAGCT
>CADECP010000047.1 GCA_902825875.1 uncultured Acidobacteriota bacterium
ATAGCAGATCAAATAAAGCGTTTGACAGTTTCTTCGTCCCGGTAGGGACGGTTGAATTTAGCGCGGCGTTTCAACGCCGGGTAGCAGAGCCTTTCTCTGCCGCGTCCTGTCAGGACGCTTGAATCCTGCTCTGGCGGAAACTCAAGCGTCCCTACAGGACGCCGGTTCATTCGCTGCTTTTCCCGGCAGTGAACTGCCGGGCTAATATCAAACCGTCCCTGCCGGGACGAAAACCGTGTCAAACCCAATGTTCGATTCTTTAGCGCGTAACATCAGTTACAAATAAAAATTTGGCGGGTTTGCATTCTGAAATACGCATGTTCGGTTGAAAGCAAAACATTTCGAGCAGCCAGACCGGACGGCAAGCGACGGCTTTTTCCGCCCCGACTGGCTCCGGCCTTGCGCTTGACTCTTTAACCCAAACAACAAGGAGCAAAACTATGCGTGCCCAACTTTTGAACAAATGGAAAACTCTGGCGGCTTTGGCGACGATTGGTCTGGCATTGACGGTGACCGGCTGGACGCTGGCATCGAAGGCAGATTCTGGGGCGAATTCCGAACCGATAGCAACGACGCCGACTCAAACCGCCGCCAATCAATCCACAGCAGAAAAGAAAATTCAGGATGCACTGGCCAAGCACCCAAAACTGAAAGGCGAAAAAATTCAGGTCGAATCGGCTGATGGCGGAAAGGTCAAACTGACCGGAACGATCAGCAAAGCCAGTCAACGCAAGATCGCCATTCAAGTGGCTGAAAAAATCGCTGGCAAAGGAAAAGCCATAGATGTTCTTGGCGAACAGTGCGGCACCAGTAGCTGTCCGACCGGAACTCATTGCTGCGACTGTGTACCCAATAAACCGCAATCTTGTCAGTGCGTCCCCAACAGGCAGCCCTGCAGTGACACGTCGAAGAAAACCAAATAACCCAATTTCTCAAACAGACAAACCAGAGGCGCTCCGTATGGGCAAACCGGCGGAGCGCCGGTCTTAACTGCCTACCGCAACTTCGCGTATGACGCCTGAACGCTGGCAACGCATCGAAGAGCTTTATCATTTGGCGCTGGAACGACCGGCGGAAGAACGCGCAAACTGGCTGGTTGAAGCTTGCGCGGGCGATGAGGCGCTTCGCCGCGAAGTCGTGGCTTTGCTGCAAGCGAATGAAAAGGCACAAGAGTTTTTGACCGGCCACGCGCTCAATTGGGAATCGGAAACGTGAAATTCACGCTGGCTGATTGAGCCGGAAACTTATTTTTCGGCTTTCGGTTCGTCAATCAACATCCAGTACGCCAGAATTCCCAGCAACAAAATTCCACCGACGACGCCCAACGCCACGGCAAACGATCCTGTTCGATGAGCGAGCATTCCCGTCAACGCCGGAGCAATAATTCCGCCCAGATTGCCGCCGAAATTCTGCAATCCCGAAGCCGTGCCGACGATTTCTTTTTCGCAAACGGCTTGTGTCAGCGTCCACGTGTTCGGCGTCGCCAACCCCAACCCGGCAACCGCCACCGTCAGCAACCACACCGAAGTCATTTTGTCCTCCACCAAACCGGCGGGAACGATCAAACAGCAAAACAGCATTCCGGCGACGATGAACAATTTACGGATGCGGACTTCATTGCCTCCGCGCCGCACCAGCCAATCGCTGGCCAGCCCCGAAAGAATAATCACCACAGACATCGCCACGTAAGGAAACGATTGATAAAACCCCCATTCGGCGTTGGTGAATCCGCGAATCGTCTTCAGGTAATCCGGAATCCACAGCGTGAAAACAAACCAGGCGTAATCGTAAGCGAAAAATCCAAGCGTCACTCCCAGTACGCTTTTGCGCTTCAGCAATTTCATGCCTTCGAGCAGCGAAAAGCTTTTTTTCACCACAGCCGATTGAGTGCCTGCGGGCGATTCCCAACGCCTGAGCGTCATCATCCAACCGACAATCCAAATCAACGGCAACAAACCAACCAGCAGAAAAAACGATCGCCAGCCATATCCAGCTTTGTCCAGGTAATAGGCTCCGGCCATTCCAATCGCCGCTTGACCCAATCGCACTCCGGTCAGGTAAATCGCCGTCACGGTTCCGCGTTCGCCGTCTCTAAACCAGTTGGACACGGCGCGTGCGCTGGCCGGAAAAGCGACCGATTGCCCAATGCCCACCAGCGAACGGGCGAACAACAAACCCCAGAATCCTTTGACCGCTCCGGTGACCGCCGTCAGCAATGACCACATCAAAAATCCCAGTGAATACGTTCGCCGCACACCTGCACTGTCTGTCAGATTCCCTGCCGGAACTTGCAAAAAGCAGTAAATCCACGAAAACGCCGATAGCAGCAATCCTTTGTGTTCAGCATTCAGATTGAACTCTTTGGAAATAAAGGGCAGCGCCACGCTCAAACTGTTTCGTTGCGCGTAGCTGAACACCATTCCGCTGAACAGCAGAAAGGTCAGCCACCAAAGTTGCGGAGAATTCTTCAACGAAAGCTTCGTTTCGGCGGAGTTCATCTGGTTGTTTCCTCTTTTGGTTTGAATTGGAATGCGAAAAGCGCGCGCATCGTGCCACGCATACCGTGAGCTTGCAATTGCACTGGGCTATGAGAACAATCCGCGAGTTGTGACTCAAAAATGATGCCGTGTCAGTAGCCCGCGCGTAAGCACAATGAGATTAAGGCAAGCAATTTGCAGAGAAGCGGTGGGACAGGTTCTTAACCTGTCCCATAGGAAATTTGTGCTGCTGAAGCGGTGGGACAGGTTACGAACCTGTCCCACCAAGCCACAAGCAATTCCCTTGCCTTAATCTCATTGCGCGTTAGCAAGGGCTTTAACACTGTGAGCCAAGCCCTCCTTTACAGTCGGGCTACTGACACGGTTCCTTCGTGGACGATTCTTCCTTTCTTTCGGAGACAACGTTGAACAAGAAAAAAAATCCTGATGATTTGCGCAGCCATCGCTGGCTGGGCGTGGATACCTTACGCGGTTTCGGCCATCGTTCGCGCGCCAAACAGGTCGGTTACGCGCTGGAAGATTTCGCGGGCAAACCAGTCATCGGCATCATCAACACCTGGAGCGATCTGAGCATTTGCCACAGCCATTTCCGCCAGCGCGCCGAAGAAATCAAACGCGGCATCTGGCAGGCGGGCGGTTTCCCCGTCGAACTTCCGGCAATGCCCATCACCGAAACTTACATGAAACCCAGCCCGATGCTGTACCGAAACTTTCTGGCCATGCAGACCGAAGAAATGATGCGAAGCCAGCCGATTGACGGCGTGGTGTTGATGGGCGGTTGCGACAAGACGACTCCGGGTTTGTTGATGGGTGCGATTTCCATGAATCTGCCGACGATTTACCTGCCCGCCGGGCCGATGTTGCGCGGCAATTGGAACGGTCAACCGTTGGGAAGTGGCAGCGACGTTTGGAAGTATTGGGCGGAACGCTGCGCTGGAACCATCACCGCCGAACAATGGAACGAGATGGAAGACGGCATCGCGCGTTCTGCCGGAGTTTGCATGACGATGGGAACGGCTTCGACGATGACGGCCATTGCTGAAGCGATGGGAATGACTTTGCCCGGCGCGTCTTCGATTCCGGCGGTTGATGCCAACCATCAGCGAATGGCTTCTCGATGTGGTCGGCGCATCGTCGAAATGGTTTGGGAGGATTTGAAACCGAGCGACATTCTGACGCGCGATTCGTTCGAAAACGCGATCACCACCGACATGGCCATCGGAGGTTCGACCAATGCCATCATTCACATCGTAGCCATGGCTGGCCGAGCCGGAATCAAAATTGATTTGCCGCAATTTGACGAAATCGCTCAACGCACGCCGGTCATCGCCAACATTCGCCCGTCAGGGCAATTCCTGATGGAAGATTTTTATTACGCCGGAGGTTTGCGCGCTCTGCTGAATCAGATTCCCGGCTTGCTGAAATTGGACGCGCTGACGGTGAACGGCAAAACGCTTGGCGAAAACATCGCTTCGGCCAAAGTCCACAACGCGGATGTGATTCGTTCAACCGACAATCCGGTTTCGGCCAAAGGCGGCACGGCGATTTTGTACGGCAACTTGGCTCCGAACGGAGCGGTCATCAAACCCACCGCCGCCGATCCGCGTTTGCACCAGCACACAGGCAAAGCCGTTGTCTTCAAAAACTACAACGACATGGCCGCGCGGATTGACGACGAAGCTTTGGACGTGACTGCCGATTCCGTGATCGTGCTGCAAAACGCCGGGCCGCTGGGCGGTCCCGGAATGCCCGAATGGGGAATGCTGCCAATTCCGAAAAAGCTGTTGAAACAAGGCGTACGCGATATGGTTCGAATTTCCGATGCGCGAATGAGCGGCACTTCTTACGGAGCCTGTGTGCTGCACGTGGCTCCTGAAAGTTACATTGGTGGCACGCTGGCGTTTGTTCAGGATGGAGATTTGATCGAACTGGACGTTCCGAACCGAAAACTGAACTTGCTGGTCAGCGAAGAAGAACTCGCCAAACGCAAAGCCGCTTGGCAACCACAGCAAAGAGTGTACGAACGCGGATTCACGGCGCTTTACCTCGACCACGTGACTCAAGCTCATGAAGGCTGCGACTTTGACTTTCTACACGCTGGCGCTCCGACGCCAGAGCCGGAGATTCATTGATGTATACAGATGGATGCGGCGCTGGATAAGCATCATGTTTCAACCGGAATGAAAGCCGACTGCCGGGTTTGTCTGCGAGTTGAACCGACATTGCTCGCCTCTTCGATCTCGCGTATAAAACCGCCCGACGAATCGCACAACATTCCACTCATTCATTCACAGAAGGGAACTGACTTATGACTGACGCTTATATTTTCGATGCCGTCCGGACGCCGCGCGGGCGTGGCCGAGCCAACGGCAGTTTGCACGAAGTTCGTCCGATTGATCTGGCGACGCAGGTTTTGCGAGCCATTCGGGATCGTAACGAACTCGATACGGTTTATCTGGATGACGTGGTGATGGGTTGCGTCATGCCGGTTGGCGAACAAGGTTCGGACATCGCTCGGCTGGCAGTGCTGAACGCCGATTACGCCGAAACCGTGCCGGGCAAACAGCTCAATCGTTTTTGCGCTTCTGGGCTGGAAGCCGTCAACACCGCTGCCGCGCAAGTCATGTCGGGGCAATCCGATCTGGCCATTGGCGGAGGCATCGAAAGCATGTCGCGCGTACCAATGGGCAGCGATGGCGGCGCGATGGCGATGGACCCCGAAATCGCGTCAAAGACTTACTTCATTCCGCAAGGCATCAGCGCCGATTTGATGGCCACCAAATTCGGCTTTTCGCGCGAAGACGTTGACGCTTACGCCATTGAAAGTCAGCGCAGAGCCAAACACGCCTGGGACAATTCGTATTTCAAAAACTCCATCGTTCCGGTTAAAGATCAAATCGGATTGACGGTGCTCGACCACGACGAATACATGCGCCCGGAAACCACGATGGACGATCTGGCGAAACTCAACCCGGCGTTCACCGTGCCGGGCGAACAAGCCGGATTCGACGCCGTAGCCATTCAGCGTTACCCCGAAGTCGAGCGCATCAATCACGTTCACCACGCGGGCAATTCAAGTGGCATCGTGGACGGTTCTGCCGCTGTGTTGGTCGGCAGCAAAGCAATCGGCGAAAAGCTAGGCTTGAAACCGCGCGCTCGCATTCGCGCCTTCGCTTCGATTGGATCGGAACCGACGATTATGTTGACCGGCCCCGTTCCGGCAACGGAAAAGGCGTTGAAGCGTGCCGGGATGACGACCAAAGACATTGACCTGTTTGAACTCAACGAAGCCTTTGCCGCCGTGGTACTGCGTTACATGCAGGCGCTGGGCATCGCGCACGACAAGATCAACGTCAATGGCGGAGCGATTGCGATGGGGCATCCGCTCGGCGCAACCGGAGCGATGATCTTGGGAACGCTGATTGACGAAATGGAACGCCGAGGCGCGGCAACCGGTTTGGCTACGTTATGCGTCGGCGCGGGAATGGGAACCGCGACGATTGTCGAGTTGGTTTAATTTTGAATGACTGACTTCAACGCAAAGGCGCGAAGAAGCAAAGTCGCAAAAGAACTTTCAGCTTTGCGTCTTTGTCACTTCGCGCCTTCGCGTTTTATGAAGACTGCTGAAGCTCCAAGCTCACTTCAAATCCAACTGGCTTCAAATTGCGAGCCGACACGCTGCCCTGACAGGCTTCGATGCAGGTTTTGACAATGGCCAAGCCCAAGCCTGCTCCACCCGTTTCGCGCGCGCGATCAGTTTCAGGACGATAAAACGGATCGAACAATTTCGGGAGTTCTTCTTCAGAGACGCCAGAGCCGCAATCGGCAACCGTAATGCGGACGCGAGTTTCGGTTTCAATCGCCGTAATCGTAATTGGCCCGGCTGCCCCCGCATATCGAACCGCGTTGCGAATGACGTTGGCCAGCGCACGCGACAGCAGTTCCGGTTGAACCATCGCTTCCAGAATTTCAGGTACTTCGATTTTGACGTTGAATCCGCTGGCTTCGCGCGCAACGACTTGTTCGATCAACGGCAGCAAGCGCACAGCCGAAAGCCGAATTGCCGAAGTCTTCAACCCCGCGCGAGCGTAAGCCAACAATTCAGCAACCAGTTTGGTCATCAACTGCACTTCTTCCTGAACATCAACGATGTATTTTTGCGCGGCTTCGTCTGTACGTTCTTCCAAAATGCTCAACGCGAATTGCATGCGCGCCAGCGGCGAATTCAGTTCGTGCGAAATGTCGCCCAGAAAGCGTTTTTGGCCGGTGACGAATCCGCCCAGCCTGCCAGCCAGATGGTTGATGGCTTTGCCCAATCGGCCAAGTTCGTCGCTGCGATGTTCATCAACTCGCACGTCGAAGTTTTCTTCGGCAATGGTCTCCGCCGCGTTGGTCAGTTGTTTGATCGTGCGCGTCAGGCTGCGAACAAACGGAAGCCACAGCAACATAGAAAGTCCGAACACGACAGCCGCAATTACCAGCCAGGGTTTCGGATCGAAGAAAATGCCATTGCCAGTGATGGAATCAGATGAAGCCAGCAGCGCGCCTTTGATTGGTTCGCGCACCCCGGCGTCGTAAATCGGAACTCGCACCATTGCCCAATACTGCGTTGGGTTGGCGGTTTTCAGAGTAGAAACCGGGAACGGTCTGCCAGCCGCCCTGTTATCGCCGAGACGAGGTTCTGTGCCGGGCGGCGGCGGCGGAGCGGGGCGTCCTTCGGGCGGACGCTGTTTAATCAGTTCCAGCACTGGTTGTGGAACCAGCGGAGCGCGCCCGGCGATTTTTTCGCCTTCGCTGGTGTAAAGGGAAAATTCCAGGCGATAGAGTTCCGAATACCGCTGCAAAATGGTTTCGCGTTCTGTTTGCGATTGATCGCGGATTTCGGCGGAAATCGCTCGCGCAATGTTTTCGATGCGGTCGCCGCCAGCGCCCAGCAGCGGCGAATTCGGCTCCAACTGAAATTGCAGGTTGAACAGCGCGAACAGGACTCCGCCGATGACCGCCAGATTCAGAAAGAACCACAGCATGATTTTGGCAAACAACGAAGCGCGCAATTTCATACTTCGCCCTCCGCGTTGCGAATTAGCATGTACCCGGCTGACCGAACGGTTTTGATAAAGCGCGGAGTTTTCGGATCGTCGCCCAGCTTTCGCCGCAACGACGAAATGTGAACATCAATCGAACGGTCAAAGACTTCGTAATTCCGCCCGCTGATTTCATCCAGCAATTGATCTCGGCTGAGCACACGGTCAGCCGCGCGCGCCAGACAAAACAGCAAATCGAATTCGACCGGCGTCAGCGTCAGCGTTTGCCCGCCGAGCGTTGCGCGTCGAGCCGAAGCATTCACGACCAAATTATTGACTGTGATTTCTTCGGCATCGGTGGCGATTTGAGTTGCTGAAATCTGAGAACGGCGAATGACAGCGCGCAATCGCGCCAGCAATTCGCGCGTTGAAAACGTTTTAGGCAAATAATCATCCGCGCCGATTTCCAAACCGACGATGCGGTCAGATTCATCGCCCAGCGCCGTCAGCATCAACACAGGCACAACTGACGTTCGGCGAATTTGCCGCAACACTTCAAATCCATCCAGGCCCGGCAACATCACGTCCAGAATCACAGCCTGGAAAGTTTCAGCCAATACTTTTTCCAAACCAGCCGGGCCGTTGTGCGCGGTTTCGACTTCGTAACCCATCGGCGTCAGGTAATCTTTGACCAGCCGACAGAGCTTCACGTCGTCGTCAATCATCAGAATTTTGGTCAGGGAATAATCTGTGCTTTCCATAACGCGGCTAAGTGTAGCGCACGGATTGCGATGCGGCAGCCGGATTTACCATCCCTTTACAAATCCTCTGTCCAACAAAATCAACGCTTAACGTTTGGTCGGTATCTTTTCTCGCATCGGAGGTAGTCAACGGGTTGTTTCCGCTGTTACCGAACGCTAAACCCATTCGAAGGAGAAGAAATAATGAAGACCAAAAAGATGATTTTGATGAGTTGCTTGCTTGCCGTTGTTCTTGGCGTGGCAGGTTTCAAAATGGACGCCAGCAGCGCCTTTGCTCAACAACGACCGGGCGGACACAACGGCCCGCCTCCAGGACAACGCGGGCCAAGTGGACCAGGTGGCGAAGATCGCATGTTCGAGCGATTGAATTTGACTGCCGAACAAAAACAGAAAATCGAAACTCTACGCGACCAGCAGCATGAAGCTGCGGAACCGTACCACAATCAATTGCGAGACCTGCGCGAACAGATGAGCGCCATTGTCGAAGCCAGCACGTTCAACGAAACCGCCGCGCGCGCCGTGATAGCGAAAGAAGTTCAGATCGAAGCCGAACTGAAACTGATTCGTGTTCGCACGGACAACGCTGTTCACAACCAATTGACGGCGGAACAAAAAGCGAAGCTGGAAGAGATACGCCGCAATCGCCGCGAACCTCGTTACGGAAACTAAACTCTCTTGCGATGTGGCGCCGGTTGATAACCAGCGCCACATATTTTTGCCAAAATTTTCGTAACTGCTCAGCCACGTAGTGGCTGTTGAATTTAGGCAGGTCGTTTACGGCCTGCAAAGCGTTCAACAATCAATTGCGTCACGTAGTGACGCTTGAGCACTGTGGGATTGTGACGAAATTCAGCCGTTGCTACGCGACGCGAAGGTTTATTCGCTTTTTCACAGGCCGTAAACGACCTGCCTAAAATCAGCCGTCACTACGTGACGAAGAGGCCTAAGCAGTTACAAATTCTCTGAAGGAGTGACGGATGAAAACAACGTTTACCATCTTTTTCTTGTTGGCTTGCAGCATCGCTGTGTTCGCACAACCGCCCGGTGGACAGGGCGACGGCATCTGGCTTCGCAATGCGTATTTTGGCGAAGCTCAAACCTTTGATCGTTGTCTGGGGCATCAACCCGGCAACGGGCAATATCATCACCACGTTCAGCCAGTCTGTTTGCGGGCGCAACTCGACGACAACCTGGAAACCGTCGGCACGTTGCGCGTTGGAACCGTTTACCGCGAAAAAACGACTGGCTGGAAACATTCACCGATTCTGGGTTGGATGTTCGACGGCTTTCCGATTTATGGCCCGTATGGATATTCCGATCCGACCAATGCGAACAGCGCCATCAAACGCCTGAAGCCGAGTTTTCGATTGCGAACCATGACTGAGAGAACTTCGTTGCCGGATTGGGCGTTGGCGCGTCACGCTGGGATTTCTCAACAACTCAGCGCAACTCAGCAAGGGCCGGTTGTTTCAGACACTTTCCCGCTTGGCCGATATATCGAAGACCACGAGTTCGTTCAGGGGTTGGGAGATTTGGATGTTCACAACGGACGGTTTGCCGTCACGCCGGAATTTCCGAACGGAACTTATGCTTACTTCGTGACGATCAACGACAACGGCGGGCCAGCGTTTCCTTACATCATCGGCTTGCAGTTTTACGGCAACGTTACCGGCGGAAGTAACATGGCAGCGCCCGCTGGCGCGCAAAGCTATTTCAGCAATGGTTCGTACACACAGAACATCCCGAACGCTCCGCAACTGAATTCCTGGCTGACGAAAAATTCGCAGCAAAACGCACAATCAATAAATGGATTCGATCCGACTGCCGGAGCGCAAACAACCTGGCCTGTCACTCGGCCAACTGGCGCGCAGGTCAACGGCGGACAGGCAACTCCGGTCAAAGCCGATCCGCAAACCATCAGCTTTACGGACGCTTCGGTGTATCTGACCGCCAACGGATTGGGCAGTTACACAATGGGGCCGTGGTTTATTGACGGCAACAACGGCGGAGTTTTCATGAACTTTCCGTCGGCGCAAAACGTGCGAGCGCAATTTCCGCGCAATCCTTCTGCTGCCGCAACCAAACGCAACACGACGCTGGGAGCCATCGGATTGTGGGTTAATGGAGTTGCCGTGTTTGACGGAGCCGATGGAGCAAGTTACAGCAACGCCACTCGCAATGATGTTGGCGGCGGAGGCGTCCGGCTGAGTTCGTGGCACGTGTCTGCGGCGTCGTTTGAAAACGGCCCAACCGCGCCCGGCGCGTTGATGGCAACGTTTCCGATGTTCGGTGCAAAGCTGGCAACATCCACCGCCGGAGCTGCTACGCCAAACTGGCCAACGACGTTGGGCGGAGCGACAGTCGCCATACGCGATGCGGCGGGAACAAATCACGCCGCAACGATTTCTTACGCTTCGCCGACGCAACTCAATTACCGCGTGCCGGAAAACGCGGCGACCGGATTGGCTACGGTGACGATTGCGGCCAACGGAGTTTCCATCCCCGGTGCGCTCAATATCGTTTCGGCTTACCCGAATCTGTTCAGCATCGGCTCTGAAGGCATTGCTGTCGGATACGTGCTGCGTTATGGCAGCAACGGCCAACAAACCACCGAAGCAATTATTGGAGCAGGCGCAAACGCCCTTATCCCAATTGATCTAGGGGTAGAAACAGACGCTGTCTATCTGGTGATGTTCGGCAGCGGGCTGGGCAGAAATCCTCAAGTCAGTGTCAGCATTGGCGGAATGGCTTTGACGCCGACTTATGCCGGGCCACAAGGAACCTTCACCGGTTTGGATCAATACAATTTGCTGTTGCCGCGTTCGTTGGCGGGCAAAGGCAAAGTCAACATTGTCATCACGGCTGATGGCCGCACTTCCAACCAAGCCGTCGTCTCAATCAAATGATTTGGTACGGAACCAGAAGCGGTAGCGACAGGGTGCTTTCGTCAAGTCGTTTCCGTACCACCGGTCGCTACCGGTTCTGTCGCTACTTGAAACTCTATGAACATCAATTCCGCAAAACGCACATTACTCATTGTTTCAATCGTTGCTGCTGTCTTGCTGATGGCAATGTCGTCGCCGGTCAGAAAAGACGTTACGGCGCAACAAAACTCTTCCGTCGCTCTGGTCAATGCGGCCAGTTACGAAACCGCTGTCGCGCCCGGTTCGATTGCTGCGCTGTTCGGCAATGGGTTTTCCACTCAGATTCAAATCGCCAGTGGATTGCCGCTGCCGACTTCGTTGGCGGGTGTGACGGTCAAAATTGGCGGCAAAACGGCTCCGCTGTTTTTCGTTTCGCCCAGCCAAATCAACTTGCAAGTGCCCAGCGGAATTCCATCAGGCAGCGCAACAATCGAAGTGTTTGCCAACAATTCCACCAACGCTACGTTCACCGGAACTGCCGTCGTTGCCGAAGCTTCGCCGGGATTGTTTACCATCAACGCCAGCGGACGCGGACAGGCCGTAGCCTTGAACGGCGACCTGACTCCCAATGGAACCGCCGGGCAATTGCCCAACGCGCGAGCCGAATCAGCAGGCGGCATAGTGATTTTGTTCGCCACAGGCATCGGGACAACTTCGCCCGCAGTCGCTGACGGACAATCGGCTCCGGCTTCTCCGCTGGCCAATGGAGTCGGCGAAACTACTGTCTCCATTGGCGGCCAAAACGCTCAGGTGTTGTTCAGCGGATTGTCGCCGGGCTTTGTCGGATTGTGGCAAATCAATGTGCAGCTTCCCGATTCGCTGCCAACCAACGCGGCAACCAGCGCGCGTGTCACCAAAGGCCGCATCAGTTTGGAAACTACACTGGCTGTCACCGGCAGAACCGATCTGGGAACCGTTGCGGGAATCATCACAGATGGATTGAGCGGCGGACGATTGGCCAACGCCACAGTGACGCTGAATTCAACCGGCGGAGTTTCAGCGACAACCAAAACCAATTCGCAGGGGGAATTCAGCCAATCCATTCGCGCGGGCAATTACACTTTGCAAGTTTCGGCTACGGGTTACGCCGCTGAAACCAAAGCGGTGACGGTTGCCGCCAACTCAACCAACACGCAAAACCTGTCGCTGGCCAAACAAAAACCGAACGTCATCGTGATTGTTGCAGATGATTTGGGCTACGCCGATTTGGGCATTCAAGGCAGCACAGAAGTATTGACGCCGAACATTGATTCCATCGCGCGCAACGGAGTCCGATTCACCAACGCTTATGTCAGCGCGCCAGTGTGCAGCCCTTCGCGCGCCGGATTTTTGACCGGACGGTATCAGCAACGGTTCGGATACGAACTCAACCCTGACGCGGGCGACCGCACCAGCGGGTTGCCTGTCAGCGAAACGACCATTGCCAACCGAATGAAATCGTTGGGATACGCCACCTCAGCAATCGGCAAATGGCACATGGGGATTCCGTCGCAATTCTTGCCGCAACAACGCGGCTTCGATGAATTCTTCGGCTTTCTGATCGGCATGCACTCGTACACGGTTTGGAACCAACCGAACAATCCGATTTATCGCGGCACGCAAACCGTGACCGAAACCACTTATCTGACCGACGCCTTTTCGCGTGAAGCAGAGGACTTCATTCAGCGCAATCGCCAACAACCATTCTTTCTGTACCTTGCGGCTAACGCTCCGCACGATCCTATGCAGGCGACTGATGAATATCTGGCGCGCTTTCCGAACATCAGCGACCCGACGCGCAAAACCTTTGCGGCGATGCTTTCCGCGCTGGACGACGGCGTAGGCAAAGTGCTGGCCAAATTGCGCGAACATAATCTGGAAGAAAACACGCTGATAATTTTCTTCAGCGACAACGGAGGCATTCCGCGCACAAACACGTCGCTGAACACACCATTCAGCGGCCAGAAAGACCAGTTGTTGGAAGGCGGCATTCACGTGCCGTTTATGATGCAGTGGAAAGGTTATCTGCCAGCGGGTGTTGTGAATTCCGCGCCAATCATTTCGCTGGATGTTTTGCCGACGGCGGTTTCAGCGGCGATGGGACGCAAGTTTTCCGATTCTTCGCTGGACGGAGTGAACCTGATTCCCTTTGTTTCAGGAGCCGACATCACACTGCCGCACACACAACTTTTCTGGCGTTCGGGCACGACGCAATACGCCGCGCGAGTTGGCGATTGGAAACTGCTGTTCTTTCAAAACTCGACGCGACTGTACAACCTGGCGACAGACCAATCGGAAAGCACGAATCTGGCGACCTCCAATCCAACCAAGCTGGCGGAGTTGCAGGCCATTTATCAATCCTGGAATTCGCAATTGCCGCCCGCGCCATAATCGAATTTCACATTCGCCATTATCCATTCAGCATTAACCATTATTGAGCAGGGTAAGATAAGCCCTTACCCTATCGGACAATTGGTAATGGCGAATGGTTAATGGCCAATTGGCCAGCTTGGTTTTCATAAAAAGGTTGAACAATGAAAAACTGGAAACAAGTTTTCTATCTGCTTTGCCTGTTGATTCCGTGCGTTCACGCGGCTGAACCTGTCAGCGATGTTTGGGTCACGAATCAAAATCCGGCGGCCAAAAACAATCCGCAACTGGCGCGCGTGTTGCCCGAAGTGCAATCGGTCAATCTGTTGGAACGGTTTGTGGAACTGCGATCTGGTGGCGTTTCGCTGCATTATTTTGGCGTGTTGCAATCTCCAGCCGATCACGTCGAGCGGTTGCGGCAATTGCGATTTCGCATTCCGCGTTTTCCTCAAACCGCCAAAGACAATTTCACCAGCGTACGTTCGGACGTGTTGGGCGTATTCATCAACGGCGTGCCGATTTACAACCAGTTCGACGCAACTTCCTATCAAGGCCAAAACCTTTGGCATTTCGATCCGCTGGCCAGAAACGATGACGGAACGCTGGTTGCGGCTGGCCGTCCGCGAGCTTCACTGGAACACAACGGCTCGTTGGGAGTTCTGGAAAACCTGATTACCGACGGCAGCCAGCATTCACCAATAATTGGTTACGCGCTGGATGGATTTCCGATTTACGGCCCCTGGGCTTACGGAGAAAACGGCAAATTACGGCGAATGCGTTCGGGTTATCGCTTGCGCCAGATCAAACGCCGCACGGTTTTGCCGGATGGCACGGCGCTCACGCCTGCTCAGTTTGGACCAGGCGTGAGCGAAGATTTTCCGTTGGGTTCCTTTGTCGAAGATTACGAATTCGTCGCAGGAGTTGGAGATTTGGATCAATTCAACGGACGCTTTGCCAAAACGCCTGAATATCCGGCGGGAACTTACGCTTACTTTTTGACGACGGACGCCGTGGGGCGTTTGGCTTTTCCCTACCTGTTGGCGCGTCAATATCACGGAAAGGTTTCTGCCGACGAATTAACTGAAGCCTTTCGTGATTTTGCCGATGGCAATCCCCCGCCATCGGCTGCCCCGTTGTGTCACAAGATCGCTGCGCCAGTCAGTATTAACGCCAGTCCTAACGAAAGCGTGCTGTCGTTGGAAACTGAAAGCGCAACGATGCAATCCGGTTTGCCGTCGCGGTTGAGCTTCCAACTTCGCTCTCCGCGCGGCGCGCCGGTGCGCTTTCTGGAATACGTTCACGAAAAACCTCTGCACCTGTTGATCGTGTCTGAAGACCTGGCCGAATTCGCGCACGTTCATCCTGAATTGGCTGTTGGCGACCGCTACGAAATCGCGCATACGTTCGCGCACGCTGGCCGTTATCGCTTGTATGCAGACTTCACTCCGCCCGGCGAAGCGCAACGTATCGTCAACTTCACCATTACCGTCAAAGGCCAAAGTCGCGCAGCCGAAAAGCTTATTGCTGACAAAGAACTGGCGAAGCAGCAAAACTCTCTGCAACTGACGCTGACGCCGAAACAACAACTGCGCGCAGGCGAAGACATTGAATTCGCCTTCGCCATCCGCGAAGCCGCAACCGGAAAACCCGTCGCCAATCTGGAACCATACCTCGGCGCGTGGGCGCATTTCGTGTTGATTGACCCACAACATCGCAGCTTCATTCACGCGCATCCGCTGGAAGATTCCGCCACCGCCAAACCAACGCAACCCGATCAACCCCACATTCACACCGCAGAATCGTTGGGGCCTCCGCCTGAAGTAATCCGCACCATCGTCAGCTTTCCGCGCGCAGGGCTGTACAAACTGTGGGCGCAATTTCAGATCAACGGCGAAACCATCGTGCAACCGTTTGTGCTAACTGTTGCCGAAGCTCTGCCGAAATCTCAAACCATCACACAAATTCCTGCCGACGCCATTCGCATCAAAGTAGGCGCAGGAGGATTTTCGATGACTCAAATCAAGCTGGAAGCCAATCGCCCAACCAAGCTGGCCATTACGCGCGACAGCCAACAGAACTGCGCCAATCGCATTTTGATTCCGGTTCTGGGTATCAGCCGAGACTTGCCGCTGGGTGAAACCATCATCATCGAATTGCCCGCGATGAAAGCCGGAGAATTCTCGCTGACCTGCGGTATGGGAATGTACAAAGGCTTGCTTGTCGTGCAGTGAAGAACTTTCCTTCTCCCACGAAGCCACACGAAGAAGGCACGAAGGTTTTTGACAGGATTTTCAGGATTCAACAGGATGGAAATTGTTTGAACCGGGTTAAAACCAATCCTGAAAAATCCTGAAAATCCTGTCTACGTTTTTCTTTGTGAACCTTCGTTTGGCTTCGTGGGAGAAAAATCTTCCTCTACTTTTCGCTCAGCCGCCGCCTGTCGTACACTGCGCGCGCGAAAGGCGGTTGGCCTTTCGCAGATTCAAACCTTCCCAAATATCCAAAGGAATCAAATGAGCGAAACGATTACTTACCACGTTGACGGCGACGGCGTTGCCACGCTGACCATTGATTTGAAAGACCGTCCGATGAACGTCATCACGCGCCAGTTTCTGGAAGAGCTGACAAATTACGTAAACCAGGCAGTCGGCGATCCAACGGTCAAAGGCGCGATTATCACTTCCGGCAAATCTTCGTTTTTGGCCGGAGCCGATTTGAAAGGCGTCGCCGATTTGTTCGCCGCCAAAGACGCCGCCGAACTGTTCGCAGGCGGCATGAAGTTCGTCGCTCTGACGCGCAAGATGGAAACCGGCGGCAAGCCATTCGTTGCGGCGATGACTGGAACCGCGTTGGGTGGAGGTTTGGAAATCGCGCTGGCCTGCCATTATCGCGTAGCCACCGACACGCCCGGCGCTTTGTTCGGATTGCCCGAAGTTCTGGTTGGATTGTTTCCCGGCGGCGGAGGCACGCAACGATTGCCGCGATTGATCGGCGCGCGCGACGGATTGCAAATGATGATGCAAGGCACGCAATTGAAAGCTCAGCAGGCGCTGGAAAAAGGCATCATCCACAAACTCGTTCCGCCGAGTGAATTGCTGGCCGAAGCCAAACGCTGGCTGCTGGAATCGCCAGACGCTGTGCAGCCTTGGGACAAAAAGGATTTCAAAATTCCAGGCGGAGCAGGCCAGTTTGACCGTCGTTGGGTTGAAACATTTATGGTCGGTTCGTCGCTGATGCAAAAAGAAACCTTCCACAATTACCCAGCTCCGCAAGCGATCATGTCCTGCGTTTACGAAGGGCTTCAGGTTCCGATTGATGCGGGTTTGCGAATTGAACAACGGTATTTCACCAAGCTGCTGCTCGACCCCGTAGCCAAAAACATGATCCGCACGGTCTTCGTCAACAAGGGCGCGGCGGACAAATTGGCTCGGCGACCGAAAGGCTACGACAAGTTGAAAGTCACCAGGCTGGGCGTTCTGGGCGCGGGAATGATGGGAGCGGGTTTGGCTTATGTCGCGGCACTGGCCGGGATTGAAGTCGTACTGCTCGACCGCGAATTGAGTTTCGCCGAAAAGGGAAAGGCGTACAGCGAAAACCTGCTGGCCAGCCGCATCAAGAAAGGCCGCACCACCGAAGAAAAAGCCGCCGCGTTGTTGTCGCTGATTAAACCCACAACCGATTACGCAGACCTGGCCAAGTGCGAATTGGTGATCGAAGCCGTCTTTGAAAACCGCGAGATCAAAGCCGACGTGACGCGCAAAGCCGAAGCCGTCATTGCTGAATCGGCGATCTTTGCGTCGAATACTTCCACGTTGCCAATTTCCGGCTTGGCTGAAGCCAGCGTTCGACAGCCGCAATTCATCGGGCTGCATTTCTTTTCGCCGGTGGACAAAATGCCGTTGGTTGAAATTATCCGCGGGCGTCAAACCTCGGACGAAACTCTGGCCAAGGCGATGGATTTCGTCCAGCAGATCAAAAAGACTCCGATTGTGGTCAACGACATCCGAGGTTTTTACACTTCGCGGTTCTGCGGCGCGTACATCAACGAAGGCACGACGATGTTGTTGGACGGCGTGGCTCCGGCGTTGATCGAAAACGCCGCGCGAATGGCCGGAATGCCAGTCGGGCCGTTGGCCTTGCTAGATGAAGTCAGCATTGACCTCAGCTATCACATCCGCGAACAGACCAAGAAAGACTTGGGCGCAGCGTACAAGCCGCAATCCGGCGACGCCGTCATCACGCTGTTTTTTGAAAAGCTGGATCGCGTTGGCCGCAAGTCCGGCAAGGGAATGTACGAATATCCCGAAGGCGGCAAGAAATCTTTGTGGCCAGGTTTGGCCGAACACTTCCCCGCCGCCGCCGAACAACCCAGCGTCGAAGAAATCAAGAAACGATTGCTCTACGCGCAGGCGCTCGATGCGGTTCGCTGCATGGAAGAAAACGTCCTGACCGATCCGGCAGACGGCGACGTAGGCGCACTGCTCGGCCTCGGCTTTCCGCCGTACACCGGAGGGCCGCTTTCGCTGATTGATACTGTGGGAGTGAAGAACTTTGTCGCCGAATGCGACCGAATGGCAGAACTGTACGGCGAACGATTTACTCCGCCAAAGCTGTTGGTCGAAATGGCCGCGAAAGGCGAGAGCTTTTATAAGTGATGTTCGTAGTTCCGCCTTCAGGCGGTTGCGCGGCTTTAGCCGCTTGAAGGCGGAACTACGTAGGCGATTTCTATTCCTGCTTCAGCGATTGGTACAGCGCGCAATGCGCTCCGGCGGGATCGCGGATGATGCAGTAGCGGCCTTGTCCGGCGTACTCTTTGATTGGCGTGATGGCTTCGCCGCCGAGTTCTTTGCATTTCGCCACGCTCTGTTCGATGTCGGCGACGTAAATGTAAATCAGCCAAACGGGCGGCAAACCGGCATTGCCTCCGCGCGCGTGGCAGATGCCGGAAACGCCGTCGCCGGTTTCGGGCGAACTCATGACGTAATCTTCGTAACCGCCCATGTCCAACCCCGACGGTTGCCAACCGGTGACGGCGGCGTAAAAGTCTTTGACTTGATCGGCGTTTTCCACCGTCAAATCCATCCAGCCAACAGTTCCAATCTTGCTCATTTTGCCTCCCAAAAAATTCGACAGGATTTACAGGATTCACAAGATGCGGATTCAATCGGGTGAATCCTGTAAATCCTGTCTATTGGTTTTTTATTCGCTGCCGTAACTGATTTCGTGACGGCGAATTTTGACTGCCGCCATCGCCAGCACAAGCACGGTGAAGATCAACAGACTCGGCACGGAAATCCACGGCGAAGTCGCCGCTACCACAGTCGCTAATGGCCCTTCGTTCATCGGGACCGGAGCCAGCGTGTGCAGATAGTGAATGATGCTGATTTTTTTCAGCACCGGCGGCAGCAGAAAGTTCAGCCATTCCCAGCCGTAAACCAGCAAAGCCGGAATGATCGGGTTGCGGAAAAACAGCCCGATGAACATAAACACTGCGCCGTATCCAATGCAGCCCAGAATCGTCACGCCCAAATACGTCAGGCATTGTCCAAGTCCCGGCCCGTCGAACAGGTAATTGACGTTGGCCGGGTAATCGCGCGCCCAATACAGAAAAAACAGCGACCCGGCAGTGGTCAGCGAAAACAGAATGACCGACGTGACCAATCCCGAAAAGTATTTTCCGGCAACCAGCACTTCGCGGCGCAGCGAAGACAGAAAGTAATAGTGCAGACTTTTGTCCACCACTTCGCCGCGAAACAGATTCATGAAAATCCAGGCGCAGCCGAAAAAGACCATTGTTCGCAGGATCAAGGCTTCGAAAATGTTGGCGAAGATTTCCTGCGCCGACGACCAGAATTTGTTGATGTCGTTGCCGGCGTCAGGATCAGCGAAAGTCAGCAAGAACATGACCAGCACCGGAATCGCCGCAAAGACGTAAATCAGCAGCGCGCGTTTGCCCCAGAAATTTTTCTTCACTTCCATTCGCAAAATGGCGCGCACCTGTCGCCACCACAATCCCCACTGAAGATTGCCGCCGGTCGGTTGAGTCGCTTCCAATTCGATAGCTGAATTCATTTGAAACTCTCCACTTGGTTCTGAACTTTCGCCTTTTGACCTTTGCCTTTTGCCTTTTGATTTTTCATCAGGCCTGACCGCCTCCGCCGGAACCGATCAGGTAGTGATAAACGGCGTTCAAGTTGTCATCCACAGGCGCAACGGTTTCGACGTTGAATCCCTGTTCGGCGACCATTTTATTCAACAGCGAGTAAAACGAATCGGCGTTGCGTGTTTTGATGAACAGGCCATGTTTGTCTTCGTGCAGTTGCGCTTCGACGACGGAATCGCTGGCGAACACGCGCGAAGCGAATTCCGCAGGGCGGTCGCAGCGAATCATGATCTGCATCGGATGCTCTTCCATTTTTTCTTCGCGCACACTGCTGACACCGCCTTCGGCCAAAATGTAACCGTTGTTGATTAACACGATGGTGTCAGACATTTCTTCCAGTTCGTGCAGGATGTGGCTGGAAATAATCAGGTGCAATCCGTCTTTGGCCAGTTGGCGAAACAGCCGTTTGGTCTCGTCGCGCGCCATTGGGTCAAGCCCGTTCAGCGGTTCGTCCAGAATAATCACCGACGGATCGTGCGCGATGGATTGCGCCAGTCGAATGCGCTGGCGCATGCCTTTGCTGTATCCGGCGACTTTGCGATGCGCGGCTTCCACCAAATCAACTCGTTCAATTGCTCGCCAGGCCATCGCTTCGGCTTCTTTTTTCGGAAAGCCGTGAACCAGCAAAAACGAAAAAACAAAATCAAAGCCGGTCATGCCGCGCGGGAAAGAATCGAACTGTCCGCAGTACCCCATAAAGCTGAACATTCGTTGCGGATCGTCAGGAGTCACGCCCAGCACTCGAATTGTGCCGCGCGACGGTTGGATCAATCCGGTCATCAAATTCATCAGCGTGGTTTTGCCGGAACCGTTCGGCCCAACCAGCGAAGTGATGCCCGGTGAGATGGTCAGGTTGACGCGATTGACGCCCAGAATCTCGCCGTAAAACTTCGAGACGTTTTCAAACACGATCAACTTGTCCGAGTTGTGATTGGCAGATTCATTCATCAGGACACCACCTCGTAAGCGCGGACTTTGCGCCAAAGCATGTAAAAACACAGCGCGGCATAAGCGAGGAAAACCATCCAGGCTTCGCCGTACGAGAAAAAGTAATCGTCGTCATCCGGGCTGATCTCGTCTCGAAGCTGGAAAAGTTCCTGCGTCATGACGTGCAACGCCATGCCGATGTTCAGCAAATGGCCTTTGCTGGATTTCAAAATTCCCTGAATGGCGAATCCGATCGGCGTTGGAATGATGAAGATCGCAAACAATGCTGCGCTGGCTGCCGTGCGCCATTTGATCCAGGCGGAAAACGCCATCGCCAACAACGTCAGGATGACGATCCAGGCGATGCAGACCACCAGAATTGCGTACAGTATCCAGTAATTTTTCGCCAACCAGCCGCCGCCTTCCAGATACGATTGAAACAGAAACAGCAGCGTTCCCGGAATCCAGGTGATGGTGGAAAGCAGGATCATCAGCACTGACGCTTTGCCAAGAATGTATTCAAACCGCGTGAACGGGCGGCACAGATACAACGGCAATCCGTTGTTCGCCAGATCGCGGGAAATCAGCACCGGTCCGATGATGACCGTGAAGATAAACGCCAGCGAAGTTTGAATGCCGGTGAACACCGAAAAGAAAAATCCGTTGATGGGAATGATGTCAGTTCCGCTGATGCCGAAAATCGCCAGCGCCGCTGCGTTGTGGTGCATGTAAATGATCGTGGCAAAAATCAGCGGCGGCACGAAACACACCACGAACAACACGACAAACAGCGTGTATTTGAACAGGTCTTGGTATGCGTATCGCGGAATCACCAGGAACCGCGACCACGACGGCGTCAAATTGCCTTCGTAAGCTTTATAAGTTTGCCCGTAAACGGCCATGTTTTTCTCCAGTTCACGGTTCACAGCAAAATCCACTGTGAACTGCAAACGGTGAACTGCGAACTTATCGCACTAATTCAGAAGTAATAGTCGCGCCGTTTTGCGGAATGACGGCGACAGTTTTGACCAGATTGCGATTTGTTTTGGCAATCCAGATGGTGGTTTTGCCCGGTTCGCCCTCTGCCGAAGTGATTTCGATTTTGAAGGCGTCAAAGCTTCCCGCCGGAACAGTGACTTTTTCCGAACCGACGACTTTTAATTGCCGCAGTGCCGGTTGTTGTTTTTGCAGATCGAAATTGCGGAACGTCGTCGAATACCCATCGGCCAACGGCAGAGCGCCAATGACCAGATACGATCCGGCTCCATCGGCGAACAGTGCGCCTCCGGTGTCGGCGGTGATCGGGCGAGCCTGCCCGTTGACGCTCATTGCGCCGCTGGCTTTGTTGGATTTGAAATCCACATCAATCGCCATCGTCCCTTGTTTGATCGAACGTTTGGTCAGCACCAACGAACCTTTTTCGACGACGCTTGTGTCGCTGACTTCGCCTTGCGGCATTTTGGCCACCTCGCTGATTAACCACGCACCGCCTTGCTCTTTGATGTCTGTGGTCGTGGTCATTTCCATCGTCTGGCCGCCGAGTTCCAATTTGGCTTTGTAATTCAACCGAACGGGTTTCAGGTCAACCGCCGGTTTCGGCGCTGCCGACGCGACAGAAACTGTTTTCGGCTTTTCGACGGTTTTCACGTCAACGGTGATTTCTTTCAATCGAGCGGCGACTTCGGGCGTTGCGCCTTCTTGAAAACGTCCGCCCAAGTGTTTGGCCAGAAATTTTTCGGCGGCGGCAAACGAAGCCATGTTGTTCACAGGTCGCGCAAAACCATGTCCCTCGTCCGGCGCGACAATGTATTCCACTGCAAAACCTCTATCACGCAATGCGACGACGATTTGATCGGATTCGGCTTTCTTGACGCGCGGATCGTTGGCTCCTTGAATCACCAGCACCGGCGCTTTGATCTTGTTGGCGGAATTCAGCGGCGATTGGCGCTCCAATTGTGCGCGGCCTTCGCTGGTGGCGGGGTCGCCCATTCGTTCGTTGAAGATTTTGCGACCGGCTTCCCAATACGGTGGAATCGAAGCCAGAAGCGTAATCAGGTTCGACGGCCCAACGATGGAAACTCCGGCGGCGTAAACATCCGGCGTGAACGCCAGTCCAGCCAGCGTAGCGTAACCGCCGTAACTGCCGCCCATGATACCGACACGTTTCGGATCGGCGATGCCTTGAGCGACCAACGCTTTGACGCCCCAGGTCAGGTCGTCCTGCATTTTTTCGCCCCATTGTTTGTTGCCGGCGTTCAGGAACTTTTTGCCGTATCCGGTCGAACTGCGGAAATTCGGTTGCAGCACGGCATAGCCTCGATTGGCAAGAAACTGCGCGTATGGGTTGTAACCCCACGAATCGCGTGCCCACGGGCCACCGTGCGGAAACACAATCAGCGGCAAATTTTTTCCGGTCGAACCTTTGGGCAAAGTCAGAAATGCCGGAATCTGCAACCCGTCCGACGAGGCGTAAGTGATGGCTTTCATTTCAGCCAGATGTTCGCGCGGCAACTGATTGAACACGCGATATTGCACCGTCAAATTTTTAGTCACGCGGTCGAACAGATAAGCTTCGCCGGGTTCGGTGTCGCTGCTGGCGGAAATTTTCCAGAGTTTTTCGTCGCTGGTAGAAGAGTCGAACGAAATGTCGCGGTTGGGCAATATGCTTTGCAGCAGTTTGTAATCGGCTTCGTAAGTTTTATCTCGCCAGTAAGTCCGCACGCGGCTGTCTTCGTATGTCGTGCCGATCAATTCGTCTGTGACTTCTGAAAAAATCGGGCCGCCGAAATCCACGCGCTTCATCGGGTCGGTTTCGACCGATTCCGTCACCTGCGTTGTCAGGTCGAACAGCGTCAACCGCATCAGGTCGTCCGTGCCGCGATTGGTAATCAGATAAAAACGCCGGTTGTCTTTGTGAAATCGAACCGGCGTGCAGGTTTCAAAAACGCTGCACGAATAAACTTTTTTCAGGTCGGTTTTGGTGACGTTCAGGATTTCAGTGTCGCCATTGTCTGCCGTGCGGATCGCCAAACGAAGCTGATCGGTTTGATCGAACACCCAGCCGCTGATGCGTTCTTCGTTTCGACGAATCAGGGTTCGCTGACCGTTGGAGATTTTGACCTTGTACACGTCGTGCCACGAATTATCGCGGTCGTTCAATCCGACAAAAATCGCGTCCGGGTCAGATTTCGGCGTCGCGTAAATGAAAGCGCGCACGCCTTGCAGATCGGTCAGGTTGCGCGCGGGCGGAACTTCGCGGCCAGCGGCGGGCAGTGAAGTCGGATTGACGGCGTACACGTTGTAATTTTCATCGCCGCCTTTGTCCTGTGTGAACAAAATGAATTTGCCGTCGCGGCTCCAGAAATAACTGGTGATCGGTCGTTTCAAATCGTCCGTAATGGGTTTGGCGGCAGTGTATGAATCTTCGATTTTTTTGACCCAGATATTGCGCGTTCCTTTGTACGGTTTGACGAAGGCCATGAACTTGCCGTCAGGCGACAATTGCGCGCCGGAAATTTCCGGATCGCCGAAAAACAATTCGCGGTCGAGCACAGGGGCTTGGGCAAAAGCCGAACTCACCGCCAGTAGCAAAGTCAGGCTGAAAACAAACGTTGAAATTTTCTTGAGCATTCCTCTCACAATCATTACCTCCGGTTGAATCTTGGTGCGGAACAGGGAGCGGTAGCGACCTGTTGGCTTCAAGTTTCGCTACTTGCAAATAAACCGGGTCGCTACCGCTTCCCGTTCCGTACCAATTACTGTTCCATCGCTTTCAGGAAAATATCTTCCAGCGAATCGCGTTTGTAATTCAACCGGCGAATCTGCACGTTTTGTGCGACGGCGATTTTGTACAGGTCGCGGACTCCCATTCCGTCGTTCATGACGATCTTCAATTTCTGAAACCCCGTTTCGGCGTATTCGCAACCGAGCTTTCCAATGGCTTCAACAAAAGCCTGCGTGCCGTTGCGAGTTTCCATTTCGACGAACTGTTTGTTGGCGCGGCGCTCTTCTTCCAGATTGCAGTTGGCGGCGATGTGGCCGTCTTTCAGAATCAGTATTTCGTCGCAGCATTCTTCGACATCGCGCAGCAAATGCGACGACAGAACGATGTTGGCTTTGCCGCTGTCGCGGACTTCGCGGATCAATTCCAGCATTCGAGTGCGCGCCGGAGGATCGAGTCCGTTGGTCGGTTCGTCCAAAAAGATCAACCGTGGGCCGTGAACTATGGCCTGGGCGAGTTTGGCCAGTTGCTTCATTCCAAGCGAATACGATCCCAACTGGCGATAACGCGCTTCGCCCAAACCCACATAAAACAGAGCTTCGTGCGCACGTTCCAGCGCGGCCTCCGAAGGCAGGCCGGAAAGTTCAGCCATCAATCGCACGAAATGCACACAGGTCAGGTTGGCAATGAACGCATCGCGTTCGGGCATATAACCGATCAACGTGCGAATTTCTTTTGCCTGGTGGCGAATGTCTTTGCCGAAGATGCGTGCTGTGCCAGCCGATGGCGGATGAAATCCCAGCAGAGAATGAATCAGCGTGGTTTTACCTGCGCCGTTTGGGCCAAGCAATCCGATGCAGCGTCCGTGCAAATTGCCTTTGATGCTGTGCAGGATTTCGCGCTTGCCAAACGTCACGCGCAATCCGTCAAGTTCGATAACTGGTGTCATGATTTTCCAGAATCTTTCTCCACGAAGCGACACGAAGGTTCACGAAGAAAAAACCTCGTGTTTCTTCGTGCGGCTTGGTGAAGAAAAAGGTTTATTGGCCAGCGACTTTCGCCGCTGAGGCAGGAGCTTTTTCTGCTTTCAACAAGTTGACGTTGCCATTGATGCCGCTGACGCGAATTTGAGCGCCGCCGCTGCCGATGCGGGCTTTCAATCTGCCGCGCGATTGTTCTTCGTCGCGCGCTTGCACGCCGGGCAGGTCTGGATTGAGTTGGCCGTTGATGCCCCAGGCATTCAGTTCGGCGTTGACTTCGCCTTCGAATCGCAATTCGATGTTGCCGTTGACATCGGAAATTTCGATGCTCTTGCCGGTCAACGGCGCGAAGGTGGCTTCGATGGGGCCATTGACATTGCCCAGTTCAAAGTGACCTGCCACCCGCGAAACTTTGAACGTGCCGTTGAGGTTTCGCATTTCAATTCGCCCCAGCGTTTCGCCAAGCGTGACGGGGCCATTGACGCCGTAAGTGTCGAGATCAACATTGCGCGGAATTTTCATCACGATGCGTTGGCGTCCTGGCGGAACCGTGCCAATGGCGGAAAACAAACTCTTGCGGTCGTTTTCGATGCCGATGTGCAGCCGCTTTCCTTCCTGTTCGATTTTTACTTTGCGATAGTTTTGCAGGTCTTCGCGCGTTTTGGCCGAACGCACGATCAACAGTTCTGCCGTGTCGGTGTCGGCAGTTTCCACGGTCAGCGAACCGATAATGTTATAAACGCTGATGGCGGATTCGGGGTTGAGTTTGAATTTGCGGCGAATTTCTTCTTTTTCCGGCAGGTCGTCTTTATCTTCGGTTGCAGTGATGGAAATTTCTGCCTGGGGTTCCGCTGGTTTCGTCATTTCGCTGGCTTGAGGTTGTGCCTGGTTCGAGCGGTTGCGAATACGACAGCCGCTGTTGCTCAGCGCCAGAGCGAACACAGCGAACAGCAACAGCGCGACGATTGATTTCGATCTCATCTAAATAAGCCTCCTGATGTCTTGTTGAGCGCAAACAGTTACGCCAACCGTCTGAATGAAGTTCCAAACGATTGGCGTTAGTTGAAGCCAAGTTGTGATTTTCGTCAATGTTGACAGGCTTGTCGCGGGAAAGAGGGAAAGAGGGAAAGAGGGAAAGAGGGAATTGAATAACCTCTCAATCCCTCCGTCTCTCTTTCCCTTTTTCGCCGGAAGCTAACGAGCCGCTTGAGGAAAGAGGCTGCCCAGCCCTGACGAACTCGGCAAACCGAGCAAGTCGGACGGCGTCAAACCAATCGGGCCTGTTTCGCTGTTGATCGAAAGTATCATTCGATCATTCAGCGCGTACACATAAGCCAATCCGGCTTTATTGCCCAGGAAAGTCTTGACTGCTTTGCTGGCTTCTTTCGGTCCGGCCTGACGAATCAGCTTCGAAGCGGCGTCGGTCAGCGCGCTGACGTTTTGATAAACCATCGCCGAGAAATTGGCTTGTTTATCCGCAGGCAGTGACGCCTGGAACTTCGCCGAACTCAGCAAGGTGCGACCGGATTCTTTGTACTTGATCGCGTTTTCGACCAGCGCGCGGCTGGGCGCTGCGATCAGGTATCCGTACGCATAAGCATAATTCAGCGAAACCAACGGGGCGTCCGGCGATTTCAGTTCGTAGAAAGTGCGTCCACCGATTTCCGTGCGAACCCAAACCAACGGTTGTTTGCCGTGATTGGCCAATTCGACGTTGACCTTGTCCACAGTGCGTTCCAGCGTAGTTTGCAGGTGAGTTTGATCGTCAACCTGAATGATGGTTTTGAACGAAGGAACCGGAACGACAGGGCCATCCACGGCGAAGGCGTATTCGCTGCCCAGCGGAGCCGCGATGTCGTTGCGGATGCTGATGCCTTGTTCGTTCTGGAAATCCATCACTTTCTGCCACGCATCCGGGTCAGCCGTTTTCAGCGTGTTCAGCAGGTCGTCCACCACAGAGGTCGGTTCCTGAACTACGAACGAACCAACTACCGTCGCATCCGGCGAAATGAACTCCAACGCACCCATCGGGTTCGGAGCCGCCAGCCACGAAGTCACGCCGTGATCGTTCTGCTTGTAACTGACAACCGCGCGGTTATACGGCTTGCCGTCTTTTTCTTTAAGTTCAACCACAAAGTACCGCAGGTCGAGCAAGCCAAGCTGGCTGACGAATGCTGCGTCTTTGTCTTTGCGAAGCGATTGCACGACCATTTTTTCCAGATCGGCAGCAATCACGAGTCCTGCGCCATCTTCGTACAAGCTGGCAATGTGTTTGCGGAACGGATTCGCCGCGAACGGTTTGGCGGCAGCTTTCATCTGCATTTCGACATGTTTCAGCGATTCGATGCGCGGCGAAGCCACGACCAAATCTTGTGTGATCCAGACGCTCAGTCCGTCAACATTGCCGTTAATCGCCATCGGATCGTCAACGATCTGCAAATGTTTTTTGCCTTCGCCGAACTGGGCGGCTTTGTTTTCCAGGAAGCTGCGCAACGCGCCAGCGTCTTTGACTTCGGCCAGAATGATCGGTTCGTCCGGTTCGCCGCTGTTGGCTTTGCCTGTGGCGGCGATGGCGATTTCATCGCCAAGGTAACTGCCGAACTCTTTGGCGATTTGAATCGCCTGGTTCAAACCTTGCCGCCCGCCCGAACGTCCTTGCTGTTTGCCGTACCAGTCATTGAGTTCAGGATTGCGCGCCAGATTTTCCTGCAAAATCTGATCGGCTTTGGCCAGCGTTTCGCTGACGTTCGGAATCGCCACGTACAGCACGGTGTTTTCCGGCATCAAATCCAGCAAGCGCGTCGAATACCGATTGCCCGGCATCGCCACCAACTGGTCAATTTCGGCGCGAACGGCGTCAAGCTGTTTGATGTATTCGGCTGATTTGCGGCTCCAGGCGATTTCGTCTTTGACCGCGACCTTTTCGACGCTTTCGTGAGTTGTGACTTGATCGCCAGCGTGCAGCACGTTGTCTTTGCCCGCGTGGTCAACGTGGACTTCGCCTTCGATGACCGACACGCGAGCGCCTTTGGTTCCGTTGTTCACGGTGAAAATCGTGCCGGTGACAGACACCAGCGAATCATCCGTGGCCACAAACAATTTGCCGTCGCGCTGTTTGCCAATGCCTTGTTTGGAAGCCTCGACAATGACTTGTCCGCGATCCAGATTGATCGTTGTTCCGTCGGAGCCGTTCGTCACTGAAAATTCCGAACGTTCGCGCATTTCGATCAACGAACCGTCGGCCAGTTTGACGATGGCGGCGGAGTTTTTCGCCGTGCGAATGCGTTCGCCACGTTTGATCTGTTCGCCGGGTTTCAACGCCTGCGTCGAATTTTCGGTGACGCGGTACACGTTGCCGTTGGCGGCTTCGACAATCGCGTTCAGAGTGCGGAACGAATTGACAAACCGCTGCGCCGAAGGCCACGCGAACAATCCGACCACCGCAACGACTGCTGCGGCAACCGCCCAGCGAATCGTCTTCAGGCGGCGATTCGACGCCGTGACTTTGGCTTTTTGCGATTCCAACTGCCACGAAGATTGGCGACCATGCCGGGCTTCTTTCAAAGCTTTGCGGCAGGGCAGACATTCGCGCGTGTGGTCTTCCAGCAACATGGTGCGGGCGCTGGAAAGCTGGCCTTGCAGATACGACGGAATCAGCGAACGGAAATCGTCGCAACTGCGAATGTGTTCAACCGGCGTGACTCCGGCTTCGGCGGCGGCTTGCTGGCCGGCCAACCGAACCTGGACTCGCTGAGCGGCCCCGGCGACGACCGCTGCATCCAACCTTTCGTCGCGGATTTCCGCCGTCACGTCGTCAAGAATTTGGTTTAGCTCTCTGTCTGTATGTTTCATAACTGCTCCTTCAGAAATCAAAAGGCAAAAGGCAAATATCGAAAATCAAAAATTTGCCATTGGTTCAATTCATCGGTTTTGCTTCGACAAACTTGCTGGCTTTTGGCTGAAGCAATGGATCAAAAGTGAAGTCGTGATTGCCGGACTTTTGCCTTTTGAGATTTGCCTTTTGCCATTTGCCTTCAAACTTGCCCTCCCTCCAAAAAATCTCCGATTTCTTTTTTGACTCTGGCGCGCGCCCGGTGGAGCAACACGCCCACGACCATTGCCGAAGTCCCCATCTGTTCGGCGATTTCGTTGTTGCCGTAACCTTCAAAGTATTTCAGCACGAACATCTCGGCTGATTTTTCGCCGAGCTTGCCGATGGCTTGCCGGACTTTGGCGCGTAACTCGTTCGACGCCCGGCGCGTTTCCGGGTTGACCGACGAACCCGCCGACAGCACAGACGCGACATCGTCAATTGAAACCGAATTGCTGCGTCCGCGCTGGCGCATCAAATCCAGCGAAGCATTGACGGCGGCTCGGTGCAAATAACTGGACGGATTCGGTTCCAGATTGATCGTCTCTTTGACGCTCCGGCGCGACAACCGCAAAAAGACGGTTTGTAAAACGTCTTCGGCGTCCACAACGCTGCCTGTGATGCGGTAAGCCGCGCGGAAAATGCGATCGTGATGTTCCCGAAACAGTGCTTCCAATTCGCGCTCCGAAACCTGAGCTGCGCCGACGGCGTCCGCCTTTCCGCCGGGAACTGCTCTTAAATGAATAGCGTTTGCTGGCACATTGACCTCCTTTTCATCGTTTTCCACAGACATAAACGGCCTCCGAAGCAGAGGATTAACAGATTTCGTGAAAAATTCTGGCCTGACCGTAACATTCTGGCTACATAACAGTAGCCAAGTTAAACTGACCGTGCCAAGTTGATCGAAATTTCTACCAAGAACAGGAACAATTATGCAGCAACAAGAGTCAGCAAAATCTCCTTTTTGGCCCCGCCGGAAAATCTTGATCGGGGTGGTAGCGATCCTTATCGTCGCTCCGGTTCTGTATTACGGGCTGGCTTTTCTGATAGTGATTTTCGTCGCTCAGCCCGTAAGAGTCGAGGGAAAGGCGATGATGCCTGGATTGAAAAACGGTGACAAAGTCTTTATGAAAAAGAGGTTTAGCGACCTGAATCGCAGCGATATAGTTGTGCATTATTACCCGCTGGACACCGATCTCAGTTACATCAAGCGAATCATTGGCTTGCCGGGCGAAACCTTGATGATCGAAGAGGGCAAGATTTCCATTAACGGAACTCTGCTTGAAGAACCTTATCTTCCCGACGAATGGAAGTCGCATGATTCCTTGTCTGAGCCGGTGAAGATTCCCGACGGTCATTACTTTGTGCTGGGAGATAACCGCCGCAATTCCAGCGATTCGCGGTATTGGGGAACTGTGCCGCGAAATCTGATTTACGGCAAATACTGGTTTCGATATTGGGAAGCCGAATGATTCTGACTCCAACCAACGGAGGTGACAGTGATGCGCCATCAACTTGTTTTCCGATTCGTGTTGATACTGAGCTTTGTTCTGGTTGATCTGACCGTATTGGCTCAGCAAGCCAATACTCCACCAAAGCAGCCGCCGGCTACGACTCAACGTCCGCAATCTGCTCAGCCAAAAGCTCCGGCCAAGACTGATGGCAAGGCCGAAAATGCTCCAGCCGTTCCGACAATCTCCCCAGAAGAAAAAGAACAGATTTTTCAATCCACGCTGGACGGAGTGTTGTCGTCGGCATTTCAGATCGAGCCGATTGAATACGGCATCATCGTCCAAATCGAAGGCGCGGCATTGCTCTGGGACAAAGACAGGGCGCGCGCCAACGAAGTGCTGGCCAATGCCTGGTCGCGGTTGCAGGAATTGATGGGCGACAAAGGGCAGTCCCGGCTGCCGAAATTTGGCGAGAAGCTTTCGGATGCTGACCGGGCGCGGCTTAGGCAAAGCATCCTGAGACGAATTGCCAAATTGAACCCGGACTTGATTAAAGAGTGGACGGCCGCAAACGGCGACAACGCAAAACCTGCTTTCGCTTCCGGCGAAGAAGGCGGGATGGCCATTGTCGCCCTTGCCGTCGAAGAGCTTCAGCAAGACCCCGAAAAAGCCATGAAGCTGGCCGCTCAGGGGCTTTCTTACGAAGCGTGGTATCCGGCTTCTACCTTTCTGACTCAACTTTGGTTCAAGGACAAACAGTTGGCCGAAAAACAGGCGCTGGTTTATCTGGAAAAACTGCCTATCGGATCAACGGTGAATCTCTTTCTGGTGACGAAGCTGCATTTCTTTTTGTCGCCGTCGCTGCGGGAAAAATACTTTGAAGCATTGGCGGTCAGACTCCGCGCCGCGTTCAGGCCGGATTTGGACAGAGCCGGTTACCTGAATCTGTTGGATGCCACGCGGAAAGGAGCTTCGCAGGCGGCGACTCATCCTGTCTGGCGTGACGAATACTTGCGATTGGCAGCCGAAGTCGAAGCGGCGATGGCAAACCGCGCGGTCAGATCTGCTGCGCCTCCTTCAAAAACCATCAGCATGTCCGGGATGTCGGCGGCGACTCCGGGCGACACTGCGGAAATCGAACACTCATCCGAAAAGCTTGAAGCGATCCGAAATCAAAAAATCAAAGACGCCGAATATCAGCGTCTGGCAATCGAAGCCGCCGAAAAGGCTGACGTCGTTTTAGCCGAACGCTTGCTGTCAAAAATCAGCGATGAAACGGTGCGGCGGCAAACCAGCGTCAGCGTTTATGGGCCGCTAGTCAGCAAAGCTATGGCTGAAAAAGATTGGCCACAAGCAAGAAGCTACGCGCTGAAAGTCACTGATCCGTTCGGGATGAGCTTGATTGTTGATGGTGTGGCGAAAGCGATGTTGAGCGCCAAACAGGACAAGCAGATGGTGGCAAGTTTTTATGATGACGCATTGGCCAATCTGGACCGGGAAAAACCTTCGGCTTATGTCGGCAAAGGAATCATCGCCATCGCCAAGTCGCGTGTTTCTGAAGAGCAGGGCGGTTTTGCAGCGGCCAATCTGGCTGTGTCCGTGCTCAACAAGCTGGACGTTTCCGAGTCTTTTTCGAGCAAATCAAGGCTGGCATCGGGAATTGGCGCCTGGATCAATCAGTCGAATTTGGTTCTTCTTGCAGAGGATTATTTTGAATTGACCGAAACGCTCGCTCCGCTGTTCCGCGACTTGAGCAAGCGCGACCTGCAACAAACGCAGAGCCTCGCTTCCGCCTTGATGCATCAGGGGTTGAGGTCGCTGGCGCAACTCGGCCTGGCCAAAGGCATTCAGGAAGATTTGCAAAAAGCGAAAAGCTCTGCCGGAAAACCCAAACCGCCCGCAAATGAACGGTAGCCGATTGACGCTTTACTTCCTCAGCCTGCGAAGTTTGACAGTTTTGTCTGCGGCTTTTACCGTTGCCGCATGGTTACTCTTTCCGAGATTCAAGCCGCGCGCCAACGTCTGGGGCGCGCGATTTATCAAACGCCTTGTCCGTTGTCGCATACGCTCAGCCGGTTGTGCGGCTGCAACACCTACTTCAAGTTTGAAAATTTGCAGATGACCGGCAGCTTCAAAGAGCGCGGCGCGTTGAACAAGCTTTTGCAGCTTTCCACCGCCGAACGCCAGGCCGGAGTCGTCGCCGCCAGCGCGGGCAATCACGCGCAAGGCGTCGCGCATCACGCCACGCGGCTGGGCATTCGGTCGGTGATTGTCATGCCGAAAGCTACGCCGCTGATCAAAGTCGCCAACACGCGCGACCTAGGCGGCGAAGTCGTGTTGCACGGCGCGACTTATGACGAAGCCCTGGCGCACGCGCGCGAACTTTCCGCCGAACATGGCTACACGTTCGTTCACGCCTTCGACGACGAAGCGATCATCGCCGGGCAGGGAACCATCGGCTTGGAATTGTTGGAAGAAAACGTGAAGTTCGACGCCGTCGTTGTTCCCATTGGCGGCGGAGGCATGATCAGCGGCACGGCCATCGCCATGAAAGAATCTCAGCCGAACATTCGCATCATAGGCGTTGAGCCGGAGCATTTCGCTTCGATGAAAGCGGCGGTGGAAACTGGCGAGATCATGGAAGTTCCCGCTCAGCCGACCATAGCTGACGGCTTGGCGGTTAAACGCGCGGGCAAAATCACTTCGGAAATTGTTCGCCACTACGTGGACGACATCGTCACCGTCGGCGAAGACGAAATCGCCAGCGCCATCCTGAAACTGTTGGAAATCGAAAAGACCGTTGTCGAAGGCGGAGGCGCTGCCGGATTGGCGGCGGTGCTGTTCAACAAACTCGCAGGGCTGGAAGGCAAAAACGTCGCCATAGTCATCAGCGGAGGCAACATTGATCCGAACCTGTTGTCGAAAATCATCCAGCGCGGATTGGCTAAAGACGGTCGTATGGTTCGCATTCGCGCGATGATGCGCGACCGTCCGGGCGAACTGGCTCACATCTGCCAGCACGTAGCCGAACAAGGCGCGAACATTTTGGAAGTCGAACACAACCGCGCGTTTTCCAATCTGGAAGTCGGCGGCGTGGAAATTGATCTGACGCTGGAAGCGCGCGGCCACGATCACGTCAATCAATTGCTGTCGGTGTTGTGGGGAGACGGAATTAAGGCTCGGCGGCTGGATTGAGAAAGCATGTAGTCCCGCCTTCAGGCGGAATAACTCGGCGGCGCAATGATTCCGCCTAAAGGCGGGACTACATACTATTAAAATTTCAGTTCAGACATCTTCACGGTTCTGCCTTCAGCCGCAGACATATCCGCAGCGAAAACCACTCGATGAGATTCAAACGCCGTGTCGAAATCCGTCAACGGCATCTTCTGATTCTTGTTCACTGCATCAACGAACGCTTGAAACTGCGGTTGGTACGGATGGTCAGCCACGTCGCCTGAATCAATCAGGCCGGTTTCCAAGGTGCTCCACTTGGCTTTGTTCATGCCTGCCAATTTCGCGCTGTAAATTTTGTTGTCCAGCAAACTACCTTCGCTGCCGACCAGATGGATGTGGAAATAATACGGCTGCAAACAATCCACAATCGAAGCGCATTTGCCGACTTTGCCGTCTTTGAACTTCAGAATGGTGACAGTCGAGCTTGGGTATTCGTACGGCGCAAAGACAGGGTTGCTGCTGCGCGTGGCATAGCTGGTGACTTCTTCGACTTCGGAATCCATGTACCACAGCAGCAAATCCATCGCGTGACATCCGGCGGTCAGCAAGCTGCTGCCGCCCATGTCTTTTTTGACATTCCAGGGGAACTGGCCGTACCAAGGGCCTATGCCGTGATAGTAGTCCACTTCGGCGTAATGCAATTTGCCGATCAATCCCTGGTCAATCGTCGAACGCAGCATTGTTCCCTGCATGCTGAATCGAACTTCAAAACAGACACATGCTTGTACACCTGCCGCGTGAATGGCTTTGCGGATTTCAACAGCGTCTTCGTATTTGATGGCGATGGGTTTTTCGATGATTAAGTGCTTTCCGGCTTTGGCGGCTGCGATGGCTTGTTCGGCGTGAAACGGATGCGGCGTGCAAATATCAATCACGTGAATATCCGGGTCTGCCAGCATCGCCGCGTAATCCGTGTAGGCTTTGAGCGGCGTGCCGTACTGCGCGGAAATGGCGGCTTCGTCCAGTTCGCGGCGCGAACAGACTGCGGTGACTTTTGCGCCGGGAATGTGTTTGAAGGCTTCGATGTGCGCTCCGGCCACCCAGCCCAGCCCGACAATACCAATGTTTAACTGACTCATTTTGATGAACTCTCCTGTTGAGTAATGTTGTGGCAAACAAATGCCCGATGAATTTCAGATGATGAGTTATTCAGGCTGTCGCAAAGCCTCAATCTCTTCTTCGCTCAAGCCGCTTATCTTGGCGATTAGCGTCGGCGGCAGATTTTCCGCCAATGCTCGCCGCGCAACTTCTTCTGCTTTTTCCTGTGTGGCTTTCTGTGCGGCTTTCTGTGCGGCTTCTTGAGCCGCAGTATCAATCACATTCTTCAAGTCGCGGTACACTTTCAAACTGTCTTCGTACTGCTCCAATTCAGCGCGGTTGAATTTCCCGATCTCCGCCGCTTCGAACAAACGCGCGAAGACGCGCTCCTGCAATTTGGCCGGGCGTTCCGTCAATCGAGGCAGGTGTTTCAGCACGTACAGCCATTTGTCGAAAGGCGTTTCCAGTTCATCTTCTGTTTTGGTGAACTTCGGCATCTCCAGATAAATCAGCGTCAGCTTTTCGTAAAAGACGCGGTTGATTTGATCTTTCAACTGCACACGGTGACAGACTTCGGTGTCGTCTTTGTCTTCGGCGAACACGAAATCAAGGATGCCCACCAGGTACACCGGCGCAAGCTGATAATTCCAATCGCCGCGCGGAGCCTGTTCCTGAATCGGAAACGTTGAATAAAACACGCTGCGGTCTTTGAAGTAATTTTGCTTGGCGCGCTGCGTTTCGACGATGAAGCGTTCGCCGCTGGGACTGGTGCAAAACAACTCGAAAATGGCTCGGCGGTCAAATTCGTTGCGGCCAACCTGTTCGTTGCGGGCGTAAGTCAGTTCCTGAATCTGGTGATGCGGCGGCAGCAATTGGTTGAGAAAATCAATCAACAAGTCTTTGTTCGGCTCGTTGCCAAACAACTTCTTGAAGCCGAAGTCTGTGAATGGGTTCAGATACTTTTCGGTGATTGCCATTGCCGGTTCCTTTTACTCAGGTCGCGTTGCTGCAGGTTTTATGAACTGCCGCAGCGCATTTTGCAAAATCGGTTCGTGAGGATAACCGTGCCCCAGATGTTGGCGAAAACCTTCGGCAAACTCGAAACCGCATTCCCCGCCGAATTTCGCCGCCCATTCGGTCATCTGGTTCAGATATTGGTCTACGCCGTGATGCGCGCGCAGCCAGTCGCGTTGCGATTGATGCCAACTCAGCAGTACTCGTTTGTGTTCGATGGTGTCGGTGATATTGACGTAAAACTGCGGCCAACGCCGTTCGCCCATTGCGTCAATTCCTTCCAGCGGATCGGCGTAATACAGCGCCGGAGTCGCCGCCGTCGGTTCTGAAGGCGCGGTTTGCCGAGTCTGGTACAGCGGCATCGAAAGCGCAAAAGTTGCCGCGCGAGCCAACCGTGAAGCCTCTTCGTGATCGAGCATGTAATCCCCAGGCGAATGTGTGATGACGACGTCGGGATTGAAATGCCGCATTCGTTCGACAACGCGGCGCAGGTTTTCGGCATTGAGGAAAACTTCCACGTCCATCAACCCGGCACATTCGTACCAGGCGTTCAAAGAAGCGGCGGCAGCTTTGGCTTCGGCATAGCGGATACGCGAAATTTCTTCTTTGGTATGAGTCGCCGAACCGCAATCGCCACTGGTCATAGTCAGAATTCCAATTTCGCAACCCAGTGACTTAAGATGCAGCAGCGTTCCACCGACGAGAATTTCAGCATCGTCGGGATGCGCCATCGAAACCAAGACTTTTAGAATTCTTTCCAAATCGGCCACCCCTGATTGTTGTTTTTTGAAGGCGTAAGTCTGCCTGCCCGAAACGCCAGAAAGTCTGTTCGTTGAGGTCAGATCAGTCAAGCCGCAATTCATCTTCAAAATCGTTCCGTAAAACCGCGAGCCTGTTTCAGCAATGAACGAAGCTTTTGCCGTAAGGAGAAATATGAAATCACACGCTGTTCGCTTGTTGTCCGCTGTTTGTCTGTTTTTGCTGATTGCCGGTTTGGTTCCTGGAAAGCAGGAATCCAAGACCGATTCGACAAGCTCAGATATGCGAATTGATGCCGCCAAACGTGCTCAACTGGTAGCCGCTTACGGACAGTTGCCGCTACGGTTTGAAGCCAATCGCGGACAGGTTTCCGCTCCGGTCAAATTCCTTTCTCGCAATGGAACGCACACCTTGTTCCTGACCGCTGACGAAGCTGTGTTGGAATTGCGGAATGCGGATTTCGGGTTGCGGAATGAAAAGCATTTGGAAAGCGTTGCAACCGAGTTGTTTGACGAATCCGCAACCGGCAATCCGAAATCCGCAATCGTCAGGATGCGGTTGGCGGGCGCAAACGCTCAGGCCAACGTCAGCGCGTTGGACGAACTGCCCGGCAAATCGAATTACTTCATCGGTAACGATCCGCGTCGTTGGCGAACGAATGTCGCCAATTTTGCGCGCGTCAAATACGACGAGGTTTATCCCGGCATTGATTTGGTCTGGCACGGCGACCAGCGTCAACTGGAACACGATTTCGTTCTTGCTCCCGGAGCCAATCCACAGCAAATCCGACTGAGTTTCAGCGGAGCGCAGAAGCTTCAAATCAACGAAGCCGGTGATCTGGCGCTGCAAACCGAAGTCGGCGAAGTGAAGTTGCTGAAACCCGCCGCCTGGCAAGAACTCAGTGGCCAGCGCCAGCCGGTTGAGTGCGAGTTCATCATCAACAACAAACAGCAAATCGGTTTTCGGCTCGGCGCGTATGACCGCAACCGCGAATTGGTGATTGATCCGGTGCTGCTGTATTCGACTTATCTGGGCGGCGGTGGTTTCGATTGGTGTCAGGGAGTTGCAGTGGACAAAGATGCCAATGCTTATGTTGTCGGTTATACGAACTCGCTGAACTTTCCCGGCAGCAGTCCAATTCAATCCAGTCTGAACGGCGCCGCCAACGATGCGTTTGTGGTGAAACTCAATCCATCAGGTACGGAAATCATGTACAAATCCTGGATTGGTGGAGACGCGGACGATTCGGCGATAGCCATTGCTGTGGACAAGGACGGCGGAGCGTTTATTGGCGGCAACACTTCCTCAAACAACTTCCCGACGACTTCCGGCGTGTTGCAACCAACAAAGGGCGTTGCCCGCGATGCTTTTCTGGTCAGATTGAACGCGACTGGTTCGGCGTTGACGTATTCCGGTTATCTGGGAGGAAATGGCGAAGACCAGCTTAATGGTTTGGCGATTGATGTCGCTGGAAATGCTTACGTGGCCGGGCATACGACTTCGACAAATTTGCCTGCCACGGGAATTCAAACCAGCCGAAAAGGTTCGCCGATTTTCAAAAGCACGAATCGAGCGGCGAACTGGTCGCCAAGCGGAAACGGCCTGCCTGTGGGACAAGTTGGCAGAATCACGGTTGATCCTTCCAACTCCATGACGTTGTATGCGGCAACTGCCATCGGCGTGTTCAAAAGCACGGATGGCGGCGTTCAATGGGCTGCGACCGGGCAGGCAAATCCGGACTCGACTCCTTCTCGTGCTTCTGCTGTAGTCGTTGACCCTTCAAATTCCAGCACTGTTTATGTCACCACCAGCCTGAACGGTTTTTACAAAAGCACGGATGGCGGTCAGAGCTATCAAGGTAAAAACAACGGCATCAATTTCGTGACTTCTCTTTTTATTCACGAGCTTGTGATTGATCCGGTGATGACTTCGACGTTGTATCTGGCAACTTCCAGCGGCGCTTACAAAAGCATAAATGGCGGAGAAAATTGGACGCCAATTAACAGTGGATTCACCGGTCAAACCCGCGGGGTTCGGGGAATGGCAATTGATCCGTCCAACCGAATGATCCTTTACGCCGCGACTGACAGAGGCGTGTTCAAGACGACCGATGGAGGAGCCAACTGGGTTTTGGCCGGCAACGGGCTTGGTCAGGCAAGTTCGGAAATCGGCATGCTGGCAATTGATCCATTGTCACCCACGACGGTATACGCGGCGACGGCAGGCATTTACGGCGGGCTGTTCAAAACCACTGATGGCGGAACCACCTGGCGCGCCAGCAACATCGGGTTGGGATCAAATGGTTTTCTGAGCGTTTCTTCGTTGGCAATTGATCCGTCAACGCCAGCCCTGGTTTATGCAGTGACGAGCAGCGGTTTATACAAAACCATTGATGGCGGCCTGAACTGGAGCGAAAACAATAATGGCTTGGCGGCAATCGCCACTGCTGTTGCCGTGGATCGTACAAATTCGGCAAATGTTTATGTCGGCGTTTATGTCGGTACTGATGGTTTTGCCGCGAAGGTCAATGCAACGGGATCGGCTTTTGGCTGGCTGACGTATTTGGGCGGCAGTCTCAACGATGAGTTACGAGGAATCGCTGTTGATAAAGATGGTAGTGCGTATTTGGCAGGAATCGCCGTTTCCAACGACTTCCCGACAGTCAGCCCATTTCAAGCTGCGATCGGCGGCGCAGCGGACGCGATTGTTGCGAAGGTCAATCCGGCAGGAACGGCGCTGGTTTATTCGACGTTCTTTGGTGGCAGCGATTCGGATTCGGCGAACGCAATCGCCGTCAACGACGCTGGTCAGGCCTTCGTTACCGGTTCAACCGCATCCGCCAATTTTCCAACGAAAAACCCGCTGCAACCGGCTTACGGAGGTTTCAACGTTCCTGATGCGTTCGTTGCCAAATTTAATTTCGCCGGTTCAGCGTTGGAGTATTCGACCTGGCTGGGCGGCAGCGTCAATGACAGTGGCGTTGCCATTGCCATTGACGGCTTGGGCAATGCGTATATCACGGGCAACACTCGATCAACGAACTTTCCGCTGATGAATCCGCTGCAAAGCCAGCTTCGCTTCATGGATGTTTACGTTGCCAAATTGAACCCGGCGGGTTCGGCGTTGGTGTATTCAACGTTGTTAGGCGGAGATTCGGATGAACTCGTTGGCTCGCTGGCTGTGGATTCGCGGGGCAATGTGTATGTTGTCGGTGTGACGGCTTCGTTCAACTTTCCAATCGTCAACCCGTTGCAAGCCAACATGTTGATTTCGCCTGACGGGTTTATCGCCAAACTCACCGATGAAGCCGATCTGGCCATCACCAAAACCGTTTCGCGCAATCCGGTGATGGTTGCGAACAATTTCAGCTTCGTGCTGACGGCGACGAACAACGGTCCTTCGCCCGCGACCGGCGTAGTCGTGACGGATCAATTGCCCGCCGGAATCAATTTCGTTTCGGCGACGGCTTCGCAAGGCTCATGCTCGAACAATGCCGGAATGGTGACTTGCAATCTGGGTAATCTGGCTGTGCGAGCCAGCGCCACCATCATGCTGACGGTTTCTGCCGCTGCCGCCGGTTCCATCACTAACACCGCTTCGGTCAAAGCCAATGAGCCGGACGGCATTTCAGCGAACAACCAGGCTTCGGCATCGGTCACGGTTTCGAATCAGCCTTCAATTTATGGCCGAGTGCATTTGGTCAATGGCGCTCCGTTGGCGGGCGTAACGATGACGATGACCGGAGCCTTGTCGGCAACTCAGCAAACCAACGTTCAAGGGAATTTTCAATTCGCCAATTTGTTGCCGAGTGGCAATTACACTGTCACGCCAGTCAGTTCGGCATATTCGTTTGAACCGGCTGTCCGCGATTTCAATTTAGTGACCAGCGATCAATCCGGCGATTTCGTGGCTACGCCATGCACTTACAGTTTGTCCGCGACCGGCCAGCGTTTTGAGGCAACGGGCGGTAACGATTCTTTCAATCTCACGGCTCCGCCGCGATGCCCTTGGGCGATTACGACCAATGCCAGTTGGATCAAAATCACTTCGGCATTGAGCGGGGCAGGAAACGGCTCCATCAGTTTTTCCGTGGAGCCGACTGCCGTTCCTCGCAGCGGGCGAATCAGCGTTGGTGGTCAGACTTTCAATGTGTTGCAGGGAATCAGCAGTTGCGTTCAGTCGAAACGATATTTTTATCCGTTGATGCCCAGGTTTGTGACGCCGGGCGATTTGAATGGCGATGGTTTTAGCGACTTGCTCATCGGCCCTTTTCTTTCGTCAGGAACGTCAAGCTCGCCGATTTATCCGATTGGGATTTTGTTTGGCGAAGCAAGCGGGCAATTGATGCCGGGCGCTCCGATTTTGGCTAAACTCCAGCCGGTCGAAATCGCCGCCGGAGATTTCAATGGTGACGGCAAAATGGATGTGGCTTCGCTGCCTTTTTCCATACAGGGAGAGGCAGAAGTTTTTCTGAACAACGGAGCGAGCGGTTTTGCTGCTGTGGTCAATGTGCCGTTGATACCGACTAACTGGACTAATTTTATTGGAAATTTGCGGACGGCTGATTTGAACAAAGACGGAAAAGCCGACCTGATCGGCGCTGCCGGTCCGGTCGTCACTGTGGCTTTTAGCAATTCATCAGGCGGCAATATAAGTTTTAGCGCATCGTCAGTGGTCAATCTTGGCGGTGAAAGTTTTCTATCGTTAGCCGATCTGAATGCAGATGGCGCAAGCGATTTACTGACTCTCAACAATGCGTCGAATGATAATCTTGTCGTTTACCTGAACAATGGAGCAGGCGGATTCGCGCAATCGGTGAAAACCACAGTTGCGAGTCGCGTGATTTCCAGTGACTTTGCGGATTTCAATGGCGACGGCAAGGTTGATCTGGCAACGCTGGCGCTTGCCGCTTCGCCCGTTGGGAGTTTGATGGTTGGAATTCAACCCGGAGATGGCAACGGCAGATTCGGCGCTCCGGTGAATTCCGAATCGTTTCTGCTCGGCAGTTTCGTTGGTGGCTCACGGATTGCCGTGAGTGATGTGAACGGCGACGGCAAGCCGGATGTCATAGCCGTTGGCCCCACACGGGCTGTGGTTTTGCAGGGAAACGGCGCAGGAGGAGTCAATCCGGCTGTCGAATTTGCGAAGTTTGACGAGGCCGTGTCATCGGTGGCCCTTGCCAACTTTGAAGCAGACAGCAAGCCGGAAATTGCCATTGCCGATTTTGACAAGCGAAATGTGCTGGTGCTTTCCAATCGTTGCAGTCTTGCCGGATTGACGGTTTCTGGCCGAGTCGTTGATCTGCCGACGACTGGCGGGGTCAGCGGTGTGACTATGAAGTTGGCGGGCGCTCGGATGGCTTCGACTGTCACAGACAGCGGAGGCAATTATTCGTTTACGGGATTGCCTGCGGGGAATTACACGTTGACGCCGGAGCGTGCCGGATCGGACATCACACCAACCAGTCGCAACTTCAATCTGACGACCAGCCAGGTCATTGATTTCGACGGCAGTAGAAAAGCGACGGCGGTTTCGGCGGCCAGTTACAACGGCCAACGAATCGCTCAAGGATCAATCGTCGCATTGTTCGGTTTGCAGATGACCAGCCAAACGCAAGTTGCAACCAGGCAACCGTTGCCGACTTCGCTGGGGGGAATGACAGTAGCCTTCAAAAATACGGATAGCGCACGAGAGTACAACGCTCCGTTATTTTTCGTATCGCCAAACCAGATCAATTTGCTGGTTCCGCTGGGTTTGTCTGATGGTGAAGTTACGTTCCGTGTTTTCGCTCCTGGCAGCAGTATTGAGCCAACAACGCTAGGCAGAGTACTGGTTGAACAGGTTGCGCCCGGATTGTTCTCCGCCGATGCCAGTGGGCGAGGTTTGGCTGCGGCGGTTGCTCTGCGCGTCAAAGCCGATGGCTCGCAAGTGTATGAATCTGTGGTGCGTTTTGATCCGGCTCAAAACAAGTTCGTAGCCATTCCAATTGATGTCGGCAATCCGGCTGAGCAAGTGTTTTTACTCGCTTTTGGCACGGGGATTAGCGGGCGACTCGCCTTGTCGAATTTTCAAGCTCGAATCGGTGGGGAAACCGCTGAGATCACATTTGTCGGTCCACAAAACGATTTTGTCGGACTTGATCAAGTTAATTTGCGGCTACCTAGAGTCTTAGCCGGTCGTGGAGCCGTGGATATTACATTGACTGTTGATGGCAAGGCAGCCAATGTCGTTCAGGTTAATATCAAGTGATAAAGCGGCAATCCCAACTGACGTTGAGTATTCGCTTTTACGACTTGAATAACAAAAGGCGGCTAATTTTGAGCCGCCTTTTGTTATTCGCCCTGATTTTGCCAGCCTGAGATCGCTCAGGCAGATAAACGATAGCCTGGACGTTTAGGCAATTTCGGGATTCCTTTTCCTGTTTGCTTGGAAGTGGCGCTGATTGAATGTGCCAGATTCGATTGGCTCGTTTGGGAAGCAATGTTGGATGATGGCGAAAGGGCGAACAGCAAAATAAGCGAGCCTGTAAGGCTCAGACAAATGCGGGTAAAGAGATTTTGGGATGTGCTTTTCATTTGTACTTCGACTCCTGAATAAAGTGGTGTGACTGGCGAACGTTCTTTTCATATTGAGTTTGAAATCACGCTCAGCTAGTCAAAAATTGACATGAACACAAATTGATCGTGAGCAAGAAAACAATTGTCTTCAGGCTTCGCTGGCAAATGCGAACAATGTGTCGGATTCTTAATTTACGGGGTCGGTACTGTGTAGTGAGATTGCCTTTTTAATTTTCTTGTTGTCTACGCGACGCATAGTAGCTCGAATTCCTACAATATCGCAATCGGAAACTTTGAAAATTGTCAGAATTTGTAGGAATTTTTCTGGCAAGGCCGCTTTTGCAGATGACGCTTTGAATTTTCGGTTGGTTTTCATGCTCGAAAAGGCAAAAAGATGAGCATTACCCATCTTTTTGCCTTTTGCTTATTCGCTTATCCGTTGATCGAGTGAAGGGCAAAGATGATTAAGCGACAATTTTTTTGGCAACGACTCCGGCAACATCGGTCAGTCGGAAGTTTCGACCGCTGTAGCTGTATGTCAGGCGTTCGTGATCCAGTCCCAACAGATGGAGCACAGTCGCGTGGAAATCGTTGATGTGCATGCGGTCTTCGACGGCGTGATAAGCAATGTCGTCAGTCGCTCCGTAAATGAAACCGCCTTTGACACCGCCACCGGCCATCCAGATCGAATAGCCGTAAGGATTATGGTCGCGCCCGTCGCCACTTTCCGACACCGGAGTCCGTCCAAATTCGCCAGCCCAAATCACCAGCGTGTCTTTCAGCAAACCGCGCGCTTTCAAATCCTTCAGCAGCCCGGCAATGGGTTTGTCCACTTCGCGGGCGTTTTTGGTGTGCAGGTTATACAGGTCTTCGTGCTGATCCCATTTGTAACTGTGCGTGCATTGAATGTACCGAACTCCGCGTTCGGCCAATCGCCGAGCCAGCAAACATTGCCAACCGAAATCTGCCGTAATGGGATTGTCCAAACCGTAAAGTTTTTTTGTCACTTCGGATTCTTTATCCACCTGAAAGGCTTCGGGAGCTTCGGTCTGCATGCGGAAGGCGAGTTCAAACGCTTGAATGCGCGATTCCAGTTGCGGGTCTTGGCGGCGCAATTCCTGATGGCGGCGATTGATGTTTTGCAACATCTCCAATTCAAACTTTTGTTCATCCGGCGACAGGTGTTTGCCCAACAGATATTCAATCGGTTCGTTTTTGATGTCGTCAACTTTCAAGCCCGAATTGCCGATGGCCGTGCCTTGATAAGCGCCGGGCAAAAAGGCCGATGACCAGTTTTTGGCTCCGCCGTGCGACAGCGTAGGTTTAATCATGATGTAACCGGGCAGGTTTTGATTTTCCGTGCCCAATCCGTAAACGCTCCACGATCCCATACTCGGACGCACGAAGTTCGACACGCCTGTAAACGTCTGCAACATCGCCGCGCCGTGATCCACGCCTTCGCCAACCATCGAACGGATGACGCACATATCGTCTACGCAGTCGCGGATGTTGGGGAACAGGTCGCTGACAGGAACTCCACTTTTGCCGCCGGGTTTGAAATCCCACAGCGGTTTCATCAACGGCCCGACTTTGCCATCGGCAAAAGCCAGCGGGCGTTTGATCGGCAGAGGTTTTCCGTGGTCACGCACCAAACGTTCTTTCGGATCGAAGGTGTCAATCGAAGACGGCCCGCCGTGCATAAACAAAAAGATGACTCGTTTGGCTTTCGGCTCGAAATGCGGAGCTTTCGGAGCCAGCGGATTATCCGATTGCGGATTGGCCAGCAATTTCGATTCATCCGCCAACATCGCGGCCATTCCGATGGAGCCAAAGCCCAAACCGGCAGCGCGTAACCAGGCGCGGCGAGACATTGGAGTTTCAATCTGGTTGTAAATCGGACGAAGCAGTTTATGAAGTTCGTTGGTCATAAAGTCCTCAAACCAGTAATTCTCAATTTGGATGAAAGTTGGCAGAAAGATAGGGGCAAAAAGATTTCGGTGTTTTTTTGCCCGCATTTTTCTGCCGGTAAACGTTTCCTGCACTTCAAACTTAGAATTACTGTTCTCAAACGCCGAATTGGCGCAAATGATGATCGCAGTGCAAATATCCCCAGCGTTGCCATTCGGCTTCGGTCATCAAACCGAAAATCGGATGCGCTTTGGAGTCGGCAGATGGGTGGGAAAATCGTTCAATCGCGGCAGCCAGTTTGGCTCGGTCACGCTCGAAATCTTCTGGCGGAGTGCCGTCAATTTCCTGATCGAATGCCGGCATGGTTTTGATGCCGTGAGGCCAGGGCATCGGCGAATTCAGCGCCACCCATTTCATGATCGAACGCGAAAACCAATTGTCTTTGGTTGCGCTTCCTTTTTCGCCGGTTCGACATTTGAAAGCGTCTTCCAGATGACAGATTGCCTGATGAGCATTCATCCTTCCCCATTTGCGCGGACTGTCCGGACGCAACCGGCTTAGCCGTTCCAGGACTTCAGCTTTGTCGTTTGAATTGAGAAAGGTCTTTTTCATCGCCATCAATCCACGTAAAGAAAATCGTTCGAAGCCATCAACACGCGGCACAAACTCTGCCAGGCTTTGGCGTCCGCGTTTTCGCCCGAAGCTTTTTGTTTGAACGCCGCGATGTATTTCAACGCCTGATCGAGTTCGGATTTTTCAGCTTGGCGATTCAGCACGCGGCGGTACAGGCTTTCGACGCGAGCCGAATCATTCAGCGAAGCATCCGACAGTAACGTTTTGGCCAACGAAGCCGAACGATCTGTCAGAAATTCGCTGTTCAGCCAGAACAACGCCTGAGTCGAAACATTGGTCAACAGGCGTTTGCCCGTCACCGAAGTCGCGTCGCCAAAATCAAATAGGTTCAACAGCGTAGGCAAATTGGCGCGACGGAGTTGGATGTAAACCGTGCGGCGTTTCTGCTTTTCAGGGTTCAAACTCAAACGTCCCTGATTGTTTTCGCCGTCGGTTCCGCGTCCTTTTTGCAATGTGCCGCCCATCGTCAAGTCAATCGAACCGTCAATCGCCAGCAACCCATCGCGTAATTCTTCGACTGACAAACGACGGCGATTGAATCTGGTCATCAATCGGTTGTCTGTGTCTGTGTTGTCGGCCAGAGTCTGGTTTGCGCTGGACATTTGGTAAGTGCTGGAAAGCATCAACAACCGGTGCATTGATTTGATTGACCATCCACGTTTGACGAATTCGCGCGACAGAAAATCCAGCAGTTCAGGGTGTGAAGGTTTATCGCCGGTTTTGCCGAAATTATCCGGCGTGCGAACGATCCCTTCGCCGAAATGCCATTGCCAGATGCGGTTGGTCATCACGCGCGAGGTCAGCGGATGTTCGGGTTGCGTCAACCATTCAGCCAGTTGCAGCCGCCCGCTGCCAGTGAAATTCGGTTTTGTGTCAAAGGAAGAAAGAATCGCCGGGAAGGCTTTCGGAGCTTCTTCGCCGGGATTGTTGTAATCGCCTCGCACAAAAACTTTTTGCGCTACAGGTTCGCCGTCTTCGATGGCGCAGGCCAGTTCCGGTTCGGCAGGCGCGGATTTTTTCAACGTCTCGATTTCTTTTTGCAATTCGGCGATGCGCAGGTTTTGTTCGGCGGAAAAACGAGCTTTGTCTTTGGCTGAAACTGCGAACGGTCCATCGCCTGCGAAATACACGCTATGAAAAAAACGATCATCACCGGCTTCAAATGCAGGTTTGCTCTGAGGCGATTTTTTCTTGCCCGGTTCAGCCGCTTTTTCAGCCGCCCGCCATTTGACCATTTCCTCCAGCCATTCATTCAATCGAGTTTGAAATTGTTGTTGATAACTTTGTGCGACTTCGGTCAGTTTATCCGGCCTAGCATTGCGCCATTCCAGCAAATGTTGCGGAGTCAGGTCTTGGGGCTTCAGCGCATTGACCCAGCGTTTCAGCACTTCGACGGGCAGCTTGGTTTGCTCGGCAATGTCTTCAGGTTTGGCATTATCGTTGTAAACCTTGTGAGCGGCCAGCATGAAATCTGCCGTTCGCAGGGCAAGCTGTTTTGCCGCAGGTTCGCGCACCGAATCAACGATATCTTCAATTTCACCTTGTGCCTTTTGCTGTTTGGCTTGGTGTTCTTTTCGATCGGCCTGGTATTTTTCCCATTCGGTTTTCGGAACCAGCGGTTTTTCCAGCAGGCCAGACACGTGCGAATCCGGGTTGCTGAAGCTGCGCGTTGAAGCAAAGATGTTAATCATCGAATAGTAATCTTTGGTCAACAGCGCATCGAATTTATGGTTGTGGCAGCGCGCGCATGCCATCGTCAGCCCCAAAAAAGCTTTTGACGTGACGTCCACTTGTTCGTCGTAAACGTCGTAAAGCATCTTCGTTTTGTCCTGCTGTGCGACGGCTTTCGCGCCCAAAGCCAGAAAGCCTGTGGCGATGATGCCGCGACGATTTACTTCGCCACCGTCTTTGGCTGGCAACAAATCACCTGCGATTTGTTCGCGCAAGAATTGATCGTAAGGTACATCGCTGTTGAACGAGTCAATGACGTAATCGCGGTACTTCCAGGCGTGTGGGTAACGATGGTCTTCGTCGTTGCCGGTTGAATCGGCGTAACGCGCCACGTCCAACCAATGGCGTCCCCACTTTTCGCCGTAACGCGGCGAAGCCAGCAACCGATCAACGACTTTTTCAAAAGCCTTTGGCGAGGCATCGGCCAGAAAATCCTTGATCTCTTGTTCGGTTGGCGGCAAGCCCGTCAAATCGTAAGTCGCCCGGCGCAGCAAAGTCATTTTGTCTGCGGGCGGAGCAGGTCGAAGATTCTTTTCTTCCAGCTTGGCCAGAATGAAAGCATCAACCGGCGATTTCACCCAAGCCGAATTTTTGACTTTCGGCACAGATGGGTTGGCCAGAGGTTGATACGCCCAGAATTTCTTTTCTTCTTCGGTGAATTCGCGCGTGGATTTCGGAGCCGTTTTTGTTTCGGCGACGACAGGTTTGGCACTTGGCCAGACGGCGCCGGCTTTGACCCATTCGGTGATGGAGGCAATGTCGGCGTCTTTCATCTTGCCGGTCGGAGGCATTTTCAATTTGTCGTCGTATCCGATGACTTTCAGCAAACGGCTTTCTTCGGGATGCTCTTTATTGATGAGCGCGCCGCTTTCGCCGCCGCGCGCGAAGCCCTCGGCGGTGGTCAGGTCAAGTTCGGCGACTTTGGCGTTCGGGTTGTGGCATTTGGCGCAATTGGCTGCCAGCAACGGCCTGATTTTTTTCTCGAAAAATTCCGCCTGATCGTTGCTCTGACCAAAAGAATGCGCCGAAACCGATTCAAAGATCGGACTGGCGTACAACAAAGCCATGCCGATGAAAAAAACAACGGTGATGAGTTTCAGACGGTGATTCGTCGCCAACATGAACTTGCTCCTTGTAGGGAAGATGAAGAGAAGAAAGATGTGAACTCGAACGAAACCGCGTTATAACTGTGGTTTGTCAGATTGGTCAAGCCACTTTGAATTCGCAACCTTCTTTACCTGATTTTCAGCCTCTCAAATTGCCAACTTGTTTGGCTTCGATACGAACCTGACCGGTAAAAACTCCCGCGAACATTTTTCACATTCCTGACTGTCGGGAAAATTCGGAAAGTCGCAAAAGCTCAAAAGCAGCGGAAATTATTTCATAGCGGTTTTTACCTGACGAAGTAAGAATTACTCGACGCCGTATTGGCGACTTTTGCGGCGGCAGGTTAAGTAGCAGTTCAAAGCTTGCTCTTTCAACGAGTTATAAGATTTTTTAGCGGCAAGCGGGCTGTGGCATCGTGCTTGCTCTAGCGATGGTGGGGCAACGAGATACCAGGTGGTTAACTCCACTGACGGTGTCAAGCGGTTACCAGGGTGAGGAAGGTGACCGCACTTATCATGGCGCTACAGACAATCCCACGACTGTAGCGCCTTTTATTTTACGATTGCCGAGAGCACTCCCGGCATTCAAGCAAACAGACAATCTCACGGAGGCGGTGTTCGGTGCTATGGTCTGTTTGGTTGCAACCATTCCTTACCGCCAAAGGCTTCCATTCTCCCATCATCAAGGTTCCCCCTTGCTAAAAATCAAAATTGTTTTGTGCTTGTGTCGAAAATTGTCGGACTTATCAGCAGATGGCGTGGTAGGCGTATGATTACGTGCCTCGAAAGGGTTTGCGGTTAAGGGATGCGCCGCAGTACGTATTCATGCGCCGACCAGACCACCTGCTGAGATCAAGTCAGGAGAAGTCGCGTAAAGTCTGGGGAAGTCTCGAAAAGTCAGTCGAGGCTTTCCCAGACTTGTTTGGACTTCCCCAGACTTTCCCAGCCCCTTCTTGACTGACTTTCCCGCCGTGACTATGTTGCGTGTTCGCTGCTGAATCTTTACTCCACAGGGCGCGCAATGTTGAGCGATTACCGCCAGCGATTTGGCGAGTACCATTCCGAACTTCACCGCGAAGACTTTCTCTTTCGTTCCGGTCGCCAAAACAGCCGCGACGTGGCGCACATCCACAGCGAATACAGCGACCTGTTTCGCCTTTCGACGGTCGAAGAACTCCGCGCCAAATTCAACGATGTTTCCGAATCCCGCAAAACCGAACGAGCCGCCATCGCGCGTTTGATCGCTTTCGCGTTGGAAGGGAATCTGCTCGCGCGAGTCCGCGAAGTTTCCGGCGAAATTGCCGATTACGAAGCCGCCGCGAAAATTGATTGGGACGGCGAGCGAATCCATTTTCATCAAATCGAAGAATTGCTGGCGACCGAATCTGACCGCCAGCGTCGCCGCGAACTCCACGCTCGCCGAGCCGACATCGCCAAAGGAACTCAGGATTTGCTGGCCGAACGATTTGAAAAGCTGCGAATCGGAGCCGTCGAATTTGGGTTTGAAAGTTATACGATGATGCGAAGACAGCTTCGCGGAGTTGATCTTGAAACCGTGGCGACGAAAGCAAGCCAAATTCTGTCGAAAACCGAAAGCCGTTATGTTTCAGAGCTTGCGCCTTTGCTGGCGCGTGAAGCCGGCGTTTACCTGGACGAAGCGACCGAGGCGGATTTGCCGTACTTGCGGCGTTACGCGCGGTTTGATGTGTTCTTTCCGCGCGAACAGATGCTGCGTGTGTACCGCGAACTCTTTGCCAACTTCGGTTTCAATCCTGACAAACAAACGAATGTCGAACTTGACGCTGCCGTCCGCGCGGGCAAACAGCGCCGTGCGTTTTGTTCGCCGATTCGCATTCCCGACGAAATCAAACTGGTCGTTCAACCAACCGGCGGTCAGTTGGCTTACGGCGAATTCCTGTGTGCCGCCGGCAAAGCGCAATCTGCCGCGTGGACTTCGCGCAAGCTGCCGCCGGAATTTCAACGTAGCGGAGACGCCGCCATGCCGATGGCCTGGGCATTGTTGATCGAAAACCTGCTGCTGGAAGAAGCCTGGCTCACCGACACGTTCGGCTTTGTCGCCAACGCGGAATTTCGCCGCGCGCTGTCGCTGTTTCGCTTGCTGGAATTGCGCCGCGAAGCCGCACGGCTCACTTACGAACTGGAATTTCATTCAGGCAATCTGACCAGCGGCATTGGCGAACGGTACGCCGAGCTAATGACCGACGCTCTGCGCGTGCGCGTTGACGGAGCCGATTGTTTGCGCGAAATCAGTGATGATTTTCGCTCGGCGGATTTTCTGCGCGCCGCCGCCTTTGAAGCCCAGATGCGCGATTTCCTGAAAACCCAATTCGGCTCGCGCTGGTGGACTTCGCGCAAAGCGGGCGAAATGCTGATTGATTTGTGGAATACCGGGCAGCAGTATTCGGTGGAGGAATTGGCGGCGATGATTGGCTTGGGCGAATTGGATTTTGATTTTTATTGCACTCACGCAATTGCACAGGCCTTTTAGCTTTAGGAGTAAACGGATGACAAGAAAAGAAAAGTCTGAAGCTACACTCAATAAATTTGGCGTACCGATAAACTCAAATTTGCCAAACATCGAGTCATCGGAAGAGGCAAATTTCCGATCTTCTGGAGAAATTGCAAGGAGAGCAGAAGCACTTCTTGCCGTTTCGGCAGTTGCCAAGGGATTTGATCGAAAGTGGGCGATTGAGTTTCTCGATTCGGGCGGTGGTTGGGAGTATGCGACCTTAGAAGGGCTTTGTTGCACGAATCCTGAGTTGCCCTTTCAGCATTGACGAATCAGTC
>CADECP010000048.1 GCA_902825875.1 uncultured Acidobacteriota bacterium
CAACAGGCTTTTATCGCCTTTCGACCTTCGCGCCTTATCACGCAACAGGTTTATAGTAAATGTTTTTATTACTGATCGAAAACTAGCCTTGATGTTCAGGATGCGTGCAACCTTTGAACTCTTTCAAGTAAGTGTTGCCTTTATATTTGAGTTCCTGATGGATGCCGATCCGCGAAGTGTAATACCCGTCAATAGTCATGTTCTTGATCGCTTTGAAGAATTTTTCTTCCAGCGTCGAAGGCTTCATCTCGTTTTTGCTGATTTCGGTCAGGATGGCGATTTGTTGATCTTTGGAGGCTTTGTTGAACCCAGCGCCATTTTTCGTCTGACTCATCTTGTCAACGGCAGCCAGGCCATCCGTCCAGAGCTTTTTGGTTTCGGCTGGCGCTTCACCGACCATCAGGTCAATGAACGCCGGAACTTCGGCGGCAACTGCTCCGGGCGAATGATCGTCAGTCGGAATAATCAGATCGGAAATCGTCGCCACCAAAGCCAACTGACCGGCTTTGAAAAATTTCGGAGCCGCAGCAGCTTTCTTGGCGGGCGCAGCAGTTTTGTGACCGCTGTGTTGTTCGTGATCGTTCGCCAGCGCATTGGTGTTCAACACCGGCAGGCTTGCACCGACGCCGACGGCAATGCCTTTCAGCGCATCGCGGCGAGAAACGTTGTTGTTCTCTTCTGACATGGTTCGTGCCTCTTTGGTAATGGAGAGTGGAAAGTTGATAGTGGATGGTTGGCTGTAAGTCGGCGAACTATCCACTATCAACTGTGAACTGGTTAAGGTTTTTCTTTCTTCGGTTCTTCTTTTTTGTCGCCGTCTTTCTTGTCGGCTTCTTTGTAATCGGTCAGCCATTCGACATCAATGGCGTCGGCTTTGCGTTTGTCTTTTTCGGCAATCAGCCAGTTGCCGCGATCGTTCCAGCCTTCGCCGCCTTCGGCTTCTTTGTGGCAGAACGTGCAATCTTTGGCGCCGAATTTCTGAGCCTTTTTGACGAACGGCGGATAAGCATTGGTGGTCAACGAAGAGCCGAGCACAATGGCAACGGCGGCGATGGCAATGGTCAACTTGAGCAAATTCTTGGTCATTGGAGCCTTATTTCCCTCTCGAAAATAGTTTTAGTGTCAGGTTTATTCGTCACGCGCCAGCAAGCGTCGAAACAACTGTCGGCGTCCCGGATCGCTCGGAGCCAGCAACACCTGCGAAAAGCATTGCGCGGCGACTCGTTGCAAATCTTCCAGCCAGTTTTCTTCAATCAGGTAAACCCCATCGGCTTCGGCTGCCAGCGCACGTTGCGGAAACTGATAGTCCCATTCGACCATCACCGCATTGCGCCAGAAATCGTTGCGCGATTTGATTTCTACTCTGATACGACTTGCCATTGAATGACGAAGCGCCGGATTCGACCACCGCAAAGGAGTGCGGCTTGCCCAAACGCGGGCGAATCTTAATCGCGGCTTCCGGTTGATGCAAGCAACCAACAAAGAAAAAAGCGGAAGCCAGTGAAGGCTTCCGCTTTTGAAGTTTTCCCTTGTCAGTTGGTTTAGAACTGTAAGCGAGCGCCAAGCTGCATCTGGAAAACCTGTCCGGGATTGTTGTTGAACAGGTAGGTTCCAGCGGCATTCTTGATCCGCAGGAAGTTGGTATTGGTTGGCGCGCTGAATCCGCAATCACGCTGCACAGGCGCAGCGCAATAGTTCGTCACCTGAGCGCCCGAAAGCTGAACGTTTTCCCAGTTGAACAAGTTGAAGAATTCAACCGAGAAAATCAGCCGACGTTGTTCGCCGAAGCCAACTCCTTTTTGCAACCGAAGGTCTACGTTATAAACCGGTTCGTTGCGGAAAGAGTTGCGCTTGAACGGAACTCCAGCCGCGCTGTAGGGACGATCCGGGCCACCGATGTCTTCGTTGGCATCCGCACCGAAAGTGGCGTCAATCGGCAAACCTGACAGAAAGCGCATCGTGGTGGACGCTTCGAAGCCATACGGAATAAAGAACACCGTATTGGCAACGAACTGATGACGGCGGTCCAACCGCGAATAGTTGAATTCCGGCGCCAGGTTGAAGGCATTTTCATACGCCACACCGCCCGCATCGCGTTCGTTATCGTCGTTCGACAAGCTGCGTGACAGCGTGTAGAAAGCGTTGAACTGCCCCCATTTTTGACGGAAGTTCGCGCGAAGAACCATCGCTTGATAAACCGAACGTCCGGTGGATTCACGCATCTGGATACTGCCCAGATTTGAAAGCGGGCGACGGCGCGCAGCATAACGCTGATCCACTGCGGTAGCAGTAGTATTTCCACGCAGTCCGAAGAACGGACGCTGAGCAGGGTCAGCAATGTTTACTTTCAAAGCGGGATTGCCCAACTGTGCCATCTCGCTGATCGAAGTGAGCGGAGCCGGGAGGTTCAACTCGCGGTTGCGCTGCAAATAGAAAGTGTTGACCTGGCTGTAATCCACGCCAACCGTCAGTCCGCGAGCGATTTGGCGTTCGATGCCGCCACCGAACTGATATGACATCGGATTTTTGAAGTCATTCGCCCAGGTGATGACGTTGGCATTGCGGAACGGATCAACGGAAAGACCCAGTGCCGCTCCAACTGATTGAATCTGTTGCGGAGTCAGCACAGGCAGTTTGTCCAGCGAAAAGTTGTTCAGATCAATGCCGATCAATTTCAACTGACGATAAACAGTGTTGTTCGTGTTTCCGGCTGGAACGGCGAACGGCAAACGGATTGAAACGTCACCCGGAGGATTTCGGAAGTTGTTCAACGGCGCAGCAAACAACAGCATCGGTGTGCGCGCATAATAAATTCCACTGTAAGCGCGAACAGCCGTTTTGCCATCTTTGAACGGATCCCAAGCCAGACCCAAACGTGGGCCGAACTGATCGGCAACATCAGGAAGGAAGCTGGGATCAACCGAATGCCCGGACGGGAAACGGAATCCGCGCACCTGATTCATGATTGCATCATTATTTGTGGTCGGCGCGGGGTTGAACTGTCCTTCCCAGCGCAAGCCGTAATTCAGCGTGAAGTTCGGGCGAATGCGCCAAGCGTCCTGAGCATACAGCGCAAATTCCTTAACGGTCAGATCAAGCAGCCCGTTTCCGATTTGGCGGTCGTAGGTGACAGCCGTCGAATCAAAGCGATTGACCGTTCCAGTAGTGACGGTCGGCGTATAAGAAAGAATGTCGAGCAATGTGCTGACGTTCGTTCCGTTAAGCTGGAAGTAGCCAAACTGGTTGAACGCAAACAACTGATCGGCAAAAACGTGATTGACTTCAGCACCGAATTTGGTGGTGTGATTGCCCAAAATCCAGGTCAGGTTGTTGAACACCTGAGCGCGCCAGTCGAATTGAGTCGTCGGCAGGAAGCGCACGGTTCCGAAGTTTCCAATCGAGCTTTGCACGACAGGAGCTTGAACATTGGCTTCGCGCGGACGGACTTCGCGCGAATACTGCGCGCGCAATTCGTTGACCAGATTACCTGCAAAAAACGAAGTCAACTGGCCGGTCACTGTGTAAGTACGGTCGCGTTCTATGCCGTTGTTCGACAAAGCGCTGGTTGTGGTTGGGAACAGCGCGTTTCCAGTGGCATTGGCATTGAGCGCCTTATTGTTGCTTTGGTTGTAGCGAACGTTGAAGCGATTGGATTCGCTGAAGTTGTAATCGAAACGCGCCAATCCGGCAATTGCATCATTGGTCTGTACGAATTCCTGCTGTTGCCCTTTGAAGAAATCAAAAGCTTCTTGCGTGTTGGCAGTTGGCGTAAAGCTTTGCAGCAGATCGAACACCACCTGACGCGGATTACGGAAACGTTGTTGTTCGTAAGTGCCGAAGAAAAACGCTTTGTCGCGCTTGATCGGGCCGCCGATGGAGCCGCCGAATTGATGTTGCGTCGGAGCCGGAGTCACTTCGCGGCCGTTGAGGAAAGTTTCCAGGCCTTTGAAGTAATCGTTCTTGCGCGAAAATTCGCGGTGGCGAAGCAGGTAAAATGCCGAACCGTGATATTGGTTGGTTCCTGATTTGGTGACGGCAGTCACCACGCCGCCGCTGGAACGACCGAATTCAGCCGAGTAACCAGCAGCCACGACCTGAAACTCTTTGATGGATTCCTGCGGAATGGTGAAAGCGTTGTTCGACCTTTCGCCGCCGCGAATGCCTCCGAAAAACGGCTGGTTGTAATCCAACCCGTCAATGTTGACGTTGGTATTGATGCCGCGTTGACCGGACAAGGAAATCTGGCCGCGTTGCGGATCAACCTGAGCCGTCGGCGTCAACGTCACAAAATCTTGAAAGCGACGACCGTTGATCGGCAGGTTGTTGATTGCATTTTCATTGATGACCGCGTCCGGTTGAGAAACCGTTGTTTGAATGGCTTCAGCCGTGATGGTCACTGCTTCGGCAACCGCGCCAACTCCGAGCGTGATATTCGCGTCGGTAATTTGGCCGACAGTCACTCGGACGCCTTTCAGTTCGATTTTGGAAAAGCCCGAAGCCTCAGCCGTCAGGTCATAACTTCCGGGTTGCAGCAACACAAAACGATACAGGCCGTCTGCGCTGGCAACAGTGCTTTGCTGTGAACCGGTTTGGGTGTTGACAGCTTTGATGGACGCTCCCGCCACTGCCGCACCCTGACTGTCGCGCACAGAACCGGAAATCTGCCCGGTGCTGCCTTGAGCCTGAGCGAAGGCTTCGCTGCTGCCCAGCACGAAACACAGAGCAAACAGCATCGCAGCCATCAGCAAACGATACGAATTTGACTTGAACATAAATCTCCCTCACTTGAAGAAAAGGGTTACAGAATAGAAGCAAGCAATAGCCGATCGCCATTGCCGCTCATTGATTTGAGTGCAAACTTGATTTCATCCCTGTGAAGCCCTGCGGCTGGAAAGCTATAGTCTGGAAGCGACGTCTTCTGTCGGACGCCTGTCAATCACGTGCCGTCCGGCGTCATTTTGTGGGATAACGCTCGGCCAAAAACTACTGAGTTAAAATTACGGATGCTTCCTTACTTGATGAAGTAGGCAGGAAGGGTAAATCACCGATTTTGGATGGTCAAGTTAAGTTCACGTTAGTGGACAATTGAATTGCCGCACAAAATGTCTTCTTATTTCGTGCGAAGCCGTTCACAGAAGTGGGCAGCCCAACCTGAAAATGCAAAAGGAACCTTATGAAATTGCTGATCCGCTCCGATGTGCAACGCGCGCTTTCAATGCGAGAAGCCGTCGAAATCATCAAACTCGCATTTGCCGAACTTTCCACAGGCCAGGCCGACAGTCCGTTGCGAACCGCCATCGCTCAACCGAATCACGACGGCGTGACACTGTTTATGCCCGCGTACCTGAGCCAAAGCGATGCGTTGGCGGTCAAAATCGCTTCGATTCATAACCGAAATCCCGAACGCGGTTTGCCCAGAATTCACGCCTTGGTGGTGGCGATTGATCCGGCGACAGGCCAAACTCTGGCGGCGATGGAGGGCGGCTACCTGACGGCGCTCCGAACCGGAGCGGCTTCGGGAGCAGCGACGGATTTGCTGGCGCGCGCCGATGCCGAAACCGCCGCCATCATCGGAGCCGGACGGCAGGCGCAAACGCAATTGCTGGCCGTCGCCGCCGTTCGTCCGATCAAACGTGTTTGGATTTATTCGCGCCGACGCGAATCTGCCGAAGCGATGATCGCCGAATTGCAGCCGCAGCTTGTCGCAATTGAATTGCTTGTTGCCGACACTTCAACGCAAGCCGTGCGCGATGCCGATGTCATTTGCGCGGCGACCAATTCGCGGACGCCTGTGTTCAACGGCGAAGATTTGAAACCCGGCGCTCACGTCAACGGCACAGGTTCGTACACGCACGAAATGCAGGAAGTTGATTTCACGACATTGCGCCGAGCCTCGAAAATTGTCGTGGACGAACGCAAAGCCGCTTTGGCCGAAGCGGGCGATTTGATTATCGCGCTCAATCGTGGCGAGATTCGTCACGAAGATTTGTATGCTGAGCTTGGAGAAATCGCCGCCGGATTGAAACCCGGTCGTCAACGCGACGACGAAATCACGTTCTTCAAATCCGTCGGCAACGCCGTGCAAGACGCCGCCGTCGCCCAAGCGATTTACCGCAAAGCCGTCGAAGAAAATCTGGGAGTCGAATTCGATCTCCTGAATTGAAACTAGCTGCCCGCAAAGACGCACGAAGAAAACACGAAGAGAAAATTTTTTAGACAGGATTTACAGGATTCAACAGGATGAAGAATTTGCGAACAAGTTTGGTTGAGTCGAATTGAGGCTAATCCTGTTCAATCTTGTAAATCCTGTCTATTTTTCTTCGTGCCTCTTCGTGTGGTTTCGTGGAAAAACATTTTCTTGCCCGAATAAAATCATGACTTTTTCGCCGTTATCCAAAGTTTCAAACTGGAATCCGCCTGCCAATTGGCATCGCATCACGACGATTGACGCGCACACCGAAGGCGAACCGTTCCGAGTCATCGTCAGTGGCTTTCCTGAATTGCAGGGCGAGACGATTCTGGCTCGGCGGCGATTTGCCAAAGAGCATTTCGATCATCTGCGGACGGCTTTGATGTGGGAACCGCGCGGCCACGCTGATATGTATGGTTGCATCGTCACGCCACCTGTCACGCCCGAAGCCGACGCCGGAATTCTGTTCATTCACAACGAAGGTTACAGCACGATGTGTGGCCACGGAATCATTGGCTTTGTGACAGTCGCGCTGGAAACTGGAATGTTTTCGATGGTGGAACCGGTGACGAAGATCAAACTGGATTCTCCCGCCGGATTGATTACCGCTTACGGACGAGTCAAAGCTGGTCGCGTTGAAAACGTGTATTTCCACAACGTGCCTTCGTTCGTGGTTGAGTTGGATGCTGAAGTTGACGTGCCGGAACTTGGCCGGGTTCGTTACGATCTGGCTTACGGCGGAGCGTTTTACGCGTATGTAAAAGCTGCCGATGTTGGCTTGAGTTGTCGTCCTGAAGACTTTCGGCAGTTGATTGAAAAAGGAATGCAAATCAAACGCGCGGTGATGGCCAGTCGCACAATTCCGCATCCGTTTGAGCCAGACCTGAGCTTTTTATACGGGACGATTTTCGTCAGCGAAGCGGAAAACCCGGCGCATCACAGCCGCAATGTCTGCGTCTTTGCCGAAGGCGAAGTTGATCGCTCTCCAACTGGCACAGGCGTCAGCGGACGATTGGCGATTCATCACGCTCGCGGCGAAATCGGCTTGGGCGAATCCATTACCATCGAAAGCATCATCGGCAGTACTTTCACCGGGCGGGTAGCTGAAACGACGACTTTTGGCGATCACGCCGCGATCATTCCCGAAGTTGAAGGCACGGCTCACATCACCGGGCGGCACGAATTTCTGATTGACCCAGATGATGAATTGCGAAATGGCTTTTTGCTGCGGTAGCCGATTTAGCTGCCGCAACCACCTCCACCACAACCACCGCCGCTGCATCCGCTGGAACTGCAACCTGAGCTTCCGCCATCGCCACCTGAATCTCCGCCGGAATCGCTGCTGCAACCGAAGCCCAAAAATCCGCCGCAACCGCCAGCACCATCACCCGACTGACCGTTCATGTTTCTAAGCATCCGAACAACGATCAAGATAAAAAATGCGACGACTAAACCGATGAAAGAGAACACAACGATTCCGCCGGGCGATGCTGAGGTACAGGCTGAGAGCGTCAAGCCGCTAAAGATCGTCAACGCCGCGTAAGCCGCCAACCGTTTGAAATTCCATTCGGGCTTTTTCAGCAACCAGTATTCTGCGGCGTTCAATCGCGCAAAGCGAAGTGTTCGATCAAATCTTTCTTTCGGCGAAGGCCAGATGTCGGTGGGCGGTTTGTGGCCGAAAATGCGTTCGTAAGATTCCAGCGTGCGGCCATACCAATCGAAATACTTGTCGTCTTCCTGTTGTCCGCCTTTGGTCGGGCCGTGATGCAGCGACTGGCCTAAAAGCTTGCCGCACATTTCCGTCCAATAAGATTCGGTATAAGCCAGATGCAAATGCCAGGCTTGATCCACTTCGTCCGAAGGCGTGACTTTGTGCCCAGCCACCACAGCCAAAAAGACAAACCGTTTGTATTCGTCAAACACTCGTTGCGCGTAGCTGTGCGACCAGCAATTTTCGCGCGCCAAGCGTTTGACGAAGCTGAGTTGAGCGCCGGGGGCATCAACGCTGAACTCTTTCAAGGCTTGCCAAAGCGGAGAATTGGCTGGCTGGTTGGTCATCAGATGATTCATCGTTTTCCTCCTGTTGTTGTGGCGGGGCTAAATCAGGGCAAGCAACATTGGGACATTGTGCTCAAAACAGGATGAGCAAGATTTTCAGCAGGATTTACAAGACCGTCAACGGTTGTGGCCGCCAGCCAAGTCTTAATCCTGTTCATCCTGAAAAAAATCATGTAAATCCTGTTTCAAAGTTTTTTGCTTCGATTTAGTTCATTTGATGCTGGCGTATCCATTGACGAAACGCCTGAGCCGCATTTCGGGAGCTTTCGGTGATTCCCTGCTCCAGAAACCGGGAAACAACGTCGGCTGACAGGAACGGAAAGGCTCGGCTCTGTTCCGACTCTTCATATTCATCGCCTGCCAGAATCCAGATGCGAACCTGACGATGGTGAACTCGCCACAGTTCGGGCACTCCCAATCCGGCATAAATCGGAAACTTGTCCAATGAAGAACTGCTGCGATCAATTTCAACGACCAGATCGGGCGGCGGATCAAACGCCAGGTCAACGTTTTCATCCTTGCCCATCACCGCATCGGCGTTTTGAATGTAAAAGGAGTCGTCCGGTTCCGCGCCTCTGGCCCGCATTTCCTCTTTGTAAGTCGTCGAACCGAGCGATTCGATGTCAATGTCGAGTTCATCGCTTAGAGCAGAGATGAGGCGGTTGATGACGTTCTTCGGCCTTTCGTGCATTGAAACTGGCGACATAATTTCCATCCTCCCTCGATCATAAAAAACCCGTATGTGGCTGGCCTCGCCCAAATCGGCAAGCAGGTTTTCGTAATCATCCCACGACACAGCGTCCACACGCAGAGCCATCCCCGGCGTCAATCGTTCGACAGCCTGAAACAGGTCATTGGCAACAGCGACACTCATAAAACCTCCGATGAATTCGATTTCAGACGGGCGGATGCTAACACGCGGCTGGATTGCCATAAATGCTTTGAGCTGAACTTTCAATCTCCGCAAAGATGGTTTATAGAGTTGCCCGCATCATCACCAATCACTTTCACCAACAAACTCGAAAGGAAACGAAGCTTATGAACCGGAGAGATTTTCTGGCAACCGGCACGGCATCCGTTGTCGGAGCAAGCGCGATTGAAGGCTTGGCCGCCACGTCTGCGCCAGCCCACAAATTCAAACTGAATTACGCGCCACATTTCGGCATGTTCAGGAACCATGCGGGCACGGATTTGGTCGCCCAGTTGCAATTCATGGCTGAACAGGGATTCACCGCTTTGGAAGACAACGGAGCGCCGGATCGCCCGATTGCCGACCAAGAAACGATCGGCAAGACATTGGCTGATCTGAAAATGACCATGGGCGTGTTTGTGGCGACGAAGGATTTCAATAATCCGACCTTTGCCGTCGCCACCTGGAAACCGGAATTGCGCGAACCAATCCTGAAAGACATTCGCAATGCGGTTGACGTTGCCAAGCGCCTGAACGCCAAATGGTGTACGGTCGTGCCGGGTTGTTACGACACGCGGTTGGATTGGGATTACCAAACCGCCAGCGTCGTGGATATGTTTCGCCGCTGCGCTGAAATTTGTGAAAAGGCCGGGTTAGTGATGGTGATGGAACCGCTGAACACTCGCCGCGATCACCCCAAATTGTTCCTGACCAAAATCGGTCAAGGCTATTCAATCTGCCGCGCGGTCAACAGCCCTTCGGTCAAGATTCTTTACGATATGTATCACCAGCAAATTACCGAAGGAAACATCATCCCGAACATTGATCTGGCTTACAGCGAAGTCGCGTACTTTCAGGTCGGTGACAATCCGGGCCGCAAAGAACCGACTTCGGGCGAGATGAATTACCGCAACATCTTCAAACACATTCACGGCAAAGGCTTCACCGGCGTCGTGGGCATGGAACACGGCAACGCAAAACCCGGCAAAGAAGGCGAAAAGGCGTTGATTGACGCTTATGTCTGGTCGGATAGTTTCGACAAACCGATGGTCTGATTGGAAAGTCAAAAGGCAAATATCAAAAAGCAAAAGGCAAAAGTTATGACTCTTTACAATTTTCCGCGCGTGGCTATTTCTTCAACCGCGCGCGGCATTTTTATGATCGCGTTGTTGGCCGTGTTTTCGCTTCAGGCGTCATCGCAACAAGCAAAACCTCAACCCAAACCCAAAGCGAAACTCACCAAGAAAACCGCTCCGGCCATTGAACCGGAAGTTCAAGCGGCGTTGGATCGCATTTCAGAAAACTCGTTGCGCGGACATTTGTCGTTCATCGCTTCGGACGCTTTAGAAGGCCGGGCGACGCCTTCGCGCGGATTGGACATTGCGGCGGAATACATTGCCGCTCAATTTCGCCGCGCCGGTTTGGAACCGGCGGGCGACGCCAATCAGGCTGGCGAAAAAAGCTTCTTTCAAACCGCTGTCTGGAAGGTGACGAAAAATGGAGAGTTGTATGACGCTGCCACTCAGGATAATTCCGTGCGAATGCGATTGCGCGCTCCGCAAATCGAACAACTGACCCAAACTGGCGTCATCACAAAAACTCCGCCGGTCGGCGATCAAAAAGAAGAAACGCTGTCGTTCAAAACCAGCAACGTGATTGGCATTTTGCGCGGCTCTGATCCGGTGCTGAAAGACACTTACGTTTTGGTGACGGCGCATTACGATCACATCGGAATGACCGCGGCAATGGCCGGAACCGACACCATCAGCAACGGAGCCAACGATGATGGCAGCGGAACCGTTTCCGTCATCGAACTGGCTACGGCGCTGGCTGGAATGAAAACTCGCCCCAAACGCAGCATCGTTTTTATGACCGTCTTTGGCGAAGAACGCGGCTTGCTGGGTTCGCGGTATTACGGCAAAAATCCTGTCTTCCCGCTTGATAAAACCATCGCCGACGTAAATCTGGAACACGTTGGACGCACAGACGATGTGGAAGGCGACAAGTCGAATTCGGCTACGCTGACCGGGTTTGATTTTTCGGATATGGGGCCGATCTTCAAGAAGGCTGGCGAGCTGACAGGCATCAACGTTTACAAACACGAAAAGAACAGCGATTCGTTTTTTGGCCGCAGCGACAATCAGGCGATGGCTGATTCAGGAGTTCCGGCTCATACGTTGTGCGTGGCCTTTATCTTCCCCGATTACCACAAAGTCGGCGACCATTGGGACAAGATCAATTACCCGAATCTGGCCAAAACCAATCGAATGGTAGCGTTGGCTCTGACAATGATCGCCAACAGCGCCGAAGCTCCGAAATGGAACGAAGCGAACGAGAAAACCAAACGCTACGTTGAAGCGTGGAAAAAGCTTCAGGGCAAATAAGCTTCATCCACGAAGTACACGAAGCGACACGAAGACGGAAAAAAATAAATCTTCGTGGTTCTTCGTGTACTTCGTGGATTTTTGATTTTGAGATGCAAGAGTCTTATCGAATTCAATCCGTTCAAACGCCCATCATTCCAGTCGTAGGCGAATTGATCCGCCAGCATCCCGGCACGATTTCTCTGGGTCAGGGAGTCGTCTGGTATCCGCCGCCGCCCGAAGCCTTTGACCAAATCAAAGAGATGCTGGCCGATCCTTCGCAGCACAAATATCAGGCCGTTCACGGAATTCCCGCGTTGCTGGAACAGATCGAAACCAAGCTGCAAAAAGAAAATGGCATTGAGCTAACCGGCAGCCGCATCGTCGTCACCGCCGGAGGCAACATGGCTTTTATCAACGCGCTGTTGGCTGTGGCCGACGCTGGCGACGAAGTCATTTTGCAAACGCCGTATTACTTCAATCACGAGATGGCGATCACGATGGTGAACTGCAAACCGGTGTTGGTTCCGACTGACGAAAATTACCAGCTTCAACCGCGTTTGATTGCCGAAGCCATCACCGAACGAACGCGCGCCGTCGTCACTATTTCGCCGAACAATCCGACCGGAGCCGTTTATCCAGAATCGGCGTTGCGCGAAGTGAACGAACTTTGCCGAGCGCGCGGCATCTATCACATCCACGACGAAGCCTACGAGTATTTCACTTATGGCGATGCGCGACGTTTTTCGCCCGGTTCGATTGACGGAGCCAGCGATTACACGATCTCGCTGTATTCGCTGTCGAAAGCTTACGGATTCGCCAGTTGGCGCATCGGATTTATGGTCATCCCCGAACATCTGTTTTCGGCGGTGAACAAAATTCAGGACACGATTTTGATTTGTCCGCCCGTCGTGTCGCAGTTCGCGGCGGTCGGAGCGATGAAAGTCGGCGCGGGTTATTGCCTGGAAAAAGTCGCGCAACTTGCCGACGTTCGCCAATTGGTGATGACGGAGCTTGAGCAGTTGAAAGATGTCGCCGTCATTCCGCCTGCCGACGGAGCGTTTTATTTCTTCCTGAAATTGGACAGCGAAATGCAGCCGCTGGCTTTGGTCGAACGACTGGTCAAAGAACATCGCGTTGCGGCAATTCCCGGCTCGGCGTTTGGAATGCCAGACGGTGGAAAAGACGGCTGTTATCTGCGCGTGGCTTACGGAGCCTTGCAACGCGAAACCGTTGCCGAAGGCATTGGCCGATTGGTCAACGGCATCAAAACTATCTTGAGTTGAGTCAGTACCTGACTGAGGCTTAGGCCAAACTTGTTTTTGGGTGCGTTTTACTTGCGTGACAAGCGTTGCATTTGTGGGGCGCTAGGGTTAGATTTTCGGCGACTTGATCTCCAGAGCGTCTTGAGACGCGAGAACCAACCACAACCAACCGTAGGAGGCCAATGGCATGAAATCAGCAGTGAAAACAAAGGCTTCGCCGAAGAAAGTTTTGGCTAAAAAAGCCGCACCGAAATCCGTGACCTTGCTTGTCGCCACCAAAAAGGGCGGCTTCATTCTCACGTCCGATCCCAAGCGACGCGAATGGACGACCAAAGGGCCGTTGTATCTGGGCAACATCGTTCATCACGTCATGCTTGATCCGCGCGATGGGAAAACAATGTTGATGGCGACCAAAACAGGCCATTTGGGGCCGACGGTGTTTCGTTCGACCAATCAAGGTAAAACCTGGAAAGAAGCCGCCAAGCCACCGGCGTTTGCAAAAGCTGCCGAAGGCGAGACGGGAAGAACTGTGGATCATGTTTTTTGGTTGACGCCCGGCCACGCTGGCGAACCGGGAGTTTGGTATGCGGGGACTTCGCCGCAAGGACTGTTTCGATCGGCAGATGGCGGCGACACTTGGGAATCGGTGAAGGGCTTCAACGATCATCCGATGCGTTCGGCGTGGACAGGCGGAGGACAAGACGGCACTCCCGATGGCCCCAAAATGCACTCGATCATTGTTGATCCGCGCGATGCCAACCACATGTACATTGGCATGTCCGGCGGCGGAGTTTTTGAAAGCACGAACAAAGGCGCGGATTGGCACCCGCTCAACGCCGGATGTAAGGTGGATTTCAATCCAGACCCGTACCCAGAATTCGGACAAGACCCACATTGTGTTCGTTTGCATCCGCAATCGCCGGATATTTTGTACCAGCAAAATCATTGCGGCATTTACCGGATAGATCGCACCGCCGCCGGAGCCGAAAACCAATGGGTTCGCATCGGCGAAAAGATGCCGAAATCCGTTGGCGACATTGGCTTCCCGATGGTGCTGCATCCGCGCGATCCGAACACGTGCTGGGTCTTCCCGATGGATGGCACGCAGGTTTGGCCGCGAACCGCGCCCGGAGGCAAACCGGCTGCTTACGTCACGCGCAACGGTGGCAAAAGCTGGCAAAGGCAAGACAACGGTTTGCCAAAACAGCAAGCCTGGATGACTGTCTTTCGGCAGGCAATGACCGCTGACGCGCACAACCCCGTCGGTTTGTATTTCGGCACGACCTGCGGAGAAATCTGGGCCAGCACCAACGAAGGCGAAAAATGGACCTGCATCGTTCGGCATTTGCCGCACGTTTACGCGGTCGAAGCGGTCGAACTTTGAAGCGTGGGACAATTTTTCAAATTGTCCTGCTACTTCGGAGTGCTGAGGAGTTCAAGCAACCGGGACGGTTTGAATGTGTTCTCTTTTTTTCTGAACGCCAAGAAATTCAATCAAGCGGGACAATTTGAAAAATTGTCCCACCACCCGATCGGGACAATTTGAAAAATTGTCCCACCAGAAGTGAGAGGTTGCGATGAAAGTTATCATTCCCAGCCCGCTGCTTTCGTATACCAATCAGCAAAAAGAAGTTGATGCCGCTGGAACGACCGTCGCCGACGTGCTGGCCGATTTGAACCGCAGCTTTCCCGGCATCCGATTTCGAATGATTGACGAACAGGACGCGATTCGTCCGCACATGAAAATTTTCGTCAATGGTGAACAGGTGTTTGCGTTGACGACTTCGTTGAACTCCACCGATGAAGTTCACATCCTGCAGGCGCTCAGCGGAGGGTAAAGGCTGGAGATAAAAATACGGCGTCGCTTTCAGGCTTGATCGTAATTGCCACTGCCGTTGGCAAAAACGATTTCGCCGTTTGCGACGCCGTCTGGTTCACTGGCCGTTGACAGGAGAGCAATTCAGCCAGTCGGGGCACCGGTCTCAACCTGAACCGGTGATTTGCGACCTCACTCGTTTAAGCGAGAACGGTCGCCATCAAGTATCAATCGCTTCAAGAAATTTTTGCAAAAGGCTGAGCGCAAAATGGCACTCAGCCTTTTGTGTTTTGCGATTACTGCACCGACACGTCGTCAATTCGGAACGAGGTGATTAACGAACTGTCAGTGGTTCCGCGGAATTGAATGCGAACGGTTTGTCCGGCGAAAGCCGACAAATTGTACGCTCCGCGCAAGGTGTAAGAGTTTGCCGAAGTCACTTTGTTCAAGTTACTGAACGTTGCCAGCGTGCTCAACAAAGTGCCGGATGTGTTGCGGACTTCGACAAACAGGCGGTCGAACTGTGTCGTCGTAGTCGTTTCGCTGGAAGTGACGTTTAGGTAGAAGTTCAATCCCGGCGAAGTTCCGCTTGGAATTGTGATCGTTTGGTACGCCGTTCGTGAAGTGTTGTTGGCTCCGCCCAGAATCAGGTAGCCGGTCCCGGTTCGAGCATTGCCGCCTGTGCTCCAAACCGCTCCACCGGTCAGAGTCCAGGGACTGGCGCTGCCTTCAAAACCGCCATTGACAATCAATTGTGAACCGCCAGCCGAACTCACCGTCAGCGTGACAGGAATCGAAACCGGCGTATTGGTTGCACCCGTAGCCGAAACCGTGATCGCTCCGTTGTAAGTTCCGGCAGCCAGACCGCTGATATTGACCGAAGCCGTCAATGTCGAAGGCGCGGTTCCCGAAGCCGGAGTCACCGTCAGCCACGAAGCATTGTCGGTCTGCGTCCAATTCAACGTGCCGGTGCCGGTGTTGGTAATGCTGATGGTTTTGTTGGCCGGATTCGAACCGCCAGTCGTCGCGGTAAAGCTCAGGCTGGTGGGGCTGACGCCAATGGTCGGCGAAGTCGAAGTGCTGGTGTTGGCGTTGTAAATCACCAACGCGAAGTCCTGATCCGTAGTGTCGGCATTGCCCGGTACGCCGTCACCGGCAATGTTCGTCGCTCGAACGGTGACGGTGAAATTGCCAGTCGCTCCCGCAGGCAGGAAGACGGATTCGACGTTGTTTTTGCCGTCGGCAGTTCCGCCGCTGGTGGAGTTGGCTCCGCTGAACACGTTTCCACGATACGTCACACCGCCAACGGTCACTTCCAGATCGAGGTTGTTGACCCACGGAGCGCCGGTTGTCGGACCAGGAGCGTCAGTCCAGGCCAAGGTCACTCGGAACGGTTGAGCGGAAGAGGCGACCGAGCCAGTGACTTGATGCGTTGCGCCGGTCGCGCCAAGCACCTGAGTTTGATCCACGCGAATGCGCGCCGCTGTGTCGAATGCTCGGCCCAAATCCATTCGACCCATTCCCTGATTGTTCGACGGCAAATTGCCGCCCGCGCCGGTTCCGTTCATATACGCCGCTGAATTCATCAACGTCGCTTTGACCATTGCCGGTGAAGGCGCGCTCAAACCTTTGTTGAGGAAGTCCTGGTAAACCAGCGCCGCTCCGCCAGCAACTGCCGGACAAGAATGCGAGGTTCCCGACGACCAGCCGTACAGCGTTTGGCCGCTCGGCCAGTATTGATTGCAAACGCTGCTGCCGTCGTAATTCGATTGCGGCACACCGGCTTGAATGTGCGTGCCGGGAGCGATGATGTCGGGTTTGACGCGACCGTCGCCACCGGCGGAATTCACAGGGCCGCGACTGGAAAAGCTGATGATGTCGTTGGCGCTGTTGGCTCCGGTGTTGCCGATGCCGCAACCATCGGTTCCGGTTTGACGAACGTTTTCGCCTGCGCCAACGGTGATGACGTTTTTGGCAGTCGAAGGCGTGCTGACTGTGTTCGATCCCGAACCGTCGTTACCGGCGGCAAAGACTACGGTCAATTGTTGCAACCCAGCCGTGCCGGTTTGCGCGTCGCGGACGATGGCGTCATACGATTGCGAATTGCTGTCGTAATCGGGAATCGGCGCGCCAGTCGAAGTTTGGAATCCCCACGAGTTCGACGAAATGCGCGATCCGCTGCCATAAGCAGTGCTTTCCCACGTCGCAGGACTGGAAGAGCCGCTTCCGAAAATCGCCGTCACGCCTACGCGCGCCCAAGGCACAATGCCGAGTCCGTAATTGAACCCAAGCGAATCTTCATTGGCTGCGCCGGTTCCGGTGTTCAATCCGCCGATGATGTGGGAGTTCAGGAATCCGTGACCGCCTTGAGCGCCGGTCTGATTGGTTGGATTGTTTTGGAAAGCGACACGCCCCGTGGCCAGATCAGGATGACCAGTCAGCGTGTAAGCATCGTCCACCACGTTGACGGCAAAGCCTGTGAATTGCGAACTGGTGAAGCCTTTGGTTCCAAGCCAGGCCAGATAACCCGGCCCAGTCGGAGCGTTGCCGGTCAGATTGCCCGCGCTGATTTGCCCTTGAGCTTCGTCCAGTCGGCGACGTTCGCCCGCCGGTTCAATCGAAAAGACGTTGTCCTGGCTGGCCAGTTCCATCACCTGCGACAACGGAATGTTCATCGTCACGTTGTGATACTTCAACACTTGAGCTTCGCTGATGAAGCGGCGAGCAGTGCGTTTCAGCTCGCTGACCTTGCGTTTGGTGTCTTCGCTGGCGATGAACTGCACGGTGACGTTGACGAATTGATCGGCGTCAAAAGCGCGAGCCGCAACCAGCGATTGGCGAACGCGAAACGCCGGTTCGTAATCGCCGACCCATTGCACAAACGATTGTTCGTCTTTCAACTGAATCAATCGCATGGCTTCGTCGCTGCCGGCGCGAACCACATAAGCATTGTTCGGGACGTAGCTGATGACATCGGCTCCGGTGCGATTGAGTTCGGTCAGCCATTCATCCTGAATCGGGCCGATGAACTGCACGACGTACAAACCATTGCCCGGACGCGAAAAGTTTTTGCGAGCCACAGCCATTTGCGTCTGGCGCAAATCGGCGGGCGGTTCTTTGCTGAGCGGTTCGGCATTCGACGTGTCCAACACGTAACCGTTCAACACGATCAAATTCTGTTCGTCGCGTGCGGCAACTGGCAAAGCCTGCATCGCAGCGCGACCGCCGATGGCTTCCTGATCCACGACTAACAGCCGAAACGATCCGTAATTGACCTCTTCGCGGATGGCTCCGCGCCCGGCCAGATCGTCGTAAACGTTTTGCTGGTCGTTGTTGATAATCAGTTTGTGTAAGCGATTTTGGTTCAGAAAGGTGACGGGAAGGTTTTCGGGATCGGTGATTCGTTGTGGAGCATTTTCGCGGTCGCCGAGTTGCGGGCGTAAACGCTCCTGCACGTACACGCTGGCCGTAGCCAAAAGAACAGCGCAGACCGTTAAGGTCAGTAATAGCGTCAATCGTTTCATATTCTGTCCTCTCAAGTTTTCGTCAAAGCAAGCGGAGGGGCTTGCGAAATTCGGGGTCGTCAATTTTGAGGGATGCGAGATGACGACTGATTTAGTCAGTCTTTGACCGCAAGTCTGACCAGAGGGATCGAAAGAAAGATTCGCTTCATTAGAATTTGAAGCAACGGGGTCGGTTTAAGGCGGCGGGAAGATAATGCAGTTTTCACCAACAGGCAATAGCTTTTCCGCTGCTAAAACTGAAAGATGGAATCGCGGGCGGCACTTGCATCCGTAAGTGCCTTTGCCCGGAAGCGAAAGGTGCGGCTGAGAATTGTATTTCGCCTTTCGCTGAAAATTTTCTTTGCAGAAGTTCACTGCCTGGAAGTTTTCAATCGCGGATCGAGTTGTTCGGCTTTTTGGCGCGCAGCTTGCGCCGCTGCCGTCTGGCCTTTCTTTTTCAATGCGATGCTCAGTTGCCAATGCGCCGCTGCTGAATTCGGGTCGAGCTTGATGGCGGCTTCAAACCGTTCGATGGCTTCGGCCAGCTTGTTTTCGTTCAGCCGTTGAATGCCCGTGGCGATGTTGGTGGCGGCGATTTCCTGATCCTGTTTCAGCTTCAAAAGTCTGGCGGCTTCCTGCGATTCGACGCGCGCGGCGTCGGTTTCGCCTTTTTGCCGAAGCGCCGCGCCCAGCGAGTTGTGAGGTTCCGGCGAAGTCGGCGACAGTTTGATCGCCGTGCGAAGCGAGGCTATCGCTTCGTCAACCTTGCCTTTTCTCAGCAAAACATTGCCCAGCACGTGATGGTATTCGACATCGTTGTCGCGCAATTTGATGGCGGTGGTCAGCGAAGCTTCGGCTTCGTCCAGTTTGGACTGCTGGTAAAGAATTTCGCCCAGCGTGAAATGTGCGTCGGCAAAATCCGTCGCGTAGCTGATGGCTTTTTGCAGCGAAGCGATGGCGTTGTCGCGGTCGTCTTTGCGTTTGTAAGCCAGCGCCAGATTGAAATGTGCTTCCGGCGCTTCGGGCGCGGCGGCAATCAGTTTCTGAAACTGTTGGATTGCCGCGTCAGCATCGCCTTTCTGCATCAGCGTCAAACCGAGATTCAATTGCGAAGTCATGTTTTGATCGTCCAGTTTCAGGGCTTCGCGGAAGGCGGCAATCGCGCCGTCGTAATTTTTCATTCGCAGCAAAGTCAGTCCCAGATTGGAATGCGCTTCGATCAAATCCGGCTTCATCTTGATGGCCTGACGCAAAGTCGCAACGGCTTCATCGAACTGTTCGTCTTCGCGCAATGCCGCGCCGAGCGTCGTCAGAAATTCCGGCAACTGCGGACGCAGCTTGACGGCTTTTCGCAGAGCGACGACGGCTGCCGAAATGTCTTCGCGGCTGCCTTTGCGTAACAGCGCCGAGCCAAGCGCGTTTTGAGCGTCGGGGTTGTTTGGCGTCAGCCGCGTCGCTTCGCTCAGCGAAGCAACGGCTCCGGCAAAATCGTTCGACAACATTTTGCCGATTCCCAAATAGTAAAACGCTTCGGCAAAATCCGGTTTCAGCTTGATCGCTGCTTCCAGTTCTTTCAGCGAGCCGGGCAGATCGCCCATCTGGCCGAGCACAAAACCAAGATTCGCATGAAGTTCCGGCGTAGGTTTCAATTGCAGCGCGTAACGAAATTCGCCAACCGCCGCGTCCAGCATCTGCGCTCTGTGAAGCAACGAACCCAGCGAAAAATGCAGGTTGGCATCATTCGGGTTCAGTTGTGTGGCTCGTTGAAAAGCTTCAATCGCGGCTTCCACATCGCCTTTCTGTTCCAACGCTGCCGCCAGATTCATCCAGGCTTCGCCATAATCGGATTTCAGCGCCACAGCCTGGCGGAATTCGGCGATCGCCGGATTGATCTGGCCGCTGTCGGCCAGCACAGCGCCCAGCGCATTGCGAAGCTGCGGATCATTGGGTTTGGCTTTGACGGCGGCGCGCAGCTTGGGAATCATCGCTGCCACTGCGGCTTTCGACGGAGCAGCGGGTTGCGCTGAAGGACGGGGCTTTTTCGCCGTCTGAGCCACGACGGAATTGAACGACAGACAAACCAGAGCAAAGCAAATTGCTCGCGGAAAAAAACTCATAACACCTTCCTGAAATTGGGTTGAATTGATGGCCGCAAGTTGTAACTCAAAACGACTGTCGGCGCTACCTGGCGGCGCGGTTCTGTGTTATCTCTTTGACCGATGAATCCCGCAACAAAAATCTGTTTAACGGCGCTTTTTCTGGCGGCGAAGGCATTAGCCATTAGTCATTACCCATTGCCCATTATCGGTCAGAGGAAGGATGCAATACCCATTCGGGCAATGGTCAATGCTCAATGGCCGATGGCTAATTATTCGTCTTCTCAACCTTGTTCGCCGATCAGCGTTCGCAATCCCGAAGGCAATTACATCGTTCCGGGTGTGCAAGGCGAAATCGTTTATCGTCGCGTCAACGGAGTGGAATTGTCGTTGGATGCTTATGTGCAAAAACGTGGCGACAAACGTCCGGCGGTTGTAATCATTCACGGCGGCAATTGGGAAAGCGGCAGCCGAGTCAGTTTTGTTGGCCAGTTTTTGGAATTGCTGACTGCTGCCGGTTACAACTGGTTTTCGATAGATTACCGGAAATATGGATTGAGCCGTTTCGACGAATCGGTGGTTGATGTTCGCGCTGCAATAGATTTCATTCACTGCCACGCCCGCGAATTTCGTATTGACCCAAACAACATCGCTTTGCTCGGCGAAGACACCGGAGCGGGCTTGGCGTTGATGGCGGCAGAAAATGCTCCCGGCGTAAAAGCCGTTGTCAGCATCGGCGGCGCTTTTCCCAACTCCCAACTCCCAACTCCCAAGTTTCCAACGCTGATGATTCACGGCGGCAACGACCGCGAAGTTCCGCCGCAACAAGTTGAACAGTTTTGCCGGTCTGGAAATTGCGAATTGGTTTTGGTTGAAGGTGCAATTCATCGCGCCGAAAACTGGTGGCCATCGCAGTGGAGCTACAAACAGAAATTAACCGACTGGCTGGCGAGGCAATTGAAACTCAGCAAAGCCGATCACCAGCCTTACGCCGCGAATCTGAAAAAAGACATTGTTTTCAGCCCGCGTCACGGTTTGAAACTGGACGCTTATCTGCCGAAAAGCGCGAAGCCGTTGCCGGCGGTCATTATCGCTCACGGCGGAGGTTGGGAAGCTGGCGACAAAGTCACTTATGCCGCGCCGCTGTTCGAACCGCTGGCCAAAGCTGGCTTTGCCTGGTTTTCGATTGATTACCGATTGACGCCTCAAGTTCGTAACGCCGACCAGATTGACGATTTGCGCGAAGCGATTCGCTTTGTCCGCTCGAACGCGAAGAAGTTCAACGTTGATCCGAACCGGATTGCCATTTTGGGCGAATCGGCCAGCGGGCAGATGGTCGCTCAACTGGCGACGGAAAAAACGGAAGGCGTGGCCGCAGTCGTTTCGTTTTATGGCGTTTATGATTTTTTGCCGATGGCGACGAGCTTTGCGCCGCGTTCGATTCCTGCGCGGCTGTTCGGCGTGACCGAATTGAACGATCAAACCCGCGAAGTGATGAAGCGGTTTTCGCCGCTGTATCAGGTCAAAGCCGAAATGCCGCCGCTGTTGCTGATTCAGGGAACAGCCGACCGGCTGCACGCGCAAGCCGTCGCTTTTGAAAAAGAACTGCAACGAGTTGGCGCAAGTTACGACGTGATTGATGTGGCGGGCGCTCCGCACGGAGTTGAAAACTGGGAAGGCCACGCCGAATGGTTGGATTACAAAACCAAACTGGTTGAATGGTTGAGAGCGAAATTGAGATGAGAAACTTTCTTTCACCGCAGAGGCGCAAAGAACCGCAGAGGCGGCGCAGAGGTTTTTCTCTGCGAAACCTCCGCGTAGCTCTGCGTCTCTGCGGTGAAATGGTTTTTGTAATGTTGACGCTTTCTGTTCGAACGAGAGTTGAAAGTGTTGGAGGCGAGATGAAAATTATGAAAATCAAAAGGCAAAAGGCAAATATCAAAAATCAAAAGAGCGGCGCTTTCTTCTTTTTACTTTTGCCTTTTGCCTTTTGCCTTTTGCCTTTTGATTTTTCCAGCGGCCAGCCGCCGCTGTTCCGCGAAGTCGCTGCCGAAACCGGATTGAATTTTCTGCACACGACCGGAGCGACGGGCGAATACTTCATGCCGGAAATTATGGGATCAGGCGCGGCGTTGCTGGATTATGACAACGACGGCGATTTGGACGTGTACTTGCTGCAAGGCAAAACGTTGGGCGGAACCGGGAGCGGTAGCGGCCGGGTTAAATTTCCGTTGCCGAAAGACTTTAAGCCCGGCAATCGGCTGTTTCGCAACGAACTGGCTCCAGCGGGCAAATTGAAATTCACGGACGTGACCGAAGCTGCCGGAGTCGGTTTGATCGCTTACGGAATGGGAGCGGCGACAGGCGATTACGACAACGATGGAGACGTTGATCTTTACGTGACGAATTTCGGATCGAACGTGCTGTATCGAAACAACGGGAACGGCACGTTCACAGACGCAACGGCTCAGGCCGGAGTTGACGATCCGCGTTGGAGCAGCAGCGCGGCCTTTGTGGATTACGACCAGGATGGGCGGCTGGATTTGTTTGTTTGCAATTACGTGGATTTCACCATCAAAGGTAACAAGCCGTGTTTTGCTCCGACCGGCGAAGTGGATTACTGCTCGCCGTCTTCATACAGGCCTGTGCCGGATCGCCTGTTTCATAACGACGGCAACGGGAAGTTCAGCGATGTGACAGCGGCGGCGGGTTTTGGTGCTGGTTATGGGCCGGGTTTGGGAGTGACTTGCGCGGATTTCAACGGCGATGGATTGACGGACATTTACGTTGCCAACGACGGAGCCGCGAATTTGTTGTGGCTGAATAAAGGCGGCGGCAAATTTGAAGAAAGCGGATTGATGGCTGGTGCGGCTTACGCCGCCGACGGAGCGCCTCGCGCCGGAATGGGCGTCACTGCCGGAGACATTGACAGCGACGGCGACGACGATTTGCTGGTGACGAACCTGACCAAACAGGGAAGCTCGTTTTTTCGTAACAACGGCAAAGCTCTGTTTGACGAAGTGACGGCGGAGTTCAATCTGGCGCAATCGAGTTTTATGTCCACAGGTTTTGGCGTGTCGTGGCTGGATTATGACAATGATGGCTGGCTGGATTTATTTGCCGCCAACGGAGCCGTGACCTTGATGCCGAGCCTGCGCGGGCAGCCGTATCCTTTTCATCAACGCAATCAGCTTTTTCACAACGAACCAGCGAGTCGAGTCAGTACCGCGACCGATAGGGATAGAGTTTTTCGTGAGATTACCGCCGAAGCCGGAGCGGCTTTGCAGTTGTCAGAGGTCAGCCGCGCCGCTGCGTTTGGCGACATTGATAACGATGGCGACGTAGATGTGTTGATTGCCAACAACAACGGTCTGGCAAGGTTGTTGTTAAACCAGAACGCGACGAAACAACGCTGGCTGCAAGTTCGGCTGACTGGCGTGAAAGACAACCGAGACGGAATTGGCGCTCGCGTGGCGATGATTCGCAAATCGGGAACGCTCTGGCGGCGAGTTCACACTGACGGCAGTTATCTGGCGGCGAACGATCCGCGCGTTCATTTTGGATTAGGGAAAGATGCCGCGATTGAAGGCGTCGGCGTCATCTGGCCGAATGGTTCGCGTGAGTTTTGGGCGAAGCTGAAAATTGATTCGCTGAACGTGTTGAAGCAGGGAACCGGTCTTGAGTGGAAACGTTGATCGGAAAAATTGTTGGCCGACGGAAATAACCGGCGACTTCACAATTGATTCGGATCAACACCAAGTTCGCGCAATTTTGCCGCAAGCCTGGCGGCTGTGGCTTCTGCAACGGCAGAGGCCGCCATTGCCTGTTCGGCGCGCTTTGCTTCTTGTTCGGCGCGCTTTGCTTCTTGTTCGGCGCGCTTTGCTTCTTGTTCGGCGCGAGCAGTTTCTTCCTGTTCCGTCAGCAAGAATTTTCCTGTTTGCGGATCGCGCAGCCGTAGAGTTTCGCCGGTATCCACCAAATCCAATCCCAGCGCCTGACTGCTGACCACTCCTTGGTTGGGAATTACGCGGATCAATTCGTCGCCTTCCAGGCGATAGGCCAACAACGGGCGTTTCAGGAATTCATACAGCGGATCGAAGATGTAATACTCCCGGACGCCCATTTGGTTGTACACCTGCCATTTCTTTTGCAGGTCTTCTTCAAAGGTGCTGGCTGAAGACAATTCGATCACCACGTCAGGAGCTTTGCCTTCTTCCCAAACTTTCCAGGTGCGGCGTTTAGGTTCTTTGCTGTTGTTGCGAACGACAAACACGTCCGGCGCGACGCTTTTTCGCGGATTGCCTTCGACGTAATACATCAGCATGTTGACGCCGACATAAGTTTGCGGGTCGTCGCGGAAGAAATTCCGAAGCGCAAAGCGCAGATCAATCATCAACTCCGCATGCACCTGAGTTTCAGCCATTGGCTCTCCATCCGATTCCGGGTATTCAATTGTTTTTAGCAATTCACGTTGTGCAGTGCTCATAATCAACCTCTTCTGGCGCGGAAAATAGCATAGGACTTACGCAAAACATACCGTGTCAGTAGCCCGACCGTTAGGAAGGAAGGGCTTGAGTTTGGTGCAAAAAGCCCTTGCTTACGCGCGGGCTACCGACATTTGCGTAAGTCCTGTAGCGCATTTTCTCTGCGGCAATAAACCGGGAAGAGTTTGTAACAGCAAAAAGCGGGCGCCCGAGTGGTGAACTCAGACGCCCGCTTTTTTAGTTTAGCGATTGCAGCTTGCGTTTGGAATTCCAGGCGCAGACCGAATCGGAATTGACGTTGGGTCTATCGCGCCGATGGTTAGCTGGCGCGAACCCCATTATCGGTTAGAACTGCACTCGGACACCCATCTGGATGCGCCGTGGGTTGCCAAGCTCGGAGCCAGGCGTGAATTGCAAGAAGTTCCCCGCCGTGAAGCCCGTCACTGGCGCGCCCCAATTCGAGTGATTGAAGACATTGGCCATTTCCAGACGGAATTCCGGCTGGAAGCGCTCTTTCACGCGGAACTGCTTGAAGAGCGAAAGGTCAACGTTCCACACTCGCGGACGGCGAAACTGATTGCGCAACGACGTGCCGAAGCCTTCTTTCGCAGTGCCGGTCGGTTGTGAGAACAGACTCCTGTCGTAGTAGGTTTCAGTGGTGTACGCCCCCACCCTGCCGATGGGTTTCGGATCACCAGTGAAATTGGTGAACACGCTGCCACAGCCCTGACAGTTCAATGCATTGTTCGTACCGCCAATGCTGAAAGGCGTGCCGGAGAACCACGAATGAATGCCGTTGAGCTGCCAGCCACCGAGCGTTTTGCCCGTCAGGGTGCTGGCGTCTTTGAAGAATGGCAAGCCATAGACGAAGCCCATCTGCCAGATGTGCGTGCGGTCAAATCCCGCCAGCGCAAAGTTGTCTTCGAACTTCAGCGGATGGTTCCAGGTCAAACCCGTCCAGCCGTCTTCATCGGCCATGTTCTTGGCTTTGCTCAGCGTGTAAGCGCCCTTCAACAATAACCCTTTGCTGAAAGGCCGGTTGATTGACAATTGCAGCGATTGATAACGGCTGCGGGTGCGCGCGCCCCAGTCATTGATGGTGGTCGCGCCAGCCAAGGCGAAGAACTTGCGCGAAGCGTTGCCGCCGCCCGGCTCGCCATAGTTGATGTTCAAGTCAGCGTAGCCGCCGTCCGTACGGGTTCCGACGTAGGCAGTCTCAACGATGATATCCCCTGGCAACTTGTACTCGTAGGCGAAGTTCCATTGCTGAATGACCGCACGATCCAGTCCCTTGCCCGCGCCGGGGAAGAACTCCGTACCGTTATTCGGTGTCCGTGTGAAGACGTTCACCGGCAGCGTCACTCGCCCGGACTGGAAGTTCGGGATCGGCACGTTAGGAATTCCGGCGGTCAGCGTCGTGACGGAGGCAAACTGCTCGGAGGTGTTGTTGAAGAAGATGTCATACGGGAACGCGCCACGCAGCGGGCGCGACCAGGGCAGCGGATTGATGGTGCGACCGTAACCGGCGCGAACCACCGACTTGTCATTGATGCGGTAAGCCACACCCAGACGTGGCGCCAGATACCATTTTTGGAGTTCCAGCCCGACATCCTTCGGTACGTTGCCGCGTCCGCCCAGCAACAAGGTATAGGTGCTGAGATCAAGCCGTTCGATGCCACTGTTGGCACGCGACATCAGCGGATATTGCTCAAGCCGCAAACCCAGGTTGAGCGTCAGGTTCGGCGTGACGCGCCACCGGTCACGCAGGTAGTAGCCCATCTGCCACTCACGACCGGTCATGTCCTCGGTCTGAACGTCTTTGGAGAAGAAATTCGGACGCGCAAGCAGGAAGTCCGCAAAGCGATTCCAACCTAGCGAGACGTAGTTGGGGGCGCCTGTGATCAACCCGCCGAAACTGAATCCGCCCTTCAATCCGTAGGGGCCGAACTCGGCCTGGCGATGGTTCAATTCCAGCTTGACGAGGTCAAAGCCGGCTCGCAGCTCATGCTTGGCGAAGACCTTGGTGAGCGCGGTGCTGAAGCTGTAGTTGACTTCTTTGCGGAAGAGCGGCATCCAACTCGGCGTCGTGCCGATGGCATAGCCATTGTCGAATGTGGGCAGGCCACTGGCGCGGATGTCGTTGGGATCGTTCACGCCGGGGATACCAAGCTCAATGCCAAGGTTCTTGCCGAAATCCGGGCCAGTCACGGTCTGATTCTGGCGGTTATAGCCAAAGTTGCCGTCCAACAGCAGAGTATCGCTGAGCGTCCAGGTGTGGCCGACGCTGACCACATACACCTTCGTGTTGCCCGCGCTGCCTTCGTCGAAGCCCAGTCTGTACTCGTCCACGTTGTCAGATTGCAGCGTGGAGAATTTGCCCCAGATGGAGTGATTTTTGGTGCGCTGCCACGTGAGCTTCCCGTCATAATTGGCGCGATCCACCATGACCGTGCGCTGTTGCACGAAATCATCCAGGATAAAGTTGTTGTTCAAATCGCCAGCATTCACTTTGGGGTAATAGTTCATGACGGCTCTGGCAATCGGACTGATGCGGGCTGCCGGAATGATGGCGTTGCTGAATTGCGTCCGCCCTGTGCCATTGGCCGCACCCGTGTCCGGATCGTAAAGTTGAAAAGCATAAGCGGCGCTGCCATCAGCTCTTCTCGCGGCGAGAACTTCACTAAAATCGCCGAGTCGCATCTTGTCAGTCGGAACCGCATAGGCGACGTTGTTGATGCGGCGGTCGCGGAAATTCTCATAGGAACCGAAGAAGAAGAGTTTGTCTTTCTTGATCGGGCCGCCGAGCGTGCCGCCGTAGGTTTGCCGATTGAGCGGTGTGCGCTGCAAACGGTTCGCGTTGTTGAAGAAGCTATTCGAGTTCAGCTTGTCGCCGTTGTAAAACCAGAATCCTGAACCATGGAATTCGTTAGTTCCTGATTTGGTCACCACGGTTTGAGCCGCGCCACCCGCCATTCCCAGGTCGGCGTCGAAGTTGTTGGTGGCGATATTGACCGTTTCGACGGTCTCCGCCGGTTGAATGTATCCGGCGTGGTGAGGCAACCAAACGTTGACCGAAACCGCGCCATCCACGCGAGTGGTGTTGCTGTTCGGTTGCGTGCCGTTGACCCATGTACGCAAGCTGCGGCCAGGTGTGTCAATTTCGGCGTTCTGGAATTGCGTGGGCGTCGCGCCCGGCACCAGATTGAGCAACGTTTGATAGTTGCGGTACTGGTTCAACGGCAGCGACAGCACCTGTTTGGAATTGAGTTCGGTGTTGAGGTCGGCCTTTTCCGTCTTCAATGTCGCGGCGTCGGCAGTCACCGTCACCGATTCGGTCGTGCCGCCGACTTGCAGTGCGGCGTCCGCGCGCTTCGGATTTCCGGCGGAAACGACAATGGCTTCCTGCTTAAGTTCCTTGAAGCCTTTGGCCGACAAGGTCATGTCGTAATTGCCCGGCGGCAAATTGCGGAAGACATAACTGCCGGTGTCGTCCGTGGTAGTTTCCAGCGTCAGGCCGGTGCCGGTGTTAGTGATTTTGACGGACACGCCCGGCAGAACCGAGCCTTGTGGGTCAGTCACGTTCCCTACGATGCTGCCGTAGAGAGCCTGTGCATTAGCTGTACCGACTAGCGTACCTGCCGCTAGCAGAACAGCCAGTACGAATCTGGTCAAAAAGCGTCGCATATTTATCTCCTTAAATTTCCAGGGCAATTTTGAAAATTTCCCTGCGGGTACTCATCTTTAGTTCATAGCATCTACGACACTAAAAAAGATGATCTTCCTCAGTTCTAAGGGGTGACTTGTTTTGGGCAGTCAGCACTTACCCATCAAGTTCATCCTGAAACAGATAGTGGTTAAACTTAGGAAAACTTCGCGCGGAAATATCTTTCGATACCGCTCGCACGAAAAACGGGTAGCAAATTTTCTTGTGACTTTTGAATGCTACACAGCGGATGCCCGTCGTGAAATTGCGGGCATTTCTTTATGTTCGTTGATTGCAAATACTAGCCTTATGGCCGGAGAGTCTAGCCTCGCCTCCGCGCTCAGTCAACCGTTTGAAGCCGGATTGGTAAGTCCAATTTTGGGCGATAGTTTTACGGTTTGGAAAGAAGGAAATCGTCTCAATCTCTATCGCTGGCGACGCTGATTCGCTACAATCCCGCGCGATCTCCTGACCATCAATTTGAACATCTCGGAGGGAGCAATGAAGCTCAAAACAACTACATTGTTGGTTGCGCTGGCCTGTGCCGTCGCAGCCGTTTGCACTGAAAGAACGATGGACGCTCAAGAACAACCACCCAAACCACCAATCGCCAAAAAGATTCCCAAGACAACTCAGATTCATGGCTATACGGTCACGGATGATTACGGCTGGCTGGCCGACAAAACCAAAACCGATAAAGACATGCTGGCTTATCTGAAAGCCGAAACCGAATACGCCGACGCAATGATGGTTTCGACCAAAGGCTTTCAGGACGCGCTGTACAAAGAAATGCTGGCACGCATCAAGGAAACAGATGAAAACGTGCCGTACCGTTACGGCGATTATTTTTATTATTCGCGCACCGAACAGGGAAAACAGTATCCGATTTTCTGCCGCAAAAAAGGCAGCCTGACCGCTGCCGAAGAAGTCACCATTGATATGAACGAAATGGCCAAAGGTTTGGATTACTTTGGCATTGGCGCTTACAACATCAGCGACAACGGAAATCTGCTGGCGTTTTCCAGTGATACTTCGGGATTTCGGCAATACAACCTGTTCGTCAAAGACCTGACCACAGGCAAGATCAGCGACAAAATTGCCGAACGAGTGACTTCGGTGGCGTGGGCGTCGGACAACAAGACGCTGTTTTATGTCGTGGAAGATGCGATGACCAAACGTTCGCACCTGTTCTTTCGTCACGTGCTGGGCAGCGGCAAACACGATCTGCTGTACGAAGAAAAAGACGAACTTTATCGCATCGGAGCCGGGCGCACGCGCAGCAAAGGTTACATTGTTATGGGGTCGTATAGCTCGACGACCAGCGAAATGCGTTACTTGCCCGCGAACAATCCAACCGCCGAATTGAAACTGATTCTGCCGCGCAAAGAGATGCACGAATACTACGTGGATCACATCGGCGACCGGTTTTACATTCGCACCAACGACAAAGGCAAAAACTTCCGGTTGGTGACGACTTCGGTCAGCGATGTGCGCCAGGAAAGCTGGAAGGAACTGATTCCGCATCGCAAAGAAGTCATGTTGGAAGACGTGGATTGTTTTGCCGGACATTACATCGCCGTCGAACGCAAAAACGGGGTCCCGCAATTTCAAGTCACCGATTTGAAATCAGGTCAATCTCACTACATCGAATTTCCGGAACCGGTGTATGTTGCTGGCGGAGGGCCGAACCGCGAATTTGCGACGACGACGTATCGCTTCAACTACGAATCGTTTATCACGCCCGGTTCGGTGTTCGATTACGACCTGACCACAAAAAAGCGCGAACTGAAAAAACAGGAGCCGGTGCTTGGCGGGTACGACATGAATTTGTATGAATCCAAGCGGCTTTATGCGACGGCTGCGGACGGCGCGAAAGTGCCGATTTCGATTGTCTACCGCAAGGATTTGAAGCTCGATGGCAAGCGGCCTTTGCTGTTGGAAGCTTACGGTTCTTACGGTTATCCATACGATGTTGATTTTTCGTCTCAACGATTGAGCCTGCTCAATCGCGGAGCGATTTACGCGGTCGCGCACATTCGCGGCGGAGGCGATTTGGGCAAGGAATGGCACGACCAAGGCAAGATGATGGCGAAGAAAAACACATTTACGGACTTCATCGCCTGCTCCGAACATCTGATCAAGGAAAAGTACACTTCGTCCGACCGGCTGGTCGTCACCGGAGGCAGTGCCGGAGGTTTGTTGATGGGTGCAGTCACCAACATGCGCCCGGACTTGTTCAAAGCCGTTGTTTCCTACGTTCCGTTTGTGGACGTCATGAACACGATGCTGGACGCAAGCTTGCCGCTGACGGTCGGGGAATATCTGGAATGGGGAAACCCGAACGAAAAACCGGCTTACGATTACATGCGTAGCTATTCGCCTTACGAAAACATCGAAGCCAAAGCCTATCCGACAATCCTGGTGCGAACTTCGCTGAACGACAGCCAGGTCATGTACTGGGAACCGGCCAAGTATGTCGCTCGGCTGCGCTCACTGAAGACCGACAAGAATCTGCTGCTGTTCAAAGTGAAACTGGAACCCGGAGGTCACGGCGGCGCTTCAGGACGTTACGACCGGCTGAAAGATACGGCGTTCGATTACGCCTTCATTCTCGGCCAGTTCGGCGTCACGAAGTAAAAAGTTGGCCGGAGCGATGGCAAACCTCGTCGTTCCGGCCATAAGGTTCTCTGTTGCTCCGGCAGGCTCAGTCGTATAATCGCTTTCGTGTAAATTCAGCAGTTAAGGGAACGGAAAATGGACGTTGGGTTTGTTTGGGACGACACTAAGTATAAAGCCGTGGTCAAAAAGCATAATGTCGCCTTTTACGAAGTTGTTGCTGCTTTTGATGACCTGGTTGGATATGAAGTCCCTGACTCAGTCGGACACGAAGATCGCTGGCTTTGGGTTGGAAAAACTCCCTGGGATCGGTTGTTGATCGTTGTTTACACCGAACAGGATTTGCCTCTTTACCGAATTATCACTGCGTTTGATGCAGAAGGAAGGTGGATTGATGAATACTATGGAAGGTGACAATTTCGACTATCAAAGCTACGTGCGAGAAACGCCGCCCAATCCGTCGGAAATTCGCCGAGGAAAGAGTGAGCGTCAGCAACGTTATGACGCTGCAATGTTACGTCTGGCTGTGAAAATTGACGAAGACTTGCTCAACCAATTTCAACAGCTTGCCAGCGAAGATCGAAGCTGCGAACAACTGATTAACCAGGCTTTGCGCGAATGGCTTTCCGCTCAAGGAATGAAGGAAATGGTTCGCGTGGAAATCCAACGTGCGATTCAGCAATCGCTTTCCTCAGTCCAAGTCTAACAAAGAAATCCGTGTAGTCATTGAATGAGCGCGGCTGTTCTGTCAGCGCCAGATAACTTTTTAAGGAGACATCATCAATGAAGAAAAAGATTGAGCACTTCGCTCGCCCATTCGTGTGCGGAGTTTTGACCGTAGCTGTTTGCTTGATGCCGGTCGGCGCGCAGGATCGGTTGAAAACCATGCCGGGTTATGACCAGTTTCAAAAGATGGCCACGCAAATTCAGGGTTCGGTCAAGCCGGGAACTTTGCAGGTGAAGTGGCTGGATGGCGGTAAAGCATTTGAGTTTCGCCGCGACGGGAAAAACTTTCGTTACGACGTGGCAACGCGGACTGCGGCGGAAGCCGAACCTTCGCCAGCAGCCGGGCCTGCGCCTACCAATCGCTTTCGCGGTGGAGTGGAACGCGGGCGGCAATTCGATTCGGCGATGTCGCCGGACGGCAAGCTGAAAGCGTTTTATCGCAATCGCAATTTGTGGCTCAGCGATTCAAACGGCGGCAACGAAATCGCCATCACCACCGAAGGCAATGAAAAGACGCGCATCAAATACGGATCGGCAAGCTGGGTGTACGGCGAAGAGTTGAATCAGAACACCGCGATGTGGTGGTCGCCCAACGGGAAGAAGATCGCGTTTTATCGCTTTGACGAAAGCCCCGTGCCGGATTTTTACCTGCAACTGGATCAAACCAAGTTGCAAAGCAAGATGGACATCGAAGCTTATCCGAAAGCCGGTGTCGCCAATCCGATTGCCGATTTGCTGGTTTACGATCTGGACACGAAACAAACCGTCAGATTCGACGTGCGCGACGGCAAAGCCTTTGAAAATTCTGTTGTCGGCCATTACGCATACAGCGTTACCTGGTCGCCGGACGGAACGGAGTTGCTGGCCAATCGCACCAACCGGCGGCAAAACATCATGGAGTTCATTGCTTGCAGTCCTGAAACCGGCAAATGCCGGGTCATCGTCCGCGAAGAGTGGTTGCCAAGCTGGACGGAAAACTCTCCGGCAATTCGTTTTTTGAAAGACGGCAAACGGTTCGTCTGGAATTCCGAGCGGACGGGCTTCGACAACTTTTATTTGTATGACTTGAGCGGCAAGTTGCTGGCGACTTTGACCAATCATCAAGTTGATGTCGCCAACATCGTTCGCGTGGATGAAGAAGCGGGCGTGCTGTATTACATGGCTCGCAGCGGCGACAACCACATGAAGATGCAACTTCATCGCGTTGGCTTGGACGGCAAAGGCGACAAGCGGTTGACCGATCCCAAGCTCAACCACACGGTTGACGTTGCGCCCGACGGCAAGCATTTCATTGACATCGCGCAAACGCACAACACGCCGCCGACCACTCGGCTGGTAGACACCGACGGCAAAGTGGTAGAAGAACTCGCCAAAAGCGACACGTCGAAATTCGATCAGCTTGGATTGAAGCGCGTCGAATTGATTACCTACAAAGCGGCGGATGGAGTGACCGACTTGCACGGCTTGCTGCACTTTCCGTCAAACTTCGACCCGAACAAAAAATATCCGCTGTTGGTCAGCGTTTACGCCGGCCCGGCAACCAACGGAGCGCGCGAAACGTTCGCCACGCCAAGCCCGTTGACCGAATACGGCTTTTTGGTCGCTTCGCTGGATTCGCGCAGCGCGGGCGGTCGCGGCAAAAAATTCCTCGACGCGATTTACATGAAACTCGGCGTGACGGAAATTGACGATCAAGCGGCGGGCGTTCGTTCGTTGTGGAATCGTCCGTACTTGAACAAAGAGCGCGTGGGAATTTTCGGTACTTCGTATGGCGGTTACGCTTCGGCGATGTGTTTGTTGCGCCACCCGGATGCTTTCCAGGCGGCTTCGGCAGGTTCGTCTGTGACTTCGTGGTATCACTACGATTCGATTTACACCGAACGTTACATGTGGATTCCGCAGGAAAACAAGGACGGGTACGAAGCGGGCAACGCCATGAATTATGCCGACAAGCTGAAAGGCCGCTTGATGATTTACTACGGCACGGCGGACAATAACGTTCATCCGAATAATTCCATGCAGTTGATCCAGGCTTTGCAAAGGGCAGGGAAGAGCTTTGAAGTTCAGGTTGGCCCCGATGCCGGGCATTCCGGTTTGCGAACGGATCGCATGATGGAATTCTTCATCGAAAATCTGGTGATGAGGTAGAGGCTGTATCTTTCCCATGAAGCCACACGAAGAATCACGAAGAGAGAATTGATCGCTTGTTGTCACAGTGAAACTTTGTGTGGCTTCGTGGGAGAAAAAACTGGTACCCCAAAAAAATGAATGACTTCGCCCAAGAAAAAGAAATTTTGTTCAGTCACCTGAAAGAATCAGGACTGAAACGAACCGGTCAGCGCGAACTGATTCTGGAAGTTTTCCTAAAAACCGAAGGCCATCTGAGCGCAGAAGACCTGTATTCGCTGGTCAAAGCCGAAGACCCGACGGTTGGGTTCACGACGGTTTACCGCACTTTGAAACTGATGTGCGAATGCGGTCTGGCGCGCGAAGAAGGCATGGGCGATGGTCGCAAACGCTACGAACATTTGTACAACCATCCGCACCACGATCATTTGATCTGCACCGAATGCGGCGACTTGATCGAATTTTACAGTGAAGTGATCGAACAGAAGCAGGATGAAATTGCGCTTTCTTATAACTTCAAACCGACTCGCCACAGCTTGCGAATCTGGGGCATCTGTTCCGCCTGCCAGAAAAAGGCCAAAACCAAAGCAGCGGCAAAATAGTAGCAAGCGGCAATAGACAGGATTTACAAGATTGAACAGGATTGGTCGCAACTAAAGTTCAATAGAGTTTGCATCCTGTTGAACCCTGTCAATCCTGTCCAAAAATTTTCCTTGAGAGGATGAACTGATATGGCAATCGTCAAAGGCGGCAGCTTCCTGTTTGAAGACCGCGCGCCCAACGAAGTGTTCACCCGCGAAGACATCAGCGAAGAGCAGCAAATGTTTGCCGGAGTCGCCGCCGAGTTCATGCAGAAAGAAGTCGTCGCGCGCTCCGAACAGATTTATGCCAAAGACTGGCCGCTGACGCGCGAACTGTTGTTGAAAGCCGGCGAACTGGATTTGCTTCGCATAGACATCCCGGAAGCTTACGGCGGAATGGGATTGGACAAAGTCAGTTCGGCTTACGTTGGCGAGCAGATTGCGCTGATGCCTTCGTTCGGAGCTTCGCTGGGCGCGCACACGACGATTGGGACTTTGCCGATTGTTTATTTCGGCACGGCGGAACAGCGCGCAAAGTATTTGCCGAAACTGGCGACGGGCGAATTGATTGCGGCTTATTGCCTGACCGAACCCGGTTCCGGTTCCGACGCTCTGGCCGCCAAAACCAAAGCCACTCTGAGCGAAGACGGCACGCATTATGTTTTGCGCGGCCAGAAAATGTGGATCACCAACGGCGGCTTCGCGGATATTTTCATCGTCTTTGCCAAAGTAGATGGCGAGAAGTTCACCGCCTTCATAGTCGAAAAAGGCCCCGGCGTTATTCCCGGTCACGAAGAGAAAAAGCTTGGATTGGATGGAAGCTCGACGACGGCTGTCATGCTGGAAGACGCGCGAGTCCCGGTTGAAAACCTGCTCGGCGAAATTGGTAAAGGCCACGTCGTCGCTTTCAACATTTTGAATCTTGGCCGGCTGAAACTCGGCAGCCGCAACATCGGCGGCGCGAAGTTCGCGCTGAACAACGCGCTGGCTTATTCCAAAGAACGTCATCAATTCAATCGAGCCATCGCCAGTTTCGGACTCATCAAGCGCAAACTGGCCGAAATGGCGATTCGCTGTTACGTAGGCGATGCGTTGGTCTGGCGAACGCTGGGCGCGATTGACCAGTCGCTGGAAACGGTGGACGCCGCCGATCCGATGCAGGCGCTGAAAGCCATCGAACAATTCGCCGTTGAATGTTCGATCATCAAAGTCTGGACCAGCGAAGCTCTGGCTTTGGTGACGGATGAAACCGTTCAGGTTTACGGTGGCTACGGTTATTCAAAAGATTACCCGGCGGAACGCGCTTATCGTGACGCGCGCATCACGCGAATTTACGAAGGCACGAACGAAATCAACCGGATGATTATCCCGACCCGGTTGCTGAAATCCGCTAAAGACAAACTGCCGAACCTGCACGAAGAAATCAGCGACATACTCGATCGCACGATTACCGAACCCGGCGGCGAAGATATGCTGTTTGTCCGTCGCAAACTGAAAAACGCCAAAGAGATTGCCAAGCTGGCGCTGGCCGCCGTCGCCGAAAGTTACGGCGACAAGTTCAGTGAAGAACAAGAAGTCGTCGCGCTGGCCGCCGACATCGTCATCGAAGCTTATGCCGTCGAAAGCGCCTTGCTTAGAACTGAAAAGCTGATTGCGGCGAAAGGCCGCGAGCAGTGTTTGCTGGCGATTGACCTGACCAGCGTATACGCCAGCGACGCCGCCGACCGCATCGGAGTTTCCGCCAGCAATCTGGCTGCCGGACTCGGCGAACCGAAAAAACTGCGCGAAGCTTTCGAGCGGCTGTCGTTGCATCGTCCGGTCAACACTGTTGCGGCTCGTCGCAGAATTGCCGATGCGATGCTCGAAGCCAATCGGTACTTGTGGTAATCAGAAACTTACGTCAACTAACGCCACCAACAAGCGCGCAGGCATAAAAAGTTGGTGGCGTTTGTGTCTTCCGAAGCCATTCTTGACACGGCTTGGAAGCGGTCGCTATAGTCCAAACCATGCCTTATCCATTGCATTCAAATAAAAATTCGCGCGGCGGCAGGCCGCAAATCCGCAGTACAACAATTTTGGCAGTTCGCCGTGACGGCAAGGTCGTCATTGCCGGAGACGGACAAGTGACGATGGGCGACACGATCATGAAATCAGGCGCGCGCAAAGTTCGCCGCTTGTACGGCGACAAAGTCCTGGCCGGATTTGCCGGAGCCAGCGCCGACGCCTTCGCGCTGTTTCAGCGGTTTGAAACCAAGCTGGAACAGTTTCATGGCCAGTTGAATCGCGCCGCTGTCGAACTGGCCAAAGACTGGCGCACAGACAAGATGATGCGGAATCTGGAAGCTTTGTTGCTGGTTTCCGATCCGACCAGCACGCTGGTTATCGGAGGCAATGGCGATGTGATCGAACCCGACGACGGCATCGTTTCGATTGGTTCGGGCGGGCCGTATGCGTTGGCGGCGGCTCGTGCGCTGGCACGCAACACGGAACTCAACGCTCGGCAGATCGCCGAAGAAGCGATGAAAATCGCGGGCGAAATCTGCATCTACAGCAATTCAAATTTAGTGATTGAGGAACTCTGAAAGAGGAGTCGGTAATCGGTAGTCGGTAGTCAGCAGCTTCTTTGCTGGCGACCCGACTCCCGACTCCTGACTCCTGATTACTCCCTTATGGTTGTTTATCTCAAAGGTGATCTTGAAGAACCGTCTGGCCTGGATTCGTTGACTCCGCGTCAGATCGTGGCTGAACTGGACAAACACGTCGTTGGCCAAAACGCCGCCAAACGCGCTGTCGCCGTCGCGCTGCGAAACCGCGTTCGTCGGCAAAAGCTGCCGCCGGATATGGCGCAGGACGTGATGCCGAAAAACATCATCATGATCGGTTCGACCGGCGTCGGAAAAACCGAAATCGCTCGGCGATTGGCGCGTCTGTCTTCGTCGCCGTTTCTGAAAGTCGAAGCTTCCAAGTTCACCGAAGTCGGTTACGTCGGACGCGATGTCGAATCAATGATTCGTGACCTGGCGGAAATTTCGGTTGATCTGATCCGCGAAGAAAAAATCGCCGAAATCGAAGACAAGGCCGCGCTGAATGTCGAAGAAAGAATCCTCGATTTGCTGTTGCCGCCAAGCAAATCGTCTTCCGGCGGTTCGTTCGATTCATCCATTGACCAGATCGAAGACACGCCGTCCGCCGCACAGGAAACTTACAACCGGACACGCGAAAAACTCCGCACGCAATTGCGCGAAGGCCGGTTGGAAAGTCGCATTGTCGAACTGGAAGTCCGCGAACGCAGTTTCCCGTCGTTTGAAATCATCACCAATCAGGGCGTCGAAGAAATGGACGTGAACCTGAAAGACATGATGCCCGGTTTGTTCGGCTCTAAAACCAAGACTCGCAAGATGACCGTCGCCGAGGCGATGGAATATCTGATGTCCGAAGAAGAACAAAAGCTGATTGATATGGAAGCCGTCGCGCGCGTGGCTCTGGAGCGTGTGGAGTCTTCCGGCATCATCTTCCTGGACGAAATTGACAAGGTCGCCGGGCGCGAAGGCGGGCACGGTCCGGACGTTTCGCGCGAAGGCGTTCAACGCGACATTTTGCCGATTGTCGAAGGCACGACAGTCAACACCAAATACGGAATGGTTCGCACCGATCACATTCTGTTCATCGCCGCCGGAGCCTTTCACGTGTCCAAACCGTCGGATTTGATCCCGGAACTGCAAGGCCGCTTTCCGATCCGCGTCGAACTGCAACCGCTGACCATAGACGATTTCAAACGCATCCTGACCGAACCCAAAAACGCGCTGATCAAACAGTACAAAGCCTTGCTGGAAACCGAAGGCATTCAACTGGACGTTACCGATGACGCGATTGACGAACTGGCGAATTTCGCTTTCAAGGTGAACGAAACCACCGAAGACATCGGCGCTCGGCGATTGCACACGATCCTGGAAAAAGTGCTGGACGAAATTTCGTTTGAAGGCCCCGATCTGGTCGAAAAGAACCAGGTGATTGACGCGGCTTATGTTCAAAACATGCTCACGGATATCGTCAAGAATGAAGACCTCAGTCGTTACATTCTGTAACTGAAATCAAAAGGCAAAAGGCAAATATCAAAAGGGAAAAATGAAGAGTCTTTTTTTAGCAAAAAGAAAAGTTCCGACTTTTTGCCTTTTGCCTTTTGCCTTTTGCCTTTTGGTTTTCAATTTTGCCGCGTGCGGCAAAATTGGTGATCCCATTCCGCCGACGCCGCGCGCTCCGTTGATTGTCGAAGAGTTGCAAGTCGCGCAGCAGGGCGCTGAACTTATCCTAAGCTTTCCTCTGAAAATCGGTAAAAATAAACCTCGCCGCATTGATGTTTATCGAGCGGTTGAATCCGCCAGCGACCCTGAAGGCGTCACCGTCGAAACTTTTTCGGCGCGCGCCAGCCTGATTAACTCGATTGAGCAAATCCCTGAAAAAACTTCCACGATCAGTTTTCGTGACGCGCTGGATTTGAAAAGCAATGCGCGAAATCAGCGGTATCGGTATGCAGTGCGTTTGGTGAATCAGTCAGGGCAGGCAGCGGATTTTTCCAACTACGCGATGATCGTTCCGCTGTTCGATCTGGCGTTGCCGCCGACGGCGTTGAAAATCGCGCAGCAGGAACGGCAGATTGATGTGAACTGGGCAGCGCCTGCCGCCAACGAAAGCGGAACGGCTCCGGCAAATGTGGCTGGTTACAATTTGTATCGCCGCAGCGGAGACGCCCTCGTCAAACTAAATGCTCAGCCGCTCGCCGAGCCGCGTTTTACCGACCGCAACTTTGCCTTTGGCGCGGAGTATCAATACACGGTGCGCGCGTTGTCGTTGTTGCCGGGAAGCGTCAGCCTGGCGACGGCGATTGAAAGCAACGAAAGCGCGCCGCTCGCTCACACGCCGAAAGATACATTCCCGCCTGTGGCTCCTGATCCTGTCACGTTGGCTTCGATTGGCGGCATGGTCAGTTTGTTCTGGCCGCTCAATCAGGAACCGGACGTTGCCGGATACAACATTTACCGAGCCGAATCAGACCAGACTCCGCCCGCGCAATGGACAAAACTCAACACTCAACTTCACAAAACGGCTTCGTTCCGCGACGACCGCGTGCAAGTCGGCAAACAATACTTTTATCAAGTTACCGCTGTGGATGTTTACGGCAATGAAAGCCTGCGCTCTGAGGTCAAGAGCGAAACGGTCAATCCTTGACGGGCAGGCGCGAGCCAGCACGGAACAGGGAGCGGTAGCGACCGGGCAATGAGATTAAGGCAAGCAATTTGCAGAGAAGCGATGGGACAGGTTCTTAACCTGTCCCATAGGAAATTTGTGCTGCTGAAGCAGTGGGACAGGTTACGAACCTGTCCCACCAAGCCACAGGCTTACAAATTGAAAAATAAATTCGAGCGCCTGACGGCGCTGTGGGGACTCGCGCTCACGCGCGTGCGCTCCGCTATCGCTACGCGCACCGTCCCAAGACAGAGGTCAGGAAGAAGGGGGACGCGCCGCAACCACCCGAAAACCGGGACTGACGTAACGGAACGCCGCAAGATAGTTGAGACGAAACACGGCCCGCGCGTACAATTGAATGTCGATCCACGAGCCGCCCCGCAGGACGCGAGATGTCGCTGCGCCCAAATTCTCTTGCGCCGCGTCGCGCTTCGGATTGTTGTAATCGCTCAGACACCATTCCCAAACGTTTCCGCTCATCTCTTCCACTCCATAAGGTGACGCGCCGTTTGGGAAAATGCCGACGGCGCTGGTCTGGCCGATGCCGGTGTCACCAACGTTGGATTTCTTCGGATCGAATTTGCCTTTGTACGGGTAAAGCCGTCCGTCTGTGCCGCGCGCGGCTTTTTCCCATTCAAACTCGGTAGGCAATCGAACTTCGCGCGACTGGCGCTCCCTACCGGTCGCAGTACTGACTCGGTTTGCACTGTGTTGATCCAGCCGCCAAGACAACCAACGGCAAAATGCCACCGCCTGATACCAATTCACATTGTCGCGCGGATGGTTGGCGAATTTGAAATACTGTTCGTGCATCTGGCGCTCGTCTTCGCTGGCCGCCAAACCCGCAAACCATCTTTTGTCGTTGAAGCCTTCGGGATCGTCCAAAAAGGTTTGAAACTGAGCGTAAGTAATCGGGTAACGGCTGATCCAGAAATCCGGCAGCCAGAGTTTTTGCGGCTTGGCGGCGTATTCGTCTTTTGCATTGCCGTACTGAAACTCGCCTTCGGGAATCCTGATCCATTCAATGTCCGGCAGCTTCAAGTCGTTGTGTTTAATGACACTGACGCCTTTGCGATTGTCCCAGCCCAGCAAACCCAGAGCGCGCCCGACCGCCGCGCGAGCTTGCGGTTCGGGGTCGCGTTTCAAATCCGTCAGCCGATCAATCCATTCTTTGGTCAATCGTTGGCGCGCGGCTGTGTTCAGAGTTTCGCCGACTCCGCTCCGGTCAAGGCATTGGGCGGCGACTTCGGGATTTGCTTCGGCAATCCATTCGACAGCGGCGGTGCAATCGTTGCTGTACAAACCGGTGAACAAGACCGCCGCCACTTCCCAATTGGTTCGTTGCCACCAACGGTCAGGCCAGAGTTGTGAAGCCTTCAAATCGCGCGCCTCGAATCTGGTCGCCAGATGCCGCGCGGCAAAATATTCCTGCAACAATTGATGCGTGAACCGCACAGGATCGGCGATGTCCAAAATGCCAGCGCCGCTGGCCAGCGTAAACAACCGTTGATGGTTTTCGCCCAAGACTTTGGCCGCTTCGGATTTGGGCAGCACGGTCAGCGCACCGCTGTATTCGCCGTCTTTGTCAGCATCCGGTTTGGCCGGGCGGCTTTGCATTTCAAACGCCAACCGCGCCAGCGCATCTTTCAACGGCTCCATTTCAGTTGGCAGAATGCGGTCGTCTTCCAGTTCGCGGTTGAGCCGGTTTTGGACGAAGTTCTTGAACAATTCGCCGCGGTTTTTCGGCAACTCGCCCGAGTTGGCGACGAAATTGCCGATCAGCATATTCAACATAAACGGATTGCTGGCCAGTTTCATCAATCCCGCTGAATCATCGCGTTGGCCAACCCAGCGTTGCCACTGCGAATTGCCTTTCTCGCCTTGCCATTCCCAACCCCAGCGAAGCCCGTTCGGCAGTTCCATGTTCAGCCAGAAGATTTGCTCAGCGTCGGACAGTTTGTCGCCGAACTTTTCCAGAAACTTTTTAAGCGTTTGCTGAGCCGTTGGCGGAGCGAGTTTCCAAAACAACGGTTCGGCCAGTTCCGGGCGTTCGACTTGATGGAGGTAATTTTCGACAAAGCGGCGAATGCGAAGCGGGTCGAGCGGACTGATGTTGATGCAATCGAAACCAAGTTCCGCCGGGTAATCTTCTTTGCGACAGGAAACAATGGCTATCAGTTCAGGATGCTGATGCTCTTTGATGAAACGGCAAACCTGATCGTCTTTTTCACGACGTTGATCCACAGGCAATTCGTTCAATCCGTCCAGCAACAACGCGGCTCGGCGCGATTGCAGCAAGGAATCCAGATGTGATTCCAGTTTGCCGATTTGCGAAGCGATGAAATCCCGCAGCGATTGACTGGGCAGCGTCCATTCGCGCAAAGGTACAACCAGCGGAATCGGCTTTTGAGGATTTTGCCGAGCGGTTTCGGCCATCTCCATCGCCAGTTTCCAAATCGCCGTGCTCTTTCCGCCGCCGGGTTCGCCCAACAGCGCCGCGCGTTCGACTTTCAACATGGCTTTGGCGGCGTCGTCGAAATCATCCTTTTTGGGCTGTAACGAACCGTCTTTGCCCACCGGAAACAACCCGGCAGGCATGCGCCGGTCTTTGTAAAAACGGAACTGCTGCTCTGCCCGGCTGCTCATGCCGGTGTAAAGCTGGCGCAGACTTTCGTCGTTCAATCCATCCAGAAACGCCAGTTCCAGTTCGCGCTGTGGTGATTGATTGGATTGGTTGGCGCTGGGAATGTCGGCTTTGACTGCGTTGGCAGTCGGTGAATCGGCGAAAGTCAGCGGATTTACGGTTTCGCGCGGCTTGGTTTTGACTGCGCCGACCGGTCGCGGTTCGACGCCAGCCTGATCGAGCAGGTAATCCAGCAACGACTGATAATTGGCGTCGGAAGTTAAAATGTAATGTGTCGCGGATCGAATCGGCTCAGGGCGGAAGTTCAACTCTTCGCTGGCAAACACGACCGGGACGTATTTCAGATTTCTAGTTGGGTCGTCGTAAATGTCCTGCGTAATCAAAGCGCCTTCCCAACGAACCCCTTTGCCTTTGCCGGGTTCTTCCAAACCGCGAAACCGGCGGTAATAAGTTTCTGTGCAAACGACCAGCACGAAATGCGCTTCGTCCAACCGGTTCAACATCCAACGCGGCCAGCCTTCTTCGGGCGTGCCTGGCACATACCGATCAATCCGCGTTTCGACGCCGTCATCCCGCAGCCGTTCGGACAACGCCAGAACGCGCTGTCTGTGTTCGTCGGAATCGTGGCTGTAGCTGATAAAAACTTTTGGCATGTGTTCGCCAACCTCCTGCGGAAATTCTGATCGAGGCGCAAGGTAGTCGCGCTCCGTTCCGTTTTCAAGGTTTTCTTTCGCAGTATTCGTTGGAACCCGCTCGGCGCGTTGGTCGTTGCCCAAGTGACAATTTCCATCATCTTGATGAGGCGCGTAATCGGCGGCAACCTTGCCGTTGGTGGTGGGAATCGTGCGCCGTTCGTGTGAATTCGCTGGCGGCTTTGCGCCAGGACTGAACGAAACTCAAATCGGAAGGAAAAGCATGCAAAACATAAAAGCAGTCGGGCTGGACGGACAGACAGCAGCCCATCAATTACGAAAACCGCTTCGATTGTTGCCCGGCGTGGTCATTGCCATTGTGCTGGCATTGGTCAGTTACGGTTTGCCGTTGATTGCGCCGGGCGCTGAACCATTCGGATTCCAGGTCGGCTTTTTGTCGGCCATTGGCGGAGTGCTGTGCGCGCTCGGCGTCATTGTTTGGTGGCTGGCGCTGAGCCGCGCGACCTGGCTGGAACGATTGGGCGCAATCTTGTTGATGATCGTTGGGGTGGTTGTGACACGGCTTTTCGCTCACGAATCCATCGCAGGAGCCGGAATGGGAATGCTGCTTTACTTTTCGGCGATCCCGATTCTGACTCTTGTTCTGGTCGGTTGGGCGTTGGCCACTCAGCGGCTTTCGGATGGCACGCGGCGCGCATCGTTGGTGGCGGTCATGCTGCTTGCCTGTGCGCCGTGGGCGCTGTTGCGAACCGAGGGAATCAGCGGCGACGGTTCGCAATATCGCTGGCGCTGGTCGCCTACGGCTGAACAACTCTTGCTGGCGCAAGCCAGTGACGAACTGAAACCTTTGCCGCCCGCCGCGCCTGAAACCACAGCGACACCGGAAACGCCGAAAGAATCGTTGGCAGCTCAACCGGAAACAACTCCCACACCGGAAGATTCGGCAACTGCGCCTGCCGTTTCGGCAGAACCAAAAGCCGACTGGCCGGGCTTTCGCGGCGCAAGACGCGACGGCGTGATTCGCGGTCTGCAAATCAAAACCGATTGGACGGCTTCGCCGCCGATTGAAATGTGGCGTAAACCCGTCGGACCCGGCTGGTCGTCGTTCGCTGTGCGCGGCGATTTGCTTTACACGCAGGAGCAGCGCGGAAACGATGAGATCGTCGGCTGTTATAAAGTCTCCACAGGCGAACCGGTATGGCGTCACCGTGACGCGGTTCGGTTTTATGAATCCAACGCTGGCGCTGGGCCGCGCGCCACGCCGACGCTCAACAGAAATCGAATTTACGCTTTTGGCGCGACAGGAATGTTGAACGCGCTGGACGCCGCAACCGGCAAGGCCGTCTGGTCGCGCAATGTGGCGACCGACACCGAACGAAAACCGCCGGAATGGGGGTTCGCCAGTTCGCCGCTGGTAATTGACGACATGGTGGTTGTCGCCGCCGCCGGCACGCTGGCCGCTTACAACCTGGCGGACGGCAAACTGCGTTGGAAAGGGCCGTCTTATGGCGGCAGTTACAGTTCGCCGCATCGCGCGACGATTGACGGCGTTCCGCAAATTCTGTTGCTGGGCGGACCCGGCGCAATCAGCGTCGCGCCCGACGGAGCCGTGTTGTGGGAACACAAATGGGAATCCGGCGCGATTGTGCAACCGGCGCTGCTGGCCAATGGCGACATCATCATCAACGCTCTGGCCGTTTCCGGCGGACTCGGCACGCGCCGTCTGGCGGTCAAACGCGACGCCGACAAATGGGCGGTCGAAGAGCGTTGGACTTCAAACGGCCTGAAGCCCTACTTCAACGACTTCGTTACGCACAAAGGCCACGCCTACGGTTTTGACGGCAACATTCTCTCTTGCATCAATCTGGAAGACGGCAAACGCTGCTGGAAAGGCGGGCGATACGGCAACGGCCAACTCGTATTGCTGACCGAACAAGACCTGTTGCTGGTGCTGACGGAAGAGGGCGAGATTGTGTTGGTGGGCGCGACGACCGATCAGTTCAAAGAAATCGCGCGATTCCCAGCGGTCAAAGGCAAAACCTGGAATCATCCGGCGCTGGCGGGCGATGTGCTGCTGGTTCGCAACGGCGAGGAAATGGCCGCGTTCCGAATGCCCGTCGCAGCGCGCTAAAATAATCAGGACTTACGCAAAACCTGCTGTGTCAGTAGCCCGACCGTAAGGAAGGGCTTGGGTTTGGTGAAAAAGCCCTTGCTTACGCGCAGGCTACCGACACGAGCATAAGTCCCAATAATCAATCCAGTGAAACAAAAAAATGTGGGAAAGGAAGATCGGAACTCCGATTTTCCTTTCCCACATTTTCTTGTCTATTGTCTACATCAGGCATTTTGTGCCCGTTGTTCGATCTTGGCCCAGGTGTCTTTCAAACCAATCGTTCGGTTGAACACCAGTTTGCCGGGCGTGGAGTCAGGATCAACGCAAAAATAACCCATCCGCTCGAATTGATACCGAGCGCCAGCCGCAGCGTCTTTCAAACTCGGCTCGACTTTGGCAGTCAGCACTTCCAGCGAATTCGGATTCAGGTTGGCGATGAAATCCTGACCTTCTTCGACATCGTCGGGATTCTCTTTGGCAAACAACGTGTCGTACATCCGCACTTCTGCATCCAGCGCGTGAGCGGCGGAAACCCAGTGAATCGTCGCTTTGACTTTGCGATTGCTGGTCGCGCCGCCGCTGCGAGAATCCGGGTCATAAGTGCAATGAACTTCGACGACATTGCCGTCGGCATCTTTGACCACGCTTTCGCATTTGATGATGTAACCGTATCGCAGCCGAACTTCTTTGCCCGGCGACAGACGGTAGTATTTGGGCGGAGGCACTTCGCGGAAATCGTCCTGTTCGATGTACAGCACTTTGGAAAACGGAATCTTGCGCGTCCCCGCGCTGGCGTCTTCAGGATTGTTGACCGCTTCCATTTCTTCGACCAGATCGTCGGGGTAATTCGTCAACACGACTTTCAACGGTTTCAACACAGCCATCACTCGCTGAGCGTGTTTGTTCAAATGCTGGCGGACGTAATACTCCAATTGCTGAAGCTGTGTGATGCCGTTAGTTTTTGAAACTCCCAGACTGGCGCAGAAATCCCGAATCGCTTCTGGCGTGTAACCGCGCCGCCGCATTCCCGACAGCGTAGGCATTCGCGGATCGTTCCAGCCGCTGACCAAACCTTCCTGCACCAATCGCAGTAACTTGCGTTTGCTCATGACGGTGTAAGTCAAACTCAGCCGGTCGAATTCAAATTGCTGAGAAGGGAAGATGCCGAGTTGTTCGATGAACCAGTTGTACAAATGGCGATTGTTGTCGAATTCCAGCGTGCAGATGGAATGTGTAACTTGCTCGATGGAATCTGACTGGCCGTGCGCGTAATCGTACATCGGGTAAATGCACCAGGCGTCGCCCGTGCGGTGATGATGTTGATGCAGGATGCGATACATCACCGGATCGCGGAAACTCAGATTCGGCGAAGCCATGTCAATTTTGGCGCGCAATGTCCGCGAACCGTCGGCAAACTCGCCATTTTTCATGCGCTCGAACAAATCCAGGTTTTCGGCGATGGAGCGATTGCGATACGGACTGTCTTTGCCGGGTTCGGTCAGCGTGCCGCGATATTCGCGGGTTTGATCGGCGGTCAGATCGCAGACATACGCCTTGCCGTCTTTTATCAGCTTGATCGCCCATTCATAAAGCTGCTGGAAATAATCGGAAGCGTAAAACAGTCCGTCCCATTCAAAACCCAACCAGCGAACGTCTTCCATGATGGCTTCGACGTATTCGGTTTCTTCCTTGGTTGGGTTGGTGTCATCGAACCGCAAATTGGTTTTGCCGCCGAATTCATCCGCCAGACCGAAATCCAGGCAGATGGCTTTGGCGTGGCCGATGTGCAGATAACCGTTCGGTTCGGGCGGAAAGCGCGTTTGGACTCGACCACCGTGTTTGCCCGTGGCGAGGTCTTGAATGATGGCGTCGCGCAAAAAGTTCGACTTGGTTGTGGGTTCTCCTGTTGATTCAACCGGCGCTGTGCCGGGTGTTGCTTCCGAATTCATTTGATTGAGATGTCTCCTGTGATGATTTGATGAAGCGTCACTATACCGAACCGCCTGCGACTCGCGCAAAACTTGAAGCCAAATCAAACCAAGAAACTTTGAAACAGGATTTACATGACTGGCGTTACGCGATGGCAGATCAAATAAAGCGTTTGACAGTTTCTTCGTCCCGGTAGGG
>CADECP010000049.1 GCA_902825875.1 uncultured Acidobacteriota bacterium
CCGGGACGAAGAAACTGTCAAACGCTTTATTTGATCTGCCATCGCGTAACATCAGATCAAATTTTCTTCAATGGAATTTGGCACTTACTCTTGAGCGCCGGATTCATTTTTTGTGTGGGCAATGTGACGAGACAGCCAGTTAGGCGACGCCAAGCTGCAGAAAGTTGGGGAAAATTTCAACCCAAAGCTGAAACCCATCAAACAAAAATCTTTCGTTCGACAAGATGTCGTCATAGAAGTTGAAACATCACTTTTCTCATAAGATACTGCCCGCGTTCCAATCCAGCAGTTTCAAACTTTGCGAATGAAAAGGAAGTGTGTGTCATGGCTGACCCGATCTTGATTGCTAAAGATAACGAAGAAATTTACTTGCTGCCCAAAATGGCCAACCGTCACGGTTTGATTGCCGGAGCCACCGGCACAGGCAAAAGCGTGAGTTTGCGCGTGATGGCCGAATCCTTTGCCAAGTTGGGCATTCCAGTTTTTATGGCCGACGTAAAAGGCGATCTGGCAGGAATTTGTCAGGCGGGCGGAGACAATCCGAAAGTGGCCGAACGCGCCGCGCAATTCGGTTTCGACAATTTCGATTACACGGCTTTTCCGGTCATGTTTTGGGACGTGTTCGGCGAACAAGGCCATCCTTTGCGAACGACGATTTCTGAAATGGGGCCGGTGCTGCTGACACGGATTCTGAATTTGAACGATACCCAGGGCGGAGTGCTTTCGCTGGTTTTCAAAGTCGCTGACGACAACGGCTTGCTGCTGCTCGATCTGAAAGATTTGCGAGCAATGCTGCAATTCGTCGCCGAAAACGCCAAGTCGCTGACCACCGAATACGGCAACGTTTCCGCCGCCAGCGTCGGAGCCATCCAACGCCGATTGCTGGAACTGGAACAACAGGGCGGCGACAAATTCCTGGGCGAACCGGCGCTGAACATGGAAGACATGATGCAAACCGGCGATAACGGTTATGGCTACATCAACATTCTGGCTGCCGACAAATTGATGCAAGCGCCGAAGCTGTACGCGACCTTCTTGTTGTGGATGCTGTCGGAGCTTTACGAAAACCTGCCCGAAGTCGGCGACCTGGAAAAACCCAAGATGGTGTTTTTCTTCGACGAAGCCCATTTGCTGTTCGACGACGCACCGGACGCTTTGCTGCAAAAGATTGAACAAGTCGTGCGTTTGATTCGCTCGAAAGGCGTTGGAGTTTATTTCGTCAGCCAGAACCCGCTGGACATTCCCGATGTGGTGCTGGGGCAACTGGGCAATCGAGTGCAGCATGCCTTGCGAGCCTTCACGCCGCGCGACCAAAAAGCCGTCAAAGCCGCCGCGACCACCTTTCGCCAAAATCCAGATGTGGATGTCGAAGCCGCCATCACAGAACTCGGCGTCGGCGAGGCGCTGGTTTCGATGCTGGATGAAAAAGGAACTCCGGGCATCGTCCGCCGAGCCTTCATCGCTCCGCCGCACAGCAAGCTCGGCGCGATTCAGACTGCCGAACGACAAGCCGTCATTCAAAACTCGCTGGTGGCTAATGTTTACGAAAACTTCGTGGATCGAGAATCGGCTTACGAAATGCTGAAAGCGAAGGCCGAACAAACCGCGCAGCAATTGCAGGAACAGGCGGCCCCGCAAAAAGCGGAAGCTTCGCCGTTGATGGACGCCGCGGGCGATATGATTGGAGCCTTCGCCAAGAGCGCCGCCCGGTCGTTAGGAACAACTGTTGGCCGTCAAATTTTGCGTGGAGTGCTGGGTTCGATTTTCGGAGGTTCGGGCGGCAGAAGAAGATAAAACCGCCAATATGATCTGAATCATACACAGGTTTCAGGCTATTTGATTCTGGCTTTGACCGTGTTGGAGGTTTTGCCGTCCACCGTCAGCGCGATGCTGATTTCGCCGCTCTCGGCCAGTGAAGAGGCAGCCAAACAGGGCTATTTCCAGGGATTCAAAATGGTGACATTGGCTGCGACAAAATCCGGTTCATTGCGCGTCGCCAAGGTCAAATTATGCGTCAGACAAGTGGCGGCGATTAACGAATCCAGCAATGGCAAAACCTGTCCTTGTTTTTCCAATGCGCCAGTCAATTGCCCCCATCGTTTCATCACTTCCGTATCAAGCGACAACACACGCTCGTCATATCGGTAGATCAACTCTTCCAACCAGATTTCAAGCTCAGCCTGACGCTTTGACGCAGGTAGTCGGGAAAATACCTTTCTGGATTTCACCTATGGTCACCGTGCTGAGAAACAGAGTTTCTTCGATTTGCGCGTCCGGCCAGTCAATCACCTTTTGTTCTGGCTGCTTCTTTTTGAATTCGGACAGAACGCAGGTGTCCAGCAAGTAAGCCATCTATTCGGCCTCCGCGCCAAAATCCAGCGTCGTTCGGCCACCATCGGCTTGGGAACGATCAAGGTCAATGTCTGAACCTTTCAATGGGCTTTCCAACAGGAATTCGGTCAGCGGCTTGCTGCGCGCTGTCAATCGGCGGTAATCATCGTAGGAAATCAGCACAGCAGTTCCCACGCCGTTTTTCGTAATCAGTTGCGGTTCGCCTACGCCGGCAGCGGCAATCAATTCGCTGAATTTGTTTTTTGCTTCATTTGCTTCAAAGGTTGAAACGGTGTTCATCACGTCGCCAAAACCGCCTGAGCGCCGATTTCGAGACTCAAACCGCCAAATTGACCGATGATGTTGAGTAACAGAAGGCATCATCACAAACTACCTTTGTCCAAACTCGTGTTTTTTGGTTCCTCGTATGACGTGACTGTGCGCCGGAGGATGATCGTCCGTATAAATCCAAAACTCGAAACCTTGTTCCGCAAATACCTTTGGCATATTCAGCGCGCACCCGTCGTTCCGCGTTTCAAAAACCGCCCTGCGCCGGTTTTGCCTTTCCATTCGCCGTGTTCGACGATGACGTTGCCGCGCGACAGAACCACTTCGGTGACGCCTTTGATCTTCCAGCCTTCGTAGGCGCTGTAATCCACTCGCATGTGATGAGTCGCCGCGCTGATGGTCTGTTCGCGGTTTGGATCGAAGATCACAATGTCCGCGTCCGAACCGACGGCAATCGTGCCTTTGCGCGGGAACAGTCCGAAGATTTTCGCCGCCGCCGTCGAAGTCAGTTCCACGAAACGGTTCAGACTGATGCGGCCTTGCGCCACGCCGCCGTTGTAAATCAGGCTCATGCGGTGTTCGACGCCGGGGCCGCCGTTGGGAATTTTGCTGAAATCATCAATGCCCATTTCTTTTTGTTCTTTCATGCAGAACGGGCAATGGTCTGTGGAGATAACTTGCAGGTCGTTCATTCGCAGTCCGCGCCAGAGCAGTTCCTGATTTTCTTTGCCACGCAACGGCGGAGTCATGACGTACTTCGCGCCTTCAAATCCCTGCTGTTCGTAATAGCTGTAATCCAAAAACAAATATTGCGGGCAGGTTTCGGCATACGCAGGCAAACCCAGATCGCGCGCGTTTTGGACTTCTTTCAGCGCGTCGTAACAACTGAGGTGAACGATGTAGACAGGTGAATTGGCCATTTCGGCAATGGCTATGGCGCGGTGAACGCCTTCGGCTTCGGCTTTCGTCGGGCGAGTCAGCGCGTGATATTTCGGCGCGGTGTGACCGGCGGCCAGAGCACGTTTAACCAGCACGTCAATGATGACTCCGTTTTCGGCGTGCAGGCAGATCAATCCGCCGTGTTCTCCGGCAGCCGTCATCGCCTTGAAGATCGTGCCGTCGTCCACCAGAAAGACTCCGGGATAGGCCATAAACAGTTTGAAGCTGCTGATGCCCTGGTCAATCAATCCTTTCAATTCCGGCAAACGTTCATCGGGCAGATCAGTGCAGATCATGTGGAATCCGTAATCGGCGACGGCCTTGCCCTGCGCCTTTTCAAACCAAACGTCCAGCGCCTGATTCAGCGCCTGCCCTTTCGATTGCACGGCGAAATCAATGATCGTCGTCGTGCCGCCAAAAGCCGCCGCGCGCGTGCCGGTTTCAAAATCGTCGGACGAAGACGTTCCGCCGAACGGCAAATCCATGTGCGTGTGCGGATCAATGCCACCGGGAATGACCAGCTTGCCGGTAGCGTCAATCGTGCGGTCTACGGAGCCGACAACTGTGGACAGGTCTTTGCCGATCATCGCCACGGTTTCGCCTTCGATCAGCAGGTCAGCGATATAAGAATCCACGGCGGTGACGATGTGGCCATTTTTGATCAGGGTTCGCATCTTCGCTTCTCCTTATTTGGGCAGTTCGCCGAATTGTTCGCGGTAACGCGCCAGCGTCGCTTCAAGCTCAGAAACTCGTTCCTGGGCTTCCTGGGGCGTGGGCAGCAACTGACTGGAAGTTGGATCAAACAGCCGAAGCGTTTCGCCAGTGTCCACTAATTCCAAACCGAGCGCTTCGCTTTTCACGCGCCCGTCTTTGATTTCCAGTTCGACGTACTTGCCGTTTTCCAGTCGGTATCCGACCAGTGGATCATCCAGATAATCGTATTCGGGGTCGAAGATGAAGTACTCCTGCACGCCAAGCTCTTCATACAGCCGCCACTTCGTTTGCAAATCCTCTTTCCAGGTTTTGCGCGAAGTCAGTTCAATAATGATTTGCGGAGCTACGCCTTCTTCCCAGAGCTTGTAAATGCGCCGCTCGCCTTTCGGAACTCCGCGCACGACAAACACGTCCGGCGCAAAGCATTTGGCTGGATTGCCCTCGACGTAATAAACCAGCAGGTTGCCAGAGGCATAAACATCCGGCTCACTTTGAAAGTGAGTTTCCAGAGTGAACACCAGGTTCGTTAGCAATCTTCGATGAATATCAGTTTCGGCCATAGGTTTCCCATCACTTTCCGGGTAAAGCGGCACCACCGCGGCTTTGGTCTGAGCTTTCGTTTGTTGAGCGAACATACGTGTTTCTCCGTTTGGTTAAATCGTTGCCAGAGCTTCATCCAGCGCCGTCACCATTTCGTCCATGTCGTCTTTCGTGGCGATCAGTGGCGGACCGATGCGGATGCAGTTGCCATAAAGTCCGCCTTTGCCGATCAGCACACCGCGTTTTTTGGTTTCCTCAAAAATTTTCAGCACGGCGGCAGAGTTCGGTTCTTTGGTTTTGCGGTCTTTGACGAATTCCAGAGCCTGCATCAAACCCAGTCCGCGAACGTCGCCGATGATCTCGTATTTTTCCATCAAGCCCATCAAGCGTTCGCGCAGATGGTCGCCGACGACTTTGGCGCTGTGGATAAGGTTTTCGGTTTCGATGACTTCGATGGTGGCCAATGCCGCGCGCGTCGAAACCGGATTGCCGCCAAAAGTCGAAAACGTCAGCGTGGGAACGGCGTTGGCGACTTCGGGCGTGGCAATCGTCCAGCCGATGGGAAATCCGGCGGCCATGCCTTTGGCCGAAGTGATGATGTCCGGTTCCACGTCCCAATGTTCAATGCCGAACCATTTGTCGCCGGTGCGTCCCCAGCCTGTTTGCACTTCGTCGGTGATGAACACGCCGCCGTATTGGCGAACGATGGCGACAGCTTCTTTGAAATACTCTTTCGGCGGAGTGATGTAACCGCCGACTCCCAGTATCGGTTCGGCCATAAACGCCGCGATGTTGCCGGAAGTCGCCGTTTCAATCAGTTCTTTCATGTCTTTGGCGCAGGCCAAATCGCATTCGGGGTAAGTCAGTTTGAACGGGCAGCGATAACAGTAAGGCGCGGGCGCGTGGTAATAACCGGCGACCTGAGTCGGCAAAACCTTCCACGATTTGTGACCGCCCGCGCTTTGCGCCGCCGCCGAACGTCCGCTGTAACTGTGGCGAAGTGTGATGATTTCCTGCCGCCCGGTGTACAGCTTGGCAGCTTGCGTAGCCGTTTCGTCGGCTTCGGTGCCGCTGTTGGTGAAAAAGGATTTTTCCAGCCTGCCCGGAGTGATTTCGGCGAGCTTGGCGGCCAGTTGCGATTGAGGCGCGTTGGCGTACAGCGTTGAAGTGTGCGTCAGCTTTTTGACCTGATCTACGACGGCTTCGGTGACTTGCGGATGCGCGTGTCCCAGGCTGGTGGTCAGCACTCCGCCAAAACAATCCAGGTATTTGTTGCCTGCGTCGTCCCAGGCGTGCATGCCTTCGCCACGTTCCAGGGCGATTGGTTCCTGGTAATACATCGTGACGGAAGGAAACAGAAAATCTTTGTGCTTTTGTACGGTATCGGAAGTTGAAGCTTTGTTTTCGGCGCTCATAAATGACGGTTCTCCTAAAAAGTGGATGGAAGTTTTGCAATAACGCGATGGCTCGCATTATTGCACCGTCATTTGTCGCCGCCAAAAGGATTTTAGCCAACCTTGTTTCGCATGAAGTCGGCAAGCTGCATGAAGTTGCGCGACAACTGGGTGCGCGCCAGACCGTCGGAGATGACTTCTTCCAATGCCTTGTTCATGCACCATAGCCATTGGTCGCGCTCCGATTCGCCAATCGGGAAGGGAAGATGTCGAGCGCGCAATCGCGGATGGCCAAAGCGTTCGACATACATCGGCGGCCCGCCTGACCAGCCGACCAAAAACCAAAACAGCTTGTCGCGCGATTCGGCCAAATCCGCCGGATGCAACGCGCGAATGCCAGCGGCTTCCGGCTGCGAATCCATCACATCGTAAAACCGGTCTACCAGTTTGCGGATGATCGTTTCGCCGCCAAGTTGTTCAAAAAGTGTTTGTGGTTGAGTCATAAGCTAAGAAAAGTCCGTCGTTTGTTAAGCGAGTGCGATTATAGCGACCGGCCAAAAGTTGGCAAAGATTGCATCCGTTGAGTAAGATGCCCGCCGGAGTCATCCACACCAGTTTTTACGCTTATCAATTCAATTTATCGCGCAATCATCAAAAACAGTTGCGCCCAGCAGAGGAGAAATTTTTATGGCACAAGCACAACCCGCATTGGAACCGGAAGTGGCTCAACCGTTGACCGTCCTGTCAGAAGAAGAGCGGCTGTTTGCCGCCAGCGTCCGCGAATTCGCCGAAGCCGAAGTCAAACCTTACGTCCGCGAAATGGACGAAAAACAAAAGATGCGCCCGGAAATCATCGCCAAGTGTTTCGAGCTTGGTTTGATGGGCATCGAACCCGGCGAAGAATACGGTGGATCGGGCGGATCGTTTTTCATGGCGTGTCTGGCGATTGAAGAACTCGCCCGCGTGGACGCCAGTTTGAGCGTCATGGTGGACGTGAACAACACACTGACGATCAATGCGTTTTTGAATTACGGCACCGACGCCTTGAAGAAAAAATACATCACGCGATTGGCGACGGACACCGTTGGCGCGTATTGCCTGAGCGAAGCCGGTTCCGGTTCGGACGCTTTCGCAATGCAAACCCGCGCCGAAGATCAGGGCGATCATTACCTGCTGAACGGTCGCAAGATGTGGATCACCAACGGCAACGAAGCCGGAATCTTCATTGTCTTCGCCAATCTCGATCCGTCAAAAGGCTACAAAGGCATCACGGCATTCGTCGTCGAAAAAGGTTTTGAAGGCTTTACCGTAGGCAAAAAAGAAGACAAGCTGGGCATTCGCGCTTCTTCGACCTGCGAACTTCTATTTGATAACTGCAAAGTGCCGAAAGAAAACGTGCTCGGCGAAGTCGGCAAAGGGTACAAAATCGCGATTGAAACCCTGAATGAGGGCCGCATCGGCATTGGCGCGCAGATGTTGGGATTGGCTTGCGGAGCCTACGAAGCGGCCATCGCCTACACCAAAGAGCGCAAACAGTTCGGACAAGCCATCAGCGAAAACCAGGGCGTGCAATTTCAGATCGCTGAAATGGCCGTCAAGATCGAAGCCGCCCGCTTGATGGTCTACAACGCCGCCCGGTTGAAAGACGCCAAGCAGCCGTTCATCAAACAAGCCGCGATGGCCAAGCTCTTCGCTTCGGAAGTCGCCGAAGAAGTGGCTTCGATGGCCGTGAACCTGTACGGCGGCTATGGCTACGTCAAAGATTATCCGGTCGAAAAATTCTTCCGCGATTGCAAGATCGGCCAGATTTACGAAGGCACGTCGAATATGCAGAAACAGACGATTGCCAAGATGTTGTTGGCTGAATAACTGACAGCAGAAACAATTTCATCCACGAAGCACGCGAAGAAACACGAAGACTTTCTTTCTTCGTGATCCTTTGTGTCCTTCGTGGATTTTCTTTTTGAGGTGAAGACGCTTTGAAAACGACTCCTGTGACTTTGGAAGATTTGCGCGGCGTATTTTCCGTTCCGCCGCTGGCTCGCAAAGATGACGCTCGCCGTTCGATTGATTTCGAGCAGAATGATTTGATCGTAAAACACATCGCATCGGGCGGAATCACGCGGTTTTTGTATGGCGGCAATGCCTTTCTGTATCACGTGACGCTGGCCGAATACTCCGCCTTGCTGGAATGGCTGAGCGGGTTTGCCGACGATCATTGGGCAATTCCCAGCGCCGGCCCTTCGTATGGCCGTGCGATTGATCAGGCGGAGTTGTTGCGCAAATACAATTTCCCCGCAGTGATGCTGTTGCCGTGCAGTGATCCGCGCGATGCTGCTGGACTTGAACGCGGTTTGCGTGAATTTGCCGAAGCCTCCGCAACCAAACTGATTTTGTACCTGAAAGAAGAAAACAACTTTGGCGCGGACAAGGAAGCCGGGCTGGATGTCGTTGCCAAATTGGTGGATGAAGGTTTATGCGTGGCGATCAAATACGCTGTCGTTCGCCAAGACCCGCGACAAGATGCGTATCTGGAATCTTTGCTGACGCGCGTTGACCGCAATCTGGTTGTCAGCGGCATTGGCGAACGCCCGGCGGTCATTCACATGCGCGATTGGAAGCTGCCTGGCTTCACGACCGGCACGGGCTGCATCGCTTCGCGCCAGAGCCAGCAATTGTTCGAAGCCTGCGCGCGCGGAGATTTTGCCGCAGCCGAAACCTTACGCGAACTATTCATCCCCCACGAAGACCTGCGCGACGCCTGGAGTCCGGCCAAAGTCCTGCACCATTCGACGGAACTTGCCGGAATTGCCAAGACAGGCTCGCCTCCGCCTTTCTTGTCGCCGCTATCGGCTGAACGCTTGAGCGAGCTAGCGCCGGTTGCGCAAAAGCTGGTTTCGGTTTGAAGTATCAATCGAACAGTTTCATCGCTTTTATTACGGTCGAAGTTGATTGTTTGCTATAACACAAAGCACCGCCGTCTGGCAGCCAGACCAATCCGGTCAGATGGTGGTGCTTTTCTGTGTTGTTGGTCAGCTTGGTCAATTGCTTAGTCGCCAACGAGTAAAGCCAGATGTTGTCACAATCGTTCTGTCTGGCAGTGAATGCCAAGGTTCCGGAGTCGGGTGAGAGTTGTAGGCTTTGCAGATAAATCGGCAAAGATTGGGCAATTGCTATCTGCGTTTCCTCACCATTCAGAGAAATACGCTTCAGCGCCAATTCGCCGAGCATAGATCTTCGACTTTCCATCAAACCAACCAGAAAATGTTCGTTGTCTTCCCAGCCAATCATTCTCAGCGGAGATTCTGTGCGAAAAATGGTTCGGTCGGCAGAACCGTCGTTGACGATCAAGCTGCGCCTGGCTTTTCCAGTAGTTGCCGCTTGAGCCAGATAAATAATTCTGGCTCCGTCTGGCGACCAGATTGGCGAAAGTATTTTCATTTTGGGGTCGTTGTTTTGCGACCTTGCCGGTTGGGATTGTCCGTCAGTGCCGATGACTGACAAATTCGAGATTCCGTCTTTGCGCGTAGTGAAAATCAACTGACTGCCGTCTGGCGACCAACTGTAATTGTTGGGTTGCTGCCATTGCCGCGTTGGCGGCATAAATCCTTGCTGTAAAACAATATCTTTGCTGAGCAGGCGCGGCGCGACATTTTCGGTTTCGATCAGATAAAGCTGGTAGCCGCCAGTAACTTCTTCAATTTTTCGCATAAACGCCAGGCCTTTTCCGTTTGGCGCCCAGCGAGGATCAAAACCATTTGCTGTTAATTCCACAGGCAATAGGTCGTTTCCTAAAAGAGCTTCAAAGATTTTGCCATTCAGTGATGATGAGAAAGGCTCAAAACGCTGGAAGGCCAAAGCTGTGCCATTGCGTGAAATATCAATCCATCCCTTTATCCCTGTGTTCAATGGTATTTCTGACTCTGATTCACCGTTCAAAGGGCAGCGATAAATATCGCCCTCACCGCGCTGGATGACGTAAAAGATTCGTTTGCCATCCGGTGAGATATGATAGGGGTAAGCAGCTTCAGGGCTGGAAGTAAGGATGATCGGGCTGTCGTCGTTTATTCCTATAACGGCGGTCTGGTAGGAGCCAGAATAGCGGGAAGCGTAAACAATGTGTTCGTTGTCCGGGAACCATTCCGGGTCTGCTGGCGATTCGCCAGCATTGGCCAGCAACTTTTCCTGGCTGCCGTCCACTTGTGCGACAAAAAGCGATTGGTTGCCGTTTACCTTTTTGGTGTAAGCGATTTTTTCTTCATTCAGCGACAGACCAAACTGGCTCGGCCCGTCTATTTCATCCTTGAAATTTGTCAGGTTGGTAGTTGCTCCCGTTTCAGGGAAAAAGACAAAGACGTTTTTGCCATCGGTGAAAAAGAACTTGTGCGCCTGATTCGACCATCGCAACAGCCGATAATTCTGTTTGAGATCAAAAGTCCGCAGGACTTGGCGTCGGCGTGTTGGCAAATCAACCACCGCCAGTTCAATCGTACTGTCTCGACGTGATTGATAAGCGATTTGCAGACTGTCGGGCGACCAAATCGGATCGAAATCAGACCTGTCACCTTCAGTGACGCGAACTGGCGCCTGTTTGTCAAAACTCTGGATGAAAATGTGCGATTGGCCGTTTTCGCTTTTTGGGTAAGCGAGTCTTTGGCCATTGGGCGACGGACGTATAAGCAATTCCCGGTCTTCAAAACGATCTTTCCAGCTTATAACTTCGACATGTCTGATTTTCGCCGGGTCAACGAACGCCGATTTCTGTTTGAACAGTGACCAGATGGCCGTTGTGGCCAAAATTGCCGCAGCCAGACCAATCCAGAGAAAGCGGTTTTTTGGTACAGGTGGCAATGTGACAACTTCAGGTTTGGGCAAAATCTGTGCTGGCGGATTTTTAGATGGATTATCAGAGGGCGACGTTTCAGGTTCAGGAATCGTCTTCGCCGCGAGTTCAGTTTCCATCCGACTGGCTTCGCGTTCGACTTCCCGGACTTCGGCGACAAATTGATAACCGTAACCTGACGCTGTTTCAATGAACTGTCGGGAATCGCCATTTACATTCTTGTTTTGCCCGTTGGTCAGTGCCCGCCGCAACCGGGCGATATTCGTGGCGATGTTGGATTCTTCGACCACTACGCCATCCCAAACGCGCTCCATTAATTCGTCGTGCGAAACAATGCGATGCCGGTTTTCAATCAGGATCAGCAGCATGGCCATCGGTTTGGGCGACAGCGGAACGCGCTCACCATTGCGCCGCAAAGCCTTTTCGCTGGTATCCAGCAAAAAATCTTCGAACTCTAAAAGCCTGATTCTTTTGGACATAACTGGTTGATAGGAAATTGAAATCTTTTTGTCAGGACTTCTTTTCCGCCTTTGCTGTATTTCAACCCTCGCTCAAGCAAGGAAGAAAAAGTCTGTTAGAAGAAGACGCGGACTTCTAAGTTTGTGCAATTCACGCAGTTGCGTTGTTATCAGTTTAACTGCACTCGACCAACCAATAGAAAATGGAGACCGTAATGACTGACATTTCAAAATTGCTAGAGTGGTATCAAGTATTTGCTAATGAAGCAAATTCGCAAAACAAGGACGATCGCATTAAAAAAATGCTGAAGCGTCATATCCGAGAGCTTGCCTGCGAAGGCGGACCAGGAGGCACAGGGCTTCGCAAGGCTGACAGCAATGGCATTTGCGAAGAGAGTGGATGGATCCTGTGCTGTGACGGCAATTGCGTTCCTCCAGAAGTTGGCTGTTAAACCGTCAGCCTAAACATCTGCCGAAGTTATCAAGAAACTGATGTAACTTTGGCGCACTTTAATCGGCGTCCTCAGCCAAATTCCAAAATCATTCCGCAAATTCGTTGCCGCCAGAGTCGCATCCGGCGGTCAGGGAATAGTGTTGCCCGGTATCGGCAGTCACCAATAATTGTTTGGTCATGATTGCGCTGGCAGACAGCGCCAGCGCAATCACATTGTAGCCGCCGCCGAAACCATCGCCAAGATTAGCCATCAATAGGAGCCACGCCATGAACAAAAAAGAATACCTACAGCAGCAACTGGAGGAAAAGATCGGAGTCTTTGAAAAAGATTCCAAAGATCACAAGAGCCTGTATCGTCAACTTCGTTACTCGGTATTTTTCCTGACGGCGTTTTCGTCAGCGCTTTCTGCCGTTGCGCTGAAGTTGCCGCAATGGAATGCAACCATCAGCCTGAGCATCATCATTATTTCGGCCACGATTGGAATCATCACCTCGATTGAAGGTATCAGGAAGCCGGCAGAACTTTGGATTCATGAGCGAGGAACCTGCCTGGCGCTGATGGATTTAAGGCGCGAAGTTGAATTCGAGCTTGATGAAAACAACTCCCCTGAATCGGTTGACCAGTATTTCCGCAAAATGCAGGAGATTCTAGAAACATCCAGCGAAAAATGGCGGCTTGGCATCGCCGGAAAAGGCGGAAAAGAGGAGAGTAGGAACAAATAGCAACCCAAAGACTGTCTGGCGGTTTCCGTCCGGCAAAGCCAATGACACGTAGTATCAAAACCAAAGGAGCAAATCATGAACGAGCAAAAAAACACGAAAATCATGCAGCAAGCTTACGACGCCTTCAGCAAGGGAGACATTCCGGCAGTCTTCAACTTTATTGCCGAAGATGCTGAATACACCTCTGTTGGGCCATCCGGCGTGATTCCCTGGGCTGGAACGTACAACGGCCATGAACAAATTGGCCAGTTTTTTACTCGACTGGGCGAAGCATTGGATTTCCAGCTTTTTTCCGCTCAGGAATTCATCGCGCAAGGCGACAAACTGGCAGTGGTTTTACATGGCCGGTACAAGGTTCGCTCAAACGGCAAGGTGTTTGAAACCAACCCTCAACACATCGTGACGTTCCGCGACGGCAAAATTGTCCGGCTGATTGCTCTGGACGACACCGCAACGATTGCTGCAATGCTGGCGGCCTGACAGTATGGCGACGACTTCAAGCAACCAATCTCTGCTTGAAGTCGTTCCAATTTTCTCAGCTTTTATGCCAGCCATTTCTAGCACTGTATATCTGCAATTAATCTCTGTTTGGGTAACCACAATACCGGAGACTCATATGACGAAACCACTTCATCCATTGTTAAGCATTTCAGCCATAGTTCTACTTTCACTTTTGACTTCAGCAATCCTATTCGAAGGGCTTACATCAAGCGGTCTATTGAAGAATCAATACATAGAATTTGGTGGAGCTGCGGCTGGTTTTTTTGCCGCTCTTTACTTCTTGAGCCGATGGTACGACTCGATTGAAAAACGGCACTCAGCCATCGAAGAGTTAGTGGCCAGAAATACGCAACTTCAGGATATTCTGTCAAAAGTTAATCTGCCACCTGATTTTGATGTTCCGCCATCATTCAAACCTTCTATTGACTACGAAAATTCAATGCTCTTTTGCTACCCTCAAGATTGGAAACAGGAACCAATGAAGCTGAGAATTAATAGCGTATATTCAGAGGACCCACTAAAGCTCCAACCCGGTGATGAAGTGCCAGGGAAATTTAGTGTTGTTGTTTCGACTGCTGGCCAGCAAACTTTTTCACTGAAGGAAGTGGTTGTGGTGTGTAAAAAGGCCAACATTTCTATAGATGAGTTGAGAGATGAACTTGGCATTGAGTATTCAGAAAAAAATGAAGCTGTTCAGATTCCTGCTGAGCGTTTGTTCAACCTGTTAGGGGTAGAAGGCAAGAGCCGTAAGGATCAGATATATGAGATGGTCAATCGTTTTAGCGAAGCATTTTTGGGTAAAATTGTAAAAAGTGAAATTGAATTGGTGAATGGCAGAGAATCACTGTTAATTGAAAGTGAAAGTACGCCATTTGGCGGTGTAGGCGAGCCCCTCATCGTAACTGTAGTCACTACTTATTTACCTGAAAGCGATATGGTCTTCACGTTCAGCTTCGTTGATAACCTGGGTGATTATGAAAAAATAGGCCTAATACGCAAACAGGTACTCTCTACGGTGAAGTTCTGGGCATCATGATGTAAACCGGATGGAAGGTTGGCCGAATTGGGTAGCACCAATTTGGTCGAAATTTGTCAGCTTTTGCTTTTCAATGAATTTCCCGCACCGGTGTTGGCGCTCCGGCATGGAGGAAGTCGAAGTCGCAGCCTTCGTGGGCTTGTGTAACGTGGTCGAGGTAGAGCGCCGTGACGCTGAGTTCATATTGGCTGCCAATCCCGGATTGGAACGGCTTACACTGGTGGCGCGGAAATTGGTTTCTCAAAGCCTGTTTTGAAAGTTGGCATGCTCCTTTTACAGCCTGCTAAGCAGGCGTCAGACAGTAGCTCCGTGCGAGGGCGCGGAGAATCGAAGCCAATTTTTTCTCCAAGCTCCGAAAGGAGTGACAGCCGACCTTGATCTGTCGCCCCTTGCGGGGCTTGGGTGGCCCTCTTGCCTTCGCCCCCGCGCTTCGCACGGGGCTATTTTCTGGCGCTTTTTCAGAGCTAAATCGGAACAAAGCCAGCTTTTCTTATTTCAGAATACGCTCTTAACCGGAAATCGCTGCCGGAGCGTCACCTTTCATCACAACCTGGTTTTCCCGCCTCAAAAAAGATGTGCGTTCGGATGAGTTCGTAAAATCGAAGCTGGGCAGGTGTCGGAAATTTCGTTTTCGGTTGTGGCTTGAGGTGCTGCAAGCACAAATAAGCTGCGACAGGCCATCAAAGTCGGAATTGTCAGAGTGATTGTCGAATCGGTCAGTTTGACGGTTGCCGAATCGCGGATGTCGCAGTTGCCGGAACCAATCTTTCCGCCTTCTCCAATTCCAAGCACCGCAAAATCCGGCGGACGCTTTTTCAGCAACTCGGCGTAATTCGAGCAAACGGCTTCGGGGTTGGCGGCTTCTCCGCGCAGGCCGTGAAATTCCGCCATCGGAACTCGGCAGACCAGATGATCGAGCAGAAATTTTCGCTGCGAAGTCGGCGCATCTTCCTCTGCGCCCAGCAGTTCAAAGGTGTGAAAACCGATGACGCGCGTCCATTCGATGGCTTCGGCATTGACCAGATGAGCCAGCAATTCAGTCTGAGAAGTTTCGCCGGAAAAGATGCCGATGGCTCGACCGCGTTCGGCAATCAAGCGGCGCATTTCGGCGGCGACGGCTTCAGCAGCGGCGACTGAAGCCTGATGATGAGTTTCGTAACTGTGAATCGAAAATTGCAAAACAAGGAAAGAAAAAATAGACAGGGTTCACAGGATTCAACAAAATTTGGCAGTTCAGGTTTTCGGCTCATCCTGAAAAGTTTTGTCAATCCTGTCGAAAGTTTTCGGCTCAAAGCCAGAATTTCATTTTCACGCCAGCAGCTTTGCCTTGAATGATGTCTTCGCCGTCTTCGTGAGCTTCGCTGACGCTGAACACCTGGCGTGAAGGCATTTCGATACCTGACAACGTGCCGGTCAGATAAGCTCCGGTATCCACGGCAATCAAACTGTCGCGCAACCAGACTCGTTCGCGTTCGCCGAACAGCATTCCGGTGATGGTGTGACCGAAAATGACGGTCTTGCCGCTGTATGAACTGAAAAACTTGCGGTTACGAGACCAATACAGTTCGGGACTGTCAGCAACTTCGCTGGGGTGAAGGAATTTGCCTTCTTCTTCAGGCAGAGCGGCGTGAACGTAAATCGCGTACTCGTCTTCATGCCAGGTCGGTAACGATTCCATAAATTGCCAATGCGCTTCGGGCACATCGAATTCGCCTTCGGAGTTGACGTAGCTGTGCAAAGTTTCAACGCCGCCATTGTAAAGCCATAACTCCGCTTGTTCGCTTTCCGGTTCGGTCAGCGCCGAAACCATCATCGCTTCGTGATTGCCTTTCAGAACGACAACCGTGTCCGGCGATTCGGATTTCAAGGCGATGGCGCGTTCGACGACGCCACGCGAATCCTCACCGCGATCCACCAGATCGCCGATCAGAATCAGCTTGTCTTCACCCGCCTGGTAATTCATCGCCTCCAGCAAACGATTGAACAGCGTAAGTTTCCCGTGAATGTCACCAACCACTAAAGTCCGCATAGCGCGCGCATTATTGCCAAAAAGCTTTCAAAAGAAAAATCGAAAAGATATGATGCCCTGCGTTCAGGGCAGCTTCTGCACATATTTACCGTTATCTATAACCCCGCGCGGGCAGCGATGTCTGCGTTTCCGGCTGAAAAAAACATGTCGTCGGTTCTGACCGTTGCCAATCTTCTCACTGTACTTCGGCTGATCTTGATTCCGGTTTTTGTCGTGGCGGCTCACGATAAAAAATTCGATTGGGCGCTGGGAGTGTTTTTCGTCGCCGCCGTCACCGATGGCTTGGACGGATTGGTTGCGCGCGCGTTCAACCAGAAAACTCCACTCGGCGCGATTCTCGATCCGATGGCCGACAAGCTTTTGCTGGTTACGGCTTTTATCGCGTTGACCATGGAAGGTTTCACCAAAACGCTGCCGATCCCGTTCTGGTTGACGGCCACAGTCATCAGCCGCGATGTTTTCATCGTGCTTGGAGCCTTGGTCATCAATATGACCACCGGATTCAGCAATTTTCGGCCATCGGTTCCCGGCAAGCTGAACACCTTTGTACAGATCACCATGATTGTGTTTTTTCTGGCAGCCAATGCTTTCGACCTGTTCACGCGATTTTTGCCGCTGGCGTTTTACGTCACGCTGGCGATGGCCATTTTTTCAGGACTGCATTACGTCTGGCATGCCAACCGCCTGATGAACGAACAAGAACAGGAAAAAAAGGACTCCGGTGAAAGAGCAGAATAATTCTCACAATTCGGACGCGAACAACCGGCTGACGCCCATCGAATGGATGCGCTGGATTCCGGCGGCTCTGTTGGCAATTGCCTTTCTGGTTTTTGTCGTCGTCAGCGGACGGATCGTGCTGGTTCCGATGCTGATTTCGGTGGCACTGGCTTATCTGCTGGCGCCGATTGTCCGCTGGTTCGAGCGGCGCGGATGGTCGCGGGCGTATTCGACTCTGTTGGGAATTACTGCTGCCACGCTGTTGGTCGTGCTGGTGCTGATTTTTGTCATTCCTTCGGTCTGGAACCAGTTGAACAAGTCTTACGGACAAGCTCAGGCGCTGTTGCAGGACAACGACCGATTGGAACAATTACTAACCAGGATCAAACAGATCAACCCTCAGCTTTCCGATCTGGTCAAAGAGCAAATCCAAAAATCCGGCGGCAACATTGATGTCGGAAAGATTCTTGGCTGGGTAGGCAAATGGCTGCAAACCGGATTGTTCAAACTGGTTGATTTGACGGCTTCGATTCTGGATTTGCTGCTGATTCCTTTCTTCATTTATTACCTGCTGGCCGATTACCGCGACATGCGCGACCGCGTTGACAGGCTGATTCCGCCGCGATTTCGCAGCGTTACCTCCGATTTGATGGCGCAGATCAACGAAGTTCTTTCGTCTTATGTTCGCAATCAATTGCTGATTGCTGTGGCGATGGGAGCCATGTATTCCGCCGGATTTATGGCTTTGCGAGTGCCGTTGGGCTTTACGATTGGCATGTTGTCCGGCTTGCTGAACTTCGTGCCTTATCTGGGAACGCTGATCGGGTTTGGGCTGTCGCTGTTTTTCGTGGCGTTGGATGGAGCCGGAATTGGCCGCATCTCCGGCGTGCTGATCGTTTTTGCCGTCGTTCAAAGCGTCGAAGGTTATTACCTGACGCCAAAATTGCTGGGCAGCCGATTGAACCTGCATCCGATGTGGGTGCTGGTCGGACTGGTTATCGGCGGAAATCTGTTTGGCTTGCTGGGAATCATCCTAGCCGTTCCGGTGATTGCCGTCGCCAAAGTCGTGCTGGGTGTGCTGGAAGAAATCTATCAGGAATCGAATTTTTATCGCCGCACCGGAACCACTTTGCTGACCGGGCAAGGCCAGGTCGTAGGCTTTTCGGAATCCGGTTCACCCACCACAGGATTGATTGTTCAGGAAGAAATTTCTGACCGCCCTCGCCGAACCATCATCACCACCAGCGAATTGAAGTCTAGAATCCGCGACGAAAAGTTTCAGCCGAAAGAATAACTAGCCTTTTTGAGCCAGTCAGGTTATATTTCTTGACAGCAAAAGACTCAAGTATCTATACTGCGCCCGCTTTAATCTGGCGAATTCGCCAACGCTATTATCAGTAAAGTTTTGAAAGTTTTGCTGGCTCAGAGTTTTAGACTCGTTGAGCTTCAAGGAGGAGAAAATGAGCAAAGTTATAGGCATTGACCTGGGTACGACCAACTCAGTCGTGGCCATTATGGAAGGCAGCGAGCCGACCGTTATCACCAATTCCGAAGGCGGACGCACTACGCCATCCGTCGTCGGGTTCACCAAAGACGGCAACCGTCTGGTTGGCCAGGTGGCCAAACGCCAGGCAGTCACCAATCCTGAAAATACCGTTTATTCGATCAAGCGTTTTATGGGTCGCCGATACAACGAAGTCAGCGACGAAATGAAGCAGGTTCCGTACAAAGTGGTTTCGGCTTCCAACGGCGATGTGCGTGTTGTGGCAGGCGACAAAGATTATTCGCCGCCGGAAGTTTCGGCGATGATTCTGCAAAAATTGAAGCAGGCCGCCGAAGATTACCTCGGACAAAAAGTCACTCAAGCCGTCATCACCGTTCCGGCGTATTTCAACGACGCTCAGCGTCAAGCGACCAAAGACGCAGGCAAAGTCGCCGGTTTGGAGGTTTTGCGAATCGTCAACGAACCGACGGCGGCGGCGCTGGCTTACGGTTTGGACAAAATGAAGAACGAAACAATCGCCGTGTTCGATTTCGGCGGAGGCACGTTCGACATTTCGATTCTGGAAGTCGGCGAAGGTGTCGTTGAAGTGAAATCCACAAATGGCGACACGCACTTGGGCGGCGACGACGTTGATGAGCGGCTGATTCGCTGGATCATTGACGAGTTCAAAAAAGATCAAGGCATTGATTTGTCGAACGACAAAATGGCTTTGCAGCGGCTGAAAGAAGCCGCCGAAAAAGCCAAAATTGAGCTGTCTTCGACGATGGAAACGGAAATCAACCTGCCGTTCATCACTGCGGACGCTTCCGGCCCGAAACATCTGGTGATGAAACTGACCCGCGCCAAGTTTGAATCGCTGGTCGAAGACATACTGAAACGCACTTTAGAACCTTGTCGTCAGGCGTTGAAAGACGCAGGCGTTGATGCCAGCAAAATTGACGAAGTCGTTCTGGTCGGCGGTTCGACGCGCATTCCGAAGATTCAAGAGATGGTCAAAACCTTCTTCGGCAAGGAACCGCACAAAGGTGTCAACCCGGACGAAGTCGTCGCGGTCGGCGCTGCCGTTCAAGCGGGCGTGCTTTCCGGCGAAGTCAAAGACCTGTTGCTGCTGGACGTGACGCCGCTCAGTTTGGGAATCGAAACGCTCGGCGGCGTGTTCACGCGCTTGATCGAACGCAACACGACGATTCCCACGCGCAAGAGCGAAGTCTTTTCGACGGCAACCGACAACCAGACTTCGGTCGAAGTTCACGTGTTGCAGGGCGAACGCCAGATGGCTGGTGACAACCGCACACTGGGCAAATTCCACTTGGTGGGAATTCCGCCCGCTCCGCGCGGAGTTCCGCAGGTTGAAGTCACCTTCGACATTGACGCCAACGGCATCGTCAACGTCTCTGCCAAAGACAACGGCACGGGACGCGAACAACGCATCACCATCACGGCTTCATCCGGTCTGTCGAAAGACGAAATTGACCGCATGATGAAAGACGCCGAATCGCACGCCGACGAAGACAAACGCAAACGCGAAGCCGTCGAAATCAAGAACCGTTTGGATTCGATGATCTTCCAGACGGAAAAGGTCATCAGCGACAACCGCGAAAAGATTCCGGTCGGATTGATTTCAGAAGCCGAAACGGCCATCGCCGACGCGAAAAAAGCCGTCGAATCAAACACGTCGGATGAGTTCCAAACGCAACTGGACAACCTGACTCGCGTTTCGCATCGCATCGCCGAATCGCTGTACCAACAGCAATCCAGCGGCGCAGACGCAGGCGAACAGGCGAATGCGGCTGGCGCCTCGGCGGGAGCAGGCGGCAGCAATGACGACGTGATTGACGCCGAATACATTGACGTTGACGACAAGAAGTAGTTTCCAGACGGCAGTTTCCAGTTTCCGGTGATTTCACTGGAAACTGGAAACGGGAAACTGGCAACCGGAAACTGACAATGGCCAAGCAACACCATCTACTAAACGATCTGACTGCCATCGAACAGCAACTGGCGCAGTTGTTGCGCGGGCCGCATTTGTTCAGCACCGAACCGCAAAGCGGCACGTGGTCGCCGCCGGTGGACATTTACGAAACGCAAACCGGATTCGTGCTGACAGCGGAAGTTCCGGGCGTGTCACTGGCCGATCTGGAATTGAAGGTCGTCGAAAACGAATTGGTTCTGAAAGGCGAACGCCCGTGGACGCATAATCCGCACGGCGAAAACATTCATCGGCTGGAAAATTCGTACGGCAAATTCGAGCGGTCGTTCAGTCTGTCCGAACGCATTGATGCGGACAACATCGCGGCGGAACTTGATCGCGGTGTTCTGAAAGTCACCTTGCCCAAACGCTGCGAGGTGAGTGGCAAACAGGTGGAAATCACAACGGAAGATTGAGTAAGTAGAGACGCAAAATCTTGCGTCTCTATATGCCAAATGAAATGGCGCAAAAAGAAGATTACTACAAAGCTCTGGGCGTCAGCCGAACTGCTTCGGCGGACGACATACGCAAGGCGTATCGTCGTCTGGCGCGCAAACATCACCCTGACGTGAATCCCGGCGACAAAGCGGCGGAGGAGAAGTTCAAGAAAATCTCTGAAGCCAATGACGTGTTGTCCGATCCGAAAAAGCGCGAGGTGTACGACAAGTTCGGAAGTTACAGCGACAATTTACGCGACGCCGCTGCGCGCGGAGCAGGCGCTGGTCCCGGCGGTGGTTTTGATTTCGATTGGGGAAGCGTTTTCACGGGCGGCGGCGCGGCAGGTGCAGGTCAGAGCACAGGACAAAGCTCCGGCGGCGGCCCCAGCTTCAAGGATATTTTCAGCGACCTGTTCAGCGGAGGCGGCGCGCGCGCTCAGCAAACGCGCCAGCAATTGCGCGGCAACGACATTGAATTGCCGCTTTCGATCAGCTTCGAAGATTCCATCAACGGTTTGACGACCAACATCAACGTTCGTCGCAGCGAAGTCTGCGCGCGGTGCAGCGGTTCCGGCGAAGCTCCCGGCTCAGGACAAATCAATTGCGGCACATGCAGCGGAACCGGCAAGGTGTCTTCGGGCGGAGGATTTTTGCGATTCGATCAACCGTGCGGCGATTGCAACGGAACCGGTCGCCGTCGCCAGCTTTGCCCGGTCTGTTCCGGCAAAGGCATCGTCCCGAAATTTGAATCGGTGAAAGTTCGCATTCCGGCGGGAGTGGACACAGGTTCGCGCGTGCGTGTTCCCAACAAAGGCGAATCCGGTCGGATGGGTGCTCCGGCGGGCGATTTGTTCATCGTCACCAAAGTTGACCCGCACAAAATCTTCACGCGCAAAGGCGACAACATTCACTGCACGATTCCAGTCACGTTGCCCGAAGCGGCGCTTGGCGCAAAGATTGAAGTCCCGACCGTCAGCGGCAAGGCGCAACTCAGGATTCCGCCCGGCACGCAATCCGGTCAGGTTTTTCGGTTGAAGGAAAAAGGCGCGCCGAGTTTGCGCGGTTCGACGCGCGGCGACCAATACGTCGAAGTCAAAATCGTGCTGCCCAAAATCATTGACGAAGATTCAAAGGAATTGCTGCGGCAGTTCGCCAAACGCAACGCCGAAAATCCACGAGTCGAACTGGGGCTGGAATGAAAATCAAAAGGCAAAAGGCAAATACCAAAAATCAAAAATGGACAGAGGTCAGTTTCGACCTTTTGCCTTTTGCTTTTTGATATTTGCCTTTTGATTTTTTATGAAGCGAAGAGCCAAAGGTTACACAATCAGCGCAGTCGCCGACCATTACGGCGTGCATCAGCAAACTTTGCGAATGTACGAACGCGAAGGCCTGCTGAAACCGTCGCGCTCCGACGGCAACGTGCGCCTATACACCGACGAAGATTTGGAGCAATTGGAACTGATTTTGAACCTGACGCGCGATCTGGGAGTGAATCTGGCCGGAGTCGAGATTATCCTGAACATGCGCGAAAAGATGGATCAGATGCAGCAGGAATTTAACCGCTTCTTCGGAATGCTGCGCGATTACATGGCCAACCAAACCATCATCGAACACGACACCCAAACCAGCCAGGCTCTGGTTCCGACTCGCCGCCCGGTCACCGTCAAACCCGTCAATCGCCGCACCATTAAGATTGAAGAACCGACTGAAGACTGAGCATCAGGAGGTAAACTCTCTGAAACGATACCTACTAAAAGCCACCATTTTCATCGTAGGTTTACTATCCGCGATCACACTTTTTCTTTATTTCACCCGCACGAACTCCGTTATTCTCACGCTGCCACTGGATGACACTATCAGACCCAGAACTTACTGCCTACTGAACCCATTTCGTGATAAGTCAGCCGAACGACTTGCTGAAAGCCATCTGCATGAACTTCGCAAAGGAAACGTCACAGCGATTGCGCCATTTGTAGACACGAGAAACTACATTCTCGACAACGAAAGGAAATGGCCGATTCGCAAATGGCATGTGGGTGGCTTTAATTATCAAAATGGCAGATATGAAATCCTTTATTGGGTATCGCGTGGAAACGGCTATCTGGGTAAAGAAGAAGTAAGTTTTTGGATTGAACAAACTTCCAATGGCTTAAAGTTGAAAACTTATTCCGCGATTTACTGATGTGCTTTGCTTCTCTGTGCTTCAAAGCACATCTGCAAAGGCTTTTTTCGTTCGTTCAAACCACCAATACCCGAACCCGAAACAGATCAGCCCGAACGCCAGAGTCACACTCAAACCTTGCCAGTCGGGCGTTTTCCCTTCCAGCAAAGCCAGCCGATAGCTGCGAATCAGCGGAGCCATCGGATTCCAATCCACCAGCCAGCGGTAATTCGGCGGAACCAGGCTTTCCGGGTACAGGATCGGCGTCAGGTACATGCAGGCTTGCAGCGCCAGTTGATTGACTTGCGGCATGTCGCGGATGAACACGCCCAGGCTGGCCATCAACCATCCCAAACCAATCGTCGCCAGCAATTGGGGAATCAGCAACACCGGCAGCCACAATGCCGTCGCGTGCAGAGTCCGCTGCATCATCAACGCCGCCGCCAGCAGAACGACCGTTCCCAACAGTTGTTGCACCAGCGCCGATAACGCTAGATTTACCGGCAAAGCTTCCAAAGGAAAGACTACGCGACGGACAAGGTTGACGTTGTCGGTCAGCGCCGTCGTCGAACGTAGCACTCCGTCGCTGAAAGCGATCCACGGCAACATCCCGCAAAACAGATACACCGCGAAGCGCAGATGACCGCCCTGGTCGCCGAACTTCGCGCTGAAGATTCCCGAAAATATGACTGTGAAAATGACGATTTGAACCGCAGGCGTGATGATTGCCCAGCCCGATCCCATCAACGAACCTTTGTAACGGCTGGTCAAATCACGCCGCACCATCGAACGGATCAATCCGCGATGTTCGCTGAACAGCGCCCAGGCCGGTTGCCAGAGCGGGATTTTGGCGTTTGAACTGTAGTTCATCGGAAGGATGAAGTTTGAAGGCGGAATGATGAATGCCGGACGGAATTCATCATTCATCATTCCGAGTTCAGCATTTCAATGCAGGCTCTTGGCGGCGCTACGAACTTTTACAGGTTCTTTGACGAATGACTTCATCGCGGATTCCGTCGGAGCGGCAACGACAGACTTGCCGACAACCGAAGCGACCGCAGGAATTTCGATGCCCGCCAGTTGCGACAGCAGTTCATCGTATTGGTCGGTAATCTGTTCCCAGTTGTAAAGTTCCAGCACGCGAGCCATCGAGCGGCGGCGATATTCGCCGATCATTTCAGGATGATTGATGACTTGTTGCAGCTTGGCGGTCAGATCGGGCACGGAGCCGTAAACGATGCCAGCGCCGTTGATGACTTCACGGTTTTCCGGCGTGTCCAACGTCAAGGCGCAATTGCCTGCTCCCATTGCTTCGATCAGAGCGGGATGCGTGCCGCCGACTTCGGTCGCGTGGACGTAACAGTATGCGTTTTGCTGCAAGGCGCGATAATCTTCGCCAAAGACGAAGCCCAGAAACTTCACTCGCGGATCGCGCGTGCTTTTCAGTTGGGCGATGTATTCTTCGGCATAAGGCGCTCCGCCGACGACCACCAGCGGCATTTCGGTTTTGACCTTTTCGTAAGCTTCGATCACCAGATGCGCGTTGTTTTCCGGTTCCAGGCGACTGACATAAAGCACATAACCGTTCGGACAGAGACCGAACGGAGACAGTTTTTCCGGCGCGGCGCGGCGAGCGACTTCGGCTCCGTAAGCGATCATCGCCGATTCTTTTTTGTAGCGCGTGGCGTAATAGTCCTGAATGACTTGAGCGTCTGTGACAATCGCCGTCGGCAAAAACGTCGAAAGCCATTCCGACAGCAGGTAATACGTTCGCCCAACCCAATTCCATTTTTTGCGTTTGCGCTCCAAACCGTCCACGTTGACCAGCGTAGGCGTTCCAAACAAGCGCGGGATGAACGAAAAAATGCTGTTCGCGGCGTTGCAGATCAGAATGACGTCGTATTTTTTCGGCGATGCGTGAAGAACGGAAAGAAAGGTATGGATGACCGTGTCGAAGTATTTGTGACGAATGGTCGGCAGCGTGACCAGTTCAACTCCGCGGTAAAATTTTCTGTCGGTGGTTGAATAATGTTTGCGACCGTAGACCGCAACCTGATGACCCCGTGCCGCCAACCGCGTCCCCAATTGCTCTGCGAAGGTTTCAAACCCGCCATAATTTGCCGGAATCCCTCGCGTCCCCAAAATGGCAATTTTCATAAATCGTTGATTCGCTCTCTCGTATTGAAATTGATAGCTACTGGGGGTTACTGCTTTCTTGCGGCGCTAAAAAGTTTGCCCGCAAATGCTTCCGGGCGACGTGATTGGAGTATAACTTCCATCTTTGGTTTGGCCAACCCGGACAAAAAAATATACGGAAACCGCGCTGCCTCAGATTCCGTCGTCATCTTTCATGACCTGCCCGACTTTGTTTAATCGTTGTTGACGCGGTAAGCTGTCGCCCGCAATCAAAATTCCTTCACTCAAGCGAGACCAAAAAAATGAAAGCACTTAAAACGCTCCGACGAGTAGTCGTCACAGGCATAGGCTGCGTCAGCCCGATCGGCCTTGGCAGAGAACAATACTGGCAATCCATACGGGAAGGGCGCAGCGGCGTTGCCCGCATCACACGTTTCGACCCAAGCGATCTGCCCGTTCAAATCGCCGCCGAAATCAAAGATTTCGACTCGGATCAGTTCATCGCGCCCAAAGACCGCCAACATGTTTCGCACGCGGTGGCGTATGCCATCGCTTCGGCGGAACTGGCGTTTGCCGATGCCGGATTGAATCCGCGCGAAATGTCGCTGGATGAAAAACGTGACATTGGTATCGTGCTTGGCAGCGGCGGAGCATCGCTCAGTTTTATCGAAAAACAATACCGCTATTATTTTGGCAACGAAGCCAAACGCGCCAGCATTTATACCGTTCCGACCGCGACGCCGGGTTCATTGCCTTCAGAGCTTTCCATGCCGTTCGGCATCAAAGGGTTCAGTCATTTGATTTCCACCGGCTGCACTTCTTCGACTGATGCGATGAATTACGCCGTTCAGAACATTGCTCTGGGGCGCGTCAACACCGCGCTGTCCGGCGGAGTTGACGCCCCATTGGCGCACAGTTTTATGCTGGGATTCTGCATGCTGAAAGTCATGACTCCGTCGTGGAACGAAGAGCCAACGCGCGGTTCACGCCCGTTTAGCAAAGACCGAGATGGGTTTGTCATCGGCGAAGGCGGCTATCTGTTCGTGTTTGAAGAACTGGAACATGCGCTGCAACGTGGCGCGCAAATTTACGCTGAAATTGTCGGGTATGGTTCGACCTGCGACGCGCATCACCGTGTGCAACTTGACGAAAGCGGCGTCGAACCGGCGCGAGCCATGAGTCTGGCCATGGCCGACGCTGGTGTCGCCCCCGAAGAAGTGGATTACATCAATCTGCACGGGACTTCGACCAAACTGAACGACCGCATCGAAACGCGAGCCGTCAAAAATGCTTTCGGCGATCTGGCCTACAAAATTCCGATGAGCGCCACGAAAAGCATGATCGGCCATCCGCAGGGAGCTTCAGGCGCGGCAGGTTTGATGGCGACCATCGGCGGAATCAACCATGGATTTCTGCCGCCGACCATCAATCTGGACGAAGCCGACCCCGAATGCGATCTGGATTACGTGCCGAACGCTTCGCGCGCGGCTGACATCAGAATCGCGGTTTGCAATTGCATCGGTTTCGGATCGAAAAACTCTGCGCTGGTGGTGAAAAAATTCGAGGCGTAATCTTCGAGGCGTAATCATGGCTGGCCATCAATTCGGCTTGGTTCCGTAATTGATGGCCATGATGCCGCCGCCGAATTCCAGCAAACCGGTTTGCCCGAATCCCAACTTTTCCATAGTTTGTTTGACTCCGTGTTGGCCTGGATACCGTTTGATGCTTTCGGGAATGTAGCGGTACACGTCCGCATCGCCGTGCAGCAGAATTCCAACCGTCGAACCGACGACAATCAGGTAATTCAGGTACAGCCAACGGTAAATGCGATTGCCCGGATGCGCGAAATCCAGCGAATAAAATCGTCCGCCGGGTTTCAACACGCGCTTGATTTCGACCAGCGCCAGTTCGACATCCGGCACGTTTCGCAGGGCGTATCCGCAGGTGATGTAATCAAAGGAGGCATCGGCAAACGGCATTTTCATTATGTCGCCCTGGTGAAAAAACACGTTGTCTGCTTTTTTCTCGCGGCGTTTTTCTTCGGCGATTTCCAGCATGCCGTGTGTGATGTCCAGACCGACGGCTTCGCCTGACGGCAACCGTTCCCCCAGCGCAAACGTGATGTCGCCGGTTCCGCACGCCAGATCGAGCGTGCGCTCGTTTCCATGCAGATTCAGCATTTCCAGCATCTTGCGCTTCCAGCCGGAATCCATGCCGTAAGACAGCAAACGGGTAATCAGGTCATAACGCGGCGCAATGATCTCAAACATCTGAGTCACATAGCCCTGCTTTTTCTCTTTGGAAGAGATGTGCTCAATTAGATTCAGTTTTTTCGACATAGTTTTGTTTCGCAGTTTTTTGAGGTTTGCGGTTGGCAGTTTACAGAAGACTTCCAAACGCGCAACTCAACCGGAAGCTGGCCAGCAGTATGCCTTGCGGTTTGACGACAAGCTTTGCCCAACGCAGCGCCGAAATCGAATTGATTGACGGTTCGGATTTCAGCGCCGAAGAATTCATCGAAAGCCTGTCGGATTTGCGGCGTATCAATCGCTGGTTGGGCGGACATCGCGCGTTGACCAAACGGCTGTTTCCAATGCTGAAAACTCTGCAAGCCGCCGGACAAACTCGTATTCGATTGCTGGACGTTGGCACGGGTTCGGCAGACATTCCTGCACGGATTGTGGATTGGGCACGACCACGCGGTTTGAAAATTGAATTTGTTGTAATTGACCTGAACGAAATCGCCGCTCACCAGGCTCTGGTGCAAACCGCCGAATATCCCGAAATCAAAACCGTTTGCGGCGACGCGCTGAACCTGCCGTTTGCCGACCACAGTTTTGATTTTGTGCTGGCGTCGCTGTTTCTGCACCATTTTGAAAGCGCCAAAGCAGCGGAACTGCTCAGCAGTTTTGCGCGCGTCGCCAAAACAGCAGTCGTCATCAATGACTTGCGGCGTCATCCGCTGGCGTATTATTCGATCAAGCTGTTGAGCCGTCTGTTCACAGGCAATCGCCTGGTCAGAAACGACGCAGCGGTTTCAGTGCTGCGCGGATTCGCCTCGCCGGACATTGCCGAAATCGAACTTGCCGCCGGCTTACGGCTGGAAGTGTTTCGCCATTTTCCTTATCGCTATATTTTCATCAACAGGAGAACCATTACCGCGACAGTATGGAGCGGTTTGCAAAATAACCATGACAACCGAACAAGTGCTGAAGATTTTTGAAGACAATCAGGCTTTGCTGAAAGGCCATTTTTTGCTCAGTTCCGGCCTGCACAGCAACCGGTATTTGCAGTGCGCGCTGGTAATGCAGCATCCGGCGGTTGCCGAAACTTTATGCGCCGAACTGGCCGCTAAAGCCAAAGCCGATCCGAACATTGGTCAAATTGATCTGGTGATTGCTCCGGCGTTGGGCGGAGTCGTTGTCGCGCACGAAGTAGCGCGAGCGTTGGGAGTTCGTGCGCTGTTCACCGAACGCCAGGAAAAAGCCATGACCTTGCGGCGGGGTTTTGAAATCAAACCCGGCGAGCGCTGCTTTGTCGTCGAAGACGTAGTTACGACCGGCGGTTCGACCCGCGAAGTGATGGACGTGGTTGCCGCGCTCGGTGGCCAATCGGTCGGAGCCGGTTCGTTGATTGATCGCAGTGGTGGCAGCGTTGACCTGGGCATTCCTCGCCACGCGCTGGCTGTGTTGGAAGTGCCGACTTATCAACCCGATGCCTGCCCGATGTGCCAGGAAGGTTCGACTGCAATCAAACCCGGCAGTCGCAATTGAGTTCGCTGTTAATTGGATTCCAGAACGACAAAGGCAACGGCGTGTTCCGGCGCATGAGAAAGTGAAACGTGAGCGCGCGCGATGCGAAGCTCGGCGATCAATTCGGCAGCGCGGCCATAAAATCGAAGTTGCGGAGCGCCTTCTGATGTTGAAACGACTTCGACTTCATGCCACGACAAGGCTTTTAACGGAGTGGCCGCGCCCAGAGCTTTTCGCGCGGCTTCTTTGGCGGCAAAGCGCGCGGCGTAGCGTTCGATTTTCGCCGGTTCGTGCGCGAACTGTTCGCAGTAAGCGATTTCGGCAACAGTGAAGACTCGCTGACGAAAGCGGTCGCCGAATTCGTCCAGCGAATGTTTGATTCGTTCGATGTCTGCGATGTCTACCCCGATTCCGACGATCATAAAAACAATGACCAACTTTTCTTTCCGCCCGCACGGCGAAATTCAACTTCTGGTTTGTGAGCCGTTGGAACGGCTCGGATTCAAAAACGCTTTTAGCACTCGGCTCGGCGGCGTCAGCCCGTTGCCGGAAAACTCGCTCAGCTTGGGCAATTTCAGTCACGACGAACGCGCCAACGTCATCGAAAACCGGCGACGGTTTCAAGCTGCGTTCGGCGCAGACAACTGGCCGATGGTGACGGCGAAGCAAATTCATTCCGCCGATGTTCGTTCGGTCAAAGACGCCGCCGCCGCTTTGACCGAAGCCCAGCCCGGTGACGCTCTGACGGCAAACACCGAACAAATTTTGCTGGCGATTCAAACCGCCGATTGCATGCCGATCTTGATCGCCGATGAACGCACACGAGCTTTTGCGGCTGTCCACGCTGGCTGGCGAGGCACGCTGGCGGGCATCGTCGCACGGACAATCGAACGCATGCAACACGAGTATGGTTCGCATCCCGAAGACCTGCACGCGGCTTTGGGGCCGGCCATTTGCGCCGAAGTTTTTGAAGTCGGAGCCGAAGTCCTGGAGGCGTTTCGCCGCGAATATGGCTACGCCGAAGATTTGTTTTCCAACCTGCAACCCAACGGCAAAGGTCACATCAATCTGAATCTCGCCAACATCCGCCAACTGTCCGACGCTGGATTGTCTGCGGATCGAATTTACGACAGCGGACTTTGCACCTGGTTGCGAAACGATTTGTTTTTCAGTTACCGGCTGGAACGCGGAGCTGAAAAACCTGTTGGCAGGTTGATGGGCGTGATCGGACGAGCGGAGTAACGAGTCTGTGCTATATTGCCCGCGCCCTGAAATCGGGCAAATCAAGATTCCCAAGCAAGAGAGGTAACAGCTTATGACGCGATTGGTGAAACGTTTGGTACGGCATCTGGCGGTTGCGATGTTGTTGATCGTCGGAGTTGGCATGTCGCTGACGGCTTTTGGCCAAAAAACTCAGCCGGAAACCAATGCTCAGTTTTTCCCGATTGAGCAGGTCAAACCCGGAATGAAGGCGATTGGCTACACGGTCTTCACCGGCAGCGAGCCGAAAAAATTCGAGTTGGAAATTCTGGGCGTGCTGACCAGTTTTCCAAATCCCGGACAAAACGCCGTGCTGTCGAAATTGCTTGGCGACGAATTGAATCACACCGGCGTTTTTCAAGGCATGAGCGGTTCGCCGGTGTACATTGACGGCAAATTGCTCGGCGCGGTCGCGTTCGGTTATCAATTCGCCAAAGACCCGATTGCCGGAATCACGCCGATCAAAGAAATGCTGGCCGTTTTCGAGCAAAAACAAAACGACAAAAAAGCCGACCAACCTCGCTCGGTGTCGTTTTCCGAAATTTCCTTCAACGCCGATTCGCGCGAATACAAAGAGTTCGTTGAAAGTTTGAGCGGCAAATCCGGCGTCGGCGCGCAAGCCGTTGCCGCTCCGGGCAGCGCGCAGGTGTTGATGCCGATTGCCACGCCGCTTTCGATCACGGGCGTTGCGCCCGAAATCGTCGCGCGATTCGCTCCACTGTTTCAATCATGGGGATTCGCTCCGGTGGCCGGAGTTTCAGGCGCGGCTCAAATCGGCGATTTGAAAAAAGCCACTGCCGAAACCTTGAAGCCCGGTTCGACCATCGTCGTGCCGCTCGTTCGCGGAGATTATTCACTGTCGGCGGCGGGAACCGTGACCTACCGCGACGGCAATCGGATTTACGCTTTTGGCCATCCGTTTTTGAGCTTGGGCGTTTCGGAATTCCCCATGCACGAAGGCGAAGTCGTCACGGTCATGTCCAGTCAGGCAACTTCGTTCAAACTGAGTTTCCCGACGGAAATGGTCGGCACAATCAGCGGCGACCGTTCGACAGGCATTTACGGCGAACTCGGCAAAGCGCCGAAAATGATTCCGGTGACGATCAATTTGAAAACCAGTTTGGGCAATCGTCAGACTTACAATTTCGATGTGGTCGCCGACCGTTTTCTGACGCCGATCCTGATGCAGATGACCGTGCTTTCGACGATTACTTCAACCGAACGCGCCATCGGCGATTCGACGCTGCAAATTCGCGGCAACATCAAACTGAAAGACCAGCCGGACATCACAATGGAAAACCGTTTGTCGGTTTCGATGAATTCTCCGCTGGCTGCTGCGTTCGCCGTGTCCAAACCGATCAGCACTTTGTTCAACAGCGGATTCAGCGAGATGCGAATGGAAAAAATCACCTTCGACATTGCTTCGTATGACACGCGCAGCACCGGACGGTTGGATCGGCTGTGGATCAATCGCACAGAAGTTCGCCCGGGCGAAAAAATCGAGATTCAAGCTTTTGCCCGCACGGACAGCGGCGGCGAATACATCGAACGCATCCCTGTGGAAATTCCGGCGGATACGCCGCTCGGCGAATTGCAGATCGTCGTCGGCGACGGAGCTTCGATTCAAGCACAGGAACCGCGCACAGGCATTTCGCCGAAATCGCTGAGCCAGTTGGTCAGGGAACTGAACAAGATTCGTAAATCCGACAGGCTGTACGTCAAATTTACGCGCAGCGAATCCGGCGCAATCATCAACAACGAAGAATTGCCCAACCTGCCGCCTTCTGTGCTGGCCACGCTCGGTTCGGATCGAACGTCCGGCGGATACGTCAAAACCGGATCGGCGACTTTTTTTGAAAAAGAACTGCCACCAGCGGAATTCGTTATTTCCGGGCAACGCACGCTGACGGTCAACGTCGTCAGCAAGTGAAGGAGAAAATCATGATTGCAGTTCAAGCCACATACGATGGAAAAGAATTCAGGCCGTTGCCTTCGGAGCAATTGCCGGAAGTGAGCGGAGAAATCCCGGTGACAATTGTTTTTCCCGAAGACGCGATTCAGGCAGAAAAACGCAGACGATTGCTCGAATCGGCTCAACGGATGCGCGCCTTACGCGATGCAATGCAACCGCTTGGCGTCACAGTGGCAGAATTACTTGAGGAAGGCCGACGGTGAGCAATCAAACAGTTGTTGTTGACGCTTCGGTCGCACTGAAATGGTGGTTGCGGGATGAAGATTCGACAGCAGAGGCCGACCAGGTTCAAACTGATTTTCTATGCGGCAATTTGAGCTTGGTGACTCCATCGCTGTTCGATTATGAAATCGTCAACACGTTGAAAATGGCCGTCGTGAGAAATCGAATTGATGAGGCCTACGCGCTCTCCGCAATTGCCGACTTGATTGCGTACGACATTGAACGTCACGACATGCGCTCACTTCAACCGCTCGCTTTCCAATTAGCCTGCCGATACCAACGTTCGGTATACGACGCCGCGTATCTGGTGCTCGCACAAACGCTCGGCTTTGATTTTTACACCGGCGACAAGCGGCTGTTTAACGCAGTTGGCAATGTCTTCAAATGGGTAAAGTGGATCGGAGATTACCCGGTTTAATTGCTGGCAATTCAATTCAGGACTCAAACCAGAATGCGAAAAACTCTTCTTACCTTCCTTTCTCTTTTCATTATTTCAATGCTGATTTTTACAGCATCGGCCAGCGGCCCGGTGTTTTGGCGTGTGAACACGCGCGCCGAAGTTGAAAAAGGCGACGCTGTCGGCGTCTCGATTGCCGACAACGGCACGATCACGCTGGCTCCGGCCTTGGCTGAAGTCTTCGACACCAAACAGGCTTACATCTGGGCGGCGGCGGCGGACAATTCCGGCAACGTGTATTTGGGCACAGGGCACGAAGGCCGCGTGTTCAAAGTGGACGCCACAGGCAAAGGTTCGTTGCTGTACAAAACCTCCGAACTGGATGTGATGGCGTTGGCGGTGGATGCAGGCGGCAATGTGTACGCGGGAACTTCGCCGGACGGAAAGGTTTATCGCATCACACCCAACGGCGAAGCCAAAGTCTTTTTCGAGCCGAAGACAAAATACATCTGGTCGCTGGCTTTCGACGCGCAAGGCCGTTTGCTGGTCGGCACAGGCGACAAAGGAATCATCTTTCGCGTCAACGCCGATGGCACGGGCGCTCCGTTGGTGAACACTACGCAAACCAACATCACCGCGCTGAAAGTGGATGGCGCAGGCAACATCATCGCCGGAACCGATCCGGGCGGAATGGTGCTGAGAATTTCCGCTGACGGCAAAGCCTTCACGTTGTTCGATTCGGCGCAACGCGAAATCCGCGATCTGGCCGTTGGCCGCAACGGAGAAATTTATGCGCTGGCGTTGGCGGAATCGGCAGGCAGTGGATCGTCGAATGCGGCTTCGGGGTCTTCGTCGGCATCGCCTGCTCAACCGATTGACGACGGCGGCGGAGTGACGATTGTCATCAGCGATGTTCAAACGATTGATTCGCCTGCGTCTGGCGGCGGATCGTCTTCATCGTCTGCCGTCAGCGGAGGCGGCGCGGCCAAAAGCGCGCTGTACCGTGTGAACGCCAACGGAGCCGCCGACACAGTTTGGGAATCAAAAGACGCCGCAGCCTTTGCCGTCGCGCTGGATGCCAACGGACAAGCTTTGATCGGAACCGGCCAGAAAGGACGAATTTTCAGTGTCGCCGCCGGACAGAAGCCTGGTTTGTTGGCGCAAACTTCCGAAGCTCAAACTTCGCGGTTTGTTCGCGCTGGAAATCAAACTTATGTCGCCGCGTCGAATCTGGGCAAGCTGTTCAAACTCGGTGGCGCAACTGCGGCGACCGGAACTTACACTTCGTCCGTCCGCGAAGCCGCGACGACCGCCGCTTGGGGACGAATTTCGTGGATCGGCGAAGGCGCAATTGAATTGCAAACTCGCAGCGGAAACACTGCTACGCCCGATTCGACCTGGAGCGATTGGTCGGCGGCAATCACAAATGCCGACGGTGACGCCATCAAAAGCCCTTCCGCACGATTCCTGCAATGGCGCGCAACGTTGAAACGCAGCGCGGCCAATTCGCCTGCTCCACGATTGCGCGAAGTCACGGTGTCGTATCTGCCGCGTAATGTGGCTCCGAAAATCAATTCATTGAATTTTCTGTCGCCCGGAATCGCGCTGATTCCATTACCGCAACCGATTATGGAAGGCGGCGGCGACGTGAGCGGCGAAGGCTCAGCCCCGATTTCGATTCCTCCGCGCAGAGTTCCGCAACGCGGCGCGATTTCGATGCAGTGGCAAGCCGAAGACCGCAACGGCGATTCGATTGAATACTCTGTGTTTTACCGTGCCGCCAATTCGACAGAATTTTATCCGCTGAAAGCCAACTTCAAGGAAAGCTACTTCACCGTAGACCCGAATGCGTTGCCGGATGGGCGGTACGTGTTCAAAGTCGTGGCGACCGATGCGCCGTCGAATCCGGCAGGTCTGTCGCTGACCGATGAACTCGAAACCGAATCTGTGGAAGTGGACAACACACCGCCGACTGTGACTGCCGATGCGCCGCGCGTTTCCGGCGGCAATGCCGAAATCACGTTCCGCGCCAGCGATGCGACTTCGATTCTGAAACGTGCCGAATATCAGCTTGATGGCGGGACGTGGAAATCGGTCTTTCCATCGGACGGCATCGCCGATGCCAAACGTGAAGAGTTTTTGGTGAAGGTGGCTTTGCCCGATGCGCGTCCGCACGTCGTTGCGTTTCGCGTGTTTGATGCCAACTCGAACGTCGGCAGCGCGCAGGTTTCCGTCGGCGGAAAATGAGAGGTGAAAAATGATTCGCTCGATCAAACTGCTTTTCGGTTTGGCGCTGGTTGTTGCGTCGGCGTTGTTGGCTTTCGGCCAAACACCGCAACCGACCGCACAAGCTCCAACCGGACCGCTGCTTAAAACCAATCCGAAGATCGCCTTGCCGGACTTTGAAGCGGCCAAAGCCGAAACGCTGGCTTCGGGCGGTGAAACAGCGGAACTGATTTACGCCGCGCGAATTGATGCGGTGACGCGCGGCGTTTACGACAGTTTGATTGTCGTATATGCCAAACCCGTCAAAAGCGGCCAGAACTACTTCGCCCTCATTGTGCGCGAAGGCCAGAAACTGCCGCTCATCGCCGACAAAAAAGACAAACTCGCCCGTGCGTTTCCAGCCAGCAATAAATACCTGCGAATGGGATTACGCCACGAAGAAGGCAAAGCTCCGCTGATTCGATTGATGGCCGCAACCAACGACAAGGAAAAAGGCGAGCAACAACGCAATCTGGATTTTCAGTTCAATGGTTCGGAATTTGTGCTGGTTGCTGAATCCGTGATGCCGCTGCCGAAGTAAGCTGAAGACTGTGCGTAATTCGGTACGGAACCAGGAGCGGTAGCGACTGGATACTTTCGTGAGCGTTACTTCAAGCCAACCCGGTCGCTACCGCTCCCGGTTCCGTACCATCGCTCAAATTATTGATGGCAAGCCACTTTTATTCGCAAAGGCTTCAAGTAAACTGAATCAAAACTTCATCAGGCAGTGTCGTCCGCCGATCCGCCGCGCGAAGTTCTTAGAAAAGCAATCGTGTCGCGCACTTCATCCGGCGTCCATTTCGTCGCTACATCCATTGCTTGAGCCGACCATAAAAACGCCGCCGGGTAACCGCGCTCTTCGATCAAATCCAGCCGATTGCGAACGGATTGAGCCAGCTTGCGTTTTTTCAAATCAGTCCAATCCTTCTGAACCGCTGTGGCGAATTCGCCGATGAAGCAAGGGTATTCTTCGGAAAAAACATTTGGCGGCAGCTTGCCGTCTTTCTGCGCGTAAAAGTGAAATTGATGTAACGTCGCACCCAGCCCGGCGGAGTTCCAATCGAACAAGGTATCGTGATGCGCGAAGCCGATGGTTGATCGAAACGCCTGTCTGCCGTTCGGCAATTTTCGGTGATTGATGCGGCCAATGCCGCGCCGCAAAAAGCTGAGCATTTTGTCACGCGGGATGGTTTTGTTTTCTTCCGGGCGATGATGTTCCAGCGATTTGTCTGTCGTCACCCATTCGGGTTCGTTCATCAATTCCCAGGCATAAATTGTTTGAGGATACCGAAGCGAAACTTCCAGCAACGGTTCCAGCACGCTGTCAAAAAAGGCTTCGCGTTTGGCAGGGTCGGTGACAATGTCGGCGCGTCCGCCTTTGACTATGCCGGATTTGTAATCGGCGATGGCGCCCTGATTGCACCAGTGAAAATCAATCAGCGAAGGCAAAAACTGCAATCCGAGTTTGGCGCAGGTTTCCAACACGAACTCGAAATCATCGCAAAGCTGTTGGTGAAAAGGATGTTGGCGCGGCAAGGCTTCGAAATGCCATTGGCCGTCGGTGTTGTCGGGCGATTCGATGCCAGTGCCGTAATTCGTTCCGTCGGGCAGGATGAACCATCGAACAGCTGACAAACCTTGATCGGCGAATTGCGTGAAATCCTCGACAATGCGACGGCGTTTGGCTTCGCGCCAGGCAGCCAGATTTTGCCAGGCGACCCAGGCTTGGGGCGGGTTGCCGAAATCCCATCCGTAATCTATCCAGGGATAATTGATGCCAACCAGAAGCGGTTGATTTCGCTGCGCCATGTTTTTAACTCTCCTTTGTCGTGAATTTTGCCAGATGATGGCGCATGGGCTTTGCCGCTGCAAGGTTTGGGCTATAATGCCGACAGGTTAGTAGTTATTGCAGGACGCAGTAAGGGAGCAAGTGAGATGAACGATTACGACAATCCTTCTGACGATCAACCCCCAGACGACAAATCTTCGCGCAAATCCAATTGGAACTGGTATCGAGTTTTGCTGGTTGCGGTGCCGGCGCTGATTCCTGTGGCATATTTGTATTTGAGTGGCAGGGGAAAATGGACGATGACCGACCTGGCCGTCGTCGGCGCAATGTTTGTCGGGTACTGGGTGTTGGTGTTGGTAATTGCGGCGCGAGTGCTTCGCAACCGGCACGCTCAGGCGATTACGCTGGCTTCGCCGTTGATCGAAGTCCCGCTCAACGATGAAATTCGCGTTCGGCTGGCGAATTTTGCCGACAATCAGAACCAGAAACTCGCGGTCGTTGCTTTCGATTTGCTCGACCAGGAAATTCCGCGCTTCGAACAGGAAGATGAACGCGACCGCGCTCGCCGCGACAACGAACATCTGCGCCAGCAAGCCGGACAAGGCGCGTTTTTAGTTGCGGTGACAACCGAAATCCTGAAACGTCTGTTGCTGTTGAGCGGTGCTCAGGAAGAAGACCGAAAAGCCTGGCGCACTCACATCAGCGAAACGGCAGCGCGCATTGTCAGCAACGCGCTGGATCACCGGCAGCCTGTCACCGAGTGAAGTTCAAAAAGCAGTTTTGGAAATAACAAAAGGCGGGTTTAACCCGCCTTTTGTTATTTCCAAAACTGCCGAACCGTCATCAACCTTCCAATGGCAGTCCGCGATAAACAACGCTCCATCCACGTTCGAGACTGGTCGAAATGGCTTCTTCGTAATTGCGCCGGGCTTCGCCGCCGGTCTGGAACTGTTTCAGAATCGGCTGGCCTTCGCGCGGATCATGTTTAATGACGGCGGTCATCGGTTTGGTCATGCCGTCAGAATCCACCATTTGCGCCCGAACCAAGCCAAGAAAAGAAAAAATATCGTTTTTGGTCAGGATAGTCAGATACGTCTGCGGGACATCGTAATCAAAATCACTCATTCTCAAACCCTCTTCAAAATTGTTCTACGAAATTGAGGCCGGATGATACCACAGCGATTCATTCTCCGCCCGTAACTTTGGCCGGTTTCAGCAAATAAGCCGCCAACATCACCGCCGAAGCCACCGAAACAGCGATCTTGTACCGCGATTGAATTGGCAGCGGCGAAATGAATCCTTCGATCAATCCGGCGACGATCAACAGCGGCACACAACCAACCAACAAACGAATCGCCAGCGTGCTGCGTTCGACCAAAGCTTCTTTTCGAGTTCTTTCTCCCGGAGCGATCAGCGACCAGCCGATCATCAATCCGGCTCCGCCAGCGATGAAAATCGCCGCGAATTCCAATACTGCATGGCCGAACCCGAAGTTCCAGAAAGTCCCCATCATCCCGTGTTTCATCAGCACTGCCTGCAACGATCCGATTTGCAACGCCGAAGGCGTCAGCACGCCAACCGTTCCGACGACCGGAACTATGCTGAACGCGAATACTTTCAAACTGACGCCGATGTTGTTGGCGATAATTCCGGCGGCTCCGGTCGGAGCTTCGTCGTTCAATCGCTCCCACCAGCGTTGATGGTTTTTGACCGCTTGCACCAATGGCGGTGGAACGTATGCAAAGTCTGCGAAATCGTCGTTGCGCCACGTCGCCCAAAACGAACCCAGCCCAATCGCCACAAAAATCAAAAAAGTCGCCAGCGTGTACCGGAACGTCCGGCGGAAGATGGCAGGGAATTCGTGCCAGTAAAAATCGAAGATCGAACGCACGCCTTTCGATTCCGAGCGGTAAATCATGCCGTGCGCGCGAATCACCAAATTGTTCAGGTAACTGACCAGTCGCTGATCGCGCGACTCGACGCGAGCTATCGCCAGGTCAGAAGCCGTGCGACGGTAAATCCGTCCAAGTTCGCGGACTTCATCGCGCGCCAAGCTACGCAATCCGCGCAGGCTTCGCACCTGATCGGTCAACTCTTCCAGCCGTTTCCAATTGGTTTTGCGTCGTTCGATGAAGTTGTCAGCCATATACACCTCAGAACTTCTGGTAAAGAAAATGTTTGTATCCCACGCTCATGCTCGGCAGCAGCCACGCCGGAGCCGAAGTCATCAACATCAAACTGATTACCGCGTGAGATAAACCAAGAGCGAACAGGTTGGGCGCGCGTTCGTACGCCCACGACCACATCAAACCGCCAAGCAATGTCAGCAACATCAACATCAGGTTCGGCAAATGCGTCAGCGAAAAAATCGCCGCCGTCGCCCAAATTGCCAGACGCACTTGCCGTCGCTGCATTTCTGGCGAAGCCGATTCCGTGACAAACAGCCAGCGCATTCTTCGATAAATGAACGCTTGCAAAACATATTGCTGGATCACTGCCCACACCGGCAGCACCAACAGATTCGTCCGGAAATGCGATGTCAGGTGAAACGAATTCGTGGCGAAACCAAGCGCCGCAATCACGCCGCAAGCCGCCAACGTCGGCAACACCACCAGCCGCAAGGCTCTGCCGAAGTTTTGCGCCGACACTCCAACTTCGCTGAATCGGTCGCCCCGAATTCGATGTGAATTCAGCATCAACGCGGAGGCGAATAAGCCAGGCAATGCAATCAGCCAACGCGGTTCCGGCTGCAAAGGAATCAAAACCCAGGTCGTCAAAAAAACTGACGCAATCACCGAAGCTATTTCCAACACGCCAACCGCTCGAAGCGAAATCGGGTTGGCGTCGGCTCCATTGACCGATTGCTTATCCTTGTTGAAGGCGATTTTTGATGTTGCGGCTGGCATTGAGTTTTGATTCAGTAACCCCTCTATCACATTGATCCTTCTCAAATTCATTCTAAATCGAAGCAGGCAATTGGTACAGAACCGCGCCTGTAAAGAAGCGGCGGGCTGTTATGCCAAAAATTTTATTCAGACCATTTCAAATCGTGCTTTGTCTTATGTCGCGTTCGGCGATGGCCTTGCGAGCAAGCCGAACCTATGCTGACACTTGCTAAGCGCGGAAATTTCATTTGCTGACAACTTGCTGACTGTCTTGGACGACAGGCAAAAATTTTCAAAACCAACAGGAGGACTTATGCCGACAACAGGCTTAGGTGGAACTTTATCCACGGGCAGAGTCAAACGAGTAGTGATGCTCGTCGTTATAACTTTGGCCGTAACGCTGGGGCTGGCTCAATATGGATCGTTCGCGGCGCTGATTGGCGACCAGAATCGTCAGGATCAGGACGATCCGAAAACTCATCGAAAAACATCCGCAAACGATTGCGGCTATCTGCAAAGCCCAGAAACTTTAGAACAGGCGATGGCTCAACACCGTGAAATGGTGTCGGAAGCTACTACCTCAGTCGCCGCCGCTCTGAGCATCGGCGCGGAAGTGGCCACCGTGCCGCCGCAAGACATCCCGCGAAAAAACTTCATTGACAACATTCTGTTCGACAAAATGGGCAGAGACGGCATTCAGTCCGCGCCGCTTTGCACCGACGAAGAATTCATTCGCCGAGCTTATCTGGACATCACCGGGCGCATCCCTTCCGCAATAGACGTGACGGGGTTTCTGGCCGACAACTCAGCCACTAAACGTGATGCCCTGGTGGACAAACTGATTGGTTCGCCGGAATACGTGGACAAATGGACGATGTTTTTTGGCGACCTGTACCGCAACAACGCCCGTTCGGTGAACGTCCAGCGTTACAGCGGCGGACGCGACGCCTTTTACAATTACATCAAAGACGCCGTCAGCAAAAACAAAGCTTACAACCAGATGGCGACGGAAATGATAGCCAACGACGGCGACAACTTCGTTCAAGGTCAGGTCAATTTCATCGTCGGCGGAATCGTTCCGATGGGGCCGGCTCAAGACACAATGGACGGCACGGCGGTCGAAGTCACTCGTGCTTTTTTGGGCATCAACGCTACGGACTGTTTGCTTTGTCACGACGGCGCAGGCCATCTGGATCAAGTCAATTTGTGGGGATCGCAAAAGACACGTTCGGACGCCTGGGGAATGTCGGCGTTTTTTGCACGCACTCGCCGACAACGACAGAACCTTTCGCAACAGCCGAATTATGCCAAATACATCGTGTCTGAAAATCCTGCGGGCGAGTATCAGCTCAACACCACCACAGGAAATCGCCAGACGCGCGAACCGGTTGGCGGCAAAAGCACCGCAGACCCCAAATACTTTTTGGGCAGCGGCGGCGGAGTGAACACCGGCGAAAATCGTCGCCAGGCCATCGCTCGATTGGTGACAGCCGACAAACAATTCGCTCGCGCGGCGGTCAATTACATTTGGGAAAAGCTGATGGTCGAAGCTCTGGTTTCGCCGTCGAACGCTTTTGATCCGGCGCGGCTCGATCCGGCTGCGACGCTTCCCAGCGGATGGACGCTGCAACCGGCCAATGCCGAGTTATTAAATTCTCTGGCTGACGAATTCATCAAACAGAATTATGACATCCGCAAACTGATCGGCTTGATTGCCAAATCCAACGCTTACAGCCTGTCTTCGCAGTATCCCGCGACGTGGAGCCTTTCGATGGTTCCTTACTACGCGCGGAAATACATTCGTCGTATGGATGCGGAAGAAGTTCACGACGCCATTTTGAAAGCGACGAACTTCACGGCGACATACCAGATGCGCGACTCGCTCAACCAGAACACGTTCACGGTGAATTGGGCAATGCAATTGCCTGACACCGTCGAACCGCGCACAAACGGTCAGGTAGCCAATTTCCTCAACTTGTTCATTCGCGGAGACCGCGACGTGAAACCGCGTTCGTTTGAACCGTCCATCCAACAGTCGTTGACGTTGATGAACAACAACTTCGTGATGGGCAAGATTCATCAGGCCAATGCGGGTTCGGCTGTGGCGACGTTGCTGGCCAACACGGCGTTGACCGATCAACAGATCACGACGCAGTTGTTTCTGAACACGCTTTCGCGCAATCCGCGCCAGGATGAACTGGATGCGTTGTTGCCGCTGTTTTCGTCGCAAGGCAAACGGCAGGCGACCGAAGGCGTTCAATGGGCGCTGTTGAACAAGATGGACTTCATTTTTAACTACTGAAGCGCGTTTGTAGTTCCGCCTTCAGGCGGAAACGGCCCGGCAAGCGAAAGTCGCCGCGTAAACGCGGAACTACGAACGGCAATTCAAGAGGTGATTTATGGCGAACAAATACTACAAAGAGTTGAACGAAGTGAATGCGCCGCGCGGTAATTCTCCGCTGACAGGCCCGACGCTGGGCAGGCGCGAATTTTTCAAACTGGCGGGAGCAGGCGTGGCCGGAGCGATGGTGACGACCGGCATGACTTCAGAATTGCTGGCTGCCAGCAAAGTCAGCGCAGTGGCTCCGTCGCTGATTAACAGCGCGCTGAATTGCATCTTTGTGCTGATGGCTGGCGCGCCTTCCAGCGTGGACACTTTCGACCTGAAACAAGGCTCGTGGACTCCGGCGGATTTCAATCCGACCAGTTTCAGCGGCACGATGTTTCCGCAAGGGTTGATGCCGGAACTGGCCAAACAGATGAACAAATTTGCCATTGTTCGCAGCATGCGCGCTCCGGCATTGGTGCATCCGCTGCAACAAACCTGGGCGCAAATCGCTCGCGGTCCCAGTTCGGCGCTCGGCAAAATTGCGCCGAACATTGGCAGCGTCGTTTCGTTGGAGTTTGAATCGCAACGAACCGCCAGCCAAAAATTGCCTGTGTTCGTTTCGCTCAACACGAATTTCAACGTAGTCGGGCCGGGTTATTTCAATGGCCTGCACGCGCCGTTCGATGTGACGGCTGCCCCGACAGGGCTTGGCAGTCTGGCCAACGCCGACGGCCAAGCCACCTTTGAAGCGCGTTACAACGCACTGAAATCCATTGACTCGAAACTGCGAACAAACTCTCCGCTGGGCGACGATGCCACAACGCTGGGCAGTTTTTATGATCGCGGCAAATCCATGATGTACGACCCGGCAGTGGACGCCGTGTTCAAATTCACCACCGAAGAGCAGGTTCGGTATGGCGGGACTTCGATGGTGGGCCAGAACACCGTCAACGGAAACGGCTTCGGCAATTCGTGCATCGTGGCGCGCAACATTCTCAAAGCAAATCAAGGCACGCGCTTCATCCACATTCGCCACGACGGCTGGGATCATCACGACGACATTTACGACACTGCCGACAACGGTCGTTTGCACGGCAGAGCCAAAGAATTTGATTTGGGCATGTCTGCATTGCTGGCTGATTTGGCGGCCACTCCCGGCACGCGAGGCGGCACGTTGCTGGATGAAACGCTGGTCGTTTGGATGGGAGAATTCGGGCGCACGGTCGGTCCGTTGACCGGGCAAAGCGGACGCGACCATTACTTCCAGCACTTCGCGTGTTTTGCCGGAGCGGGCGTCAGTGGCGGCAAAATCATCGGCTCCACCAGCGCCGACGGCGGGTACATCACCGAACCCGGTTGGGCGGCCAATCGTCCGGCTCAATACGAAGATGTGGCGGCGACGATTTATTCGACGCTGGGAATTGATTACACCACTGTCCGCAACGACGATCCGTTTGGACGCGGGTTTGAGTACGTTCCTTTCGCCGCGCAAGGCGTCTGGGGGCCGATCAACGACTTGTTTGTTCGCAGCAGCGCGCCGGTTCGCGGCCCGATTGCTCCGCGCGACGGCGGTCGTCGCATCGGCTAAAGCTGTTCCGGCTTAACACCTGAAACTTAAAAAAGGTCCGTGAAAAATTGCAACCAGCAATTTTTCACGGACCTTTTTTGATGACTGACTGATGTTACGCGATGGCAGATCAAATAAAGCGTTTGACAGTTTCTTCGTCCCGGTAGGGACGGTTGAGAT
>CADECP010000050.1:0-32314 GCA_902825875.1 uncultured Acidobacteriota bacterium
ATCTGAATCCAGGAATTGTTGCTCGAAGCCGTCCAATTGCACGACATATCCGTCGTGACGTTGACCGAATCGCTGCCTCCTGCCGAAGTGAAATTCGCGGAAGTCGGATTGAGCACGTAGTTGCAACCACCGGTTTCGTTGAAATTGAACACGACCAGCGCGAAATGCTGATCCGTCGTATCGGCGTCGCCCAGAATGCCGTCGCCGTTCAGCCCAGTCGCGCGAACGCGAACAGTGACAGACGTTCCAGCCGTGACGCCCGAAGCCAGCCAAACATTTTCGACGTTGTTGACGATGTCAGCCGAACCGCCAGTCGCCGACAAACCGCCGGTGAAAACATTGCCTTTGTATGTGTTGGCTCCAACCGTTACTTCCAGATCGAGGTTGTTGACCAGCGCAGGATTGGAAACTCCTGGAGGATCAGTCCAAACCAATGTCGCGCGGAAATGCCGCGAATTGGTGGCGACGGTTCCGTTGTAAACAAACTCCTGGCCGTTGGTCGTCAGCCCGTTTGTCTGGTTGATGTATTTGGTGGCGACGCCAGTATTCAACACGTTTTTCAGGTTCAAGCGTCCCCAGCCTTCGGCTCCGTTAGGAATTGAGGCAGACACGTTGGCTCCACTCATTTCCTGGCCGCCGTTCAAGATGGCAGCTTTGACCAAAGCCGGACTTGGGTTTACTCCGCCGCTGCCGTTTTTCCAGAACTGGGTGAACAACGCCGCCGCGCCTGCAATCTGCGGAGCCGCATGCGAGGTTCCCGTGCTCCAACGATGATGAGTATCTATGTTGCCGAAAAGTGAATCCGTGCCAGAACGCCCTCCGCTGATTCCAGTTCCCGGAGCCGTGATGTCAGGTTTGATGCGCCCGTCTGCGGCTGGCCCTCGGCTGGATGAAGAAGCCAGATCGTCAAGATTATTTGCCGAACTGGTCAGTTCCGGGCGAAGGTTTTCAGAGTTTGCGGTGGCAATGACGTTCTTGGCGACTTTTGGGCGAGTCAATCCGCTCGTGCCTTGATTGCCAGCCGAAAAGATAATCAGCAACGGATCAATTGTTGATGCCGAAGACGAATCTCGAACAAAACCGTCGTACTGCGCGGCAAACGAATCATACGAATTACCGTTCAATCCCGCTCCCCAACTGTTGTTGGAGATGAATCCTTTGACGCCGTTTGGCCCGTTGGTCGTGACTGTGTCATTGCAGGTGTCGGCTTCGCTTCCGTTGTATCCAACACGAAGCAGCGGAACATTGATGATGTGAGACTTGCGAGCTACGCCAAGTCCGTAATTGTGTCCGGTCGGATCGAGCAAAGATGAAAACGGCGTATCGCCCGCGATGATCGTGGCGTTCAGATGGCCGTGTCCTTCGGCTCCGGCAGGCGCTCCGCGCAACGGCGCGTTCACTGTATTGCTGGCCGTGTTGTAAAACCCTCCGTCGCCCGGAATGCCTACGCCGTCGTCAACGACTGCAACTGTGACGTTCGTGCCATCCACGCCGAATTGCGTCAGCGAGTTATATCCAGGCCCCGAAATCGTCGTGTTGTTGGTGAAATTTCCGGCGACGATGTGCGCCGCGCGCTCGTCTTCCTTTTCCGGTCTGATATATGGATCAATCGTGAACACTCCGGCAATTTGGGCGACCGGCAAAATCAATCCGGCGTCCATTTCCACGCGAATGACGTTGAAGAAATTTCCCGGCAAGTTGATTCGATGTTTGACCGTCGCGCCGAAATCGGAAACCGTCGTTGCCGCAGCTTCCAGATTGATTTGTTTGAACACCGCAATGTCGAACTGGCCGATGTTCGACCCGGTCGCGGATTGTGTCAGCGCCAGTCGCCGCATTTCCGGCGACAGTTTGAACAGCGGATGAAAAGCTCCGGTCCAGCGAACGCGCGGATGATTTTCAATCGTCGCCATCGCTTCGCGCGAAGCGTAAACAAAGAAGGCCTGATGCGGCACGTACTGCAAAATTTCAGCGCCAGCCGCGCGAAGCTCGTCCAGCCATTCATCACGCGCCGGAGCAGCGAATTGAACGATGTAATAATCCGCTCCGTCGCTGACCGGTTTCACCATTCCGTTGATTCCGGCAAAGGCGCGTTCGGCAGATTCAGTCAGCGGTTCAAAGCTGTATCCTGGCAAATGAATGCCGGTTTCGATCTTGTCGGCTTGCTCAAAAGCTTTTCCGTGCGCCATCGCCCGGTTGACGGCGACCACGACAAAGGTTCCGTAATCTTCGACAACAGTGCCGAGCCGCCGTGCGGCTTCGCGGTCTTCTTCGCTGCGCGTGGTGATGCGAACAAATTGATTTCCGGCGTCACGCACTGCCAGTGTCACGTCATCTGCGCCGGTTCTGATTTTTGCTTTGATGGGATTTTGCTGCTCAGCAGCTTTGGAAGTGGCGGAACCAAATTTGGTTCCAAGCGGCGTTGCCCAAATCAAAGCCAGCAAGGCCAGAACAACGCACAGGAGAATTGCGGAGTGGAGCTTTCTCATAGCTGAATTCCTCTTTTTGACGGTGAACCTTTGTTTCTCGCAATTTCCGTTCGAACGTGGGCGGCTTGAACAAGCTACGAACAGAATTCACAGAAAATCTTGTGGCGAGTCTTTAAGATGATTCGTTTGTTTGTCTTTGGCGCGGCGAACTATAGTGCAAACTGAATGCTCCCACAAACCAGCGGCCTGGATTGATCGAACAAATTTTACGGCAAATTTTTTCCGGTCGAAAACCGACTTACCGCGACTTCAACAGGCTGGCTCGGTTATGATTCGCGCCGACAACTTCCCATCACTCCATCGAAAGGCAAATTATGAATCGTCGAGAGTTCATCAAAGCAGGCACGTCATCCGCCATCGTTCTGACCACCGCCGGGATGACTGCGAAATCTTATGCGCGCATCATTGGAGCAAATGACCGCATACGGCTTGGTGGCATCGGCCCCGGAGATCGTGGTAGCGGTCGCGTGGCGACGGCGCAAAAACTCGGTGCGGACATTGTCGCTCTGGCCGATGTCAACAAAGGCATGCTGGCTGTGGCACAGAAACGGCTCAGCGCGCCGGTCGAAAAAACCTATGTTGATTACAACGAATTGCTGGCGCGCAAAGACATTGACGGAGTCATTATCGCCACGCCCGATCATTTGCATCATCAATGTCTGGTGGATTCGGTTCGCGCGGGCAAAGACGTGTACATCGAAAAGCCTCTGACGCGCACCATCGAAGAAGGCGAAAGCATGGTTGCTGCCGTCAAAGCCTCGAAACAGATTGTTCAAGTCGGCAATCAACGACGCAGCGGCGATCATTTCAAAAAAGCGCGCGACATCGTGGCGTCTGGCGGCATAGGCGAAATTCGTTTTGTCAGGATTTGGGATTTCCGCTATCGCCCGGTTGATCCTTACATCAAACGCAGCAAAGACCAGTCGCTGTTTGCGCCGGAGTTGATTGACTGGCCGCGCTTTCTGGGCAAAGCGCCAAAGCGCCCTTATGACGCAAAACGCGCTTCGGGCTGGCGCTGGTATTGGGATTACGCCGGAGGTTTGATGACAGACATCGGCCCGCATTGGCTGGACGTGGCGATGTGGATCACTGGCTGCGACGGCCCGAAAACCGTCAGTTGCAACGGCGGCAAATATCAAAACACCGACTGGGAAACGCCGGACAACGTTCACGCCATTTTGGATTGTGGCACGTTCGCCATCGTCTTTATGGTGCAATTCATGAACGGCCAGGAATACGACGGCGCGGCGTTTTATGGTTTGGAAGGCAGCATCGTGCAGGAAAACAATCGCGGGATGATGGTTCGGTACGACGCCAAGCGCAAAGAAGTCGAAAGCTGGAAAATCACAGACGAGAGCACGGCTCACATGCAAAACTTTCTGGATTCGATGAAAAACCGTCAGCAGCCGAATTCGCCAGTGGAATTGGCGAACCGCGTTTTAGTTGGAGCGCATTTGGCCAACGAATCCTTCAGATCAGGTAAGCGCGTCAACTGGGACACAGTGAAATGGCGGCACGCCTAACCAAAGAAGTCGAGCAGTGCCTGATTCACATCTTCAGCTTTTTCGATGAAGAAGAGATGACCGGCTTCGGGAAACTCCATCAGCCGAGCGTTCGGAATACGCTCGGCTATTATTTTGGAGTTGGCTGGCACGACCAGTACATCGTCAGCGCCGGTCATCACCAAAGCCGGCACAGCGATTTGCGGCAGGCGCTCAAAAGCATCAAATGCCCAAATCGCATTGAGCTGTCCGGCGTAACCGTGCGCGCGTTGACGGTTGTCCACGAACAAAGGAACCAGCGATTCGATCAATTCCGGTCGGTGTTGTTGAGTTTGCGGCGAATAGTTGATCGGTGTGCATTCGCGTACGACTTGTTCGCGCGGCTTGCCGGGAAGGCTTTTGAAAATCTCAGTCACCCACGCCGGCGAAGGCACGCAATGTTTGATGCCCGGATGCGTGCAGCCAATCGCTAGTTTGCGAACTCGTTGCGGATGCCGAAGCGCGAATTCCTGAGCGATCATTCCGCCCATCGAAATGCCGAAGACATAAGCCGAATCAATTCCAAGATGACCCAGTAATGCCGCAGCGTCATCGGCAATGTCAGCCAGCGAAAAAGCGTCTTCCGGTTGATCGGTTTCGCCGACTCCGCGATTGTCGAAGGTGATGACTTGGAACCGCGACGACAAAGCTTCGACTTGAAACTTCCAGTTGTTGCCTCGTCCGGCCAAACCATAAATCAGCAACAACGGTTCGCCTGAGCCTGTGACTTCGTAAAACAGATTGATTCCGTTGACGTGAACTTTCGGCATGCCGCTTATCCTTGAGTGCGCCCAAAATCGTCCTGAAGCCGCTCAATGTCGTCTTCGCCCAAATAACCGCCGCGTTGAACTTCGATGAAGACCACAGTTTCTTCCCCCGGATTTTCAATCCGGTGCGCCGCGCCGACGGCAATGTCTACGTATTCGCCAGGCTTCAGAAAAATGTCTTGGCCATCCAGCGTGACTTTGGCCGTTCCCGCCACGATGAACCAATGTTCGGCTCGTTGAGCATGTTTTTGGTAGCTGAGCCGTTTGCCGGGCAGCACTTCAATGCGTTTGACCTTGTACCCATCGGCTTCGTCCAACACTGTAAATGTTCCCCACGGGCGTTCATCATATTTAGGTGAATTGTTCGGTATCGTTTGGTCGTGATTCATTCCTTATCAAATTCCTTATTTCTGTTTTGCTGGCCGTCCGGCCTGATTTTCCAATCGGCGACATCATTGCCGAATCAAGCGAAGTCTATCAACTCGCTGCCAACAGCTAATCAAAGAAAATCGTGAATCGGGTTGGCTGGTTGGGTTGGCTTTCGAGCGAGAATTCCAATCCGTGCCCCTCCAGAATTTCCTGCACCAGAGTCAGCCCGATTCCCTGACCATTCTCTTTCGTGCTGAAAAACGGAGTAAACAGATTGGTTCTGACTGTTGGTGAAATGCCGCTGCCTGTGTCTTCGATGGCGACGAATGGTTTGCCGAATCGCACGGTAATGGTTCCCTGCTGGCCAATCGCTTCCATCGCGTTTTTCAGCACGTTGATAAACACCTGCTCCATCTGGCTTCGATCCAGCTTGACCGATTCAATTTCCGGGTCGGCGACAAACTTCAACTCAATTTTCCGGCTCGCCAGTTCGGCGCGAAACAGCAGCGCCACATTTTCGATCAACGCCCGCACATCGCACGACTGCAAATTCGGCAGAGGCAAGCGAAACACATCGGCGAAATTTCGCATGAATTGATTCAGATGATCGGTTCGGGAAATCACCACCCGCAGCGCCTGTTCAAAATCCTGGCGATCTTCGGCGCTCAACTGGCTGGCATAATGCAGACAGGAATGCAGCAGCGAATTCGCCGAACCGACTGAATTGTTCACTTCGTGCGACATCATGCGGATGATTTTTTCAAACGCGGTCTTTTCCGCCTGGCGCAATTCTTCGGTCAGTTCTTCAATCAGCAGGAAATCGCGCGTAAACCCTCGATCCAGAAATTGAGAACGATAACAACGAACCCGACGACGACCAGTCAGCGGCAAGACCAGCGATTCGCCCAGCTTGATGTCTTCCATCGCCGAAGCAACAGCCGAATTCAATTCGCTCAGCCGTTTGCCAATCAACTCCGACGAAGCCAGTTGCAGTATTTGCTCAACCGCCGGATTGACCATCGCAATTCGTCCATCGAAATCCAGCGTGACAATTCCCGAAGGCGATGCCGCCAGCACTTTGTCCAAAAAGTAATTCTGCTCCTGCATCCGCGTGCGCTCTTCGCGCAGGTGATCCGCCATTCGATTGTAAACGGCAATCAACCGATCAAGTTCCGGCTGGCCGACTTCGCTAAAACGCGACGTGAAATCGCTGTCTTGAATGAACTGCGCTCCGGTGTTGACCAGCTCGATGGTGTTGAACAACTGCCGAATCAACCGCAGCCCGACATACAGCGAAACGATGAAAACCGCCTCCACAGCCAACAGCCAGATGCGATGTTTCATCAACAGATAAATCGCCACTCCTGCAAACAGCAGATGAACGGCAATCAGGTACAAGATGAATTTGAAACGAAGACTCATGAAGGGTTGCCTGCAATGAAACGAAGCGCAGCCGGTTTGATCGTCAGCCGCGCGGGGGTGAATCCGGCGGTTTCGCCATCCACGTCCACCGGCAGCGGCGGCCAGGCGTTGATCGTCACGCCGGAGCTTTTGCCCAGTCGAACTTTCGGATTGCGAAGATGCGCGCCAAATCGAATCCGCGGCAATTCTTTCAGAATGTCGAATCGTTCGGCGCGATCGGTCAGCACCACGTCCATCAATCCATCATCCAATTCCGCCAACGGCGCGAACTTCATGCCGCCGCCTGCAAACCGCCCGTTGGCCGCGACAAAGAAGTTGGAAAAGACGTAACAGTCGCTTGCTCCATCAGGCTGATCGTCAAATTGAATCTGAACCGGGTGATTGCGATAAGTTTTCAACGCCTGCAAAGCAGCCAGCACAAATCGCGCGTGGCCGCCAATCCAGCGCGGCCACGTGCTGCGCCAGGAATTCACCAGCCGAACGACTTCGCCGCCCAAACCGAAACTGACGACGTTCAGCGAATACCGCGAAACCGGTTGGCCATCGAGACCGGTCAATTCGATTTTGACCACATCAATCAAACGGTTGTGCCCGGCAAGAATCGCCTGCAAAGCTGTTTTCCGATTCTTCAATCCAACCGAACGGCAAAAATCCGAACCGGTTCCACACGGCAACAAACCAATGCAGGCCTGTGCGTTCACCGGCTGACCGGCTTCGTCGAAATAACCGCTGACAACTTCGTTGAGCGTGCCGTCGCCGCCAACGGCAATCACGCAAACTTCTCCTGCCAGCAAAGCCTGCCGAGTCACTTCGCAAGCTTCGCCGGGACGCGAAGTCAAATGTTCGTTGAACTGAATGCCTCGTTTGCGGACTTCGCGTTGCGCCTTGCCCCATTCCCGCAAAGCAAGGCCACGCGCGGCTGTCGGGTTGATGATAAAAAACATGAAAATATCAAAAGGCAAAAGGCAAATATCAAAAGTCAAAAATGTCAGGCTTCAGTTTTCTGCGTCATCTCAATGTCAGCAGGAATCGGCAAGGCTGTTTTTGATTTACCTTTTGCAGTAGCCACGGCTTTGGACAAAATTGCTTTCAATTGCGCTGACTCATCAACGATGTCCGCCATTTTGCCAACCGCCAATATCTCTGATCTTTGAATCAGTCGAAGCCAGTAGTTTGCCTCCCGAACTTCTTTCAATGCGATTTGGAGCTTGTGGACAAAGTCGTTATGAGATTCCGCGCCTTGAGCTTCTTCGTAATTCGCTCCAACAGAAGTTCCGCATCTCAAAAGCTGATCCCCGATCCGTTTGCCAGCAATTGTTTTCGGCAATGATTCAACCGGCTTAACGATCCTAACGGCAAAATTGAGCAAACGTTCGCTCAGATCATTTCGATCCATATAGCCTCCGGAATCTGCACACACGATCTTTCAAACTTTTGATTTTTGATATTTGCCTTTTGCCTTTTGCCTTATTCCAAAAGATCGGGTTGCTCTTTGGTAATGCGTGCGTACAGCGGTTGGAATTGAAACCATCCGGCGACGGTCGAACCGACTTGCTGGCTGGTCAGTTTGGCGCTGTCCGGCATAATGAAATGTGGCTCTCCGGCGGCTTCGGCCAGCAATTGCGCCTGACAGCTTCGCTCCATGGTGATGAACCACCAGGCGGCTTCGTCTACGGTTTTGCCGACGGTCAGCAATCCATGGTTTCGCAAAATGACGGCTTTGCAATTGCCGAGCGCCTGGCCAATTCGTTGGCCTTCTTCCACATCAAGAACGACGCCAGTGAAATCGTCAAACAGCGAATGGTCTTCGTAAAACGCGCAAGCATCTTGCGTAATCGGATCAAGCAGCCGCCCCAACGACGACCACGATTTGCCGTACATCGAATGCGCATGCGCGGCAGCGATGCAATCCGTTCGCGCGGCGTGAACCTGCGAGTGGATGGCGAACGCAGCGGCATTGACAGGCATGTCGCCTTCGACGACTTCGCCTTTGTGATTGACCAACACCAGATCGGAAACGCGAATCTGGCTGAAATCCATGCCGAACGGATTGACCCAGAAATGATCCGGCTTTTCAGGGTCGCGCGCGGTGATGTGACCGGCGACGCCTTCGTCAAAACCGAATTTGGCGAACAATCGAAACGCGGCGGCCAGCCGTTGTTTGCGGTGCAGCCGTTCCTGTTCGGTCGTTTCAAACACAGGCATCTGCGGAATCCTCAACGATTGCGGAGGAACGATCATTGCAGCTTCAGACATAGTTTTTCTCCCATCGAAAAAAGATAGAGCAAACTTTCCAGCTTGCTCCGGTTTGACGCCGACAATTTGCGTGAAACCGAGTCAAATGAAAAGTTTGCTCTACAGAAATTGCTCAATTTTTTTTCGCGGCCGGACTTGCCCGACCAACGTCGGCAAATCGCTACTTCAACGACACCGAAAACGGATCGCCGGACGGTTTGGCATTCGACTTTCCGACTTCGATTCGTCTTGGTGCAGGTTTGCCGTCAATTTCCAGCGCGAATTTCAGCGAGGTGACGTTCTTGTCCGCCTTAAAATCAAACCCGTCAATGTCTCCGTCGTTGGCCGACAAAAAGTGAATGCGATGGTCGCCGTCCTTTTCGATCTTGTCCTGTTCGCGGTTGACGACCACCGGAGCGCGTCCCCCGCGAACTCCTACAACTCGCCCGCGCGGGCCACGAACCACGTGCGGCGCTCTGCCCGAGCGAACGACTTTGCTTTCAGCTTCGACATCAATTCGTTTGAGCGATTTCAATTCGCCGCCTTCAGCCATCACCGAACCGTTGAAGCGGTGCATAGTGCCATTGGTCGTCCAACGCACGTGCCATTCGTCGCCATCGCGCCAGACGTAATAGCTGATCTCATCGCCTTTAGAAAAATCCGGCTTGCCATCAAAGGTCGAGGGCGATTGCGCCATCGCCGCAGTCGTCATCACTGCCATCAAAAAGCCAACCATCAAAATCATTCGTTTCAACATAAAAATCTCCTCGAAGAAGAAATCTCTTCCACGAAGTCACACGAAGAAACACGAAGAGAAGAAAAAAAACTTTAGACAGGATTTACAGGATTCAACAAGATGAAACGTTTGATTGAAATCCTGTTCAATCTTGTCAATCCTGTCTACTGCCTTCTTCTTTGTCTTCCTTCGTGCCCCCTTCGTGTGTCTTCGTGGAAGAGTCATTTGTTATTCAGGAGCGAGCGTTTTCAACTCGTTCCTGATTTCTCCCAGCCGTTTTTTCAGAGCCTCGAAATACTCCAGCGCGCTGCGTCCGACTTTGCGGTCGGCGCTGCCAGCCATACGCGACAACGCGCCAAGCTGGTCAATCAGCATCGGTTGCGGATACGTGATCGGAGCCGTTGCCAATTGCGAGCGCAATGCTCGCAGCTTTTGCAGTTTGTCCGCCTGCCCTGCCGATTGCTGAATCGCGGCGTCAACGCGCTGCAAAGTTCGCCGCGCGTCAGTTGCTGTTTCGCGCACAGCCAGAAGCAATTCAAGCTGTTCTTTCAAATCGGCCAAAGTCACACCGTCTTTCGCCAATCGCGGGTCCAGCGTGACCTCTAACGGCTGCGTTTGAGTCCAGCCATCTGCCGAAAGTCGAACTTTATATTTGCCCGGCAGCGCCAGCGGCCCGAATCCGTCATACCGAAAATCCCAGGCAAAGCGATTATGCCCGGCGCGTTTGGTCAAGCTGGCCGCTCCGCCGGCAAAGCGCGGGCCGCGCATTTCGTCTTCGTCGCCTTGCATAACTCCACGCCCAGCCGGAGCTGCCTGACCAGCGCGGCTTATCACTGTGCGAATGACTTTGTCATTTGAATCCAGAATCTCCAATTTCAATTCGCCCGCCGGTTCTGCCGCCAACACGTAATCAATCACAGCCGCTGGCGCGGGATATTCCGGCGAAGCTCCGCCGCTTCTGCCGCCGCCACTTGCTCGTCGAGTCCGAATCGCCGTCGCCGGTTTGAACAACGTCGCAGCCGAAGCCGCCACAGCATCCGTAATCTGATGAAGCGGCGAGACGTTATCCAGAATCCAGAAGGCTCTGCCCATCGTCGAAATCACCAAATCTTTTTGATGCACGCGAATGTCTGTGATCGGCGTCACCGGCAAATTGAGTTGGAACGATTGCCAGTTTTTGCCGTTGTCGAACGAGATAAACATTCCGAAATCGGTTCCGGCGTAAAGCAAACCTTCGCGGTCTGGGTCTTCGCGGACGACGCGTGTCGTGAAGTTCGCCGGGATGCCGTTCTTGCCGTCGGTTAATCGAGTCCACGTCGCGCCGTAATCGTTCGTCGCATAGATATAAGGCTGCCAGTCGTTCATCAAGTACCGATAAACCGCAATGTAGGCAGCGCCTTTGCGATGCGGCGAAGGTTCTATGTTTTGCACTCTGCCGCCGGGAGGCAAACCTTTTGGCGTGACGTTCTTCCACGTTTTGCCGTTGTCGCGCGAAACGTGAACCGGCCCGTCGTTCGCTCCTGACCACAACACGCCAGCTTCCAACGTAGATTCGCGGAAGGCGTAAATCGTCGAATAGACCTCTTCGCCTGTGATGTCGCGTGTGATCGGTTCGCCGCTGATGACCTGTTTGTCAGGTTCGTTGGCGGTCAGGTCAGGGCTGACGACTTGCCACGTCACGCCTTCATCTGTCGAACGATGCACGACGTGCGAACAGTGATAGAGCACGCGCGGATTGTGCGGAGAAACTTCAATCGGCGACACGCGCTGAAAACGGTAAAGAATGTCTTTGGGATTGTGGCCGTAACGGTTTTGCGGATGCACCCAGTAACTGACCGTCTGGCCGGTCTCGAAATTCGTCCGGTAAAACTCGCCTTTGCAGGCGCCGTAAACGATGTTCGGATTGAGCGGACTTGGCATAATCGGTCCGGTTTCGCAGCCCGGTCCTTGTTTCCACAACTGAATCGGATCGTCTGCGCGCTCCATCGTCGCGGGCAAACTCGGCACAATCAGAGTCGTGTTGTCCTGCTGAGCGCCGTAAACCGAATAAGGAAATTGATTGTCCACCGCGACGGCGTAAATTTCCGCCGTTGGTTGGTTGTAGATAGTTGACCAACTTCGCCCGCCGTTCAGCGTGACGTTCGCTCCACCGTCGTTGGATTGAATGAAGATTTCAGGATTGTCGGGATTGATCCACATCCCCTGATTGTCGCCGTGCGGAGTCGAAATTGGCCGAAAGCTTTTGCCGCCATCCGTAGATTTGTAGAAAGCCAGGTTGTTGACGTAAACCGCGTCGGCGTTTTTCGGATCGGCGTTGATGTAGGTGTAATAAAAAGGCCGAGCGATCAATCCGCCGGTTTTGTTAATCAAAGCCCAACTCGCCCCCGAATCGTCGGAACGATATACGCCGCCTTGTCCGCCTCCGTCTTGATTGGTTGCTTCCATCAAGGCGTAAACCCGTTGAGGATTCGCCGCGCTGACATCAAGCCCGACTTTGCCAATCAAGCCTTTCGGCAATCCGTTGTCCAAATGCTTCCAGGTGTCGCCGCCGTCGGTGCTTTTGTAAATGCCGCATTCCGAAGCAGGGCCGCCGCTGACAATCGTCCAAGGTTTGCGGACGGCCTGCCAGGCGCCGGCGTAAAGCTCATTCGGATTCGCCGGATTCATCGCCAACGAAACGGCTCCGGTGCGGTCATTGATGAACAGGACTTTTTGCCAGGACTTGCCGCCGTCTTTGGTGCGGAACACGCCGCGTTCGGCATTGGCTCCAAACGGCTGGCCGAGCGCCGCTACGTAAGCGACATTGGCGTCGCGCGGATCAACTTTGACGGAGCCAATCTGCCCGGCTTCGCGCAATCCAATGTGCGTCCAGGTTTTGCCTGCGTCGGTGGATTTGTAAACGCCTCTGCCCAGAATGACATTGCTGCGAATCGCTGCGCTGCCCGTGCCGACGTAAATCACGTTGGGATCGGATTCGGCCACGGCAATCGCTCCAATCGAAGCCGTCTCGAAAAATCCATCGGAGATGTTTTGCCAACTCTGCCCGGCATCGGTGGTTTTCCAAACGCCTCCGCCGGTCGCGCCCATGTAAAACGTATGAGGCTGTCGGCGATGACCGGCCACAGCGGTGACTCTGCCACCACGAGCCGGTCCGATGGAACGATAGCGCAAGCTCTGAAAAAGCTTCGCATCAACTTTGGAAACGGATTGCGGCGCGGACAGAACCGTGTCGCTGCGTGTGGAAAGCAACAAACCAAACACAGCGGCCAACATCAGGCCAACTCCCAACCGAAGGCGAGAAGACATTGCCATAACTTGAAGCTCCTGTTTTTGAAGAATGAATACAAACGAGTGGTGGGCGTGAAATCAGAGCGGCAGACGCTCAATCATCCAACGCCAACGCATATCGAAGCGCACGGTTCAGTTCCTTCAATTTGCCATTGGATAGCGTCCCGACAAAGTGAGTCAGCTTCCGCTTGAACATCAAGGTCAGAAAATCACAGCGGATCGAGCATTCGTGCGGCAAGCCGTCTTCAACATCCAGCACAACTTCGCTTCGCAGCCCAAGGATTTCGCTGTAAACGGCGGCGCAAACGACCGTCGAAATATCATCATTCCCAGCCACAAAATCACGAGAAACCACCACGTAAAAACCAGGCTTGTAACCGCGTTCCGGTACTTTCTCGCTTGTGCGGTAAATTTCGCCTCGCTTCATCTAACTCGCCTGCTCCTTGACCAAGGCCTCTGCCTGGCGCGCCAACCGTTGACGATGCTTTCGGAAAATAGCGCGCTCTTGCTCTTCTTCGGCCAGCCGTTCCAGCCGTTCCACATATTCCTGAACTGCCTGCCGAATGATTTGCGAGCGGTTGCGCCAGACGGTTCCGCCTTCGGTTACGAAGTGATCAATCCGCTGAATTACATTTTCGTCAATTGCGATAGCTATTGTTTTCATAGGCCGGATAGTAAATTTGATCACGCCGGAATTCCAGTCGCGGAGAAGGTGAACCTGGACGAACGTTCGATCTTGCGACCTACCAGCCCATCCAGGCTCGGTTGATTTTCGGATGCGGTCGCCCACATCGCTGGAACACGAACTGGACTCCACTTGCACGCTCGACGAAATCCCTTCCGCCGATTCTGGCCGCGGGGAGTGCTCGCAAACAACACAACACGAAAACCAACATTGTTGTTGATGTCGCCGGGCGCGTTCCTGTTACGGTTGGCGGAGCGATGATTATTGATGTTGCCCCACGAGCCGCCACGCAACACCCGGAAGTGTCGTGTCCCAATCCCGCCCTCTCGCCGTGACTTCGCGAACTCAATCGCTACTAACGAGAAAGGCGAAATCTCTACAACGGTACGGAACCGAGAGCGGTAGCGACCGGGTTCTCGGAATGTACGATTGCCAAAAATACCCAGTCGCTACCGCTCCTGGTTCCGTACCAAATCACGAAATCTCAAAAAATATTTTCATGTCGCTCCGCTCTGCTCCGCTCCAAAAGGGAAAAAGGGAACCCAGAGCCGAGGGTAACAAGGGTAAAAAGGGTTCAAGGGTTACGGAGCCCTCGCAAACAACACAACACGAAAACCAACAAGGCTGAGGATGCCGCCGGGCGCGCTCCAGTGACGGTTGGCGGAGCGATGATAATAGAGGTTGCCCCACGAGCCGCCACGCAACACCCGGAACTCACCTCTTGTCGGTCCTGGCGGATTCAACGGAATTCCCTGTTGTTTGCTCAATTCGGCGTAATAGCTTTCGCCGTACCAATCCGAACACCATTCAAAAACATTGCCGTGCATGTCGAACAAACCAAACGGGTTTTGTTTCAATGTCCCAACCGGATGAGTCTTGTTGCCTGAATTTCCGCTGTACCAGGCATATTCACCAAGCAGTTTTTCGTCATCGCCAAAGCTGTATTCGGTGTTTGTTCCGGCTCGGCAGGCGTATTCCCATTCGGCTTCAGTGGGCAATCGGAAGTTGTAGCCCGTCGCTTCCGAAAGCTTTGTGCAGAAATCATTGGCCTGTCGCCAGGTGACGCTTTCCACCGGCAGATTGCTATCACCTTTGAAGTAGCTGGGATTGTCGCCCATCACGACCTGCCATTGCGCCTGAGTGATTTCGTATTTGCCGATGGAAAAGGCCGACAAGCGAACCCGATGCGGCGGCTTTTCGTCGTCCAAACCTTTGTTCGATCCCATCGTGAATTGGCCGCCTTGCAAAAGGACAAATTCCAGCGGACTAATGCCTGCGCCCAGACTGACGGAATACCCGGTCGGAGTTTGCGAGACGCCGAACGCGCCTCGCCCTTGTGGCGCGGTTTGCTGAGTTGGGTCGAACGGAATTGGGGTGACGGTGACGGTCGGTCTTGGCGTTCGAGCGACGGGCGGAGTCGGTGTCACGTTCGGCGAAATCGCTGGAGTCGGCGTGACAGTTTCGTTCGGCGTGACGGTTGGCGTCGGAGAATTCCTGGCCAACAAATCGTCAATCGGCTTTTCAGGCGGTTTCGGCCACAGGGCGAACAACAACGCTCCACTCAACATCAAGGCCGCAACGCTGACGGTCGCCGCGCGCAACCCCAACGCCGCCAGACCTTCGTTGAACAAAATGCGGCGCAGCAAATCCGGCGGGTTGACGCCCAATCGTTTGCGCGAATGCCCGGCCAGAAAGCTGAGCAGGACAAAATCGCGCAACGGGCTGTCATCTTCCTGAACCTGAACCAACCGGGACAGGTTTCGGCGTTCGCGCCATTGGTTGAATCGCGCGGCCAGCCGTTGGCGAAAGGCTTGCCATTTTTGACGCGGCGGTTCGGGTTCGGCGAATTCCAGCGTCAACGGTTGGTCAGGATGTTTCGTCACGCGGTTCAACAAATCGCGGACGATTTGACGAACGGTGCGTTCCTGTTCGGGAGTGAATTCGGCGATCAAACGGTCGCGCCACCAATCGGGCATGCGCCCGATGCGAAACCACGGCAACCGCACCAACCGCAAGACGCTTTCCGCCCAATCCTGCATCGGTACAGAACCGGGAGCGGTAGCGACCGGGTTCGAACGTACCCCGTCGCTACCGCTTTGGGTTCCGTACCGTTCAGCGGATACCCCGTCGCTACCGCTCTGGGTTCCGTACCGAGTGGTTCCGTACCGGGTGGTTCCGTACCATTGAGCCAATCGCCCGCCCAGATACAGCGTGATTTCCCAGCGGATTTGCGGATACACCGCGCAAGCCATCAACCACAACCATCCGTCATCGCCCAGATACGCTTTGGTTTGCGCCACCAACCATTCCACGTCGTCGGCGTCGGGCGCTCGGCGATCCAGCATTTGCCGTTTGTCGTTGGCGGCCAGCGGAGGAAACGGCGCGCCGTCGTCTTCGGGCTGTTCGGGCATCAATTCCGGCAACAAACCTACGTTCAACAATTCGCCCAAAGCCGACAGCCCTGTGATTTTGGCCGGGATCAGCACAAAGCCGAACTGTTCGGCCAACGTGAATTCGTAATAGTTCCAGGCGGCGGGCGATTCCGGCGTCAGCAATACGCGATGCTGCCAGTAATCGAATTGCTCCAACCAGGTTTCAGGATCGGCGGTGAAGGGGTCGAAAAATCCTTTGCCGTCGGAAAACACCAGCAACCGATGATCGGGAAACCGCGCAGACAATTCGTGCAGCGTGTACGATGACGGCAACGGCTGCCCCGGCAATTCCGGCGCTCGGCACAGCCGCGCGTCGCCTTGAAAATAGAACTGGTCAACGAAAACTCCGTCGGCTTCCAATCGCAAGGCCAGTTCTTCGGCTACGCGCGCCTGTCCGTCGTGAACGCTGTCGCGGTCAATCAGCAACAGATATTCGGGCAAGCTACGCCGCCGGGCATAACGCGGCGTGAAATAACCTTTGTGAATCGTCGCGCCGACCGTGGCGGCCACGTCCAATTCGTGATGTTCGACGTGGCGATGGCGACGAAGCTCCTGCGCCGCTCGGCGAAACGGCGCAGAAGAAAACAACGGCAGGTCTTCGCGCTGAAACCGAAGTTGATGCAATTTCAGCGCGCCGCTCATTTCCAGCTTTCGCAACATCATCCGGCGACGAATCCAACGCCACACCAACCACGCCAACAACGCCAGCAACGGCAACAAACCAAGCAAAACCGTTCTCCACGGGAACGGCGGTTGTTTGGGCTGTTCAACCGGCGGCGGAGTTTGGGTTTCAGTTGGCGGCGGTAGTTCGATTGGATTTCCGCCCGGTTCCAGAAACTCACGCTTTTCCAGCGTAGCCGAAATCCGTCCGGGATTCTGAACCGCGACGACCGGGAATTGCGGGAAATGATTCACCTCGCCAATCGTCGCCGGTTCAAATTTGATCGTTCCCAGCCATTCGTAAACTCGAATCTGGTACGGGATGGTGAATTTGCCTTCGCCGTCGGTGGTTGTCGTTTGATTCAGGAATGTGACTTCCGCGCCGGGCAACGGCGTGTCTTTGGTTTGGCTGAAAACCTGCCCTTCCAACGTGCGGTCGAGCTTGAACAACAACACCGCGGCCAGCAAAGCTGCAATCAACATCACTGCCGCTGCGCCCCACGCCGGATGCCGCCGAATCCAGCGCAACAAATCAGCAAAAGTCAGCGGCTGTTTCGGTGGATTGAATGTAGACGGTTCGGATTCTTGGGCCTGTTTGACTTGTTCGGCTCTGGCGGCGAGTTCGGTTAAACCGGGATGCCGTTTTAACCAGGATTCAAAATGCCCGGAGAACTGTTCCTGCTCCATCGGGTTCGAGCAGAAAATCGGAGCCAGCAGCGATTTCCAATTGCGCGGGTCATTGGGCAATTGGCCGTTGGCCACCAGCGCGATCATCAAATCCTGAGCGGCAATGTGTTGTTGCAGACCGATATTGAACCGCGCCGTGCGCAATTGCTCGGCCAGATCGAGCAGGTATTCTGGCAGGTCTTCAGGATTGAAATAGTGTTCGGTCATTTGAGTTCTTACTTCACTTGACCCAATTTTCGACAATCTTCTTCGCCGTTTCCTGATCGTCGGCGCTTTTGACCAAGACGCTGAGCGTCCGCAACGCAGCATTGCCGTCATTCTGGTTGAGTGGTTGATCCGCCGTCGCGCCGACTTCGCGCAGAGCGATCAACCAGCCAATCAATTCCGCCGTCGCAGGCTTTTTGCGAAGTCCGCTGCCCGGTTCGCGCAACTTGGTGAACAAATTCAAGGCGTCGGCCAACAAAGGCGAATCGCTGTTTTCAAAACTGCCAGTTCGTTCGACCACAATTTCCGCCAATCGTCCCGGAAACTTCAGCGGGTCGGGAAACGGGATGTTGTAATAAACGCAACGACGCAGAAATGCTTCGGGCAAACTCTTTTCCGAATTGCTGGTCAGCACCAGAATCGGTCGCAAATCTTCGTTGGCCTTGATGGGGTCGTTGCCGATTTCCGGCACGCGGAAATACAGGTTTTCGACTTCGTTCAGCAAATCATTCGGGAAATCGCGCGGAGCCTTGTCAATTTCGTCAATCAACACGACGGAACGGCGCGGCCCGGTGTGGTTGAAATCTTTATACAGCCAACGTTCGATGGCGGACTTGGGTTGAGATTGCAAAATGGCAGTGCCCAGCGCGTGCCAGGTCAGATACGCCAGACTGTCGGCGCTGCCTTCTTTCAACTGCGCGGCGTGAAACCGGCGCAGCGTGTCGTAGCTGTAAAACAAATCGCGCGCTCCGCTGGTGGATTTTGTTTCGTAAATCAGCGGATCGCCGAAGCCCAGTTCCCAAGCCAGACTGTGCGCGAATTGAGTTTTGCCCGTGCCAGGTTCGCCGGTCAGCAACAAGGGTTGGCCGAGCAGCAAGGCGACATTGGCGGCGTCCACCAAACCGGCGTCGGGCTTATAACCGGCGGGATCGGTTTGGCGTTGGCGGCGCGAGCCAGGCAATTTGGCCGGGTTTTCGGCGCGATTTTTTGCGGTTCCAGTGTAATAAGGGAAGCTCATGGTTTTTGTCCTCGCTCCTTGTTCAATTTTTCTGCCACTGCTTTGGCGAATGTTTTCATGGGAATGTGACCGTCTCGGTTGCAAAGTTGTTCCTGTTCAAACAGAGCGGCGACGTCATCGGTCAACATTGGGAAATGGCGCTTGCTCCAAACTTCGGCCCAGTTAGGTTGTATGGCTTTGAGTTCGGGCAAAACGATGCTGGTCAGCTTCGCGTGTTCAGACGATTCCATTGCCGCCAGTTTTTGGCGCAAACGATCATCCACTTGCAGCCGTTTTTTCTTTTTGAAATCCAGCCAACCGGTGTTGTCTTTCGATCCGTACTTCAAACAGACGCAATGAATGACTGTGCGACCGGCGGGCAACTCTTCTCTTTTGCCACAAAACGCCATCAACGATTCGATCAATTCTTCGCAGTAATCGCCGAATTCGTCGGTATCCAGGCTGAGCCTGAACAACAAAGGTTTTTCGTGCCGGACAATGCGATTCCAGATTTCCTGTTCGGCAACCGCTCCGATTGCGTCGCCGATTCTTTGCCAGTATTTCCGTTCGAAATCCCGGCGCGGAACTTCGATGTCATGCAGGTCACCCTTTACACCTGTTCCGAGCAGTTTCGGCAGCAAAAGGCCGTTCACTCGCTCCAGAAATTTATCGTGCGCTTCGCGTTCTTCGCCGTGAACGAAACAAACGATTGGCCGCGTGTTTTTTGACTGCTGATGCTGAACTAACGCATCTTTCAACACCTCTTCCTGATCACTACGGTCACACAGATAAGGCCGGTCTTGTGTCGGCGGTTGCCAGATTGGCTGAACGGACGATTCCAATCGAGGCTGGATTTCCGCTATCGTTTGGCGGATTCCTTTGACGACATCCTTGAAGGCTTCGTTTCGCTTTTCCCAGCTTTCGATGGCTTTGCGATTGGGTGGCTGGATTTGGAACTCGCTGACCGGCGAATTCTCCCAATCGCATTCGCTGATGATGATAGGAATCACTTTGGCTTCTTTGGCCCGTCCGCGTTCGAGAGCGCAAGGCAATTCAGTCTCTCTGCAAAAATCAGAAGCGAAGAAATTATGGCTGACCAGCAGCAAAATGATTTCGGCAGTCTTCAGCCGTTCATCCAAAATCTCAGCCCAAAGATCGCCGCCAACCAGTTTGCGGTCGTGCCACAAATCGGCTTCGAGCATGCTCAGATGAGCGACTAACTGCCGCATCATCGGTTCATCGTGTTGGGAATAGGAGATGAAAACTCCGGGCTTACCTGATTTGGCCACGCAATCCTCGCTGTCGTTTTCCGTGAAAGGCTTTGCTTATCGGCTGAGAAACGGCTTTTGCCGATCAAGCGCGGCGTTTATACCACGACATCGCGCCAAATTTGCAGCAGGTTTTGTCGGCTGGCAGGGTCAGAGTTGAATCGCCTGGCCGGTTCGGGCGGATTCGTAGACAGCCGCGACAACGCGCAAATCATCCACGCCCGAAGCAATCGAAACGAAAGGTTCGCCGCCGTCGCGCAAAGCTTCCAGAAACAGACGATGTTGGTTGAACGGATTTTTCCTATCGCCGAGTGGCGGAGCGATCACGGTCGAAAGTTGCTGAGTCGCTGCCGCTCCGGGAGCAGCGGGTGAAGCTTGAGAGCTTTGGCCGGTGTAGTGAACGACGTGGCCGTCGAAGGCTCCGGCCAGCGAATCCAGCATCAAGGTTTGATTGCTGATGTATTCGCAAGCGCCGCGTGTGCCGTGAACCGACAACTGTTCGCCCGCCGTGTTCCAGGCCATATCAATCGTCGCCAAAGCGCCATTGGAAAATTCCAGAATTGCGCAAGCCAGGTCTTCGCCTTCGATGCCTGGGCAATGCTGGTTTTTCGCCATCGCTATCACGCGAACCACGCGCGCGTTCATCATCCACTTGAACAGGTGAACGTAATGCACCGCCAGTTGAATGAAACAGCCTCCGCCGGTTTCCGCCAACGAAGCGCGCCAGTTGGCTTGGCCGCTCAAAACCTGTTGAGAAACCGCCAAACCTCCGCGATGCATCAGGCGCGCGTACAGATGCGCGATGTCGCCAAACCAATCAGCTTCGATCATCGCTTTCAGATCGTGCATCAATGGTTGGTCGAAATAACTCAGGTAAAGCCCGCTGACCAAACCACGTTGTTTGGCTTGTTCGGCGGCAAAGGCGATGGCTTCGGCATCAGCCAAATTCGCAGCAACAGGTTTTTGCAGCAAGACGTGTTTGCCAGCTTCAAAAGCCGCAAGAGTTTGTTCGCGGTGAAGATGGTTGGGAGTGTTGATGACGACTAAATCAACTTCAGCTTTCAAAGCATCTGAAAACTCCGTCGTCGCGCGCGGCTTCGGTTTGCCAAGCGAATTGTCGGCGAGTTTCGCCGCTGCCAATTCAGCGCGTTCCAAACTGGCGTCAACGCAACTGACCATTTCGACAAAATTCAGATCGCGGTACACGCTCAGGTAATGATCGGCAATGCCTCCGCAGCCGACGAAAGCGACATTGATTGTGTTCACAAATTTTTCCCCAAGCTAATCGAATCGAAAGCGCAAACCACCGCGCACCAGTCGCGGCATTCCCAAAGTTTCAAACGGAGTTCGCGCGACGATGAATTTTTCATCCAGCAGGTTCTGCACGGCGATGAAGACTTCGGCGAATCGCCAAAACGGTTTCGACACCGTTACGTCTACCAACGCGAAACTCCCCAGCGGCAACAGATTTTGATCGTCGTCAAACTGGCTGCCTGCGGCGCGAAATTGCATTGCCGCCGTGACAAAACGCGGATGCGAATAAACCGTTTGGAGCGTGAATTGATGGCGAGGAACTTGCGGAATCTGATTGCCTACCAGCGCGGCGTCTTGCGGAGCGCGGCGCACCGTCGCGTCGGCGAACAAATAGCCGGCAGTGAATTGCCAATGGCGAGCGATGTTGAAATCGGCTTCGGCTTCGATGCCAGCGGAGCGCGTGCGGCCAAGGTTGCGGCGTTCACGAGTCGTCAGCGCAGGCGTCACCGACAACGTGAAGTTGGAAACGGGATTGGTCGTTTCAGTGAAATAAGTCGTCAATCGCGCAACGATGTTTCGTGTGGGCGTCCAGCTTGCGCCGAGTTCGCCGCCGGTCAATCGTTCGGCGACCAGCGTTTCGTTGGCGTTGGTGACAGTGTTGCCAACGCGGAATCCGCGATACAACTCGTTGAGCGTCGGCGCGCGAAACGCACGGTAAGCGGCTGCGCGCAGCGAAACCGTTTCTGTCGGTCGGAAGATCAAAGACAAACGCGGGCTGAACGCATCCAGTGAACGAGCGGCAAAGAATCGCGGCGTGACGGCTCCGGTCGTCAGGTTGCGCGACACCGAAGCGGCTGACGAATCGCGCCACGTGTCATAACGCGCGTTGACCGACAATTGCCAGCGAGTCGAAAGGCTCACCAAATCTTGCACAAAAAATCCTGCGCGGCGTTGGCGACCGCCGGAACTGCTGAACGTCGTTTGGCGAGCATTGGCGATGGCGGTTTCATCGCTGGTTCCGCGAACTCCGCGCACGTCTGCTCCGGCCACCAGCAAATGTTTTTCCAGCGTACGCGACCAGCCGAACGAAATGCCCGCATCGCGCGAAGGCACGAATTGCAAACGGTTCAAGGTTTCAGTCGCACGGTTTGCGGCGATGGCCGAAAAGGTCTGGTGATAACGTTGCTGATTGGCGAACAGCGTCAGATTCCAGTTGCTGCCGTCGCCTGTGCGAAAGCGTCCGCCGACGACCAGCGATTCTGACCGCGTGTCGTTGACTTGCTGAACGGTTCCATTGTTGCGGTCTTCTCTGAACAAGGCTCCGCGCGCGAAGATGGAATTTTCCGACGTGAAGTCGTATGCGAGCCGCAAAAATCCTGAACTGTGATTCGAAGCCGCGCGGGCATCCGCTGCGCCGCGAAGTCCCGGCGCAACGATGAAGTATCCGTCTGTTCCGAAGGATTCCTGTGTTAACGCGAAGGAAAACTTTCGCCGTTGGGGGGCAACAAAAGAACTAAAGTCATAAGTGTCGCGCGTTCCGTAACTCGCCTCGGCGTTGAAGACATTTGCTGAAGGCTTGGTCAATAAGTTTATGACTCCGCTGAGCGCGTCGGAGCCATACAAATCCGACGAACCACCGCGAACGACCTCCACGCGATCAATTGCCGCGCGCGGCACGCGATCCCAATACACCCAACCGCCAAAGGCATCATTCAACGGCACGCCGTCGGTCATCACCAGCGTGCGGCTGGCTCCTGTCGCTCCGGCTCCGCGCAAACTGACGCCTTGCGTAGTCGGGTTGGCGACCAGACTGCTTGACCGGCGAAAGATGCTGAAACCCGGAATCTGGCGCAACAAATCATCCACAGTTTGCGCGGCTGCGTTGCTCAAATCTTTGGAATCCAGCACAGACACGCTGGTCGGAGCGTCGCTCAAACGAATTTCCGCGCGGGCCGGAGTCACCGTTACGGTGTCCGCCAGCGAAGCCGGTTCCAGCGTGATGTTCAAACTGGTCGCCGCGCTGAAATTGATTTGCTGTCTGTGAACGGCGAATCCGGCGGCACTCACGCGCAATTCATAATTGCCGGGCGAAAGTTTCAACGTGAACTGGCCGTTGTCGTCCGTGGTTGTGGCATTCGCTCCGGCTGCGATCCGCGCGTTGCTGACCGCAGCTCCGCGCGAATCGGTGATGCGGCCAGTTAGTTCAGTCTGGCTCTGAGCATTGGCGCAAATACAAAAAAACAACAGCGCAACGGCAAAAGTCTTGATGCGGATGAGTGATTGGTTCATCGGTTCCGGCTCAATCGTGTGGGTGCGAGTGAGGCTTCTCCTTCTCGTTGGGATTCGGTTTCATCGGTTTGGTTTTGAAATCGAATCGTAACAACTCCGCCTCTGAATCACCAACTCTCATCCGTAGTTCCGAACGGTTCGTCGTTTACGTCTCGCTGTGCTGAGTTTTCGATTCGCTTTACTGAAGTGCGGCCTCTCAAAGATGCTTGCAACAAGTTCAGCCAGCACCTCAAAACAAACTTCGGCCAGAAAATGAAGCATAGACGATTCCTCGAACAATTGAACTCAATGTTGAGTGGTTTACTTCAAACGAACACGATGAGGTTTGGATTTCGGAACGCGCTCGATCAGCTTGCGCGCTTCCAGGTCGAGTTTGACGACGGTTGTATACCACGAAATCGAGCCGTCGAACTTGCCTTTCATGGTTTTGCGGACGGCGGCAAAAAGGTCTTTCAGCGTCAATTCTTTTCCATTGGCCAGCGCGGCAAGGATCGCACCGCGAATGGTGTCGTACTTGGCTTTGCTGATATTGACGCCTTGTTTGGTTGGGTCAGGATGTTTAGCGAAGAATTTTTCGTCCATCGGTTTGTCTCCTTTTGCAAAGGTTTGGTTTCGCGCCGAAAAACGTTTCGCGGCAAGAGAAAGTTGCACGGTCGTTCAAAATGCGCTGCTTGAACGGGCTGACACGATACTTGATAATGCGTGGGCTTGTTCAAGTGACTCCCGAAATTCGTGTTGGCCAAGGAAGTTATCAAGATGACGTTGACGAAAATGGTGGACATTCATTGCCACATCCTGCCGGAAACCGATGACGGCGCAGTTTCTCTGGAAGAATCCGTGGCAATGTGTCGAGCGGCGGCGGCAGACGGCATCAAAACGATTGTGGCGACGCCGCACATGTTCGATGGAGTCCACACCACGCCTGAACGCGATGCCATCCGGCGAAAGATCGCTGCGGTAATGCAAGCCGCAGACAATTGCGTGCAAATCGTTCCCGGCGGCGAAGTCCGCTATAGCTACGAAATTTTTCAGGAAGCCGAAAATCCCGACTCGCGCATCAAGCTGAACGGCACTTCGTATATGTTGCTGGAATTTCCATTTCAGTCTATTCCGCCGAACATAGAAATGACGATCTTCCAGATTCTGAATGCAGGCATCACGCCGGTTATCGCTCATCCCGAACGCAACAAACGCATCCAGCAAAATCCGAAAATCATCGCCGACCTTGTCGAACGCGGAGCCTTCGCGCAGGTTGATGCGGGAAGTTTGACCAAAAGCTTTGGGCCGGAATCGTATCAATCGGCGAAAAAAATTCTGGAAGCCGGACTGGCCCATTTCATCGCCACCGACGCGCATCATCAGGAGCGTCGTCGTCCGATTTTGTCCGCAGCAGTTGCCATTGCAGCAGAACTGGTCGGCGAAGATTACGCGCGAGCAATGGTCGAAGATAACCCCGAAGCATTGATTCACGACCGAGCGATTCCCTTTCAGCCCGATGTAGATATGGATGCGTTGCTCGGTCGTAAAAAAAGCTGGTTCGCTTTTTGGAAATAACCTTTTCGGATCAGTACCGCACCCGTCTGGGAGCGCAAGACTGATTCTTAACCGGAGAATTTGATTCGTGACTATCAAACTTCGTTTTGCCGTCAGAACAGCCACCGTCAGCGCGACTGTGTTGGCTTTGCTGCTGAGTATTTCGCTTCGTTCGACTGGCGTTTCCGCCAAACCACAATGGCAACTGCTGACGCTGAAAAACGGCATGGACATCATCGTCATCGAAAACCGTTCGGTGCCTTTGGTGACGGTCGAAGTCGCTGTCAAAAACGGCGCTTACACCGAACCGCCGGAATACAACGGCCTGTCGCATCTGTTCGAGCACATGTTTTTCAAATCGAACGAAAAGTCGAAAGCTGAAGGTTATCACGACCGCGCGTCGGAACTCGGCATGCTCAGCAACGCACAGACGCAATACGAAGTCGTCAATTACTACACCACCAGCATCAATTACGGATTGCGCGAAGCGATGGTTTTGATGCGCGATGCGCTGCGCTATCCGCTGTTCGACAAACAGGAACTCGATCAGGAAATTCAGGTCGTCATTGACGAACTGAACCAGCATCGCTCAAACCCGTTCCATTACCTGTTTGAAGCGACAGACGCGCGGCTCTGGTACAAATATCCTTCGCGCAAACGTCCTGGCGGCGATCCTGAAACCGTCGCCAAAGCCACGCCCGAAATGATGCGCGTCATTCAAAAGAAGTTTTACATCCCGAACAATTCGGCGCTGGTCGTGGCCGGTGATGTCAGCGCGCAGGAAGTCTTCAAACTCGCCACAGAGATTTTTGGCGATTGGCCGCGCGGCGAAGACCCGTTCATCAAAGACCCCATTCCCCGCCACCCGGCGCTGCCCAAGGACGAAGCCGTCATCGTCAATCAACCGGTCAACGCGGCAACAATTCAGATTTCGTGGCACGGGCCTTCGACCGATCTCGATGCTCCGGCGACTTATGCCGCGGATGTGTTTTCGTTCATCCTGCGACAACCTGATTCCAAGTTTTCGCGCGCGTTAGTGGATTCTGGCCTGACGACCGGAGCCGGACTCGGCTACCTGACGCAAAAGAACGTCGGGCCGATTCAGTTCACGGCGCAAACTTCGGCGGAAAAACTGAAAGAATCGTTGAAAGCCATCAACGAAGAACTGGCCAAATTCGATTCCGATGCGTACTACTCCGACGAAGAATTGACCAACGCAAAGACTTTGCTGGACGTAGACGAAATTTACGACCGCGAGAAACCTTCGCAGTACGCGCACACGCTGAGTTTCTGGTGGGCGAGTTCCGGGCTGGATTATTTTTCCGGATACGGCGAAAACCTGAACAAAACTACGCGCGAAGACATCAAGCGATACGTTCGCAAATACATCAAAAACAAACCGCGCGTGGTTTCCGTGCTGATTTCCGACGCCGATCAAAAGCGAATCGGCCTGACTGAGCAAGATTTACTGGCCCGGCTCGATCCGGTTGGCGCGACCGCCGCCGAAGCCAAACCTGCGCCCAAAGCTCCAACGGCGAAAGGCACTAAAGGCAAAAGCGCGGCGTCCAAAAAGCCTGTCACCAAGTCAAAGGTGAAACCGTAACGCAGTTTGGTACGCTCGCGCCCCCGTGAGCAAATTTCCGGCAAGAGGCTTGCCCGCGAGGGCGTACCCAATTTGAACCAACCACTTGTTGAACCAAAACAGAAGATGAAGACAAACACTTTTTTTGCCAGTTTTCGCCTGCGGCTGCTGTGCGCCGCGCTGTTCCTGTTGGCAACCAACGCCGCAGCGTTTGCTCAAGCGCCAGCGTCAACCGATTCAACATCAGACTTTCTGATCGCCAACGGCTTGAAAACCATTCATCGCCGAGTCAGCGGCAACGAAGTCGTCGCCGTGCAAATTTACTTTCGCGGCGGAACTCGCAACATCAATGAAAAGAACGCCGGGATCGAAACGCTGCTGTTTGAAGTCGCCACACAAGGAACCAAAAATTTCAGCAAGAGCCAGATCAACCGCGAACTGGCGCGAATGGGAACCGTCATTGATTCGGCCAGCGGTTACGATTTCAGCGTGATAGCCATGCGCTGCGTGCGAAAGAATTTCGACAAGTCGTGGGACTTGCTGGCCGACATGATTTTGAATCCGCTGTTTGATGAAAAAGAAGTCGCGTTAGTCAAAGACCAAATGCTCAGCGGATTGCGCCAGCAGGACGACCAGCCCGAAGCTTCCGTCGCCATTTTGAGCAACAAACTGCTCTTCGCTTCGCACCCGTATTTCAACTCGCCGGACGGCACGATTGAATCGGTCACAGCGCTGACCTCTGCCGACCTGAAAGCGCATCACGCCAAAATTCTGGGCGCAGGGCGAATGGTCGCCGTGGTCGTCGGCAACATCACGCTGCCGGAAATCAAACAGAAGATCGAAACCAGTTTCGGCAAATTGCCCAAAGGCGATTTCAAAAACGAAGTCGTTCAAACCTTTGCCAAAGCTTCGACGCCGGAATTTCAAGTCATCAAACGTCCGGTGGCGACCAATTACATTCGCGCCACGTTTGCCGCTCCGCCGCTGGATCATCCAGATTACCCGGCGTTTTACATCGCTTCGGACATCCTCAGTCAGTTGTTTTTCCAGGAAGTCCGCGTTCGCCGAAATCTGAGTTACGGCGCAGACGCCACGCTGCTGTCGAATCGAGCGAACTCCGGTTTCCTGTCCGTCACCACGCCGAAACCGAACGAAACGATTCGTGTGATGTTCGACCAGATTGATTTTTTGCAGCGACAGGTGATTCGTGAAGAAGGTTTGAATTCCATCGTCAGCGGTTTTTTGACCAAGTATTACACCAAGCTGGAAACCAACGACGCTCAAGCCGCTCGGCTGGCTGAATACGAATTGCTCGGCGGAGATTGGCGACGCTTGCTGACGTGGATTGATGCCGTCAACAAGGTCAAACCGACCGACATCAATCGCGTTTGCCGAACGTACCTGAAAAACTTCCACTTCGCCGTGGCTGGCGATCCGCTCCAGTTTGACCGGGATTTGTTTTTAAGCCGTTAATACATCTCGTTTGCTCAAAAACGTGTGTTCACAGAAATCAGGGCAAGCTCGGCAGCTTGCCCTACCTTTTAGGAGAAAGTGAATGATGACAAAAGTTGGTCGCATTTTGACGACCTGCCTAAGCATAACGATGTTGATGGCCATCAGCGCCTTGAGCATTCAGGCACAGGATGCACGCAAAATTATGGATGCCGTGTACAAGCAGGACACCAGCCGCGACACCACCTGGCGCGCGCGAATGGACACTTACGACAAAAAAGGAACCGCTCGCAGCAAGAAATTCACGATGCGAAAACTCGGTGGATTGGGCAATAGCAAAACGCTGGTTCGTTTTACCGACCCGGCGGAAGTCCGCGGCGTAGGTTTGCTTTCGCTCAATCAAGGCGGGCAAGCCGACCGCCAATGGCTTTACACTCCGGCAATTCAGCGCGTTCGCCGCATTGCTGCTCAGGAACGGCGACAACGTTTTCTCGGCACGGATTTCACCAACGAAGATATGGCCGAACGAGTGCTGGACGATTACACATACAAGATGCTCGGCGAAGGTGAAGTTGTTGATGGGCGCAAAACCTACAAGATCGAAGGCCGCCCGGTTTCCGCCGACAAATCGCAATATGCCTACGTTTACATCTGGGTTCCGGTGGATGTTCCTTACTCCGTGTTGGTGGAAATGTACGACAAAAACGGCCAGCGGCTGCGAGTTTTGAAGGCTAGCGATCTGGTGAAAATCTCCAACATCTGGGTCGCCAAACGCATTGAGATGAGTTCGCCAACCGAAGGAACCAAAACCGTGTTGCTGGTGGATGAAATCAAGTTCAACACCGGCTTGAAAGAAGATTCGTTCACCCAGCAAGCTCTGGAAAAACCTGACACCTTTTGATTTCTCAACGCAGAGGCGCAAAGAAGCAAAGGCGCAGGGGCCCGAAAAAAACTTTGCGACGTTGCTTCCTGGCGTCTTTGCGTTGAGAGTTTCGGATTTAGCATGCCAGTTCCCAACCAAATCAGTTTCGACACTGAGGTCAAGCCGCACGCGGCTGACCTGTATGATTACGCCGCCGTCGCCGAAACGATTGACGGCCTGGATTCCATTACCGAAGCCGACATTGCGCGGTATCACGAACAAGGCTTTATCGCCGTTCGCAATGCGTTTTCCCCCAAAGAAATTCAATCGGGACTGGACGGCTTGGCGGATTTGATCGCCGGGCGAGTGCCGGAGTTTCAAAACATCCAATTCACCGCCGAAGTCCGCGACCGGCTGGACAGTTTGAGTTTTGAAGAACGAATGGATTCAGTTCGACGGCTGCTGTACTTCGTTGATTACGAAGCGCGAACGAAAGCCATTGCCAATTATCCCAAGCTTCTGGCTGTCGTCAGCCGTTTGCTTGAAACAGAAGCGACGATGTTTCAAGACATGGCTTTGATCAAACCTCCGAATGGCCGCGAAAAACCCTGGCATCAGGATCACGCTTATTTTGAGTTGACGCCGCAAACCAAAGTCGTAGGCGTTTGGATTGCGCTCGATCCGGCTGGAATCGAAAACGGCTGCATGCGCGTGATGCCAGGTTGGCATCGTGATCGCAAGTATCATCACTTCCAGATTCGTGATTTGCAGATTTGCGATTCTGAAATGGAAGGTCTGCAAGCCAACCGCGTCGCCGTGCCGCTGGAACCGGGCGGTTGTCTGATTTTCGACAGCTACATTCCACACGGCACGCCCAGCAATTTCACCGCGTCACGCCGCCGAGCTTTGCAGTTTCACTACGCTGCGGTCGGCGCGCAAAAAATCACCGCCGAAGAGCGCGTCGCCTTCTGGGGCGGCGAAGCCAACAACATTGCTTGCTGAGTCTGTACCGCGACCGGTAGTAAGCGGGTAAGGATCAAACCAATGAAGCTGAAACTCGTTAAAAGTCTGTGGGGAATGGAAGGCACGCTGGCCGAAAAAGTTCGCCGCATCGCCGAAGCCGGTTACGTCGCCATCGAAGCGCAAGTGCTGCCTGACAATCAACTGCCGGAATTTCTGAGCTTGTTGAAAACGCACAAACTGGAATTTGTGGCGATGGTGATTACCGACGGCGCGACTCCGGCAGATCATTTCACTTCGTTTCGCACGAAGATCGAAAAAGCGCGCAGCGTCGAACCTTTGCAAATCACGGTTCACGGCGGAAAAGATTGGTGGCCGTTTGAATTGCAGAAAGAATTTTTCGCCGAAGCATTGGAAATCGAACGTCGCATAGGTTTACCTGTCAATCACGAAAATCATCGCGGTCGCCCGATGTTCACGCCCGCGGCGACGGCTCGATTGCTGACGGAATTTCCTGAGCTATACATTAACGCCGACTTCAGCCACTTCGCCAACGTTTGCGAAAGTTTGTTGGAAGACCAAAAAGAAGCGATGGCTTTGTGCATTTCACGCGCTCGGCACTTGCACGGGCGCATCGGCCACGAAGAAGGCCCGCAGGTCAACGACCCGCGCGCGCCGGAATGGGCTGCTCAAGTCGCCGCTCACTTCGGCTGGTGGGATGAAATCGTCCGCGCTCGACTGAAAGCCGGAGCGGAATACTTTACCTTTAACCCGGAATTTGGCCCGCCGACTTATATGCCTACGTTGCCGTTTACGCGCCAGCCGGTCGCTGATTTGTGGGACGTGTGTTTGTGGACGGCCAAACAATTTGAAACGCGATTCAACGAGTTGATTGAAGCGCGTTGACCATTTACGGAGATCGAAAAGATGAAAAAGCTCGCCATAATTTTGATCCTGGCTCTGATCGGATTGTTCTTTGTTTCTATTCAATCAAGCGATGCTCAGCGATTGCCGAACATAGTTTTCATTCTGGCGGACGATCTTGGTTACGGAGATTTGGGCAGTTACAGCCAGCAGAAAATTCGCACGCCGCATTTGGATCAAATGGCGAAAGAAGGCATGCGCTTCACTCAGTTTTACGCGGGTTCGCCGGTGTGCGCGCCTTCGCGGTGTGTGTTGTTGACCGGAAAACACGGCGGTCACGCTTTCATTCGTGACAACAAGGAAGTTCGCCCCGAAGGTCAATGGCCGATTCCTGCCAGCGAAGTGACGATTGCCGAAGTGTTGAAAACTCGCGGTTACGCGACCGGAGCGTTTGGCAAATGGGGCTTGGGTTTTGTCGGCAGCACGGGCGATCCAAATCGGCAAGGTTTCGATTTGTTTTACGGCTACAACTGTCAGCGCGAAGCTCACAACTTTTATCCTGACCATCTTTGGCGAAACGAAAAGCGCGTGCAACTTGAAGGCAATGACCGTGGTTTGACAGGCAAGCATTACTCGCACGATTTGATCGAAGCCGAAGCGTTGAACTTCATCCGCGACAACAAAGACAAACCGTTTTTCGCTTACGTGCCGTTCACGATTCCGCATCTGGCGTTGCAGGTCCCCGAAGATTCGCTGGCTGAGTATTTGGGCAAATGGGACGATCCACCTTACGACGGCAAGAACGGTTATTTGCCGCACCCTCACCCGCGAGCGGCTTATGCGGCGATGGTCACGCGAATGGATCGCAGCGTGGGGCGAATTTTCGCGTTGCTGAAAGAACTCAAACTGGACGACAACACGCTTGTCATTTTCACCAGTGACAACGGCGGAGCTTTCGGAACTGTGACGAAAGAGAGCGAGTTCCTGCCGGGCAGAATGGGCGGAACGGATTATGTGTTTTTCGGTTCGACCGGAAAATCGCGCGCGTTCAAAGGCAGCATTTACGAAGGCGGCATTCGCACTCCGTTCATCGCTCGTTGGCCGGGCAAAATCAAAGCCGGTTCGATCAGCAATCTGCCAGCCGTGTTTTATGACGTGATGCCAACGCTGGCTGAAATTGCCGGAGCTTCGACGCCGAAAGAAAGCGACGGCATCAGCTTTCTTCCAACGCTGATCGGCAAAGGCAAACAGCGTCGCCACGAATTTCTGTTTTGGGATTTCGGCGGATATGGCGGTCAACAAGCAGTGCGACTCGGCGCCTGGAAAGGCTTGCGGCGAAACCTGCATCGCGGAAATACAAAGCTGGAACTGTACAACCTTGCCGCCGATCCGGGTGAGCAGAACAACCTGGCTGACAAACATCCTCAGATCGTGAAACGCATTGAAAAGATTTTGGCCGAACAACATCAGCCATCGGCAGACTTCCCGATCAAGGTGTTGGACAGTCCCGCCAAACCATAACCCAAAAACAACAACGGCGAGGCCGGATTATTCCAACCTCGCCGTTGAAGAAAACTGCTCAGCCCTTCAGCTTACTTGCTCGCCTTTTTCAGATACGCGGCAGGATTCTTTTTCACCGTGTCAGCGCATCCATCGCAGCAGACATAAAAAGTCTGACCATCGGCTTCGTGCTTCAAGTTTTTGTTGACCGGTTCGCCAGTCACAGGGCAGGTTTCGA
>CADECP010000050.1:32414-43600 GCA_902825875.1 uncultured Acidobacteriota bacterium
GTTTTTGTTGACCGGTTCGCCAGTCACAGGGCAGGTTTCGATGCCGTCGCCTTTGCCCAGAAACTTGGCTTCGCCGCTGGCAGATTTGTCCTGAGCCATCGCGTGGTGGTCGCCATGCTCAGTTGGCTTCGCGCCTTTGATAGCCACCAACTGCTCTTTGTGAGTTTTCTTGACGTACATCGCCGGATTCTTTTTGGCGTCTTCCAGGCAGCCAGCGCAGCAGAAATAGACTGTACGTCCGAACATTTGGGCTTTGACGTCTTTGTTGGTGATGGGTTCGCCGGTCACAGGACAGGTTTCAACGCCATCGCCTTTGCCTTCAAACTTGGCCTGAGCAGCTTTCCCTTTGGCCGTAGTTTTTTTGGTGTCGTGTTTTTTGCCGTCGTGTGAACCGTGAGCCGCCGCCGAAATCGCCAGCGCGCAGGCTACCGTCAATGCAAAGAAAATTTTCTTCATAGCTTCTCCTATTGATGACTTTGGTTGGTGCAAAGTGAGTTGATTGTTTTTGATATCTGGCTCAAGCAGCGTTGCCAAACAGCTTACCGAAGTAATACGGCATGGCTTTTCGCCACCAGGGCCAATCGTGATTGACATCGTGTCCCCAGACATCCAGCCAATGCGGAATGCCTTTGCTGTTCAAAATGTTCGACAAAGCGCGCGAACGATCCGGCGCTTCGTAAGCTCCCTGCCCTGAAAACAGGACGATCTTTTTGTCGCCATTTTGCAGAATCGGCAGGTGGTAGTTGTCATTCATCTGCGACAAATAATCCACCGGGTTATGGAAATAGACGCTTTCGTTGTAATAGCCGTCCATATAACTGCGAATGTCGTAACTGCCGCTCAGCGCAATGACACCGCCGAACAAATCTGGATGACGAAAGAAAGTGTTCGCAGCCAGATAAGCTCCCAAGCTGATTCCGGCAACAATCGGTTTGGCTTCGCCGCCGCAATCCTGACGAATCAGCGGCAGAACTTCGTTGACGATATAACTGTCGTACCGATTCAGCCATTCGATCTTTTCCGGCGCCGAGGCCTTGTTATTCAACAAAGCCAGTCGGTTGACGCTGTTGATCGAATACGCCTTTGCCTTGCCGTTTTCCAGCCAGTGTTTGACCGAATCAATCAGGTAAAACCGTTCATATTCCAAATAATCCGCCGCCGCAGTCGGCAACATCAAAATCGGCGGCCCGTAATGACCGTAAGCCACCAACGGCATTTCCTGAAACAGTCGCCCGCTATACCAGGCAGTTATATCGCGTCTCATCTCTGTAAATTTTCTCCTGAACTTATTTGTGATGATCTGTGGGCGGCAGTTCTGGAATTGCTTATCTGCCGGTAAATGAAGCGGGATTCTAAGTGGCTGAAAGTGAGGGCGTCAACTTGAGAGCAAAAATACGAATTGTGGCGCAGATGCGAACTAGCTGCGCCACAATTTTGAAGGTGAATCATTCTTTTGCAGCAAAATAGCCCGTCTTCGCGCGAATGCGAAGCTCAGAGCTTTTAGCGGCTTTGACTTTGATCCGGCGAAATTTCCCGTCGTTGGTATCGTTGGTCGAGTAATAGCCAAGCAGGTATTGCGCCTGCAATTCAGCCGTGATCTGGTTGAATACCTGCGTCAGGTCTTCAAGTTTGTCCGGCAAGAAAGCCATTCCGCCAGTATCAGTCGCCAGTTTGAACATTCCATCCTGGCCTTTGACGCTGATGCGATTCAGGAAGATCGAAGGGCCGCTGGGATTGATCGAATAAAACAAACATTCGGCGCGCTGTAATTCGCGTAGCGAATCGCCGAGTTTGAAACGAACACTATTGGTGTCTTCGCCATCGGAAAGCACGACCATCACGCGGCGAACCTCCGGACTGGATGTATCGCTAATGTGCTGGGCGGCCCTGACAATGGTGTCGTGAAACGCTGTCGAATCTTCCGTCGGTTGAATCGCCATTGCACCTGTCACCGCTTTTTCAACATTGTCGGTTCTGGCAACAGCCAGCTTGGGAGTTGTGCCAATGGCAAAAATGGAAATGCCGTCGCCCGGTTTCAACACTTGATTGACGAATCGGCTGGCGGCTTCGCGCTCGAAATCGAACCGGTTGCGAATACTGCGCGAAACGTCGAACAGCAATACCATCTCAATCGGTGTCTTGCCTGGTTCGCCCAGAGTTTGTACCTGCTGGTTTACGCCGTCCTCTTCAACGACGAAATCTTCAGCCGTCAGATTGCGAATTGGATTGCCGTTGGCATCCGTTACTGAAACCGGAACGGTGACAAGGCGCGAATCAATGCGAATGGTTTCCGGTTCAGGGTCGGGCTGTTTGCCAGGTTTTTGCTGGTCCTGCTGATCCTTTGGTTTTTGCTGATCCTGAGTCGCTGGAGCTTGCTGAGGAGTTTCAAGCGATTTCTCAGCAGGTTTGGATTCTGACGGTTGTTCTTTTTGAGCCGGCTCAGATTTGGCCGGGTCAGGTTTTACAGGATCAGTCTTGGGAGCATTCTCCGGGACTTTACGCGGACGCTCGCTTTGTTCGGACTGTTTGGGCTTGGATTGGGATTGTTCCTGTCCTGAAGATTCAAAAGCGATCATTCCCAGAAAAAAACATCCCAGTGCCAACAACAACGCCAGCCGTAAATTCAAATAGCTTTTTTTGCCAGTCATCAGATCGTTCTCCTTCTCGGTTCCAGCGGCTGAAAGCAATAACGAGTGGTGAGCGAACAAAATCACTCACCACTCGCTGCTACGACTCACAAACTACTCCATTGACAGATAGTTTTTGCCTGTCTGCGAACTATTGAACTGAACCGGTCGTGCCGGGTCTGCGAATTTCTACCGGCGGCGGCGGAGCCGTCATGCCTTTGTTGACCAGCAATCGGACTTCGACTCGGCGGTTTTGTTCACGACCTTCACGAGTTTCATTTTCGGCCACCGGTTTGAGCGTGCCAAAACCGTGCGGCTGGATGATTCTGCGCAGCGGAATATCCTGGTCGGCCAGATACTGAACAACCGCATCGGCTCTTTGCTGACTCAGCTTGCGATTTAATTCAGCCTTGCCTTCCGCAGAAGCAAAACCGGAAATTTCAATCAAATACGCTTTCTGAGTTTTTGCCTGGCTGGCAATCTCTTCCAGGGTTTGCATCGCTTCCGGCGACAGCTTGGAACTGTTCACCTTGAAATTGATGTAAATTACCGGTTTTTCTTCGTAATCGTCCAGATTGGCGATTGCCTGATCCAGCCGTTTGTTGGTGGCTTCAACGCCAGCGATGGCAGCGTCTGCCGATTCCTGAGCAGCTTTGGCTCCGCCACGAGCGGCATTGGAAACAGCAGCCAGTTCTTCAATCTGACCGGAAATGCGCTGGGCATTGGTTTCAACTTGAGTGATGCGTTCTTCACTCTTCGAAACACGGCCTTCGACCGGCTTCATGCGCGTATTGACGGTGTTGGCTACAACCAATGCGTCATCTTTAAATTTGATCTTTTCGGCAACCAAAACGCCGTTGGAATCACCACGTCCCTCAGCTTCAACGTTCAAGCCTTGCAGAAGCTGTGAAACCCCATATTTCTTTGAACCGCGAAAAGGATTGCCCTTCTTCTCTTCAATCTTGGTGCTACCAGTCAGGCTGATTCTGTAATCGCCACCTGTTTGGTCACGCAAGATGATGCTATCCGGCTCACGTTCAACAATTACACCAGAGAGTTTTTTCTTGGCTCCCGGTGAAACTTTCAAAATCTGGCTCGGATCAACTTTGGTGTCTTGAGCCAGCGCCATCACGCCAGAGAGCGCAACTAATCCGCACAACAGCAAACCAATCAATGTTTTTTTCATATTTTCCCCCCTATGAATTTTGGAGTTTTTTGACCACTTAGTGTTAGTGAATCGTGAAAACAAATAATCTTCCAGCTAACTTCGCCCAATTCCTCAGCAAACATTGTTCCACGGAGAAATCAAATTACGAGTATCTTGGTTTTCAACAGTTTACAAGGAAAACCTCAAGCTTTAAGTCTTGCAAGGCCACATTCTAATATTCGAAAGCCGTACACTCAAAAAAGAGTGAGTGGAGATATTACATACACAGAAAGAAGATTTTCCTTTATTGAACCTCAACCGCTTTGGGCAATGTAAGCGAATGATAGACGCATAGAATTAGAAATGGAAGTGTCTAGGAATAAAAGGGAAACACCATTTGGTTGGCTGAAACTTGATCCCGTTTGATATGGGGTGGGGCAAATGTCCCAGATGGTTGCAAGAGCCGAATCAATTCGGCGTTCTCCGGTCGTCTCCGTACTCAGTCGGCTTACGACCCATCAGCATGACCCAAAATCTGGAGGAGTTATGAAGTTTGTTCGAATGTTTGCAGCTTTGCTTGGACTGTTGTTGTTTGTCAGCCTGGCCCAAGGGCAAGGCATTATTTTGCCTGGCCCTTGTCCGCGACCGATTCCCCGATGCCCGCCTACGCCGGAAGTTCCGCAGCAGCCACTTAAAGTAAAAAGCATCAAGTTCACCACTAAAATCAGCGATCAAGTGGCAGTGACACATGTCGAACAGGTGTTTGAAAACGACACGCCTTTTGTGCTCGAAGGTGTTTATTTCTTTCCGCTGCCTGACAACGTTTCCATTACCGAATTTGCAATGTGGGATGGCGACAAGCGTCTGGTTGGCGAAGTTCGTTCGCGCGACGAAGCCCGACGAATTTATGACAGCATTGTTCGTTCACGGCGCGACCCTGCACTGTTGGAATATGCTGGAAAAAACTTGTTCCAAGCCAGCGTGTTTCCAATTCAGCCACATAGTGACAAAAAGATTGAACTGACTTACAGCCAGATTTTGACTGGCGAAAACGGAACAGTTGGCTACAGGTATCCGCTTGGAACCGGCTGGCGCGCCAATGGGTTTGCGCCTAATCCACCACGACCGATTCCAATGCCACGCAATCAAATTGGTGAGCGCCCAACTCATTCGCCTCGAACTTTGCCCGGAAGTATTTCCGCTCAGATTGAAATTATTTCGAGCGTGCCGCTGAAAGGCGTTTACTCGCCTTCGCACGAATTGGAAATCAAACGTGATGGCGAAAAGAAAGCTCGCATTAGTTTTGAAGCGCGTTCATCGGCGGCTCAGCCGGACTTTCAGCTTTTCTACAACTGGTCGGCACAAGATTTCGGCGCGTCGTTGCTAACGTATCGTGAGCCGGGCAAAGACGGATACTTCATGTTGCTCCTTTCGCCCAAAGCCGAGCTTGACGCCCGCAATGTCGCCGCCAAAGACGTGATTTTTGTGCTCGACACGTCCGGTTCAATGGGCGAAGACAACAAGATGGAAAAAGCCAAAGCCGCGCTGCGACACGGCGTCAATACTCTGGACGCGCGCGACCGTTTCAACATTGTCTCGTTTGCCGGCGAAGAGCATTTGTTGAATGAAACTCTGCTGGCAGGCAATGATGATGGCAAACGCCAAGCGCGGGAATTCATTGATCGAATGAAAGCAACCGGCGGCACGAACATCAACGATGCGTTGCTCGCGGCTTTCAAACAGGCAAACCCCGGCGGAAAGCTGGAGCCAAGCGAACGAACTCAGATGATTGTGTTGATTACCGACGGCCAACCGACTGTCGGTGAGACTCAGCCCAAACGAATTATGGAACACATCCGCCAAGCCAATAAAACACAGATTCGATTGTTTACCTTTGGCGTCGGTTACGACGTGAATACTTTGCTGCTGGACAGTCTGGCCAACGAAAATCGCGGTACTGTAGGTTACATCGAACCCAACGAAGACCTGGAAGTGAAAGTCTCCAACTTTTTCGGCAAGGTCAATCACCCGGTTTTGAGCGATGTGAAAATCAACTGGGGTGGAGCGCAAACCGATCTGGTTTATCCGCGCGTAACGTCGGATATTTTTCACGGCTCACAACTGGTGCTGGTTGGAAGATACCGCGATGGATTGAAGGAAAAGCTTCGTGTATCGGTGACTGGAAACGTCAATGGCCGTGAGCGTCGTTTCGTATACGACGGCTTGTCGTTCCCGGAAAAACAGACAAGTCACGAGTTCCTGCCCAATCTTTGGGCAATGCGCCGCGTAGGCCATTTGCTGGATCAGATTCGCACCAACGGCGAATCGAAAGAATTGCGCGACGAGATAATTCAACTCGGAACTCGTTACGGAATCGTGACTCCGTACACGTCTTACCTGGTACTTGAACCTGGTATGCAGGTCGCAGGAATGCCGGGAGCATTGACAGTGGATGGCCAATCATCCGGTGGCGGTGGACGTGCCAGGGCAGGCAAACCAATGTCTGCCTCTGGCACCTCGCCTCAACTGATGATTCCTGATCCGGCTGCCATCTCAGGAAAAGACGCTGTCGTATTGAGCAAGGAGAAAGAAAAGCTCAGCCGGGCCGACAAACTCGAAACTTCCGAAAGTGCGGTGGGCAGTTCAATGCGGCAGGTGTCAGGAAAAACTTTCTACCAGCGCGAAGGCGTTTGGACGGACAGCGAGTTCAAAGCCGAAGACAAGTTGCCAGTTGTCACGTTGAAATTCGGCAACGACGATTACTTCAACCTGATTGGCCAGGAGCCGAAACTGGCAGATTACTTTGCACTGGGTGAGCGAGTGACGGTCGTCTGGAAAGGCAAAGTCTACAAAGTCGAGCCGTAGAAAGACGGAAGCCAAACTCAAAAAGCCTCTGTCGGCAGCATCCTTCTCAAGTTGCCGACAGAGGCTTTTTTGATTTTCCCGAACCTGGTGAACTTATCGGTTGCTCAGCACTTTCACTTTGGCAATGAACGCGCCGTTATTGTCTTTCAAATTCCCTTCGTTGATGCTCAAGAACAGAATTCCATTGTGTTTGGAAATGAATTCTGTGGATTGGCCGACAAACACGAAATCGTTGTTGTCGTCTCCGATCACTGCAATCAAAGCCCCAGTTTTGCGGCTCTGCATAAGCTTATCTTTGTCGGCAACATCCGATCCTTCAGGACCAGTGCGCTTGCCATCGCCAATGTCTACTTCGCCGATGGCGCTAATCACTATACGCTGACCCCGTTGAACGCGAACGTCGGAGCTTGTCCAATCCGCGCCCGCTGCCACGCTGACCGTTTTTTCGGCAATGACGGCAATGACTCCGGGATCGTTTTCAGGATTAGCAGTCGTCGTTGTCGAAGCCGGCGGCTGCGACTCAGCCAGCGGCTTATCCGATTGCTGGGGAGCCGGAACTTGAAGTTGTGTTTCAGGCACGTTTCCAGGAATGGTGCGTGAAACCACAGCCGCTCCTCCCGTATCAGCCGAATCGAATTCAACGCTTTCGACTTCTTCGACAGGAATGTCGTGTTGTGAAGTCGTATTTCCAATTTTGACGACAATGACAAACCTGCGCTGGTTGTACGATATGACTTTGCCTTTAAGCACGCTGCCGTCACGTAGCTTCACAGTGTCGGCGAGCGCCGCAACTTCATACAACGACAAGACCGCAAAACAAACCACAAGACTGAGAATCGTTTTTTTGATTTTCACGCCTACCTCCCAATGGTGCGATTGAATTTTAATTACAAGGGGTTGACCGTTTTGCAGATTAGCATAAAAGCGACAAACCGAGCATCGGAATGGCGAAGACTTTTCAGGCTTTTTCGCCCTGAGCCAGCGGCTTTTCGTTCCGCAAAAAGATTTATGAATAGAACTTAAAGGAATCTTGACTCATAGGCGTCAAGTGACTATACTCCGCGCCGTCTTACACAAGGTTTCGTTCCTCGAAACCAATTTCACGGATAACAGCATTCGCTTGGTTCAAAAAGTATCCGTAGCAAATTTCAAAAAGGGTGGTTGCGTTCAGCAATTATTCGTATTTCGTCTAAATAAAATTTCAATTGCAATCGCTGGTTTTCATCGTTTGCTAGCTCCTTTTGGTTTCTGACGTTTACCTCCCTCCTTCTCCTGCTTGATTCCCACGATGCGATGTCTCGTATCGTGGGATTTTTTGTGCCTGAAAAGGGGTCAAAGAGCCAAAGCAATCAATGCCAGGCAGTGCCTGCTTAAAAGCTAATTCAAGGCTTAACTTTCTTTTCTGCGCCAGCCGCTTCTTCAATTTTAGGAACGCGGTATCCCAAACGCGCTCGAACAACCAAATCATTACTGTTGACCCGAACTGCTATTGACCGGTAATTGCCGTCTTTTTGCTCGTTGGTCGAAACATAGGTCAGCGCATATTGATGGCGCAATTCTTCGGCAATTCGTTGAAACGCGAATGTCGTGTTTTCAATGCTTTCGGCGCGAATGTACAAAGCACCTGATTGAGCCGCCAGACTTCGCATAAAGTCAGCCGCGATCAAATAACGATCTCGAATGGGTTGCTGAATTTGCGAATTGATTCGAGTGGAAGACGTCGAAGCCGGCGCAGACGTTTTCGGAATCGTTGACGGAAACTCTCCAAAAACAGAGCCGGTCGGTCGTGGGATATTGATGAAAGGTTTGTCTTGTTTGTCTTTTTCCTGAGTCTGAGTTTCCGGTTTAGTTTGTTGAGATTGCTTGTTTACTTCTTGCCAGGTTGTTGAAGCTCCAGAAAAGTTTGCCCCTGAAGCACCAGGAGGTCCACCAGGAAGAAAGATCGGTTTCATGATCGGGCCACCGTCATTTCGAGTTTCATATTGAATGGCATAACTGATAATGCCTGTAGCAGCGACCAACTCCAACGAACTTTCAAAAGTCGCTCGCTTGCTGGAGGTATCCACTCCATCTGTCAGAATGACAATTGCCTTGCGCCCCTTAATTGGAACCATCTTTTCGTTGATCGTCAGGTGGATCGCATCATAGAGGCTGGTCTGGTAACTGGTCTTTACTGCTTTGATGGATCGTTCCAGTTCGGCTCGGTTATTCGTAAAGTCACTGGCGAACCGCACCTGTTCATCAAAGGTGACAATCATCACGCGGTCGTCAGGTTTAAGCTGTTTGATAAAAGTCAGCGCGGCTTTGCGAATTGCGTTCAATTTGTTTTGGGTGCTGCGGCTGGTGTCAATCAGTAGCGCGACGTTAAAGGGAGTTTCAGTCGAAGAAAAGTCTTCGACTTTTTGCGTAACGCCGTCTTCGCGGATAGAAAAATTATTGCGGTTAAGGCCCGTGATAAACCGGCCAAAACGATCAGTAACAATGACCGGCACGTTGACCAAAGTGGTCGGAATTTTTTCAATAGCCGGTTGCTGTGGGTCTTGCGTTTGTTGATTGGGCGTTTGAGCCAAAGCGGCAAAACCGGACGCTGCCAATATGACGAATAGATAAATTGCAAAAGCCGGTTGCCTAAAGGCTTTGGGACAGTTCATTAGCGACCTCCTGTTAGTTCACCGGGATTTTACTTGAGCCATTGCTTGGAATCAAAATGCCGCTCATACGCGTTCGACACTGTGATGACAGGCTGCTATCGCTCGGCTAAAATCCTCACTCTTTTTTCCCAAAGTTCAACATTCATCGGAGAAGTTTATGGCAATCAAAAAAATCGGTGTTCTAGGCGCGGGCTTGATGGGTTCAGGCATCGCGCAAGTCGCCGCTGCAAGCGGGTATGAAGTCATATTGGTCGAGGTCAGCGAAGAACTGGTCAACAAAGGCTTGAACGGCATTGAAAAGTCGCTGGTCAAGTTCGCCGAAAAAGGTTCGATCACTGTCGAACAAAAAGACGCGACTTGGGCCAGATTGCGCGGAACGACCAAGCTGGAAGACTTGGCCGACGCCGACATCATCATCGAAGCAATCATCGAAAACCTTCAGATCAAACGCGAGACCTACGCCAAACTCGATCAACTCTGCAAAGCCGAGACGATCTTTGCATCGAACACTTCTTCGTTGTCCGTCACCGAAATGATGACGGCCACCAGCGCCGAACGGCAGCGCAGATTCGTCGGCATGCACTTTTTCAACCCTGTTCCGTTGATGAAGCTAGTTGAAGTCATCAAAACAATTTTGACCGACGAAGCTGTTTACGCTGAAGCCGCAGCGTTGGCCGAATCCTTTGGCAAAACCGTCGTCAAGGCAGGTGACAAAACCGGTTTCATCGTCAACCGCTTGCTGGTTCCGTTTATGCTCGACGCAATTCGCGTTTACGAAGAAGGATTGGCTTCGGTGGTGGATATTGATAACGGCATGAAGCTCGGCTGCAATCACCCCATGGGGCCGTTGACGCTGGCGGATTTTGTCGGTCTGGATACGACGTATTACATCGCCAACATCATGTTTGAAGAGTTCAAAGAGCGTCGCTTCGCGCCGCCGCCGCTGCTGAAACGAATGGTTCAAGCAGGGCTGTACGGGCGAAAATCAGGTCGTGGTTTTTACGATTACTCCGATCCGAAAAACCCTAAACCAATGAATCTGGTTTGAAATGAAATACCCCCCAACGACAATCCGGGTTGACCAGCGTGATTCCTTCGCGCTGGTCGCGTTGCGGCAAAGCAGAATCAACGCGGCGATGCTGGACGAATTGCTGAGCGCGTTCGCTGAATTGCAAGGCGACGATTCGGTTCGATCAATCATACTGACGGGAAATGGCGAATTCTTTTCCATTGGTTTGGAGTTAAAAGACCTGTCGCCCGAACAAGCCAGAAACTTTGCGCTCAAGAGTCAGACACTCGCCAACTTGATCGAAAACCTCGGCAAACCCGTCATTGCGGCAATCAATGGAGTGCTTTCCGGCAACGGCTGCGGTCTGGCTTTGGCTTGCGCTTGGCGAATCGCATCACCTTCGGCAAAGTTCGCTTATCCTAAAGTTTCGTCCGGTGTAATAACGGCCTTTGGCGAAGCCATTCGCCTGCCTCAAATTATCGGCAAAGCTCGCGCATTGGAATTCTTGCTGACCGGCGAACCAATTTCCGCCGACGAAGCCAGGAGAATCGGATTGGTAAATCGTGTTGTAGCTACGCCAGCCGAATTGATGCCAGCGTGCGAAGAACTGGCCAAAAAAATTAGTCACAATGCCCCTCTGGCAATCAGGTACGCCATTGAAACCGTCAATTATGGCAGCGAAACTTCCCTCGACAACGGACTACAACTTGAATCGTCGTTGTTCGGGATGTGCTTTGCGACCGAAGACGTTCTGGAAGGAACCAAAGCTTTTCTGGAAAAACGGCAGCCTATGTTCAAAGGCCGGTGAAGTTTCGTTGCAGATCATTGGCAGCGAACTGGTTGCAAGTTTCATCCTTCACAAAACTCTCTGAGATTGATCAATGTGA
>CADECP010000051.1 GCA_902825875.1 uncultured Acidobacteriota bacterium
AATCGTTCCGACGTTGACGTGTGGCTTACTTCGGTCAAATTTCTCTTTCGCCATAGTTATCGCTCCTAAAGTTTCAAATTGAATCGAATTTGAATAACAGTGCGCGGAACTTTTCCGCTGAAATCAACCGCGCTCGTTTTCGTTCGCGGTTCGAGAAAAAACTATTTTGCAGCGCCCTGAACCTTCGCAATCACTTCTTCGCTGACGCTCTTTGGAGCTTCTTCGTAACGGTGGAAGTGCATTGTCGAAGCGGCTCGTCCCTGCGACATCGAACGCAAATCGGTTTCGTAACCGAACATTGCAGCCAGCGGAACCATCGCCGTGATGATCTGAGTGCCCGGTCGTGAATTCATGCCTTCGATACGGCCACGACGCGAACTCAAATCGCCGGTCACGCTGCCCATGTAATCTTCTGGCGTCACGACTTCGACTTTCATCACAGGTTCAAGCAACACCGGGCTGGCTTTTCTGGCGGCTTCCTTGAAAGCAATCGAGCCGGCAATCTTGAACGCCATTTCAGACGAATCAACTTCGTGATAGCTGCCAAAGGTCAAGGTGACTTTAATGTCTACCAACTCGTAACCAGCCAGGATGCCTCCTTCCAGAGCTTCGCGGACGCCTTTTTCGACAGCCGGAATGTACTCTTTCGGAATAACGCCCCCGACGATCTTGTTGATGAATTCGAATCCAGCACCTGGTTCGTTCGGCTCAACCTCCAGAACAACGTGGCCATACTGACCGCGCCCACCAGTCTGACGAGAGTATTTCTCTTCTGCTTTGGCTGGCTTGCGAATCGTTTCCCGATAAGCGACTTGCGGTTTGCCGACATTGGCTTCGACACCGTATTCGCGTTTCAACCGGTCAACAATGATTTCCAAGTGAAGCTCGCCCATTCCAGAAATGATCGTCTGGTTGGTTTCTTGATCGGTAGTGACTCTGAACGAAGGGTCTTCCTGAGCCAGACGGCCCATTGCTATACCGAGTTTTTCCTGATCCTGACGGGTCTTCGGCTCAATGGCCAACGAAATAACAGGCGTCGGGAATTCCATCTCTTCCAAAATGACAGGATGTGATTCGACACAAATCGTATCGCCGGTCGTCACCTGCTTCAGGCCTGCAACCGCCACGATTTCACCTGCGTAAGCTTCTTCCACGTCTTCGCGCTTGTTGGCGTGCATCTTCATAATTCGGCCAACGCGCTCTTTGTTGTCCTTTGTCGAGTTCAGAACATACGATCCGGACTTCAGAGTCCCTGAATAGATGCGCACAAACGAGAGTTGGCCAACGTGTTTGTCAGCCATAATCTTGAAGACCAACGCTGAAAACGGAGACTTGTCATCTGCCGGACGTTCAACCTTTTCTCCCTTCAGAGTCACTCCTTCAACCGCTTTGATGTCCATCGGCGAAGGCATGTAATCAATCACGGCATCAAGCAGCGGCTGAACACCTTTGTTCTTAAAAGCGGTTCCGCAAACGACCGGAACGAGCTTCAAAGAAATACAGCCCCGACGCAGCGCAGCGCGAATTTCTTCGTTGCTGATTGCCTCGCCTTCTAAATACTTCGTGGCGATTTCGTCATCGGCATCAGCGATGGATTCCACCATCTTGTCGTGAGCTGCTTTCACCGCATCGGTCAAACTCGCCGGAATTTCTTCGACATTGTAATTTGCTCCCATCTTGTCGTCTTTCCAGGTGAGAGCTTTCATTTCGATCAGGTCAATCACACCGCCGAATTGATCTTCAGCGCCAATCGGTATTTGGATGCAAACCGGGTTGGCCGACAGCCGAGTGCGAATCGTGTCAACCGCGTGATCAAAATCCGCGCCTGGGCGATCCATCTTGTTGATGAACGCAATACGCGGAACGTTATATTTGTCCGCTTGACGCCAAACGGTTTCGGACTGCGGCTGGACGCCGGCAACCGCGTCGAAAACGGCCACAGCGCCGTCGAGTACGCGCAAACTGCGTTCGACTTCGATGGTGAAATCCACGTGACCGGGAGTGTCAATGATGTTGATTCGATATTCGTCGCCGTTGCGTTTCCAGAAACACGTCGTGGCGGCGGAAGTGATCGTAATTCCGCGTTCCTGTTCCTGCTCCATCCAGTCCATCGTGGCAGTGCCTTCGTGAACTTCGCCGATTTTGTAAGAGACGCCTGTGTAAAACAGGATGCGCTCGGTCGTCGTCGTCTTACCGGCGTCAATGTGAGCCATGATCCCGATGTTGCGGAACCGATTTAACGGTGCTTGTCTTGCCATAAAAACCTGAAACTCTAATGCTAAAAGTCAGAACCCCTGCGACTGGCCATCCCAGTTCTATGTCTCTAAATTCAGCCTGACTTGAATCCTTCTCCTGCCAAAAATCAATCAGCCGTCGTGCATTTTTACCAGCGATAATGAGCAAATGCCTTGTTGGCTTCAGCCATACGATGAACGTCTTCGCGTTTCTTGACCGCATTGCCCTTGGCGGAAGCGGCATCCATAATCTCGGCAGCCAGACGGTCCACCATCGTTTTTTCGCCCCGGTCGCGCGCGTAACCAACCAGCCAGCGCATTGCCAAAGCAGTGCGGCGACTGGCGCTGACTTCAACAGGAACCTGATAGTTGGCACCGCCAACGCGCTTTGACTTGACCTCAACTTTCGGCTGCAAGTTTTCAATCGCTTTTTTGAAAATCTTCAGCGGGTCTTCTTGAGACTTGTCTTTGATCTTGTCGAGCGCGCTGTACAAAATGCCTTCGGCAACAGCTTTTTTGCCGTCCAGCATCATGACATTGATGAACTTGGCGACAAGCGGGCTGTTATAAATGGGGTCAGGCAAAATCTCGCGCTTCGGAACTTCTCTTCTTCTTGGCATATTTAGTCACCTGGAAGCTTCACTCTCACAATAGAGAGAAAGCCAGTCTTACTTCTTGCCCTTGGCGGGCGCAGCAGCACCTTCCTTCGGACGCTTCGCACCATACTTGGAGCGACCCTGTTTACGATTTGCCACACCGGCGGAATCAAGCGTGCCACGAACAATGTGATAACGCACTCCGGGCAGGTCTTTCACACGTCCGCCACGCACCAACACAATCGAGTGCTCCTGTAGGTTGTGGCCAATTCCCGGAATATAGGAAGTCACTTCGACAGAGTTCGTCAGGCGAACACGAGCGATTTTACGCAAAGCCGAGTTAGGCTTTTTCGGCGTCTGGGTTTTCACCTGAACACAAACTCCGCGACGTTGCGGACAGGATTGCAACGCCGGACTTGAAGTTTTGTATTTGACCTGTTTACGGCCTTTTCGGACTAATTGACTAATCGTAGGCATAGTTCGTTACTCAATCGCTCAACCTTGAAACAACGACTTGGCCGCAAAATACCAAGCCCTTTAACAAGAGAGCTTTACCCGTTAAGGTATCTAGTTGGTGCTAAGCACAAAAAATGATTTTTGGGATGTCTTGCGAAAGCGTGCAGATCGTGGCGTCCCAAACCGCCGAGTTTTTCTGTGGCGTCATTTCAAGATGACTATTGCCTCCTCCCAGGAAGCAACGACGTTTCAGAAAATCCTTTTAATTGACTACTGAAAAGGATTGATACGCCACAATACTTTCTCGATAAATGATTCTAAAGGGTGACTTACAGAATGGTCTTTCCCGCCGAATCCGGCAACGCCTCTGCACTTGGAGACCCGCTAACGTTGCCTGAATTGCGAAGACGTGGCTTCGCAAAGGGTGGGAATATAGGGATCGAGGTTAGGGTTGTCAAGAGGTACGCCAGTTATTGGGGATTTTTTTGTTAGTTCCCAATCGGTGACTGCGCGAGTTTTCTACTTGCACATGCCGTTTCAAAAAAAGAAAAGGCCATACAAAACGCAACTTTTGTCGTTTTGTATGGCCTTTTCTTTGGTTCGGTTTCAACTCAAGGTTTATTGCGAGACGCTGTGACGCAATTCGTCGCGGAGCTTTTCAATTTCGCTCAGTTTGTCCTGAATGCGCTGGAACAAGACGCTTTGAGCCTTGATTCCTTCGTCTATCAAAAACGCTGCCGCATCGGCTCTGCCCTTGAAGATTCCTGCTGACACCAGTGTGTCAATCGCATCCGAAGAACTTTCGCTCAACCGGACAAGCACAGTCGTGTCGCGGACGTTCATTGCGCGTTCCACCGCTTTATTGACCGTATCCGGCACGCGGTTGAAAAGATCGCGCAGCGTGGAAGCAATGTCTTCTATGGTTTCTCCGGCGCGACTGGTCACGGTTGGCGTCGGAGTCAGTTGTTGATTTTGCTCAGTTGGATTTTCGTTCATTTGTCCTCCAGTGGTTTATTCGGCCGCCACCTTTGCATCAATTCGAGTGTATTGAAGCCCGTATGCAACCAGCGCAAACGGCAGGCGCACCAGCAATTCGTTATAAGCGTCCACCGACTGTACGTAATTTTTCCGAGCCGCGTTCGTTACATTCACGGAATTTTTGAATTCGTCTATCAACCGCAAGTACGCATCATTGGCTTTCAGGTCTGTGTAGGTGTCGCCCAGCGATGTAACCGATTCGACCTGAGCGGAAAGATCGTTGTATGCCGCAATGATGTCATCGTATTTGCTTTCTTTGGTCGCTTCGGCCAGAGCTTTTCGCGCGGCGAGAATCGGCTGAACTTGCTGAGGTTCTGCTTTGAGCAAAGCTTTTGCCGTATCCAGTGCCTTGCTGGCAGCTTCGCCTTGTTTGGCGATTGCGCCCAAGAAAGCATTCCAGCTAGCAGTCGTAGCCTGTTTGCGCTTGCTCAGTTCGACTTGAGCAAACGGAAACAACCGGTCAACCACATAAAACCGCGAACCGTCTTTGAACTCCGCCCAAGTCCATTTCTCGCCAGTGGCCGGAGGCGTAAACACCAGTTGAGTAGATTTGTTCGTGAACGCGGCGCTGGATGGCGTGCGCTCTTTGATGGTCACTTCGGCTTTACCATCCGTGCGGTAGGTGATGCTGGTAATTTCAATCACCCCATCGAGTTCGGCGGTGATACCACTGACGCCTGCATCGTTGTTTTTCGAGCTAACGACTCGTTCGATGGCGAAAAACACTTCGTCGCGTTTGATTGGTTTGGCGGGAACAACCGGAGCCGCTTGCGCCGGAGGAGCAGATGGGTTGGTTGGTGGCGTTTTCGGCGGCGAAGTTTGCCGCGCCTGCGCTCTTGCTGGCGCATCGGCCAAAGCCACAAAAACCAATACAGCAATCATTGAAAACATCGCAGGTCTAAGCATTCTTACTCCTCTCAGTAACAATCCCAAGCCGCAGGCTGACGAATTCCTGCGGCTTGGTGATTGAATGTTTACAAATCCTCGATCCTCAATTTCGAGTCGGCGTTTTTCCAGGCTGCCTCAAACTCCTGCTGAGCTTTTTGCGCTTCCTGTTTTTTGCCTTGTTTTTTCAGACTTTCGGCCAATCCGAACAGCGACCGGCCATTGTGGGGATTATCTTCTAGGTCTTTGCGAAAAACCTTTTCGGCTTCGGCGGCGTTGCCAGCGAGCAACAAAGCCGCTCCCAGCGATTCGCGCACAGGATAATACCAACCCGGCGGTTCGTCGTAATTCAAATCATCAAGCGCAGCAACCGCCTTGCGCCAGTGTTCGACCGCCAGTTTGTAATTCCCTTTCGCCGCAGCGATTCGCGCATCCAGCGAAGGTTCGGCAATTTTCAAAACGCTGGCCGCAGTGTTCAGCCCAAAAGGCGTTTCGCCTGGCATGGATTTCGCCAGTCCAGCCAGCGTCGTGCGCGTTTGTTCGGCTTCGACAATTTTGCCTTTTCCAGCCAACGCCACGCCGCGCGCATAATGCCACAAAGCCCGCGTGATGGGCATCTCCGCCGAAGGCTCCTCAGACTTCAGAATTTCGTCCCAGCGACTGAATCGTAACTGCACAAAACTCACGCTCGGCAAAAAGCCTTCCAGCATAGGCATGTCTTTGATGTGGCCGCGAACGTTGTCGGCCAGCCGCGCGGCTGATTCAACAGCTTTCGCGTAATTGCCCGCGCGGTTGTACGACTCAACCAGAAAATGCAGATTGTGGCTGTAATACATCGCCGGATACATGCCCTGAACGCCCGTGCGTTTGATGTATTCCAGATCAACTTTGGCTGCGTCTTCGTTGGCTTTGGCCGCCGCAGCATAATCGCCCGTGCGGATGTAAATGTGCGAAGGCATGTGAACCAGATGTCCAGCCGCCGGAGCCAGGTCGCCCAACTTGCCGGCACTTGGCAAAGCTCGCCCAGGATTTTTGGAAGCTTCGACCGCGTGAATGTACAAATGATTTGCGCCGATGTGATCCGGCTGACGTTTCAGCGCGTCTTCCAGCGTTGCGACGATTTCCGTGGTGAATTCGGCGGGTTTGCCGTTCTTATCCCACAACTGCCATGGAGTCAGATTCATCAAGCTGTCGGCATAAAGCGTAGCGGCGTCCACGTCGTCAGGGTATTTTTTGTGCAAGACAGCCATGGCGTTCTTGTAATCCACCGCGCATTTTTTCAGATCGGTTTTGAGCTGAAAACGTTTGGCCAGAGCTTCGATGTAACCGCGCTCTTTTTCCGAAGCGCCTGCCGACAACTCTTTGGCTTTTTCCAGAGCCATGTCCGCCGCCAGCAACCGCGACGGATCAATTTGCGCTTCATTGTAATTCGGCCCGACCGCCAGGGCGATTCCCCAATAAGCCATCGCCAATTTCGTGTCGAGTTGCGCCGCGCGCTCAAACGAGCGTTTGGCTTCTTCATGATTGAAGCCGTAAATCAGCGCCAAGCCCTGATTGAAAAACTTCTGCGCTTCGGCGTTTTTGGTCGTCACCGGATGGTTCAGGTTGCTCAAACCGGGCAAAAGTTCCGCCGGTTTTGATGACGAAGAATGATGCTCATGCTGCGCCAACGCCGACGCGACAATCAGGCTCAACGCGATCACCAAAAACAAACTGCGTTTCAAATTGCTTTTGAAAGTCTTCATAAGATTCTCCCTCCAGAAAAATTGCGGAATTAAGTTTCCGCCGAATTGATACGTCAGAAAAGTATCAGCAGATGGAAGAACTTGTGTTGAAACCGGGTTGAAATCGTTCTCAAATTTTCTTCAAACGTGCTTGCCGCTTTTCGATCAATGAGTTGCATACATTTGCCAGCCGGTTTCCGACACCTAACTCGAAACTCAATAATGCCGCACCGCTGCAAAACTTCCAAAGACCGTCTGGAACAACTTGCACAACTTATCAGCACCACACGACTCTCAGCTAAATTTCTAAAGCCAAGCCGCCTGGAAATTGAACGAAGTTAGCCGCTCTCTGCCGATTATCGAAAACCTGGTCTTCATTCCACTCGCCAAACCGCCTATCATTCTCGCCGCGTTAGAGAATAAATGGATTCAATCAAAGCATTCACGTTCTGGGAGGGACGAACATGTCATTCGAGAAAACCAAATGGGTCTGGCAGGACGGCAAAATGCTGCCGTTCGACGAAGCGAAAATTCATTCCACAGCCTTCGGGCTGCATTACGGCACAGGGATTTTTGAAGGCATACGCTGTTACAACGGCAACATCTTTCGGCTGAAAGAACACATGGATCGGTTTTACGCTTCGGCGGAAACCTACCAACTGAAAATTGATTACTCGCCCGAAGCGTTGAACGAAGCCATCTGCGAAACCGTTCGACGCAACAATTTCCAAAACTGCTACATTCGCCCGACGGCGTATTCCGACGCTGGAAATTTGGGCATTCGTTCGATTTGCCCAACCGGATTGAACATTCTGACTTGGGAGTGGGCGAGCGATTTTGCCGCCAAACAAGCCAACGGCATGCGCGTGACTATTTCGCCGTATCGCAAATTCCATTCTTCGATGATTCCGACGACGGCCAAAGCCACCGGCAATTACTTGAACTCCATCCTGGCCGTCCGCGAAGCCGCCGCGCGCGGATTCGACGAAGCCATTTTGCTGGACGCCAACGGCAATCTGGCCGAAGGCGCTGTGGAAAACATCTTCCTCATCAAAAACGGCAAAGTGCTGACCAACGACGAACACTCTTCAATCCTCATGGGCATCACGCGCGATTCGGCAATTCAAATTGCCCGGCATCTGGGTTACGAAGTCGAAATCCGCGCTTTGAAACTGCACGAATTGTTCAGCGCCGACGAAGTGTTCCTGACCGGAACGGCCATCGAAATCACTCCCGTCCGCGAAGTTGACGGCAAAGTCATCGGCAACGGCGCTCGCGGCCCAATCACCGAACAAATTCAAAAAACCTTTTTCGACATCGTCAACGGGCGCAAACCGGAATTTCAACACTGGCTGCATCCGGTTGAACAAAAAGCCGCTGCTTCTGCGGCCTAACAAGTGAAATTAGCCGTTGACCATTCGCCATTAACCATTACCGGTCAGGGTACTTACCCTGCCGATTAATGGCTAATGCGTAATGGCCAATGGTCAACGCCGACAGGTGTTCGCCATGCAAACAGCAACCGCACCAGCCATCGAAGACTTTCTGACCGCCAACGTTGGTGTAGAAGAAATCAGTTCACTACCGCTGGATCACCCCGGCGCGCACGATCCTGCTTACCGCGCCAGACGGAATTACATTGCCGATCTGGCTCGTCAATATCGGCTTGACCCGGAGCACAAAATCCCAGAAGCCGTTTACACCCAGCAAGAAACCGCCGTCTGGCGGCACGCCAGCCGCCAACTGGAACAAGTCCACGCGCGCCGAGCCTGTTCGTTTTATCTGGAAGCCAAACAGCGATTGGGCATCTCGCCGTTTCGCATTCCGCAACTCGGCGACTTGAGCGCCAAACTGACGGTTGCCTCGGGTTTTCGATTGGCTCCGGTGGAGGGTTTGGTGGAAACGCGCGCGTTCCTGAGCTGGCTGGGCAAACGGACGATGCTTTCAACGCAATACATCCGGCATCATTCGCGGCCTGATTACACGCCGGAACCGGACGTGGTTCACGAAGTCATCGGCCACGTTCCGATGTTCACAGTGCCGGACTTCGCTGACTTTTCGGAATTCATCGGCAAAGGCGCAGTCGTCGCCACCGACGAACAACTGGCGCAACTTGGCCGCTTGTATTGGTTCACGGTCGAATTCGGCTTGATCGAAGAAGCAGGCGAAATCAAAGCCTTTGGCGCGGGATTGCTGTCGTCGTTCAGCGAACTGGAACACGCCTTCACCGACAAAGTCGAACGCCGCCCGTTCAACCTGGAAGAAGTCATCCACACCAAATTCGATTATTCCGACATGCAGCCGCTGCTGTTCGTCATTCCGTCGTATGCGTATTTGAAAGAAGTCACGCGCAAATTTATCCGCAGCTTCGACAAAACCGGCGACCTGTCCGTCGCTCCGGTCGGCGTGCCAAAGGCGGTTTGGTAGAAAACGGTTTTAGGTGGTTTGGCTGATGTGCCAGAATTGACGCACGGAGGAAATTCAATGACAACAATGACCATTCAAGTTCCTGACGAACTTTCAGAACAACTCAAATATCGCCGCGACCAAGTGCCAGAATTGTTGACCATCGGATTGCAGAAATCACCATTGCCAGCGCAGGTGTATCGGTATGTTCTCGATTTCATTGCCAGCGATCCGACACCAGAACAGGTCGCGGCGTTCGAGCCAACACCGGAAATGCGAGATAGGTTGAAATCGCTCTTAGCGCGTGAAAGGACGAATGAGACTACTCCGTTTGAAAAAGCTGAACTGGACGATTACGAGCGAATCGAACACATCGTCGTGATGCTGAAAGCGGGAAATCTTCCTTACGTCACCGATAACCAGTGAGCGAAACTTACCTCCCAGTTGGATTACGACGGTCGGTCATTGAACGCGCTAACCATCGCTGCGAATACTGCTTCTTGCCGAACAGCGTCAGCTTCTTCCTACCGCACGAAGTTGACCACGTAATTGCCGAAAAACACGGCGGAGAAACTGAGCCGGACAATCTGGCTTATGCCTGCTGGCGCTGCAATCGTCACAAAGGAACCGACCTTGGCTCTTTCGATCCTGAAACAGGATTGTTCAGCTTTCTATTCAATCCGCGCATCCAGACATGGGAACAGCATTTCGTTTTGGAAGAAGACAGAATCGTTGGACTAACGTCAGAAGGACGTACCACAGTAAAGCTGTTGCAATTGAACCGTTCGGACAAGCTTGCTGAAAGGCGACGGTTAAAAAAACGTAGAGCTTGATCAAGAAGGAGTGAGTTATGAGCAACAATCCACTAAAAATCAGACAAGTCCATCACATCGAAATGTACGTCGGCAATGCGAAGCAGGCCGACTATTACTATCGCAATGCTTTTGGTTTCGACCGCATTGCTTACACGGGACTGGAAACCGGCAACCGTGAGCAGTGTTCTTATGCCTTGCAACAAGGAACTTTCAAGCTGTTGCTGACGACGCCATACACGCCGCTGGATAAATCGGCTCCGCACATTTTGAAGCACGGCGATGGAGTCCGCGACGTGGCGCTGGAAGTGGACGACGCCGATTTCGCTTATGAAGAAGCTTTGAAGCGCGGAGCCGAATCCGCCGCTGCGCCTTACACGATCAAAAGCTCGCAAGGCGAAGCGCGCCGTTCGGCGGTGAAGGTGTACGGCGACACGATTCATTCGTTCTTTTCCAAGCGTGATTTCAAAGGCGCGTTCATGCCGGATTTTGTCGAATCGAAAGCCGCCGGGCGAAACGCCGGTTTGCTGCGGCTGGATCATTTCGTCGCCAATGTCGAATTCGGAAAGATGACGTACTGGGAAGACTGGTACACGCGCGTGTTCGGCTTGGAACGGTTTATGACCTTCGACGACAAAGACATTTCGACGGACTTCACGGCGCTGAACAGCGTGGTAATGGCCAACCAATCGCGCAGCATCAAATTTCCAATCAACGAACCCGCTCCCGGCAAACGCAAAAGCCAGATCGAAGAATACACGGAGTTTTACCAGTCGCCCGGTGTGCAGCACATCGCTTTGTTGACCACGGACATTGTCAAAACCATCGGGCAGCTTCGCGCCAACGGCGTAGATTTTCTGGAAGTGCCGGACACTTATTACGAAATGCTGCGCGACCGCGTCGGCGCGATTGACGAAGACATTGCCGTGTTGCGCGATCTGAAAATCCTGGTTGACCGCGACGACGAAGGTTATTTGCTGCAACTGTTCACCAAGCCGGTCGAAGATCGTCCGACTCTGTTTTTTGAAATCATCCAGCGCAAAGGCGCGCAAGGCTTCGGCAAGGGCAATTTCAAGGCGCTGTTTGAAGCCATTGAGCGAGAACAGGCTCGGCGTGGGAATTTGGTATGATGCCGGAGCGCGGACATTCTGTCCGCTTGGTCCGCGGACTTCCAGTCCGCTTATCTATGGAAAGTAAAAAATTTGGAGCGCGAAGGTTCACATTCGCAAAATGATCCGCAAGGAAATTTCTCCGCTCGTCAAATTTACCCATTGAACCCATTGAATTTGACGGGCGGACTGAAAGCCCGCGGACCAGGCGGACATCCTGTCCGCGCTCCGGCAAAAGAGGATTCGCATGAGCACAAAACTTAAAGTTGTCCTGGCCTCGTTGGCATTGATTGTTCTGATAGTGGGAGGTTTCGCCGCCTACACCTGGAGCGCGCTGAAAATCAGTTATTCCAGCGGCGACCGGTCGGGTTACGTGCAGAAGCTGTCGAAAAAAGGCTGGGTCTGCAAAACGTGGGAAGGAGAAATGGCCATGGTTTCAATGCCTGGAACCGCGCCGGAAATTTTCCACTTCAGCGTCCGCGATGAAGCCGTTGCTGCCAGAATCAATCAGGCGCTGGGTAAACGAGTCGCCATTCATTATGAACAGCACAAAGGAGTTCCGACCAAATGTTTTGGTGAATCGGAATACTTCATCACAGACGTTCGAGTCGCCGAGTAACTCCCCATGACTGACCCAAAGTTTCATCCACTGACAAGCTGGCGCGAACTTGAGCCGGACGAAATGCTTCGCCGAGCCGCAGAGTTTCGCCAGCAACTGCAACGTCGCCGCACAGTTCGGTACTTTTCCGACCGAGCGGTTCCGCGCGAAGTGATCGAAGATTGTTTGATGGCCGCCGGAACGGCTCCGAGCGGCGCGAATCTGCAACCCTGGCATTTCGTCGTCGTCAGCGACCCGGCGATCAAACATCGCATCCGCGTCGAAGCCGAAAAAGAAGAGCAAGAGTTTTACACCCGAAAGGCTCCGCAAGAATGGTTGGACGCGCTAGCTCCGCTGGGTACGGATGCGAACAAACCGTTTCTGGAAACTGCGCCTTACTTGATCGTCGTCTTCGCGCAAAGTTACGGCGTGCTGGCCGATGGGCGGCGGGTGAAAAACTATTACGTTCAGGAATCCGTAGGCATCGCCACCGGAATGCTGATTACGGCGGTTCACAACGCTGGCTTGGTTTCGTTGACGCACACGCCCAGCCCTATGGGATTCCTGAACGAAATTCTGGGACGACCGACAAACGAAAAACCGTTTCTGATTTTGGTTGTTGGCTATCCGGCTGACGACGCTGTCGTGCCCGACATTGGCAAAAAAACTTTGGAAGAGATCGCTACGTTTTTGTGATGAACACGCTCCAATACCAAACTGGTTTCGGCAATGAATTTGCGACAGAGGCTCTGCCCGGCGCTTTGCCTGTTGGCCAGAACTCTCCGCAACAAGCGCCGTTCGTTTTGTACGCTGAACAGTTGAGTGGCACGGCGTTCACGGCGCCGCGCGCAGCCAATCGCCGTTCGTGGCTCTATCGCATTCGTCCTTCGGTGCTGCACAAACCGTTCAAGCAAATTTCCAATCGCCCATCCTGTTTGTTGAGAAGCGCGCCATTCAACGAACTGCCTCCGACGCCGAATCAACTTCGCTGGGATCCGCTGCCGCTGCCGGCGGAACCAACCGACTTCATTGATGGTTTGACGACGATTGCCGGCAACGACGGCATCGCCATTCACATTTACGCCGCAAACCGTTCAATGCAGGATCGGTTCTTTTACAACGCCGACGGTGAATTGCTGATCGTGCCGGAACTTGGGCGGCTGCGGTTTCGCACCGAACTTGGAATCATCGAAGTCGCGCCCAAAGAAATTTGCGTCATTCCGCGCGGAGTAAAGTTCCGCGTGGAATTGCTCGACGCGCAGGCTCGTGGCTATGTTTGCGAAAATTATGGCGCGTTGTTCAAGCTGCCTGACCTCGGCCCGATTGGAGCCAACGGTCTGGCCAATCCGCGCGACTTTCAAACGCCGGTTGCGGCTTATGAAGGCTGCGAAGGCGAATTCAAACTGATTGCCAAATTCTGCGGCAATTTGTGGGAAGCGGAAATCGGCCATTCGCCGCTGGATGTCGTCGCCTGGCACGGCAATTACGCGCCGTACAAATACGACCTGACGCGGTTTAACACCATCAACACGGTCAGCTTCGATCATCCTGATCCTTCGATTTTCACTGTGCTGACCTCGCCAACGGATACGGCTGGAACGGCGAACTGCGATTTTGTGATTTTCCCTGCTCGCTGGATGGTGGCCGAACACACATTCCGCCCGCCGTATTTTCATCGCAACGTCATGAGCGAATACATGGGGCTTATCTGCGGTGTGTATGACGCCAAAGAAACCGGTTTCATCCCCGGTGGAGCCAGCTTGCACAATTGCATGTCCGCGCACGGCCCTGACGCCGACACCTTTGAAAAAGCCAGCGCCGCCGAACTCGCTCCGCAGCGGTACGAAAACACTTTGGCCTTTATGTTCGAATCTTGTTCGGTAATTCGCCCAACGCGGTTTGCGATGGAAACTCCGGCGTTGCAATCAGATTATTTTGAATGCTGGCAAGGTTTGAAGAAGCATTTCAGCGGCATACAATGACGCCTCGCCCAGATGAGTAAAGGAGTTCGAGCTTATGTCCAATCCAGCACAAACCGCAGTAGCCGTTGCGCCAGACAATCCAAACAAACTGTCGCCACGTTGTCATCCGCAGCGACCGCCAATCACCATCAACCCTGAAAAACTGAGCGGTGCGCCGACCATTGCCGGAACACGATTGCCAGTATCGGCTCTGATAGATCATTTGCTGCTGGGATACAGTATTGACGAATTCGTTGAAGAGTTTGACGGTGCGGATCGCGGCGACGCTCAAGCGGTGTTGTTGAAGATCAAAGAAGCGTTGGAGCAAGGCTGGTTGGCTGAAAAGGTGGATTATTGATGCGAATCCTGTTCGATCAGGGAGTGCCGAAAAAGCTTCGCCACGAATTGGTTGGCCACGAAATTCAGACTGCTTATGAAGCCGGGTTGAGCGATTATTCAAACGGCGAACTTTTGCGAGCAGCCGAAAAAGGGTTTGATGTTCTGGTCAGCACTGATTCCAACATCAAATATCAGCAACACCTGCCGGGTTTCAACATTGCCTTGATCGTTCTTCGCGCGTTCACTAACTCGTTGGCTGATTGCCTGCCGCTTGTCCCTCAACTGCTGGAAACACTGCAAACCGTCGCTCCCGGCTCGGTCGAATATCTTTACGCTAATGCACATTTGGCTCGCAAAGACGAATCGAAAGGTCAGAAAAAATGAAGGCAATCATACGAGATTTATTGACCCGCTTGATTGATTACGCCGGATTGTTTCCTCCTGCCGCGTTGGATATGCAATCAGCCATACGGAATTACGAATACTATCGAAGAGGTGAAAATTCCAGATGGCTGGGACGCTTTATCGTTCCGGTCGCAATGCTGGATGAATTTGAAAAAGCAGCAGAAGGCATCTTGCCTGACGGCGGTTGGGAAGGTGATGATTTCTGGCGATTAAGCGCGATCATTGGTTCTGACCTTTCAGCCGACTTGAACAGAATCGCCAGTTTCAATTTCAAACACGCCAAGTTAGATTCGCCCACGGGCGTTGCAATCATTGACACGATTGAAACCAAAGCCAATACCCCATCTGACATTCAGAACACAAAGGAACTGGTGCCAGAAAAACTAACGACTTACATTGAAATCCCAATTCACGAAGACCCGACAGAATTGATTCAAGCCATCGGCGCAGAAGGCGCGTTTGCCAAAGTTCGCACTGGCGGAATCACAGCCGATGCGTTTCCCAAGTCGCAGCATCTGGCGCGTTTTCTCGCCTGTTGCGCCGAAGAAGACGTTGCGTTCAAGGCAACTGCCGGATTGCATCATCCGCTGCGTTCGATGAACCGGCTGACATACAAACCTGACAGCGCGTCGGCGTTGATGCACGGATTTTTGAATGTGTTTCTGGCGGCGGCCTTTGCTCAGAATGGGTTGGGCGTGGCGCAATTGGCCGAATTGCTGGAAGAAACTTTGCTCGAAGCGTTTCGCTTTGAAGAAGGCTGTGTTTACTGGCGAGACGAAATGCTGGTCGTCGGTCACATCCGCAACGCGCGAAGCCTGTTTTCCATCAGCTTCGGTTCGTGTTCGTTCACCGAACCGATTGAAGATTTACAACGTCTGCACTTGCTCTGATCCGAAAATGATTCTTTTGCTCAATGGTTCGATCAACGCCGGAAAAAGCACCGTTTCCAAACGACTGTGCGAGTTGTTGCCGCGCACGGCTCACGTCGAAGTAGACAGCCTGCGCGAGTTCATAAGTTGGATGCCGCTGGAAGAAAGTATTCCCATCAACATCGAAAGCGCCATCGCCGTTGCCAAAGTCTTCGCCCGGCAAGGGCTGAACGTAATTTTCAGCTACCCGCTGCGCCCGGAAGATTACGAACTCATTTTGCGCGAACTAGGCGAACTCGGCGTGCCGATTTATGGAGTGACGTTGCGGCCTCGCTTGGAAGTGTCGCTGACCAATCGTGGCGCTCGGCAACTGACCGATTGGGAGCGCAGCCGCATCCCGTACCATTACGAAACCAAACTGAATGAACCGGCGTTCGGCATCATCATTGATAACTCCGAACAAACGCCGGATGAAACCGCGCGAGAAATTTTGAGTTACATTGAGAGGTAAGAAATGGCCATCAACGAAACGCATGATCCGAATTTGCGAAGCTGGGTAGATTCCGCCAACGATCCGAACACTGATTTTCCTATTCAGAATCTGCCGCTGGGAGTTTTCATTCGCCCCGATCAGGACGAATTGCCGAACATTGGCGTGGCAATCGGCGATCAAATTTTGAATTTGTCCGAAGTCGAAGAGCAGTTGTGGTCGGATAATTTTTTCGATGAGGTTGCCGACGCCTGTTCTTATGAATCGTTGGAGATGATGTTGATTCTTGATCCCGGCGAAGTTTCGGAACTGCGCCGCCGAGTCAGCCGATTGCTGCGCGCTGATAACAAAAGCGACGAACGTTACATTGCCGAAGGATGTTTAATCCCAATGGACGAAGTCGAAATGCTCATTCCGCACTTCATCGGCGATTACACGGATTTCTACGCTTCGGTTTATCACGCGACAAACATCGGCAAGATGTTTCGCCCGGATCAACCGTTGATGCCCAATTACAAATGGATTCCGATTGGTTATCACGGGCGCGCTTCGTCCATCGTTCCTAGCGGCTCAGAGATTCGTCGGCCTTCAGGCCAAACGATGGCCGACGGCGCAGTGGCCCCAAGCTTTGGGCCAAGCAAAGTCTTGGATTACGAATTGGAAGTTGGCTTTTTCGTCGGAAACGGAAACGAACAAGGCCAGCCGATCAGCATCGCCGAAGCAGAAAATCACATCTTCGGTTTGTGTCTGGTCAACGACTGGTCGGCGCGCGATATTCAACGGTGGGAGTACCAACCGCTGGGGCCGTTTTTGTCGAAAAGTTTCGCCACTTCGATTTCGCCGTGGATTGTGACAACGGAGGCTTTGGAGCCGTTTCGCGTCCCAGCGTTCCAGCGCGAAGACGGCGACCCGCAGCCGCTGGCTTACCTGGATTCGCCGCAAAACCGCGAGCGCGGCGGTTTCGACATAAAGCTGGAAGTGTTGATTTTGACCGAGCAAATGCGTCAACAAAACATCGCGCCTCATCGGCTGAGCGCCAGCAACACCAAAGACCTTTACTGGACGTTCGCGCAAATGTTGACGCATCACAGCAGCAACGGCTGCAATTTGCGTTCAGGCGATTTGCTGGCCAGCGGAACCGTTTCCAGCGCAACCAAAGACAGTCAGGGCAGTTTGATCGAACTGACCGAACGTGGCGCTTTGCCAATCAACTTGCCCACGGGCGAAGTCCGCCGCTTTTTGGAAGACGGCGACGAAGTGATCTTGCGCGGATATTGCGAACGCGAAGGTTTCCGCCGCATAGGTTTTGGCGAATGCCGTGGCAGAATTTTGCCTGCTTCGTAACCTTGCTTTGTTCGGAGAGTAAAAGATGTTGCCCAGCCCAAAATTCTTTCGCAGGTTGCTCAAGCTGACCGTCGTGTTCGCGCTTTTTCGCAAAGGCAACATGCCTTCGGACAAGATTGAAGCCGCTCTGCGAGAGATCAATGACGAATCGAAATTCAGCCGCATCCGCTGCCCGCAATGCAAATGGCGACCGAATGCCTCCAGCCGGTGGATTTGCGGAGACGGCGGCCCGCCGGAATACTTTCGCGGTTGCGGCACAGAATGGAACACCTTCGACACGCGCGGCAGATGTCCGGGGTGCGGCCATCATTGGGCTTGGACGGCGTGTCTGTGGTGCGGCCAGTATTCTCCTCACGAAGATTGGTACACTTCCGAAGAAGACTAATCGCCACCCAGATCTGCCGTTGACACTTCTCCGAAACAAAGTAATATCCCGCCCACTTGCGAGTTGATTGTCGGTTACCCCCAAAACCCCTTTTGAGGACAACCGCCGCCAAACTGAATTGCATGCTTGTCTGGCCTGCAATTTCGGAGGAACCATGAAAATCAACTCTCTCACCTTGCTGCTTTTGGTTTTGCTGACCTGTTTCCCCGCTTTTGCCCAGGACAATTTTCCTGAACCAACACCAACCCCAACGCCTACAGAATCTGCCGCATCCGCCAAACCTGCAAATTCGCAATCGGGCGGGACGTTTTCGCGGCTGGGAATCTTTTCTGCGGAAATCAATCTGGGCGTGTTCAGCCCGAAAGGCGATTTGCGCCAAAGCGGTTTGTTTGAAAACGCCTTTTCGCTCGGATTCAACGGCGGGCTGACTCCTCCCAAGCTTCGCCAACTGCAAATTGATTTTGGCGTGGATGTCGCGTTCGAAGGCCTGACCGGTCGCCGCGACATTCCCGTGGCTCCGGGATTGGGACTTCGGGTTAATGATGCGCAAACATTCCCGTACGCCGGAGCGCGGCTATACCTGACGCCTCGCAAAAGCAAGGTGCTGGTTTCGGTCGGCGGCGGAGGCGCGCTCGGCACTTACAACGAATACATCAGCACAGGAGATTACGGCCCCAACCTGGATTGCACAGTGTGCGAATCGCGCTGGGGAACCGGCGGATATGCGATGGGACAAATTCGTTACCGATTTGAAAACGGGCTGGGCATTGGGCTGACGACCAAGTATTACTCGATCCGAACCAGCGGCTTCGGCTTTTCCAACGTGCTGGGGCGGCGTTCGTCGGATCAATGGCTGGGCGTGATGTTCACCTTCAGCTTCAATTGACGCAATCAAAAAAGGGCAAGCCAGCCGGCTTGCCCTTTTCGGTTTTACCTTCAGAAACCGTCCTTACTTCATCTGGCCGGTTCCCCACTTGATCGAATTGACGATCATCGTCTTGTACCAATCAGTCGCCCACACGTCCGGGCGATGGCCGAAGGCGTTGTACAGCACTTTGCCTTTGCCGTAATCGTGCCACCACACCAGCGGGAAGTCTTTGGCTTCGACGCCGGGTTTGGTCATGTCGGTTTTGGTTTGATCCAGGCTGACCAGCACGTGAGTTTTATCGCGTCCGATGAAATCTTTGTGCTGGTAAATTTCTTCTTTCATTGACCAGCCGTCGGGCAAATGCCGCGACGCCGGATGCGATTTGTCTTCGGTTTTCAGCGTGACGGTCGTGTCCTGCGTCCAGGGATGTTTGTTGAAATACCCGCCGATCATCTGCCCGTATTCCGGCCATTTGTAAAACGTGTCCGTTCCGCTGTGAATCCCCATAAAGAACTTGCCTGATTTGATCCAATCCAGCAGCGCTTTTTTCTGCGCGTCGGAAAGCGGCAATTCGCCCGTCGTGTAAAACACGATGACGTCATAAGTTTTCAGATTCGCAGGCGTCAGGTGCTTTTCCGCCATCTGGGTAATCGTCACGTCAAAACCGTTTTTATCGCCAAGCTGCTCCATGATTTCTTCGGCTTGGTGTAGCACCTGATGGCGGAAGCCTTTGCACTGGGTGACGAACAGCACTTTGGCCTTTTTGCCTTGAGCCGTAGCGGTTTTGATTGGCAAAGCGGCGCAAAGACCGACGATGGCGATCAAAAAGAACAGAGACAAGATTTGTTTTCGTCTGATGAACATGTGTTTCTCCGGGAAAGTGCGTTTGTGGTTATGACCGATACGCCTGGCGTCCGATGCCTTGCACCGGGATGCCCTGCGCGGCGAGCACTTCGTTTTGCAGCGCGAACATGCAAGCTGCCGCTTCGTCAATTTTGCGTGCGAAAGCGATAGAACCTTGCAGAATCGGTTTCAACAGTTCCTTGTCCTGAATGCGCGCTTTCGGATATTCGTGCTCGACAATCAGGTAAGTGTTTTCCACATCAAGCTGCAACAGTTCACGCGCAGCCAATTGATGATCCAGCCAATCCACTGTGCGGTTTTGCAAGTACGCCAGCGGATCGTGTTTGGCCGTTCCGGGCAATTCGTGTTCGCACAACACGACCTGTTTTGCCCAGGCGTTCAAATGGTCAACAACATTGGGCGAAGGTTTGCCGTTGATCATATCGCCGCGTTCGACAGTCTGACCGCCGTATCCCCACGCCGAAACGCCTTTGGCGTCCGTCACCTGGCCTTTGACGTGGAAACCGCCGATCAAAAAGTTGTAGCTGGTGTCTTTCAAATACTGGAACAGCGAGCGCGTGTCCTGTCCCATCAAAATCGCGTGCGAAGGATCGTAATGGATGCGGAACTGGTCGCCTACGCCGTGTTTTTCGCAGATGCGATGCAGCGCGATCCACGTCCCCGGCGTGTAGGCAATGTTGTTGTGCCAGTTGTCGCCCGGAACCCAGCCCGGCATTGGGCATTGTTCGATTCGATAGACCAAACCGCGTTCTTTGGCCGCTTTCAGCAGCGGAATGAACCATTCTTCAAAATCCAGCAGGTTCTGATCCATGTTGGTGGCTTGATTGCGTCCGACGAATCCGCAAACGGCGGAGACGTTCAATTCGACCGCCGCATCCATCGCGCGCAGCATGAAATCGTGTTTCTTTTTCCTCAGCGCCGGATCGTGATGAAGCATGTTGTCGAAATAACCGACTTCAGAAATGCCGACTTTGTTGGCTTCCAAACTGGCGCGGACGCGCTTGGCTCTGTCTTTTGAAAACGGCTGGCGCAAATCCAGATGATTGGCTGTCGGGTCAAGCATGGCTTCGGCTGGAATGTCTGATTCCGACGGATGCAGCGCCGAACCAAGCTGGATGTAATTCACGCCGAGTTCAGCCGCAAACTGAACCCATTCTTCAATAGCCAAATCCGGGTCTGGATCGCGTTTTTCGCGCGGAGTCAGTTCTTGCAAAGCGGCGGTCAACACGCCGACTTTCATAAACTTCGGTTCAAATGCTTTGACGGACATTGTTACTCTCCTTGAATTCGAAGGTATTTGCAGGCAGCAAGCAGGCTCTGGCAGCCCAACAAATGCGACCGCTGAATTTGATTGTTACGATGAACGATGATTGCCGATGGCATTGCGGAAGTCGAAATTCGCCATCGAAGCGGGAGTCTGCCCGACGTGTTTGGGGGGTGTCAAGCAATTGGTCTATCCAAGACGGAATCAAAGAGTTGATGCCGTAAAACCGGCTTAGCTGAATTTTCTTCCGATACACGCATTTGCAATTTGATCTAAAAACAGACGGGCAGGCCGTTGCCAGCCTGCCCGTCTGTTTTGGTTGTCTGTGAACAAAATTCTTTCGCAGCAATTTTGCTCACAGGGCGTTTAGTTCTGTTGACGAACGATAGGAAGCTCGCCCGGTCGTCCCTGGTTGCGAGTGATTGTCGCGGCATCCTGACTGCCCTGAGCGTACAAGCGACCTTCCCGCACGCGCCAAACAGCCGCGTCCGCTTTGCCGTCGCCGTCGTAATCGCCAATCGCGGAAACATCCCCCAGCGAAGAAGCGCCCAGCGAAATTGACCGTTCCAAACCATCCGAACTGTGCAGGATGTACCAGACGCCTTCCGCCCCGCGCCAAACGGCAATGTCGGCTTTGCCGTCGCCATCGTAATCCGCTGCGACCGGCGCATCACCGTTCAGCCCCCAAACCTTGTCCAGCACCGAACCGTCGGAACTGAGTTTGATGTACCAGTGACCGTTGGCCTGACGGAAGACCGCGACATCCGCTTTGCCGTCGCCGTCATAATCGGCCTGTGCGGGCACGTCGCGGAAAGGCGCAATCGCTGATCCGAAACGGATCGTCAGGGTTTGCCCGTCCGAACTGCGGTTGATGTACCAGGCTCCTTGCGCTCCACGCCAGACGGCAATGTCGGTTTTCCCGTCGCCATCGTAATCCGCCGCAACCGGAACATCCGTGCTCATTCCCCACTGCTTGGCCACCATTGAACCGTCGGAGCTTTGTTTGATGTGCCAGTTTCCGTCCGCGCGTTTGAACACGGCCAGGTCGGTTTTGCCGTCGCCGTCGAAATCGCCGCTGACGATCACGTCAAAGTTCGGCTCGTAACCCGCTTCCCACTTGACGGTTTCGGTCTGTTCGTCGCTGCTGCGAACGATCAGCCATTCGCTTGTTTCGGTTTGCCAGGAAATCAAATCCGATTTTCCATCGCCATCGAAGTCATTGGTTACCACCTTGCCAGGTTTATCGCCTGTTGCGTCTTCGTTATTGGCGCGCAAAGAAGTGTTATTGGTCACTGTAAGTTGGTAATCGCGCCAACCGGCGCACGTATTGCTGCCCCAATTTGAGTTCACCCTGACGCGGAAATTGAACGTACCCGTTTGAGTAGGCGTGCCGCTCAAGCTGCCCGAAGCGCTCAGCGTCAAACCTGTCGGCAGCGCGCCGCTGGCCAGGGAATAAGTGTTGTTCGATCCCGCGGGAGTCGCGCTGAATTGCTGGTTGTAAGCAACGCCGACTCGCGGGACTGGCAAGCTCGCGGGAGCGACTGTTGAACTGGTACAAGTTACAAACAACGTGAAGCTGCGATTGGCCGTGCAACCGTTTTGATCGGTCGCCGTGACAGAGAAGTAGAAAAAGCCCGTTTTCACCGGCGTGCCGGAAAGGACGCCATTGGTGAACTGCATTCCCTGCGGCAACGAGCCGGACAGCGAAAGCGTGCGATTGCCGGTTCCGCCGATGGAATTGAAAGTGACGGCTTGATAACTATTCCCAGCCGTGGCGGAGGGAACGCTGACCGCGCCAACCACAACCGCACTCGGCTGTGTCAGCGTGGCCGTGCCGGTTTTGGTTGTCCCATTGGCGTCTTTGACTACCAGGTTATAAGCGCCTGCCGCCAGTCCTGAAAAAAGATGGCTGGGCTGGAAGCTCTGGCCGCCATTGATCGAAAACTGCCGGGCGCCCACGCCGCCCGAAGCATTGAATATGATCGCGCCGTTGCTTGCGCCATTGCAGGTCGGATTGGTGGTTGATGTGGTAAACGCCAGGGCTGTCGGTTGCGCCAGCGTCACGAGCTTGGGCAGTTGAGCGGAGCAATTCGCGGAGTCTTTGACCGTGACGATGTAATTGCCTGCGGCCAGTCCGCTGAAAACGTTCGAGGTCTGAAAGGTTGTGCCGCCGTTGATGGAATATCTCATCGCGCCGTATCCGCCGCTGGCATTGACCGTAATCTGTCCGTTGGTTGCGCCGGTATAGGTCGGGTTGACGCTGGTGGTTGTGAAGTTGATTGCGCTACAACTGACACGAAGCGTGAACATTGCGGAAGTGACCTGACCGCAGGAATCCGTGAGCGAAGTCGCCACATAGTAATCTCCCGTCGGCCCGGCATTCTGCACGCTGATGCGGGCGTCAGACGGCGAAACCTGGATCGTTCCGGCGAAAGCAGGCGCACCGGAATTCACAGGCGCGACGTACACCGGGCCGACGCTTAAGGCCGGGCTGCCGTTAAAAAGAACTTGACCGAGCGCGCCGCCATCATCGCTGGGGCCGGCAGCGGGGTTGATGACCAGCGTGCCGCCTGCCGTCACATTCATCAACGACGGGTAACTGAGCACAGGCAGCGCATTAACATTGACCGTGACGTTGACCGTTGCAGTTGCGGTTTGAGCCATGCTGTCGCGGACTTCCAGTGTGAAGGGAGTGTTGCCGACCACCGCGCTGCACGTGGGTTGCACGCGAGCAAAAACCTTACCGTTCGCATCCACACGCAGTTCGGACAATGTGATCCCCTTGGACGGGTTGGCGCTGCTAACGGCCACGGACAGAGAACCCGCCGCGTCTTCCAGGTCGCCGACCGTGGCGATTTGCGAAACGTTGGCGTTCGGAAAAGCCGTCAGGTACTGGCTCGGCACTGGCGGTTCCTGGCGGCGCGTCACGGACAGCGGGGAAATCGTCGGAGCCGCGTTATCAATCAACGCCGTTTTCTGCGCGTTGTTGGAATCCAGGTACTTCAGTTCCAGACTTTTGTACGGTTGTTCGTCGTTGCCTTCTCCGGGAGCGTGCCAGAATTCAGCGCCTCGGCGCGTGGCCGACCAGCGTTTGCCCGCCCAATCTTTGTACTCGATACCCAAGGTCAGCCGCTCCGCTTCGGTTCCCTTGCGATCCACAAACCAGCCGCTGTTCAATCGCACGGCGTGGTCGTTGTTTTCCCAATCCTTGTATTGCAGTGTCGGGATTATGGAGTTGTTCGTCGTCACATGAAATTTCTGATCGGTCGGTTGGGCCGCCGGAGCGCTGCCACTGGCAGGGAATTCCGGGAAAGTGGCCTGCATCAATTCGCCGAAAACTTCGCGTCGCCCGATGTCGGTCGTGATGAGTTGCGCCAGGTCGGGGGTTTCATTCATTGCCCGGTTTTTCGCATCTTGCAGCTTGCCGGGGACTTCTTCTGCTTCAAAGACTTCGATGCCTACAAGGACGCCGGTGACGATTGCGAAAAGGAACATAGCGACGGGAGCGGCGATTGTTGCAGCGCCAACCGCCGCCGGGAATGCGCCGACCGTGCCTGTAGTTGTGACTGCGGCGTAAGGGAAGACTGCCGCAACAATGGGGGCAGTGATGATCGTGGTCGAAGTGACGGTACCAACGGTGACAGAAGTAACCGTGACCAACGTCAGGCCAATCGCGGCGGCGATACCGCTGACGGCGGCAATACCCGCATAAGCAGCCAATGTGCCCACTTGTTTTGCCGTCTGCTGCATTGCCGCCTGTTGAGCCAGACTGCTCTGCAATTCGCTGTTTGCACGCGCGGCGCCATAAGCCTGAAACGCCTCGAACGGAGGTGGCAGGCGAATGAACGGGGCAGATTCGCACGTGCCGTTGTTATAGACGAAACCTGGCGGCGGCGTGTACGGGCAAGTCGTCGCCCACTTGTTGTATTCGCTGATTGCTTCGGTGGCGGATGCCACACGCCGCGCTTTGACCAGATTGGCCATTGCAGTCACATAACCCTGTTCGTTCTCCGTCCGTTGCGACGGGTTCTTCTGGATGGCAATCGAGAGTTTTTCAAACAGCGCGGCGCGAATCTTGTTTCGCTCCCAATTGACCAAACGGCTTCGGTCGCTGGACGGCAGATTGTGCAGACTGAGCAGACCGTTGATCGCTTCGTTTTCGAGATCGGCTTCCAGACCTGTTCTGTTGCTGTAGTTGCTGACAGCGCACTTCTGAAAAATCTGGTTGGCCGCGCCGGGCTGGTTGGGATCGCAAATGCGTTGAGTGATTTGCGCCTGGGCAGTCTGGGGTGTGCCGCCGAACATCGGCAGCGATGTCAGAAAAAGCGCAATGCTCAGCGCCAGTACTACCGCCTGACGCACTCGCAGCCAGGGGTGAGCGCGTCGCCAGTTGCGAGCCAGCACTGCGCCATAATGATTTTGGATGGAATTTGAATCTGTGGTTTTCATACTCTGTTCTCCTTTGGTTGACGATAAAACTTTTGCTATTCCGTCTGTTACCTGCTTTCGCAGTTGAAAAAATCTGCTCTCACTGAGGTAAACGGGATGGGTAACGGAAACGGGTAATGCGGCTGAAAAAAAATTATTGGCCGGTGTTCCGCGGGATGAATTTATGCCAGAAGTGTTGCATTTACTTGCGGTTCGACGTGGTCAGGTTTTCGCCAAGCTGGTAAAATGCGGCTCGCCTTAAACTGTAAGTACCAAGATTGCTGATAGCTGATAACTACGAGAAACGCGCATGACCGATTCTCCCCAGGAAGTCACACGCCTGCTCGCCGCAATGAATCAGGGCGATCCGGAGGCGCTCGACACGCTGCTGCCGATCATTTACGACGAACTGCGACGGCTGGCGCGCCATTACATGCGCGGTCAGCCTGACAATCACACGCTGCAAACCACCGCGCTCATCCACGAAGCCTATCTGAAACTGGCCGCCCAGCCCGATAAACAATGGCAAAACCGCACGCACTTTTTTGCAGTCGCCGCGCAGGCCATGCGGCACGTGCTGGTGGATTACGCGCGCTCGAAAGGCGCGATAAAACACGGCGGCCAGGTGCAAAAGGTCGAATTGGAAGAAGCCGCGTTCGTTTCGGCAGGACAGGCTTCCGAAGTGCTGGCGCTGGATGAGGCGCTGACGGCGCTTGCCGCCTTCGATCCGCGCAAAAGCCAGGTGGTCGAATTACGTTATTTCGGCGGCCTGAGCATTGAAGAAACGGCGGAGGTTTTGCAGGTTTCGCCTGAAACCGTCAAACGCGATTGGCGGCTGGCCAAACTCTGGCTGGCGCGCGAACTCAAGCAGGAGGCAGCGGACGATGGAAGCTGAACGCTGGGCCTTGATCGAACGAATTTGTCAGGAAGCGCTCGACCGCGCGCCAAACGAGCGCGCGAAATATCTGGATGAAGCCTGCGCTGGCGATGAGCAATTGCGGCAGGAAGTCGCGTCGTTACTCGCATTCGAATCTAAGGCTAAGAGTTTCATTGAAGAGCCACCCGGCGATCTGGCGGCAGAACTGCTGGCCGGGAAACAATCCCAACCAGACACGTCGGAACTTACGGATTTCAACGAGACAGCCTTCGCGCCAGCGCTGACCGGGGCAAAGCACGATCAACAACCCAAACCATTTTTCTTTTGGTTGATGTGCGCAATCAGTGTTGTCCTGCTGGGATATTTTGTGTTTGCCGGAATCATGATCTATCGGTACGGAGGTCTTAGCAACGACCACGGCTGGCAAGCCGCTCGCAAAAGCGGCAATTGGTATGTGACCGAAGTAAATTCGCAAGGTGCAGCCGTCGGCAAGCTGCAAGCCGGCGATCAGCTTCTGGCCATCAATGACGATCCGCGATTTGCCAGAATCGGACTGGCCGGGTTTCAAAAAGCGTATCCGCAAGGTGGCGCTTACACGGTGCGAATCGCGCGTGGTTCGATTGAACACCAATTTGATTTGCAGACCGTATTCCGATCCGATTCCCAACAATTATTGCTTGGCATTTCCTATCTTCCTCTCGCTGCCGTCTTTTTCCTGGTTGGGGCGGTCATCGGCCTTTTCAAACCCGGCGAGCGAACTTCACAACTGGGCAGTCTTGCCTTGTTGATCATCAGCATCCTTTTCTTGCGCCGCTCTCTTTCGGACATCGCCCCATTTTTATCGGGAAGCGAGCGGCTGATCTGGTTGCCAGTGCTGTTGTTGCGTTGGTTCAGAGCCAGCGTCGCGTATCATTTCTGCTATCGTTTTCCGGCAGGCGTATCTTCAGGCCGGTTTTGGTCTTTCCTGATTTATCTGTTTTACGTCTGGACTGCGGTGCTGCTGGGTTTTGAAGTTTGGGCAGAATTCATGAGTTGGTCGGGTGGGCCATCACTGATCGGTTTTCAGTACGATTATCTGCGGTTGATTTCCTTTTTTTCAACATTAGGGATCATTTTTTCCCTCGCGCAGCCTTTAGCCATCTGCGCCGTCACGGTTCGTAATTACCGGCTTCTGACGGAAGCGGACCATCGTCGCCGGGTGAAATGGATCATTTACTGCACTCTGGTTGCCACTCTGGCGACATCCGCTGCCATTCTTGGCACTGAGCTTTTTTCCGCTTCCCTGACTCCTCAAGCAAAAACGTTTGTGCTCTTTCTGGGAAATCAAGTGACGATTCTGAACCCGATTGCCATCGGTTATGCCATCCTCAAACATCGTGTCTTTGACATCAATGTCGTCGTCCGTCGCGGCCTGCAATACCTGCTTGCCCGCAATTCTTTACGTCTGCTGCTGGCGCTTCCCGCGCTGGGGTTGGTGTATTCGATCATCGCCAATCCTGACCGCACCATCCGCGAGATACTGTTTCAGAATCCCTTCGCGCTGGCCTTGATCGCCGCTGCCGCGCTCAGCCTGGCGTTCCAACAACGTTTCCGCATCTGGCTGGATCGCCGTTTTTTCCGCGAAGCTTACGACCAGGAACAACTGCTGCTCGGTTTGATCGAAGAGATAAAGGAACTCAACTCGATGCAGGAAGTGGCGCAGTTGGCAGGCCGAAAAGTAGAGGCGGCATTGCACCCGGAACGGCTTTACATCTTTTACCGCGAAGAACATACACGCGACCTGCGGCTTGGTTACTCTTCGGTCGAGCTTGTCTGGAAATCGCGCATCGCGGAATCGTCCCGGCTGCTGAGTTTGATGGAAGGGCGGAAAATTGGGCAGGAATATGCCCCATTGGTCAGCGCCGGGTTGCCCGCCGATGAACAACACCAACTCGGCAAGTTGCGGGTTGAACTTGTGACGCCAATGAACGGATCAGATGATCGTCCGGTGGGGTTGCTGATGCTGGGTGAAAAGAAATCCGAACAGCCTTACACCGCCACTGATCGCAGGTTGCTGTTCGCCGTCGCACGACAAATGGCGTCCGTTTATGAAATCGGCTGGCTGAAAGGCCGCGTGGACAAAGGCGAACAGATCAAACGCGACGTGCTTTCGCGACTGGATCGGCAACGGGTCAATTTGCTCAAGGAATGCCCGGCTTGCGGCGCATGTTACGACGTGACAGAGCAGGCCTGCGCAAAAGATGGCGGCGAACTGACGATGACTTTGCCCGTCGAACGCCTGATTGACGGCAAATATCGGCTCGATCAATTGTTGGGACGCGGCGGGATGGGCGCGGTTTACGCGGCGACGGACGAACGATTGCAGCGTCAGGTGGCGGTCAAAATCATCACAGGCCGTTTGTTCGGCGACAAAATGGCGCTCCGCCGTTTCGAGCGCGAGGCGCAGGCATCCGCCCGACTAAATCATCCGAATGTGATCGCCGTTCACGATTACGGAACCATCGGCGCGGACGGCGCTTATCTGGTCATGGAATTGCTGCGCGGCATCACCTTGCGCGCTGAGTTAAAGCAAGCGGGCACGCTTGCACCTACCATCGCCGTCGCTTATTTCGATCAGTTGCTGGAAGGGTTAAAAGCGGCGCATCAAGCAGGCATCATTCATCGAGACCTGAAGCCTGAAAATATCCTGCTCACTCCACAGAAACATGGCGGCGCGATGGTCAAGATTCTGGATTTCGGCTTGGCCAAGTTGCGACTGTTTGACGCAACCACCGCGGAAAGTATTACCGCGCCTGGAATGGTGATGGGAACGTTCGGTTATATGTCGCCGGAACAATTGACCGGCGGAGCGGTGGATGAGCGCAGTGACATTTTTGCAGTCGGCGTAATGGTGGTCGAAGCGATAACCGGCAACCGTCCGTTTCGTGGGAAAACCCATGCAGAGTTATTGGCCGCGATTCTGAATAAACCTTTCCATCTGGCAGAAAACACGCCAGCCACCCAGCGCCTGGATGCGGTGTTGCAAAAGTGTTTGGCGAAAGAAGCGCAACAACGATATGGCACAGCGGCGGACTTGCAGGCTGAATTGATTTCTTCTCTCGCTCAGTACCCGGCTTTCCACACACCGGATGGTTTGAGCAAGGATAAAAACGCGGACTTTTTGACAACCTGAAATCATTTACTCGTGAGGCTCCATCAACTATGAAAAAGTTACTGTTTGGATTGTTCATTCTGCTGACTGTCGCAACTATCGTCATCTTCGGTTTTGTGCCGTCGTACGTTGGCAAAGACATGAATCGTACGATCAATCCGCCACCCTATTCAGCTTCGGAAACCGCCAAAGAATTGCACGCGCGATTGTTGGTTGCCGACCTTCATGCCGACACTTTGATGTGGAACCGCGACTTGCTGGAAAAAGGAAGTTGGGGGCACGTGGATTTGCCTCGATTGCAAGCGGGCAACGTCGCCGTTCAAGCCTTCACCGTCGTCACCAAAACTCCGCGCAACATGAACATCGAAGCCAACACGGGCGACACAGACAACATTACCTTGCTCGCTTTTGCCGAACGTTGGCCGCTGGCTGCGCTGACCAACCTGACTGAACGCGCGTTGTATCAAGCCAGCCGTTTGCACGAAGCCGCCGCTCGATCCAACGGCAAACTGGTCGTTCTGCAAACCAAAGACGACGTTACGAAATTCCTGCAACGTCGCCAATCGGAAAAAGACGTAGTCGCCGGTTTCCTGGGCATCGAAGGAGCGCACGCTCTGTCAGGGAAGCTGGAAAACTTTGACCGTTTGTTCGATGCCGGGTTTCGGATGATCGGGATGGCTCACTTTTTCGACAACGAAATGGCGGGTTCGGCGCACGGAGCGGCAAAAGGCGGGCTGACCGAAGAAGGTAAAAAACTGGTGGAGCGAATGCAGGAACGCGACGTGTTTATTGATCTGGCGCACGCTTCGGCCAAGACAATTGACGATGTGCTGGATATGGCGCGCAAACCTGTTTTCGTTTCGCACACCGGAGTCAAAGGAACGTGCGACAACAATCGAAACCTCAGCGACGATCAGTTGAAACGCATCGCCTTGACCGGCGGAGTCGTCGGCATTGGATTTTGGGATACGGCGACCTGTGGAACCGATGCCAAAGCGATTGCCAAAGCGATTCGTTACACCGTCAACCTGATTGGCGTAGATCACGTCGCGCTCGGTTCGGATTATGACGGAGCCATCACCGCTCCGTTCGACACGACAGGCGTCGTTCAAATCACAGACGCGCTGTTGCAGGAAGGATTCAGCGAAGCCGAGATCAAAAAAATCATGGGCGAAAACATCATTCGCACTCTGCAATTCTTTTTGCCGTGATCTATTTGGAGTGCTGCGACTTGTCGTAGCTTTACATTTGTTGAGCGCGTTTACTGTGGCTCGGCATCGCCTTCTGTCGAAATCAAAGCTGCGACGAGTCGCAGCACTCCAGAAAGTTATTTGCCTTTTCCGCGTTTGAATGTCGCCGCCACCGAAGCCACGCGCTCACCCAAGCGGCGCGCTTCGTCCAATTCTTTTTCGGTGACAGACGCTTTGCCGTCGCCGGTCGTAGCCGCCGCGCCAAGCGCCTGCCCTTCGCTGACGACGATCATTCTATTGCCTAACATTGCCGCGACGATGGTCATCAAAGCGATTTCCTTGCCGCTGGAAGTTTCTCCGCCGGTCACAAACGCCCCGCCGATTTTATCGCGCATCTGAAACGCCGGAGGCAACACGCCGCATTCCATCGAAAACCGATCAAAGAACGTTTTCACTTCGCCAGCCATGTTCGACCAATAGACAGGCGAACCGACGATCAACGCATCCGTCACCAGCAACTCCTGGCATTTCACTTCGCCGACTTTTTTGAGCGTGATTTCAGCTTGCGGAATTTTCTTCGCACCTTCGGCAACGGCTTTGGCCATCGCTTCGGTGTGGCCGCCAAGCGAGTGGTAGACGATCAGGATTTTGATTTTCTCGGTTGGTTGATTGGCCTGAGCCGCCGCGAACTGGACGAACAGCGCCAGTACAAAAATCGCCAGTAAAATCAGTCGGTTTTGCTTTGCCATTGCTTCAACTCTTCTTCGATAAAGTGCGTGACCAAGTCGCGGTACAGTCGTTCGATCACGTCTGGATTCAATCCTTCCGCCACAGCCCATTCGCGCCGCTGCTGCAACATTGCGGCAAACCGGTCAGCGGCTTTGACGCCCGCTTCGCTGGATTTGAATTTGGCAGCGGCTTTAACATACGCGAACCGCTGACCGAATGCCGCGATGACTTCGCGGTCAAGGCGGTCAATTTCGGCGCGAATGTCTTGCAAGTTTTCGCATTCTTCAGGCTGCTTCATTCTTACCTCTCGGATAACCAATTTCATTGAGGTCATCTTGAAGAAGACTCAAAGACATTTCTCCGTTCAAATCAACGATAAGTTCGTCTGTCAAAGCCTGATGCTGATAAACCTTTATGATTGAGGAAAGAGTTACTTCTTTCTCGTAATACCCTAAAGCAAAATCTCGATACCCTTCTGGTTGGCCGGTAAGAATTTCCAACATCTCTTCGGCTCCATCGGGATCAGAATCCGGCGGGTAAGAAATGTTTCCAGCCTGCCAATTGCCTTCTACGAACTTTCGCCAGACACAGAACGTTGCGTTTGCGATGTCAAAAGCAGGCTCACGCAAGAAGTCATCAAATTCGCATGGCACATCACTCAATACTCCAGGCCAAACTTGTTCGTGGTCAAAATTCCAAGGCGACATTTCTGATTCATGAGCAAACCCTTTCATAATTGCGCCGAGTGAATTGAAAAGAATGAAATAGCCATCTCCGCAGCCATTTCGCATGGATGCCATCATTTCACCTTTTCCCCACTGAGAATTGAAAGAATAGTATCTGTATTCCCAGTCAGGCGACATGATTGCATCAAGCACAGCAAGAGACTGCGAAAGTCTTCGTAGCTCTTCAATGCCAGGCAAAGTTGCCAAAAGTTGTTGCGATGGCATCTTTCAATTCCCCCCTTTCAATTCCCAGCGTTCGCCGAAAAAGCCCGCCGCAGCAATCCGCCCCGGAGCAAAAGCCGAAGGCGGCACGCTTAAATCCACGACAGCCCAATCCGGCAGCTTTGGCGTTTGTTGCGCGTTGGTCAGGTGATGGGCTTCGCGGAAGGTGAAACCACTGTTGAGCACAACGTAGCGTTTCGGGTTCAGCGGATTCGGAAAAATCAAAACCGGAACGTGATTGGCGGCAGCGTAGCTTTGTTCGCCGACTTTGATTGTTTGCGCGTTCCAGGCGATTGGCAGCTTGGCGATGATTTTGGCCAAAACAGAATTGCTGGCTGGGTCGCCCCACAAAATCAGGTTGCTGCCCGCGATGTCGGCTTCGGTAATTTCCGCATCGGTTTTGACGCGAGCTTCGCCGCGATAGTGTTTGCGCCATTGCACGATGGCGCGCTCCAGTTCGGCGGCGCTCCAGGCGGCGATTTTGTCATTCATTGCTTTGCCGGTTGGGCGCACGAAAACGAAGCTGCTCATAAACGCATCGTCAATCGGCCCTTGCAGGCCGTGCTGTTTGCTCAAACCTTCTTCCTGTTTTTCGACCAGCGCCCATTTGCCGCCGACTTTGCGAAAGCGCGAAACCCACGAACGGTCGGACATCACAGGCGCAGCCGCGACTTCTTGTTTGTCCAGCATCACTGTCGGTCGCCTGGAATTATCCAGCGGACATTCGCCAGGCTTCATTTCCAAAGTCAGCGCCGTCACGTTTTCTGTCGTGATTTGAATCGGAGCGTTGTTGCGGATTTCGGCTTCAACGCGAGCGCGTTGCCAATGTTCGCCCAGCGCATCCACAGTCACCCAAGCCATGCGGTTGTAACGCAACGTCCAAGTCGTGAACTTGATGCGACGCGGAACCGGATTTCGTCCGGCGGCGGCGATGGAGTCAATGCGGCGGCTGATTTCTGTGATCGCGTCGGGATGGTACTTGTGCTCGGTTTTTGGGCCGATGATGTGGACGAGTTCGATGCCTTCGTTTTTCAGTTCACGCGCCATGACGTTGGCGGCTTGAATCTGGCGATCAAGCTCTCCGCTGTAAGCGACCGTTGGGCAGTTGAACAAATTCGCCGCGTAATCCGTCGCGTTGTACAGATGCCAGAGTTTTTGTTCGTACCAGGGGACTTCATCGAGTTTGGCTTTGACGTATTCCGCAGTTTCGGCAAAACCCGCGCCCGGAGCAGCCGCCGCCCACAATCCGGCGTGATGCGCGGCGATGTGCCAGGTTGCGGCTCCGCCCATTGAAAAGCCGCGCACGCTGATTCGGTTTTCATCAATTTGGTAATGCTTTTTGACGGCGGCCAGAGCTTCAAACAAATCCACTTCGCCAGCGAATTTGTTGGCGCAGTTATACCGGCCATACGGATGCAGCACGATGGTGTTTGGCGGGGTAAATTGCCCGGCGTTCTTTTGGCGGTCGGCGATGAAGTTCAGTTCGGTCAGATTTTCGCCGCGTCCGTGAAACCAAACGTCCAGCCGATATTCGTGCGGCAGTTTCGGTTGATAAGTTTCGGGCACGACCAATCCGTATGGTTGAACCGAACCGTCAATTTCCGAAACGTAACCGCGCACAACCAACCCCGTTTGCGTTGCCCACGGAGCCTTTCCTTCGCGCAAAGCTGCGGCGCGTTCCATTCCCTGTTTCAGTAATCGCCGAGCGGTGACGACTTCTTCAGGTTTGTAAAATTCGTTGTGATTCAGCGCCGAACGCACTGCCAGTTTGAAAATATGCACATCGGGAATCAGCGCCAGCAAAGCCGGTTTGTTTTTCAGCAATTCGCGCAGTTCGGCAATTTCTTTGCCCAGCGCGGCGACCCCGGTTGTGAGTTCTTCGCGGTCAGCGGCGGAAATTTCAATGCCGGGCGGCGGAATCTGTCGAACTTTGTTCGGATCGTTTTGTTGAGCAGTGATGGCGTTGTCAATTGAAAGCATCACGCCAAACACAACCAACAGCCAGAGCAATCGGACACGCATCGGTTTCTCCTTGTCAGCAAAAAACATGAGTGGAATGGAAAGCGGCGAGAGTGTAGGCAAGCTCTGAAAAAAGCACAAAGGCGCGAGTTGAAACAACCGGACTCGCGCCTTCGTCAAAGTGTAGTTTGTGTTTTTTCGCTTAACTGCCGATCAATCCGCCGTCACCTTTTCGAACAGCGATTACAGATGGGCGCGGCTTGCCGCCATCCGGGAATGTGCTGGTCGGGCTGTCATAAGTCGAGCCTTCGCCGGGATGTTGAATCGAAGCGAACAGTGTTCGATTGTCAGGCGATAGCGCCAAGCTGGCGACTTCGCCGCCTGGAACGCCACTCATAAACTGACGCAAGTTTCCGCGCTGAGTGCCCTGCACCGGAACCACGTAAATGCCGTCGTTTTTGCGGAACGTGTTGATCTGGCCGTCCGTTGCGATCCACAGATTGCCGCTGATGTCGAACGTGATGTTGTCCGGCGAAGAAATCGGGCTGACGCCGCCCTGCCATCCTGCCCAGTAAGTTCCTTCAGCCGCCACGCTGGGGTCTCCGCACAGCATGAAGATTTCCCATTTGAATGTTGTGGCAGTTGCATTGTTTCCGGCTTCGGTGATTTCGATGATGTGACCGTGGCGATTGTTCGCGCGCGGGTTTGGCGCATCGGTCGCGGGGTTCGTGCCTGTGCCGCGCCGCGTGTTGTTGGTGAAAACGGCATAGACCCTGCCGTTGACCGGATTGGTTTCGATGTCTTCGGGACGATCCATCTTGGTTGCGCCAACCAGATCGGCTGCACCGCGAGTGTTGATGCAAACCTCGGCTTGCGTCCAATTGGCCAACGCGCCTTGTCCGCCAACTAACGGCAACCATTCGCCCGTTCCATCGCCGTTGAACTTGGCCACGTACAGCGTACCTTTGTCGAGCAAATCCCCGTTGGCCGCGCCGCGCGTCGGATCAAGCTTTCCTTCGGTGACAAATTTGTACATATACTCGAATCGTTCGTCATCGCCCGTGTACGCAACAACTCGGCCATCTGCGGCGGTGACAAACGTAGCGGCTTCGTGTTTCAACCGACCGAGCGCCGTTCGTTTTTTGATGGGAGCCGAAGGATTAAACAAGTCAATTTCCACAGCGTATCCGAATCGAAACGCTTCGTTCGGTTCTTTGGCCACGTCAAATCGGTCGTAAAAATTTTCCCAACGGCGTTCGCTGGCGCCGGATGTCAGCCCGTAGCGCGTGTGAATCGCGCGGCGAGCATCGCTGGTTGGCAGGTTGGTCAGGTTGCCGAAATACTGGTTGAAGTTTTCTTCGCAGGTGACAATGGTTCCCCAAGGAGTGATGCCGCCGCCGCAATTGTTCAACATGCCGCGAACGCGAGTTCCGGTCGGATCGGCAGCCGTTTTCACCAAATCGCTGCCCGCCGCCGGCCCGGTGAGCAGGATTTCGGTTTCAGCAGTAATGCGGCGATTGAGCGGCGAAAACAAATCCACAGCCCATTTTTCTCCGCCCAAAAACAAACCGCGTCGTCGCAATTCGATGGCCACAACCGTTCCGCCGTGAGCCGCCAGTTCGATATCAACCTGTTCTTTGGTCGGGCTGCTGGCGTTGTATCCGGCAAACATCAATTCCGGGTTGGTGTATTCGTGGTTGACCCACAACACATAACTTTCGGCGGCGCGCCGCAACGAAGCCAACGTGTTGCGACGATATGGAACCGCGAACAGAAAATCGCAGTTGTAGCCAAATTGTTGCGATTGTGCCGCCGCCGTTTGCTGAGCAATGTTAAACGACGGCGCTCCCGCGCGAATCGGGTCGCCCCAGCGAATCACCACGTCGGACGAATAACCGGGCGGCACGATGATCTTGTCTTCGCTGCTGAGCTGAACCGGGGTGAAGCCAAGATTCACCGAAGCGTCTGCCTGACCGGTCATCGCTTCTGTGCTGACAACCAGCAATCCGGCTGTGACGGCAGCACCTTTCAAAAAATGGCGTCGTTCGATTCGACGAGCCATCACCTGCGCAAAGCTTTCGTTCAAGCTCTGATTGCTGATTTGCTCGTCATCACCATCTTCTTCTTCGGTTTCTTCGAAATCGTCTTCGGGGTCTTCATCCGGTTCCGCGAACAATTCTTCATTCGGGTTGTTAATTTCTTCGTCGCTGACGCGCTCGTAGCGGTCAAATTCCTGATCGAGATTCATGATTGCTCCTTAAAGTTTAGGGTAGTGGTTGACGGAAGTTGCGAGCGCGCGACGGGCGTACACACCTGTCCGAGCGCCGCCATCAAAATGGGGCTGACGTTGGTTGCAAATTTTTCTGGAAACTTGAGTGTACTGACAGGGAGTTAAGTGTGCATAAACAGCAATTAAATCCTGAGTTAAATCTTTGGCGAGCAAAGCAGCGAACTTGCGGCTCAAGGTTGTGAGAGTCGCAAGTTCGCGGCTGCATATATCAACGACAACCGCAGGTGTTGTCGGAAATATCGCGGTCGTTAATGAAAAACGACGGGCCAATCGGATTGCTGCGAATGGCGGCGCGTCCGGATGTGACCGACGAATATGCACAATCGGTCAAAACAGCCGTCATACGAGCATCGCTCAACAACAAGTCGCATCCATTGCGCCGAATCGAAGCTCGTCCGGTCAACACAAAGCCGCCGACGCCGCAACGCGCGAAAGCGTATTCGCCCGTGCGCGAATTGAAGCGCAGCACATCGCCTGAGCGATCGTCCTGTAAACAGGTGTCGAAAGCCGGATTCGTCACCGTCAGCAAACGGGTTTCACCCGCGCCGTCGTTGTCGCTGACGACGATGATGTCGCCGAGCGGCGTGATGACCAACCCTTCGGTTTTTTCCAGCAGGAAGTTGTCCTGCACCAACAAGTCGCGGATGAGCGTTTTGGTGACAGTCGGCGGCGTTGCTCCAGCGGCAACGGGCGTCAAACCTGCGATTGAAAAGCTGTAAATGCGTTTGACCTTGGCGTTGTCGCGTTGCTGGTTGTCGCGTTCCAGAACGGCGTAGGTGGAATCGTTGATGCGAACGATTTCAGACAGTCCAACCCAAGCTCCGGTAACAGCAGGCGCGGCATCCAGCGGGTAACGATAAAACGTCCATTCACCGGTGGACGGCGTGTAACGACCGATTTTGACGAAGCCGGTCGGATCGTCCGCCCATTCTCGTTGAAACGCTACGAAAACTTGCGAACCATCGCTGTTGGTCGCCACGCCTTCGTAACCGTTCGAGCGTTGTTGTGCGTTGACCGAAGCGGGCAATTCCACTTCGCGCGCGACAGTGCCGTCAGCATTGACCTGAATCAGCAAGTTTTTGGTCGCCGTCGCCGCGCCAGCGTTTCCAGCGCCTTCACTAACAACCCACCAGCCGCCTTCGGGGCGAATGGCGATGCCTTCCAGATCGTAGTTTTTGCCGAGCGAAAGCGCCGATTCGATGCGCGCCGGAATGCCCAAGGCTTCGTTACCCTGCGCGATGGTGTAAATCACGCTGGGCCGGAGAATGTTGTCCGGCACGGCGAAGAGTTTATTGTTCGCGCCAAGCGCCAGCCCTGACAGCGCGCCCCAGGTGACTGTGTCCGAAATGACCTGCGGGTAGTTCACCGGTTTGGAACTCAGTTCGTAAATTGAGATCGTGCCGTTGCCTTCGTTCGAGGTGACGAACAAATTGCGGTTGGGAATGGCCAGCAAACCTTCCGGCGCGTCGCCCGTCGGCAACAGTTGCAACAGCTTCGGCTGGGTTTCATTCGTGATGTCGTAAACCGCGACGAAATCGCCGCGCTCCGAACCGATGAACGCCAGCGGGCAGCCGTTGTAAACGCCGACTTCCGCGCCTTCAAACTCCGCGCCTTTGCTGCCCGAACGGTTGTCAGGGTAATGACCGATTTTGACGGCTTCCTGTTCCAGCGAAGCGCCCGGTTCGAAGACCACCGCGCCGGCTGCCGAAAAGACTGTGAAATCGCGTCCGCCGGCAAAGGCTCCCATCAGATCAACCGTGTAATCGCCTTCGTTGGCGGTAATCAGGCGTCCGCCGGGCGTCCAGGCGATGGCGTCAGGTTCGCGGCGGGCATTGGTGATTTGATCGGTGAAGCTGATGGCGTTGTTGTTGCGTGTGTCGGCGGCGTGTGTGGTGGTTCCGGCAGTCCAATGTTGCAGGATATTGCCGTCAACCAGATTGACGATGACGACATGATTGTTTTCCTGCAAGGTGACGGCGGCTTGATTGGCGGCGTTGATGTCCACGAATTCCGGTTCCGGGTCTTCTGGAAAACGTCCGGCCAATCCGGTCAAGGTCACGTTGCGCGTTGTCCAGGCAGTGGGCGCGCCCACCAGATCAACAATGACCAGAAAACCCGCCGGCCCTTGCGGCATGCGCCCGCCGTTCAGGCTTTCGTCGCGCTGGTTTTCGATGACGATGGCGGCGTAACGACCGTCAGGACTGACGGCGATGGAATCTGGCTGACCGTTCAGGTTGATTGTTGTTTCAATCGTGCGGTCGCTCAGATTCACGACCAGCAATCTGCTTTGCGCGGCGTTGACCACGGCCAGCGCCCATTTGCCGTCCGGCGTCGTTGTCACCGAAGTCGGTTCGCCACCGGCATCCAAACTGGCGAGTTCAACCGGCGCGGCTGGATTGGAGATGTTGACGAAGCCGAGCTTATCGTCGGCGGAGTTGGTGTAAATCAGAGTGCGTCCGTCCGGCGTGGCAGCGACAATTTCAGCCACAGCGCCGTTGACATCGTGAGTGGCAATTCGGCGAAACAATCCGCCCAGCGTCGGCGATGCGCTTTGTACCGGATTGACCGGTGTAATCGAAGGGAAAAGAAAGGCGATAAACAGGACAGGGGCAATTGAACAAGCTAATGCCTTGAGCAGTTTCACAGCAGCGATCCTCCTTGATGTGGGTGTAATGATGGAAATGGTTATGGCACCAGATAACGACATCTAACCATAACGGCTTCATGTAAAGCCTTATTCATGCCGAGTTCAGTTTTGCGTAAAGATTTTGCCGATCCCCGAAAAGCTGGTGAATTATTGACGCTGAGCTGTGTTTGCCTGACGCAAGGTTTCTGCATTTAAGCGCAAAGCCGTCAAACTGGTTTTCAGGTTTTCCAGCATGTGCGGTTGTGCCATTCGTTTTTTCATAAAACCCATCGAACCGCCCAGCAAATCCACTTGCAATCGAATTGTGTAAGCCACCAATGTACGCGGCTGACCATTCGATGCGGCAAACGGAATCAATTCGGCGACGCCCAATCCGGCTTCGGTGTAATGACTGGAGTAAATTTGCTTGGAAGCGATGAAAGCGCGCTGGCCTTCGCGGTGAATCATCACATGAACCAGGCTGATGACCGGTTTCAGTTTGCCGAATTTTTGCAGCGCCCAGTAAACGAACGATTCCGTTTCGCGCGGATGAGCCGCCAACCGCGAATACAACTGCGTGGCGATTCCGGTTGCCGATTGAGCCTTCAGCATATCGGCAAAAGCTTGCTGTGGGCTGACAGCCAATTCCTGATCTACGTAACTTTCCAGCGCCATGTCGCCGTTTTCTAAATACGTCTGAACTTTTTCCAGCAACAATTGTTTGTATTCCGCCGCAAGCCTGGCTTTGACTTTGGGCGAGAAGATCGGCTGCGGCCCGGCGGCTTTTTGCAATCGCGTCATGTCTGTGGCGGAAAGTTTGATGTCAGCGGCATTGGGTTTGGCGTGCATCAAGGCGTACAAATCTTTGTCGCTGAGTGGCAAGGATTCCAGGTCTGCAAGTTTGGGAGCGTCGCTGAATCGCCCGCAGGCAAGAGTGGTTTCGCTGTTGGCAAACACCGACAACGTCTCAAATGCCGTGAAAAATTCCGATGGCGAGGCTTCGGCGATCATCGCGCCAAAACTCGCCATCTCTTTTTCTTGGGTGCGACCGACTGAACGAGCAACGATTTGTTTTCCCTGCAACGCCTGCCATTCGGTTGAATTCAATTTCAGATAAGCGGCTTCGGCCATCAATCCGGCCAAATTGACGGCGTCATCATTTGCGTGACTGAAAACGGTTTTGTCGAAAGAAGAAAACAGCAACAACGCGATCAGAGGATAAAGCGCGAGCTTTTTCGTCATCAGGCATGCACCTCTAAATTGGATTTAGGATTGCTTGAAGTTACCGCGACGGGCCGTGTTTCAGAATTGATGACAGGCAGTGCCAGACGGAAACCGGACAGCAGCAGTCGGTAACCATAGAGAGCACGCTCTGAAACATCATTTCCGAACACGACCCGTTGAAGTGGAATTGCAGTATCCGTCAACAGGCTTAACTCGATGTTCTCTGCAACTTAAATCAGCCGCAAGCTGAGGCAAAATGTTTGTTAATCGAACTCAGGCAACTTAACCTCTTTTCAATTTTGCTTGTTTGATGACAAGGGCTTAACACCAATCTGTTAGACAGCTACCGCGATCCCCCAGAGAGGTTTCATGTCATTTCAAAAGCCGATCAAGCTGGTTTGCATAGTGGTGTGTTTTGCAGCGTTCGTTGCAATGAGCCTGACGCATTCGCGCGCCTTTTCCAGCGGCCCTGATCCCGGACGCACCGGAGCGCCAAGCGAACTGACCTGTGCCACAGGCGAATGCCATGGAACAGTTCGCATCACTGATTTGCAGCGATTCAGCATTCTCGCGCCGACAAATTACGAACCCGGACGGACGTATAAAATCGTCGTGCGCCACGTTTCAAGCGATCCGACTCGGCGGCGTTGGGGGTTTCAGGTGACGGCGTTGACTGCTGGCGGGGTTCGGGCAGGAGTCTGGCAAAGTTTGGGCGAAGAAACGCAAATCGTCGAAGACACATTTCTCAACCGCGAATATGCCCAACACTCTCTGGCGGGGAGTTTTGCCGGGCAAACCGGCGGCGCAAGCTGGACTATCAACTGGACGGCTCCTGCAAGCGATGTCGGGCGCATCACGTTTTATGCCGCAGGCAATCAAGCCGATAACAATAACAACAGTTCCGGCGACCAAATTCTGATTGCTCAGACTGCCAGCAACCCTGGCCAGACGCCGCCGCCCATTGCGGCCACGCCTGGTTCGTTGTTGGTCTTCAACTTGTTTACTTCGCTGGCAAGCAATCGCATTCGTCAGGATTCGCGCATCAACCTGACAAACACACACGAAACCAGTGCCGTCACCATTCGCCTGCTGTTCATTGATGCCAATGATGGAGCGATTACGAATTCCTTTGTTCGGCTGTCACCATTGCAAACCACAAGCTTGATGGCATCTGACATTGATCCGGGAGTTGCGGGATATGTGTTGGCGATGGCTTGTGACCCGATGACCGGTTGTCCGATCAGCTTCAACCACTTGCTGGGCGATGAATACGTCAAATTGGCTTCCGGCCATTCAGCAAATCTCAAAGCGGAATCGTTTTCGTTGTCGCCGACAGCATCGCCGTGTTTGAACGCTTCTACGGCAGAGTTGCGTTTTGACGGCTTCGATTACAGCCGAGCGCCTCGTGTGCTGGCATTGTCGAACCTGGCCAGCCGGGCCGATGGCAATGACACGTTGTTGGTCGTCAACCGGTTGAGTGGAAATTGGCGGACAGGCGTGCCGCCATTGAATGGTTTGGCAGGAGCGTTATTTGACGACGCCGAACAATCAATCGCCGTTTCATTGATTGCCGACCGCAGCCAGTTTTCCGCGTTGCTGACCGACCAAACATTACGAACGACGCCTCGATTCAGCGATTTCATCAAAGCTTCGCGCAGCGGTTGGTTGAAACTGTGGGCTTCCGACGAAACGGCTCTGCTGGGAGCTGTCATCAACTTCAACCCGCAAACCAGAGCAAGCGCCAACGCATTCAATCAAGGCCACAACCTTCATCATCTGACATCTGTTTCCTCGCAACTGACTCTGCCGGTTTTGCCGCCAACTTTTTGAAAAATAAAAAAAACATCCACGGAGTTCCGTGACAAGCTGCGAAATCTTCGCAGCTTGTCACGGAACTCCGTGGATGAAGTGCCAGTACCAAGAAAGCTGCT
>CADECP010000052.1:0-13648 GCA_902825875.1 uncultured Acidobacteriota bacterium
AAAAATCATTCGCAAACAATTCATCATAGTGAAGTCACGATAAAAAGCCGCAGCGAGAGTGTCAAACTTCGCTGCGGCGTTGATTGATCCGCATCTTGCCGGACTTGGTGAAGATTCCGCATGGTGTTGCCTGAGTTTTATATCCGGCAGCCCTCAATCGTCCCGAATGCTGACTTGTAAAACTCCACCGCTCGCGCGCCCCATTGCGGAACTGACAGCATCGGCGCGAGCGAATGCGCGATGGAAGCCGCTGTGTCTACGTCTGTGTTCATTTATTCCCCCTCGATCATCTTGCATAATGCTTCGCACACGTCGTCGCCCGATGCCGTACTTGGCGGCCTTCAACTCTGCGGTTAAGCGCCGCGAACCATATCGTCGCGCGTGCCGTTGAAACGTCGCCGTCACAACCGGGGCCAGTTCGTCCGCCGCTGGGGGACGCTGTTGCCAAGCATAATAGCCGCTGCGACTGACTTCCAAAGTTTGGCAAAGAGCGTTGATTGAAAAGACCTCTGCTTGCGAGGCGATGAACTCGTATCGCGTGGTCAGGTCTGCCGGGAGAAAATGCTCAAGGCTTTTTTTAAGATGTCTCGCTCAGTTTCGACCTGCTTGAGTTTGGCGCGCAACTGCTCCAACTCCTGCTCTTGAGCCGCCGGACGCTGCGCCTGCTTCCATTTGTAAAGCAAGCCTTTTAAAAGCGTCGTCATACTTGCGCCGGGTTTGGGAGGTCTTGTTGACGATAGATTTTGGAGGTGTTTTTTTCATACAGGTTTGACGATTCTGCTAAGAGAATTTCGTGTCCGTCAAACCGTGACCACCTCACTTTGTCCACATGGCTGCGTTTATTGCTATGCTGTAGAGAATCAGTCTCTGGCAAAATCCCACTATCAACAACATGACCCACTTGGCGAATCATTATTCCCATTACCTGCCGGAGCAGTTGAGGTTGACAACAACTCCAACCAACTCGGTCTATTTAACGGGTAAATTACCTGAAATACTCGCGGAAGCCTCGTCAAGATGTTTTTTTAGCCGAGACTTCCGCAAACGCAAATCAATCAACCCAATTTACCGATTCACAAAAGCCGGCCAATCGCCTGGAGCTTCTTTTTCGCCAGAAGTGATGGCGAAGAATTCTTTTTGCAGCGCAGCAGTAATCGGGCCGCGTTTGCCTTCGCCGATTTTGATGTGGTCAATGGGGTGGATGGGCGTGATTTCGGCGGGGGGCCAGTGAAGAAGCCTTCGTCGGCGGTGTAAAGCGTCGCGCGCGGAATCAAAGCTTCGACGATTTCGTAGCCAAGATTGCGAGCAATCTGAATAGCCGAATCGCGTGTGATGCCGGTCAACCCTGCGCTGGAAAGCGGCGGCGTGAAAACTTTGCCGTTGCGGACGACGAACAGATTTTCACCGCTTTCTTCGCTAAGTTAACGTTGCTTTTCATGGCTCTGTTTTACTTCCGCTTCCAGTTTACGTCTGTATTCATCCAAAGTTTGCTCGACGCCCTCCAATCTGCCGGGCGTTTCACTTGTCGAATCGCCTTTTCCGCCAAACAGTTTGACCAAAGCCAGTATCACAATGCAGATGACCGCCAGCCAGAACAAGACGGACAGCAGGTTTAACACCATCCCGATTGACGCAAATATGGCAATGGTTGCAATCACCGTTGCCAGAACGATCAACAGTATTTTTACGATGTTCATTGAAATCTTGCTCCTTGTCTTATCGGTTTACACTCGCGGCATTCCGTACCCCATCAACCGCAACGCTTTTCGGCAATTTCAGCGAACTGTCCAATGTTGCGCGAACGGTGGCGAACAGAAAAAGTCATTCCAATTCTTCGCCGCAATGCGGACAGTGTTGTTTTCCGGCTTTCTGGCGTTCGATTTCTTCGACAAAGCTGGCGCCGAGTATTCCTGCCGGCAACGCGAACAAACCTATGCCCAGAACTGCAATCGTCGCCGCCAGAAATTTGCCGAGCGTTGTGACCGGATAAACGTCTCCATAACCGACCGTCGTCAGGGTCACTATTGCCCACCACATGGCTGACGGGATGTCGGGGAATTTGTCCGGTTGAGCTTCATTTTCCGCGAAATAGATGAATGACGACGCCAAAATCAGCGTGACAATCATGACCGACGCGGTAATCACCAATTCCTCTTTTCGGCTGGCAAAGACGCGAGCCAGCATTTGCGACGTTTTGGAATACCGGTTCAATTTGGCAAGCCGCAGTAGACGGAAGAGCCGGAAGATTCGAACGAACCGCGCGTCAATCGGCAGAAATTCCAGGTAAAAGGGAAGAATGGCCAGCAGGTCAATGATCTGCATAGGCCTCAGCGCGAAACGCAATCTGCCCATTGCCGAACGCGCAAACTCCGGGCGGCAGACACAAGCCCAAAGCCTGGCCAGATATTCAACGGTGAAAACCGCGACGGAAAATGTCTCAAAGAGTTGGAGTTGATGTCCGTATGTGGCTTCGACTGATTTCACTGAACCGACAATCACCGCCGCCACGTTCAGAACAATCAACGCGAACATAAACAAATCGAAAACCCGGCTGGCTTTGTCGCCAGGTTTTGCAGCTTCGACAATTTCCCAGACTCTTTGCCGCGCTTTCTGAAGTTTTTTAGCTTCTTCCATCCTCAGCGCTCCGATTGAATTGTTGCGATTCTGATTAGCTCAGGACTTCAAAAACTTCCAGAGCGTGCGGAATCTTGCCGAACGGCGCGGAGACCTGCACACCCTGCACGTATTCGCGGACTTCCAGCAACATTTCTTGCGCGATTTTGACGCCTTCTTTCAACGCCGCCGTGCCGTCTTCGGCTTTGCGCATCCGTTCCAGAATGTCCGGCGGGACGCTGACGCCGGGGACTTCGTTGTTCAGAAATTCAGCGTTGCGAAAACTGGTCAACGGCCAGATGCCGGGCACAATCGGGATGCGGCAGTGTTCGATGCGCTTCAGAAAATCTTTCAACTGCTTCACGTCGAAAACCGGTTGAGTGATGGCGTATTCGGCTCCGGCTTCGACCTTCCATTCAAAGCGGCGGATTTCGTGATCCAAATCAGGCGCGCCGGGATTGACGCCTACGCCGATGACGAACGAAGTCGGTTTGCCAATCGGATTTCCGCCGGGATCGAGTCCGTGATTCAGGCGGTTGACCATGTTCGTCAAGCCAATGGAATCAATGTCGAAGACCGCAGTCGCATTCGGATACGGCCCCATCTTGGGCGGGTCGCCGGTGATAATCAGAAAGTTTCGCAGTCCCAAACCCGCCGCGCCGAGCAAGTCTGAAAGCATTCCCAGCAGATTGCGGTCGCGGCAGCAGTAATGCGTGACGGCTTCCATGCCGACTTGCTGTTCGATGATCAGCGAAACCGCCAAAGCTCCCATTCTGGATTGAGCGCGCGGGCCGTCGGGAACGTTGACAGCGTCAACTCCGGCTTCTTTCAAACTGCGAACGCCCTTCAGCATCGCAGTCGGGTCGCAGCCTTTGGGCGGAACGATTTCAACCGAAGTTACGAATTGGCCGTTGGCCAGTTTGTTGCCGAAGCGCGAGCGTTCGGCCAACGGAACAGTTTCGACTCCGGCGGATTGTTCTTCGACGGTAATGGCGCTGATCGAGCGGCGGCCAGGGCTGGAAGCGCGAACGGCGTCCACAATCAATTTGATGTGGTCGGGCGTCGTTCCGCAGCAGCCGCCGATGAATTTAACGCCGGAGCCAATCAGTCGTCTGGCGTACGTCGCCACATATTCCGGCGAAGCCAGATACATCTTTCGCCCGCCGACTTCGCGCGGCAATCCGGCGTTGGGTTGAGCCGATAACCGGCGACCTGTGTGTTCGCGCATCTTTTCGATGGCTTCCAAAATGATTTGCGGGCCGACGGCACAGTTCAATCCGATGACATCCACTCCGTCGGCGTCCAGCCATTTGTCCAAACGCTCAGTGATAGTTTCCGCCGAAGTTCCGTAAGCGGTTTCGTATTGCTCGTTAACGGTCATCTGCGCGAAGACGACTTTGTCGGTCAGTTCGCGGACGGCGCGAATCGCCTGGTGCATTTCGGCCAGGTCGTGAAAGGTTTCCAGCACGAAACAATCAACCCCGCCTTCCAACAGTGCGGCGACTTGTTCCTTGAACAGTTCTTTGGCTTCTTCAATCGAAGTCGGGCCGTAAGGTTCGATACGAACACCGAGCGGGGAAATTGCTCCGGCGACAAAGGCGTCGTGTTGGGCGGTTTTGATGGCTTCGCGGGCAATTTGTGCGGCCAGAATGTTGATCTCTCGCAGCTTGTCGTCCAGACCTTGGGCGGCAAGTTTCAACCGAGACGCGCCGTAAGTGTTCGTCTCGATAATTTCGGCGCCAGCTTTAACGTATTCGCGGTGAATGTCCAGGATCAGGTCAGGCGTCGAAAGGTTCAGTTCGTCGTAACAGCGATTGATGTATACGCCTTTGCTGTAAATCATCGTGCCCATCGCGCCGTCGAACACGCGCACTCGATCTTCCTGGATGAATTGTCGAAAGTTGTCCATAAACGAAAAGCCTCGCGTCAATCAACGCGAGGCTTTGTCGGTAACTTTTCAGTTGTAACCCGGATTTCCGGTCAGGCTCTTTAGCAGTTTTTAGGGTGGAGCAATTTGCCGGAAATCGCCACGCGCCAAATTGTATTGTGAAAAAGCCTCGCTGCCGTGAAGCAGCGAGGCGAAAATAGCAATGTCTAGGTATTTATCAAAACTGACGGAGACAGAAGGATTCGAACCTTCGGTAGAAGTTTTAGCCCCTACAACGGTTTAGCAAACCGCCGCCTTCAGCCACTCGGCCATGTCTCCGTAACGGCTGGCATTTTCTTCATCGAACCGCAGACTGTCAAGACGCGGGACTTTCGCGTTTAGGCTTTTTTGCCGCGTTGCCGCCGATTGCTGTCGGTCAGCAAGTTCAATTTGAGCGTTTTGTTGCTGATTTGATCGTGAATGCTTTGGCGCTGGCGTTCATCGCTGCAACGGCCAAGCCGTTCGGTCAACGATTCGATTTCTTTGCGAAGTTCGACTTCTTCGGGCAGGCAGCGCGCGCTTTTCAACACGGAATAACTCAGGCGCAAATCGGGCGGCGTGGAGAAATACGCTTCCAGATCAATCGGTTTGCCAGCACCCGGCAGATTGTCGAATTCGCCCGCTTCCATCGCTTCGCGGATTTTCTCTTCGATCAATTTTCCAAACATAAACCGATTGTGCCATCATTCGCCGCCGCCGGAAAAGAAGCAGGCAAGCCTTACAAAAAAAAGAAACAGCAAGACAATGAACAATGATGGCGAAGCGATCCGACTCAAGTATGAAGAGCTTGGTGTCGAAGAGTATTACTCGCACTTTGGAGCGGAGTATCGAAATCCGCATGAACTCATCATCGCCGAAGTTTTGCGCGAAGCCGTCAGTCGCTGGAATTTGGATTTGACGCAAGTGCTCGACCTGGCGTGCGGCAGCGGCGAAGTGACGTTGGTTTTGCAGCAACTCGGAGCGAAGCAAATTGACGGCGTTGATCCGTTTACCGGCGAAGCTTATCTGGCGCGAACCAGCCAACAAGCCGAAGCCGTCAGTTTTGAACAAGTCGCGTCGGGAGCTATGGCAGGGCGAAGGTATTCTCTGGTCGTGTGCAGCTTCGCCATGCATTTGGTCGCGGAATCATGGTTGCCGTCGCTGCTGTTTCAGCTTGGAGAACTTTCTGATTACCTGTTGATCCTCACTCCGCACAAACGCCCGGAACTCAAAGCGGAATGGGGCTGGATGCTTGATGGCGAATTCATGATCGAACGTGTACGAGCCAGATTGTATTGGCTGAAGAAGTGAATCCAACCTTTTCAGGAGGAACAATGCCCCCAACTTTCTTGTTGCAGACGCAACTGTTGGCGATTGATTACGTTGTGCTGGCGCTGTATTTCGTGGTGATTTTTGCCATCGGTTGGTACTTTTCGCGTAAAGAGCGAACGACTACCGATTACTTTCTGGCCAGCCGCGACGTGGCCTGGTGGGCAATTGGAGCTTCGTTGTTTTCGTCGAACATCGGCAGCGAACATTTCATCGGCTTGGCGGGCAGCGGAGCTTCGACAGGAATGGCTCCGGGCAATTTTGAATGGCTGGCGTCGTTGATTGTCCTCTTGCTCGGTTGGGTGTTCGTTCCGTTTTACTTGCGGTCGGGCGTTTACACGATGCCGGAGTTTCTGGAGCGGCGCTACAACGGAGCTTGCCGCACGTATCTGGCGACGATTTCGTTGATTGCCTACATCTTCACCAAAATCGCGGTCGGAATTTTTGCCGGAGCCATTGTGCTGAAAGCCGTGCTCGGTTGGGGGATGTGGCAAAGCTCGCTGGCACTGGTGATCGCCACCGGCATTTACACCATCGCCGGAGGAATGGCGGCGGTGATTTATACCGAAGTCATTCAAACCGTGATTCTGGTTGGCGGAGCGTTGGCATTGACGCTCATCGGCCTGGACAAAGTCGGCGGCTGGTCAGGATTGCAAGCGTCGGTTCCGCCGGAGTTTTTCAGCATGGTCAAATCGTCTGCGGACAAGGATTTTCCGTGGACGGGAATTTTCTTCGGTGCGCCGATTCTGGGCATCTGGTATTGGTGTACCGATCAAGTCATCGTCCAGCGCACGCTGGCGGCGAAAAACATTCAGCATGCTCAGGGCGGAACCGTGCTGGCCGGTTTTTTGAAAATCCTGCCGGTGTTTATGTTGGTTGTGCCGGGAATGATCGCTCGCGTGTTGTACCCGGCGGAAATGGCTGCGGATTCCAATTCGGCGTTTCCGTTAATGGTCACGAAGCTGATGCCTGCCGGTTTGCAAGGCGTGATGATCGCCGCAATGTTGGCGGCGTTGATGTCCAGTTTAAGCGCCGTGTTCAATTCCAGTTCGACCATTTTCACGATGGATTTTTATAAAAAGCTGCGGCCTGAAGCTTCGGAAAAACATCTGGTCAATGTTGGCCGATTGGCGACGCTGGTGATGGTCGCGCTGGCGCTGCTGTGGATTCCGATGATGAGCCGCATCAGTAATCAGCTTTGGGTGTACTTGCAGAGCGTGCAGGCGTACGTTTCGCCGCCGATTGCCGCCGTGTTTTTGCTGGGCATCGCCTGGAAACGAATCAACGCTCAAGGCGCACTGGCTTCGTTGTTGACAGGATTTGTGCTCGGAGCCAGCCGCTTCATTCTGGAAGTCGTGTACGCCGGGCAACCGCTCGACGGTTTTTTGAAGTTTTATGTCGGCATGAATTTCCTGCATTTCGCCGTGTTGATGTTCGTCATTTGCGTCGGCGTATTGTTGGCGGTCAGCTTGGTGACGCCTGCGCCTGATTCTGACAAAGTCGTCAACCTGACGTTTCAAACAACAATCGGTGAGCAGGTTTCGACCGAGCGAAACAAATTGCCAGTTGTTTTTGCACTTGTTTTGATCGTGACCATTGTTGTGCTGTGGGTTTACTTTGCGTGATCTACCTGCCATCCATCCCCGACAACTGTCGGGGATGGATGGCAGGTAGAGTTAAGCAGGCATTGAAAACTGGCAAATAGCAGAGCGAAATGACTGGCATCTTCTTTGCTCCGAAATAGGCATCTCAAAATTCAAGTTTCGGAGGAAAAGAATATGAAGTGTCTCTATTTCTTAATGGCTATTGGTTTGCTTTCTGCGAATGTTCCGGCTCAAAGCAAAATAATGGGTGAAGTAGAAGTTCGCGAAACCGTAAATAGAGCTGTGGACAAAGGTGAGCGCGTTACGTTCAAGTTGAAAGCAGCTATCCCGGCACGAACAAACGGCTGGGGAAAGAAACAACTTTCTAAAATCAGTGGGAAGGTTGTTGAAGTGCAAGATAGCCTGTTCATTGTTGAGGATAAAAGCTTGCTTTTGGGTGACGTAAAAGCGACGGTATATTTGAGTGATGTTGTGTGGGTAAAGCGACAACCCAAACTTGTTCGCGGACTGCAAAAAACTGGAGAAGTGGCTGCTGTCGGCACAATTGCAGCAGCAGTTACGCCGCCGCTCTTGGGCGCTTATATTCTCCATTTTGTTAGCGGCGGCAAAATAATTCTTTGGGGCATGGCTCCGAAGTGAGTGTTTTCTTTAAATTGAGATGAACAATCTTCAGGATTTTCGACAACAGTTTCGCCAGCTTTATGGCAACGAACCGCGCCTGTTTTCAGCGCCGGGGCGAGTCAATTTGATTGGCGAGCACACCGATTACAACGACGGGTTTGTGTTGCCGATGGCAATTGATCGGCGGACTGTTGTGGCGATTGCTCCGCGCAATGACCGGTTGGTTCGTTGTCTTTCGACGGAGTTTGACGACCAGATTGAGTTTGAACTCAGCGCCGATCTGAAACCGGCCAACGACTGGGCGAATCACGTGCGCGGCGTGGCGGCTTGTTTGCTGCGCGACGAATACAACCTGCGCGGAGCCGATTTGCTGATTACCAGCGAAGTTCCGCTCGGCGCGGGATTGAGTTCATCGGCGGCGTTGGAAATTGCTGTCGGGCACGGCTTGCTGAAAGTTGCCGAGCATCTGGTTGACCCGATTCGGCTGGCTTTGGCCGCGCAAAAAGCCGAGCACGAATTTGCCGGGACTCAATGCGGCGTGATGGATCAGTTCATCGCTTGTTTGGGGCAAGCTGGCCACGCTCTGAAAATTGATTGCCGCACTTTGGAATACGAAGCCGTGCCGGTTGACCTGAGCGAAGCGCGCGTGGTGATCGTCAATTCGATGGTCAAACACGAACTCGCCAGCAGCGAATACAATCTGCGCCGCGCCGAATGCGAAGAAGCCGTTCGACGTTTGGCCGGTCATTTACCGGGCATTCAATCGTTGCGCGATGTCGAATTGGAAGAGTTCGACCAATGGGCGGACGCTTTGCCAGAAAACATTCGTCGCCGAGCCAATCACGTCATCACCGAAAACGCTCGTACGCTGGCCGCCGTTGAAGCTCTGAAACTTGGTCAGCTTTCTCATTTCGGAAAGCTGATGCGAGCCTCGCACGAAAGCCTGCGCGAAGATTATCAGGTCAGTTGTAGCGAACTTGATCTGCTGGTTGAAATCGCCAGCCGTCACAGCGGAGTTTTCGGAGCCAGAATGACCGGCGGCGGATTTGGCGGTTGCACGGTAAATCTGGTCAAAGCCGATCAGGTCGAAAACTTCATTTCCGAAATCACCGAAGCCTACGAGTGGGTAGCAAAAGTGAAGCCGGAGTGCCACGTCTGCCAGGCCTCCGGCGGCGTTCGGGAAGAAAGCCAGTAAGCAGCCGAAAATCCTTAGCTATAACATTTGCCACAATATACCGTTGCTTCTATAATGCCCGCCATCAATTAGTAGTGGCTGGGAAGGTCAAGCGCCCTGACGATTCCCGGTGGTTTGTGAACACTGATAAAAGTTCAATATGTCACCCTTAAGAACATCCGCGAAACGTATTATTTCACTTGTCGGTTGTTTGTTGGTTTGTGCCGCAATGGTTCAAACGAGCCTTGCCGATTCGATCACGTATCGGCAGTTGCGCCAGGATCAGGAAGGTAGAGTCAGAACGGTTGCTTCAACCCCTGCCGTTGCGCGTACCAACGATCAACAAGGCCAGGCTCCGCAGCAAGGGCAATCTTCACAAGGACAAGCAGGCACTGCTCAGGAAAGCTCGACTCATCCTGAATTCGTTCGACTGCCCGACGGGCGCATTGTTCGGTACGGTCCGGGAATCATCTGCGACGAAAACTGTGTTGAGCCAATCGCTCCGGCGGCGTTTCGCGGCCCCGGCCCGGCTCTGTGGTGGATCGTTCCGCCAATCGTTGCTGGCGGAGTGCTCTGCGCGGTATTGTGCCGCCCGGACGATGATGTCAGCCCCCAACCTTCGCCGACGATCATCATTCCTCAACCCACAGTTCAACCGACGGCGACAGTTCCACCGGCAAGCCCTACGCCGCCTGCGACTCCGCCACCGACGCAAATTCCCGAACCAGCAACCGTTGTCTTGCTCAGCGCGGGACTTGGCGCGTTGCTGGCTCGCAAGCGCATGGCTGCCAGGAAAAAAGACTTGTAACCGGGTTGAGACATTCCCCATTTTCAATGTGACGAAAAGCCTGAGATTACTGTGAATCTCAGGCTTTTCGTTTGAGGTGGCTGGTGGTGCAACTCTGCCGGGGCGGCGACGTTCAGGTGTCGGCAGGTTTTGTTATTTCGATCAGATCAAGGAAAGAGAAGGACGGTTATGAACAAAATTCTTTGCGTTATTTTGCTGGGGGCATTGGCTGTTTCGACTTTTGCCGGAGCATTCGATTGGGAGCGCGCGGTTTCGCTATACAAACAAGGGCAGTTCCGCGAAGCCGTCGCCGAGTTTCAAAAAGTCCTGGCTGAATTTCCCGATCATTCCGACAGTTGGAAATACGTCGGGTTGTCGTATTACCAGTTGAAAGAATACGCCTCTGCCATCGAGCCGTTGGAAAAAGCTTTGGCACAGAAGAAAAAAGAAAATCGGATTGACCCTGATTTGTATCGCGCACTTGGGCAATCGCATTTGGCGTTGAACCATCACGAACGCGCCTTGCCGTATTTCGAATCCCTGACCAAAGCCCAGACGAATGTCGCCGTCAATTTCCACTTGCTCGGAGTCGCGTACGCCAATCTGAACCGTCCCGAAGACGCAGCCGAAGCATTTCGCAAAGCATCGAAACTCGATCCGAAAGACGGCGATTCGTTTTATTACCTCGGCGTGCAGCAATTTCGCACAGGCAAATTGACCGAAGCCATCGCCAGTTTGCGCGCTGGGTTGGTTGCCGAACCTCAGAACGTAGAGATGTTGGGATTGCTGGCGGAATCGTTGTTGCGGTACGCCGGAAACGAGGCTGACGAAAAGAAAGCGGCGACGCTGTTTGACGAAGCCACGCGCGTGGCCATGACGTTGAAAAGCGTCAAAGACGATGTGGCCGCGGCTGAATTGCTGGGCCGGGCATATTTGGCGACCAAACGATTTCAGCAGGCAGAAGTCATGTTGACCAAAGCCATCGAAGGCACGAAACAGCCAACCGCTGCGCTGTATTTCAATTTGGGCTTTGCGCTGGCTCAGACCAAATCCTGGTCGCGCGCGGCTGAGATGTTCTCCAATGCCGACAAACTGAATCCGAACGACACCAACACGCTTTATTACTTGGGCTTCGTTTACGAAAACCAGCGGCGCTATCCGCAGGCTCTTGAAGCGTACACCAAAGCCTACGAAGCCGGAGGACGCAGCAACGCCGACATCAAAGCCAGCATTGAGCGCGTTGCTCCTTTGGCAAAGCAGTGATCGAGGGAAGGCGGGAAAGAGAGATTGAGAGATTGAGAGATTAAAGCGAACTTCTCTCTGTCTCTCAATCTGTTACCTGCCGACAATCGCAATTTTGTGTTGATTGGCTAAGGCGAGAGTTTCTTCGCGGTCGAAGATCAAGGTTTTATCCGCCGTCAACGACATCGCCGTCACGTTGCATTCTTTCAGCGTCGCCATCGTGTTCAATCCAGTCACCGGCACATCAAACCGCATGTCTTGATTCGGCTTGGCGACTTTGATGACGGTCAGTGGACGGCCTTTGACCAGTTCCGAAGCGCGGCGAATCGTCGCGTCTGTTCCTTCCATCGCTTCCAGAGCGACGACGGCCTGATTTTTGACGACGATGGTTTGTCCTAAATCCAGCCGCGCAAGCTCCGTTGCCACGTGCAAGCCGTATTCAATGTCGGCCAGTTCGTTTTTGTCCGGTGAGCGTTTGGTCAGTGCTCCTGCGCGAGCCAGCAATGGCTGCAAAAACGTCGTTGAATCAATCAGCCGGATGCCTTCGGATTCCAGTTCGTCGCAAACGGCTCCGATCAGAGCGTCTGTGTTGCGACGTTTCAACCGAGCCAGCATCTTCGCCATGCGCAAATCGGGCAGGGCATTGAGCTTGAAAATCTGCACGTGCTTGACCTGCCCGGCCATAATCGCGTGCGTCACGCCTTCGCGCTTGAAGAATTTGATCAGCTTGTTCAGATGGCCGACGCTGATCCATTCAACTACGCTGGCCAGCGATTCAATGCTGGCGTCGGTTTCTTCCTTGATGGCGGCGATGGCCATTTCGACACCTTCCGCGCGCGCGCCTTCCAGCACCAGAAACGGGAAGCGGCCATTGCCCGCGATTAAGCCGAACTTTTTACCTTGTTGGCGAACGCCGTCCGTCACAGGTTGTCCACCTCGATTTCCATTCTCAGCAGCGCCGAACTCAAGGTCTTGCCTTGCGGATCGGTTTTCAGCGAAACCGTTCCGCCTCCGCCCAGCGATTCGTAGAGCAGAAAATTCAGCGAGTTCAGGTTCGGCAATTCAAAGCGTTCGACCTTGCCTTTGCAGATTCCGGCGAAGTGCTGTTTGACGCGCTCGGCGGTGACTTCGCGGACGATGATTTGGTAATACTCCGGCTTCGTGGCGATCAAACCGATGTTCGACGTGTCGCCTTTGTCGCCGGAACGAGCGTGCGCGATTTTCAGAAGTTGGACTTTCATTTGATTGAATAGGTTTTGGTTAGTTTGTTGCGGTCGTTGGTTACGGTGAAATTCTTTTTCGCGGCATCCACCGAAACGCGAATCATGTGAGCCGCATCGTTTTGGGCTTCCAGATTGGCGATGAAATCCGCCGGAGCATTTTGTTCTTCTGTGCTGCCGACGTTGCGATGACCTTGCCACAGGTCTTTGATCGTCGGCATGCTGCGAATGGTTTTGACCGTGTTCGGATGGCCGCCTTTGCGCGGGCCGTTGTTCATAATCGCCACCGTAGGTTTGATGGCGTTGACCAGCACAGGATTGTTGCTGGTTTCGGCTCCGTGATGCGCCACCTGATACAGATCAATTTCGCCGATCAAGTTGGTCGGGCAAACCAGTTTGTGTTCGAGGTTCCAGGTCAGGTCGCCCGAATCCAGAAAATCGAACGCTCCATACCGCAGCACAAATACGACGCTGCGCGCGTTGTCCGAAGGGTCGTCAGCTTGTTTGGCGGCGGCATTGCATTCGGCTGAAGGCGAGGCTTTGACTCGCATAGGCTTTACTTCGCCGGACGCCGCCAGCACTTCCAGCGAAATTTTCGGAGTTCCTGCCGCCTGTTTCAATTCAATGGTGCTGCCCGGTTGGAGCGTGATGGTTTTGCCGCCTGCCGCCGATTTGTAAGCTGCGTACTTTTCGGCAAAGGTTTTGTCTTCCTGCAAAGATTCCATCGGGCCGTGATCGTAAAACTTGCCGATCTTGATGCGTTTGGCCAGTTCGGGGACTCCGCCGTAATGGTCTGTGTGGTAATGCGTGATGATGAGGTGATCTATCTGCGAGATGTTGGCGGCTTTCATCGCCGTTTCGATGCGTTTGGCGTCGCGGCCTTCAAAGCCCGGCCAGCCAGTGTCCACCAGAATGGATTCGCCCGCCGGAGTGACGATCAAGGTTGCTGCGCCGCCTTCGACATCCACGTACAGGATTTCCAGCTTGCGTTTGGAGTTTTGCGACAACGCCGAAGTCAGGCCGATGGTGGCGAGTAAGCTTGCGAGCAGGCAAAACGTGACGAGTCTTTTCATCTGAAGATTTCCTTTGAGTTGATCGTGCAGCCTGAAAGGAAGCTGCGCGCTTTTATTACTGGCGGATGTGGACATCCGC
>CADECP010000052.1:13748-38217 GCA_902825875.1 uncultured Acidobacteriota bacterium
GCTCCGGCTTTTGCTTTTATTACTGGCGGATGTGGACATCCGCGCTCCGGCTTTTGCTTTTATTACTGGCGGATGTGGACATCCGCGCTCCGGCTTTTCCATCTGTAGACGGCGTAGATTACCAAACCTGCTACGACGGCAACAGTTGCGTCGCGGGCTTCGCGGCCAGTGCTGTGCGCCAGCAACCAGACCATCAACAGCATCGCCAGCACAGCGGCGAGTATTCCCAGCGGAGCTTGAAACGGAGCCGGTTCGGATTCGCGGCGGCGCAGAATAATCAGTCCGCCGCAAGTCGTGATGTAAGCCAGCAACCGCGCAATCGTGCTGATGGTTGCCGCGTAAATGAAAGTTCCCGACAACGTTACAGCCAACATCACCGCGCCTGTCACCCAAATCGCCGCATGCGGAGTGCGGTAACGCGAATGAGTCGCTGCGAAAAACTGCGGCAATTCGTTTTGCCCGGCCATCGCAAACGGCAGCCGCGAAGCCGCCAAAATCAGCACCATCAAATTACCAAGAATCGAAATGATCGCTCCGAAGGTGATGACGCTGCCGCCCAACACTCCCAGAAAATGAGTTCCGGCATCGGCCAGCGGTCGTTTGGAAGTCGCCAGTTCGGGCAGCGTTCCAATGCAAACAACTTGAATCAGGATGTACAACACGGCGACAACGCCCAGCGCCGTCAAAATCGCAAACGGCAAATTGCGATGAGGTTCGCGGACTTCGCCCGCCGGAATCAACGCCATCTCGAATCCAGTGAAGGCGTACACCAGCAGCATCACCGATTGAGAAAATCCGCTGAATTCCGGTTGCGTCGTCGGCGTGAAGTTTTGCAGGTTGACGAAAAACAAACCGACCACGATGAACAACACAATCGGGATGAGTTTGGCGATGGTCGAAACGTCGCTGAACAACGCCGCGCTGCGGATGCCAATGACATTGACTAAGGTCAGCGTGGTGACGACCACAGTCATCACCACGGCGCGCGTCCAGCCCGAACTCAAAGCAGGCCAGAAATAACCGGAGTATTCCATCAATAAATTGCAGTTGGCAGCAAAAGCCGTGATGCGCGCCAGCCACATCAACCAGCCGACTTCAAAGCCTGTTGCCGAACCGAACGCCGCGCGAGCATACAAATACGGCCCGCCTGTTTCGCCGAATCGGCTGGCGACTTCGGCAAAACACAAAACAATCAACGACACGACCAATCCGCAAGCGACAAACGCGATCAGGCTGTACGGGCCGATCATGGCAAACACCTTCGACGGCAAACCGAAAATTCCGGCTCCGATGATGCCGTTGATGGCGACGGCGACCAAATCCCAGCGCCGAATGCCTCTGACCAAACCCGTTGAGCCGGCCAATGTTTGTTGACTCATTTTCAGCCTTTCAAGATGACAGCGTTTTTGGAGTGCTGCGGCTTGACGCAGCTTTGGCATTCTCTGACGAAAAATTTACTGGCCGTGTGGTGACCGGAACGAGAATGGAAAGCTACGTCTAGCCGCAGCCCCCCAAGTCATTTGCCTTGCCGTTTCCACCTGGCGCGTTCTTCGCCTGCCTTCGTCAGTTTCTTCACGCGATTGCGTTCGACGCGCTGAGCGAATTGATCCTGCCGCCGAGCCAGAAACTCCAGTTCGCGCTGCATTTTCAAATAGTTTTCCAGACGTTCGGCTGCAAGCGTGCCGTCTTCGATGGCGGCTCGAACGGCGCAGCGGCGTTCGGTTTCGTGTTTGCAGTTGGTGAAATGACACGTCGCTGCGAATTCTTCTATGTCTTCGAAGGTGGTTTCAATTCCTTCGTCGGCATCCCACAGTTGCAGTTCGCGCATGCCCGGAGTGTCCAGCACCAACGCACCGTTCGGCATCCGAATCAATTCGCGGTGGCGAGTCGTGTGCAAACCTCGGTCGTCGTATTCACGGATTTCCTTGACGGCTTGGCGCTCGAAACCGATCAGCCGATTGATGAGGGTGGATTTGCCTACGCCGGATGAACCGATCAACGCGACGGTTTTTCCGGCGGTGAAGTACTGCTCCAATTCGTCCAGACCTTCGTTTTTGATGGCGCAGACGGCATGAATCGGCGCTCCCATTGAAACCGCGTTGATCGCTTCCAGCTTTTCATCCAGGTCTTGGCAAAGGTCTGTTTTGGTCAGCAATACAACCGGGCTGGCTCCGCTGTCCCAGGCGACGGTCAAATAACGCTCGATTCGTCGGGGATTGAAATCCTGATTCAGCGACGTAGCCAGAAAGATGGTGTCAATGTTTGCGCCGACGATTTGTTCTTCGGTTTTGGAGCCTTTGGTCTTGCGCGAAAACTTGCTGCGGCGAGGCAGCACAGCGTGAATCGTCGCCTTGTTTTCGTTTTCCATCAGGCGAAGCGCAACCCAATCGCCGACCGCTGGAAGCTCTGCGCGACTGGCGGCTTCGTGTTTCAACTTGCCCGTGATTTCGGCCAGCAATTCGCCTTTGTCGGTCAGCACTCTGTAAAACTGGTTGTATTCCAATGCCACGCGCCCCGGCGTGAATCCTTGCCTGGCCAGATCGTGGAAAGTGGCTTCAAAAAAATCGTTCCAGCCGTAGCTTTGCAGGGAATCTCGATCAAAACTCATTTCAGTTGTCTCCTAAAATTTGTCCGCAAGCCGCTATCTTCTGGCGGCTTAAAAGTTGATTTTGGTATTTGTGGTGATTGGCTGTGTAGAAGGTGAGTTGCTGCGGGGCGGCACACGAAGGCCGGTTCATCACAACGGACGAAGCTCTCAGCACATGCAAGCAACTCATTTTTTAGCGGACAATCATAGGCGCGTTTTGAATCGAAGCGTCGAAGGAAGGCGGATGCTACACGCTATCAACGCTGCAACGCAACCAAAGCGGGAACTTCCGCGATAAAGACGATTTTTGCCAGAAGTTTTTACTGTTCTCCCAAAATGACAAGCGGGTTGTTTGATAACAATCCGGTGTTTTGTGTAGGCTGCAAAAAGCTTTGGTTTTGCCTGCACCGCCCCTTGAATGCTTTTTCGGCGAAGCCAAAGCAGGGCACGCTTATGAAAAATCATTCAATGCAGTTAGAAGTCACGCGACCGAATTCCGGTCTGCGTGGCTTTTGTGTTTCTTTCATTCTTCTTTTCACCGGTTCGTTTTTTGGCAGTCTGCCGACTTACGCAGCCAATTCAGAAACGGAATATGACTTGATTGGTGTGGTCAAAGACGAATCAGGTAAATCTGTCGCACAGGCTTCGGTCAGTTTGCTGAACGTGCGTCAGGCTGTGGTTGCCTCGACTCGTACTGACGAGCAAGGTCAATTCAAATTGGCCAGCATCGCCGCCGGAACTTACGAATTGCTGGTCAGCAGCAAGGGCTTTGAATCGCGCCGACGTGCGGTGTCATTGCCGCGCGATTCGGTTTCGCCGCTGGAAATCAAACTCGGTTTGCCACTGTTGGTGGCCGAAGTGACCGTGACGGCGGAAACCGGCTCGGTGCAGGACAAGGATCAGGTAGTGCAGCAGGTCAACGTCATCACTGAAGACAACATTTCCCAACGCACCACCGCAGTGTTGGCGCAGGTGGCAGACGAAGAAGTGGGCATTTCGATGCAACGCACCAGCCCGACCATCGGCTCGGTGCTCGTTCGCGGATTGACCGAAGTCGGCGTTTTCGTGGATGGCGTGCGTTACACCAATTCGACGCAACGCGGCGGCATCAATACGTTTTTCAATTTGAACGATCCTTCAAACCTGCGCTCGGTCGAAGTGCTGCGCGGCCCGAACACTGCGCAATACGGCTCCGATTCGCTTGGCGGCACGGCGCAACTGCTCACGCGGCAGCCGCAATTCGGTTTCGCCAAGCCGGAAACACACGGCGAATTCAACACCTACTTCACCAGCGGTGATCTTTCCTTCGGCAGCAACGCGCTGCTGACTTACGGCACGGAACGTTTTGGAGTGCTGACCAATTTTATCGGTCGTCGCGTCAACACGCTGCGTCCCGGCGGAGGAATTGACAGCCATTCGGCGATTACGCGCTTTTTGGGTTTGCCGTCCGATATTTTGGGCACGCGATTGACCGACACGGCATTCACGCAATTCGGCGGCTCGTTCAAACTGGTTTACGCGCCGACGAACGATCAACAGTTCACCCTGAATTACCAGCGCAGCCAGCAAGACGGCGGCAAACGTTACGATCAAACTTTGGGTGGCGACGGCAACCTGATTGCCGATCTGCGCAACCTGATGCTGGATTTCTTTTACGGGCGGTACAGCAAACAAGGCTTGGGCTTTTTCGACAATTTCACGACCACGATTTCGTACAACAGCCAGCGCGAAGAGCGCGTCAATCAAGGCGGCAACGGCAATCCGGCGGCGGCTATCACCCACGACAAAGAACGCACCAGCAGTTACGGCTTCAGTTTTTCACTGGATAAACAATCCTGGAATCGCAACAGCTTTTTGCTCGGCGGCGACATTTACTACGACAAGGTCAATGCGCCGTCATTTTCCGTTGATCCAGTGACCAATGCCGTGACGCTGGTTCGCCCGCGTGTGCCGAACGGTTCGCGGTATGTGCTGGCTGGACTGTTCGCGCAAGACGGCCACGAACTGATTCGCAATCATCTGCGAGTGAGCGGTGCGTTGCGCTACAACGTCGGTTCTTATCGCGCGCGCGCCGAAGATGCTCCGCGCGTCAATGGCCAGCCATTGTTTCCGAATGATTCATTGCGCGTCGGAGATTTTTCCGGGCGCATCGGCGTGGTCGGGACTCTGGCAAAAGGACTGAGCGTCGCCTTCAATTTCAGTCGGGGTTTTCGCGCGCCAAACATCACCTCGCTCGGTTCGACCGGATTGGTTGGCGTGGGTTATCAGGTCGCCACCAGCGATGTGCTCGGTTTGAGCGCGACGCTGGGCAGCACCGCTAATGATCGCGCCGTCAACACGAACATCGCGGTTGAACCGTTGAAATCGGAAACCAGCAATAATTACGAAGCCAGTTTGCGCTATCGCAACAGTCGAATTGACACCGACCTGACCGGATTCATCATTGATTACGCCAACACCATTGTCCGGCAGACGCTGATTCTGCCGCAGGGCGCTGTGGGTAAGGTTTTGGGAAGTCAGACCATCGAACGGCAAAACGCCAACGGCGCGGTGTTCGTTCCGCTGTCCACATCGCCCGTGCTGGTTCAAGCCAATTTGGGCGGCACACGGTTGCAAGGCGTCGAATACACGCTCAACTTTCGGATTACGAATGCCTGGTCGTTCGGCGGCAATTACAGTTACGTTTATGCCGAAGACCGAGCCACAGGCGCTACACCGAATCTGGGCGGCGGCGGCATTCCTCCGCAGATGGGTTTTCTTCGATTGCGTTACCAACCCGCCAAGTCGAATTACTGGATTGAGGCTTACACGAATTTGGCCGGGCGTCAGGACAGGCTTTCCACTTTGGATTTGGCGGATCGGCGAACAGGCGCAACACGCTCGCGGGCGGCCATTCAGAACTTTTTCCGACGTGGCGCTTGCGTGCGCGGCATCACGACGCCGGGAACTAACGGCCAATGCAACAGCGCCGGAGGCACGCTGAAAGTCACCGGTGAAACTTTGGCGCAAGTCCAAACCCGTTTGCTCGGCACAATGGATTCCGCGCCATTGTTCACGGCAATTCCGGGTTACGGTTTGGTGAATCTTCGCGGCGGATTTCGGTTTGATGACCGGTCGAAGATTTCGATTGATCTGGAAAACATCGCGGACAAAAGCCATCGTGCTCCGGGTTGGGGAGTGGACGGACCAGGCATTAGTCTGACGGTCCGTTACCAATATCAATTTTGAGACTGGTTTCAGGGAGATGTACCGGCCACGCCAAATACGCGGACAGAAAAATGCGCGAATGAAAATTGAAGATTGACATGGAAAAAGAGCGCAGGTTGCCCAAAAACCTGCGCTCTTTGACGGTGATCGAGAGCGAATCGGTGTGCTCTCTCTGGCTGAGGTAAAAAACTCGGCTGAAGACCCTATCGGCTGAGAACTTCGTAAAGAACTCAGTTGTGATACTGATTGGCAATCAGCTTGGCGACATCCTTGATCGTGTCCACAGCGGCGTTCACTGTTGCGTCCGAAGCCGTGTCGAAATCGTCCGGGCTGTCCGAAATGTCGTCCATAAAAATCGCCACCAAAACTTCCTGCCCGTCCGGGAATCGGAATCGGCCAGCATCGGCGCGAACGTAACGCGGCGCTCCGGTCAGGCTGCCGCCTTTGTTCCAGACGCTGATCGCCGGATTGAACATCGGGCCGACGGTCGAAGCGATGTAGCTCTTTTCGTTCACGCCGTCGTTGTCGCCGTCCATCTTCAACGTGTTCCAGAACCGCGTTTCCGAAGTGTTGCTCAGCACGTTGTCCTGCAAGACTTTCTTCAACAGTGTGACCATTTCGCGCGGAGTGGATTTGTTTTCCCAGCCTTCGGCGCGGTCTTCGCCGGAATTGCTGTTGCCGTGCATGCTCGGCGCGCCCGTGCCCGTCATGTAGCGATTGACGCGTGTCTTATCCAATCCCAACTGATCCAATCGAGTGTTGATTGTTGTCGCTCCCAATCGCTGAACCAGCCGATTAGTCGCCCAGTTGTTGCTGCTGCGAATCATGAACTCGGCCATCTGGCGAACCGTGTAGTTCGTGTTCGGGTCCAGCCAGTCGCCCTGGTTGGTTCCGAACTGAGCGCCGGAATTCATCACCGCGTTCCACGAATCGTTGCCCAGATCAATTTCGCGCAACAGCGCGTACAGAATTCCGATCTTGCTGGTGCTGGCGATGGCAAATTCCTGATCGGCGTGAACCATCGTTTGCTGACCGGTCGTCAGATTGATGACCGCTGCGCCGCCACGAGCTTTGGCAGAATCAATTTCTTTGCGAATTTTCAAATGCAGCGAAGAGTTGTCGTTGACCTGCGGAACGGCGTCGAAAAACCAGATGCCGCCGTAACGAATCCCGCTGGGAGTTTCCGCTGCGTAAAAGTTGTCAATGTTGAAACCGGCAGCCCAGTAATTGTTGTAATACCGTTGAAATTCCCGCCAGTCGCGGTTGGTGCGAATTCGCCACGCCGAATTCACGCGCTTCCAGATGCCGGAGTAATACACGTCGCCGTTGACCGTGTGCGCGTCCAGATGAACAGGCAAATAATCGTTTTGTTTGTAATTGTTCAGATGATCGTCGTATTGCTGCCGAGTCATCTTGTTGTGCATGTAATAGCCGGTTCCCGGTTGGTGGTACCAGATGGAAACGTAACGCGATTCATCGTTCGATTCATACGCTTCGACGCGATGCGGAACCCAGCCTTCCTGGCCGACTGTGTCCACCAAAGTTTGCATGCCAGGGCGCGTTGAGTGGCGATACAACAACCAGCCCGTGCCATTGGTGTTCTTGTGATAAATCACGGCATAACGAATTCCATTCGCCGTGTCATAACCGCTGACATCCACCGGATAAAAACCTTGAGCTTTCATCGCCAGATAAATCTGGTCGAACTCGGCCATCGTTTTGCCGAAATATGCATACCATTGTTTGTTGCCGGTGTTCTGCATCCAGCGCGTGAAATACCGCGTCGAGCTACCTGATTTGTAACCGGTCAAACGAACCGGCAGATAACCGTTTTTGCCGTATCCATTGAAAAAATCTTCCTGCAAATCGGTCGGCGTGACGCCGAATTTAACAATGCCTTCCGCTTCGGCCAGCGCCAACGCCGGCAGCATCAGGGTGAAAACAACTGCAAGGAAAAATCCTTTGAACTTTTGAGTAAACATCTTTCGCCCTCCTTAATGGCTGTAAACTTGTTTTTCAATTCTTTGAGACCGCTTCCCGTTTCGACGGGCGCAATGTAATCGGGAAAGCTTTTGACGGCTGCAAGGCCGGTCACAAGCAAGGTGTAAGCTGAGTCACAGGCGGCCAGGCATTGATGGCAAATTGCTTTTATTTGCGTGGGCTACGCATAAGTTGATCCATCAAAAGCAAAACGCGGATCGAAGAATGAATCACTCTTCGATCCGCATTTTGCGGTTACGGATTGTTGTTTGACTGGAAAGTTATCGCCGAATTACAGCGTCCAGCCTTTGCGATATTCGCGTTGCAGGTACTGGTTGGCGTCGGAGTTATTGGTGATGACGCCTTTGTCGCCGTCGTAATAAATCTTCTTGCTCTGGCCGACTTTCATCGCCACCACGCCGAGCAGCATCGTTTCGGTCAGCCGCGAAGCGTATTCAAACGGACAAGTCGCTTTTTCTTTGCCCTTGATGGCGTTGATCCAGTTCATGCGGTGTTTGGCTTGAGCGAACGCGCCTTCGCCGGATTTTTCAACGCGGAAGTAAGTCTTCGGCACTTTGGCCGCCGCTTCCATCAACGACATCGGATAGAGTTTCGGATTCGAGGCGTAAGTGCCGTGAACCAGAATTCCTTTTTCGCCAATGAAGATTGCTCCGCCGCCGCCGTCGAGTTGCACGTCGTCCGGCAAAGCTTCCGGTCGCGCGGGCATCAATCCACCATCGAACCAGGTCAGTTTGACCGGCGGTTGTTTGCCGCGAGCAGGGAAGTGATAAACCACGTGCGAACCCATCGGATAACTGACGCGATTGTTTTTCAGGTCGGTTCCCCACGGAGTGAAAGTCGCTTCGACGCTGGTCGGATAGGTCAATCCCAGCGCCCAGTACGGATGGTCAATCAGATGAGCGGCCATGTCGCCAATCGCGCCGGTTCCCCAATCCAACCAGCCTCGCCAGTTGAACGGATGATAAATCGGGTGATAAGCGACTTCGGGCGCGGGGCCGAGGAACAAGTCCCAATCCAGCCCTTGCGGAATCGGATATTCGCCGTCCATTCCCGTCGCCAACACGCGATTCACCAATCGAGCGTTCCAGTCTCTGCCCATCGCGCTTGAGGTTGCGTCGGGAGCTTGTTTCGCCGGGCGCGGAACACCTTGCGGCCAGAATCCCAACGGACGATTCGTCCAAACGTTGACTTCTTTGATTTGGCCGATGATTCCAGCTTGCACCCATTCGTTGACCAGCGCAGCGCCTTCGCTGGAATGTCCCATGTTGCCCATCTGAGTGGCGACTTTGGTGCGAGCGGCGGTTTCGCGCAACACGCGCGCTTCCTGAATTGACCAGGTCAGCGGTTTTTCGATGTAAGCGTGTTTGCCAAGCTCCATCGCCGTTTTGCCGATGACGGCGTGCGTGTGATCGGGCGTGGCGACGACAACGGCATCAATGTCTTTTTGTGTTTCCAGCATCTTGCGGAAATCGGTGTAGCGTTTGGCGCTCTTGTACGCTTCCTGCAATTTGACGGCTTGTTTGGTGCGCTCTTCCGCCATCTGTTGCATACGCTGTTGCTGTTCGGCAGTCGGTTGCTGACCACCCGCTGCGCCGGGTCTGCCGCCGCCTCCGCCGCCCGGACGTTGCTGAGTCATTCTGGCGACTTCGCGGTCAACGAATCCGAAGTCCACGTCGCACAGGGCGACCATATTTTGACCACCGGCAACCAGTTCGCCTGAATCGGTTTTGCCTTGTCCGCCGCAACCGATCAGCGCGAAGTTGACGGTATCGCTGGGCGCTGTGAATCCGACTCCGCCCAGCACGTGACGCGGAACGATCATCGCGCTCAACGCTGCGCCGGTGGTTCCGGCGACAAAATTCCTTCGTGTAAGTTTGTCCTTCGACATGGTTCCTCCGTGAAAGAGCCAGCCGGTCGAGGCTGGTCGTAGGTTTTTGTGATTTCAGGTAATTGATCGCAGATGAATGTGTCGTGAAATGCTAAGGCGTAAAAAATGCTCGGATGGTTACACCAATTCCGGCATCAACACGATTCAGTAAAAACGAAGAGCCGACCGGAAGTTTGGGACTCCCTGGTCGGCTCGAAAACTGCTGATGTCCTCACCCCATCAACAGTCAGATTGCGCGTATTTTGGTTCCGTCAGACTTTGACTGTCAAGCGGAAAATTAGAGCGCCATGACTCCTACAACTGCTTAAAAGCCAAAGAAATCCGGTTTGACGAATTTGGGGGGCTTAGGTAATATGCGCCTCGCTTGACGCCGGAGCGCAAACAAACAGCGTCATCTTTTTCAGTGACCGAAAGCTTTTTCCTCCATTGCCTCCAATGCTTTCGGATCAGCGTCTTCGTATTTAGCCGACTTAGCTCAGTTGGTAGAGCGACTGATTCGTAATCAGTAGGTCACCGGTTCAAATCCGGTAGTCGGCTCCATTTATCTGAAATACTGATGCCCTATAAGGCGGATGAAGCCAACCAAAAAAGCCTGTGCTCTCCTGATGACAACTCACACACGTTTGTTAATTAACGAGATGAGAAAGCTAACCTTATAACCGCTGGCAATGACCAGTTCTGGTAATCGTGCTGCCCTAAATAACCTAAAGGAGTTGTTGATCTATGTCATTTCTGAGGGGCTACCTTCGATTTTCTCTGAAACGTGCCACCAAACAATCTAACCTTTCACGATTCATAAGTTTTGCCATTATTGCCTGTCTGATTTCCGGCGGAATGCTGCTGGGAAATTGGGCTGGGCGTGCCGAACGAAGTTCGGCAACCGGCAAATCGAATTCTTCACCAGCCTCGATCAAGAAAACCATTGCAGGTTCGACCGGCCAGGACGATCCGCCGGAACCGGCTCAAGGCTGCACCGTCGGCTGTGACGCGACCGTGCCAGCAAGCGGCGCAGTCAATGCGGCGATCAATTTCGCTTCGTCTGCGACGACCAATGGCTGTTCGACGCCACCAACCTTTGAATGGAATTTCGGTGACGGAACCGCACGTTCCAATCAACAAAACACTACGCATACCTATTCCGCTGCCGGAACTTACAACTGGTCATTGACGGCTTCGGTCAGTACGGGTGCGACGATGATTGACACTGTGGCGGGCGGGTTCGGCGAAGGGAATCTGGCAACTCAGTCGCCGTTCGGGACGTTGATTGCCGCCGCGCGCGATCCGCAAAATCGCGGGTTGTATGTGGTGGACGTCATTGGCAATAACACCTTGATTCGGTTCATCAACACATCCGCGTCGGCGGTGACCGTTGCCGGAAGATCGGTCGCTCCCGGAACGGTTCGAGCAATTGCAGGTGGCGGAACCGACCTTGCCGTCGGCATTCCAGGCACGCGAGCCGATTTGGGAGTGGTCACAGGTTTGGACGTAAGTGCCGATGGAAACCTGCTTTATTTTTCAGCACAGATTGACCAGCAAATTCGCGTGCTGAACGTTTCGGCCAACGCGATTACAGTTGCCGGAATTTCAGTGGCATCTGGCAACATCGGATTGCTGGCTTCAGGATTTGGGGACGGACTTGGCGGATTGGTGGTCAATGCCAACGGCGAAGTTTTTGTCGCCGATGGGACTCCTGGAATCAACAAGATTTATCGTGTTTCGACCGCGGGCACGTTGACGACCATTGCCGGAAACGGAGCGACATCGAGGCCGGATGATCCGTTTGCGACCGGGCCGGCGTTGAACACGCCGCTGTTGCAACCGCGCGCCGTCGAACTGGATAGCTCCAATCGAGTCGTGATTGCTGACACCGGGCACGGTCGAGTCATACGTGTCGAAACGAATGGCAACGTCAGTCTGGTCAGCCAGTTCACGATCACCGAAGGCAGTCCGAATCCATATCCGTCAAGTCTGGCGGTTCAAGGCAACAACATTTATGCGGTGTTGGGCAATCAACAAACCATCGTCAGGCTGAGCGGGTCGCCGGTGGTTGTTGCCGGGCAAACCGGGCAATCCTGCGATTATTCGGTTTCGAGTTGCGGCGACGGCGGAACGGGAACCGGCAGCGCATTTGGATTTTCAGGTAGCACGGGCAATCCGCCCTACACGGGAATCGCTGCCGATGGCACTGGAATTTTCATCCTGGATCAGGCGCTGACCGGCAGAGGACGGATTCGTTTCCTGAACACTTCGGGAAGTTCGACAACGTTGTCCGGGATCACCATTGCCGCCAACGCGATTGATCGAATTGGCGGAAACGGTCTGGTGAGTCCTTATGATGGCGGATTGGCGACCAGTGCGACGATGAATGCTCCGGTCGGCATGGCTGTTGATGCCAACGGTAATTTATGGATTGCCGACCAGCTCAGCAACCGATTGCGCTTCGTCAATCGCGGCGCGACTTCGACCAAGATTTTTATCGGAACGGCTTCCGAACAAACCGTAGCTCCGGGCGGAATCGTCACCGTCAACAAAAACGCAGGCACAGGAGCCAGCGACAACGTCCCCGTGATTCAAGCCGGATTCATCAATCCACAAGGAATGTTCATCACCAGTCAGGGAATTTACATCGTTGATTCGCTTGGTGGGCCGAACGTTCCGATGCAAGCCAACGGGCGTAAAACCAGCATCCTGCGTTTTATCAACACCACGTCAGCGACTGTGACGCTGTTTGCCGGAGCCGGAACTCCGATCAGTGTTCCGGCAGGCCAGATTGCCAAAATCGCTGGCGGCGGCGAATCCACAACCGTTAATGGCGACGGCGGATTTGCCCTCAATGCCAAGTTCATCGGCATGTCGGATGTCGTGGTGGATTCCAATGGGAACATCACCGTGACCGATGTCGGCCAAAACGCGGTTCGTCGCATCAACGGAGGCAACGGTCAGGTGTCCAGCATTTTGACCGGTAAGCAATACACTGGATTGGGCAGAGGCCCGGACAACCGCGTTTACGTCGCCAACTTCACCGACGGAACTGTGTTGCGCGAAAACACCGCTGGCGGCGGAACGTTCGGCGGCCTGGCTTCGGGGTTGAACAAACCGCGCGACGTGGCAGTGGCTGCCGACGGAACGGCTTATGTCACGATTGGTCCTGCGACCAATGTGACCGCGAACAACCAGATTGTTCAGATCAGCACCGGAGGCACGCCGACCGTCATTGCCGGGTCAACCGCAGGGTTCAGCGGAGACGGCGGAGCGGCAGCCAGCGCGCAGATCAATATCCAACCTTCGGCTTTGGTCGTGGGAACAGGCACGGCCAACCAATTGCCAGAAACGGTCAACATCGTCGTTGGCCCAACGGGCGAAATCTTTTTTGCCGATAGCAATAACAACCGCATTCGCCGAGTCAGTCCCAGCACAGTCACCTGTACCAAGACCGGAACGATTACTGTTACAGGCGACAATCCCGTGCCGACACTGGCTTTGTTGAATCCGAGCAGCGCATTGGTTGGCAGCGGCGCTTTGAATCTAACCGTCGAAGGCACTGGCTTCGTTCCTTCGTCGAAAGTCCGTTGGAACAACCAGGATCGCACGACGAATTTTGTCAGCAATACACAACTGACTGCTTCGATTCCGGCGACTGACCTGCTTTCAGCCGGAACCATCAGCGTGACGGTGTTCAACGCCGCGCCCGGAGGCGGCACTTCCAACGCGCAAAATTTCACGGTCAGCCCGCCGAATCCATTTCCTTCAATCGGTTCGATTACGCCGAACACAGCGGTTGACGGCAGCGCGGCCTTTACCATCAGAGTCAACGGTTCCGGCTTCGTCGCCAATTCCGTTGTTCGCTGGGATGGCCAGAATCGCCAGACTGAATTCGTCAGCGATTCCGTTCTTCTTGCTCAGGTCTTGGCTTCTGATCTGGTAGGAACGGGGCAAGCCAGCGTCACCGTGCTGAACCCGCCTCCTGGCGGAGGCACATCGAACATCGCTTCGTTCACCATCACCGCCGGACAAAATCCGTCGCCCACATTGACCGGACTCAGTCCGAATTCGGCCACGGCGGGCGGTGGAGCTTTCACGTTGACGGTCAATGGAACGAATTTTGTCGCCAGTTCCAGAGTCCGTTGGAATGGGCAGGATTTGTCCACTCTGTTCACCAGCAACGCGCAATTGACGGCGTCGGTTCCCGCCAACCTGATTTCGTCAGCGGGGGCGGTGACGGTGACTGTGTTTACGCCCACACCGGGTGGAGGCGTTTCGGCGTCGCAAACGTTCACGGTCAATCCGGGCGGAGCGCCAAGCGTCGCCAGCGTCTCTGCCGCCAGTTTTCTGGGAACGAACATCGCGCCGGAATCCATCGTGGCGGCATTCGGAACGAATCTGGCGACCGGCGTTGCCATCGGTTCGACCGTGCCGTTGCCGACGAATTTGCTCGGAACCAAGGTCACGGTCAGAGACAGCGCAGGAACTTCGCGCGATGCGGGATTGTTTTTTGTCGCTGCGACTCAGATCAATTATCAGGTTCCGCCGGGAACTGCCGAAGGCAATGCCACTGTAACCGTGACGATCAATAACAACACCGTCGCGATTGGTTCGATGAACGTTTCAAAAGTCGCTCCGGGATTGTTCAGCGCCAATGCCAGCGGGCAGGGAGTCGCTTCGGCTGTGTTGTTACGCATTCGCAATGGCGTGCAAACCTTCGAACCGATTTCTCGATTGGAAAACGGCGTTCAGGTTCCGATTGAAATTGATCTGGGGCCGGCGGGTGACATCGTGTATTTGCTGAATTTCGGCACGGGACTTCGCGCGCGGTCTGCTCCGGGCAACATTTCGGTGACATTGGGAAGCATCACGAAATCGCTCAACCCGAACGATTTTGAAGATGCGTTTGCCGCGCCGGGCTTTATCGGTCTGGATCAGGCAAACATACTGTTGCCGCGAACCTTGATCGGGGCTGGCTTAATCAATCTGACAATGACGATTGACGGCAAAGCGTCGAATACCGTTCAGGTCAGAATCAAATAAACCGGCTGATTTCGGTTTTTACCGATTGCCTCTGTCCAGTGAGTCTGGGCAGAGGCAATTTTTTTGTAACTGTTCAGCCCGGAGCCAAAAACTTGGTACGGAACCCGGAGCGATAGCGACGGGCTGTTTGCGAAGTTCGCTCCTCACGAGAAACCGGGGCGCTACCGCTTCCCGTTCCGTACCGGCTGAGCAGTCACATTTTTTTTTTCGTGGCGATGATAGTTTTCGCCGTTTGCTCCCGCCTTAACGGTTGAGCGCGAAAAAAAGAGCAACAAGACGCGCCGACAAACGAACCACGAAACCATAGGAGGAACGACAAATGAACAGTTTAGTAACCGAAAGCAGAGCGTTATTCGACAAAGCGTATTCACAGATCAACGACTTCCAAATCATTCAGGGCATGAGCGAACTCATCACCGGATTGCACGGCATTCGTCGCCGGACTTCGCCAAACGATTGGAGCGAATTTGCCAAACAAGGCTGCCTGAATCACCCGATCAAATCGTTGGTTCATCAAGACCCGATGACTCGCCGGGCGTTTGAAAAACCGCGCGGATATGCGGGCGACGCCGAGTTGCTGGATTTGATTTACGGCTTGCGCCCGGTTCCGGCGGAAACCACCAGCGTCGGCGCAGCGATTTACGGCTTCACCGTGCAGGCTTCGGGAACCAGCGCCGTGCGAGTTCGCCGCGACATGCTGGCTGAGAAAATTGACGAAGTCGCTGCTGAAATCGAACAGCCTCGCATGCTGGCTGTGGCTTGCGGCCATTTGCGCGAAGCCCAGAAATCCAAAGCCGTCGCCGCAGGTCGCGTCGGAGATTTTTATGCGCTGGATCAGGACAAGGTGAGTTTGGAATTGGTCGCGCGCGAACAATCGGCCAATGGCATTACGCCGGTTCACGGTTCGGTCAAAACCTTGCTGAAAGGCGAAACGACATTCAGCAATCTGGATTTCGTTTACTCGACAGGACTTTACGATTACCTGCCGCAGCCTGTGGCGATTTCGCTGACCAACAAATTGTTCGACATGCTTCGCCCAGGCGGACGGTTGGTTGTGGCGAACTTCCTGCCGGACGTGGTTTCGCTCGGTTATATGGAAACGTTCATGGGCTGGCCGCTGATTTATCGCAACGACGAAGAAATGGCCGACATCGCTGTGAACCTTCCCGCCGGTCAGGTTGCCGCTGAACAGGTTTATCACGACGCTCACGAACACGTTGTGTTTCTGGAAGTCAAAAAGCGGTAACGAAAATCAAAAGGCAAAAGGCAAATATCAAAAATCAAAAATGAAGAAGTTAAAGCTCCGACCTTTTGCCATTTGATTTTTGACTTTTGCCTTTTGATTTGGAGGAACGGATGAAACTCGCCTGGCGCAATTTGAGCAACGACCGCATGCGATTTGTGGTGACGATTGTCGGCATCGCTTTCGCCACGTTCCTGATGATTTTTCAGGGCAGCCTGTTCACGGGTTTCGTGCGCGCGTCGTCGAAAGTCATTGATGCGTCAGGCGCGGAGTTGTGGGTGGTTCCGCGCGGCATTTCCTGCGTGGAATTCGGTTCGCCGTTGCCGCAACGGTTCCGCGAACTGGCGCTGGGCGTGCCGGGCGTAGCTTCGGTCAGACGATTGGCCGCCGGGTACGTTTCTTACCAAAAACCTTCGGGGCAGCGCGAATCGGTGTTTCTGCTCGGAGCCGATCCGGGCAACGGCAAATTGCCGGTTCCGTTGTTGAGCGCCGAATCAGGTGCCGTGCTGACCGAAACTTTGTTGGTGGACGAAAGCAACGCCGACAAATTGGAAGTCGCCACGTTGCCGCTGGCTGTCGAGGTCAATCGGCAACGCGCCAACGTCGGCGGCATCATCAACGGCTTCGGTTCGTTTTTGGGAGCGCCGTATGTTTTCACCGGCTACCGCGACGCTGTTCGTTACGTTGGTTTGGGAACGGAAGAAACCATGTTTCTGATGATTCAAGTTGCGCCGGGCGGCGATGTCGAAACCGTTCGTCAGGCTTTGAGCGCGCGCTTGCCGCAAGCCGACGTGGTGACGCGATCTGAATTCGCTTTTCGTTCGCAGTTTTTCTGGGTGGTCAAAACCGGCGCTGGCGGAGCGTTGTTGACGGCTGGTTTGCTGGGCTTCGTTGTTGGACTGGTAATCGTTTCGCAAAACATTTACGCGACGACGATGGAAAATCTGGAAGAGTTCGCCACGCTGAAAGCCATCGGCGCCCCTGCCAATTTCGTACGCGGCGTGGTGCTGCAACAGGCGTTAATCAGCGGAGCGGCAGGCGCATTGATCGGATTGTTGGCGACGTTTCCGCTGGTGCAACTGACGTTGCGGTTCATCTCGTGGATTTACACTCCATGGTGGTTACCGGCGGGAATGATCGTCGTCAGTTTGTTGATGTGCGCGCTGGCTTCTGTGGTTTCTATTCGCAAAGTCATCGCCATTGAACCGGGGAGGGTTTTCCGTGCTTAACACTGCTGAATTGAAAACTTCGCGCACGACCGGGCCGCTGGTTGAATTGGTGAAGAAGTCTTTCACCGGACGATTGCAGTCGCCTGTCGCGCAAGCTGCGATGCTTGAAGTGCAAAACGTCAGCGTCGAATACGGCGCAGGCCGAGCGATGGCTTACGCGCTGGAAGATGTTTCCGTCGCGTTTCGCCCCGGCAAATTGACCTTGCTGATGGGGCCTTCTGGCAGCGGCAAAACGACTTTGCTGTCGGTGCTTGGCTGTCTGGTGACGCCGAATCGCGGCAGCGTGAGAGTGCTTGGCAACGACATCGCTGGCTGGTCGGAAAGTGCCAAGACCGAATTGCGGCGAGAAAAGATCGGCTACGTCTTTCAGGCCTTTCGGTTGTTCCGCGCGTTGACGGCGATGGAAAACATCTTGCTGGCGATGGAATTGTCCGGGCGCACTGGCCGTCAAGCGCGCGAAGCCGCCGAAGCCGCTTTGCTGGCCGTCGGTTTGGAAAACAAAGGTCATCTGCTGCCGAAAGAAATGAGCGGTGGCGAAAAACAGCGCGTAGCGATTGCTCGCGCACTGATCAACGATCCGCCGATCATTTTGGCTGATGAACCGACGGCTTCGCTGGATAGCAAATCGGGCAACCAAGTCGCTGAGTTGTTGCTGGGCTTAGCGGAAAAACAAAACCGATTGGTGGTCGTGGTCAGTCACGACAATCGTTGGTTGCCGCTGTGCCATCGCAAAGTCGTGCTGCAAAACGGTTGTCTGATCGGCGACGACATGACGCGAAACACAACCGGCAAATTGGGAAGAGTTTCAAGATTGTCAGTGTGACAATTTTCCAAATTGTCACACCCGTCTGAAAGGGAATTTATGCAAACGAACGAAGAACAAAAATCGCAAAAGAAATTCAGCCGCTCGGCGCTGGCGGGCTGGGCGGTGGCGTTTGTTGCCGTCGCCGTGTTGATGACGCAGAGCGATTGGTTCGCCGATCAGCCGACAAAAGTCGAAGCTTCTGCGAAAGCCGAACCGACGGCTTCGCCAATGGCTGCGGTGATGTTGGCTGCGCCTGGTCGCGTCGAAGGTTTGTCCGAAGTCATTGAAGTCGGCGCTGGTGCGGATGGCGTTTTAGAAAGCGTTCGCGTGCGCGAAGGCCAGCAAGTCGCCGCTGGAGAAGTTCTGGCGGTTGTCGCTTGCGGCGATGTCGAAGCCGAGCGCCAAGCTGCGCTGGCGGCAACCGAAAGCGCGCGGCAGGTTCGCCAGCGATTGTTGCGCGGCAGCCGCGACGAAGAGCGTCGCATTGCCACAAACGGAGTCGCTTCTGCCGAAGCTGTGCTCAAACAAGCTCAAACGCATTACCAACGCCAAAGCAGTTTGTACGAAACCGGCGACATTTCGCGTGCGATGTGGGAACAGGCTCGGCGTGATGTGGAAGTCGCCGAAGCCACATTGCGCGCCGCCAAAGATCGTGTGGCGTTGGCCAACGCACAGGCTTTGCCGGAAGAACTGGCGCGCGCCGAAGCCGACATTCGCGCGGCGGACAGTCGCGCTCAGGCGATGGCCGCTCGTGTGGGAAAATGCGCCGTGCGCGCTCCGCAAGCCGGTCGCGTCTTGCGAATTCATTTGCTGCCCGGCGAAACGGTCAGCACGGTCATGCCACGTCCGGTCATAAGTCTGGCGGATGTTTCCGGTTTGCGAGTTCGCGCCGAAGTGGACGAACGCGATCTTGGCCGCTTGCGCGTTGGGCAAACGGTGGCAGTTACCGCCGATGCGTTTGCCGACAAACAGTTCAACGGGCGAGTGGTTTCGTTCGGCGCGCTGATGGGACGCAAACACGTCCGCACCGGAGACCCTGCGGAAAAAAGCGACCGCGACGTGTTGGAAGTTCTGGTTGATTTGGATGAACGCGACGAACGACTGGTCGTCGGTTTGCGAACGACCGTTCGGTTTTTGGCGCAGTGAAGGAGGAACCATGCAAGCCGCTCAAACTGTCGAGATCATCAAAAAATTCACCGGGCGTTTGTTCAAACCGCTGACCGGAAAATTGACGGCAAACGCTCAACCAACGCGCAAGGTTTCGTTGGTGCTTAGCGGCGGAGGCGCTCGCACAATCGCTCAAATCGGTGTGATTCGCGCAATGGAAGAAGCCGGAATCGAAATCGAAATGGTCGGCGGAACCAGCGGCGGAGCAATCATTGCGGCAATGCTGGCGTTGGGGTGGGATTCCGAACGAATTCGGAAATCGCTTCGCCGATATATGAAAGAAAGCGGTTCGCTGTTGGATTACGTGTTGCCTGTTCATTCGCTGACCGGCGGCAAAATCATCAACGGAATGTCAGCCGATGCCTTCGGCGAAACGCGAATCGAAGATTTGCCTCGCACGTTCTTTTGCGTGTCGTGCAATTTGAATCGCGCCGAGTTGGTCGTTCACCGATCCGGCTTGTTGAGAAAAGCCGTCACTTCCAGCATTGCGATTCCGGGAATGATGCCGCCTGTGGCCATGGATGGCGAACTGCTGGTGGATGGCGGAGTGCTGAACAATTTGCCGGTGGACGTGATGAAGCAATTTTCCACAGGCGAAGTCTGGGCGGTGGACGTTTCCATCAAGCCCGAAGTGAAAATCTGTCAGCGGTATTCGGGCAGCCTGCCTTCGTGGAAAATCTGGTGGAGTCGCATCAATCCTTTTGCCGAACCGATTCAAGTTCCCACTGTCGTGGATATTTTGATGAACACAGCAATGTTGGCTTCGCAGCGACAATCGGAACTCAATCGCCGACTAGCTGATTTTTGTCTGCAACCACCTGTTGAAGAATTCAAAATCTTCGATTTCAAATCCTATGACCGAATCGTTGAGGTCGGGTATCGCTATGCGCGACAGGCTATAGCTGAGTTGAACGTCTCGACTTCACAGGCTGAATTGAGTTTTTTGCGTTGCGAACCGATTGAGGAGTGAATAGCAACCAAAGACCGTAATGAAGCATGAGGCGATGTTTCCACCGGTTCAATTGTTTCTATTCACTCCTCAATCGGTTTGTTCGTCACGCACAACAGCCAGAACGCAAGGCGGCTTCGCTTTGCGTTTTGGCTGTTGTATTTTCCGGGCATTCCACCACGGAGGTAACTAAACGAAATGCCCGCAATGACGGCTTCTGAATTGGAAGCATTCCTGCAATCTCATTTTCCCGAAATGCCCGAAGAGCATGATTTCGGATTTCGCGTCGAACATGTCGAAGAAAACTTTGTGCGCGTTCGGATGGTGCATCATCCCAGGCACTTGCGTCCGGGCGGAACTGTTTCGGGGCCGGCGTTGATGACTTTGGCCGACACGGCGATGTACCTGGCTCTGCTGGCGATGATCGGGCCGGTGGCGATGGCGGTGACGACCAGTTTGAACATCAACTTTTTGCGCAAACCTGCTCCGCGCGATGTGATTGCCGAATGCCGCTTGTTGAAACTCGGTTCACGGCTGGCAGTTGGCGACGTGACGATGTTTTCCGAATCCGAAAACGAACCGGTTGCTCAGGCGACGGTGACGTATTCCATCCCGCCGAGAAATAACTCCGCAAGTTGATGGCGCAACCCGAAAGTTGGAGTAAACTTGGCCTGCCTTTTACACCGATTTACCTCTTACCAAAGGACGCTTATGACTTGGGGAACGATTTATCGCGCTCGGTTGCTGGCTTTGATCGCCGGAGTTTTGATTGGGACGATGTTGGCCACTTTGCCGTTTGCGGCGCAGCAGATTCCGTTTGACGAATCGCGCATCGTTGCCGACCTGACCAATCAACTGAAACTGACTGAGGAGCAAACTGCGACGCTCGACGAACTGTTGAAAAAACGCCGCCCGCGCATTGATGCTTTGGTGCAGCAGATGAGCCGGTTGCAACCGAATACGCCGCCCTTCAACGAAACGCGCGGCCAGTTGGAACGCGAACGGCGAGCAGTGCTGGAAGAATTTTTGCCGACGTTGCGACCGGAACAGCAACCCAGATTGCGCGCGTTGATGGCTCCGCCCGCTGCTCCTCAACCTGCTTCGCCGATTCCGGCCATCAAACCGAATTTGCCACCGGGCGCATTGTCGGCAAACGAACGATTGATCCCGTTGCCGAATCTTGCCAACGAAACCACACGCAGCCGAAAAGTCACGACATTGCCTTCGTTGACCGAAGAGCAAAAGATTTTGCATTTGCTCAATCGTGCAGGATTCGGTCCGCGTCCCGGCGACATTGAGCGCGTCAAACAAAAAGGTATTGAACGATATTTGGAAGAACAGCTTTATCCAGAAGACGTACCGGATGATTTCCTGACTCGCCCGCTGCAATCGCTGAACACCTTGCAGGCGACGTTGCCGGAACTGTTTCAGAACTTTTTGCCGCCACCGCCGCGCCCAGTGCCGACGCCGACTCCAACGCCTTTGGCGATAAAGAAAGATGGAGAGATGGCGGGAGTGAGGGAAGGCGGGAAAGAGGGACAGAGTGATAAGCCCGCAACCGGGAAGGTGGACAACTCTGAAAAGATGGTCCCTCAATCCCTCGCTCCCGCCGTCCCTCAGTCAACATCGGCGCCGCGTCCGCCCCCAACGCCAATTGACGGCCAACGACCGATGCGCGAATTGCAGCAAGCCAAATTGCTCCGCGCAGCTTTCAGCGAACGTCAGTTGCAGGAAGTGATGGTGGATTTCTGGTTCAATCACTTCAATGTGTTTGCCGGAAAAGACAACGCGCGATTGATGCTGACCAGCTACGAACGCGATGTGCTTCGTCCGCACGCGCTGGGGCGGTTCAAGGAATTGCTGCTGGCCGTGGCGCAAAGCTCGGCGATGATGATTTATCTGGACAACTTCCTGAGCCAGATGGAACAGCCCGCGCCTGCGCCAAAGTATGACGCCGATGGCAATTTGTTGCCGCCGCCTCGCCGACCGGGTTTGAATGAAAATTACGCGCGCGAATTGATGGAGCTTCACACGCTGGGCGTGGACGGCGGATACACGCAAAACGATGTGCGAGAAGTGGCGCGTTGCTTCACCGGCTGGACGGTTGGGCAAGCGCCGAATCAGTTGTTTCTGTTTCGTCCGCGTTCGCACGACAAAGGCGAAAAGATCGTGCTCGGCAAACGCATCGCTCCGGGCGGAGGCATCGAAGACGGTTTGCGCGTGTTGGATTTGCTGGCCAAACATCCTTCGACGGCCAAGTTCATTTCGTTCAAGCTGGCGCAACGTTTTGCCGCCGACGAACCGCCGACTTCGTTGGTTGAACGCGCCGCCGAAGTCTTCACCAAAACTGACGGTGATATTCGTCAGGTAGTTCGCGCGATTCTGACTTCGCCGGAGTTTTATTCGCCAAAGGCTTACCGCAACAAAATCAAATCGCCGCTGGAACTGGCAGCGTCGGCAATTCGCGCTACGGGGGCGGCGACGGATGGAGCTTCGCCGTTGATTCAAACCGTCGCTCGAATGGGCGAGCCGCTTTATCAGTGCCAACCGCCGACAGGTTATTCCGAAGATTCTTCACGCTGGTTGAGCAATGCCACTTTGCTGGAACGCATGAACTTCGCGCTGGCGCTGGTTGGAAATCGCATCAACGGAACTCGTGTTGACGTTGGCCGCTTCGTCGCGCCGGACGCCGCCAAAGACCAAAAACGCTTGCTTGACGGATTGCTGGCGGCATTCATTCACAGCGAAGTTTCCAAAGAAACGCGCGACAACCTGACCAAAGTCCTGAACGACCAGCGCGCGAAAATGACTCCGGCGAAGTTTGACGAACGCCGCAACAATCAACTGATCGGCAGTGTTGCTGCGCTGGTGCTCGGCTCGCGGGAGTTTCAGGTAAAATGAGTTCAAGGTGATTTTTATGGCAAAGACAAAGCTCGCAAATACAAAAACGGAAATTGTTCTCGATCAGCAATTGTTCGATCAACTGAATGCGGCGGCTTTGGAAATGAAAATTTCTCAGAGCGGATTAGTGTCTTTGGCCGTCGAAGAATTCCTTCAGCGTCAGCAGACACGACAATTGGTGGAGAGTCTCAACGAAGCTTACAAAGATGGGCCGGATGAAGAAGAGCGTGATTGGTTGAAGCGTTCCCAAAAGGCATATCGCAAAACGTTGGAGGCTGAAGAATGGTGATAAATCAGGGAGAGTTGTATTGGGTGGATTTTGATGAACCAATTGGCTTTGAGCCAGGATACAGGCATCCACATGTGGTCATCCAAAACAACGCATGCAATCACAGTCGCTTAAACACAGTTGTTCTTTGCGAACTTACTTCTAACCTCAAGCGCGCAACCATTCCCGGAAACGTGTTGCTGAACGAAAAAGAAGCAGGGTTGCCGAAACAAAGTGTCGTTGCGGTGACTCGAATTGTCACTGTGGATAAATCCCAACTGGGTGCATACATCGGCACGTTGTCGTCAAAGCGAGTTCGGCAAATTCTGGACGGGATTAGACACGTAACCGAGCCGCGCGAATTGGCAAAGCCCCACTGAAAATGTCACCACTCGTTATTGCCCATCGCGGAGCTTCAGCTTATAAGCCGGAAAACACTCTGGCTGCATTCGCGCTCGCCATTGAACAAGGCGCGCAGATGATCGAACTCGATCTGCATCGCTCGCGCGACAATCAGGTCGTTGTCATTCACGACGAAACGCTGGATCACACCACCAATCTGAAAGGCCACGTTGACCAGTTGACGCTGGCCGAAATCAAACAAGCCGACGCGGGCAGCGGAGAACGTGTGCCGACGCTGGACGAAACGCTTGATCTGACCAGCGGCAAGGTGCGGTTGTATCTGGAAATCAAAGACGCGCGAGCGGCGGCGGAAACTTTGCGGATTGTTCGCGCTCGGCGATGTCAGGACGAAGTGATGCTGGCTTCGTTCGACATTGAATTGATGCGGCGGCTTGGCGAAGAAGTCAGCGACATCGAACTTGGCGTGATTCTAGGAAACGAAACGCTGAACCCGGTCGTGCGCTGGCGCGAAGCCTTTCCGTGGATTGCGCTTCGGAACATCAATTATCAAGTCTTGTGCATGCAGGTCGAACTTTGCTTCGGCTATCTGGCGCGGCGAACCAAAGCCAGCGGAAAACGGCTGTATGTTTGGACTGCCGACGAAGACGCTCAGTTCGCCAAAATGATCGAACGCGAAGTGGACGGCATCGTCACCAACAAGCCGGATCGGTTGATCGAGTTCTTGAAACGATTATGAGTTCTGCCGCGTCATTGAAACAGCAATCGGATTTAGACCAAAAACTCTGACGCGCAGTTCCGGCGTCTTTTCCATCAAGGAGCACCCACATGAAAAGCCA
>CADECP010000053.1 GCA_902825875.1 uncultured Acidobacteriota bacterium
AGCGGCGGACGATAACGTCCGCGAACCGGCAGCGGACGTGGACGTCCGCGCTCCAATTGCAAATCCGCGCTCGCGTTGTAGAATCCCATCTCAATTCAACCTGTCATTTTCATTCACCCAAGGAGAGTTCTTACGTGTCCACAGTCAAACCGTTTCGCGCGCTGCGCCCGTTGCCAGCCCAGGCGGCGGATGTTTCCGCAGTCCCTTACGATGTCGTCAGCACCGAAGAAGCCGCCGCGTTGGCCGGTGACAATGCTTTGAGCTTCTTGCGCGTGTCGCGGCCTGAAATCGAAATGCCAGCGGGAACGGATATTTACTCCGACGCCGTGTATGCCAAAGCCGCCGCGAACTTCGACCGGTTGATTGCCGCCGCGCCGCTGGTGATTGAAGACGAGTCGAGCTTTTATTTTTACGCGCTGCGAATGGGCGAACGAACTCAAATCGGATTGGTCGCCTGCTGTTCGGTGGACGAATACGACAACAACATCATTCTGAAACACGAAAAGACTCGGCCAGACAAAGAAAACGACCGCACCAAACACATGCTGACTATTCGAGCGCAAACCGGCCCGGTCTTTTTGACTTATCGCCCGAACGATGAGGTCAACGGATTGGCGAATGAATTGATTCGCACTCCGCCGCTGTTTGATTTCGTTGCCGCCGACGGAGTCACTCACACAATTTGGGCTGTGCCGACCGAACGCAACGCAGAATTGATTGCCGCCTTTGGCCAGGTTCCGAACCTGTACATCGCAGACGGTCATCACCGTGCCAAAAGCGCCAGCCGCGCTCGCGCCGACTTGCGCGACCAAAACTCCAGTCACACGGGCGAAGAGGAATACAATTTCTTTCAATGCGTGCTGTTCCCATCCGATCAAGTCCGCATTCTGGCTTACAACCGAGCGGTCAAGGATTTGAACGGTTATTCGCCGCAAGACTTCCTGAAAGAAGTCGAGCGCGAATTTGAAGTCCGCCCGGACGTTGATCCTGTGCCGCGCAAACACAATCGCTTTGCGATGTATCTGGACGGGCATTGGTACGGCTTGAAGCTCCGCACCGATGTCACCAGACGCATGAAAGTCACCGACCGGCTGGATGTCAGCGTGTTGCAGGATTCGTTGCTGGCTCCGGTGCTGGGCGTGCAAGACCCGCGCACCGACAAACGGATTGATTTCATCGGCGGCATTCGCGGCGCACGCGAATTGGAACGATTGGTCAACGAAGGCAAAGCCGCCGTCGCCTTTTCAATGTACCCGACTTCGCTGGACGAACTGATGGAAATTTCCGACGCAGGCGAAATCATGCCGCCGAAATCCACTTGGTTTGAGCCGAAGTTGCGGGATGGATTGTTGAGTCATTTAATCTGAGTAGACAGAAGACAGTAGTCAGTAGACAGTAGAGGCGAGCCAACTACTGCCTACACCTACTGCCTTCTGTCTACTGTCTTCTGTCTACTTCCATGAAAGTTCTGATCGCCGACAAATTCGAGCAAAGTGGGATTGACGGGCTGAAAGCCATTGGCTGTGAAGTCATCAGCAATCCCGACCTGAAAGATGACGCGCTGGCGGCGGCCATCCGTGACACCGGAGCCGATGTGCTGGTCGTGCGTTCGACCAAGGTCAACGAAGCCGCGCTGGATGCGGGCAAGTTGCGTTTGGTCGTACGCGCCGGAGCCGGGTTCAACACAATTGACGTTAAAGCGGCTTCGGCACGAGGCATTTATGTTTCCAACTGTCCGGGCAAAAACTCGGTTGCCGTTGCTGAGTTGGCTTTCGCGCTGATCCTGGCGCTGGATCGTCGCATTGCCGACAACGTCGCCGAACTCCGCGCGGGCAAATGGAACAAGAAAGAATTCGGCAAAGCCACCGGCTTGAAAGGCCGCACATTGGGGTTGATCGGGCTTGGCCAGATTGGCAGCGAGATGATCGCGCGCGCCAAAGCTTTTGGCCTGAACGTCGTCGGCTGGAGCCGCAACTTGACGCCGGAAAAAGCCGAGGAGCTTGGCATTCAGTACCGCCAGACAATTCTGGAAATTGTCCACGAAGCCGGCATCATCAGTTTGCATGTGGCGCTGACGCCGGACACGCGCGGTTTCATCAACGCCGACATCTTTGAAGTGATGAAACCCGGCACGATTTTCATCAACACGGCTCGCGCCGAGGTCGTGGATCAAGCTGCGCTGGCGCAAGCCGTCAAAACCAAACACATCCGCGCGGGGCTGGACGTGTTCGCCAACGAACCGACAACGGCAACCGGCGAATTCAGCGACGAGATCATCGGCTTGCCCGGCGTGTACGGCACGCATCACATCGGCGCTTCGACCGATCAGGCTCAGGAAGCCATCGCCGCTGAAACCGTCCGCATCATCCGCGAATTCAAGGACACCGGTTCGGTTCCCAACGTCGTCAATCTGGCGGATCGAACTCCGGCGACGCATAAGCTGGTCGTTCGCCACAAAGACCGTCCCGGAGTGTTGGCGCACGTGTTGAACGAAATCAAAGCTGCCAACATCAACGTCCAGCAAATGGAAAACATAGTCTTTGCCGGAGCCGAAGCGGCAATTGCGCGCATTGAACTCGACGGCACGCTGGAGCCGGAAACCATGGATCGCATCCGCTCCGGCAACGGCGATGTGATCGAGGCCAATCTGCTTGTTTTGTAATTGAACTATGCCAGTCATCAGCCGATTTTTTGGAATTGTCATTTCGATGTATTACAACGATCATCCGCCGCCGCACTTTCATGTGGCCTATGGCGAGTTTCGAGCGCAAATGGCAATTGAAACCTTGGCAATCATCGAGGGAGAATTGCCCCGTCGAGTCATGAATCTGACAATGGAGTGGGCGGCTTTGCACAGAGATGAATTGCGCGCCGATTGGGCGTTGGCTCGCAACGGACAACCGCTCGAAAGAATTGTGCCTTTGGATTAAGTGAGGTAGCAAAAATGGTTTTGATTCATTCCGTAACGCCTCTAGAAAATTTCCGGGTTCGATTGGAATTCAGCACCGGCGAGCAGAAAGTTGTGAACCTTGAGCCGCTGTTGCGAGGCCCAATTTTTGAACCGATCAGACAAAGCCGAGAAATGTTTTGCGCCGTCAAAGTAGACCCGGAGTTGGCGACAATCGTCTGGCCCAATGGCGCAGACATGGACCCAGACGTTCTTTACGGCAGTCATTTGCCAGCCTGGATGGAGGTTGCCGAAAAAGCAGCCGCCTGAGTTTCGTCATCATTTTTATCAAACAGGAGATCAATAAATGTCCGAACGCATTTTTAACTTCAGCGCAGGCCCGGCAGTGTTGCCGGAGCCGGTCTTGAAACAAGCTCAACGCGATTTGCTCGCTCTGCCCGGCGTAGGCATGTCGGTGCTGGAAATCAGCCACCGCTCCGCGGCTTTTGAACAGATCATTGCCGAAGCCGAAGCCGATCTGCGAAAGCTCGTCGGCATTCCTGACAATTACAAAGTGCTGTTCTTACAGGGCGGAGCCAGCCTGCAATTCACGATGATTCCGATGAACCTGTTGCCGAAAGGCGCTTCTGCCGATTACGTGCTGACCGGCAGTTGGGGACAAGGCGCGATCAAGGAAGCCAAAAAGCTCGGCACGGTGCGCGAAGCTGCGACAACCGCCGACACCAACTTCAACCGTCTGCCGAAATCCGAAGAGATCAAACTCGATCCGAACGCGGCCTATGTTCATTACACCTCGAACGAAACGATTTTCGGCGTGGAATTTCAGGAAGACATGAATTTCGGCGGAGCGCCATTGATCTGCGATATGTCGTCGGATTTCATCAGTCGCCCAATTGATGTCAACAAATACGGTTTGATTTACGCCGGAGCGCAAAAGAACGCGGGTCCCGCCGGAGCCACCATCGTCATCATCCGCGAAGATTTGCTGGATCGAGTGCCTGAAGGCTTACCGGCTACGCTGGATTACAAGAACCTGGCCAAGAACGGTTCGATGTACAACACGCCGCCGTGCTTTGCGATTTACATCTGCGGTCTGGTGTTCAAATGGGCGCTGAACGACATCGGCGGACTGGAAAAGGTTCAGGCAATGAACCAGGAGAAAGCCGCGATTTTGTACAAAGCCATTGACGCTTCGGACAATTACTACCGCGGCCACGCCGAAGCCGATTGCCGCAGCCTGATGAACGTCACTTTCCGGCTGCCCAGCGAAGACCTGGAAAAGAAATTCATCAAGGAAGCCACCGCAGCCGGTTTGGACGGTTTGAAAGGCCATCGTTCAGTCGGAGGCTTGCGCGCTTCGATTTACAACGCCTTCCCAAAAGCTGGCGTAGAGAAACTGGTCGAGTTCATGGCCGATTTCCAAAAGAACAACGGCTAAGCCAAATTCAAAAATCAACTGCCCGGCAAGCTGAACAGTTTGCCGGGCAGTTGCTCCTTACCAACCGGATGTTCAAACCAGACTGCCAACCTGACCGCCCGCATCGCGCGTGTTCTTTTGCACGGCGATGACCGCAAACATGCTCAACACAAACGACATGCCGAAAAATCCTTTCTCGCTCCGAGCCAGTTCGGCGTTCCACAATCCAACCGTCAGCAACAATACGGTCAGAATGACTGAAAACCAGCACAGCCCGAAATAAATGGCCGTGACAGGAATGTTTTCCAGTTTGTCGCGCACGCTTTTCTGGACGGAAACCGCCGCAAACAATCCGTACATCAACACGATGAAGTAATAGCCTTTTTCATTGAGGTGCATCGTCGCGTTCCACAATCCGATCAGATAGGCAGCCATCCCGGCGACCAACGCCATCCACGAAGCGCCTAAAAAAGCCGCTGAAGGTTTCTGAGTGACAGTGTTCATAAAGTTTTCTCCTTAAAGATTTAGCAAATACCGCTCATACCGCTCACATCGGCATTAGCGAGATTCAGACTCCACCGGTATCAACCGGAGAAAACTTTTTCAGCATAGAAAAACGAGAGCGACCTGAATTTTCCTGACCGCTCATGCCGAATCAGGTTCAGATCGCTCACACTCTCAATACCGTTTAGCGGATGTTGACCTGCACGACGTTGGCGATTTGGCCATCCACGATCAAGGTCACATCTACCAAGCCGCTGCCCGCCAGCGAACGCGGTATTTCGATGTTGATTTGATCCAGTCCGGCAAATCCGCCTTGATCCCCGGCAAATTGCAGCGGAGCTTCGACGCCGCCAATGATCGCCCGAACGGCTTCGAGCGAACTGCGACGACGAACACCTGTTCCGAACAACGACAGGAACACGCGGTCGCCAATTGCTCCCAAGTCAATCGGCACGGCGACAAACCGGCTGCTGGTTGGGTCGAACCGAGCGACCGGGCTGGAACTCGAAGAACCGTCCGGTTTGAAGGTCAATGCGTTGGCCGCTGGCAGCCCTCGCCCGCTGGCGTCAGCGACAAAAATGCCCGGAGCCACATTGGCGATTTCCACCACGCTGCCGGACACGGTGCCGTCCCCGCTGGTGATGAGGATGGTCGCCGTCCCCGCAGCCGTTCCCGCCGGAATCAAATAATTGATCTGCGTCGGAGCCACAAAAAACAGCGGAGCCAGCCGTTCGACATTGGCGCTGTCCCGCACCTTGATCGTCGTTCCGGCCAGAGTCGTCGGCAGCGGCACAGACGTCGCCACTTGCGTCGTCGTCGCCAGCCCAATACCAAACGCGGCGACGATTTGCTCCGAAGCCAATCGTTCACCGCCATAACTGGCGGCGGAAACGCTGGTCGCCGGTTGAGCCAGCAACACAGGGGTTGCCGAAACTTCGGTTGGCAGCGAAGCGCCGCTCGTGTCGGTCACGCCGCGTGCAACGGGAGCATCTCGAAAATCAAAATCCAGCTTCGCTCCGGTGTTGGCGGCGATGTAATCAAACACCAAGTTGAAAATATGCCGCGAACCGCTGGCCAGCGTTTGATTGCCTGGCAAGGTGACAGCCATTCCGATTGCGCCTTGTGCCACTTGACTGGTATTGACGCTGAGCGTTCCACCGGTTGCATCCGCTCCCAGCGTCACACGCGGATTGCTGAGCACCGCCGGATTGAATCCCAAACTGAAACTCCAGGCTTTTTCATTGCCCAAAGCTTCCATATTGATTCGCAAAGTCAGCCGGTTCGATTGATCCGGCGCGAACGTTTGGTTGGCGCTGACGTTGTAATCAAAACCAATCAGCCGCCGCCGAACCAAGAGTTGATACTCGCGCATTCCGGTGCAATTCATTGCGTCAACCACCAACACTTTGAACTTGAATATGCCCGCAACCGTTGGCGTGCCAGAAAGCACTCCGGCAGAAGACAAATTCATGCCTGTTGGCAATGCGCCGCCGATGATCGAATAACTATACGCAGCCATGCCTCCGCTGGCCGTCAAACTGACCGGGTTGAACGGTTGGTTCAGGTTGCCGACAAACGACACATTCGGGCCAATCGTAATCGCCGGACATTCACAGCATTTGGCAAAGGCTTCGCTGAATTCGACCAACAGACCATTGACCGCAGTGACAGATCCGCCTGTCACAAAAGTCAGCGTATTCGGCCCAGACTGGTACCCGCTGGTGATAGTGAAACTGGTAAAACTGCCAGGGCCGTTGCTTGTGGCAATCGGTGTTGTGTTGTTGTTGAGGAAAAGCTCCGCGTTAGGGCTGGCGGCGAATTTACCGCTAATTGAAACGCTGCTCAGATCGCAACCGGACAAATCAAACGTCGTGGAAAAACGATTGATTCCCGGAGCTGTTTTGCCGATCCAACGCGCCGCTGTGCTGGTCACACCCAACGGCAGAATGACAGATGGAGTTGTGGTTGGGCCATTCAACGCTGACGCAGCGTAATGCCCGTCCGGCGCGCCAGTGCCAAGCGGTACTCGGTCGTTGTCTACGCCTGTGTTGAACAGTTTCAGCATCACGCGCGGGCAATCCTTGATCACCAGCGGGTAGGTTTTCCGGCTGGAACAACCGCAAGCATCAACGGCGGTGACTGTCACCGAAAACGATCCTGCCTGGGTCGGCGTGCCTTGCAACATGCCGCCCGCGAAGCTCAATCCGGGTGGAAGCGTTCCGTTGATCGAATACGTTACCGGCTGACAAGTGCTGTCGCTGGTAAAGGTTTGTTTGGGATAGACCGTGCCGACGTATCCAACAGGCAGAAAGTCCGGCTTGATCGTAAATTCGCTGCATTTGATAACGATCTCGCGCCGAATTTCCGCCGTGCAGCCGTTGGCGTCTTTGACCGTGATGACAATGGGCGAAAAACTTCCTTGCTCAGTCGGCGTGCCGGTCAGCTTGCCATCCATTGAAAGCGACAAGCCCGCGGGCAAACCCGTCGCTGTATACATGTAGGGTGCGGTTCCACCCGAAGCCATGAACATCGTCGTGGGGAACGGCACTCCCGTCATTCCCATCGGCAACGGATTGGGATTATTGGTCAGCGTGATGTTCACGTCGGCGCAGGGCGAAGGCATATTCGGACGGCATTTTCCGGCGCTGCCCGCCTTGAAGATGGAATCAATCTCTCCCTGAGTCAGCGGCACATCGAAGATTTCCAGTTCATCAATCTTGATGCCGCCGACTTTGTCTGGGTCGTTTGTGTAACGAGTTCTGCCAATCAGAAGCGGCAGCGTATTGACAACCCTGTCATTGGAAGCAGGACCAGAAGAAACGACTTGCTGGCCGTCAACGTAAAACCTGGCAATGGCTGCGCCATTATTTCGATCATAGCTAATTGCCACGTGGTGCCAGCCCCCCGGAGCCAGCACGATAACCGCTGTTGCTGGAGATGAAAATGCTGTGCCGTTACCAGCAGCAATATCGAACTTAAGCTGAGTGCCGCCGACGCCTTGCTGGACATAAAAGGCGTAGCCTCTTACTGAAGGCGGTGTTCCCGGTATGTAATCCATTTTGTCCACAATTGGAGCAAACTGGTCGGTTTGTAGTTGTTGGTCAATATTGATCCAAGCGTCAATCGTGAAGCCCTCGTTCGAGGTTAAGTCTAGCGGATCGCCATTCACATTAACTGGCACCTCGACGTGCGGAAAACTGCCATTGCCGTCGAAATAAAGCGAGCCATTGACTTTGCCCGCCATCGCCATCGGACTGTTTGTGGAATCCACAGCACCAACTCTGGACAGCCCGTTGTGGGTTCCACGAATGTCTTTGATGGTTGTTGCACCCGCAACTTCGTCCAGCGGATGCCAGCTAATCATCTTGTCGTAACGAGGCGGCTCCACGCATTTGCACTTGCCGTCCGAAAACGCCAGGTAAATGTTGCGAATCTCGTCTTCGGTCAGCGCCGTGCGCCAGAACTCCACTTCATCAATGATGCCGTTGAAATAGTGCTCGCCGACACCGGTGTTTCCGGCAAACGCACCAATCTGCAGCGGAAAGGTTGTGTCTTGAATCGGGCCAGCGTTTGGGTTTCGGGGAGCCATCCCTCTCAGCACACCGTCAATGTACAGCTTCACTTCGGTGGGACTAACGGTGGTAGCAACGTGTGTCCATCGCTGCGTGACCAGAGGCACAGTGGATTCAAGTTCCTCTCGTATCGTTCCGTCTGAAAACAGCACGAGCAGCCTACGCGGCATTATGCTGTCGGAGCATTGAGCCGCGTTATTTCCTGTCACAAGAAGACTGACCGAAGTCGTCACGGTCTGTCCTTGCTGATTGCCTTTCCAGACAATCGGCGTGTTGCAATCAGTAAAGTCGTCAATGTAAATCCAGGCGTCCAGCGAAAAACTGTTGGTCTGGGAAACGTTCATTCCCGCATCGTGAGGAACTTCGATGTAACCGCCATTTGTTGGAATTTGGGAGTCAGGATTTCCTCGCCATCCTTGATTGACCATTCCTTGCGGATAAGTGCCGCCAGGTGATTTGGCCGCGCCGTGATAACCACCTCGGATGTCGTTGGCGTTTCCGTCCAGCGGCCACCAGGAAATCATGTCGGCGTTGCGTGGCGCTGGCACACAGCCACAGCATTTGGCATAAGCGCGGAGAAATTCCACGCGTAACCCGGTCACCGATTCGTTATTCGTTACTCGGAATTCAAGTGTGTTTGGCGAGGAATTATCGAAGTTGGAATTGCTGGAATCGAGGGTGAACGATTGCCACTGCGCGAACCCTGTGTTGACGGTAATTGCGCCGCTATTCACCTGCGCGCCGTTCAGATAAATCGAGCCTTTGTTGTCCGCAGCCCAGCGCCCATGAATGACGACAGAGTTCGGATCGCAACTGTTCAGCGAAAAAACGACCTTATAGGAGTACTCCTGGGCGGCGGCGAGCCTGTTGGAAGTAGGGGAAATCCATTTCGACGCAAGGGAATCGGAGTTCTGTATCCAACCGGAAATGCTGGAAACCACAAAAGCACTGTCATTCGGCGGCGTGACGTTGTAATGAGGGTCTTTTGCCTGATTCGGCAACAACGCGCCCGAATTGTTGACGCCAGTGTTGAACAATTCCTGGTTCAACAAACTGCGGAAAGGACAGCCGACTTTCAGCTTGTAAACCTTGGTCGCCATGCAACCGCATTTGTCCGTCACCTTGACCGTGAATTCGTAATCTCCGTCTTGCGTGGGCACGCCGCTCAACACGCCGGTTGAACTAAGCGACATTCCGGCAGGCAACTGGCCGCTGCTGATTGCGAAAGTGTAATCCCCACAACCTCCTGTCGCGCTGAAGGTTTGCCCCTGCGGCTGCGTTGGGTTGTATTCCATCCCCTGCATGGCATCGAACAATTGCATGTTCGCAGGCCCAATGGTGATTGTGTCGCAAACAATCGTCAGCCGGTAATCACGGATGCCTGTGCAGCCGAATTTATCGGTCACAGTCACTTGAAATGAAAAAGTGCCTGCTTCCATCGGCGTGCCTTGCAGCTTGCCGTCGTTGGTCAAGGTCATGCCGTTCGGTAACATTCCTGACGTCACAGCGTAACTGTAAGGCGCTGTGCCGCCTGTGGCCGTCAATTGTTCAATCGGTAAATAACTTTGCCCGGCAATTCCGCTGTGAACCGTGGCTGGCGAAATGACGATGGTTGGACAATCCACCTGCCAGGTGATCGTCACCGTGCCCATACAGCCGTTCTTGTCGGTCGCTTTGACGGTGAAGGTGAAGCTGCCGCTTTCTTCGGGAATCCCCGTCAGCTTTCCATCCGATTGAAGCGTCATGCCTTTGGGTAAATTGCCATTCGGCTGGCTGTAAGTGAATGGCCCCATTCCGCCAACAGGCGAAAAGTTCTGCATGAACATCTGCCCAACAGTTCCGTTGCTGAGCGTCGTTGGCGTAATAGTGATGAAGGGGTCTTTCTGAGTGTAAATTTCGGCGGAAGCCAGATCGGCTCCCCCTGCGCCTGTGCCTCCCGCGACCAGCACGCGACCGCAACTCAGCAGCGCCGCTATGTGCCGTCCGCGCGTGCCATTCAATGGCCCGGCATCCGACCACGTGTCGGTTGCGGGATCGTAGAGTTCGGCGGAATCCGTGGGAACGCCATTGATGTCTTCACCGCCAGAAACCAAAACCTTGCCCGAAGGCAGCAGCGTTGCCGTGTGGCGATGGCGCGCCACAGTCATTGGGGTTTTGATTGACCACAGACCGCTGGTCGGATTGTAAACCTCGACGGTATTGAGCGCCGCTGTTCCGTTCGCTCCGCCGACGACCAGCACTTCGCCATTGTTCAAGCGGGTTGCAGTGTGTGCATAACGCGCCGCCGCCATCGAATTGGCTGCCGTCCAACTGCTTGCGCCCGAAGTGTAAAGCTCGGCGGAGTTGTAAGCCGTCAAAGGATTGCGCAGCGCACCGCCGACCACCAACACGCGCCCATCATTCAGCACCGTTGCCGTGTGCAGAAGCCGCGCAACATTCATTGTCGGGCCTGCCGACCAGGTTTTCGGACCCGGGTTATAAATTTCGGTTGTGTTGTAAGTGCCGCCGGGGCCGGAACAACATTGATTGTCATAGCCGCCCGTCATCAAGACTTGTCCGGACAGGGAGCCGGTCGTCAACAAGGCAAGCGCCGGTTGATACCTTTTGATCGAAGGCGCGCCAACCGTCTGGCTCCAGCCCAAGCCTTCGTTATACAAAAAGCTGCTGGGAGGAATGCTGGTGCTAATGTCGTCATCGCCAACAACCAATACGTCTCCTGTGTCGAGCAACTGCGCTGAGAATCTGTGTGCGATAGGAATTGGCGCAATTGCCAGCCATAAATCGGTCGCCGGATCATAAATGGCGGCATCGTCAACAACCTGTTGCCCGACTTTGGTTCCGCCTGCGACCAGCAATTTCCCCGAAGGCAAAACACTGGCGGCGGAAAGGCCGCGCGCACTGGGCATTGGCATTACGCTGACCCAATCGCCGGGATCAGCCTTTGCGGCAGTCGGATTGTTGGCGTTTGTTTCTGTGTTTTTAATCGCCAGAACTTCATCTGACAACAGGCTGTTCAATCCGAAAATGGCAGTTAGACAAAGCGCGAAAACAGCGCCAAGCATAGACAATTTCCACCGCAACATAGATTCCAAAGTTCGTCGCAACATAAACTTTCCTCCCGTGTAAGGTATTTACAGAGGTTGATCTTCAGGACACACTTCGAGCGTGCCAGTGGATTCCCCTTCATTGATTGGTTTCCGCGCAGTTGACCGACGATGCGCACCTGTCCAAAGCCGACGCGGCACGCATCGTTGCAATTCAAGACTTTCGATTTCGATAGAGGCTGGAAGCGGGCTGATATTACTGAGCATCCGAAAAAATCTGGCTTCCTTGAGTCCGCAACTTTTCCCAGCCGCAAATCTCGTCACCCCCAAAGCGACTTTGGTAGGAAATCCGTATCAGTAGAAGGGAAAATTTTTCGATCGGTTAGCGGAAACTTTTGGCCGCCACTATAATCCGCGTCGCTTTCAATCGGTTGGCGGACTTTTAGCAGCGAACTCACACAATCAAACGAGATTTATGACGGAGCAGTCGGTCACTCAACTTTTGCTGGATTGGCGAAACGGAAACGAAGCGGCGTTCAATCAATTGATGCCGCTGGTGTATGACGAATTGCGCCGAGTTGCGCGGCGGCACTTGAATCAGGAAGGCAGCGGGCATTCGTTGCAAACCTCCGATCTGGTCAACGAAGCGTATCTGAAGCTGGTCAATCAGCAGGAAGTGGATTGGCAAAATCGCGCGCATTTTTTCGCCGTCTCAGCAAACATCATGCGCCATTTGTTGGTTGACCACGCGCGCGCTCGCGGAAGAGCCAAACGCGGCGGCGATGTCATTCGCATCACGCTCAACGAAGAAATCACTTCCAAAGCCGTCGCCGAACACGAACGAAAACTGGATTTGCTGGCGCTGGATCAGGCGCTCGACCGGCTGGCAGAATTCGACCAGCGCAAAAGCCGTATCGTCGAATTGCGTTATTTCGGCGGATTGAGTTACGAAGAAACGGCTGTGGTCTTGGGCGTTTCGGAAATCACCATCAAACGCGACTGGTTAAAAGCTCGCGCGTGGTTGTTCCGCGCGCTGGGCGGAGGCCACCCCGATGACTTCCCTTCAATGGCGGAAAATTGATGAACTGCTGGATTCGCTGATTGAACTGCCAGAGCCGGAACGCGCGGCTTTTCTGGATCGGGAATGCGGCGACGATCAGGAATTGCGCCGCGAACTGGAATCGCTGCTGGCCGCACACGACCAGGCCAGCGGATTTTTCGATGCTCAGCCGATTTCCATTGCTGCAGACTTGATCCGCGACCGCCAGGCCAACTCCATCACCGGACACACCATCGGCCATTACCAACTGACGCGCGAAATCGGGCGCGGAGGCATGGGCGTCGTGTACGAAGCCATTCGCGCCGACGACCAGTACCGCCAAAAAGTCGCCATCAAACTGTTGTGGCCGGGAATGAACCAATCAGAAATCGCCCGGCGGTTTCGCCGCGAACGCCAGATTCTGGCCAATCTGGATCATCCGCACATAGCGCGTTTGCTGGACGGCGGAGCCACAGAAGAAGGCTGGCCGTATTTCGTCATGGAGTTCATCGCCGGTCAGCCAATCACCGATTACTGCGCCCAGCACAAGCTTTCTATCAACCAGCGGCTGACGCTCTTTCAGGATGTTTGCTCCGCCGTGCAGTACGCACATCAAAACCTGATCGTCCACCGCGACCTGAAACCCGGTAACATCTTCGTCAACGAACAAGGCGCGGTGAAGTTACTGGATTTCGGAATCGCCAAACTGCTCGATCCTGCCCGTCACGCCGTCACGGCTCAGCCGACGACCAACGCGCTGATGATGACTCCCGAGTACGCCAGCCCCGAACAAATGCGCGGCGAAACGGTCAGCACCTCCAGCGATGTGTACAGCCTGGGCGTGGTGCTTTACGAATTGCTGACGGGTCAGCCGCCTTACGATTTCAAAGACCGTTCGTTGCCGGAATTGGTTCGCGTGGTGTGCGAACAGGAACCGGTTGCTCCAAGCCATCGCGCCGATTCGTCAAAGCTGCGCGGCGACGTAGACGGTATTCTGCTGACAGCTTTGCAAAAAGAACCGTTGCGCCGTTATCGCAGCGTCGAACAATTGCAGGAAGACATTCGCCGCCATCTCATCGGCCAACCGATCCTGGCGCAAACCGTCACGCTGCGGTATCGGGCAGGCAAATTCGTTCGCCGCAATAAACTGGCAGTCGCGGCGGCGACGCTGATTCTGTTGACGCTGTTGGCGGGAATTTTCGCCACAAGCTGGCAAGCTCGACGCGCAACCGAACAAGCGCGGGTGAATCGCCGATTGCTTTACGCCGCGCAAATGAATCTGGCCGGGCAAGCCTGGGACGCGGCCAACGTCGCGCGCGCAATGCAACTGGTCGAAACCAGCATCCCGCAAGACGGCGAAGAAGATTTGCGCGGTTTCGAGTGGCATTACCTGTCGCGGCTGTGCAACCAAAACCTACGCGCAACACTGAAGCATCCTGCCGGAATTCGCGCCGTCGCTATTTCGCCGGATGGTTTGAAACTGGCGACCGGCGACGATGACGGCACGGCTAGATTGTGGGATTTCACCACGGGAAGTTTGTTGGCAACGCTTCAGGGACATAGATTGAGAATCCTCTCGCTCGCCTTTTCGCCGGACGGCAAAACGCTGGCCACTGGTTCTGACGACAACTTTATTATTCTGTGGGATGTGGCAAGCGGCAGGCAGTCGTCGAAAATGATAAGCGACGACGACGCTGTCCTCAGCTTGAAGTTTTCTCCGGATGGTCAATGGCTGGCGGTATCCAGCCACGCAACCTGGGTGAACCTGATCAAACTCGCTGACTCCGTCCTGATCCCGCTCAATGGCCATTTACGAGGAATCACCGGTCTGGCCTTCTCGCCCGACAGCCAGTTCATTGCTTCAGGCAGTGACGATTCTTTGGTGAAGGTCTGGAAAGTTCCGGTCAACTATCTGCCGGGAATCACTCGTCGTTGCGAAAGAAGCTGGTCGCCGATGAATATGGAAAACGGGATTCTGAGAACGTCCTGGAAACAATATGGCTGCCTTAACGATGATGTTCTGCCAGCGCAATCTCGTGAGGTTGCGGTTCTGAAAGGCCATCAGGATCAAATCTATTCAGTCGCGTTTTCACCAAACGGAAAGATTCTGGCTTCAGCCGGAGCCGATAAGTTGGTCAGGTTGTGGGAAGCGGCGACCCGGCGTTCAATCGGTTCGCTTGATGGACACAGCGGCACTTTGCGCTCCGTTGCATTTTCGCCGGACGGAAAAACTTTGGCTTCTGGCAGCGACGACAGGCTGGTGAAGTTTTGGGACTTGGCCACGCGACAAGAGCTTGGCACGATTCGAGGTCACGGCGGCAGAATTTATAACGTGGCGTTTTCACCCGACGGAAACACATTGGCGACGGCCAGCGATGATCGCACAGTCAAGTTGTGGAATATCGCCGACTCCGCTCCCTTCACCTATCTGAATGGCCACACCAACGAAGTGAATTCCGCTGTCTTTTCGCCTGACGGAAAAGTCGTAGCCACGGGCAGCGACGACAAGGCGGTCAAACTCTGGGACGCGACAACTGGCCGCGAACTGAATACGCTGGCCGGCAGCAATGGCATCGTTCAATCCGTTGCGTATTCGCCGGACGGTAAACGACTTGCGGGGGCCATTCGCAACGGCTCAATCATCATTTGGGATGCGGCAAGCGGTCAGAAAAGCTTGAGCATCCAGGCCAACCAGGACCATTCCATCGCTGTAGCCTTTTCGCCAGATGGCCGAACCCTGGCCACCGGCGGCAGCGACGATGCAAGAGTGAGCGACAAGCCAATTTACGGAGCCAAACTGTGGGATGCGACCAGCGGGAAACAACTCTCAACTTTTGTCGGCCATGCCTCCAGAATACTTGCCGTCGCGTTTTCACCTGACGGCAAATTGCTGGCGACAAGCAGCTCTGATCGAATGGTGAAGTTATGGAACGTTGAAACAGGCCAGGAACTGGCTACGCTGAAAGGCCATCAATCCGATGTCTGGACGTTGGCATTTTCCCCGGATGGAAAACTGCTGGCTTCGGGCGGCAATGATCGCAGCATTCGATTTTGGGATGTGGCATCCAGACGCGAAGTCGCCCGGTTGGAAGCGCATTCCGATTCGATCTATTCCGTCGCTTTTTCGCCGGACGGTCAGCGACTGGCTTCGGGGAGTTACGACAACACCGTCAAATTGTGGGATGTCATCACCCGTCAAGAACTCGTCACCTTGAAAGGCCACAAAGACCACGTGCTGTTCGTAGCGTTTTCGCCCGACGGCCAAACACTGGCTTCCGCCAGCAGCGACCACTCCGCGCGGCTGTGGCGCGCAACAACGAGGTAAACCAGCAATGTCGAAACAAATGCAGTATGAGTTGTTTTGCAGATGAAAATGCGAGAATCGCGTTTCTTCATTCGAAAGCATAAGATGGGTTCATGATTGAATCGCTTCAGGAATTGTTGGCTAATGCCTTAGCCGCCCGTGCCTCTCTCTTCGACGCTCGCCACGAAGCAGCGTTCCGACTGTTCAACGGATTTACCGAAGGCTGGCCTTCGTTGGCTGTTGACCTTTACGCGCAAACTCTGGTCTTGCACGATTACTCCGAAACGCCTGCAGAAAGCCAAGCCGTCATCGCCGCTGCTCAAGAGTTTTATCAATCGCGCCTGCCCCAATCACTGACGCTCAGCGCCGTGCTGTTGAAAACTCGCAACGCGAAAACTCCCGAAGCTCGAAATGGAGTTTTGCTCTCCGGCGAAAAACTGGCGACGAAAATCCGCGAACACGATGTTTGGTATTCGCTGGCTTTGCAGATGAACCGCGACGCCAGTTTTTATCTGGACACGCGCAATTTGCGAAGCTGGATTTTGCAAAACCTGTCTGGCCAACGAGTCCTGAACACTTTCGCCTACACAGGCAGTTTGGGCGTAGCCGCCAAAGCCGCCGGAGCCGCGCGCGTCGTCCATCTGGATTTGAACCGCACGTTTCTGAATGTGGCGAAGACTTCGTACACGCTGAATGGTTTTCCGATTAACAAAGCCGATTTCCGCACCGGAGATTTTTGGCCCGAAGCCAGCAAAATGATTCGCGCCGGAGAGTTGTTCGATTGCGTGTTGCTCGATCCGCCGTTTTTCGCTGCGACCAGCAAAGGCATGGTGGACGCCAACAAGAATTACGACCGATTGATTAACAAAGTCCGCCCGCTGATTGCCGACGGAGGCCGACTGGTGGCCGTCAACAACACGCTGTTCGTCAGCGGCAAAGAGTTTCAGAAAATGCTGAAAACGTTGTGCGCTGATGGGTATATGGAAATCGAAGAATTGATTCCGGTGGCCGAAGACTTCACTGGATACGCAACCACGCGAGTAGCTTCAAAACTGCCCGCTCCCTCTCCATTCAACCACTCGACCAAAATTGCCGTGCTACGCATCCGACGAAAAGATGTGTTAGTTTAAGTTGCAACCTACAATCAACAAATAAATCATCCTTGGCTGTAAAGAGAACACTTGGCAAATGAATTTCGGGAAAGCGCCACAACTGTTCCTGATTTCATAAACAATGTCGCCTTTGCTTGGTGACGGTATCTGAACAGAAAGGATAACGATGGTAACAATAATCATTCCAGTGCTGAACGAGGCAAAAACTCTTGCCTCGGTGATTGAATTTGCTCGTCGCGATGGAGCGGTGGATGAAGTGATTGTGGTAGATGACGGTTCGACCGACGGGTCGCCGGAAATAGCGCGGGCAGTCGGGGCCAAAGTCATTACCAGCACATTATTGGGCAAAGGGGCTTCGATGGAAGATGGAATGCGTGCAGCTCAACACGATTTGCTCCTTTATCTTGACGGAGATTTGCATGGGCTGGCAAGCGATCTGGTCCGGCGGATGATTACCCCCTTATTGCAGGACGAAGCCGATTTCGTCAAAGCTAAATTTCAACGATCAGCGGGGCGTGTTACAACGCTCACAGCCCGTCCGCTGCTTCGCACCCTGTTTCCCGAATTGGCCAACTTCGAACAACCTTTGGGCGGCATTATTGCGGCGCGCAAATCTTTACTCAATCAATTGAACTTCGAAAACGATTATGGCGTGGATGTCGGATTGTTTTTGGATGCGGCAGTCAGCGGAGCGCGCCTGACAGAAGTAGACATCGGCAATCTGGAGCACGACAGTCAATCGCTTGATGCTCTGAGCGATATGGCGACCCAGGTGACACGGGTGATCTTGGAACGGGCCGCGCTTTACGGACGGTTGCAAACCAATTTTATTCGTGAAGTGCGCGAAGTCGAACGACATATGCAAGTCGAACTATCCATCGTCTTTCAAAAAATTGGTAAGCCGGAAAAGCTCGCCCTCTTCGATATGGACGGGACACTGGTAGACGGGCGCTTTGTTACAGAGCTAGCCAACCATGTCGGTCGAACACAGGATTTACATCAATTTTTGGACAATCCCGATATGGACGCTGACGAACGGACGCGACAGATCGCACGATTATTTGCCGGAGTTCCACAATCCGTGTTTGTCGAAATTGCGCGTAGTGTTCCGCTAATGCCTTTGGCCAGCGAAGTGATTGTGGAACTTAGAAAAGCCGGATACCGCGTCGGAATCGTTTCAGACAGCTATTTCACCGCCACGGAAACTGTGCGGCGGCGTGTTTTTGCTGATTTCAGTATCGCCAACGTGATGAAATTTCGTGACGGCAAAGCTACTGGTGAAGTCCGGCTGGCTCCGGCATTGATTCATCCTTCCGGTTGCCAGCTTCACGCGCATTGCAAGGCCAATGTTTTGCGGCACGTGCGAGAAAAAATGCACCTCAACCCAGAAAAAGTTCTTGCTGTAGGTGATGGCGAAAATGATGTTTGCATGTTGCGCGATGCCGGTTGGTCGGTTGCATTTCAACCTAAAACCAAAAATGTAAGTGCCGCTGCACAGATTGTAGCCTTGGAATCGTTGGCAGAAGTTATCAACTACGTTCAGGCGAACCAGTCTGAGCCATTGAGCACGATCTAAAAATGAAATGGCGGCGAGTAATAATGGATCGGATTTCCAACCCAATCTTTGGACACTGGCGCAATCGCTTTGCTGCAAGCCTGGGCATTGAGGTCGAGCGCAAGTTCGAAATATATCGTGGCCTGTCGGAAACGGCGACGCTGTTTGATGCGAACTACTGGCTTCAAATTCTTTTTGCAGCGGGTGTCGCAACTCTGGGATTGGTGCTCAACAGCCCGGCAGTCATCATCGGTGCAATGCTGATTTCTCCTTTGATGGGACCGATTCTTTCGGCTGGTTTAGCCCTGGCCGCCGGTGATTTGATTCTCGGATTCAGAAGTGTCGTCAAACTGTCTATCAGTTGCCTGGCAGCAGTCGGCTTTGCCGTGCTACTTGTTGGCTTGTTGCCATTCAAAGAAATGACCGACGAAATTGCGGCGCGCACTCAACCCAACACGCTTGATCTGGCTGTAGCGCTTTTTTCGGGGGCCATCGGTTCAATCGCCACCTGCAAAAAAGCGGAAGGCGTGGTCACTTCAATTCCGGGCGTAGCAATTGCCGTTGCGCTAATGCCGCCTTTATGTGTCGCCGGTTATGGAATTGGGCTGGCCCTGAGTTTGAATATGGCGGAAGGATTCCGCGTCGCAAGCGGTGGCGGACTGCTGTTTCTAACAAATCTTGTCGCCATCAGCTTTACAGCAATGCTTGTTTTTCTGGCACTGCGTATTGACGCTTCCCCAGTCAAAGAAAAAATCCGCGAATGGAGGCTCACGAACTCTGAAACAAACTGGGAACGAACCTTGTTATTACGACTGCACATCCCAGACAAACTTCGCCAGATTGGTGGATTCCCAAGCCGATTTTTCGTCATCCTGATCCCCTTGTTGCTGATTTTATTTCCCCTCAGCCGGTCATTCAGCCAACTCAAACAACAGTACCAACAACAGCGGCGAGAAAATATCGTTCGACGGATTACCAACGGCTCCTGGCAGCAGGGTTTTGCCAAACTTCCAAATGGCGAACAGCGTTCGGTACTGGATCAAATTTTGATTTCCGAATCGAACGGCAAATTGACCTTGGCGCTGCGCGTGTTCACCAGCACACCATACACAGCGACAGAAAAAAGCGAGTTTGCACATTTGATTGCTGCACGTATGGACCGTCCTTTGGATTCGGTTGAAATCCAGTTGCTGGAAATCCCCACTGCCGCCGGGATGTTGGCCGCCAGAGCACGCGAAGAAAAAACAACCGAAGCCCCGCTGACCGTCGCGCAATTGCGTGCGAATTATTGGCAAAGCTTGCAAACTGCGTTGGCCGGATTGAAATTTCCGCCCGCAGCTCAATTGGTTGATTACAGCGTGGTAACTGGCGGCGTGGAATCTAATCGGGTAATCATCAATTATTTTGCCGAAAACGATGTCACGATAGATGCACAAGCTCTGATTACCGAAGACGTGCGGGAACGGTTGTCTGATCCGACTCTGGCCGTTACCTTTCAGCGTCTGCCAGTCAGCTTCGGCCCGCTCAACTTTCTCCGCCACAATGCCGTGCTCAGCGCCGCCAATCTGTATTTGCTGTCACAAGTCGCAAAAGTGTTGCAGGCTCATCCGAATTGCCGTGTCGAGATTGTCACGCAGCACGAATCAACCGAAGCCGCCGAATTGGATCAGGCGCGCGCCAATGCGGTGATTGAATATCTGGTTGCTGAGGCGCAACTTGACCGTTCGTATTTCACTATTTCGCCGGAGCCGGCCTCAGGCCGCAACGTCTTGCTTAAATTGCAAGTGGCGAGCAAACCTTAACAACAATTCTGTCGAGTCAGGAGAAACGATGGAAAAATTGCAGGTATGGCAACAATGGTTAAGCTCTATCCTGAATTACCCATTGCTGAAATTGGGTGGAGCCGTCATTTCGTTGTGGACATTCGTGTATTTTATTTTGTTATTGGTGCTGCTTTTTTATATGGCGGGCAAGTTACGCAGCTGGATAGTAAAGAGCATTTTGATCAGAACAAATCTTGATCTGGGCGCACGGCAAGCGATCGGTTCAATTGCTCGTTATCTGACAATCTTGATCGGCTTGCTGGTAGTGGCACAAACAGTCGGGATTGATCTGACGACTCTAAATGTCCTTGCCGGCGCTGTCGGCATTGGCGTCGGGTTGGGTCTGCAAAACATCACCAACAATTTCATCAGTGGCTTAATCATTCTATTCGAGCGCCCCATCAAGGTCGGCGACCGCATAGAAGTTGGCAACGTGGATGGAGACGTCAGGGAGATTGGCGCGCGAAGCACAACAGTGGTCACCAACGACAATATCTCAATTATTATCCCCAATTCGAAATTCGTCACCGACAACATCACCAACTGGAGCTATACCGATCCGACCGTGCGTTTCCGCTTACCGGTTGGCGTGGCTTACGGAAGCGACGTGGAAAAGGTGAAAGAACTGTTGCTTGAAGTGGGACGTGAAAATGCCGATGTGTTGACTGAGCCGCAGCCAAAAGTCTGGTTTCGTAGCTTCGGCGAGAGCAGTCTCAATTTCGAGTTGCTGGTCTGGAACACCAGTCTTGTGCATCGCAAAGGGCAATTCATCAGCGACCTGAATTTCGCCATCCACAAAAAGCTGAAAGAAAACGGTATAGAAATTCCGTTTCCCCAACGCGACCTGCACATACGAACAGGAACGAAAAGTTTGACCCAATCCTTATTCGACGACAAAGCAGGATAAATCGAAGTGGTGTAGATCAATCACACAGTCGTTATTCCAAGTATGCTCGGCGCAACCGCGTCATTTGAAGTAGTGTTAAAGGAATCTCCTTATGCTTGATATTCCATTGAACATTGCCACACTGAAAGCCGCCATCACGATTCTGATCCTCTTACTGGCGATCTACAATTTTATCCGCGAAACAATTCCTCCCGATTTGACGGCGCTTTTAGCCTTGCTCGGTTTGCTGGTGACTGGCGTGTTGACTCCCGGCGAAGCCTTTTCAGGTTTCAGCCACCCGGCGACAATTTCTGTCGCCGCCGTTCTGGTTTTATCGGCGGCAATTGAACGCACAGGCGTTTTGACGCTTGTCGCCCGGAGGGTACTGGAACCAATCGGCAAATCGGAATTGTTGCTGACCATTGTGATAATGCTGTTGATTGGAGGGCTTTCCGCTTTCATCAACAACACCGCTGCTGTGGCGATCTTCATTCCAGTCGTGCTGGATGTATGCCGTCGCACACAGACCAGCCCCGGACGAATTCTGATGCCCATGTCCCATGCGGCGACAATTGGCGGCATGTGTACGCTGGTTGGCACTTCGACCAACTTGGTGGCTCACGAATTTGCATTGAGTCAGGGGCTGTCCGGTTTTTCAATGTTCGAGTTTGGCAAAGTCGGTGGGCCAATGATGGTCGCGGGCTTTGCTTACATGTTATTCATCGGTCGTCGCTTTTTACCAAGCAATCAACCCGGCGAATCATTCACTCCGATAAGCACCGGCAATTATCTGGCAGAAATTCTGCTGTCCACTAATTCGTCCTGGATTGGCCGCGAAATCTCAGCGGCGAATTTTGAACGCGATCACGATGTCGAATTGACCGGCGTCATCCGGCAAGGCAAGCCATTACGCTTGAATCAATCCGGGTTACAGTTTGCTTTGGGAGATTCTTTGCGAGTGCGCGGTTCATTGGAAAAGGTGCTGGCGCTGTCAGCACAAGAAGGGTTGGAATTGCACCGCCCCAGCCAAATCAGATTGCCGTTGAAACCGGGCCAACCAAGTTCGACAACCAAAACCGAGCAGGCAGACACCGGCAGTGACCTGGAATTGTTACTGGCGGAAGTCGTCGTACTGACAACGTCCGGGCTGATTGGGCAAACTTTGAAATCCGTTCGATTCGCCGAACGATTCGACGCTGTGGCTCTGGCATTAAGACGACGCGGCGATTTACAAGGACGACCATCAACCTTGCCATTGCACGCGGGTGATGTTTTGGTTGTAGAAGGAACGACAGACGCAATCAAGGCACTGGCCGAAACTCAAGGTTTTCTGGTCATTGGCACTCCGTCCCACGCCGAACAGCGAACAGGCAAATTGATACTGACTTTGGCTACATTGATTGCGGTCATTGTCGTGGTTTCATTCGGACTGGCTCCGATTGTCACTGCGGCGACTGCCGGATGTGCAGTGTTGATGTTGACGGGTTGCCTGCGTCCGCGTGAAGCGTATCAGGCAATTGACTTGAGCCTCGTGTTTTTGCTCGCCGGATCACTGGCGCTCGGTTTGGCGCTGGAAAAAACCGGAATGACAGAATTCCTTGCCAAAGGTCTCGCGGGTTTGAGCGGATACACAGGCCCTTATCTGGTGCTGTTTGGATTTTTCATCGTTTCGGTCGTTATTTCCGAACTAATGTCGAATAGCGGAACTGTTGCGCTGCTTGGCCCGATGGCGTTTTCTGTGGCGGCACAAATGGGAATCAATCCGATGGCGTTGCTGGTGGCGGTGACGTTTGGGTCTTCCGCCGCATTCGCCATGCCGATCGGTTATCAAACAAGCCTGATGATTTATGGTCCAGGCGGTTACAACTTCAAGGATTTCATCAGAATGGGCATTGTGCTCGACTTGATCCTGGCAATTTTGGCGCTCTGGCTGATTCCTCACTTCTGGCCGTTGATCAAGTAACCGGGATTATGACTTGGACTTTGGCTTGTATGGATTGACGCGATAGCGTTTTTTGACTTTCTCAGGGTCGGGTTTCAGATAAAAGCTGACCTGCTTTTTGGGGTCTTCGCCGATCCTGACGAAGATCAAAATGCCCAGATCAACGCGGTTTTTGTGCCAGGCCAATTTGGCATGAAACTTTTCCGGCAACCCGTCCACGACGGTTTCATACTCCTGCGTCCAAGCCTCCAACACCGTCCGCCCCGAAGGATTCACGACAATCTGAAAGCCTTCGATTTCCGGCTCGTCCGGCAGCAGCGCCAACACTTCAAATCTCGACAGTTGCATGGCGGCATTCTACTAAAAAAATTTTGATGGGAATGATACCAACTTCATTTTCTTCCCGCTTACGTGGGTGGAGGCGATGAAATGAACGCCTCGAAAGTTCACCGTAAGCGCGCACTGCCCCAAGCTTCACAATGATGGAAGCTTCGACAGACGCAAACGCAATTGATTGATCCGTCACACAAGGAGAAAAACCATGACTACCCGTAACAATGTTCAGATGCGCCTCGTTTCCCTTTTCGCTTTTGTCGTGTTGTCGCTGACTGTTGCCGCAAACGCTCAAACTTCGCTGCCCACGCCCACGCCGATTTCGGCTCCGACCTCCGGGCTGGAAGTTTTTTTGAAATCGGGAGCTTATTCGATGCGCTACTCTGTGGACAATGAAGGCAAATTCAGTCTGGGCACGTTGCCGGAAGGAACGTACAAACTGACTTTTGGCTTCAGTTCAAACGCGAATGCGAAATCGTTTTACGACACGCGCTCGAATTCGGCTAAAGCCACAACGGTTGAAGGCGTCAAGGAAGGCACGCTCGGCTTTGTCTGGGATCCGCGGCAAAACCAGTTATACGAAGTGAAAAATCTGAACTTCCAACTGGTTTATGAAATCAGCTTTGAAGCAACGGGCGGCAAAGAAGTTAAAGGAATCGTCAGCGCTATCGCAATTGACGACAAAGGCGTAAAGGTCGCGCCGCCCAGCACGAATTGAGTGAATCGCCCCTGGAAAAATACTTTGCCGAAAGGTCACGTAGCCAACTGGCTCGTGGCCTTTCGGCTTTTCAGCTTCGTACTACTTCATCGTCAGCAGGGCCGCCATCGTTTCAATTCCATCCCATAGATTTTGCAGCCGCATGTTTTCGTTGGCACTGTGTTGATTGTTGTCGTGGTTGGCGATGGGGATGCCGATGCAGGGAGTCCGCAAATTGTCGGTGAAAATGTACAGCGGAACGCTGCCACCGAGCGTAGGCATCAAAATCATTTTGCCGTGCGCACTTTCGACGGCGGCGACAATGGCTTTGGAAATCGGCAAATCCAGCGAAGTTTTGGAAGCGTTGTAACCGCCTTGCCGAGTGATTTTGGCAATCTTCGGATATTTCAGCCGAGTCGCGTCGTCAGGATCGGTTTCGACGACGTAGTAGCCTTGCGCGCGAATGTGAGCGATGACTCGGTCAACCGCCGCGATGTGATCCACGCCTTTGACCAGGCGAATATCAATCGAAGCCGTCGCCGTAGAAGGAACCACATTGCGCGCCGTCGTCCCAACCGAAGAACTGACGAAACCGCGAATGTTCAATGACGGCAGGTTAATCAGTTCGGCGAGTTTTTTGCCGCCGCCTTCGCTCCATCCCAAACCGAGTTCGCGTTTGAGCAAAGCGTCGTTGTCGGGAGCTTCGGCAAAGGCGCGGCGTTCCGTTTCACTCAACGGCTCAATGCCGTCGTAAAAGTTTTTGACCAGCACTTGCCCGTCGTCGTCTTTCATCGAAGCCAGCAGTTTCGACAGCATCAACGCAGGATTAGGCGCCCAGTTGCCGTAATGCCCACTGTGCAATTCGCGGCGCGGGCCGTAAACGGTGATTTCAAATCCTGTGACTCCGCGCGCGCCGAAGTAAATTTGTTGCCGCCGAGTTTGGTCCACCGGGCCGTCGCAAATCAGCCAGGCATCGGCCTTCAACAAGTCGCGGTATTTTTCGACAATCTTTTCCAGATGCGGCGAACCGGCTTCTTCTTCGCCTTCAAAGAAAAATTTGAGATTGGCGTTGATGGCTATGTTATTCGTTTTGATCGCATCCAGCGCCGCACAAATCGCAATCACCGGAGCTTTGTCATCGCCGGTCGAACGCGCATACAAACGCCATTCGGGATTGAACGGCTGACCTTTGGCCGGAAATGGAATGTCTTTGCCGCCTGCTTCCAGCGAAGCTGAACGCAGCGTCGGCTTGAACGGATCGCCGCCTACCCATTTGGCAGGTTCGACCGGCTGGCCGTCGTAATGCGCGTAAAAGATCAACGTGCGCGTCGCGCCCGGCGTCAAAATTTCTCCGTAAACAACCGGCGGAGCTTCGGGAACTTCCAGTAATTGAGTCTTCACGCCTCGGCGTTCCAGCATCTGCACGATCAAATTGGCATTACGTCCGATGTTCGCCGTATCCGAAGCGACGTTCGGAATCGAAAGCAGGCTGACGTATTCGGCCATGATTTCGTGCTCGTGCATTTGGCGATAAGCCTTAGCCGCCTTTGCCGCAGGCGAAGTTTGCGCAAACGATGAAACGCAAAATAGTGACAACAATGCGATCAAAAGTAGTTTGGTTTTCATGGGATTTTCAGGTTTGAGTTTGAAGAATGATGTTCGCCATCGGCACTCGCTGGCCGCTGACTTCGTCGCTGATTCCTTGCTCTCGACAATGCTGCAAATTCACCAGAGCCAGCTTCAGATTCAAATCATCCAGCGGAACCAGATGCGTTTCGTCCAGATCGTCAACAGCGTTTTCCCCTGTGAAATTCAGCGGACAAAAATCTACTTCCGGCTGTCCGTCTTCGGCTTCCAGCAACAGCGGCAAACCTTGAGTGCGGCAGATCAACGGACGCGATTCGTAAATCGCACAACGATCATCCATTAACATCGGACAAGCCAGCGGTTTTTCGCGCGCTTCCGATTCCAAAACTGCGCGGGCTTGTTCTTCCAGCCGAGCGCGAAACAATTCCGGCAAAGCGTCAAAAGCAACTCGGACGGCGGCGGCTTCGACGGCAAAAACAGACAAATGATGATGACAGCATCCGCTGCAACCGGAACGGCAAACCAGATGCCCGGCGTAATGCGAAGACAACTTTGCAGTCAGTTGATTCACTTGTTCGATCAATTGGCGATAAGATTCGGTCACGCGGGCGATTGTAATCGAAGACAGAGAATTTGCTGAAACATCACCGCGCGACGCCCCGTATGGCGAGGTGCAACAATGTGCGACATTTTCTTAACTCAATTTACCGTGTCAAAGGAGGCTTGTACTTATGGGCGAAGCAGTTGGCAAAATCATTTTCGTAGTTATTGCTCTGATCGTGATTGCGTCGGTGGGATCATTGGTTCTTTCGGTTCTTGGGTTGGTGCTGGGCTTGATTCCGCTGCTGGTTAAGCTGGCCGTTTTCGGCGGCCTGATTTATCTGGCCTGGCTGGCGTTCAACAAACTTACCGCCAAATCTCAGACGTTCTGAAGTTAATCAGACTGTCTTGCCAAAAAAAGCCGCTCGCATCTGTTCGGTCAATCTTGTCTCCAACACGCATTGGCTGACGAACAGATGCAAGCGGCTTTTTCTTTTATGCGACGGCGAACTTCGTTTTCGCGCTTTCAACCAAAACCTGCAATTCGCTGAATCTTTCAATCAGGAAATCGGCTCCGGCTTCGGCCAGTTCGGTTCTGCCGCGAAAGCCCGGAATGTAGCCGCATGTTTTCATCTTGGCCGCGCGTCCGGCAGTCACATCAAATTTAGTATCGCCCACCATCAAACATTCAGCAGGTTCGACTCCGCAACCGCGCGCCGCCTCCAGCAACATCATCGGCGAAGGCTTTCGTTCGGGCAGGCTGTCGCCGCCGAGCACGGTTTTGAATTGCGAAAGCATGCCCAGCCCTTCCAGCAAGGCGACTGAAAATCCATAAGGTTTGTTTGTGACAATCGCTTTGGGCAGGTAATCCAACCGAGCCAGCGTTTCTGTCACTTCGGGATAGACGCAGGTTTCATCCAGCAAGTGCTCGCCGTAATGGCGTTGATAAACCTTCAGCGCGTAATCAACTTCGGACGGCAGCGGTTCGGATTCGGTAGACGCAGCCAAAGAGCGTTCGACCAATAACCGAGCGCCTTCGCCGACAAAGTTCAGCACTCGAACCGAGGGCAAAGCTCTCAATCCAAGTTCAACGAGCATCAGGTTGACCGAATTCGCCAGATCGGCGCGCGAATCCACCAACGTTCCATCTAAATCAAATAGCAGACATTTATAACTCATTGTTTTGACACCAATCGGGGCTTTTGCAATTTTCTCGAAAAAAGCTAGCATCGGATTTACCAGCGATTTTTCCGATTTTCAACTCAACCATTTCCCGAAAGGATTCCCGATGTCCGCACAACCAGACGCCGAGCCGAAGTTTACCAACCGCTTGATTGACGAAACCAGCCCTTACTTGCTGCAACACGCGCACAACCCTGTTGATTGGCATGCGTGGAACGACGAAGCATTGGAACTCGCCCGCCGCGAAGACAAGCCGATCCTGCTTTCGATAGGTTACAGCGCCTGCCACTGGTGTCACGTCATGGCTCATGAATCGTTTGAAAACGAGCCTATCGCCAGGTTGATGAACGACAACTTCATCAACATCAAAGTTGACCGCGAAGAGCGTCCTGATCTGGACACGATTTACATGAATGCCGTGATGATGATGAACGGGCACGGCGGATGGCCGATGACTGTGTTTCTGACTCCCGACGGAGTTCCGTTTTACGGCGGCACTTATTACCCGCCGACTGATCGCGGAGGCATGCCGGGTTTCCCTCGCATTCTGATTTCTATCGCTGAAGCTTATCAGGCGAAGCGCAGCGAGATTGCCGAAAGCGCCCAAAGCATACTCAGCGAGTTGAAACAGATGGAAGCCGTCAAACCGGCGGAAGGCGAGTTGAGCCACGAAATCACAGACCACGCGGCGAACAACTTGCTGCGGATGCTTGACCAGGCTGAAGGCGGTTTTGGTCGCGCTCCTAAGTTTCCGCCTTCGATGACGCTGACGTTTTTGCTGCGGCAATATGCGCGAACAAAAGATCAGGCGGCGCTGGAAGCCGTCGAACTGACGCTGCAAAAAATGGCCAACGGCGGAATGTACGACCAACTTGGCGGAGGTTTTCATCGTTATTCGGTGGACGAACGCTGGCTGGTTCCGCATTTTGAAAAGATGCTTTACGACAACGCTCTGCTGGCGCGCGTTTACCTGGACGCTTTTCTGGTCACTGGCAACGAATTTTACAAACGCATTGCCACCGAAACCCTGGATTACGTTCGCCGGGAAATGCTGGACGCAAGCGGCGGTTTTTACTCGTCGCAAGACGCCGACAGCGAAGGCGAAGAAGGAAAGTTTTTCGTCTGGTCGTTGAAAGAAGTCGAAGCTTTGTTGAGCGAACAAGATGCCAAACTCTTTTGCCGTTACTTTGATGTGACCGAATACGGCAACTTTGAAGATAACAACATCCTGCACGTTGATGTCGCGGCGGAAAGCATCGCACGGTTGATGCGCGTGTCGGTTGAAGAACTCAATGCAGCAATCGCTCGCGGCAAACAGATTTTGTTTGAAGCCCGCGAACATCGCATCAAACCGTTCCGCGATGAAAAGATGCTGACCGCTTGGAATGGATTGATGCTGCGTAGTTTTGCCGAAGCCGCGCGCGTGCTGGATCGAAGCGATTACCTGGAAATCGCCACAAACAACGCAAACTTTTTGCTGCGCGAACTGAAACGCACCGATGGTTCTAAAAGCCGATTGCTGCGAACGCACAAAGACGGCGAAAGCAAATTGAACGCTTATCTGGAAGATTACGCTTATCTGGCCGACGGATTGTTGTCGCTGTACGAAGCAACGTTTGACCTGCGATGGTTTCAGGAAGCGCAGGCGCTTATCGAAACCATGATCGAACAGTTCGCTGACAATGACGAAGGCGGATTTTTCTTCACCAGCGCCGACCACGAAAAACTGATTGCCAGAACCAAAGACTGGTACGACAACGCCACGCCGGGCGGCAATTCAGTTGCGGCGCACGTGCTGTTGCGATTCGCTCTGCTGACCGGCGAAGACAGTTATCGTCAAAAAGCCGAACAAATTTTGAAGCTGTTGAAATCGGCGATGATGCGTTCGCCCAGCGCGTTCGGTCATTTGCTGTGCGCGTTGGATACGTTGCTGGCTTCGCCTTATGAAATCGCCATCGTCGGCGAACCGGAAGTGGCAGAAACTCAAGCAATGATTGCCGAAGTGTTCAGCCGTTACCTGCCGAACAAAGTCGTTGCGCTGGCGACAGTCGGCAACGATTCAGCGGCGACTGCGATCAAGCTGCTTGAACATCGCCAGCAAGTCGAAGCCAAGCCGACGGCGTATGTTTGTCGCAACTTTTATTGCCAGTCGCCTGTCACCGACAGCAAAAAACTTGCTGAGCAATTAAACGTTTGAGGCTGGCGCGTCGCCCGAATCGTCAAAAACTCGCGCCAGCAAAGGCCGAAAATTGACAGTCACCAACGATTTACATAAGATTCCGGCCACGTTAATTCCGCGAAGAATAAGTGGTCATCTTCAAAACTTTGCTTCGGGCAATCAAATGCCCGGAGCACCGGAACTAAAACAATGGCGTCTTTGGGTGAGCAACTAAAAAAAGCGCGAGAGGAACGCGGTGTAACCATCAGGGACATCGCCGCATCCACACACCTCGGCGCTCGTTTTCTGCAAGCAATCGAAAATGACGATTACAAGATTCTGCCTGGCGGAGTGTTCAACCGAGCCTTCGTTCGCAAATTCGCCCGCCAGGTCGGCATGGACGAAGAACAAGCCGTTCGCTTGTATGAAGAACAGTTGCGTGAATCGGGCGGCGAACCAGAGAAATCGTCTTATCTGGGATTGGGCGACGAAATGGAAGCCAAGGCTTCGTCTGGCAATAGCGCACTGCTGACTGGAATTTTGATCGTGTTGCTGGGCGCGATTGGCGCAGCCGTTTATCTGGCTTTTTTCAGGGGCGCTGATTCACCCGAAACTTCGCCTGTTGCGATTTCAACTCCCACGCCACAACCAACAGCAACCCCTTCGCCGGTTGAATCGCCCAACGCCTCGCCATCGCCGACTGTTTCTCCGACGCCGGAAGACATCAGCGGTTTGCGAGTTCAATTGATCGCCAATCTGGACGATTGCTGGGTCAGTTTCAGAACCGACGGCGGCAAAAACGAACAGGTGACACTGCTCAAAGGCGAAACGAAAGAGTTTCAAGCAAACGAAAAAATCAGTTTTATCCGAGTGGGCAACCTGCCCGCACTAAACATTTTGGTTAACGGGCGTCGCATCAGCATTGATAAGCTTGCGCCCAACCGTAAAGGTCAAGTCGTAGACAATGTCGTCATCTCAAAAGATAACTATCAAGGATTCGTTGAATAACGATTTGACCGCTTGCCAGGTGGGCAAGCTGGCAAAAGTGTGGCTCGGCGGCAAACCGACCAAATGCCGCCTGCACCTGCCGCAAAAACCGAATAGCTAAAATCGCCGCGCGCCAATCCGCGCGGCTTTTGTTTTTTTGGGTACGCGAGCGCCCTTCGCTCGCCGCAATTATTGAGGATTTATGCTGACCGAAAATTTAATTGAAGCTCTGACTTTTGATGATGTGTTACTGGTTCCGGCTTATTCTGAAATTTTGCCGACCGAAACCGACACGTCCACGCGGCTGACGCGCCGCATCAACCTGAACGTTCCTGTCATGAGTTCGGCGATGGATACCGTCACCGAAGCTCCAATGGCCATCGCCATCGCTCAACAAGGCGGCATCGGCGTCATTCACAAAAACCTTTCCATCGAAACCCAACGCGACGAAGTGGACAAGGTCAAACGTTCGGAATCCGGCATGATCGTTGACCCTGTGACGATGACGCCCGACCGCAAAATCCGCGAAGCTCTGGATTTGATGAAACGCTTCAAGATTTCCGGCGTGCCGATTGTTCAGGAAGACGGACGATTGGTCGGCATTTTGACCAACCGCGATTTGCGATTTGAAAACCGCCTTGACCTGACGTTGGCCGAAGTGATGACCAAAGACAATCTGATCACCGTCCCGGTCGGCACGACTCTGCAACAAGCCGAAGGCATTCTGCAAAAATACCGCGTCGAAAAATTGCTGGTCGTTGACGATCAATACCATTTGAAAGGTTTGATCACGGTCAAGGACATTCAAAAAGCCATTCGTTATCCGAACGCGGCCAAAGACGATCTGGGCCGATTGCGCTGCGCCGCCGCCGTAGGAGCGACAGGCGATTTTATGGAACGCGCCGTCGAACTTATCAAAGCCCGCGTTGACGTGCTGGCGATTGACACGGCTCACGGCCACAGTTCGCGCGTCATCGAAGCCGTCAAAGCCGTCAAACGCCGCTTTCCTGAAATTGACTTGATCGCCGGAAACATCGCCACTGCCGAAGGCGCTCGCGCATTAGTTGACGCCGGAGTTGACGCCGTCAAAGTCGGCATCGGGCCGGGTTCGATCTGCACCACGCGCGTGGTCAGCGGAGCAGGAGTTCCGCAAATCACCGCCATCACCGAAGCCGTTCGCGGCACAGCAGGTTTGGGCATTCCGATCATCGCCGACGGAGGAATCAAATACTCCGGCGACATCACCAAAGCCATTGCCGCCGGAGCCGACGTGGTCATGATTGGTTCGCTGCTGGCCGGAACCGACGAATCGCCCGGCGAAATCATTTTGTATCAAGGCCGCAGCTTCAAAGCCTATCGCGGAATGGGTTCCATCGCCGCCATGAAAGAAGGCAGCAAGGATCGTTACGGCCAGGAAAGCCAGGAAGTCGAGAACAAACTGGTGCCGGAGGGAATCGAAGGCCGTGTCACTCACAAAGGCTCGCTGGCTGCGTTGGTGGGTCAATTGGTTGGAGGCTTGCGCGCAGGAATGGGTTACACCGGCTGCCGCACGATTGGCGAACTGCAACAAAACGCACGCTTCATGAAAATCACCGCCGCCAGCCTGAAAGAATCCCACGTCCACGACGTGATTATCACGAAGGAAGCTCCGAATTATCGGGTTGAGTAGTTTTGATTGTCGCCAGATGCGGTGATGTTCGGGAACAAACTATAAGCTCAGTTTATTTGGCTTTCGATTCAAGCGGAGCAAGCTTCTTTTCCAGTTTCGACAGCGCATTTGCCTTCGCCCTGTAGATGGCGGCAAAAGCCATCTGCCGCTGGAAACGATCAAGCAAGGTATCCGCCATTTGTCGAACACTGGTTTCGTTGGTTGGAGTAAGCAATTCAAAAGCTTTGCATTCAAAACCGACAAGGTGTTCTTCGTGCTTGGCTCTTTTGACCCCGTTTGTGTTGGCGGCACCAGCGGCGGAGGCCAATAATTCAAGCGCCATTGGCTCATCCTTTGAAGCGATTGTTGCCGCAATACCGCTCAGAATTAACACAGCTAACGATCAGTTGCCGAAACTTCATGGCGGTTCCCGGCTCTCTTTGCTCCACTCCAAGCAAGCATTCGATCAAGAAACCATAGTAGGCTCGCTGGGCTTCTTCGCCTGCAACCGGGATTTTTCGCCCTTGCTTGTCAAAAGGCGGAGCCGGAAACACAGATGATCTGAGGCTGCTGACAACCCGATGCACGTTGTCCGACGAAACTGGAAAGTTCCGCAAAGCTTGAATGTACCCTATCACCAGCCTGTCGGCTTCCGCACGATCCCGGATTGCCATTTCGCGGATGGCGCTGCCGACGCTGACTTGCGTGGGATCGGTGTCAAAGAGTTTGTTGATAGATTCGATTGCTTGTTTTTTGTCGCCAGCCTGTAACGCTTCATAAGCCGACGAAGAATGCGATTTTACTTCTTCGGCCTCGCCCATCTGCTCCTTGCCCAGCTTTACCAGTTCTTCAAAGAACGCCGCATCACGTTTTGCGACGGCAAGAATTTTGCGCCGCACTTGCTCCTGAGCCAGCATTTCTCCGGTCGGCTCTATCGGATTCGATCCTTTTTTCAGTTCTTTCAACTTTTGCCGTGTCTCCTTGTCCGGCAGAGCCAATTCAAATGCTTCCTTCAGCAATTGCTCCGCCCATCGCTTGTCCATTCCCCAAACAGCATCTGCGATCTCCGCTTTCACAACCGCTTTGGCCAATGGCGAAGACAGACTAACAACATTCGCATCCAGATTGGACAGTTCGGAAAGCAACAATTCTTTTTGACGCTGGATTTCTTCTTTATCTACTTTCGTTTTGAGTTCTGTGGAGATTGCCGGAACGGCTGGGGCTTTTGGCTGAACTTGTTGTGGACGCTGAGTCGCTGTCGGCTGTTTCGTCGAAACTTTGGCTTCCTGAGCCGACACTGCCGGATCAATCAGAAGGACAGCCAGCACAACAAGAAGCCTGGTAAAAAGCTGATAGCGAACCATTGTCACCTCAATTCAGGATCATTGGCTTCCCAACGCCGAAAGAAGCTGCCGGTCATCTGCAAGTTTTCAAACTTGAAGTAGGTGTTGCAGCCGCACAACCGGCTGAGCGTGTGCGACAACGGACAAGGTGTTTGATAAATCGCGCGCCCCAGACGTTCGCGCGCGGCTTGGATGTCGGAAAGTGTGACCATGCGGGAAAGGTAGAAGCCACATCAAAAACTGTCAAACTGGGTTGCTAAAATTGTAGTTAAAAAAAGCGGCAACTTTTGTTGACTGATCATTTCATGCCAAAGCTGTCAGGTCTGCAAAGATATGTGTTAGTCAGCTCGACCGCCGAGCAGATAAAACAGCACATTCTAAGTGATATCCTCCGCTTTAGGTGCGGCTTGCCTCATACCGACGACATCGCACTAACCACGTTGAAGACTATAGCGAGTTGCAAATGTAAGCGACCGATGGACGACTGACAGAAAAAAAAGACAGGAAAAAGTTCTAACTGCGGGTTGGTCATTTTCCCTGTCCCTCTCTTCCTGTCAGCCCTGCATTGGTCGCAGACGTTTGCAATTCGCTATAAGTGATGTAAAAAGTGAAATTTGTTCTTTGACTAAAAGAACACATCTTGACGATAGCAACCGAAGACAATTTAACACGAGTTTGGACAAATAAAGGGAGGCCGCTCGGCCTCCCCATGAGGCATTTG
>CADECP010000054.1 GCA_902825875.1 uncultured Acidobacteriota bacterium
TGTAAGTGATCTTTTGCGGGAAGTCGTGTTTCGCATTTTCAAACACGACCTCTTTCGCATTGCTCGTATTCAGCTTGAACGCCACCGGCAACGGATTGTCGGAAGTTTTCGGCAGATAAAAAATCCCATCGCCCATCTCGGCCAACAAAATAGACTCGCCAAACACTTTGCCCTTCACTCGTTAGCGAGGTGCTTTATTGGTTGCCGCCACCGGGGGCCAGGCCGGAAGTTCCGCCGCACGCTTCTTGAATTCCTGAATCGCTTCATAATCGTTTTCATCCGCACACATCACGACAATCGCAATCCGATTTTTGCTCTACGAAGTTGTTCATGGTTTCTCTTCCGTGCTAACGCGTTTCTGTCTAATCAGACGGTCACACTTCCAAACGATCTTCATAGGGAACGACTTCGCCGTGTTCGAGATGACGCTTAAGCAACCTAAGATACATCGCCCAGCAATAGCACGAGCCAACATAATGGTCGTTCACCGTCGGCCAGCCCATATGCTGAAAACGCACCCAGGTCGCGCCGCCTTTTTCCTCTAACTCGAATCGCACGCGCGTGTCGAGCCAATCTGCCTGCGCACGGGTGAGGCGCAACTCGAACGCGCTGTCTGCCGCGCAATGCGAGACGACCGCGCGCCAATCGTATTCAGGGCTAAACCAAAGCTCGTACTCCGTCTGCGCTACCGGATTTCCCGCCGAGCGTTTCGTCCACCAGGCATCAAGACCTGCGGGTGTGGAAATTGCCTGAAACACCTGTCGGCGCGAGGCATTGATGGGAAAGTAATGAAAAATGTCAGCCATGATTACGCCTCCTCTTCTTGGTGTTAGTTCGTCGCCGGTTTCGGCTTCGCGCGGACGTGAAAGCTTTTGCTGACAATCCGCCATTCGCCGTCGAGCTTGAGCAGCAAAATGAAATCGGTCGTAAAGGTCGCGGGATAATCGAACGTCATCCTGACCATCGCCGCATTGCCGTCAATCTCAATGCTTTCGATGTTGCGTTTGCGTTGCACTTTGTCTTCCGCCGGTTTGCCCGCAAAGCGTTTGGCGTATTCGTCCAACGTCATTTGCGCCAGCTTGCCTTCCCGCACGAAGACCAGTTTGGCGTCGGGATGAAAGGCTTTTTTCAAGTGTTCGGGATTGCCCGTGACGTGCGCTTGCAGGTAATGCCGAAGCGTCTGTCGAATGCCCGGTTCTTCTGTTTGCCGCGCCCATACTGCCGGGCCAAGAGCGCAACAAACAAACGCCATGAATAGACATTTTTGCATATTGATTCTCAGGTGTTTTGTTATTGAAGGCCGCTACCCCTTCGCTTTTTTCAACTCCGCAATCAGCTTCTCGACGTTGGCTTTCGCCGCTGCCGGGTTTTGCGTTTTCGCCGTATGAGGCAACGCCAACTCCGCCGTCTGAATCGCTTCGTCGTAGCGTTTCATTTCACCCAGAATGCGCGCCTTCAGCAAATACGCCGACACCTGCAACGGCGCATTGCCCGCATTCAAGGCCAGCGACGCATTGATCCAGCGCAAGCCTTCTTCCAAATCGGTTTTGGTGCGGAAGTAGTAATTCGCCGCCCACCACGCTTCGGTTTCATTGAAGACCTTGCGCGCTTTGGCCTTCGTCAACGCGGGCAAATCGGCGCTGATCGTGAACGCGACTTTCAGCTTGTCCCAGTGCATCACCAATTGCGTGGCTTCGTTCGACGCGGTCGGGAAGCTGTATTGCAGCACTTCCTGATGCTCGCCCGCAGTGGGCGTGACTTTGATGCGCAGCGCGTCGTCGGCTTCTTTGTAATTGAACGCGCCCCATTGCTTCGCCGTCTTGTTGAAGATGATCGTCCATTCAGTTTCGGTCGGAAGCATAAACAGCGCGTAAGTTCCGGCGGGCAGCGGTTGGCCTTCGATTTTGACATCCGTGCTGAAGGCAATCGTCGTCGCATCATTCGCGCCCGCGCGCCAGACTTTGCCGTATGGCTCCAACCCGCCAAACACCTTGCGACCTTTGGCCAGCGGGCGATGATATTTGACCGTGATGTCGGTGACGCCGATGGTTTGCGCGACAGTGGCGGCGGGGCTGTCGAGCGGCATCACCCAGCCGAATTGCGATTGCGCCAGAACCGGCGCGGTCAATAACAGCAATGCTCCAAACAGCGATAGTTTTGTGAGCGGTTTGATTTGAAAATGCATGTTCTCCACCGAGAGTTAGTTGGCGGGCGACGACCGTTTCAATTTTGATCGGTCGGCGTCGCCCAGTAATCAGGTTTTTCCTGCGTTGACGGATCGTGTCGTTCCATCCAGCGTTCTGGCAGTTTCAATTCGGTGAAACCGAATTTTGCGTACAAGGTCTGAGCGTCTTTGGTGGCCAGCGCCCATCGGCGAAAACCTTGCAACTGTGGGTGCGAAATGATGACTTCGGTCAACCAGACGCCCAATCCCATCCCTCTATGCTCTTCCAGAACAAATACATCGGCGAGCCAGGCAAAGGTTGCGTAATCCGTGATGACACGGGCGAAACCGATTTGTTCCGCGCCGCGATAAAGACCGAAGCAAAGCGAATTTTCCATTGAGCGGCATACCACTTCATAAGGCCTTCCCGTCGCCCAATATGTCGAAGAGCTTAAATAACGATGAATCAATTCGCGGTTCAATCTGCTTGCGTCTGTGCTGATGGTGTAATTTCCGCGCTGCCATTCATTGGTCACGTTTTCTCCTGTTCGTCGCCGTTGCCCAGCGAGGTTGGCGTTGTTTTGAAATAAACGCATACACGCAAACTCTTTTCCGTTTGAAAAGGCCTGGCGTGGTCGGCGTCGGTTAAAATGTGATCGTTGGTCTGAAAACGAAAGAATGATAAATGAGCGCGGATTTTTGCATATAGCCACTTTTGGCATTTTGATAGCGCCAACGAACTTTACAGAACAGTTCAAACTCCCTGTTTCCAAGTTGGTGGAAAGTTTGTCACTGAAATCTCCGCTGAATCCATCGCCGGCTGACACGATTGGCGGCGGCAATCAATTCCACAGGACTTACGCAAAATCATTCGTTTAACGCAAAGACGCAAAGACGCAAAGACGCAAAGCAGCAAAGACGCAAAGTAGTTTTTACTGTAAGAAAACTTTCGCCGCTGAAAGGAATTCAGCGCCGAACTAATCATTACGCCTTTGGGTCTTCGCGCCTTTGCGTTGAAAATCTTGTTTTGCGTAAGTCCTGTTCCAAAGCAAAGGCCACAGGAAAATATGAAAGACGAGCAAGACAAATCGTCCAAGGGGCAAAACGAATACCAGTCGCGCGTCAATCGTGTCATGGATTACATCGCCGACCATCTTGATGAATCATTGACTCTGGAACTATTGGCGGAAGTGAGCGGTTTTTCGCCGTTTTATTTTCATCGCATTTTCAAATCGGTGACGGGCGAAACATTGGCTGAAGCGACCAAGCGATTGCGCATGGAAAAAGCCGTCTTCCTGAAGAAGTATTCCAAGGGACTGACTTTGACTGACATCGCGTTTCGTTGCGGTTTCAATTCTTCGACTGATTTTTCGCGAGCGTTCAAAGCGTTTTACGGCCAGGCTCCGAGCAAATTCGACCCGGAAAACATCAGCCGGAAACGCAAGATTTGTAAAGCGGATGAAGACGCGGATCGGTATTATTCCTTCGGTTCGCCGGATGCGCGACACGCCGAACATCAAGTTGAAATCATCAAAATGCCAGCGTTGAACGTGGCTTATCTGCGAATAGTCAACGCTTACGCCGAAGGCAGGGTTGTGGCCGGGTTTGACCGCATGATGGGTTGGGCCAAACAGCGCGGATTTGATCGCGCAGGCGCATTGGTCGGAATGAGCCAGGACGATCCCGACATCACCCCGCTTGAAAAATATCGTTACGACGTTTGTTACACGGTTCCTCAAAACACCGCGCCTGAAGGCGACATAGGAGTTCGTCGGTTGCCAGCCAACCGATACGCTTGTTTGCGAATTCAAGGCGATTTTCAGGCGATGGTCGAAGGTTGGGATTACCTGTTCAAGTTATGGTTGCCAAACAGTCAATACCAACCTACGCACGATCCGGCGATGGAAGTTTACATAAAAACTCCGGCGGAAATCGGTTGGTCGGAATTCGATTTCAACGCCTGCATTCCTGTAACTGAGCTTTGAAACTGTAGGCGCGCGCGATTTGATCGTTGCGTCAAAAATAAAACTTTCCGGCGGCGCGGTTGCGAAATTGCGTCGCCTAGACCGGTTTTCAATTGCGTGTATGGTGTCGGTAGCCCCGCGCGTAAGAAAGGGCTTGGCGTATGTGGCCAGCCCTCCTTTCAATTGAAAACTGGCTTAACCGGAGCAACTTTATGAAAAATTTTGGGCGGCAAATATCAATCGTAATTTTGACCGCAATTGCCACAGTCGGTCTTTATCCGGCCAGAACGGAATCGAATGCCGGAGAAGCTCAAACCAAATCAACCAAGGAGAGCAAAATGGAATTGGGAGAATTTTCAATCAGTCTGGCAGTGAAAAATCTGAAAACGTCGCAGGCGTTTTATGAAAAATTGGGATTCCAACGCATTGACGGCAACAAAGAAGGTTCGCCGATGCCCGCCGGACAGGATTGGGCCATCTTGAAAAACGGCCACGCCAAGATCGGTTTGTTTCAAGGGATGTTCGAAGGAAACGTCATCACATTCAATCCCAAAGACATTCGCGCCATCAAATCCGAAGCGGAAAAACACGGCGTCAAATTGGAACTGCAAAATATGTTCGGCCCTTTGACAGAAACCAGCCCGGCTTTTGCCACGCTCAAAGACCCGGACGGCAATTCAATCCTGATTGACCAATTGCCGTCTCAAGCAAAATGACGCGCCATTTTTGATTGGCAATTTGATTGCGAATGACGCTTCGTCGTTGAAAAACGGTTGAAGCGTCATCGTTTATTTGAGCGTTTATTTGAGCGCCCGCCAATAGCCAGAAAAAACATTGGCTCCCACACACTTTGCCTTTCCGCAATCAGGTTCGTTCTTAAGCGGACAAGCCTTGAACCTGGCTCAGCAAAAAAACGACACTCGAAAATTGACGTTGACCGGCGAACATCCGCCGGGCTGCTCGCATTGCTAAGCTGCGCTGGCGATGAAGAGACATCGCTTCGGCCTGTCGGGAGCGCGGAAAGAGCCGCGTCCCGGTTCAGACGAAACGCATCAATGAACAATTTTAGGAGATTTTTTCATGAGCAGATTGACTGCAATTGATCCCAAACAAGCTACAGGCAAGGCGAAGGAGTTGCTTGACGGCGTTCAAGCCAAAATCGGAATGACACCGAATTTGATGAAAGGAATGGCGAATTCGCCTGCGGCATTGAAAGCGTATCTGGATTTTTCAGGCGCGCTGGCAGGCGGCGAACTCGATCCCGCATTGCGGGAGCAAATCGCGTTGACGGTCGGCGCGGCCAATCAATGCGAATACTGCGTTTCGGCGCACACCGCCATTGGCAAAGGCGCCGGGTTGAGCAATGACGAATTGGTCAATGCGCGCAACGCAATTTCCGGCGATCCGAAAGCCAAAGCCGCGTTGACATTCGCGCGCGTCGTCGTGGACGCCAAAGGCAATGTGACCAACGGCGACCTGCAAACCTTAAAAGCCGCAGGTTACAGCGAAGGCGAAGTGGTCGAAATCGTCGCTCACGTCGGGCTGAACATCTTCACCAATTACTTCAATCATGTCGCTCAGACCGAAGTTGATTTTCCAAAAGTCGCTCTGGCAGCCGCAAGGTAGCCGGGCGCAATCGGCGTCGTCGTCGGAAAGCGTCAGGTGGCTTCGGAAAGCTTTTCGCCGGTTTCGACGCCGATTTCGATTGCCAAACGCGGATTGGAGTTTTTCCAATCCGCCCGCTTTGAACCAAAGGGCGTGCCGACACGTCCAACCAAGATTTTGAATCAAGGAGAAAACAATGCTTTGTAAATCTCGCATGAACGTGACTGTTATGGCGATTGGTTTGTTGACGGCTTTTGGCCTTTTCTCGCAAACGCGAACATTCGTCACGTCGGCTTCTCAACAGCAATCAAATTCCATTAACGACGCCAATATCGCCGCCATCGTTTCTGTCGCCGGCGGTTTGGACATCGCTTACGGAAAGATCGCCATGTCAAAAGCGAAGGACAAACAGGTCAAGGAATTCGCCAAACGAATGGTCACAGACCACACCGCCGTGCAAAAAGCCGCCGGAGAATTGTTGACCAAACTCAGCGTCACGCCGGAAGAAAACGAAACAAGCAAAGGGTTGGCCGCCAACGGAGTCAAGGTGAAGGAACGGTTGAACAAGCTCAAAGGCAAGGAGTTCGACAAGTATTACATTGACAACGAAGTCGCTTACCACGAATTGGTCGTCAACGCGACGGAGAAGATGTTGATCCCAAGCGCGCAAAACTCCGAGTTGAAATCAACGTTGGTCAGCGTGTTGCCGCTGTTCCAAAAACATCTGGAACACGCGCGACAGGTGCAATCCACTTACGGACAAAAAGGCGCGATGGGCGATCACAAAATGGAGATGAAACATTGATGTTCGGATTTCATTTTCTCAAACAATCAGGAGCGGCCAGGCCGCTCCTGATTCGCGCCTTGTCGTTGGTTGCGCTCTTTGTCGCGCTTTTTGCGGCGCAGACTTTCGCGTTGCGCGGCATGGGCTGGCCTGAAACCTTCGCAAACTCAAAAGCGGAAGGGCAAACGCATACGATTCTCATAAAAGATTTCAAGTACGCGCCGGAATCGCTGACCGTCAAATTGGGCGACACGATAATCTGGAAAAACGAAGACATCGTTCCGCACACGGTGACAGCCGACGGCAAAAGATTTGATTCAAAAAACATCGCGGCAAAAGCTTCCTGGAAGTATGCGCCGAACAAACCGGGAACTTATCCTTACATCTGCGCCTACCATCCAACGATGAAGGCAAAGCTGATTGTGCAGTGAGCGTCGCAGTCTGACCTTCGTTTCCCGAACCGCTCTGGCGAACAGGCCTTTGGCCGCCGCAGAGCGGAAAATTCAACCATCAACGCATTTCAACCATTAACACCGGTTTCAATCCGGGCGGCCACCGGTCTGCCCAAAAGGAGGAAAAACTATGCAGGCATTGAAGCTGAAACAAAAAATTCAATTGGGCGCGGTTTTGTTTACCGTTGCCGTCGGACTAGGGCTTTCATCTTGCGCGACCGATTCGTTGGCAAACAAGGAAGATAAACAGCCGAATTCAGGCAGCGCAGTTTTGGCCATGAACGAAACTCGAATGGCAAATCAGGCATTTGCCCGATACGACGCCGATGGCGCATTGATGCGTCCCGAAGGTTACCGCGAATGGGTTTACATCGGCGCGCCGTTGACCCCCAACGATATGAACGGCGGCAACGCGGCTTTCCCGGAATTCCACAATGTTTACGTAGACCCGGCAAGTTGGAGCGAATACAAAAAATCAGGCGAATTCCCGGATGGCGCGGTTATCGTCAAGGAATTGGTTTCGGTCGGCAGCAAGGCGGCTTCGAGCGGCAAGGGATATTTTATGGGCGAGTTTGTCGGCCTCGAAGCCGCAGTCAAAGATTCCAAACGCTTTCCGAAAGAAGCCAACGGCTGGGCATATTTCAGCTTCGGCCACGCTTATCCTTTGGAGAAAAAATCCAAAGCGCAGGCTCAAGCGAATTGCGCTCAATGCCACCTGACCGCGCCGGAAGGCAGCATGGTTTTTTCGCAATACTACCCGGTTCTTCGCGCGCGGATGGCCAGCGCGAAGTGAGCGATGAAACAACCAAAACAAAAAGGAAAACAAAGAAAGGAGAATGTGAAGCAAATGTTTTTTTCCATTTTGTCCGAAATTTCCTGGCATCACCTGCATCCGATCATGGTCAATTTCACGGCGGCGTTGGTCCCGGCGTCAGTCGGCAGCGACCTGCTAGGAAAAATCACAAAACGAATGTCATTGAGCCACGCGGCTTGGTGGACGCTTTTATATGCGGCAATCGTCACTCCGCTGACTGCGACGGCAGGGTGGTTTTGGAAACGACAGGTTGAAGCGGGATTGTCTGCTGAAACAATCTGGAAACATCAATGGTTGGGAATTTCATTGGCGGCTGTTTTCATCGGATTGGCGATCTGGCGAGGCGTCATTCACCGGCGAAATGAAAGTCCCGGCGCGTTGTATTTCCTGTTGGCTTCGGCGGTAGTGGCGGCTTTGGTTTATGAAGGCAATCTGGGCGGCAGCATGATTTTTGGGTGACCCGGATTTTTGTTGTCCCCATTATTTGTAAACCAAGATCAGGCAATGCCATTATTTGCGGCCATCATTCGGGTGTTAGTCCGCTAACATCCGAATGATGGCTTGTTTCATTATTCTGCAAGCGTTACGAAGCAAAATCGAAGGAGACGATGGCCAATGGTTACCGCGAATCAGTTCTGCGCTGAAGATCACCGCACTTGTCAGACCTTGACTGAAATGACCTTGCATCATCTTCCGGGAACAAAAAACCTGGGGCGATTGAGAAATTACTGCAAAGGCAGCGACATCTGGCGACCGGAAGATCAATCCGACCGCGTGTATTTTGTCCAACGTGGCGAGGTTGCGATTTTGTTTGGAGACGCTCAGGGACATGAAGTCATTTTGCGCAAGGTCGGCGCCGGGCAGTTGCTTGGCGAACTCTGTTTTTGTGTGCCGGAACACAGTCTGCGCGAAACCTTCGCCCGCGCCAATCTGGAAACACAGGCGTTGGAAGTCAAATACAGCGAGTTCGTCAATCATCTGCAAGACGATAACCTTGCCTTGCAATCGTTGTTGATTACGTTTTGCACGCGCCTGGCCGAAGCGGAGCGGCGAGCCGAAATTCTGATGTATCGTGGCGCGGATGAACGCCTGAGTCGTTTGCTCCTGCAATTGGCGGAAATGCGCGGTCATCCGCATAAAGCTTCTCCCGGCCCTGTGATGTTGCACATCAGTCACGACGAATTGGCGCAAACGGCAGCGATGAGTCGAGCGCACGTCACGGTGACAATGGGAAGGCTCCGTGAACTAGGATTGGTCAGTTATGGCCGTAACAAACCGCTCATCGTCAATATGCCGCATCTCGCGGCATATATTCACAGGCGATAACATACATTCAAACTCGCCAACCACTTTGCTTTTGGAACGTCAATACATCGTAATAGTCCGTCTGCCGTTTAACCTTCTCCTGCTCAAACTCAAACAGCGAAATGCCTTTGACGGCATATTTGAAAGGCGTGGCGTTCGGGTTGCGCGTGTCTTTCATCGTGGCTGCCTGGACGTGTTGCGAGATCGCGTGCCGGCCGCTGATGGGCAGGTTTTTCACCGTAAACTTCGCTTCCAGAAACAATGGTCGCTGGCCGGCGAACAATTCGCGCAATTTGGTTTTGCCTTCGACCTTGAAATGAAAAGTCGGGTCTTCCAGCACGCAATCTTCGGTGTAAAACGCCAGCAGCCTTTCCGGATCGAGGCTTTCATAAGCGGCGTAATACGCGCCGACGAGTTGTTTGAGAATTTTCGCTTCGCCCGTTGCCGGGAATGGCGAAGCGAGCGCCAAAGCGCCCAGCCATTGGCCGGATTGCGCCATGAACGACCGGCGCGAAACAAGGCGTGAAATGGTCAGCATGCGATTAGCTCCTTTCCTGCGCGCCGAGTTGTTTTCGCAACGTCAGCGCATCGTAATAATCGGTTTGCCGTTTGAATTTCGCGCCCGCGAATTCAAAGACGGACACGCCTTGGTTTCCTCCTGTTGGAATTGATGATGTGAAATTACGGCGCGCAGCTTAGGGGCAATGGGAATGCCCGGCTACGGTTTTGGGATATGCGGCTTGAAGTTCGGGACGGATGGGCAAAAACAAAAGTCATTCGCGCCGTCGCGGCATCGCGCATCATCAACACGCCAATCGCGTGCAAAGTATTGAACAGAAAATGCGGCAGCAACAACCACAACCCGGAAATCAACGAGGCGCGATTTACCAGCCCCGTCATTCCATGAAGCAGGTCGGCTTTGTCACTCTTCCCGTCGTCCCAATTGCGGGAACGCGCCATCCCACAAACGGGCAACACCGCCCCCCCCCCGACAGGCTTGCCTTCGTGCCAACTTCTCACCTTACGGCAGTTCAGCCCCGCGCATGGTTGGCACGCCGCTTGAAAGATGAGGGAAGGTGTTCTTGGTGCGTCTGCAATTCATCAATTGCATTGGCAGTTCATTGGTTGGTCGTTTTTTCGGAGGAGCTATGCAAACACTCTGGCAAGACCTGCGCTACGGCGCGCGAATGTTAATGAAGCAACCCGGCTTCACGTTGATTGCCGTGTTGACGTTGGCGTTGGGCATCGGCGCGACGACCGCGATTTTCAGTGTCGTGAATGCCGCGTTGCTCAAGCCGTTGCCGTTTAGCGAACCCAACAAGCTGGTTTGGGTGATGGGCACGAACAGCGCAGGCAGCAACTCGACACCTTTGTCGCCGTTGGATTTTTTGGACTACCGTCAACAAAACAGCAGCCTGGATCATTTGGCGGCTTACATTGCCATGCCGGTTTCTTACAACCTGACCGGGAGCGGCGAGCCGGAACGCTTGGCCGGGCAAGTGGTGACCACCGATTACTTCGACACACTGGGCGTCAAGCCGGCGCTTGGGCGCGCGTTTCTGCCGACGGAAGAAGAGCCGGGCAACATGCACGTGGCGTTGTTGAGTCACGGTTTGTGGCAACGGCGTTTTGGTGGCGAAGCTTCCGTCATCAATCGCGCGGTGACGCTGGATGGCAAAAGCTACACCGTGATCGGCGTGCTGCCGCCGCATTTTCGGCTGACGGCGGAGGCTGATTTGTGGGTTCCGATGAGCTTCAGCGCCTTTCCTGAAATGCGGCAGCGCAAAGGGCATTTTCTGCGGGTTATCGGCAAACTCAAAGACGGCGTCACGTTGGCGCAGGCGCAGGCGGATTTACAAATGATTGGGCGGCGCTTGGAGGCACAATATCCCGAATCCAACACTGGCTGGAGCACGCGAATGATTGCGCTGCGCGAACAGATGGTCGGCAATATGCGGCTGACGTTGTGGGTGCTGTTTGGCGCGGTCGGGTTTGTGTTGCTGATTGCCTGCGCCAATGTGGCCAATTTGCTGTTGGCGCGCGCCGCTTCCCGGCAAAAAGAAATTGCCGTCCGGTTGGCGTTGGGCGCGGGACGCGGGCGCATCGCGCGGCAAATGCTGACGGAAAGTTTGATGCTGTCCTTGCTGGGCGCAACCCTGGGTGTGTTGCTGGCTCTGTGGGGCGTGGATGCGTTGGTGAAGCTGGCCGCCGACAATTTGCCGCTGACCGCGCAAGTCAGCATTGATTTCAACGTGTTGGTTTTCACCTTGCTGCTGGCAACGCTGACAGGCGTGTCGTTCGGGTTGGCTCCTGCTTATCAAGCCTCGCAGCAAAAGTTGCACGACGCGCTCAAAGACGGCGGGCGCGGCGGTACGGAAGGCTTGCGGCGCAATCGCGCGCGCGGCGCATTGGTGGTGGCGGAATGCGCGGTCGCCGTGGTGTTGCTGGCCGGGGCCGGTTTGCTGTTGCGCAGTTTCTGGCAACTGCTGCAAGTCCAGCCCGGTTTTGCGGCGAAGAACCTGTTGACCATGCGCGTTGATGTGGCGCGTGACAAAGCGGACACGCCCGGTTTGACGACGAATTTTTACGAACAGGTTCAGCAACGGCTGGCCGCCTTGCCCGGTGTCGAAGCTGTCGGGATGACGACGGAACTCCCTTTGAGCGGGCAGCCGAACGATATGCCGTTCACCATCGAAGGCCGACCGCCATTGGCCGCGCGCGAAGAAGTCTGGGCGGATTTTCGCCGGGTCAATCACGATTTTTTCCGCGCCATGCAAATCCCGTTGTTGCGCGGTCGCCATTTCACCGCCGCCGAAGTCCGGCAGAATTCCAAAGTCGTCATTGTCAGCGCGGAACTCGCCCGGCGTTATTTCCCGCACGAAGACCCGCTTGGCAAAGGCTTGCTCCCGGAATTCGTCGGCGAACGATACGAAATCATCGGCATCGTCGGCGACGTGCGGCATCGCGCGTTGAATGACGAGTTGTTTCAGACAATGTATTTGCCTTCGCTGGAAGAAGGTTGGAAAAACATAGTCATTCGCGCCCATGGCGATTTGGCCACTCTGGCTTCCGCCGCGCGCCGTGAGATTCACAGCGTTGACGCATACCAACCCATCGCCAAAGTGCGGACAATGGAACAGATCGTGGCCGCCTCCACCACCGATTCGCGGTTTCGCGCGTTGCTGTTGGGGTTGTTCGCGGCAGTAGCTTTGTTGCTGTCGGCGGTAGGGATTTACGGCGTGATGGCGTACAGCGTCACGCAGCGCACGCCTGAAATCGGCATCCGCGTGGCGCTCGGCGCGCAGGCGAGCGATGTGCTGCGATTGATCGTCGGGCAAGGCCTCAAACTCGCGCTGCTGGGCGTTGCCATCGGCTTGGCCGGAGCTTTCGGATTGACCCGCTTACTGTCGAATTTGCTGTTCGGCGTCACGGCGAGCGACCCGCTGACCTTTGGTGTGATAGCGGTTTTGCTCCTGGCTGTCGCTTGGCTGGCCTGCTGGATTCCGGCGCGGCGCGCGACGAAGGTTGATCCGATGATTGCTTTGCGCACGGAGTGATTCCGTGAGGGAGGTATGCAATGAGTGAGTTGACGAATTTGATTGCAGCAGTCGAACACAACGACCTGGCAAGGGCGCGCGCCCTGCTCAAGGCCGACGGTGCGGTTGTCACGCATTGATTTGAACAGCACGTTTTGGTTGTCCAGTTTTCTGAGCGCGTAGGCAAGCGTGCCGATGCGTGACTCTTTATCCTGCTGACTGGTTGGAGCAATGTCTCCAGCAACCTTGAAATGCGAATCAAGGGTAAGAGCGCAAACCCAGCAGAGAGTTGTAAAGTTGGGTTGTGAAACCAGAAATTCAACTCATACAACTCTTTCTGTGGGTTTGCGGCGTTTACGATAAGCATCCAACGCTGAAGTATCAACGCTGGAGTCCGAACCCGAATCAACCGCTCTTTACGGATCAAGAGGCGCTGACTGTTTACTTGTTCGGGCTTCTCCAATGTCACTTCAAGCAAAAGGCCATTCACCGTTATGTGCAAGAGCATTGGGGCGCGTGGTTTCCACAATTGCCGAGTTATCAGGCGTTCAATCATCGTCTCAACCTGCTCAACGAAGTCTGGCCTGTTTTGCTCGGTGAATTATGGGGCGAACTGGAACTTCCTGGCGTTGCCAACGGCGTAGACCAATTGCTGGATTCGTTGCCGATTATGCTGGCTGTTCGCAACCGTTCGTATCACGCAAAAGTTGCCTGCGACTTAGCCGATCAAACTTTTTGTGAGTCCAAAAAGCTTTGGTACCACGGCGTCAAGCTGCATTTGCTCGGCGCGAAACAGTATCGTCAAATGCCCGTGCCGCTGAGCCTTTGTTTGACCGAAGCTTCGCGCCACGATCTGCCAGTCTTGAAGGAGCAGATATTTGTACCCTTGTCGGGAACTCTTTTCGGAGACAAGGCTTACTGCGATCCGGCAACCAAGCAGGCGCTCGCCACGCAAGGCACGACGCTTTGCACACCAGACAAAAAAGAGAAGGGACAAACTGTTTATCGCGTCGGACAAAGCGGATTGTGGTCACGTTTCGTCTCGGCAATGCGGCAGCCGATCGAATCGTTTTTCAATTGGCTCTTGGACAAAACTGACATCCAGAATGCCGCCAAAGTTCGTTCCAGCGAAGGACTACTCGTTCATTGTTACGGCAAGCTGGCAGCAGCCTTCTATTTACTCTGTTTTAACCCTTGATTCGCATTATTCTTGCCACGCTCAGGTTGCGTGGGAATCTTTATTTCCGCACGGAGTTGCGCGCACCTTGGGGGATTGACGTGCCCGCCGATCGGCAGGTCGCGCGCTTTCATGTCGTCATACGCGGCGCGTGCTGGTCGCCGAAGAGATCGGCTATCAATCAGAGACTGCTTTCATCACCGCATTCAAACGCAGCTTCGGACACACGCCGAATGCCTATCGCAGGCGCTGAATCAAACAGGAAAACAACCATGCCCAAACCCAACCTAAAAAAGCTGCTGACGGAAATTCGCGCCTGTCAGGTTTGCTCCGCGCATCTGCCGCACGCGCCCAATCCGATTGTCCGCGCGCATGCCAACGCGCGGCTGCTGCTCATCGGCCAGGCGCCCGGACGCCGCGTAAACGAAACCGGCATCCCATGGAATGATCCTTCGGGGGACACGCTGCGCGAATGGCTGCAACTGTCGCGCGAACAGTTTTATGACGAACGCCTCGTTGCCATTGTGCCTTCCGGCTTTTGCTACCCCGGCACGGGCAAGAGCGGCGACCTGCCGCCCCGCCCCGAATGCGCGCCGCTGTGGCACGCGCCGTTGCTGGCGGCCATGCCCAAAATCAAACTGACGTTGCTCATTGGCGGCTACGCCCAGGCGTATTACCTGAAAGAAGACATTCAACCAACGCTGACCGAAACGGTGGCGAATTATGTCGTCTATCTGCCGCAATTTTTGCCTTTGCCTCATCCCAGCCCGCGCAATCGCCTCTGGTTCAAACGCAATCCGTGGTTCACCGACGAAGTGTTGCCGCTCTTGCAGAAACGCGTGCGCGCGGCGCTGGAAGATTGACGCCCTGAAGAAATCGCAGCAATGGCCTCCGGCGTGGAATAAAACCGTCCTCCGGATTGATTCACCGGAACCGCAAAGAAACAAACTCGGAACCAGCAACCATCATTCATTGCAAGCCCCTCAGTTCGTTGCGGCCTGCCATCACCCGCTAAGCCGCAGCTTTTGCTTTGGCAGGAAGGAAGGATTCGATCTTTTCAGGCGTGATGTAGGAGTTGCGCACCGCGCCGCCAGTCACCGTAAACGCCCACGCAGAAATTGATTTTGGGCCAATGGGTGGAGCGTGGATTCAGATTGCCGATCACGCCGTAAATGCGGAAACCGGCTTCGTCCCGATCATCATCCGGCGAAAACTCGGCAGGCATTCGGTGATGTGAATGAATTTCAATGATGACCTGTTCATAAGATGAGCCTGTGCCTTTCTCCATTGGCTCGACTGAAGCGTAACGCTGAATCTGCGGCGGAACATTGAGCCGCCACTTCCCATCTGCAAGGCTGAGGTGAAAAAGAATCTCCAACTCCTGCCGTGCCGCTTCACGGGCAGCGTCAAGAATCTGCTGAATGATTGATTCAGGAACCCTGTCGAACTGAAAGCTGAGTTTCGGTTCGACCAACGCAAGACCACGAATCGCGCATTCACTGACCGGAATCATCGCGCTCATTTCCTTGCGTACTGCACGTTTGAAAACGCCGTTGCCGGCAAACTGCTCGCGCCGCGCAAACCCGGCGTCGCTTACATGCTTTCGACCGAGTTCAAGGAACACAATCACCAAACCGGCCAACTGGAACAGGTTTATCCGCCGCACGTGATGTTTTATGCGCCTTATATGAAAAACGCGGACATCGGCGCCTTGCCCAGCCATCGCGGCAGCCAGGCTCAACCGTGGATTCTGAATGAAGGCACGCCGACGGCTTACATCATCGTAGTGCCCAGACCCGCCGCCAAAAAAGAAACCAAGCCGTAACCGGATTGGCTCCAGTCACCGATTTTTCTGTCCGGCATCTTTCCGTTATCCGTCTTTGGCAAGACCGCCATGGCGTAAACGGCTGCAAGCAGTGATTGGGCGCAGTGGGGCGGGCCGCGCAAGCTGTGGAGCCGTTCGCTCGGCGACTTCTCGCCACTGCTTATCAATGTGAAGCGGTTGTTACGGCTTTTTACCTATCCCGCTTGCTTGAATTCCCGCACCGAAGTGAGAATGCCAACGCTGTTTCATCTTCACATCGCAAAAGGTCATTCAATGAAATCAACGCTTCTTCGCAAACTGGGGCTGGCGGTTTGTCTGCTGGCGATTGCGGGCGGTTTGAGCTGGTTCGGGTATTCGCGCTGGCAACAGCGGCGAGCGCAACAACCTGCTCAGACGCTGACCATCGAAGGCGGCACGCTCAGCGTTCCCGAAGGCTTCACGATTCAAAAAATCGCGGGCGAAGAGTTGACGCAGTATCCGATGCTGGCCGTGTTGGATGATCGCGGGCGATTGTTCGTCACGGAATCTTCGGGCAAGAACGTTTCCGGCAAAAAGATGGCTGAAATTCCCGAATGCCAGATCAGCGTGTTGGAAGACACAGACGGCGATGGCCGTTTTGACCGCAGCAAAGTTTTTGCCGACAAGCTGACTTTGCCGATGGGCGTGTTGTGGCGCGGGCAAAGTTTGTACGTCGCTTCGCCGCCGGATTTCATTCGGTTGGATGACGCCGACAACGACGGAGTTTCGGAGCGCCGCGAAGTGATTTTGACCGGCTGGAATGTGTTGAACACAGCCAGTTTGCACGGCCCGTTTTTCGGCCCGGACGGTTGGATGTATCTGACGCACGGGCGGCACGGGTACAAAATTCAAACCAAAGAAGGTGAATTGTTGGAAGGGCTGGCTTCGCGGATATGGCGCAGCCGAGCGGATGGCACGGGCTTGGAGCGCGTCGTCGGTGGCGGATTCGACAATCCGGTCGAACTGATTTTCACCGCTGCCGGAGAAATGATCGGCACGATGACTTACTTCACAGACCCGCAAGCCGGTCAGCGCGACGCTTTGCTGCACTTTGTCGAAGGCGGCGTTTATCCGAAACCGCATCCAGCGATTTCCGAATTCAAACGCACAGGCGAATTGATGCCTGTGATGACCAAATTCGCGCGCATAGCTCCGTCAGGGTTGATGCAATATCGCGGCAAAGCATTTGGCGAAGAGTTTCAGGGCAATCTGTTCACGGCGCAGTTCAATCCTCACCGAGTTCAACGGCACAAACTCTTTCGTGAAGGCGCGACGTTCCGCACAGAAGATTCCGACTTCATCACTTCGACCGACCCTGACTTTCACCCGACAGACATTCTGGAAGACGCAGATGGCAGTTTGATTTTGATCGAAACCGGCGGCTGGTACGTGGACGCTTGTCCGCTGTCCAAAATTCACAAAGGCGAAAAGCGCGGCGCGATGTATCGCATTCGCAAAGTCGGCGCGCCGCCGTTGGAAGACCCGCGCGGATTGAAGCTGAAAGTCAGCGGATTGTCTTACGCCGACGCCTGGGAGTTTCAGCAAAAGGCGTTGGAAGACGAACGCCCGGCGGTTCGTGACAAAGCGTTTGAAGTTTTGATTGCCGCCGGAGAAAAAGCCGTTCCTGTGTTCGTGCGGTTGCGCGAAGAATCCAAGCTGGCCGAAGTTCGATGCGCCGCAGTGTTTGCGCTTGGACGCATTGCCGCGCCCGAAGCGACGAAAGCTGTTCGAACTGCGCTCGACGATTCGGATTTTCAGGTTCGCATCGCGGCGGCTCACGTCGTTGGATTGAATAAAGACTCCGAAGCCGTCGAACGACTGGCCGCGATCGTCAAACAGGATGAACCGGCTGCGCGACGAAACGCAGCAACGGCGCTCGGACAAATCGGCGACCGCCGGGCAGTTGCGGCTTTGCTGTCCGCCGCCGCCGATTCCAAAGACCGCTTCATCGAACACGCCGTCATTTATTCGTTGATTCAATTGAACGATGCTCCGGCGCTGATCGCCGCGTTGAAAGCTGATGAAGCCGGAACGCGCAAAGCCGCGTTGATCGCGCTGGATCAACTGGACGACAGTCCGATTGTCGCCACGCACGCCGCTCCGTTTTTGGGCGAAGCCGATGCAACCTTGCGAAAAGCCGCGCTGTGGGTTTTCTCCAGGCACGCCGAAAAAACTGAATGGGCAGGCGCAGTGTTGGAGTTTTTGCGAAGCCGCCTGAAGGCTGACAAATTCGACGCCAACGAGAGCGATTCCGTCAGAGACGCTTTGCTGGCGTTTGTTGCTGACGGACAGGTGCAAACCTTGATCGCCGAATCGCTGGACAACGAACGACTGGACGTAGAGCGACAGCTTTTCCTGCTGGAAATCGTCGAGCGTTGTTCGCTGAAACAACTGCCAGCAACTTGGGAACAAGTCATCGCTCGACGGTTGAAAAGTTCGGACGTTCAAATCCGAGCGAAGACAATCGCCGTCATTCGTTCGCGTCGCATCGCCAGTTTGGATGCGGAGTTGCAGCAAATCGCCGCGAACTCAATGGAGCCAGTTGATTTGCGACTGACGGCATTGAGCGCGTTGATTTCTCGCAACCCGAGACTGCCGAATCAAAACGCGGCGGCGTATGAATTCCTGCTCGGAGCGTTGACGCCCGAAAACGATCCGGCTTTGCGTTTGTCTGCGGCGCAAAATCTTGGGCAAGCCGAATTGTCACGCGAACAGTTGCTGAGTCTGGCGAAAGACTATTTGCCGAAAAGCGATTCGCTGACGTTGACGACTTTGCTGGATGCGTTTCGTTCGGCCAACGACGAAGAAATTGGACAAACGTTGGTTGCGGCGCTCGGCCAGCCGTCGGTGAATCTGGAATCCATCGGCGGCAAACGTTTGGAGCAGGCGTTTCAAAACTTCCCCGAATCGGTTCGAGAGTCGTCCAAATCCTTGCTGAATCGGTTTGCCGAAGAAGAAGCCGCGCAATTGAAAAAGCTGCGCGAATTGGAGCCGCTGCTGACCGCAGGCGGAGACGTGGGCGCAGGCCGCAATGTCTTTTTCGGCAAACGCGGAGCCTGTTCGACTTGCCACACAATTGAACTGGAAGGCGGGCGCGTCGGGCCGGATTTGACTTCGATTGGAGCGATTCGCTCCGGCCACGACATTCTGGAAGCGATTGTTTTTCCGAACGCGACCTTTGTTCCCGGCCACGAACCTCGCCGAGTGACGACCAAAACGACCAATCAGGTTTACACCGGCGTCATCAACGATTTTGAATCCACGCGCGACGCCATAGTGTTGATGTCCGGTCCGAACGACAAAGTCCGCATCCCGCGCGACGACATCGCTTCGATCAAAGCGTCGTCGGTGTCGCTGATGCCCGAAGGCTTTGCCGCGCAATTGACCCAGAAAGAGTTGATTGATTTGCTGGCGTATCTAAAAGCGCAGAAATGATTCCAAGATAAAGATGTTGACCGGCAAACGGAAGGAAAACTACAATCCGCGCCGTCTTTGAACCCACACTGCCCAAACGATCCGACCTCCCGGCAGCAAAGCTTTGTGCCTCCCAGTTAGCTTCTGCCTGTTCGTGACAAAAACGCGACCAATCCTATTTTTCCTGATTTGACGACTGATCGGTTTTTCCGCGCTAACCAGCCTGAACCGGTTTGGCCGTTGTTTCTCTTTCTACCCAACGAGGTTACCAAGATGAGAAAGATGCTTCGGGCGGATTCAGCTCACATCCATAAAATTCTGTTGTTGTGCCTGATCGGACTGACGGTTTCGACGACGATGTTCGTCTGGCGGTCGGCATTGGCGCAATCGGCGTTTAACATTTCGACGATTGCCGGTTCCAGCGGAGGCGCAGGGCCATTCGCAGAATTCCAGGGCGCACGAGGCATGGCAATCGTGTCGGCGACTGAAATGTATTTTGCCGACACCAACAATCACGTCATTCGCAAATTGGACATAACCACAGGAACGTTGACGGTGGTTGCGGGCAAAATCGGCATGGCGGCTCCGAACGCTCTGGATGCCAACGGCGATGGCGGAGCCGCAACCGCAGCATTGCTCAACAATCCTTCGGACATTGTGATTGCGCCCAACGGAGATTTTTACATTTCCGACAGCGGCAATCGTCGCATTCGCAAAGTCACCATCAGCAACGGCCAGATCAACACCATTGCCGGAAACGGTTTGCCGGGTTCGGCAACGGGTTTGGCGACGAATTCGGTCGTCACCGATCCGCGCGGACTGGCGCTGGACGGCACTCGGTTGGTGGTGGCCGACGCCGGAAATCATCGCATCATCGCCATCAACGATCTGGACGGCACGCCTGCGGTTTCGCACATCGCGGGCAATGGCGCTGCGGGCAACGAAGGCGACGGCGGGCAAGCAACCGTCGCAGCATTGAATGCGCCCAACGACGTAGCCGTGTCCGGTTCGACGATTTACATCGCCGACACAGACAATCATGTGGTTCGGTTCATCAACGCAGGAATCATCAACACCTTTGCGGGCAACGGGCAGACGGGCGCTCCCAGCGAAGTCGGTCTGGCAACATCCGTGCAATTGAACAGCCCAACGGGAGTTACAGTTGATGCCAATAACAAAGTTTACATCGCCGACACAGGCAATCATCGCGTTCGACTGGTCGAAGGCGTCAACCTGTCCACCAGCGCCGGGCGCGCCGGTCAGGGTTACAACGGAGACGGAACTCCGGCAACGAATTTCACGCTGAACACTCCCGCAGGCATTGGCGTGGTCGGCACGGACGTTTTCTTTGTGGATTCCGGCAACGGGCGATTGAGAAAAGTCGTTGGTTCGACAATGACCAGCGTGGCCAGCGACGGTTCCGGCGGATTTTTTGGCGACACGGGTTTGGCCAACGCCGCCAAACTGGATGGCCCGATGGGCGTGACGGTGGACGCCGCCGGAAATTATTACATCGCCGACACGAACAACCACGTCATTCGCAAGGTCAACGCCAGCGACGGCAAAATCAACACGATTGCCGGAACTCCTGGCGTGGCGTCGGCCAATCCAGCCGATACAAACGGCGACGGAGGTTCTGCGCTGTCGGCAACGTTTAACAAACCGACTTCGGTGGCGCTGGATGCTCAAGGCAATTTTTACGTCGCCGACACAGGCAACAATCGCATTCGCAAAATTGATTCGAACGGAACTATCTCGACATTGGCTGGATTGAACGCGCCAAGCCTGAACGGCCCAAGCTCCGTCGTCGTTTCGGGCAACAACCTGTATTTCGCCGATCCGGGCAATCACGTCGTTCGCCGTTTCTTGCTGAATGACGGCGTGCTTTCAGTCTTCGCAGGCATTCAAGGTTCGCCGGGTCACACAGGCGATGGCGGAGCTTCAGGTTCCGCGCGATTGAACCGTCCCAGCGGATTGGCGGTGAATTCCGGCGGCGATTTGTTCATCGCCGACACAGGCAATCATCGCGTTCGCAGAGTTTCAGGCGGCATCATTTCAACAGTCGTGACGCAAGGAATCCCGCGCTCCGGTTTTGAAGGCGACGGCGGTACGGCCAACACCGCGCGTATGAATTCGCCTTCGTCTGTGGCGGTGGATGCGGCGGGCAATTTGTACATCGTGGACAAAGGCAACAACCGCATTCGCCGAGTCGTCGCTGCAACCAACATCATCAACACGGTGATCGGCAACGGTGAAATCGGCTTTGGCGGAGACGGCGGGCAGGCAACATCTGCCAAGCTGGGATTGGCCAACGCGGTTGCTGTCGGTTCTGCCGGAGTTTTTGTCGCAGACACCGGCAACAACCGAATTCGCCTGGCCATCGCGCCGCCTAACACTGCTCCCGCGCTGACCAGTCCGGGCAATCAAACCATCGGCGAAGGATCGAATCTGGCGTTCACGCTTTCGGCCACCGATTCCAACTCAGGCCAAACCATCACTTATTCGATGACCGGCGCTCCAACCGGAGCAACGCTGAACTCTTTGACCGGCGCGTTCAGTTACACGCCCGGTTACGACGTGGTAACGAACACCGCCGGAGCGACGCAAGTTTTCAACGTCACCTTCACAGCGACCGACGATGCCACGCCGCCGCTCAGCGATTCCAAATCCGTCACCATCACGGTCAACAACGTCAATCGCGCGCCAATCGCCGACGCCGGAACGGTTCCGGCAACACTGGAAGCGACCAGCGCCAACGGAGCTTCGTTGCAATTGAACGGCACGGCCAGTGATCCCGACGGCGACACAATTTCCAGCGTCACGTGGACAAACACGCGCCCGAACCAATCGCCAGTGACGATTGCCACGCAATTGTCTGCACAGGTGCAACTGGCGCTCGGCCAGCATTCGCTGGTGCTGACCGTCAGCGACGGCAAACCCAATGGCACGACCAGCACGCAATCAAAAGGCGTCACCGTGCAAGACACTACGCCGCCGGTGTTCACCAACATTCCGGCGGACATTACGCAAACCATTTCTTCGGGAACCGGCGCGGCGGTGACGTTCAATCTGCCGACTGCGACTGATGCAGTTTCGGGCAATCGCACGGTGACGGCTGCGCCTGCTTCGGGTTCGACGTTCCCGATTGGAACGACGACCGTCACGTTCACGGCCAGCGACGCGGTTGGAAACTCTGCAACCGCTACGTTCAAAGTCACAGTGTCCTGCCCCAGCGGATGCAATCCGCCGCCGCCGCCAACCGGCATGAATTTCAACATCGAAGCCTTTGCCGGAACCGGCAATTACGGTTCAGGCGGGAACAACGGAGCGCCTACTGCCGCAAGTTTCAAACGGTTGAGCGGCATTGCAGTCACCAGCAGCGGCGACGCTTTCATCGCTGATTCCGAAGCGCGCGTCGTTCGCAAAGTTTCCGGCGGCACGATTTCGTTGCTGGCGGGAACCGGAGCGAAAGGTTTTGCTGGTGATGGCGGAGCGGCGGCTTCGGCAAAGTTCAACAATCCGAACGGCCTGGCGCTGCACGCGGCCAGCAATTCGCTGTACGTCGCCGACACTGGCAATCACCGAATTCGCAAAATTGATTTGACGACGAACAACATTTCGACAATTGCCGGAACCGGCGTCGCTGGATTGGGCGCAGCCGGTTCCGCAACCGGCGTTGCGCTGAATTCGCCGACCGGAATCGCTGTGGACGCGGCGGGCAATGTCTATTTCGCCGATACAGGCAACAATCGCATTTGCAAAGTCACGAGCGGCGCGTTGACCGTCGTTGCCGGAACCGGCGAAGTCGGCAACAGCGGAGACGGAGCGGCGGCTTCGGCGGCTAAGCTCAATCATCCGACCGGCGTCGCCGTCAGCAATGATGGCGCGACTTTGTACATCGCCGACCGCGGCAACAATCGCATTCGCAAAGTCGTCGGCGGAACCATCAGCAATTTTGCCGGAGCATCGAACGGCACTTCAGGATTTGGCGGTGACGGCGCGGCGGCGACTTCGGCGCTGTTGAACGCTCCAACCGGCGTCGCGCTGGATGGCGGCGGCAATGTGTTGATCGCAGACACCGACAACGAACGCATTCGCAAAGTCACGGTCGGCGACGGTTTGATCGTCACCATCGCCGGCAACGGCAACGCCGGAAACACAGGCGACGGCGGAGCTGCCACAAGCGCGTTGCTCGACACGCCTGTGGAGTTGGCGCTGGATGGTTCGGCCAGAATCGCGTTTTGCGATGCGGGCAATTTGCGCGTTCGACGATTGACGATGTCCGGCCCGGCAAACAACCCGCCGGTTCCGGCAATGGTCGCCAATCAAAGCTTGAACAAGAATCAGCAATTGAACGTCGCGCTGTCGGCAACCGACGCCGACAGCGATCCTGTGACGTTTTCGCTGGTTCCGTCACTGCCGTTTGTTTCGATCACCAATGCCAACGCAGCGACCAGAACGGCTACGCTGTTCATCAATCCCAACAACGGCAACGTCGGCATGTACAACGTCCAAATCAAAGCCGAAGACAACAACGGCGGATCGAATCTGACGCCGGTGTTCACCATCACGGTCAACGACCCGAACGGCCCGCCAGCGAATCGCCCGCCGGTGGCGGTGGCCAATCAACTCCCGGCAACGGTGCAAGCCAGCGGACAAACGGCGACGATCAATCTGGATGGTTCGGCTTCGACCGATCCCGACAACGATCCGCTGACTTACACCTGGAAAGATGGCGCGACAATCATCGCCACGACGGCTGTGGCCAGCGTGCCGCTCGGCATCGGCAGCCATTCCATTGTGCTGACGGTCAACGACGGCAAAGGCGGGACAAGCTCTACCACTCCGCAAACTGTGGTTGTAACCGAACCTCCACCGCCTGACGCGCTGGCAATTACGACAGTTTCGCCGGGTAGCGGCAAACGCGGCTCAACCGTTTTCGTAACCATCACCGGAACCGGTTTCACGCCGCAATCCACAGTCAGCATCAACGGAGGCGGCATCACGGTCACGATCACCAGCCAAACAGCTACCCAGATCGTGGCGAAGTTTGTCATCACATCCAGTGCTTCGACTTCGACGCGCAACATCACCGTGACCAATCCCGGCGGAGTTTCAGCCACGAAGACCGGCGCATTTTTTGTCCAGCCGTAAATGTTTTCGTGGGACATTTTTTCACGACAGAGACAACGAGTGTGACTTGTTGTCTCTGTCTTTTCTTTTGCGATCAATTTTCAAAAAACTGCTGGCAATCTTTCAAAGCGGTGTTGTAAATTCCTTTTCGCCTTAAGTCCTCCTCAACAAAGCTCGCGCTTCGAGGATGAATGGCGGATTTCCTTTCTCCCCCACTGAGCTTCAACAAAAACGATTTCATTGAAGGACAAAACCGATGAAACGATTCCGCGCACACACACAAGGTCGTCGTCTATCTTCCGAAAACCTACGAACCAACGTTTTCACCAAACGCGCCTTTGCGCTTAGCGCATTGTTTTCGTTGCTGGCCGTGATTGGCTGGCAATTGCCCGGCTGGGGAAAAACGGCTGGGGAGTATTCTCGGTCAGCGTTTGCGGCAAAAACATCTTTGCCAACCAGCGCAGCGATCATTCCCGTCACCATCGAAGTTCTACCCGGTCAACAAAGCAAATCCATTGATTTGAGTTCGACCGGCAATCTGGGAACGGCAATTATGGGCAGCGCGAATTTCGACGTTGCGACCATCGCTCCGGCTTCGCTGAAACTGTCAGGAGCGCCGATCATCAAACAAAAAACTCCGAGCGGTTCTGCGCCAAAATCCAATCAGCAAAGCGACATTGGCGGCAACAAACCGGTTTACGGTCTGGATTATTTCCTGCGAGACATCAACAACGACAACCGTCAGGATTTGGTGTTCTTCGTTTCGATTCCATACCTGACAGGGCTGACCGCCGGAACGCGCACCATCACATTGACCGGTAGAACCATCGGCGGAGACGACATCACCGGTTCGCAAACCGTGCAGGTGTCTGGCGTTTCGATTATTCGCGGCGGCGGTTCACCAGGCTCGCCAAGTCAGTTTTGTAATCCCAATCCGATCACGATCAACGACAACGCTCCGGCCAATCCGTATCCATCCAGCATCACTGTGTCGGGCATGTCCAATTTGGTCAGCAAAGTGACCGTCTCGCTGACCGGCCTGAGCCACAGCTTCGCCGACGATGTCAGCGTTCTGCTGGTCGCTCCGAATGGAAACGCCATCGAATTGATGAGCGACACCGGCGGCATCAACTCACTGACCAACGTCAACCTGACCTTTGACGACGCTGCCGCCAATTACCTGCCAAACGCGGCGGCATTTGCGTCCGGAACCTTCAAACCTACTCGTCACGATTTTGAAGACATCTTTGAAGCTCCGGCTCCGCAAACGACGATTGCTGCGCCTTACGGAGCGACGCTGGGACATCTCAACGGCATAAATCCAAACGGCACGTGGCGATTGTTTGTCCGCGATCAAGCCGGCGGCGACACAGGAACGATTTCCGGCGGGTGGTGTTTGACGATCACGACGACAGTGTTTGGCGGCTGCACTTCGCAATTGGTTACGGGTTCCATCAACAACAGCGATCCTGTGCAAACTCAGCGTATGTTACGCGACGAAATCACCAGCCAATGCGGAACGCCGAAAACCTGTCCGGGGCCGATTGGCACAGACAACCACCGATACGAAACCTTCACCTTCACCAACCAAAGCGTGGCTTCACAATGCGTCACCGTGACCTTGTCGAACGATTGCGGCATCAATCTTTTTGCCTCGGCGTATCTGGGCAGTTATGCGCCTCCGCCGCCGGGTGCGAATGTTTGCCTGAATTATCTGGGTGATAACGGAACCAGTTTTGGCGGACTCGGATTGCCGTTTTCTTTTGACGTTCCGGCGGGAGCGACCTTTGTCGTGGTCGTCAACGAAATCGGCCCGACCGGATGCAACAACTTCAGCCTTTTGGTCGAAGGCAGTCTTTGTCAGCTTTGCACCAGTGTTACTTGCCCGTCCAACATCACCACGAACAACACGCCCGGCCAGTGCGGAGCGAACGTGAATTACTCCGCGCCAGTTGACCCAGTGTGCGGAGCGATCACCTGCCTACCCGCTTCCGGATCGTTTTTCCCGATTGGCACGACAACCGTGACGTGTAATTCGGTGGCAGGTCCGTCGTGCAACTTCACTGTGACGGTCAACGACATGCAACCGCCAACAATCACTTGTCCGGCGAATGTTTTCGTCGGCACAACAAGCGGTTCAGCAACCGCGACCTTCCCTGCTCCGGTGCTCGGCGACAACTGCCCCGGAATTCAAACGCCGAGTTGCACTCCTGCTTCCGGCAGCAGTTTCCCGGTTGGCCTGACGACGGTGACTTGCTCCGTCAACGATGCCGCGAACAATTCGGCTTCGTGCAGTTTCACGGTGACGGTCAATCGAGTTTCGGGCGCAATCAACGACCCGCTGGCTTGCACCGGCCCCGGCAACACGGTTCAAGTCACGCTGAACATCACCAACAACGGCAACGTCAATCAAACCGTCGCCAATACGACGACTTTCACCAATCTGGTTGGCAACCCAGGCTCCTGCACGACCAACGTGGGCGCGTGTAACGTGACGAATGCGGGAATGACTTTCAGCGGAACGCTTTCGCCCGGCCAAACAGCGACGATCAATTACTTGGCGCAAGTCAGCGATCTGGCTGCGCCCGGCGCTCAGGTTTGCGCGAACAATTCCGTCACCTTCAATGGAGGTGCGGCGCTGAACTTCTCTGCCTGCCGCTCGATTACTTGCCCGGCGGTTGGGCCTGGCGGAATCCTTCCGGCCACGTCCGAAGCGAGCGATCAAAAAGCCGGTTCGGTGCTGATTTACAACGTCTACACGTCGTCAACCGATCCGACCAAACAGAACACTCGCATCAACATCACCAACGTTCACCTGACTCGTTCAGCGTTCGTTCACCTGTTCTTCGTCAGCGAAGGCTGCGCGATTGCCGACAGTTACATTTGCTTGACGGGCAATCAGACGGCCAGTTTCCTGGCTTCTGACCTCGATCCGGGAACGACCGGTTATCTGGTAGCGGTCGCTGTTGACGGCATTCGCGGATGCCCGATCAGCTTCAACTACTTGATCGGCGACGAATACGTGAAGTTCAACAGCGGTCACGCGGCCAATCTAGGCGCGATTGCGTTTTCGCAAATTGCTGGCGGCTTGCCGGCTTGCGATGGCAATTCGGTGACGGCTCAGTTGAATTTCGACGGCACGAGCTACAACCGAACTCCGGCGACGCTGGCTCTGTCGAACGTCGGTTCAAGAGCCGACGGCAACGACACGTTGCTGATCCTGAACCGCATCGGCGGCAACTTGGGCATCGGAGCTTCGAGTTTGGGCACGCTGTTCGGAATCTTGTACGACGACGCTGAAAACGCGCTGAGCTTCAACGTGACTGGCGGTTGCCAATTGCGTTCGAGCCTGTCGAACAACTTCCCGCGCACGACGCCTCGATTTGAAACCTTCATTCCTGCGGGTCGCACCGGCTGGTTGAAGTTGTTCAATCAGACCGGAGCGATCGGCTTGACGGGCGCGGCAATCAACTTCAACGCCAACGCGGCAAGCTCGGCAGGAGCCTTCAACCAAGGCCACAACCTGCACCACCTGACGCTGAACTCCGGAATGAGCTACGTCATCCCGGTCTTCCCGCCAAGCTGCTAAATCACCGTAGAGACGCAAAATCTTGCGTCTCTACTTCAAACCAAAATCGCCGCCGCAGATTTCAAAATCTGCGGCGGCGGTTGTTTTTTCCGGTAAAAGAAAACCTGTCGTTGTTATGGGCGAACGGTTTTGGGTCTGGGCTTTTTGGCAGAGGCTTTTTGCTGCGATTTGGCGGCGGTTTTGCCAGGATGTTTGCCATTGCCATTACCCGCCAACAGTTTCGATTTTGCCGATTTGGCTTTTTCTGTGGACGGCAATAGCGCGTGGTCGAATACCTGCTGGACGTGTTCGACAAAAACGAATTCCATGTCGCGCTGAGGCTCTTGCGGCACGTCTTCCATGTCTTTTTTGTTTTGTGCGGGCAGGATGACTTTTTTGATTTGAGCGCGATAAGCGGCCAGCACTTTTTCCTTCACGCCGCCGATGGGCAGCACGTTGCCGCGCAAAGTGATTTCGCCTGTCATCGCCACGTTTTTGCGAATCGGGCGGCGCGACAACGCAGACACCAGAGCCGTCGCCATCGTGATACCCGCCGAAGGGCCGTCTTTGGGAATGGCTCCTTCGGGAATGTGAACGTGGATGTCGGTTTTGCTGAAAGCGTCTTCTTCGATGCCCAACTCTTTGGCGCGCGATTTGGCGAATGAATACGCCGCCTGAGCCGATTCGCGCATCACGTCGCCAAGCTGCCCGGTCAGTTGCAACAAACCTTTGCCGCGCATGGTCAGAGCTTCGATAAACAAAATGTCGCCGCCGGTCGCCGTCACGGCCAGGCCTGTCGCCACGCCGATCTGGTCGTGTTTCAACATTTCGTCGAGTTCGATTTTGGCCACGCCCAGAAAATCGTTCAGGTTTTCGGGCGTCACGACGACTTGTTCTTTGTCGCCTTCGGCAACGCGGCGGGCGACTTTACGACAAACCTTTCCGATCTCGCGTTCAAGCTGGCGCAAGCCGGATTCGCGCGTGTATTTGGCGATGGCATTGCGTAAGGCATCGTCGCTGAGGCTCAGGTTTTCGGGCTTGATGCCGTTTTCTTCCATCTGTTTCGGCAACAGATGACGCAGGATGATTTGCAACTTCTCTTCTTCGGTATACCCGGCCAGCCGAATGGTTTCCATGCGGTCGCGCAACGCGGGCTGTATGGTGTCCAACACATTGGCCGTCGTCATGAACATCGTGTTCGACAGGTCGAACGGCACGTTCAGGTAATTGTCGCGGAAACTGTTGTTCTGTTCGGGGTCGAGAACTTCCAGCAACGCCGACGAAGGATCGCCGCGAAAATCCGAACTGACCTTGTCAATTTCGTCCAGCATAATCAGCGGGTTGTTCGTTCCGGCGGTTTGAAGCGCCTGAACGATTCGACCGGGCATCGCGCCGACATACGTTCGCCGATGGCCGCGAATTTCCGCTTCGTCGTGAACGCCGCCCAGACTCAGCCGAACGAATTTGCGATTCAACGCGCGAGCAATCGAACGTCCGAGCGAAGTTTTGCCTACGCCCGGCGGGCCGACCAAACACAGGATCGAACCTTTCGGCTTGTCTTTGATTTTGCGAACGGCCAGAGCTTCGATGATGCGTTCTTTCACCTTTTCCAAACCGTAATGATCTTCGTCCAGAATCTCCTGAGCCTTTTTCAAATCCAGGTTTTCTTTTGACGATTTCGACCACGGCAACGCAACCATGATGTCCAGCCAGTTTCGCAGCGTTCCGGTTTCGGCGGCGTCAGGGTGCATACGTTCCAGCTTTTTCAACTGGCGCTCGACTTCTTCCTCGACGGTTTTCGGCATCTTGCACTTCGACATCTTTTCGCGGTATTGCGCGATGTCTTCGGTCAGTTCGTTGCCTTCGCCGAGTTCCTGCTGAATCGCTTTAAGCTGTTGGCGCAGATAAAACTCCCGCTGCGAACGGTCAATTTCAGTTTTAGCCTGAGTGTTGATTTCGGCTTGAACGGTCAGAACTTCAATTTCTTTGTTCAGCAGTTCGTTGACGCGATGCAATCGTGGAATGATCGCCAGAGTTTCCAGAACCGACTGAGCGTCTTCGACCTTCAGTTCCAGGTTCGACGCGGCCAGATCGGCCAACCGTGCAGGTTCTTCGACAGTGGTGACGATGGCCATCACTTCGGGCGAAACGTTTTTGCCGAGCGCGACGGCTTTGTCCAGCGAACCGCGCACGTTGCGCGTCAGGGCTTCGAGTTCCAGCGTTTGTTCCGGCGAAGTTTCTTTCAGTTCATCAATGCGCGCCTGCAAAAATCCGGCTGAATCTTCCATCGAATTGATCTTTGCGCGCGCAATGCCCTGCACCAGAATGCGTATGCGCCCGTCGGGCAATTTCAGCATTCGCATGATGATCGCCACAGTGCCCACGTCATACAGATCGCCTGCGCCGGGTTCTTCCTTGTCCGGGTCTTTTTGTGCGGTCAGCATGATCATGCGATTTTCGGCCAGGGCTTGATCCACCGCCTGAATCGAACGTTCGCGGCTGACAAACAGCGGCACGATCATAAACGGAAAAATCACGATGTCGCGCAGCGGCAACACCGGCAAAGTTTCCGGGATCCGTAATTGTTCTTCCGGTGTGTCGGGTGATGTGCTTTGTTTTTCTTCTTGTTCAACAGTTGTAGACATAGTCAGTTTCCGGTTCGCGGTTCACAGTTCGCAGTTCGCAGTCAGTTTCAAAAACAACGCTGCGAACTGAGAACTGTGAACTGAGAACTCATTCCGTAATCGAAATAATGATTTCTCTCCCGCAAGTTTTCGCTTTCGGCATGTGGATTTGCAGCACGCCTTCACGCGATTTAGCCGTCACCTGTTCAGGTTCAATCTGGCAGTTAATGGGAACGCTGAGGCTGAAATTGCCGTAGCTTCGTTCCAAACAGATAAACCGAATCGGACGCTCGGTTTCAGTCAACAATCGTGCAGTCGGAGTGGTTCGCTCCTTCTGGCCTTCAACTTTCAGCACATTGTCCAGAATTTTGATGCGTACCTGATTGATGGAAACTCCCGGAAGTTCGATGTTAATCAATACGGCGTCTTCGGTTTCACACACATCAACCGGCGGCGTCCAGGTTGCAGGATTTGACGCCAGAGCGCGAAGCTCGTCCAGACGAACCAGCATTCGGCGCAAATGAACGCGCATTTGTTCTGACAATTCCGCCGTCAGCGGACTTAATGACCCAGTGACTCGACTCATAGTGATTTTAGTGTAAAGGCAGTTATTCGTAATCTTTTTATGTGCCTGGCTCTGATATTAACGTGCGGTTTGACGGCTTGTACAGAGGGCGAAATTTGACCATTTTGCTCTTCGTGGCATCGAGATTGCTCTTCACGCCACGCGCAACGATTGCCCCCAACGGCTTCCCAATAACCAAACCATCAGGATGAAATCCGAATTGCGCCAGTCTGAAGTTAAACCCTACAGTCGAACGATGTTGATCGCCTCAATTGTTTTTGTGGCGACTGTCGTTGGAGTCGGCGTGAACTGGCGCGTACCCCGCCTGGAATTCACTTCGCGCGATTGGTTGATGCGAATGCGCGGCAATTTGCCGCAGTTGCCAACCGACAACTCCGATCTGGTGATCGTGGCAATTGACGAAGCCAGCATCGTACGTTTCGGGCGATTTCCGTGGTCGCGGAGTTTAATGGCCGAAGCGATTGCCAACATCAGCAGAGCAAACCCCAAAGCCATTGCGCTGGACGTTTTGTTCACCGACGCGTCGCAGGCAGCCGATGACGCAAGGCTGGTTGCGGCAATTGCTTCGGCAAAAAACGTCATCGTCGCGGCTCAGTTAGCCGAAACGGCCAATGCGACGGGCGAAACGGGCAACTTCTGGCTCAGGCCGTTGCCCGCGATTGAACGCGCCGCAGCGGCAATCGGCCACGTCAACATCATGACCGGCTATGATTCCATTTCTCGCGCTTTGGTGCTCAAACAAACGGACGACGAGGCAAATGCGCTGTGGGCGATGGCGATTGAAACCATTCGCTGCGGAGAAAAGCTTGATGCGGATTCAATCCGGGAACTGCCCGATGGCGTGCAGCTTGGCCGACGTACGATTCCGGTCAGTTACGATTTGCCGCAAAACACGCTGGCGCGGTTGTCCGCGGCTTCGGCAATTGAAACGATTCGGACGTCGCAAATCTGGCTGGATTTTGTCGGGCCGTCAGGTTCGTTCGCCGCTCAAACCGTCAGCATCAGCGAAGTCATTGACGGAACCGTTCCGGCTGAAAAACTGCGCAGCAAATATGTGTTGATCGGAGCGACGGCGACGGCGCTTGGCGACAGAGTGGCTTCGCCGTTTGCGCGCGATGGTGGACGCGAAGAATTGATGCCCGGCGTCGAAGTGCTGGCCAATTCCCTGAACACGATTTTGCAAAACCGGTTTTACCGCGAAACGCCTTTTTGGATGGCGTTTTTGCTGACGGCGCTGGTGGCTGCGGCGACGGTGTTGGCTCTGTCTTTGTCCGAAGGACGTTTCGCCGCCATCAAACATTTGCTTGCTCTGGCCGGCCTGATCGGAGCGATCGTTTTGCTTTCTTATTTTGCTTTCAACCGTTGGCTGATTTTCCCGCCGCTTGTGCCTGCGCTGGTTTCGTTGATGGTCGCGGCTCCGCTGGCCTTGTTACGGCGTTCGCTGAAGGTCAGCGCCAACATTGACCGGCACATCGCCGAATTATCCGAAACCGAAGCCACTTTGATGACCACCCGCAATCTCGGCTCACATCAAAACGGCCACGAAGTTGGTCGAGTTTGGAAGTTCAAACTGCCTCGCGGCGGCGAATGGAAAGCGCAACGGCTTGGCTCCATCGCCGGTCGCATCGCCGAACGCGCGCGATACATTGAGCAATCAATGCTTTCGGTTGAAGACGGATTGCTGGTCGCCAACGTCAGCGGACAAATCAGTTTCGCCAATCGCCGGGCGGCGGAAATTTTTGGCAAACCGCAAAGCTCGATAATCGGCAGCAACCTGTTCGCGCTTCTGGCCGAAGCCGAGCTTCAGGCGAAAGTTGAACAAGTCCGCGAAAAGATTGAGCATCAAATTTTGCCGGTCGAACGAGAAATCACCATCGGAACCATTTCGCCCAAACATTACGTCCTGAAAATCGCTGCGGTGTCTGAGGAAGGCAAAACCGAACCGCTTGGACTGGTTGTTTCGCTTTCTGACATCACGCGGCAGCGCGAATTGCAGCAGGCGCGAAACGACGTGATGGCGTTGGTGACTCACGAATTGAAAACTCCGTTGACAGCGATTCAGGGCATGAGCGGACTGCTGGCCAGGTTCGAAGTTGATCCCGAACGCCGCCGCGAAATGCACCTGGCAATCAACGACGAAGCTCGTCGTCTGGCGCGAATGATTGACGAATACCTGAACATCACGCGGCTGGAAACAGGCGCGCAACCGTTGCGACTGTCGGCAACTCGACCGGCGCAATTGATCGAACGCGCATTATTGATGCTCGATCCGCTGGCGGCTCAGCGCGAAATCAGAATTGTTCGCCGCTTCGCCGACGAACTGCCCGTGCTGACGATTGACGCCGATTTGATTGCACAGGCAATTACCAACCTGGTTTCCAACGCGATCAAATTCAGCCCGAACGAAAGCGAAGTTTTTGTCGAAGCCACTCGCATCGCCGAGGGGTTGCGAATCGCAGTTACCGACAGCGGCTGCGGAATTCCGCCGGAATCGTTGCCGCGAGTGTTTGAAAAATTCTATCGCGTGCCCGCTGTGGAAAACGCCGATGTGCCCGGAACCGGTTTGGGATTGACGTTGGTTCGAGAAATTTCCGAACGTCACGGCGGCAAAGTCACGGCGGAAAGCAAACCCGGAACTGGTTCGGTCTTCACACTTTATTTGCCGGTTTGAAAACTAAATCGGAGCAAGCAACATTGAGACATTCTCTTTTGACAGGATGAACAAGATTTCCGGCAGGATTTACAGAATCATCAACTGATGTTACGCGATGGCAGATCAAATAAAGCGTTTGACAGTTTCTTCGTCC
>CADECP010000055.1 GCA_902825875.1 uncultured Acidobacteriota bacterium
TTGACTGATTCGTCAATGCTGAAAGGGCAACTCAGGATTCGTGCAACAAAGCCCTGCTCAAGTATGAAGCCAATATGAAATACCAGTCTTGGGGTAGCGATGGATGTGCTTACCCTTTACGGGACTGTGGAAATGGCATGTGCGGGTATCCAGCTGGTTTTCAATATACGTCTTTGAGCCTTAGCAGCTTTTGCCAATCTTCGATTGTCTGCTGCAGTGGATATGCTTGCCCAATTAGCGGCCTTAATGGCGGGACCTGTAGGAGAGGATATCCCTGCGTGTTCGTTTGCGAGCCTTGATAGCCATGCCATTTGCTGGCTGATAGTTTGATGCGTCTGGCTAAAAAATGCGAAGAACCTCTCCTCTGCAAATTGCAGAAGAGAGGTTCTTGATAGAAGCTTGGATGCTTGTCATACACGATTATTTCACCGTTAAAACTCGATCCGAGCTCCAATCTGAATACGGCGCGGACGATTAGCCTGTGTATTGAGCACACCAAACAACTCCAGTTCGTAAACCTTGTCCAAAAATGGAGCTTCAAAATTGACGTGATTGAACACATTGATGAAATCGAACGACAGTTTGAAATTGACCCGATTGTATAATCTGGTTTCTTTTCCAACGCTCCAATCAAAGCTCCATTGCCCCAATCCGCGTAAGACATTGCGCCCGTGACGACGGTCTTTTGAAACCAAAATTTCCCTAAAATTCTTAAGCACTTCGGCTGGATTAGCGAATAGATTCAAGCCTGTGACGCTGCTTGCGCTGCCTACACCATTTGCGCCTCCGGTAACTCCTTTATGCACCTTTGGATCAAACAGCGAATCGCCTAATGGAATTGCTCCGGACAAACTACTAAAGCCGCCGCCGCCAAATGAGTTAAAGGACGGTAAGCCAACAGTCAACGGCAATCCGCTTCGAGATGTGACAATGCCGGACACAAACCAGCCGCTTATTAAATAGTTAAGCATGTTAGATTTCGCCTCAAGACGCTTGCTTTTGCCGAGTGGAAGTTCATAAACACCGTGTGCGCTAATCAAATGCCTTATGTCGAATTGTGATGGTGCATAATCAATGTCTGGGAAAAATGGTGACTGGAGTTCAATAAAATTGCTTTGACTACTACCGCTCGGCGCAAGTTCAGCGCCTAATGGAGCATTGTCTAATGACTTAGAAAGAGAATAGTTCACTTCAAAGACCAATCCGGTCAATGCCTGTTTTCTCAAACTAACAAAGAGGCCATGGTAATTTGAGTAACCTGCCGAGTGCCGATACAAGTAGTTCACACCATTGAAAAAAAGATTCGTTAATCGAGGAGCGTTAGGATTCTTTCCACAGAAAGTCCCACCCTGATCCAGGCTTCCAGTAAAAAGATGGCGTATGCTACCCAGCAAAAAATCACTGCGGAAATTTGAGGCAAAACAAGCTGTTGTCCTAGGGCCATAAATATTTTCGAAATATGGCTGCGGCGCAACTGGTAATCCGCTCCTCAATGCAGTTGCCACAGCATCGAAAGCCTCTGCCACCGTCTGACCTGATCGTAAGTCTTTGTGCATGATAGGAAGTGCATTTAGATCACCATCCACGTATAACTGGCGTGCGAATCTCCCGATATAGCCAGTTTCTACCAGAAAATTTTTAGGTAGGGTTCGCTGAATTGAAAAGGTTACGACGTGGTTACGTGGTGTTTTGATGAAGGGGTCAATATGAAACGCGTAAGAACCGGATGCGGCTACAGGGTCGGCTATGGCAGTAGGCGAAGATAGTGCCGGAATGGGAGTGTCAATGCCGATACGAAAAGCCGCCCCGGCAGCGTTCCGAGGGGATCGCAAAGAGTTACTGCGTGAGAAACCTGAGTCTGTTCCGTACAACCCCAACACCGTGGCGTTGTTTGTTCGATCAAAAACCAGCGAATATCCGCCCCGGACGACAGTTTTCTGATCACCAAGAAGATGTCGCAATAGTCCTTTTTTGACGGACGGATTCCACGCAATCGAAAAGCGTGGAGATAGATTCGAATAGTCGGTATTAAATGCGTTCTTTCTGCCAAGCTGTTTCAGCGATGCGAACTCAATTTCTGGCGTTAGGCTGACTCCCAACTCTGCTGCTTGACGCCGATCTTCGATGTATTGCTTAAAGCTCAGAACATTGCGTGAGTGTTTATAAACTGCCATTGATTCACGGTTTGTATCTTCCACCGGCGAAGACTGCCAGCCATAACTAATTCCGTAGGTAGCAGTCAGCGAAGGCCGCCAGCGCCAGGTATCAGAAAAGAAGAAATTCCATTCATTGTATCGGTGGTTTGTGCCGGTGGCGGAACCAACTGGCTGCAACTGTAAATTCCCATCATAGGATGAGTTTGTGTAAGTTCGGTTGACGATACCAAAGAGAATACTTGTCAGATTTTGTGTTCCGCCTAAAGACGACCCGATCTCAGCAAATGGCAAGTTGCCAGCGCCCCAGAGATTGCTAACTTGTTTGGCGCGTAAGCGACGGATGTTCATTCCTTTCTGGATACTGTGCGAACCTTTTGACCAAGCCAATGTGTCCGTTATTTGGTAAGTGTCGTTTTTCACGGCATCACGACTGCGATAATCAACGAGGTCATTCATCAACAGGCGCAGGCTTATTGGAATGTCCAGGCCAACAAGCTTTTGCGGGGGAGTTGAATCCGCGCCTTGCCTGTCTTGCAACCAGCCAAAACGAGCTTCGTTAGTTAGATGTGAAGAAAACACTCCAACCATAGAAACTATCGCATTGCGCGGTCGTTCAGAATTTCGATTTCCAAAACTTCGATTTACCAAGTCCGCCTGACAGTTGTTGCCTTGAGTGTCAGGGAAAAACTGGCAGCCCTGCAATTGCCGATCTGCGGCAAATTTGGCCGCGACATTCCACATATCTGAAAATTTATGATCCAGTCTGGCAACGCCGATGTTGTTGGATAGCAATGTTGGCGCAGCAAATGTGAAGCCCGCTGTGTTTAGCCTGTCACCAACAGAAAAATCGTTGGGAAGTGGATAAAGGCTGAGGTATTCCAGCATCTTTGGATTCGGCCCCAACCCACGCGGGTCTTGCTGTCTAATCGTGTTTGGGTCAAGCGTCGTAATTGCCCCATTGCTGCTGCTGCGAATGATTCCACGGCGATACTCAGCGGTTGGGACAATTCTTGTCACCGTGACTGAATCGGGATTGCGTCGCCCTTCAAAGTTAAGGAAAAAGAAGGTGCGATCTTTGACGATTGGCCCCCCAATCGTGCCTCCGAAGCGATTATCCAGATGAAAAGGGCGCGCAATTCCAGTTCGATTATTCGTCCAGGAATTGGCCGCCAGCGCGTTGTTCTGGTGGTAAAGATAGGCGCTGCCGTTAAATGCATTGCCGCCGCTTTTGGTGGTCATTACGATCTGGCCGCCTGACGCAGGCAAAAAAGTGGCGTTGGCATTGGCCACGGCGATTCGCATTTCTTTGATGGATTCAACAGTGACCGGAATAGTGGTGCGACTGGGCGAACCGTTTTGTTTGTCAGACACGTCAATTCCATCCAGTGTGATGGTCACTTGATCCTGACGCCCTCCGGCAAATTCTCCGGTGTCGGTCGTGCCTGGTTGCAAGAAAAACAGGGAATTGGTCTGGCGGGTGATATTCGGCAACAGTTTCATCGTTTGTTCGCGGAATGTGCTGCCGATGCTGGCGTCAGATGTTTGCAATAAAGATTCGATCCCGGCTGTGACCTGAATCGGAGGATTGGTTTCTATCCCTAATTCCAATGTTGCATTGATGGTGGTTTCTTTTGAAAGCTCGGTTTGGGCTTCGATCAGGGCAGGAGTGAATCCTTTTGCCGTGATTTTGATGTCATAAAAATCCGGGCTGAGCGTGTAAAAAGCATAACGCCCGCGATCATCGGTTTTTGCCTTCAGCTCTTGCGCTGTCGCCTTTCTGGTTAATGTGACTGTTGCGCCCTGGACAACTGCGCCGGTTTGGTCTGTAACCTCGCCTTTGATGACGGAGGTTGCGGTTGTCTGCGCTGAGGTCAGGATTGCGCCGAAAAGCATCCACGTCAGGCAGAGTGTGACTGTGTAAAACAATTTCATCGAAGGTGACTCCTGTAAAATTGACATTACCGTAATTTGTGTCGGCAGTAGCTCCAGAGGAGCTGCCTGTTTATAGAGATGACAAGTGAGAAGCTCCCAAGCTCCGTAGGAGCGACCTGTGGCACAGGCCGCTCCTACGGAGCTTGGGGAAAATTGATTGCGACAAACTATAAACAGATCGCTCCTAACGGAGCTGGCTATTTAGCCTACAGAAATCATGGTAGCGCCATAAGGTTTATGTGATCTCAAAAAAAGTGGCAACGGCTCAACAGATTCTTCGTTTCGGAGCGACGGTTGAATCTGCTGGCTCCAGATTGCATTCAAGCGTCGTTACTCAACGCGAAAATCTGTCTCCCACTTATTACAAGCGGTAAACGACCAACCTAAAACTACGTGACCAAAAGACCTGAGCCGTTGCAAAAATAATTTTCAAAGATAAATGCGAAAAATGTGCGGCAAACAGCTCAAAAAAAATTGTCGCCTGCTTCACCGATCGCTTAATGGTGTATCAGGCTTACGGCGTAAACAAGAATTGATGATTGGCTGGCCAGTCTTCTGAATTTACCGGCTTTGTCTGGTTCGTTAATTGTCTTGTTGGACGATTGGGCGGCCAAAAAACGGCTTATGGATTCGACTTCCGCCGGACTGTTAATACGTCCCGGATGCTCCAAGTCCAATTTCCTGCCTTCCCAAGCCCAGGCTTTTACTGCTTCTAACTCCGGTATCGGCTCTGCGGCCCAAATCAGCCAGAATTTTTCAGTTGCGATAGTGGCGTCGAACTCGTAGCCCCAATTCTTTTTACTCTTGTTGTCAGGAATGGATAACTGCTGGTTGGAGTTAATGGCGGCGGATGGCTCTGTGTCCGAAATGGAAAACGGATATTCAATCAGCATCTGCGCCTTCTGTGTTTGGCCACCCACTACGTCATGCCACTCATTCAAAATGTACAAGAACCCGTCCTGTGGGCTGAATAGTTCAAACCGAATCTGGTCGCCTTTGCTGATAATTACTGTTTCATTTTCCGGCAAGACCGTGAACGGCTTATCGCCAGGAAACAGTTTTTGATTTCGACGAAGCAGCAGCGAGTAATTCAACACTCTGTTTGGCTGCGTTGTTTCAGGTATAACCACGGGCTGTTTGGGTTTGTCAGGTGGTCGTTGAGATGACCACAGCCAATACCCGCCAGATGAAAGCGCAGCTAACAACAATGCAGCTAAGGCCGGTTTGGCATAGCGAATCTGTTTGTTTGGTGGCGAATCAATAATTTTGCCGGGAGGATGAACCGGCAAAATTGGAGGAGCGACCAGCGGCGGTTTTATGGGGAAATCTTCTGTGGTGACATGCTCTTCCTTTGCCTGAACAGCGCGTTCCAGTTCGCTGGCAAATTCCACCACAGATTGGTAACGCTCGCTGGTAACTTTTGCCAGCGATTTCATAATTACGCGATCAATGGCAACAGAGATTTTCAGGTCAGGGCGTTTCTGGCTCGGTTCTGGCGGAGTTTCATAAAGATGTTTGGTGACAATTTCCGCTTGGGATTGGCCGTCATTGGCTGGGCGTCCGGTCAGCAGTTCATAAGCCGTCAGTCCCAGCGCGTAAACGTCCGATGCCGGAGTCAGGTCTTGGCCTTTGGCGTGGTGCAATTGTTCAGGCGACATGTACAGCAAAGTCCCGATTGCGCCTTTGGTGCTGCTGACGCTGATGCCGTCCTGAGATTTGCGGGCGGCGATGCCGAAATCCAGAACTTTGACCGTCAGTTTGCCGCCGGATTCGGTGACGGCAATGTTCGCCGGTTTGATGTCGCGGTGGATGACTCCGGCTTCGTGCGCGGCGTGCAAACCAGCAGCGGCTTGTTTGATGACTTCAACGGTTTGTGCCGGAGTCATTGGGCCGCGCTGAATCAGCCATTCACGCAGAGTTTCGCCTTCGACGTATTCCATCACCAAAAACGGCCTGCCGTCTCCCATTCGCCCGGCGTCGTACAGCAAAACCAGATTTGGATGTTGCAGGTCGGCCAGGATTTGGACTTCGCGGCGGAATCGGTTGTAAAGACTCAATCCGGTGTCGGCGTTGATGATCTTGACGGCTACGTTACGACGAAAAGTATTGTCGGAGCGTTCGGCTCTATAAACGATGCCCATTCCGCCTTTGGCCAGATATTGAGTCAGTCGGTAGGCTCCGACGCGCTTGCCGACCAAAACCTGCGGGTTCGATTCGATTGGTTGATACGACCACAGCGGCGATTCCATAAAATTCCCGGATTCGCCGCTGCTGTGAGCTTCCAGCAACTGACTGACGGTTCGCCGCAATTCCTGGTCTTGCTGTCCAATGGAATTCAGCAGGTTTTCGCGGTCGGTCGGAGCCAGCAACAGCGCCTGATCCAGTTGATCCAGCGCTTGTTTCCATCGTTTGCGTGTGACTTCTTCTGTGGTTTCTCTGGTCATTGTATTTGCCGAAGTGTGGGGGCGCTGTGCGATGCGCCTGTGGATTCTTTGATTCCGAGTTGAAGCTTGATGAAGGCTTTGGCCGTGGCCCAATGTCGTTTAACCGTGCCGACCGGAATGCTGGTGATTTCGGAAATCTCTTCGATTTTGAAACCGCCGAAATAACGAAGCTCGACGATCAACGCCAGTCGCTCGTCAATTTTGGTCAGGTCGTTGAGGATGTCGTTGACCTTCAGGATGCTGGGATCGGTTTGAATCGTCAGGCCGGGAATGTCTTCAATCGCGGCATTGGCTTGATCTTCTGGGCGCTGGCGGCGAGCGTATTCCACCAGGATGCGGCGCATTTGCAGGGCGGCGACTTTGAAAAAATGCTGGCGGCCTTCCCACTGAATGTTCCTGATTCTGAACAGTTTCAAGTAGGCTTCCTGAACCAGATCTGAAGTTTGGTAAAAGTGTTCCGGGCGTTCGCGGCGAAGCCGGTTGGCGGCGATTCGCTTCAAGCTGCCGCGAACCAGGCGCGCAAGCCGGTCGTAAGCTTGGGAATTGCCTTGCTCGATCTGATGCAACAGATCGGTTATTTCGCCGGAGTTGGGAGAAGTCATCGGCGGCCTCCGCGTTGATGATGGCCTGATAGGCCGAATCAACTATGTTTGGTTGTTCCTGACTTAGTGCTGAATGAAGCGCCCAAAGGTCGCTGGCTCAGTGGGCTGTGGCTACCTTTTGGACGGGCGCATCGTAGGCGAAGGGCAATGCAAGTTCAAGGTTGTTGCCCGCAGCGAAACACTCGCACGGCAGAATCATTGGGCAAAGAGGCAAGCAGGTGTTCGATGGTTTGCCGCAGCGTTGGATGAGTGAGTTGCGGCGCGATTTCGGCCAATGGCTGAAGCACAAATCGGCGCAGATGCATTCGCGGATGTGGCACTGTCAGTTCGACGCCTTCGGACTCGCCCTTGATGATTTCATCGCCGAACAGCAGCAGGTCAATGTCTATGGTGCGAGCGCCGCGCGGCACGGTTCGGACTCGGCCAAGTTCGGCTTCGGTTTCCAGGCATAGCTTCATCAACGCGAATGGCTCCAAGTTTTCGGCGGCGACTGCAATGACCTGATTCAAGAATTTCGGCTGATCCAGAAAATCCACAGGATCGGTTTCGTAAACCGAAGATTCCGCGACAATCTGCAAGCCTCCTGCGGCCAACAGAGAAATTGCCTGCCGCAGATTGGCTTCGCGGTCGCCAAGGTTTGAGCCTAATCCCAGATAAGCAACGTGCTGCATTTACTTCAACTCTTCGACAATGGAATTTCCTGAAGAACAATCGCCGCTTGTCCATTGCCAGGATTCGTGCAGGCGATAACGTCCGTCTGGCAAAATCTCCGGCGTCGAGCGGCATGTGCCAGTGCAAAGCTCGCCTTCAACGTTGACGTGTTGGTAGCGCATGTCCAGGCAGCCATCGGCATCCACTTTGGCCACCAACGAACCAAACCGAATGCTGCCGCCCGCGTAAGTCGCCCAAACGATGTCATCTTGTTGGTGGTAATGAAAGATGGTTTCGGCGCTGACTTCGCCGGTTTCGGAATTGCTGACACCAACGAAACGGCGATTGTCATAATTGAATGTCATTGGAACTATTCAGGCGACGGCGGCTTCGGTTTGTTCGTCCTGGAAAATCAGTTTCAGGTGAAACAGACGGTTTCGAGCTTTTCGGATTTGGCGATCCACCTGCAAAACCAAATCGGCAAACAAATCGTCTTCCTGCACTTCGGCGGTTTCGACGCGCCGTTTGAGCTTGTAAATTTCCGACGCCGTGGTTTCTGCAATTTCGGTTTCGATTTCATCCAGTCGTTGTTTGGTTTCGGCGATTTTTCTCAGCAGCAGAATCATTTCAGCGGACATTGCGCCGTTGGTTTCGACGGCTTCCAGACTCGCGCCCGCTTCCAGCAATTCCTGCAACCGATCCTCAGCGCCGGATTCGTAAGCGCGATTGACCTCGACCATCAGTTGATGGCGATGCTGGCGTTCTTGCGGGCAAGAAGTCAGATCAGGATGAAACTTGCGCGCGACTTCCTTGTAAAGTTTTTTCAGCTTGTCCGAATGCAGGCGATTCTGGCCGCAACCAACTTCGTCGTCAGCCAGCGAATCGCCGTCGTAGTTGTCGTCAAAATCCAGCCCCTGAATTTTGGCAATTTCTTTTTCGATCTTTGCCAATTCGTCATACTTGTCGCCGACCACGCTCAGGTAACGAATCTCGAACGTCGTCAATCCGGCGTTGACGCCCGCCAATCGCGCTTCGGCGTTGGACAATTCGGTTTCAAGCTGCGCCAGTTCTTCGCGACGGCGTTGCAGTTCATGTTCTTCACTTTGTTGACTCAGAATCAGCGTGCTCATTTTCTAAAATCTGTTTTGCAGCGTTTTCAAAACATCCTCAAACGTTTGGTATTCGTGAAACTTGATGCCAGTTTTTCGGCAGTGTTCAATCAGCGAATGTTTGGCGAAAACTTCGTCGGCGGCTTCGGCGGCTCCGCGATCCGAAAGCCCGTCGCCTATGAAGATTGTATGCTCGCCGCGTTTTTTGGCGGCTTTGATCGCCACAGCTTTGTCGTGTCCCCAACCGCTTTTGTCGCGGAACGTGCATTGCCAGCCGGTTTCTTCGTTCGGCGTCAGCGTATTGGCCAGAATCTCCAGACGCGGAAATTCCTCGCGGCGAATGAACAAATCAATCAGTTGATGAAACCCCGCGCTCAAAATCGTCAACGGAATAGTTTTGGTTTCGCACCACGCGGCAAATGCGGGAAAGGCAGGATCAATTTGCACCTGTTCGCGCAGTAGTTGTTCAGCGTCGGCGAACGAGCGACGAATGCTTCGCATTTCGGCAGCGATGCCTTCGCTCAAACTGATAGTGCCTTCGCGGATCAATCGCCCGATGGATTGCACCATCTCAGCGCCGCCGCCCAAATTCGTAGCCAAAAACACCAAAGTGTCTTTCTGGCTGATCGTGCCGTCAAAATCGGAAAAGATGTGAAGTTTGGTCATTTTTCAAAGTAGACAGTAGACAGTAGACAGTAGACAGTAGTTTGCTTGCCATTATTTTGACGGAAGAGACTTGGCGAATTTGAGTCCTTTCTGAACCCAGAATGCCAGCCGCTTTGCGGTGCGAATGCTGTCGGCTGCGACGTAAATCATTCCTTTCATCGGTCGCCCGGTGAAATCCATTTCGCGCGCATCGGGTTCGGCCAGCGCCGCTTCGTAAGCTTCCGCGCCGACGCGCACCATCAGGTCTTCGCCAACCACGCCGCAACTCATGTTGCCGTTCACCATAAAGGCCAAACCTCCGAACATCTTTTTTTCGACAACGCCGGTTTCTTCGTTGATTTGCTGCCGGATTCGTTCCGCCAATTTTTCGCTGAAAGCCATTTTGCCTCCTGTTCAATTCGACCGGACTTCGACGCCCGGAGGAGCTTTGAAGACGAATTGTGCGGGGCTGACCGCCGGATTTTCCTGCACGTTGGAAAACAGAAAGTCCGAACGCGCGCCGCCACTTTCAATGAACGTCAGCCGCGCGATTTGCAAACTCGTTGGTTCAACTTCGACCAGCAATTCGCGGAAATCCGCCGCTCGTTTTGGAATCATTCTCAGAACTTTGTTGCCTGCGCGCGCCGGAGCTTCTTTGGAAAATTCGATGGTTTTGAAATCGCGCCTCAGATTGCCTCGCCCCAGCAAAAAGGCGAATGGCGCGCGCATATCGCCCGAATCCCTGATCGAACTTTTGGAAGCGTACTTTTCCGCCGGGACGTATTCGTAAAGGGTTTTGCCGTCGGAGATAAACAGCTTGGCTTCGGGCGAGGTGTAATCCCAACGCATCTTGCCGGGCTTTTTCAGCAGCACACGGCCACTTTCGCGGCGCGTTTGACTGCCGGTATGAATCTGCGTGAAGTCCGCCGACAGCGAACTCAGCTTGTTGTATTTCGTCTGCAAACCTTTAATCAGTTGATCGAGTTCCGACGACTGACCAAACGCATTTGGCAGTAACAGGGAAAACAGCGGCAGTAGCGCGAAAAACTTTTTTAGCATTTGGTTTCGATGATGTTTTGGACTTCGGAAAATGAGGCGGGATTATAGCCGCTGGTGGCGAGCTTTGGCGAATATGCGGCTAGACGCCGAGTCGCTTGCTCAATAGAATGCTCGCGGAGGTGGCAAAATGACCATTGCAGTTGAAGCAATTTATGAAGCTGGGGTTCTCAAACCTGTTCGACCGCTGAATGAGTTGAAGGATAAAGACAGGGTTCTGCTGAAACTGGAAACTTTGAGTTTGGCGATGGAGTTGGATTCTCAAAATATCATTGAACGGCAAAGGCGTCAGCGTCTGATTCTTGAACCAGAAATGGCGGATGACCTGATGAACAATTCGGAAAATGATCTACTCGAGGTCTGAGTTTATGCTTGACGATATTCCTGCCGGTGCAAGGTGTTTTGTTGATTCGAATATCTTTTTTTACCACTTTGCCGCAGTCATTTCGGATGCTGCGTTGTCGAATGCCTGCTCGGATTTCCTCCAACGAATCAGCAAAGGCGAGCTTACGGCGATGACTTCGACAGTTGTGGCAGCAGAGGCCATTCACAAGGTGATGCTGGCTGAAGCGAAAGTGCGTTACGACCCGAAACTGAGCGCCGCACGGTTACAAAAACAACGCCATCTGATTGCGACTCTTTCTCACCATAAGCAAATTGCCGAACTCATTCGCGCGCTCAAAATCCAGGTTGAACCCATTACGCTGGACTTACTGGAAAGAGCGGCAGACATTTCCATTCAACATCAGCTTTTGACCAATGACGCTTTGACCGTTGCTGTGATGGAAAAATTGCGGCTGACGGATATTGCGACCAACGACGATGACTTTGATTCGATTGCTCACTTGAAGGCGTGGAAACCAAGATAATTCCGCCAACAATCAGCTTCCTTTTACTTCCCGGACAAACAAATCTTCCAGCGATTCGCGCACAGGGTTGACCGAAACGATTCGTCCGCCTGCGGCGTGCGTCAGTTCCAGCATCCGAGCCAGGTCGCGGTCGTCTTTCAATCGAATTCGAGCGTTGTCGGGCGAAGCTGAAATGCTAAGGGCAAGGCTTCGAATTTCAGCCAATGCCGGTTCGGTGACGCCGCTGACGACGACTTCCAGTTCGTTGCTGTGGGCTTTCAGGATTTCGGAAAGCTTGCCGGATTCGATCAGGCGGCCTTTGTTCAGAATGGCTACGCGATCGCACATGGCTTCAACGTCGGCCAGGATGTGCGACGAAAAGAAAATCGTTTTGCCTTGAGCGCGTAAACCGACTACAAAATCGCGCACTTCGCGGCGACCAAGCGGATCAAGTCCCGACATTGGCTCGTCCAGAAACAGAACTTCGGGATCGTGGATCAACGCCTGAGCCAGCCCAACGCGCTGCAACATGCCTTTGGAAAATTTGCGAAGCTGTTTGTCGGCAGAATCTGCAAGGCCGACTTGATGAAGCAGTTTGTCGGCGCGTTCGGCGGCTTCGGTTTTGGGCAAATCGCACAACGCGCCGCAATAAAGCAGAAATTCGCGCGCCGTCAGGTAATCGTAAAAGTAAGGTTGTTCCGGCAAGTAACCGATTCGCCGCCGCATCGCCACGTCATCAATCGCTGAGCCTAGAATCCACGCCGAACCAGTCGTCGGGCGAATCAAACCCAGCAGGATTTTGAACGTCGTCGTTTTCCCAGCCCCGTTTGGTCCGAGCAGGCCGAACACTTCGCCCGATGCGATTTGCAGGCTCAAACTGTCCAGAGCGCGCACCGAGCGTTTGCGCCAGAAGCCGGTCAGATAATCTTGGGTTAGGTTTTCGACTTCAATCACAGACATTGCTCATCAGTGGGTTGGGGAAAACGACGGAACAAACGAAAATAACTGAAAAAACGGAAAGAAGATGGTTTGGAATTTCCGTTATTTCCGTTTGTTCCGTTATCTCTCTTTTTGTTGCTGAAGTAATAACAATTGTTCTTCGCAGACTTGCCGGACGAATCCGTCGTTACTTTCTTCGTAAAGTCGCTGGAACATTTGCCGGGCGGTTTCGCGGTCGCCGCCTTTGGCCAAGACGGTGGCCGCCATAGGTTGCAACCACGCCGGAGCGTCAGGCGTCTGGCTGCCGCGTTGATAAACAGCGGCGGCTTCGCGGAATCTGCCCAATCGCCACAGCGTGAAACCTAAATCCTGATACAGCCGCCAGTCGTTCGGATTGTCGCGAATGCCGCGTTGGATGAAGTTGATCGCCTCTGCCGGATTGTCGTATTGCAAAAAGAACCCGCCGAAGCGATACGCCGCCACGTGGCGCGGATCGAGTTCCGTCACCAATTCCAGCATCGGTTTCAACAAATCCAGGCGGCGAACGTCGAACTGCTCGCCGGTCAATCGTTGCTGCTGAAACTTTTCGCCAAAATACAGGGTGGTGTTGATCCAGTACGCATCGGCCATCAATCCGGTGAAGCCCAGACTGGCGCGTTTCAAAATTTCGCTCGAACGAATGTACAGCGTGTCTTCGGGAATCAGCGGCAGACGGTTTTCGGCGTCCAGCCAGGTTTGCGCGGTTATGCTCAACGTCAAGGCGATTACCAGCGCCAAGTAAGCACCAATCGAAGAAGACCCGCTTGCTACCGCGCGCGGTACTGATCCGGTTGATTTCACTTGAAGTTTCTCCGGTCAAAAATCAACACTGCCACAGCCAACAACGCCGCAACGTAACAAATCGCGTATACCGTGTTGCCCGCCAGCAATCGCGCCGGAACCGATTCGCCGTAAGCGGCTTCGTTGATGAAATTGAAGCTGGCTAGATTCGGCAGCAGATGATAAAGCGCGCGGCTGACGATCCGCGTGGCGGCGGAATCGGCGGTTTCGGCAAACAGCTTCAAGTCGGGACTCCAACGACCAATCAGAAAAATCAGCAACGTAAACAACGCCGACAACGCCGGAGTCGAAAAGCATGAAAACAACAACGCGACGGCGGTCATCACCGCCAGTTCCAAAAAGATCAAATACGCCGCCGGCCATAAAGCCAATTGCGCGGCGTCGAATCCGCCTTTGGCAAAGATCAAAGCCAAAGCCACTGCCGCCGCCATCGCCGTCGTGTTGACCAGCAGCGTCAAACACAATCCGAAATACTTGCCCAAAATGAACTGCGACCGGCGAACGGGTTTCGACAGAATGACGGCGACGGTTCGTTTTTCGATTTCTTTCGACACCAGCCCTATGCCGATGAAGATGGCAATCAGCAATCCGAAGACAGAAGTTGCCGACAAGCCAACGTCAATGATGATCTTGGCTTCCTGGCCGACGGCTATGCGACCAATGACCGAAGCCGCCGCGACAATCAGCGCGACAAACAACACCAGGTTATACAGCACGCGGTCACGCACCGATTCGCGGAATGTGTTGTAGGCGATGGCAGTGATCTTCAAGGCTTTGTTTTTTTCATCCACGAAGATCACGAAGAGACACGAAGTTTACAGCCCATCTTGGTGTTTCTTCGTATTCTTCGTGGACAGTTTTATTTCCTGGCAAGGAGGTAAAAGAGCAAATCCACCGCTGGCGGAGCGATGCCGAGTTGGCGAATCATCCCGACGACCTGACCGCGATGCAGCGTGGCGTGATTGACGACGTGTTGCATCAACGCGACCAGCGGCAAGCTGGCCATTTCGCCTTTGGTGTTTTTGTAATCCAAATCGGCGTGCAGCGCGTCCATCGTCAGCCCGTCGAGAAAGGCTTTGCGATTGGCTTCGATCTTTTGCCATTCGGCGCGCAAGGTCGGCAAATCGGCAAAAGCGTCTGCTTTCCACAATCCGGCGGGCGAATTGCCTTGCCAGCGTTCCAGCCAAATCCATTCGGCGGCAGCCATGTGAACCAGCGTGCCGAAGATTGAACCCATGCTGATTTTCACATCTTGATGAAGCTGCTCTTCGGTCAGTTTTTCGGCGGCGTCCAAAACCAGATGGTTGGCGTATTCGGTGTAATCGAACAATTGGCGAATGTCTTCGAGGTTCATTCATTGCTCCTGTTTTGAAAATGCGATGGCGATTTGCCCGGCGATGCGAGCGTTGTTTTCCAGCAAAGCGATGTTTGCGCGCAAAGCTCGGCCTTCTGTTTTCGCGGCAATGCGCGAGAGCAAAAACGGCGTGACGGATTTGCCTGTGATGTTTTGTTCGGTGGCGGCAATCAACGCCGATTCGATTTCGTGTCTGATTTCTTCGGCGGGAACTTCGGCTTCGGCTGGAATGGGAGCTACGACCAGCACCGAAGTCGTGAATCCCAATTGCCAATGACTGGCTGCTATCGCCGCGACTTCTTCCGGTGAATCGGCGCGCAAGTCGAGTCTCAATCCGCTCGACCGGGAATAGAACGCGGGCAGTTCGTCGGTTTGATAACCGACCACTGGCACGCCCAGCGTTTCCAGCACTTCCAAAGTTTTCGGCAAATCCAAAATCGCTTTGGCTCCGGCGCAAACGGTGACGACCGGGAATCGAGCCAGCGCGGTCAAATCTGCTGAAATGTCGAAACTGTCCGAAGCCCCGCGATGAACTCCGCCGATGCCGCCTGTGGCAAAAACTCGAATTCCGGCTTTGGCGGCGAAATACAAACTCGACGCAACTGTGGTCGCTCCCCAGCGACGTTGAGCGATTACCGCGCCCAGATTCGCCAGATTGACTTTGACTACGTCCGCGCGATTGGCGATTTCTTCAATCTGTTTCTGGCTCAAACCGATGACCGGCTGACCGGCGACGATGCCAATGGTTGCAGGCGTTGCGCCGGATTCGCGGACAGCGTTTTCGCATGCGCGCGCGGTTTCCAGATTATGCGGCGACGGAAGTCCGTGCGCGATGACTGTGGATTCCAGCGCCACTTGGGGGATTGCGGATTGCGGATTGCGGATTGCGGATTGATTGGTCGGTGACATCGGTTCTCTTGTAAAACTGTTTTTGCTTACTTATTCTCAGCCGCGTTCAAGCTTAGCTCAGTCAGTCAGATGAGCCAAGCAACCTCAGAATGCTGAATTCGGAATGATGAAGGATGAATTTCGGGCGGATATTTCCGCTGGTCTTCTTGCTTTCCGTTCAGCATTCATCATTCCGAATTCAGCATTTTCAAAACCTGAGGAGTCCCCGATGGGCAAACAAGTCCTTTCCATCATCTTGGGCGGCGGCGCAGGTTCGCGCTTGTTTCCGTTGACGCAACAACGCTCGAAACCCGCCGTGCCGTTGGGCGGAAAATACCGGCTGATAGACATTACGGTTTCCAACTGCATCAATTCCGGGATTCATTACATTTACGTGCTGACGCAGTTCAATTCAGCTTCGCTGAACCGGCACATTGCGCGGACTTATCGCTTCAGCCGTTTTTCCGATGGGTTTGTGGAAATCCTGGCCGCCGAACAAACGCCGGAAAACAAAAACTGGTTTCAGGGAACCGCCGACGCCGTTCGGCAGGTGATGATGCACATCGAAGATTTCGAGCCGAGCGACGTGCTGATCCTGTCTGGCGATCATCTGTACCAGATGGATTACAGCAAGTTTCTGGCGCATCACCGCGCAACCAACGCCGACGTGACGGTTTCCGTCATTCCGACCGATCATTCACGCGCTTCCAGTTTCGGGCTGCTGAAAACGGACGATGCCGGAAAGATCATTGAATTCCGCGAAAAACCTCCTGCCGATCAACTTGAAGGCATGCGCGTGGACACGTCAAAGCTGGGTTTGAGCCAACAGGAAGCCGCCGAGCGCCCATTCATCGCTTCGATGGGGGTTTATATTTTCAAGTATTCGGCTCTGCGCGAGATGTTGAAAGGAACGGCTTACACTGATTTCGGCGGCGAAATCATTCCGGCAGCCATCGGCAAATACAACGTGCAAGGTTATCTGTTCAGCGGGTATTGGGAAGACATCGGAACCATCCGGTCGTTTTACAACGCCAATCTGGACATGGCTTCGATCGTGCCTAAGTTCAATTTGTTCGACGCCGACGCGCCGATTTTCACCCGCCCGCGTTATTTGCCCAGCACCAAAGTTCAAGGTTCGTGTTCGATCACCAATTCGCTGGTGACTGAAGGCTGCATTTTGAATTCGGTTTCGATCAGCCGGTCTGTGCTCGGCGTGCGGTCGCGCGTCGAAGGCGGTTCGATTGTCGAAAACACTTTGATGATGGGCGCTGACTATTACCAAACACTGGCCGAACTGGCCAGCGACCGCAAAGACGGTTTGCCTTGGGTGGGCATCGGCGAAAACACGATCATACGCAACGCCATCATTGATAAAAATGTCCGCATCGGCTCGAACGTGCGAATCCTGAATGACGCCGGATTGCAGGAATCTGACGGCGACAATTACTACATCCGCGACGGAATCGTCATCGTTCCCAAAGGCGCGACGATCACGGACGGAACGATCATCTGAAAGGCAAAAATCAAAAGGCAAATCTCAAAAGGCCAAAAAGGGCGAATTGACTCTCTCATTTTTGACTTTTGAGATTTGCCTTTTGATTTCTTCACCCAATGCTTCGTTTTTACTGGATACTTTTTGTTGTCGTCGTGCTGCTTCTGTTTATCGGAATTCCGGCGATTGTCGTGGGAAACGTGCTGAAGAAGCTTTTCGGCGTGGAAGATTTTGTGCATCCGTTTGCCAAATTCGGCTGCAAAGTCTGGGTTTGGTCCTTTGGCGCAAAAGTTCATGTGACGGGCAGAGAGCATCTGGTGCCGGGACAGGCGTACGTTTTCGCCTCCAATCATCAGAGCAATGTTGATCCGCCGTTTTTGTTCGCTTACCTGGGGCCGATTACCGGAGCGATTGCCAAAAAAGAACTGACGAAGTTTCCAGTCATCAAACAAGGCTTTCCATTGGCTCACGTCGTGCCGATTGATCGTCGCAACCGCGAAAGCGCGATTGAAAGCACTCGGCGCGGAGCCGCCGAGTTGCGAAAAGGTTACAGCTTGATGGCTTTTCCCGAAGGCACTCGCACGGTGGACGGGCGCGTGAAGGAGTTCAAGAAAGGCGTCTTTTTCATGGCGCTGGAAGCGGACGTTCCGGTTGTGCCGGTGGTGGTCAACGACACGCGGTTGGTCTGGCGCAAAGGGGCCAACGTCGTCACGCCCGGCGACATTTACCTGGAAATTCTGCCTCCGGTCAGCACCGTCGGATACAACGAAGACAACATAGAAGAATTGATCGAACGAGTCCGCGATCAGATTGTCCCGCGCGTCCGGGTTGATGAAATTTAGCGCGTAAACTTTCCAACAAATTCTCCGCCAAATTTTGCTGTTGCTGCGTTTGCGATAAACCTGCGGCGGCGACTACTATGCTTTTGCCTGTCCGCGAATTTTTAACAGGCGCAATAATCAGGAATCCAACACTCCTCCTTTTTTCAAAATGAACCGACCAGACCGATTGATTCTCAAAAGAATTCCGACGGCAGTGTGTGCTGTTTGGGCGTTGATGTTGTTTAGCTGGCTGATTCTGGGGCAGGCCAAATCAGCGGACAACGCTCCGCCGTTGCCGAATGGCAAAACTGCCGAAGGCACGTTTCGCTTTGTGGCGATGGGCGACACCGGCACTGGCAAACAAGGCCAGTTCGCCATCGCCAGGCGAATGACTCAGTTTTTGAGCGAGCGCCCTTTCGACACCGTGTTGATGCTTGGCGACAACATTTATTCCAGCGGCAAATCATCGGACGTGGGGGAAAAATTCGAGCAGCCGTACGCAGAGTTGTTGCGGCAGGACGTCAAGTTTTTTGCCGTGCTGGGCAATCACGACGTGCGGCGCGGGCGAACTTTTGAAATCAACTATCCGAATTTCAACATGGGCGGGCGGGCTTATTATTCGATGGTCAAAGCCGATGGGTTGATCGAATTTTTCGCGCTGGACACAACCGCATTCGACGAACAGCAACGCGGCTGGTTGGAACTGGCGCTGGCCGCGTCCAAAGCTCGTTGGAAAGTTGCGTACTTTCATCACCCGATTTATTCGTCCGGCAAAACGCATGGTTCCGACGTTCGGCTGCGCGCCAAACTCGAACCGCTGTTCGTCAAATATGGAGTCGCGGCGGCGATTTCCGGGCACGATCATTTTTACGAACGAACGAAACCTCAGCGTGGAATTCAATACTTCGTCTGCGGAGCCAGCGGCCAGCTTCGTCCGGGCAACATCAACCGCAAAAGCTCATTGACTGAAGTCGGCAACGACAAAACCCACAGCTTCATGTTTGCCGAAGCCTCGAAAACCGAGATGACTTTTTGGGCGGTTGACGCGGCTGGCAAAACTTTGGACAGCGTGACGTTGAAAGCTGCGGAGCGCGACCAATGATCGAACGACTGATTACCTTTGCCCTGAAACAACGTTTTATTACGCTGGCTTTGGTCGGTTTATTGATTGCCGCCGGAATTTACGCGCTGGCGACCATTCCAATTGACGCTTTTCCAGACCTGACCAACAACCAGGTGACGATCATCACCGAAGCTGCGGGAATGGCCGCCGGAGAAGTCGAAGCCCAAGTCACCTTTCCCATCGAAGGCGCGATGCTCGGCCTGCCGCGCACAGAAGAAGTTCGCTCGATTTCCAAATTCGGTTTGTCGCTGATTACCGTCGTGTTTGAAGACGGCGTCAACACGTACTTCGCGCGGCAACTGGTCAACGAACGATTGAACGACGCCAAAACGCGAATTCCCAACGGGCTGGAACCGGCGCTTGGCCCTGTGGCGACGGCTTTTGGCGAGGTGTACCAATACACGCTGGAAGACGCGCGCCCGAACAAAACCAAAACCAGCGTCATGGATTTGAAGACGCTGCACGATTGGTTCATCAAACTGCAATTGCGAACCGTTCCCGGCGTGGGCGAAATCAATTCCTGGGGCGGCGAAACCATGCAATATCAGGTGCTGGTTGATCCGGCCAAACTGTTGAAATACGGATTGACGTTGCACGACGTGTTCAACCGCGTTGCTGAAAACAACTCCAACTTTGGCGGCGGATATATCGAACATCGCGCCGAACAGTACACCGTGCGTGGCGTTGGGTTGCTGCAAAGCTCCGCCGATATTGAAAACATCGTCGTCAATGCCAGCGTGGGAACTCCTTTGTATTTGCGCGATGTCGCCGAAATCACTCCCGGAGCCATGCAGCGTCAAGGCGCGGTTTCGCGCGATGCCAAAGGCGAAACTCTGGCCGGGATGGTCATCATCCTGAAAGGTGAAAATGGCAAATCCGTCGCCGAGCGCGTCAAACAAAAAATCACAGAGTTGCAAGCTGTGCTGCCTGCGGGCGTGAGCATCAAATCGTTTTACGACCAGACCGAAGTCATTGACCAAACCATTGAAACCGTTAAATGGAACCTGATCGAAGGCGCGTTGCTGGTGATCGTCGTGCTGTTTCTGTTTTTGCGAAACGTGCGCGCTTCGTTGATTGTTGCGGCGGTGATCCCGATTTCGATGGTGTCGGCGTTCATCGTCATGAAATGGATGGGCGTGTCGGCCAACCTGATGAGTTTGGGCGCAGTGGATTTCGGGCTGATTGTGGATGGAGCCGTCGTGATGATGGAAAACTTCATTCGCCGATTGAGTCATTCCAAAAACAACGACAATCCAACAGCAACCATTCACGATGCGGCGCTGGAAGTCGGCAGACCGATTTTGTTCGGCGTGCTGATTATCATCGCGGTGTATTTGCCGGTCTTCACGCTGCAAGGTTTGGAAAGCCGCATGTTTACACCGATGGCGATTACGGTTTGTGCGGCGCTGCTGGGTTCGTTGTTGCTGGCGCTGTTGTTCGTTCCGGCAATGTCGTCTTTGATGCTGCGCGGCAAACTCGAAGAGCGCGAAGGCAGGATTTATCATTTCGTCCAACGCAGTTACGTGCGATTGCTGGACGGCGCGCTGGATCATCGCTGGCTGACCATCGGCGCGGCTGTGTTGGTTGTGGCTGCGGCAGTCGGCTCGCTGGCGTTCATCGGCACAGAATTCATGCCGCGTTTGGACGAAGGTTCCATTCTGATTGAAACGCGCAAACTGCCCAGCGTGGCCCTGACCGAATCCGTCAACATCAGCCAACAAGTCGAAGAAATCGTCAAAGGTTTTTCCGAAGTCGAAAGCGTAGTCACCAAAATCGGTCGCCCCGATCTGGCCACCGAAGCGATGGGAATTCATCAGGGCGATGTGTATGTAATTCTGAAACCGCACGACCAATGGCCGAAAAAACGTACCAAAGAAGAGTTGATCGAAGCTCTGGACGCTGAACTGAGCAAATTGCCCGGAGTGGCGTTTAACTTCACTCAGCCGATGGCGATGCGATTGGACGAAACCATTTCCGGCGTCAAAGCCGATGTCGCCGTCAAACTTTTTGGTGAAGACCTGACGCTGCTGGAAGAAAAAGCCGCCGAAATCGCTCGTGTGCTGGAAAAAGTTCCCGGCTCCGCAGACGTGCAAGCCGAAGCTTTGTCCGGTGCGGCGCAGCTGCAAATTTCTGTTCGCCGCGACCAAATCGCGCGGTACGGATTGAACGTCGCCGACGTGCGCGAACTGATCGAAACTGCTGTCGGCGGCAAAGTTGCAACGACGGTGATTGACGGACAAAAACGGTTTGATGTGCTGGTGCGCTTTCCTGAAAGTTTCCGCAACGATCCTGACGCGATTGCTGCGTTGCCGTTGACGGCTCCGGCGGGCGAACGATTGCGGCTGGCTGACATTGCCAACGTCGAATTGATTCGCGCGCCAGACATCATCAACCGCGAAAACAACCAACGCCGCATAGTCATTCAATCCAATGTGCGCGGGCGCGACATCGGCAGTTTCGTCGCCGAAGCGCGCTCGAAAATCTCCGCCGCCGTCAAAATGCCCACAGGATATTTCATGGCTTGGGGAGGCCAGTTTGAAAATCAGGAACGCGCGACCGAGCGGCTGTTCATCGTCGTGCCGCTGGCGATGGTGTTGATCTTTGCGCTGCTGTTCGTGATGTTCGGTTCGATCAAACATTCCTTGCTGATTATCTTGAACGTGCCGTTCGCCGTTGTCGGAGGCATTGCGGCATTGTGGTTGCGCGGATTGAATCTGAGTTTGTCGGCGTCCATCGGCTTCATCGCGCTGTTTGGAGTGGCGGTGCTGAACGGCGTGGTGATGATCGCGTACATCAACAAACTGCGCGACGAAGGGTTCGCCATCCGCGATGCAGTCCGCGAAGGCGCTCGCATTCGTCTGCGCCCGGTGTTGATGACGGCGCTGGTTGCCAGTTTGGGATTCATCCCGATGGCAGTTTCGACCAATCCCGGCGCAGAAGTTCAACGCCCGTTGGCGACTGTGGTGATTGGCGGATTGGTGACTTCGACCTTGCTGACTTTGCTGGTGCTGCCGGTGATTTACCGCATGTTTGAACGCGAACCGAAACAGGAGTCGGAGTATAAATACGGGCCAGAACTCGAACCTGATGAAGTGGAGTCAGAAGCGAGTTGAGAGCAAAATTACTCGGTTTCATCCACTGACTTACAACTCGCCTTCATATTCGGCCAGCATCACACAGATTTGATCCAGCACGGCGGTCACGTCTCGACCGGGGCCGGTGTAGTTGTTACCCATCGAACTGAGAATCACGACCTGTCCGCGTTTGGTGGTGACGTACCCTGACAGCGCGTTGACGTAACTGAGCGTGCCGGTTTTACCGCGAAAGTTGCCTGCAGCGGCAGTGTCGCGCATACGGCGTTCCAGCGTGCCGTCGGTTCCGGCAACGACTAACGATTCGCGGAAAACGTTGGCGTGCGGGTGCGTCAGCATGAATTCCAGCAAGCGAACCGTTGCGCGCGGAGTCACCAAATCCTGCCGAGCCAATCCCGATCCATCGCGCAAACTCAGCGGCGTAATGTCCACTCCGGCTTTTTGCAAAAACTGCCGCCGAGCTTCGTTGCCGCGCGCAATCGTCGGTTTCGGGCGACCGTATTCGTCAAGTTCGTGCTGTCCGCCATTTGCGCCGAGTTGCCGCAGCAACAATTCGGTATGCAGATTCTGGCTTTGTTTGTTGACGACTTTCAGCAGTTCGGCCATCGGCTGAGATTCGATGCTGGCGAGTTCTTTCAGTTTCGATTCGTCAAACGGTTTGGCAACGCGCGCGACAGCGTCGGCTCGCGTGGCTTTGCCCAGCACGCGAATCTGGCGTCTGGCCAAAGCTTCTTTCAGCAACGTCGCCGCAAACGCCGCCGGGTCGTGAATGGCTATGTTGACTTCAAACTTGTCGCGCGTGCGCGGCATCGAGCCGAAAAATTCAATCGTGTTGCTGTTCAGCGGGCGATTGACTCCCACGCGCGCGATTCCGTTGGCAGTGGTTGTTGCGTTGTTGACGATCTTGATGAACTCGGTTTGCGGCTGAACGGTGATTGTCGGTTTGTCGCCGACTTTTTTGCCGGGCGTGACTGTGAAACTGACGCAGTTGTCGTTGACGGTCAGCGCGCTGACTTCTGCGCCGTAATAAAACTGCAAATCATCCCATTCCCAGCCGGGGCCGATCAGGTCATCGGCAAAAAAGCTGTCATCGCCGATCAAACTGCCGGTGATGATTTTGACTCCGGCAGCTTTGATTTGATCGGCCAGTCGTTCGATCGGCGCGATTTTGTCTGCCGGTTTGTGTTCGTCGTATTTGTCGGGATTGTCGCCGTCAAAGCGCGGAGACAGGTTCGGATCGCCTCTGCCGTAAAGAATCAAATCACCCGCGAGCGTTCCATTCCTGCCAACGGCTTTGGTCGCGTATACCGAAGTTTTGATTTTGAATTCCGGCCCGAAAGCATCCAGCGCCGAAGACGAAGTGTAGAGTTTCATGTTCGACGCGGGCATAAACGCCTTGTCAGCGTCGCGCTCGAAAATGATTTTGTCCTGCCCGGCTTTGACCAAAATTCCCCAGCGAGCCGCAGCGAATTTCGGCTGGTCGAGCAACGCGGTGATGCGCGCTTGCAGTTCGGCAACGGTTTGCGGTTTTGCAACCGGCTGCTGAGTCAGTACCGCGCGCGTTAGCAAGCGGGGGGCTGAAGAAGCAGACCGGGTCGCTACCGCTCCCCGTACTGACCCGATCGGCGTCAAAAAACAGGCAACTAACAGCAACGAGGTAAGGCGTCTGATTGTTTTCATCACAGAATGGTTTTGGTTGGAAGTGGGAATTGTTCGGCAGTTTCAATCCGGCCTTCAGCGTCCACATTGAAATACTGCACAGTGAGTTGTTCAAAATCGGCAATGCAAAAACAAGGATTGTGTTTTCGGTACAGAGTTCCGGCGTTGATGATCGTCAATTCGCCGAAGCTTCTGACCAAACGATGATGCGTGTGGCCGTTGACGACGAACTGAAACTTCGCGGAATTGACCAGTTGCCACAACGCCAGATTGGCGTGCAGCGTCAACGAATTGTCGAACGGCCAGACGCCGGCCATATCGTCTGCGCCTAGTCCGTGACAAAGCAGCATTCGTCCGGCGACGGTTTCAAAATGCAACCACATCGGCAGTTGATTCAAGAACGCCCAATCCAGCGCCGTAAAGTCAAACCGCGTTTGAGCATCTGGCAAACCGCGCATTTCGTTTTTCAACAACCATCGCTCGTGATTGCCGCGCACGGTGACAACGTGGAATTGCCGCAGCAATTCAATCGTGCGATGCGAATCGCCCGCGCCGTCCACTATGTCGCCGACGGCGCAAATCAAATCCAAAGCTTGAGGTTGAAAAAATTCCAGCGCGGCGGCCAGTCGAACGTCTTCGCAATGAATGTCGCCCAGCACGCCGATTCGTTTTAGTGGTTGAATTGAAACCCTGTCGGTGGTCACGGGCGAATGTTTACCACAGGCAGCCAAAAACAAAAACTCAGCCGCTGTGCGTCATTCATCGGCAAGCTGTGCTTTTTGCATTTCCGATTTCAGCGTAAACCCGCCATTGGTGACGACTTTTTCGCCAACGGAAACTCCGCTGAGAATTTCGATCAGTTCGCCTTGTTTACGACCGGTTTTGACGATGCGTTTTTCAAACCGGTTTTCGCCGCGAACGACGAACACCGCGGTTTGGCCATCCATTTCCTGCAAAGCTTTTTGGCTGAGCAATACGGCAGGGCGTTTTTCTCCGGCGGCCAGACTGATCTGCGCGAACATTTCCGGTTTCAACTTGCCTTGCGGATTGGCGGCAAAGCAGCGGACTTCAATGGTGCGCGTTTGCGGATTCAACATTTCGCCGATGCGCGTGATGCGTCCGCTGAACGTGGCGTCAGGAAATGCGGCGACGCTGATTTCCACAGGCAAACCGATTTTCACCGCCGACAATTGCTGTTCGGGAACTTCGGCAATTACCCAAACCGAAGAAAGGTCGCCGATGAAAAACAGCGGATCGCCCGGATTGACGCTGGCTCCGGCTGTGATTTCGCGTTTCAGGACAATGCCGCCCGAAGGCGCTCGGATTACGACCGGCGCATCGTAATCGTGCTGATCGTCCGGCAATCCCAGATGTTCGTGATGGCCGCGCGCGCGTTCGACTTCGGCTTCGGCACGATGAATTTCCTGTTGAGCATCCTGATATTCCAATCGAGCTTTATCGAGTTCGTGCTGCGAAAGCGCCTTAGCCTGAAACAATCGCTCAGCGCGTTCCAGCGCGGTTTTGGCGAACGCGGCTTTGGTTTGTTGCTGTTTCAGTTCGGCCTGAGCCTTGAACCATTCGGCTTCGGCTTCGTGAACTTCGTGAGTGTGCATTTTGGCCAGCGCCTGGCCTTGGCGAACGCGGTCGCCGACTTTGGCGTTGAGTTCCAAAATGCGCCCCGAAAACAATGACCCGACGCGAGCCGTCGCATCTTCGTTGATGGTTACGCGCCCGGTGGCTTCAATCGGAGCGACTATGTTTTGCTCGACGGCTTCGGCAAATTCCAGCCTGGCCAGCTTGGCGGATTCCGCCGACAACGTCAGCACGTTGGCGTCTTTGGCAGGTTCTTTTGATTCGGATTTCACCGCATCGGTCGCGGCGGTTTCCAGTTGCTCGGTTTTGTTGCAGCCGGAAAATGCGACAGCAAGAATCAGGCTCAACGCAAAGGCGCAAAAGCGCAAAGGCACGAAGAAAAATTTGCTTGAAACACTGGTAGTGATTCCAAGTTGGTTTCCAGCCAAAAAACCTTTGCGGCTTTGCCGTCTGGCATCTTTGCGTTGAAGAATTTTTTCGTTGCCAATCATTGTTGAGTTTCCTTTCCTGCGGCCAGCGCCAGTTCCGCCAATGCCAGTTGAAGCTCCAGTTCCGTGCGATGAAACAACAAACGCGCTTCGTTGCGGGCGCGTTGAGCTTCGAGCAGTTTGTATAAATCTGCCGCGCCTTCGCGGTAAGCGACCAACGCGATGTTGCGCGATTCGTCGGCTCGCTGCAAAAAATCGCGGCGCATCTCGCTCAATCGTTCGGCCAGTTTGCGAGCGGCTCGGTGTGTGATTTCGATTTCGGCGCGGATGTAATTTTCCTCCGCCAGCAACTGCAATTCAGCGGAAGTGATCGCCGCCGAAGCCTGACCGATTTCGGCGCGGTTTTTGTTGAACAACGGCAGCGGAATCGTCAGGTACGCAATCGCCGTGTTGAATCCGCTCGTGCGTTTGTATCCGGCGCTGACTTCCGGATCGGGTTTGGCGATTGCCTGTTGTAATTTCAGGTTGGCGCGCTCGCTTTCGATTTTGGCGCGCAACGAAACCAGTTCCGGGCGTTTGGCAATGGCGTCGGCGCGAAGCTGTTCCAATTCCGCGCTCAACAGCGGCGAACCGGTTGTGTTCGGCTCAGCCAGTTGAAAGTTGGTGTCGAACCGCGTGTCGCCCATCGCTTTCAGTAAATCCAGCTTGGCACGCTCCAGTTCCAGGCTGATCGAGGCTTCCTGATTGAGCAGCGTTTGCTGTTCCAATCGAACGCGGATCAATTCCCATTCGGAAATGAAGCCTTCTTTCAAACGCTCCGAATTGAATCGGACCAGTTCATCCAGGTCGCGGCGATTTTCGCCAACGATTTCCGCCAGCATCTGATTTTGCAGAGCCGACCAAAAACGACGAATGATTTCCTGGCGCAATTGTCGCCGCAGCACTTCGATTTCAGTTTGTGTTTGATTCATCTGGCGTTCGGCCAGTTCGGTACGACGCGCGGCTTTGCCAGCGGTTTCGATGCGCTGCGAACCGTACAGGAATACATCGAAATCGCGCGCGAAACTGAACGGCGGTTGTTGCCACGCGCGCCAGTTTTCGGTCTGGATTGTGATGGATGGATTCGGGCGAACGCCGACAAATCGTCGAGCTTCGTCTGCGCCCGTGACGCGCGCTTGTGCGGCTTCCAGCAGCGGATGTTTCTTGAGCGTTTGCGTCAGGCATTCATCCAGCGAAAGTTTGCGTCCGGTTGCATTGGTTTGCGCCTGCGAATTCAACGCGCACACAACGATCAGACAAAGGCTTATCAGCAAAACGCGGAAACGACGTTTCATCTTTTTCAGTGTTGAATTAGTCATAAAGCGTAAGGTTGGTTGCGGAACCGACAAGATAGCCAACGACCGGGCAGTTTGTCAGCCGCCGCTTTTGGCGCGGATGAAATTTGAACGATATTCAGTTTCAAGTTGAGATGTTGCCGTTGATAACCGGTTGGTGGAATACTCGCCGCCGTTATGGCACACATTCAAATCATCGAAACCGAAGACGCGACCGGAGCGTTGAAGCCCGAATATGATGCCGCGCTCAAACGCGCGGGCAAGGTTTTCAACATCCTGAAAGTTCAAAGCCTGAACCCGACAACACTGCGAGCTTCGATGCAGTTGTACAAGGCGACAATGCACGCAGCGTCAGATTTGTCCCGCGCAGAACGCGAACTGCTGGCGACCGTGGTGTCGCGCGCCAACGATTGTTTTTACTGAACCGAAGCTCACGGAGAGGATCTCCGTGCCGAAACGCAAAACAAAGAATTGGCCGAAACCGTCAAACACGATTTTCGCCAGGCCAATCTGACCGCGCGCGAACTTGCGCTGTGTGAATTCGCCGAAAAACTGACGCTGTCGCCTGCACAAATGGCGCGCGAAGATTGCGATGGATTACGAGCGGCTGGTTTGAGCGACCGCGACATCCTGGACGCCGTCGAAGTCATTTCTTATTTCAACTACATCAACCGGGTCGCCGACGCGCTCGGCATTGATCCTGAACCGGAAATGCTGCGAAGATGAGAAGCATCAACATTGGCTAAAAGAGGAGATTTGAAAATGACGGGATTGGCCACATTCAACAAAACAGAACGAGGGTGGATGGTTATGATGCCACCTGACATGGCAGCCGCAGCAGAAGTCGCCGCCGGCTCAGTTGTTATTCTTCATCTGTTCCCAGGTAAAGTGGAGGCTGAAATCCTGCCGCCGCCCACAGATGAAATGAAGCGTAGCGTGAAGGAAAGCATAGATAAATTTGGTGAAGCGTTTGCTGAAATGAAACGGCTGGGTGATTAAGGAATGGTGAGTGTATGACCCGTTATCTGGCTTATGTCGAAGCGGTTCTTGAACACGTGGAATTGATGCGTCGTCTTGGGGAAGTTCGATATGGTGTGTTTGAACGTTCGTTGATCGAATCTGCACTTGCTCGTCCTCAACAGGCCGAAGCTTACGGGAATGCTGACTTGGCCGCTCAGGCAGCTACATTATGTTTTGGGTTAATCAAGAATCACCCTTGGCTGGGTGGTAATAAACGTACTGCGACACATCTGACTGACCGATTTCTGAAATTGAATGGATCAGAAATTGTCTGTTCAACTGCCGAAATTGTTGAGATGGTGCTTGAGGTTGAAGCAGACAGATGGGCGTTGGAGCAACTTCAGCGTTGGATGTCTGAACATGTAAAACCTCTTTAGCATTTTTCTGAAACATGACATTCGATCTGCTGATTCAAAACGCCCAAGTCATTGACGGAACCGGCCAGCCAGTTTATTCAGCCGACATTGCCATCACTGGCAAACGAATTGCCGCCGTCGGTAGTTTTCCTGTCAAAGCCAAACGAATCGTCAACGCCGACAAGCTGACGGTCATTCCAGGAATCATTGATCCGCATTCGCACGCCGATTTGATTTTGCCGCTTGATCCGAAACGGCAGCTTGAATTGATGCGCTGCAAGCTGGCGCAAGGCATCACCACGACGATTGTCGGCAATTGCGGGTTGGGCTGTGCGCCGATTGGTAGCTCGCAAACGGAAGCCATTTTGCGAGCCGTCAATTCGTGGATGACTCCCGAACCTGTCGAATGGAGTTGGCGAACTGTTGGCGAATACCTGAATCGGTTGAAAGACAACGGGCTGGCGGTGAACATCGCCACGCTGGCCCCGCACGGGCCGATTCGGATTTCGGCAATGGGTTTGGCGAAAGGCAAACCTTCGTCGGCGCAATTGAAAACGATGCGCTCAATGGTCGAACAAGCGATGAAAGACGGCGCGTTCGGCCTTTCGACCGGATTGATTTATCCGCCCGGAATGTATTCCGAATCGGACGAATTGGAAGAACTTGCCAAAGTTGTCGCCAATTACGGCGGCATTTACACCAGCCACATTCGTGGTTCCAGCGAAACGCTGATTCCGGCGGTGAAAGAATTATTGGACGTGGCGCGTTCGACCGGAGTTCGCGTTCACCATTCGCACAACGAAGCCGTTGGTCGCGCGCATTGGCCGAAAATTGATCGCGTGCTGGAAATGGAAGAACAAGCCGAACGCGAAGGTCTGCGCGTCAGCTTCGATATGTTCCCTTACACGGCAGCGGCGACGATGATGATTGCCATTTATCCGCCGTGGGCGCTGGAAGGCGGCGTTGAAGAATTGATCCGGCGATTGATGAACAAAAAAACTCGGCGACGAGTTGAGCGCGACATCGAGCGCGTCAAATCTTCATGCAAAGCTGACGGCTGGCCTCACAATCTGGTTCGAGCGACCGGCTGGGACGCGATTCGCATCGGTTACGTCGCCAGTCGCCGCAACAAACGATTTGAAAACTTCAGCCTGATTGATCTGGCCAGGTTTACCGGTAAAACGCCTTTTGATGCGATTTCGGATTTAATCATCGAAGAGCGCGGGCAGGTTTCGATGCTGATTTTTGAAATTACAGGCGATGGCGAACAACGCAAATTATTAAGTAAATACGCCCGCCATCGTCTGAGCGCGTTTTGCACCGACGCCGAAGATTACGGACGGGGCTTGCCGCATCCGGCGGCGTACGGAGCTTTTGCTCGAATCTTGTCGAAATTCGCACGGACAGATAATTCGCTTACGTTTGAAGAGGCAGTTCGCAAGATGACTTCTTATCCGGCGGCGATTTTCGGATTAAAAGATCGTGGAGTGATTCGTCCTGGTGCGTTTGCCGATCTGGTGTTGCTTGATTTCAACCGCATCAACGACCGCGCTACTTTTGAAAAACCTCGCCGCGAGGCAACCGGCATCAAGTCCGTCATCATCAATGGCCGCGAAGTCTTTTCTGACGGCAAACCCCATCACGAATTTCACGGCGAGGTTATTCGCCCTGAAAACTGAAAAAGCGCCCAAGATTAATTTGGCTTTCCAGGCGAAGCCTGTGTGAATCATTTGCCGCTACGAATTGCCTTACTGGTTTCACTCCGCGTTTGAATTACCAGTTCCGAATTGGCGATTGGAAATCTGCTGCTGCCAGGACACTTTTGGGTTCTCTGTATGTTTGAAGTGTCGTTGGCGAATTCGAACCTGACACCGGATCCCATTCACCTGACACCTGAAATCTCGAAAAACGATTTGGCCACGGGACGTTTTTAGGAAAAGTCAGGTTTCGGGTGTTAGGTATCGGGTGTCAGGGAACTCGACTATGAATTCCCCGCAACATTCCGTCACCGGCGAATTCCAAATGTGTCCCGACATCAGGCTGCTGCCAGATTTTCCGCGTCCGATTGCCTCCCCTTTAACAAATCAAATGCCCAAGCAGGTTTTCTTTAAGAGAAGCGTCGAAGTGTGAGTAGGCGAATCAGGCAAAGAAAGCGTGCCTCAACTGGCTCCCGAATAAATCAATCATTTTTTCTCTGTGAGGTATTAGATGAGAAGCACAAGTTACAACTGGTCACGGCCAGTGTTTATTTTGATGTTGGCCATTGCCGCCCTGGCTTATGCGTTTACGCCCAATGGTTCGTCGGTGTCGGCGGATGACGATAACCGTTCGGAACTGGTTGGCCCGATCACCAGTTTGCCGAACACGCAAAATTTCGTTGGTGATTGGAAAGTCGTCAGAACGACGGTCAAAGTGACCGAACAAACCAAAATTGATCAGACGCGCGGTAAGGTTTCAGTCGGCGCGTTGGTCGAAATCAAAGGAACCAAGCAAAACGACGGTTCGGTGTTGGCGACAGAAATCGTCGTCAAATTAGGTGTCCCGCCCACAGCAGGCGTCAGATTTGAATTCACCGGCAAGATTGATGAATTGCCCAGCACTCCCAGCCGTGTCGGCGATTGGAAAGTCGCAGGCAAAACCGTTCGAGTCAGCACTTCGACAAAGATAGATCAGGAAAAAGGACAGGTCGCAGTCGGCGTGATAGTCGAAGTCGAAGGATTGTTGCAGTTTGACGGATCAATCAACGCGCTGGAAATCGAAGTCAAGCCGGACGCGGTTGTCGGCATTCCGGTCAAATTTGTCGGCAAGGTCGAAAAACTGCCCGGCACAAACACTCGCATCGGCGATTGGGTCGTCAGCGGGCGGACGATCAAAGTTACACAGCAAACCAAAATCGAAGTCCGCAACGGCGAATTGATGGTTGGTTCGTTGGTCGAAGTCGAAGGCGTTGTCCAAACCGACGGTTCGATTGTCGCCACCAAGATTGAATTCAAAGCCAACATTGATCCGCCGACGTTGTACATCACGTTCCGCGGGACGATTGAAACTTTACCGAACACGACTGGCTTCATCGGCGATTGGAAAGTCAGCGGGCGCACCGTGCGTGTTTCTGACAGGACTCAGATTGGCGAAGAGCGCGGCAAAGTCGTCGTCGGCGCTTCGGTCGAAATCAGCGGAACCTTATTGACCGACGGCATAGTCAACGCATTGAAGATTTATGTGCGCGACGACAATCAACCGGGCACGATTCGTTTTTCGGGAATTGTCGCTTCGTTGCCGCCAGCCACGAACAACGCGAATTTCGTCGGCGATTGGAAAGTCGGCGAACGCATCGTTCACGTGACGGCGCAAACCAAACTGGATCAAACCAAAGCTCGCGTAATGGTCGGCGCTTTGGTCGAAATCGTCGGCACGCAACGCGCGGATCGTTCGGTTGATGCCACCAGCATCGAAGTCAAAGACAACGTTCCCGGCGGCCCGGCCAGTTACGTGCGCTTTTTCGGCACGCTGACCAAACTGCCCGATGCCAGCATTCAAATCGGCAACGGTCGCGCAGGCGATTGGGTGGTTGGCGGCAAAACCGTTCACGTCGAACCGAAAACTCGCATCCGCGAAGAACGTGGTCGAGCCGTTGTTGGCGCTTTCCTGGAAGTCGAAGGCAACCAACGTCCTGATGGCACGATTGACGCCGTTGAAATCACCGTCGAACGCGATGCGGCGGCTCCGACCGGAGCCATTGGCTACATCAATTTTTATGGCCCGATCCGCACGATTCCTTCGGCGGCAGGATTTGTCGGCGCGTGGGTGGTTGATGGCAAAACCGTCAACGTCAGCACCGCCACCAAACTGGAACGTGGCCGCGTGGAATTCGCCGTCGGTGTTTACGTCGAAGTGAAGGGATATTTGCTGGACAACGGTCAGGTCAATGCCATCAAGATCGAAGGCAAAACTCCGGCGACGAACAGCAATGTCGTCACGCGCAGCTTTGTCGAATTCATCGGCACGGTGTCGAAACTGCCCGAAACGGCGAATTACGTAGGCGATTGGACGGTTGCCGGAAAAGTGGTTCACGTCAACCGGCGCACGCTGGTTCGCCGCGAACGATCTGCCGTGACCGTCGGCGCGACGGTGGAAATTTACGGCGCTGAATTGCCCGACGGCACGATTGACGCCAAATTTATCGAAGTCGAACACGGCCCGGCGGGTTCCAGTTTCCAGACTTTTGCCGCTCTGGCTTCGGTCAATGCGGGAAGTTATGGCGAAGGCAACGCTTCGTCAGCCATTGTCGCTTCGTTCGGCAGCAATCTCTCTGGCGGCGTCGAAGTGGCCAAGAGCCTGCCGTTGCCGACCGAACTCGGCGGCGTATCGGTGTTGATTGACGGACGACCGGCTGGCCTGTTTTTCATTTCGCCGGGACAGATCAATTACCAGGTGCCGGACGATTTGCTGCCGGGCGCGGCTCAGGTGACGGTGATGCGAAACGGTCAGGCTGTGGCGCAAGGCACGCTGGAACTCGGCAACGTCGGCCCCAGCATCTTCACGGCGGATTCCAGCGGCAAAGGCGTTCCTGCCGGATTGTTGCTGCGCGTTCGCGCCAACGGCCAACAGGTTTACGAACCGCTGGCGACGTACAACAACGGCAAAGTCACTCCGGTGACGATCACTCGCAATATCGGCGACCGCTTGTTCCTGGTGTTGTACGGAACCGGCTGGCGCGGAACCGACGATAGCGACGGCAACGCTGGTAACGGCGTCGCCGAAAATCTGGAAGCGACGATCGGCAATGCGAAAGCGCCGGTCTTCTTTGCCGGAGAAGCTCCGGGCTTTGCCGGACTCGACCAGATGAACGTCGAAATTCCGAACGGCGTCACCGGAACCGTCACCTTGCTGGTCAAGGTCAACGACGGCGAAGGCAACGTTATTCGCACCAATTCTGTGACGATCTCGATTCGCTGATAACTGGAATCGAGAACGTTCAGTAACTAACACAAAGCACGAAAGGATGGACAAGCTTTTCAGGCTTACTTTCCTTTCGTGCTTTTTCCTTTTATAACCAAGCTTATTGTAAACAACTTGGTCGGCGTGAAGTGTTGGTATGTAAGAGTTTATAATTGTTGAAAGATTTTTTGCTAAAAATCAAAAATAATGCTTGACAGTCCAAAATAGCAGGCGTATTTTTCGCTCGCCTTATCACAGTAGTTCAAATCGTCAGCGGTCACGAAAAACTGTTAGTCGCTGAGCCAGCTTAATCGCAAGTTGGCGTTAGGCGAGCGTGAATTGTTGTTTGGAAATGATGTCAAACGGTTGAGTTTGGCTGAGGTCCTAGCATCAGTCCTAGCATCAGTCCTAGCATCAGTCCTAGCATCAGTCCTAGCATCAGTCC
>CADECP010000056.1 GCA_902825875.1 uncultured Acidobacteriota bacterium
CTTGTCTATCTTTCTCCCCGTCCCTCCGTCTCCCCGTCCCTCCATCACTTCACCGGCGGAACCGGGCAATACATCACGTCGGGCAATTCTTCGGCGAACTGTCGCTGATTTTGCAGAGAATCAACGCGGTTTCGCTGATACCAATTCAGGAGTTCGGACACTTGCCGACGTTCGCGCCGAGCTTTCAATGCCAGCCGGATTCGTACAGCCAGGATAATTGGGCAGAGCGTCACCGCAGCCGCTCCTAAAAAAGGCGCCTGTCCCAGCAGCAGCAACATTCCAAAAACAATTCCAAACGACGGAAGCAGAAAGCTCAGATCGTTCAGACAATCCATCCAGAGAGGACGTTTGGCGGGTTCGGCTATCGGAACCGGCAAAACCAGCAATTCATCCAAAGAAGAAATTGGCGCAAGCTTCCGGCTCGCGCGCGAGTAGGGCACTTCGGGGGTCATGGTAAATACCTCAAAAATTGATAAAGGCACGCCGCTGCAACGCGCAGCATGCCACGATGTTGAAGGTTCGGATTGTGAGGAAGAAGTCGAAAACCGAAGTCGCGTTTTTGTGGTTCGGGGCAATTCAGTCACGAAGCTTCGGCAGCAGTCAGATTGACGCGCGGATTCTAAATCAAAGCGACGAACTTTGAGACATGGTTTTCGACAGGATGACCAAGATTTCCAGGCAGGATTTTCAGGATCATCAATGCCGGTCGTGTTTGAATCCTGTTCATCCTGAAAAAAATCCTGGCCATCCTGTTTGAAGTCGAACTGGCGTTTGTAGTTCCGCACGCACGCGGTAGACTGCGCGCCAACCGCTTTTAATCACAGACAAAATCAGGAGACGCATCACCCCGCATGAACTGGACTCAAGTTTATAACCCTGCTGGCAATCTGTTGTTGTCGGCGTTGATCGCTTCCATTCCCGTCGTTGTGCTGTTGGGTTTGCTGGCCTTTTTTCACGTGCGCGCGCACATCGCGGCTTTGATCGGACTGGTTTCGGCGTTGTTGGTCGCCATTTTGGTTTACGGCATGCCGACCAAACTGGCGCTGGCCGCCGCCGCCAACGGAGCCGCGTTCGGTTTGTTTCCGATTGGCTGGATCGTGCTGGCGGCAATTTTTGTGTACGACATCACGGTTGAAACCGGTCAGTTTGAAGTCGTCAAACGAACCATCGCCGGATTGGCCGACGATCGTCGCATTCAGGCTTTGTTGATCGCCTTCAGCTTCGGAGCGTTTATCGAAGGCGCTGCCGGATTCGGAACGCCTGTGGCAGTTTCCGCAGCAATGTTGATCGGCTTGGGTTTCAAACCGTTGCAAGCCGCCGGGCTGGCTTTGATCGGCAACACTGCGCCTGTGGCGTATGGCGCGCTGGGAACTCCGATCATCACCTTGGCCAAAGTCACCGGCTTGCCGCTGGAACAATTGAGCGCAATGACCGGGCGACAACTTCCCTTCTTTTCGGTGATTGTTCCGTTTTGGCTGGTGTGGGCTATGGCCGGGTTCAAAGGCATGCGCGAAGTCTGGCCAGCGTGCCTGGCTTCAGGGCTGAGTTTCGCCATCGTGCAATTTCTGGTCAGCAATTATCACGGCCCCTGGGTGGTGGACATTGCCGGAGCGATTGCTTCGATTTTGACGCTGGTCATCTTGTTGAAATTCTGGCAGCCGAAAACCGTCTGGCGATTTGATGGCGAAGCGGCGGCTGAAATCGTCGAAAAACCTTCGACCGCCGAAGCCGCGCGCGCCTGGATGCCATGGGTGATTTTGTCAGTGCTGGTGTTTTTGTGGGGCTTGCCGCAAATCAAAGCATTTTTGAACGGCATTTCGCTGCCGGAATTCGCCGTGCCGTTTTTGGACAAAGCAGTGCTACGCGCTCCGCCGGTGGTTTTGCAGGCGAAAGCCGAAGAAGCCAGATTCGCCTTCAACTGGTTGTCGGCAACCGGCACGGCGTTGCTGATTGCCGGAATTGTTTCCGGCTTGATGTTGAAACTATCACCGATGCGGCTGGTAAAAATCTTCTTCGGCACGTTCAAACGCGCGCAACTTTCTCTGCTGACGATTGCGGCGATGCTGGCGCTTGGATTCACCACGCGATTCGGCGGACTGGATTCGACAATGGGTTTGGCTTTCGCCAGCACGGGTTGGTTGTTTCCGTTCTTTTCGCCGCTGCTGGGCTGGCTGGGAGTTGCGCTGACCGGCAGCGACACGTCGTCGAATGTCTTATTCGGCAATTTGCAGCAAGTGACGGCGCAGCAATTGGGAATTTCGCCCGTGCTGGCGGCGGCGTCAAACAGTTCCGGCGGAGTGATGGGCAAAATGATTGACGCGCAATCCATCGTCGTCGCCAGCATGGCGACAAACCAACACGGCGAAGAAGGCACGATTTTGCGCTACGTGTTTTTTCACAGCGTGGCGTTGGCGGTGCTGGTCGGCTTGTTGGTGATGCTGCAAGCGTATGTTTTTCCCAGCATCGTTCCATAACGGCAGAGAAAAACTCGTCCGCGAAGTGACACGAAGGAACACCAAGACAAGCTCAATAATTCGGCTCTTCGCTTCGTGCTTCTTCGTGTCGCTTCGTGGATAAATCTTCTTTTCTCAAAATGCACATCCAAATCTGTCGGGAGTTTTTATGGCTAAAGATCATTTGGAACGAGTCAGAAAGGTTTGTTTGGCGCTGCCTGAAGTCGAAGAAAAACCGTCGCACGGCGCTCCGACATTTTTCGTCAAGAAAAAGGTCTTCGTGATGTTCGCCGATAACCATCACAACGACGGACGCATCGCCATTTGGTGCGCGGCTTCCGCCGAAATCCAGCAAGCGTTGATCGAAGCCGAGCCGGACAAGTTTTTCCGCCCGCCATACGTCGGCGTACGCGGCTGGATCGGCATCAATTTGAATCGAGTGAAAGACAAAGAACTGGCTTCGCACATTCGGCAGGCGTGGCTGATGATCGCGCCTGTGAAGTTGCATGCTGCGCTCAACGCGCCAGCACGTGGTGAGTGACGTAAGACAGTTGAACCGGGACGCCTTCGTTCAGTTTGACTCTGATGACGGCCTGAAAGGCTTCAGGTAAAGGCTGGCCGGGCGTCAGGTTCATTTTCTGAAACAGTTCTTTCATCGTATCCGAACGAGTAACGTATTCAGCCGCACCGCCTGTTCCTTCGTTCGACGAACAGGCCAGCATAGTCACGCGCGTTTGCGGATCGAGTCCCGGAAAGACTGAAATCACTGCGTAAGTTTCCACAGCTTCGCCGAATTTTTCGCGGAAGACATTGTTGTATTCAACGATTTCACCCGCCGCAGGAGACAAATTGGTGACGCGGCCTCGGTCGGCTTCAAACTTCAACTGGTAAGGAAATTTCAGAATCTGCGGGTTGTATTTTTGCGAGCCGAGCAAAATAACGTGGCGGCCTTTCAAATCTTCCCAACTTAAATTGTTCGAGCGTTTGACGCTGAGCGTGGCGCGTTGCTCGGTCAACATTCGCGTCAGCATGAACAAGGATTCGGCTTCGCCAACGCCTGTGAATTTGAAGCTGGGACGTTTTTCCGACGTTCGCAAGGCTTTCGCTGCCAAACCTACTTCTTCGTCGGTTTCGACATCTTCCCAACGATTCAATCTGGGTTCGCGGTAAAAATATCGGTCGAGCCGTACAAACATTGGCGTACCGAAAATCAGCAACGTAGGCTTTCCCGAAGCCAGATACGGTTGCCAAAACCGTTGCAGTTCCGGCGCAAGCGCAGGAGTTTCCGCCGCTGTCGGTTGTGTGAATCGAAACGCCGCAACGACAATTACCGCCAGAACCAACAACGCGACTGCCGCCAGAATATGGAATTTGCGTTGAGATTTTGCAGCCGGAATTTCATCCAAAACCATTGCAGGAGCAAGCGCCGTCGAAACCGGCTCAACGCGAAGAAAGCTGACATCATAACGGCCTTTGGGAATGTCCAGACGCACAGGCAATGCCGAGCCGCCGTTTTGAAAAAAATCTTTCAGCTTCGTTCGCAACTTGCCGATGTCCACGCGAACTGTGGGGTCAAGTCGCGGATCGTAATCCGACGGTTTGCCCAGAGCTTCGACGCCGATGGTGTATTCCTTCAACGGCTCCACACTGGCATCCATGGATTTTCGCCCCAGCCAATCCAACAACAAATACAGGTTGCTGTGTTCGCGCACGATGCCGGAGCGCAAAACGCTGTCCAGCGCCTGCTCCTTTTCCTGGCGCGAAGGCTCCGAGTTTTGGATTTGAACCAATACGGGCTGCACTTGCTGTTGTCTCCTGATTGGATTTGAAGCGGGCGGAGTGTATCAACCGGCGAAAAAAACGGTCAAGCCACGATGCGATCAACTGGCTTTGGTATCAAAAACTTAGCCCAACTGACATCCGGGTTGTTTACCGTACCTTACTTACCTGAAAACCAAAGCCTCACTACAATCCGCGCCACTTCATACTGAACTCAAACCGTCCGACACAGGGCGAATCCATTTTTTCAGAACGCACCACCAACGGAGGAAACGACATGAAATCGAATACCAACGGAAGAAATTTGCTATGCCGCCGGATGATTGGCGTGTTGGCTGTTTTGCTGTTGTTGTCTTTGACTGCCATCGCTCAGGAAACTCGCGGCTTGGTTTCCGGGCAAGTGACTGACCCCAACGGAGCAGCCATTGCGGGCGCAACGATAAAAATCATCAGCCTGGCTACTGGCAGCCCGATTACGGCAACCACGAACAGCGACGGAAATTATTCCGCGCCTTATTTGTTGCCTGGAATGTATTCGATCACTGTCGAAGCGCAAGGCTTCAAGAAGCTGGTGCGCCAGAGCATCGAAATTCAAATCGGCGACCGCATTGCGCTGAATTTGCAGCTTGAAGCCGGAGCCGTTTCGGAAACAGTCACTGTCACGGCGGACAGCACCCCGCTGCTCGACACGACTTCAGCCAGTTCCGGTCAGGTGATTGATCGTCGTCGCATTTCCGAATTGCCTCTGGCCGAAGGCAATCCGATGACGTTGGTTCGCCTGGCTCCGACAACGGTTATAACTGGCGTATTCACGGCGATGTCCGCGCTGAGCACCAGCGGCCCTTCGGACTTTACGGTGGAAGGAACTCCGCAAGGCGGCAACGAATTCACTCTGGACGGTTCGCCGAACACAGCGGATCGCGGCGGACAGGCAGGTGCATTGCGCGTCGGCATGCAGCCTCCGCCCGATGCCGTGCAGGAATTCAAAGTCGTCAACACCAGCTTCGACGCTCAGCAAGGTCACACAGCCGGAGCCAGCATTGACGTTTCCGTTCGTTCCGGCGGCAGCAAATTCAGCGGCACGCTCTATGAATTCGTCCGCAACGACGTGCTGGGCGCGAACGACTTTTTCGGCAATCGTGCATCGGCGCGCGGATTTGACGAAAACGGCAAAGCTCGCCGCGAAGCCCGCCGCTTCAATCGGTTTGGCGGAACTCTGGGCGGGCCGGTTTGGTTGCCGCGATTCGGCATCGGTGGAAGCCAGGTCAAAAAATTCGACCAGACCTTTTTCTTTGTTTCTTACGAAGAAATCCGCACCGGCCTGCCGCTGACTGAAACTTTGACCGTGCCGACACAGGCGTTTCGCAACGGAGATTTTTCTTCGCTGGCGACTGGACAGCTTGTTTACGATCCGGCGACGGCCAGACAAGCGGGTGCGCGAGTCGTGCGCGACCCGCTCAGTTGCAACGGACGCGCGAACGTAATTTGCTCCAACCGCATTTCGCCGATTGCCCAAAAGTATTTGTCCTTCCTGCCGCTGCCGAATTTGCCCGGCGTGGAAAACAACTTCATCGGCAGCACTTCTGAAAGGAATGTTTACCGCGTGTTGCTGACCCGTTTCGATCAAAACTGGAGCGAAAAGCATCGTTCGTTCTTCCGCTTTTCGCGCAGCCACCGCGACGAAGACGATGAAAACACCACCGGAGTAAACAACGGCGTTCGCATCAATGGACGCAGCGGATCGCGCGGCAATCTGGGCGGAGTTTTCGATCACGTCTGGACAAAATCCGGTAACACGATTTTGAACATTCGCGCAGGGTACACGCGCTTCCGCCAAACGCGCGATCAGATGGCCGAACAGGACACGAACCCTGCTGCGCTGGGCTTTTCGCCCGCAACGCTGGCCGTGTTCGGAGATCGTCAGGGCATTCCGCGCTTCAACGTCGGCGGCATCACTTCGCCGGTTGAACAAACAGGCTTGGTGACGGTTCCGCGCACCACTTCGATTCAGCCGACGGTGACACGGATTTTCGGCAGCCATTCAACGCGCTTCGGTTATGACTTCCGCGTCTACCAGGAAAACCGTTCGCCTGTGGAATTCAAACTCGGCGAATTGCAGTTCAACAACAACTTCACGCGGTTGAACGATCAAAACCCCGCGATTCCGGTTGACCAGAACCGCGCGCAATCCATCGCTTCGTTGTTGCTGGGAATTCCAACCGGCGGAGCCGTTCCGCTGACTCCGCCAAGTTCATACCAAAGCCTCTATCACGGTTTGTTCTTCCAGGACGATTGGAAAGTGTCGCGCAAGCTGACGCTGAATCTGGGTTTGCGCTACGAACTGGAAGGCGCGACGACCGAACATTTCAACCGCAACTTGCGCGGCTTCGACCTGACTTCGGCCAGCCCCGTCGAAGCGGCTGCCAAAGCGGCTTACGCGGCCAGTCCGATTCCTGAAATTCCGGCGGCCAACTTCAACGTCAAAGGCGGCTTGCTGTTCACCAGCGACAACCAACGCGGGTTTTATGATTCGGACACGAACAACTTCCAACCGCGTATCGGCTTCGCTTACCAGATCAACGAAAAGACAGTCATTCGCGGCGGCCTGGCAATGTACACAGTGCCGTATCCGCTGGAAGCCATTAACGCTACGGGCTTTGCTTCCAGCACGCCGATTGATCCTTCGCCGAATCTGGGGCTGACGTTCACTGCTTCGCTGGCTAATCCATATCCGAACGGACGCATCGCGCCGACGGGTTCGTCGCGCGGTTTGGCGACTTTTCTTGGGCAAAACATCAACGTCGTTCCGACCAATCTTCGCAACGGCCAATCGGCCAAACTGGAATTGAACCTGCAAAGAGAATTGCCGGGACGCTGGCTGGCTGAGATTTCTTATGTCGGCAATCGCGGTTACGATTTGACGACTTCAGTGGATTTGAATCCGATCCACAGACAATTCATGTCTACTTCGCCCGTGCGCGACCAAGCGCAAATCAACTTCCTGACGGCCAACGTGACCAACCCTTTCCGCAACATCGAAGCCTTTCGCGGCACGACGTTTTTCACCGCGACGACTTTGCAGCGGCAACAATTGCTGCGCCCGTTCCCGCAATTCACAGGCGTGACTTCGCGCCGTTACGACGGAGCCAGCGATTATCAATCCATGCAGGTTCGATTGGAACGCCGCTTCGCCAACGGTTACACGCTGTTGGGAACTTATGCTTTCTCGAAAGGCCTGGAGCAATTGACGCTGCTGAATCCGACAGACGGCGCTTATGAAAAACGGCTGACCGCAGCCGATTCGCCGCACCGTTTCAACCTGAGCGGCATTTACGAATTGCCGTTCGGACGCGGGCGCAAATTCGGTTCAAGCTGGAATGGCGTGACCGAAGCCTTGCTCGGCGGATTCCAGGTGCAGGGTTTGTGGCTCTATCAATCCGGTCGCCCGATTGCTTTAGGCAACATTTATTACAACGGCGACATTCGCGCGCTTGATCTGGAAGTCGCCAGTAAAACCATAGGTGCAATCGGCACGTCGAACGTAACCGACAACGTTTTCAAAACCAGCCTGACCGGACTTGGGTTTTATTTCCAGGATGCGGCGGTGCAAACCAACGGCGCGCTGGATTTCACAAAACAGCGCAACGACGCGCGCATCAATCTGGGCAGCAACATCCGCACAATGCCTTCGCGCGTGGCGAATTTGCGCGGCCAGCCGATTAACCTGGTTGACCTTTCGATGATTAAGAACTTCGCCTTCAACGAAAGAATCAAGCTGCAACTCCGCCTCGAATCGCTGAATGCTTTCAACCACTGGCATTTCAACAATCCTGATTTGAATCCGCGAAACACGACTTTCGGTCGCGTCAACAACTCATCTCAGGTACATTTGCCCCGCGAATACCAAATCGGACTGAAGCTGATGTTCTGATCCTTCTGGTAGGTCAGGTTCGTAACCTGACCTACCGATTTGCCACTATGCCATTTCATCGTCGCCCATATTTTCAAACTGCTGCACCCACTTCCGACCTCAAGATCAAAAGCGTTGAGACCTTCGTGGTCGAAGGCGCGTGTTTCGTCAAAGTCACCGCTTCAAACGGCGTCGCGGGCTGGGGCGAAGCCGACGCCGACAACGCGCCGCTGATGGCCGCTTTCATCCACAACGGTTTGAAACAGCGCGTCATCGGCGAAAGCGTCTGGGACAACGAACGGTTGTGGGACGCCATGTTTTACAAAAACCACGACCAGGGGCCGGGCGGCGCGCTCGCCAATTCCATTGCCGGAATTGACATCGCGCTGTGGGATTTGAAAGGCAAACTGCTCGGCTTGCCTGTCCATCAACTGCTGGGCGGAATGTACCGCGAACGCATACGAGTTTACGGCAGCTTCGGCGTAGGCTTCGGGCGTTCGATGACCGTCGCTCAAGCCGCCGCACAAGCGAAGAAATTTGTCGAGCGAGGCTTCACCGCCGTCAAGTTGCGAATGCAGATTCGCCAGAACAATCAAAATCCCGAACCCGATCCTACGTTTGAATACGCCCGCGCCGTTCGCCAGGCCATCGGCCCGGACGTGGATTTTCTGATAGACATCAATAACGGTTATTCAGCCGCGCGCGCGATTGAAACCGCTCGGCGATTGAAGCAGGAATTCAACATCCGGTTTCTGGAAGAACCCGTCAGCGATCAGACTCACGCCGAAACCGCCGCAGTGGTCAAAGCGATTGATACGCCGATCATCGCCGGAGAAAAGGAATACACGCGCTGGCAAATTCGTGAGTTGATCGTTTACGGCCAGCCCGATTACTTGAACCCGGACACGATCAAAGCCGGCGGCCTGACCGAGATGAAAAAAATCGCGGCCATCGCCCAGGCTTACGGCAAACCGATCATCTGCCACAACACTCGCCCAACGCTGGGCACGGCGGCTTCCCTGCATTTCGTCGCTTCGATTCCGAATTGCGCTCCACTGATGGAATTCGTGGACGTAGACAAGTTCGAGTTCTTGATGGGGTTGATGAAAAACAACGTGCGTTTTGAAAAAGGCTACTTGTTCGTGCCGCAAGGCGTGGGCTTGGGAATGGAAGTGGACGAAGACAAAGTTCGGAGGGCAGCGAAATGACAATCAATCAAAAACGCCGTTCGTTTCTAAAAGCTTCCACCGCAGCCAGCGCTGCGGCGTTGATCGCGTTACCAAATCAAACGCAGGCTCAAACGGTCAATCCTGCTTCGCGCGTCAAAGTCGCAGAAGTTCGCACTTTCAAGTTGAAGGACGCGCTGTTTGTTCAGATCGTCGCCGACAACGGCCAAACCGGTTGGGGCGAAGCGAGTCCGAACAATCGCCACGTGGCCGAAACCTTCATTCATCAAGGTTTGAAACAGCATGTCATCGGTCGCAACGTTTGGGACGCCGAGCCGATTTGGGACGACATGTTTTATGCCAACCACGATCTGGGACCGGGCGGAATTCTGACTTACGCGATTGCCGGAATTGACATTGCGATGTGGGATTTGCGCGGCAAACTCACTCATCAGCCTGTTTATCGTTTGCTGGGCGGCAAATACCGCGACAAGGTTCGCGCTTACGGCAGCTTTGGGTTGAACCTGGGCGGCAAGGTTCCGCTGACAATGGACGAAGCCGCCAAGATTGCGGCGAAGTTTGTCGAACGCGGATTCACAGCCGTCAAAGCGCGAACGCAATTCCGCGAGCGCAACATCAATCCCTGGCCTGATCCGACGTTCGATTATTTCCGCGCGATGCGAAAAGCCGTTGGCGACAAAGTCGAACTGCTGGCCTGTTTGAATTCCAGCTACACCGCCGCGCGCGTGATCGAACTCGGCAAGCGTTTGCACGGCGAACTCGGCGTCAGTTACATCGAAGAAGCCGTCAGCACGCACAACCTGCACGAACTGGCACAGGTTTGCGAAGCTTTGCCGTTTCCGGTCGTCGCCGGAGAAACCGAATACCACCGTTGGCGAATGCGCGATTTGATGGATGTCGGCAAAGTCGGCATCCTGAATCCTGACGTGGCCAAATGCGGCGGTTTGACCGAAGCGAAGAAAATTGCCGCGCTGGCTCAGGCGTGCAGCCGCACGATCAAACCGCACAACACGCGCCCGAATTTTTCCACGGCGGCGGCTTTGCACTTTATGGCTTCGATCTCGAACGCGGCTTCGCTTGTCGAATTTCCGGACACAGACAAGTTCCGCGACCAAATGAGCCTGATGCGTTCGCAAGTCGTCTTCAAAGACGGTTATTTGTCGGTTCCGCAAAAGAGCGGGCTGGGAATCGAACCGGATGAAGCTGCCGTCAAACGCGCCGTTGTCAACTGAACCAACTGAGGAAAACCATGAACAATCATCGTCGCAACTTTTTGAAAACCGGCCTGGCGACAAGCGCGGCAGGCTTTTTGACTCCCGCGTCCGCGCAAACCAGATCCGGCGGTCTTTCAGCAAAGCTGGAAAAGCTGATGAACGCGCCCGTGCTGCGCGCCGACCTCATCAAACAACCCGTCAAAATCGCCGGCCTGGAGTTGTTGAAAAACGGCAAACACTTTTTGATTCGCGTGCGTTCGACCGACGGCGCGGAAGGTTTGGCGGTAGGCCACACGCCCGTCATCACCAACACTTATCCGATTTTGCTGAACAAAGTGTTTCCTTATTTCATTGGCCGCGACGCGCGCGAATTGGAAAATCACCTGCATGGCGTTTATCTGAAAGATTCCAACTACAAATGGCAGGGCTTGCCGTTCTGGGTTTCAGTCGCCTGCACCGAAGTGGCCATTCTGGATTTGCTGGGCAAGGTTGCCCGCAAACCTCTGGGCGAGATGTTCGGCAAAGTCGCCAAAAAAGACGTCGCCGTTTATCGCGCCAGCGGCAATCGCGGCAACGCTCCTGAAGCCGAAATCGCGTTCTTTCAAAAAGTCATAGCCGAAACCGGTGCCGGCGCGCTGAAATTCCGGCTTGGCGCGCGAATGCGTTACGACGACGCTTCGACCAAACGCGATCTGGCGATGTTGCCGCTGTTGAGGAAAACCTTCGGCGAAAAGATGACGATTTACGCCGACGCCAACGGTTCGTATGACGTGCCTATGTCGCTGCGAATAGGCAAGCTGATGGAAGAACACAAAGCACGTTTTTTTGAAGAACCAGTGCCGTTCGATTACTACGAAGAAACACGCAAAATCGCCTCGAAGCTGACGATTCCGATTGCGGGCGGCGAACAGGAATCAAGTCTTCGCCGATTCCGCTGGATGATCGAAAACCGTTGCGTGGACATAGTTCAACCCGACCTGATGTATTTCGGCGGAATGTGCCGTTCGATCAAAGTCGCGCGAATGGCCGAAGCCGCCGGGATGGAATGCACCCCGCACATGTCCGGCGGTGATTTGGGTTATTTGTACGTCGCGCACTTCGCTTCGGTAGTTCCGAATGCCGGCCCGCATCAGGAATTCAAAGATCAGGACGAAACCTTGCCGGTCAGTTGCGACAGTTCCCCGCTGAAAAGCGTCAACGGAATGCTGCGTGTTCCTTCTGGTCCGGGACTGGGAATCACCATTGACCCGCAATTCCTGAAACAGGCAATCGCAGTCAAATCCTGACGAGCGCCTTCATTGCAGACCGGCCAGACCGGAGATTTCACCAACTGCCGAAGTTTGTGTTGCCCGGCTGAAACACCTGGTTTTAATGAAGCCGGTTCCGAGCTTGAGCCTTACCCGGTTCCGGCTGGTATAATCCCGCCGCTATGTCAGACAGAGACTTTTTTCCATCGCCTGACGACGAACCCAACGGTTCGCGTCGTTACTCGGAAGGAACAACCTGGCAAGATTGGCTGACAGACCTTCGATTTCGGATCGAAGACTTTCTGCGTTCAACCAGCTTTAAGTCGGTCGTGGCGCTTGCCGCTATTGCAGGCTTGATGTCGGGAGTGGCGTTTGCCTGCCAGACCAGCATCAGCGGTTTTGCCGATGACGTGGATTCGCTGGCGGATTACCGTCCGCCCGAAGTCACCAAAGTTTTTGCCGACGACGGCAAAACAGTGATCGGCGAACTGTCGCTGGAACGCCGCATCCCGCTGGAATACAACCAGATTCCCGAACGGATGAAACAGGCGTTGATGGCCATCGAAGACGCGCGGTTTTTCGATCACATAGGCATTGACCCTGTCCGGTTGGTTGGCGCGGTAGTGCAAAGTGTCATGAACCAGCAACGCGCCAAAGGAACTTCGACTCTGACACAGCAATTGGCGCGCGGTTTGTTTCTGAACCGCGAACGGAATTACACACGCAAAATCAACGAAGCCATTTACGCTCTGCAAATCGAGCGCGTTTACACCAAAGAACAAATTATGGCGCTGTACTGCAACCAGATTTTTCTGGGCGGCGGCGCTTACGGATTTGAAGCTGCGGCAAATTATTACTTCAGCAAATCGCTGAGCGAATTGTCGCTGGATCAATACGCGCTGCTGGCCGCTTTGCCGAAAAGCCCGACGCAGTTTTCGCCGATCAATCGCCAGAAAGCCGCCAAAGATCGTCGCAATCTGGTGTTGCAGGCGATGGCCGATGCCGGGTACGTTTCTGAAGACGAAGCCGAAACCGCCAAAGCCAGACCGTTGGGACTGAACGTCGCCGACCAACGCGGCAAAAACGATTATTCGCCTTACGCTTACTTTGTCGAAGAAGTCCGTCTGGAACTGCAAAAGATTCTGGTCGAAAAACACGCGGCTGACGCGATGGATGTTTATAAAGCCGGATTGCAGGTTTACACGACGCTGGACGCCAACGCTCAGAAACTGGCCACAGCGGCAGTTCGCAAAGGCGCGAGGAATTACGAAAAGCGACATGGCTGGCGCGTGAAATTCAACAACATCATCGAAAAGGAAAAAGCCGACCCAAATACTTACGAACATCCGTCGTGGATTGCGGTTCCGGTCGCTGGCGACATCGCCACGGGACTTATCAAAGAAGTCAGCGACAAAGGCACAAAGGTTTCGTTCGGCGCATATTCGGCGACGATCACCGCCGAAAACACAGTCGCACTCAATCGCCCGCCGTCGAAATTGTTCAAACGCGGCGACCTGGCTCAGTTCAAAATCGCCGAAGTAGACAACAACACGAAAAAGCTGAAGGTAGAACTCGATCCCGAACCCGACGTGCAAGCCGCGTTGTTGATGATTGAACCCAGAACCGGCGAAGTGAAAGCGATGGTCGGCGGATACAACTTCGCCACGTCGAAATTCAACCACGCGACACAAGCCGAACGCCAAACCGGTTCGGCATTCAAACCATTCATTTACGCCGCGGCGCTGGAAAAGGGGTTGAAGCCCGACGACATCGTTGACGATTCACCGTTCAGCAAAGGCAGTTATGAACCGCACAATTACGACGATTCGTTTATGGGGCCGATGACCATTCGCAAAGCCTTTGCCTTGTCGCGCAACATTCCGGCGGTTCGCGTGTTGGATGAAATCGGCGTCCGAAATGCGGCTGATCTGGTCAAACGCATGAAGCTGCCCAAACCGATGGCTCCGTATTTGCCGTCGGCATTGGGCGCAACCGAAGAACCACTGCTGAACATGGTCGCGGCCTACGGAGCCTTTCCGAATTCCGGTGTGCTGGTTGAACCGGTTCGCATTCGCAAAGTCGTTGACCGTGACGGCAACGTGCTGGAAGAAGCCAGTCCCAAACAATGGAAAGTGCTAAACGATTACGTCGCCGCTCAGATGGTGGAATTGATGCGCGGCACTGTGCAGTTCGGAACCGCTGGCGCGGCAAGTTCGCTGGGCTGGCCGATCGGCGGCAAAACCGGAACGGTCAATGATTTCACAGACGCCTGGTTTATCGGCTACACGCCGACTGTGGCCTGCGGAGTCTGGATCGGATACAGCGACCGCAAACGACCACTCGGCAAAGGCGAAGCTGGCGGCACGGCTGCACTGCCGTTCTGGATTGATTTCATGAAGGATTACCTGAAAGACAAACCGAAAGAAAAATTTCCTGGAATTCCTCCCGTGCCGGATGAAATGCGTTCAGTGCAGGCGCAATTTGCGCGCTCGCATGCGGCGGAACTCGCGCGCATCGCCGAACGCGAAGGCGGATTATTGCCAGGCGACATGGAGCCAAATCTTGATCCGCTAGCCGATCCCGATTCGGATCAGCAAAAGGCGGAAACCTCCGCAGCGCCAAAACCGACTCCAAAACAGTCTTCACGCGAACGTATTTACGACGAACCGCGTGAACCTGTCGCCAGAGCCAGCGAACAGAATCCAAAAATCCTTCGCCCGCCGGCTGAAGCCCGCCCAACCAGACAGGAAGAGCCAGTCCGAAAAGGCAAGAAAGGCAAACCCAACTGAGCCGGTCAAATCAAAAGGCAAAAGTCAAAAAGGCAAAAGTGAGAGAAGCCAGTTCTTCACTTTTGCCTTTTGGTTTTTGACTTTTGACTTTTGACTTATTGTCTAAGCAAGCTGACATCGCCGGAAATCGTGGAAATTTTCAGGTTGCGCGAACCGTTGCCGATTTTGCCATTGGCTTTGCGACCTGTTCCGTATTTCGATTCTTCGATGGTCAGCGGGAAATCGGTTTTCAATCCGCCGCTCATGGTCGAAAGCTGCACATTCGCGTCCAGGTTGCCGGGCAGTTTGACGCGAACGTCGCCGCTGACCGAAGAAAATTCCATTGAACCTGCCGAACCTTCCAACGACAAAATTTCTACTTCGACTTCGCCGCTGGTGGATTTGGCGCTGACCGTTCCTTCGACTTTGCCGACGTGAACGTTGCCGCTGACCGACGTGGCATTGACCGAACCGTTGACGTTATTGACTGTGGTTTCGCCGCTGACGGTTTTGGCGGTCAATTCGCCGGTCACGCCTGTCACACTGACGTCGCCGCTGACGCTGGAAAACGAATTGAACTTGTACGCGATATTGCGCGGCACTTTGACATCGAATTGAATTTCGACGTCGCAGTTGTTGCAACGATCAGGGTAATCCACGCGAACGTCTATCGTATTGCCCGTGCTGCGGTCTTCTATGTTCACGCGGTCGCGGTCGCGCCCCTGTTTGGTGGCAGTAACAACCACCGCCTGACCGTCATAACCATTGACGACCACATTGCCCGAAACGTTGCGAACGCTGACAGAACCGCCCGCGCCCAGATTGAAACTGCGCTGAAAATCCTGCGCCGAAGCCGTAAAGCCGGCCAGCGCAATCAGCAAAGAGAAAATCATCAAACGAATAGAAAGCTTGTTCATAGTTGTTTACCGTTCCTTTCGAGATTTGTTTGTGGTCAGAAAACTGGTTTCGACGGGTGAGTGGCAGTCGCCGCGTTAAGGTTTCAGCCAGCGAACAATTTTGTTAAGCTCCGCCGCGTTCGTTGTCCCGGCCAAGCTTGATCGGCCAAACTCACTCCACAGGCATTTCCTCAAAAAACAAATTTCTTTTCGGAGGCTCCGCATGAAGCTGAAGGGTGTTGTGACGATTATTTTTCTGGCAAGCGCGTTTCTGAGTTTCTTCAACTGGCCAAGCATTGTTTCGCCAGTGGCGCCAACCGTCACCGCGCAAACTTTGCCGCCGGTAAATTACGACATTGTTTATGTTCGCGCCCCGCGTTACGGCGACAACACCAACACCATTTGGCCTGAAGTGACTACGCCGCTGATTCCCGATCCAGGCTCGGATTTGATGTTGCTGCACCCGAACGGCAGCGAAGAGGTTTTGTTCGATGGCGGAGCGAATGGTGCAGTGATGGACCCTTATGTTTCTTACGACGCACGGTCGGTCGTCTTTGCCTTTTTCCCGAACGTCAACAACAACAATGCTCAACGCGGAGGCCGCGACCGAGGTTTGTCGCTGGAAGGCGCGGACATTTATCGAATCGAACTGGTGTCGCGCAAAGTCATCCGGCTAACCAATCAGGAATTCACGCCGAACACAGGCAATGGCGCGAACTTCAATTGCTCCAACTCAGAATCGAACTGCCCGCGCATAGGTGTGTTCAACACCGGCCCGGCTTTTTTGCCCGACGGAAAAATCGTTTTCACCTCAACGCGCGACAATTACTTGCCGAACAGAAGTTTCAACGGCAGCCAGCGCGTCATGCAATTGTGGGTGATGGATGGCGACGGAAAGAACCAGCATCCGATTGGCCATTTGAACCTTTCCGCAGCGATGCATCCTTTTGTTTTGAAAGACGGGCGCATTGCTTTTACTTCGTGGGAAAACCAGGGCAACCGCGACACTCGCGTTTTCACGTTGTGGGCTATCTGGCCTGACGGCACTGAGTTCGAGCCGTTTTCAGGTTTCGGCGACACGCATTTTTCGCATCACTTCATGACGCAGATTTCGGGCGGCGACATAGTTGTTGACCGTTATTACAACCTGAACACGAACGGCTTTGGCGAGTTGTACAGCTTCCCCGTGGCTGGCAACGGAGGCGCTGCGTTGTTTCAACCTATTCCGCCGGACAACGCGCCCGGAGATTCGTTGCCGTTGGCGCGAGTCGGTTACACGCGGCTGACTCCTTTCACCGACGGCGAAGATTTCCCCGCGCCGTGCAAAGTCGGCGATCCTCTTTTTCCTGTCATTCCTTGTGCGGGAGGCAACAATGCTCGCGTAGGCAAATTCACTCATCCGTCGGCGGCGTTGAACAACGAACTGTTGGTGGTTTGGACGCGAGGCGCTGCAAATCACAACGGCATTTACGTCAACGACGGTTTGGCCAGGCCATTTTACGATGGCGGCATTTATCGAATGCGCGGCAATCAGGTGTTGAATCGCCCGGAAGATTTAGTCTTGGTCAAAAACGACCCGAACTTCAGCGAACAATGGCCGCGCGCGGTTGTGCCTTACAAACAAATTTACGGAGTTGATGCGCCAGTTGATTTGCCGCGATTGAAAAACGACGGCGCGTTGCACGCTCAATTGCCCGAAGGAACTTCGCTGGGATTGATTGGGACTTCGTCGCTGATTTCGCGCGACACGCGAGCCTTTCGCGGAGACAGGTTTTATCCGCACGAAAACAACGGCGACCGAAATTGGATTCAACAGGGAGCCGACGCTGGCATTTACACAGACAACGACATTTACGCCGTTCGTATTCTGGCTTTGCAGGCGGCGACGGATCGTAGTTACCCGAACAATTCGCGGGCTTTCGCTTCGACGATTGATGAACGAGTGCGAATTCTGGGCGAAATTCCTGTTCGCAAAGAAGGCGTCGTTGATCCGCAAGGCAACGTGGACACTTCGTTTTTGGCAAAGATTCCCGCCGACGTGCCATTCACTTTTCAAACTCTGGATCGCAACGGACTGGTGTTGAACGCGGCGCAAACCTGGCATCAGGTGCGCGCCGGAGAAGTTCGTGTCAATTGCGGCGGATGCCACGCGCATTCAAAAGCTCCGCTGGATTTTTATCGCACGGCGGCGGCCAGTCCGAATTATCAAATTCGTGATTTATCGGCGACGACTCCGTTATTGAATGTTGACGGAACGAATACGCCTGGAGTGACGACGCTCAACGCCAGACAAACCACGCTGGAATACCTGCGCGACATTCGCCCGATTTTTCAGGCGAAGTGCAATTCCTGTCACACTTCAAAAAACAATAGAACTCCCGACGGCGGGCTTGATCTGGATGCGGACGACCGATTGGTTGATGGAATTTATCCGGCGACTTACGCGCTGTTGGCGCGCCCGCGCAGCGACACCAATCAAACGCCGCGTTCGATCACGCCTGACGGCATTTGGTGGTTTCCGCAAATCACTCGCTACGTTCGCAGCGGTCAGGCGAGGCAAAGTTTGTTAGTTTGGAAAATTTTTGGCCGCCGTTTGGACGGGCGAACGAACTCTGACCGTCCGACTGAAACCACGCCCGGCAATCCGGCGACGATTCCGGCTGGGCGAGATTTCACCGATTGCGATTTGGATTACGCGGGCGAAGTCATGCCACCCGCCGGTTCACCTGCGCTGACCTGGGAAGAGCGAATGAAAATTGCTCGCTGGATTGATATTGGCGCGCCGATTGACCTGACGCAGATTTTTCGCAATCGAAACTTCGGCGGGTTCGCCGGTTATCTGGAAGACGATTTGCGGCCAACCTTGTCTTTGTTGCCAACGCCGGAACAGGTGGCTGCGGCGCGTTTGCTGAATCGTTTCGTCATCGGAGCTTACGATTTGGAAAGCGGCATTGACCCGACGACGTTGTCGCTGACCTTATCGCGCGCAGTCGGCAGCACAGCCGCCGGAACGAATCTGGCCGCCGGGTTGACGATCAGCGATGGCGGAATTGTCAGCATAAACCTGCCCGCTTCGCTGAGCTTGATTGGCGGCGACGTGACGGCGACTTTGCAATTGCGCGACCGGGCTGGTCACACCACGCGCATGGTCAGAACTTATCGTTTGAGCGCGGAGCCGCTGTCTGTTGCCAGCGTTTCCGCCGCCAGTTACAGCGGAACCTTGCTTGCGCCCGAAGCAATCATCGCCGCGTTCGGTTCCAACCTGGCCAATGCCACAACCATAGGCTCAACGATTCCGTTGCCGACTGCTTTGTCTGGAACGACTGTGACCGTCCGCGACAGTTTGGGCATTGAGCGTTTGTCGCCGCTGTTTTTCGTTTCGCCGACTCAGATCAATTACCAAATGCCCGCTGGCACAGCCAACGGACAAGCTTCGGTGGCGGTCGTCAGCGGAGCGAACGTGGTTTCTTTGGGTTCGATCAACATCGCCGCTGTCGCTCCCGGATTGTTCACGGCCAACTCCAACGGCAACGGTTTGGCTGCGGCCACTTTGCTCAGGATTCGCGCCGACGGTTCGCAAAGTTATGAACCGGTAGCGAGGTTCGATTCCGCAGCAGGCCGAATCGTCGCCGTGCCAATCAGTTTCGGAGTCGCAACCGATCAACTTGCTTTACTGTTGTTCGGAACAGGTCTTCGGCGAAACAGCGGTTTGGCCGGAGTGATGACTCGCATTGGCAGCGTTGAAGTCCAGACGCTGTTTGCTGGCGCGCAAGGCGATTTTGTCGGACTAGATCAAATGAATCTGCTGTTGCCTCGCGTGTTGGCCGGGCGCGGCGAAGTTGATGTTGTGGTGACTGTGGATGGCAGAACCGCGAATACGGTCAAAGTCAGTTTTGGCAATTGAGATTTTTCCCGCTGCTCGGCGTGGCAATTCCGGGCTGCGTGCTATAATCCGCGCCGCTCAGCCATCAGAGCTGAACGGTTCAAGTGGTCAGGTCAATAAATGCCGAAGCAGGCAACAATCAGGCGGGTAACAATTTGTAGCGGGTATGGCGTCAACCGAATCGCCGCCGGTCGAACTTTTTCAACGAAGTTCGTCGCGGGGATTGTTTTAACCGAAGGAAGGTAAAACTCATGGCAATCGAAAAAAGCGACAAAATGAAAGCCGTCGAAGCGGCTTTGGCAAATCTGGAAAAGCAGTTCGGCAAAGGAACTGTCATGCGTTTGGGCGATCACGGCACCGAAGATATTCCGGTCATTTCAACCGGCAGCATTGGCATTGATTCCGCGCTGGGCGTTGGCGGAGTTCCGTGCGGAAGAATCATTGAAGTTTACGGGCCTGAAAGTTCCGGTAAAACTACGCTGGCGTTGCACATCGTCGCCGAAGCGCAAAGAGCCGGTGGCATTGCGGCTTACGTGGACGCCGAACACGCGCTGGATGCGATTTACGCGCAAAAACTGGGCGTGGACATCAACAACCTGTTTGTTTCTCAACCCGATTCCGGCGAACAGGCTTTGGAAATTACCGAATCGCTGGTGCGGTCAAACGCCATTGATATTTTGGTGATTGACTCCGTCGCGGCGCTGACTCCGCGAGCCGAACTGGAAGGCGAAATGGGCGACAGCCTGCCGGGCTTGCAGGCTCGATTAATGTCACAGGCGTTGCGAAAACTTACCGCCGTCGTCAACAAATCAAACACCTGCCTGATCTTCATCAACCAAATCCGCGAAAAAATAGGCGTCATGTTTGGATCGCCGGAAACAACGACTGGCGGACGCGCGCTGAAGTTTTACTCCTCCGCGCGAATTGATATTCGCCGCATCACGCAAATCAAAGACGGCGACAACATCATCGGCAATCGCACCAAAGTCAAAATCGTCAAAAACAAAGTCGCGCCGCCTTTCCGCGAAGCCGAGTTCGACATTATGTACGGCGAAGGCATTTCGAAATACGGCGAATTGGTGGACATCGGCGTCGAAAACAAGGTCGTCGAAAAATCCGGCGCGTGGTTTTCGTATCGTGGCGAACGATTGGGGCAAGGCCGCGAAAACGCCAAAAACACGTTGAAAGATAACAAGGAACTTTGCGCCCGCGTCGAAGCTGAAGTTCGAGCCGCGCTCGGCATTGGCAAACTGGTTCCGGCGGCTCCGATTGCGGATGTTGCGCCGGAAAAACCTGCTGCAGCGAAACGCGGCGCGGCGAAATCTGAAGAATAAAGCCGACAGAGAGATTGAGCGACGGAGAGAAAGAGGGACAGAGGGCTACCGCAAGAATGGCCTCTTTCCCGCCTTCTCTCTTTCTCTCAATCTCTCCCTTTTTCCCAAAGCAAATGGCAAAACGACTGACACAAATGGTTGATTGCGCTGGTTGAGCGTCGAAGCTCTCACCGAGCACTCTTGCCCAGGTTCTGGGCAGCTTACCGCCGCAACCGCATAACCCGAATCTTTTAGTTGGCTTCGACACCGCCGACGATGCCGCAGTGTATAAACTCCGCGACGATCTGGCCGTTGTGCAGACGCTGGATTTTTTCACGCCGATTGTTGACGACCCGTTTGATTACGGGCGCATCGCCGCGCTGAATTCCATCAACGACGTGTGGGCAATGGGCGGAACTCCGATCACTGCGATGGCCATCACCTGCTTTCCCAAAAAAGGTGTGGACTTTGAAATACTGGGCGAAATCATGCGCGGAGGTTTGTCCATACTGACTGAAAACGGCGTGACGTTGGTTGGCGGTCACAGCGTGCAAAGCAACGAAATCATGTTCGGTTATTCCGTCACCGGCTTGATTCACCCGGACGAAGTCGCCGCCAACGCCGGAGCCAAACCCGGCGACGTTGTAATCCTGACCAAACCCATCGGCACCGGAGTGATTTCCACCGGCATCAAGTTCGGCAAAGCGACGAAAGAAATGGCCGAAGCTTCCGTCAAAATAATGCTGACCGCCGGACGCAAAGCCGCTGAAGCCATGCGCGAATTCGGCGTGCGCGGAGCCACAGACATCACAGGTTTCGGTTTGATGGGACATGCTTGGGAACTGGCCAAAGGCAGCGGAGTGACGATTGAACTGAACGCCAAACAGATTCCGCTGATTGATGGCGCGCTGGAAATGGCTCGGCGCAAGATGCTGACGCAAGGCGACAAAACCAACCGCGAATATGTCGGCAACGACTTTTTGCTGGACACCGACATCACCAAAGAAATGGCCAGCTTGCTTTTCGACCCACAAACCGCCGGAGGCATGCTGATTTCGATTGCCGCTGACAAATCCGATGCGTTGTTGGCTCGACTGCGAGAAACCTACGCCGCCGCCGCAATCATCGGGCGCGTGACTGATAAAGAAACGCGGTCGTTGGTGGTGATTTGATTTCGGATTGCTACTGAATAAACCTCCTGATAAACCTCAAGCTCGTCGGCAAATATCGTCTGGGTTTTCTTTACAACCTCAAGCCTGAAGACTAATCTCTGCGCGCCTTATCTTAAGCCCCAGATTTCGAATTAGATCAGTTTTCACTTTGGTGCATGGGACAATTTGGAAAATTGTCCCACATTTACAGTTCAATCGCGCCTGATAATCCAGACACGCCAATGAAAAGCGATCCAGGACTTACCCAAGTGTCGTTAGCCCGCGCGCAAGCAACGGCTTTTTTCACCAAACTCAAGCCCTTCCTGACGGTCTGGCTACTGACACGGTATGTTTATACGTAAGTCTTAAGAATGTCTCCGACTCCTGCCCGTGAACATTCCGATTAATTTGTAGACAAACCCCCTGATTTGCCCCTGTAGTTTTCAAGAAAAAAGCCCATCTGTTGGGCGAACTGACCAAGCAAACGGCTGCCCCTTCCGCCTAACAAGAAAATTTTCTCGGCTGGACATTTTGTGTCACCCCAAACCAGTTAAGGTTCAAACATGATGAAAAAGAAACCTGCCAAACAACCGCGACACATTTACCGATATGCCTACACACGGCTAAGGCTGATCGTCTCGGAACTGCAACGCGGCAATTACCCGAACAAAGCCAGGCTGGCTGAGTTGATTGAACGAAATCCGCGCACAGTCCACCGCGACCTGACAGCTTTGCGCGACGATTGGGAAGCGCCTATCGAATTCAGCCGCGAACGCAACGGGTTTTACCTGACCGACGCCAAATGGCAAATCCCCGATTTGCGTCTGACCGAAGGCGAATTGATAAGCTTTTTTGTCGCCGAACGAGTTTTGCGCCGGTTGAGCGACACCGCAGAAGTGCAAATTGCTCGCACAGCCCTGGCCAAGTTGGCCACTCATTTGCCGGAAGAAGTTGTGGTAGACGTTGAAGCTCTGGAAGCCGCAATTGATTTCGCGCCTGAACCTGCATTGAACGCTTCGCCAGTTTATCTGCGCCAATTGGCCGCCGCCGCGTCCAAACGCCAGACATTGCGCATCCATTACTTTTCCAAGAACAGCGACAAACAGAGCGAACGAGATGTGAATGTGTTGCTGCTGCACAATTCGCTGGGCGAATGGTACGCCGTCTGCGAAGACCTTTCGGACGGCAAACGAATCAAGGATTTCCACGCCGGACGCATCAGCAAACTCACCCAAACGCACCGCACCTTTCAACTGCCCGAAGACTGGGACGCACAAAGCTACCTGAAACGCGGGTTCGGCATGTTCCGTGGCGGCAAAGATGTGACTGTCGAAATTGAGTTCGACGCTTATCAAGCCCGCTATGCGCGCGAGCGCCAATTTCATTCAACCCAGAAAAACAAAGAACTACCCGCAGGCCGTTTGCGCGTGACTTTTGAAACTTCGGAAGCCGCGCTCGGACAGGTGGCACGCTGGCTGATGCAATACGGCGCGCACGCCGAAGTCATCGCGCCCGAAGAACTTCGCCAATCCATCAAACAAGAGATTGAAGCAATGAACCAACTTTACCGAAAGGAGCAACAATGACGACTGTAGAGCTTCATTTTTCATTCACCGGCGCAACCTTGCCATCCGATCAAGGCTACGCGCTTTACAGCGCAATCTCGCGCCTGATTCCCGAAACGCACGAAGCCGACTGGCTGGCCATCGAAACAGTTCCCGGCCTCGCACGCGGAGACGGCATAACGCAACTGGATCAATCCGCCAGCCTAAAACTCCGCCTGCCGCAAGACCAAGTGCCGTTGCTGCTGAAACTGTCCGGCAAACGACTGGATTTGAACGGCCACGCCATTCGATTGGGAGCGCCGCAAATTTTCTTGCTGCGTCCCTCTCCACAACTTTACGCCCGCATCGTCACGATCAAAGGCTTCACCGAACCCGAACCGTTTCTCGGCGCAGTCTGCCGTAAGCTGGACGAACTCGGAGTGACCGGCGAACCGACCATCGGCCCCCGCCGAGTAATCAAAATCGGCAACCACACGATTGTCGGCTTCGCGCTGGCAATCCACGACCTGACGGAGGAAGGTTCGATCCTTTTGCAGGAACGCGGCATCGGCGGAAGGCGGCGAATGGGATGTGGCATTTTCTTTCCAGTGGAGCCGCGAGCCAATGCTGCTAAACCCAATAGCTTTCATGCTAAGAAAGGAGATGGCACTTTATGAGCACCAACCTCAATGATTTACCGGACAACTTGTTGGCTAAAGAGCCAAAGCATGAAAACGGAAAACTAAAGCCAGGTTGTTATCTCTTCACACACACTCTGGATGTTGTTAGAGCTGCGGAGACTGTTTTGACAACAATTGAGAAAGACTTTCAAAGGTTCTTCAAGCTGACTGAAGATCAAATGGAACGCCTCCGAGCCACAGCACTTTTAGCTGCTTTCTGCCACGATCTTGGAAAGGCTAATGATAGTTTCCAAGCCATGGTTTCCAAAAAAAGAAAGGATCAGGCAATAAGGCATGAACACTTGTCGACGCTGATCATTAGTTTGCCAGAGGTCAAAAGCTGGCTTTCAGGTTTTTCTCAGGCTGACTTTGAAGTAGCTCGGTTGCTCGTGCTCGGTCATCACCTGAAAGCAGTTAGCGACAAGTTTGAAGACACGAAAGATCACAGATTCGTCAAGTTTGCGCGCCCTATGACACAAGAGAAATCCTTCGTTGTTTACTCTGATCACCAGCAATTCAAAAAGCTGCTTGAGCGTTTGTGTCATTCTCCATTTTCTCTTCCACATCCCACCTTTGTTGTTCCTCGCCAATGGAGTTTTTTTGCTGATGGAGAAGGAAAGCATGTGGGGGAACTTCGGACACAGATACTGCGCGAGTTCGGCCAATTGGTTCAAGCTTTGAAAAAAGACGAAGGCAGACTAAATCTGTTAATGGCGGCGAAGGCCGTTCTTTTGACTGCTGATGCCGCCGCTTCTGGTTTGCGGCGAGAAAATAAACATCTGGCAAAATGGATTATTGAAAGTCTTGAGAAAGGCAAAACAGCAGACGACATTGAAAGAATTCTGAGCAAGAGACGAGACGAAGTTGAAGGGCGTGAGCGTGCAAATGGCAATCCGAGTTTTGTTTTCGTCGAACGAACTTTTCAAACCCAAACGGCGAGCTTAGGAGATCGAGCGATGTTGCTCTCCCCGTGCGGCTCCGGCAAAACATACGCCGCCTATCTATGGATCAAGGAAAAGCTTAAAACTCGTCCTAGATGGAAAGCGATCTTTCTTTATCCGACGACAGGAACGGCGACCGAAGGATTCAAGGATTATGCCTCTCATGATGAAGACGCCGCCTTGCTTCACAGCCGCGCAGAATTCGACCTTGACGGGATGTTTCAGAATCCGGATGACCGCAGCCAAAACGATTATCTGGTGGAAAAGCGATTGTTTGCGCTCGGATTCTGGCCGGACGCCATTTTCAGCGCGACGGCTGATGCTTTTTTGAGCTTCCTGCAAAACAGCTATTCCTCGTTGTGCTTGTTGCCCGTGCTTGCACGCAGCGTCGTGGTAATTGACGAAATTCATAGCTTTGACGCTTCAATGTTTTCGGCCCTTCTGGAGTTCCTGCAAAGGTTCGACGTGCCGGTTCTGATGATGACAGCCTCGCTGCAAAAAGAACGACGAGAACGTTTGGTCAAAGCCCGACCTGATTTGAGAGTCTATCCGCAGGATGAAGATATGGACTTGCTTGAAGACCTGCGGCTGTCGGCTGATTTTCCGCGCTATCAAATTCATTATCAGTCAGGTAAGTGGGCAAACAGCGAAGAAGAAATTTGCCCAGAGGAAATGCTGCGAAGGGCGCGAGAGGCTTATAGCAAAAATCTCAAGGTGCTATGGGTAGTCAACACCGTCAATAGGTGCATCAAGATCGCTCGAAAGTTGGAGACTGAGAATGCCTTTTGCTATCACAGCCGCTTTATGTACGAGGATCGCGTTGGTAGACACCGAACAGTCATCAATGCCTTCCGACCTGCAAGCAAAGGTGGCGTGATCGCTGTGACCACACAAGTCTGTGAGATGAGCCTTGATCTCGATGCGGACGTTTTGATTACCGAAGCTGCCCCTGCTTCCTCATTGATTCAACGACTGGGACGATGTAAACGAAATGCGGATGGGCGTGACCTCGATGTTCCTCCTGGCGAAGTGCATATTTATCAGCCAGTAGCCCCCAATCCTTACGGTGAGTTGATTGATTCAGGCAATGTCTTGCTCTCGAAACTCAACCTCTCATCGCCAATCAAACAGTCGGAACTGACTGCCGTTCTGGGCGAAATCAATCCAGTCAAAGAAAGAGAAAAGCTTTGCCTCTTCACCACGCCAATGTGGGAATCATACAGCGGTGATTACCGGCTGACAGACGAGTACACAGTTTCAGCAGTGCTTGAGTCCAGACTCAAAAAATTTCAGGAACTTCAAAGCACACGACAAAGCACCGCCGGAATCATCCTGCAAGCACCAGCGCGATTTTCCGGGAGGCGTAGTGGAATCTGGCTGGCAGTTGTTCCTGATGAAAGTGAATCAAATCGTTATCGGTATTGCGCCAAATACGGGCTGCGTGAGGTGAATCTATGACAACTTCTCTTGAATACAATCCTCTTGACCCACAATTGACTGTGCTTCACAGGGCTGGGATAGCCGGGCTGTTGTTACAAGTCAAAGTAATAGAAAAGGGGCTTGCTGATGATTTAATAGATGAGCAGCGAGCCGAGCTTTTGCCTGAGTATGGTTTCAAGGAAGACAGCCATACTTTCTGGATCAAATTCAACGAGCAGAATTTCCACACCTTGATGCGGGAAAGGTACCAAGGTGTGATGGTCGAGCGCGTTTACAAGGCAAAGAAAAAGGAAAGCAAGCCGAGACGTGTTTTCATAGAGAAGACAGCCGATAACAAATTTGTCTACGAAGAAATGCGGCCTTTGCTGCGGTATCTCGAAACCTTCCGCGCGCCCGAAGCCTGGCAAGAACACGTGAGGGAGTCTTACTGGAACTCGTTCTTTTGCATCCCACTATCACAGCCAATCTTTCAGATTTATCAACCGACTGAGCCTGCGAAAAAAGCCGAGGAACTCTGGAAGTCGCTGATCGGAAAGAAACCTGTCGAAATAGATAAGTCGCTACTGCCAAATGTTTTCAAGACCGATCTGAAAGGTGTTGCAATGAAGCAGCAGAGTGACTACGCACTACTGCTTCACTTCTGGCCGTTGGTCGTTACATTTTTTACACCGCGAAACCTAAAGCTGGACAAAGACAAAAAGACCGGAGAGCGAAAGCTGGTGACTGAGTATCAGCCACCCGTGATTGTTGTCCCTGACGTAATTGATGTGCAGGCATTCACTGATGATTTTGAGACATACCTTGGGGCTTTACCGGAACCGCGGCAAACACGTGGCGGTGGAGAATATCTGTCGCAAAAATATGTCAGCACTCCGCTCGAAGCACCACTCGCGTTCTTCGTCGCGCCACGCCTCGCACAACATCGTGTAATCACACCTGACAATTTTGGCGCACGTGGGGCGGAAGTCTACGTTTTTAGGCGACCAGCCAGACAAGCCGAAGTGGCGGGTATCTTCAACGAACCGCTTGAAGATGATTTGGTTGCACGCTACGAAGCACTGCAACACATCCATTCCCTGCCATATCGTGCGTTGCGAATTGAGAATTTATTGGCCCAGCCACCACGCCAGTGGTCGGAGGGGTTTGAGCGATTGGTGGCCCAATATCCACTTGAACTGTTTGTAGCGACAAAACCAAGGGGCAGTTCTGCACGTCAATTTGGCGATTACGCCAGAGAGATGGCGCAGAGCTTGCGCAGCGACTTTGAACTTTTAGAAAAGGAGAATCGAATGAATGACAAAGACCCAACTGTTGAAACGCTGATCTGGCGTATCACTCGCAACTATGTTGACTGGCGCGCGCGCGATAAAGCCAAGCTCGCCGATCAAGATTTCAAGTTTGATGGAAGGAGGCTGAAGGAACTGCGAGACAAGCAGAAAAAGAATCATCCTTTGCAGTCATCCGACGAACAGTGGAAGAACAAATGCAATCGCTACCTTAATGAGGTGATGGACGTGACGGAAGATTTGTTTATCAACTTCCGCGCTCGGCGCGATCCGCAGAGCTTTGCCAACGCCTTCAGCGAAACTCTCTTCCGCGCACCTTTCTATCTGTCGCCAGAACAAACCACGAAGCTACGCCAATTCTATGAGGGCGAGCAGTGGGAAAGTGGTAGACGATTGGTCTTAATGGCCATCTCTGCCGCCGGCGCAGTCGCAGGGTTTGGAACGGACGATAATTCAACCATCCCGCAAGATGAAGAAACACAGGACAGCAATTCAGAAACGGAGGAATAGATCATGAACCAACAAGACAAAGTTAAGAACAACATCTTTGGGGCAGTTCTCACTGACGTAGCACCCTCTTCCAACTATCGCGGTGAGACTGAGGCCAGCCGTTCGGTTTTGCAAAAGCTGCGATTCCCTGATGGCGAGCACACGGTGATTAGCGCCGAAGCTATTCGCAACCGACTCCGTGAAATGCTTCGTGAAGATGGACTGGGCTGCAATCGCTCGCGTTTGAAAAACGAAAGGGAATTGACGGTCAAATACGAAGAGTATCCGAACCCAACAAAATGGGCTGATGACAAACTCTTCGGCTTCCTGGCAGTCAATAAGCGAAAGGAAATTGAGGACACGGAAACTGGGCTGAAGAAAGCGAAGGAGGAGTTCAAGAAGGCTAAAGATGATGATGAAAAGGCAAGGCTGCTTCAGGTAAAGATCGGTGAGCTTGAAACCAAGCTTGCGAAGTTAAGGGAGTATCCAGCTTTTCAAGGTGATTCTATCTTGCGGGTCAACTATGCCGTCTCGCTTGACCCATTCAATCACAACTCAACGATGCATCAATCGCCAATGATTACCGGGGCATTCAGCAATGCAGATAACTCGGCGATTATCCAGCGCGAGGTGCATGTGACAGCCTACCAGTATCCATTCGGGCTGAACCTTAATGATCTTAGCTTGGGTACGGCGGACGGAGACAATCCTGAGCGAGCAAAGCTCTACCGGAAATGGACAGCAATTTTGCTCAGAGCCATCGGTGAACTCAACGGGGTTGCGGGCAATCACGCTCGCACGATGTACTCGTTTGCTCCAGTTTCAATCGTCTTGCGGTTGACGGCCCGTCGCACACCGGATTTCGATTTGTATGGCTACCGAGACCGTCCGCAGGAAAGCCAACGCGAATTGTTAGAAGGTCTGAAAAGCGGGCGCTTGCCAAGTGATGAATTCTATCTTGGAGGGCGAATCGTCAGAGAGAACCCAGAGCTTAACAACCTGCTCAACTCAAATGCCGGCAATCAAGGTAAGCAAGCAGTTCTGGATACTCAGACTCGGTCGGAAGAGAAAAACCGGATTGTGAAAGTCAAAGTTTTTGATAGTCCGGTAGAAGCGATTGAGGCGTTGATAACAAACGCTGGGTTGAAAGAGCAGGAGGAGAAACGATGATTTACGTATACTTCAAAGCCCCATTCGGCACCTTCAAGCCTTTTCAAAGTGTCGAGATGCTGGCTACCGCTGAGTTTCTTACGCCTTCCGCCGCCTATGGTTTGTTACTCGGTTTGGCAGGCATTGATCGTATTCACAAAAAGCGATTTGCTGGCGCGCGCATTGCGCTTGGGTTGAAGCAGTTGCCCAGATGTGGGCGACTTTATCAGCAACTCCACGTCATTCCTCAAAGCAAACCACAGCAACCGGGCGAATATGAGCGCAGGCGTGAGCTTGCCAAAGGAAGAAAACTCAGCATCCGCACGTTCTGGAAAGAAGTCCTCTATGACCTTGAGGGCTACATCGGCCTTGATCATCCAGAACTAGAAGCTATGGTGGATCAGGGGATAAACCAGCCTACAGAAATCAGTTACTGGGGATTGCCATTCCTCGGTGACAACAATTTTTTTGTGGAAAGACTTGAAATTGAAAAAAGCCCGTCTCCTTGCTGTTGGCTTCGCCCACTTGCGGGCAACGAGTCGCCACAGGGGGAACGACTTTTCTATCTGCCTATTTGGACTGATTACGAGAACAACTCTAGTTCTAACAGCCAGCTTTTTTCTCTAACTGAAATGCGAGATGAACCCAGGGAAGCGTGGGTTTCAATTGAAGAAAGGAGGTAAGCCAATGTCTTCGGCGGTAGCAGCTTTACCCATTCACGGATTACATGCGCTCGCCTATTGCGAGCGGCTCTTTTATCTGGAAAACGTCGAGATGTTGCGCGTTGCCGATGAGCGCGTGTTTGCCGGGCGCAGGCTCCACGTCGAGCTTGAACGCAAGGAAGACGAGGGCGAAGTTTTGGCTATGGCTCTGGAAAGTCAGCGGTGGGGGATGGTCGGCAAGGTTGATTGCATCAGGCGACGCGATGGCCAGTTGATTCCTTATGAACACAAACGCGGGCGGGCGGCTCGGTCATCAACCGGAGAAGCGGAAGCCTGGTGGAACGACAAGCTGCAGGTGTATGCCTACGCCGCGTTGATCGAAGAGCATTCCGGCCAATCCATCACCGAAGGCCGCGTTCGGTATCACGCCGACAACGTCATGGTGCGCGTGTTGATAGATGATGACGCCTGGCGAATGTTGGCTTTGTCGGTGGCTCGCGCTCGTGAGTTGCAGGCTTCGATTGTTCGTCCGCAAGTCACGCCGAATGAAAAGCTGTGTGTGAAATGTTCGCTGGCTCCGGTGTGTTTGCCTGAAGAAGCGCGTTTGCACGACGCGGTGACAGGGCGATGGCGGGACGGCGGGCGGGAGAGACAGGGAGATGGCGGGATGGAGCGATGGAGGGACGGCGGGACGGGGCGAGGCGGAGAAAAGGCGCTGGCGAATTCGTCCGGTCTCTCTATCTCCCAGTCCCCAAGTCTCCAAATCTCCCCGTCTCTCAGTCCCCCCGTCTCCCCGTCTCTCAGTCCCCCCGTCCCCCAGTCCCCCAGTCTCCCCGTCTCCCCATCCCCGCGTCGCAAAGCGATCAGGCTCTTCCCTGCCGATGACGACCGGCAAGCTTTGCACGTCGTCACGCAAGGCGCGCGCATCGGACGCAAAGGCGACCGGATTGAAATCACTACGCCTGTGGATTTGGGCGAGCCGCCGCAACTGCATCCGGTCAATGAAATCGGTCAGGTGGTGTTGCACGGCTTCGCGCAAATTTCTACTCAGGCGTTGGGATTTTGCGCTCAACACAACATCGGAGTGCATTGGATGACCAGCGGCGGACGATATTTGGGAGCATGGTCAACCGGCGCTGGAACAGTTCAGCGGCGAATCCGGCAATACAAAGCTCTGACCGACGCGGAGTTTTGTTTGCGGCTGGCCAAACAATTGACCGAAGCCCGCGTACGTTCGCAATTGAGTTTTTTGTTACGGGCTGACAGACAGGACAGTAGCCCGCGCGTCAGCAAGGGTTTGACCAGCGAGATTTCAGCCCTTCCTGACGGTCGGGCTACTGACACAATCGAAGAATCCAGCAGGGTCGTAACCGAATCAATTGCCACGATTCGCAAATTGTTGGGGCCGATGTCTCGCGTCAAAAACATTCACAGTTTGCGCGGATACGAAGGCAGCATCGGCGCGCAGTATTTCAAAGCCTTGCCCGATTTGATTTCCGACGAAGCCGGGCCAGAAATGAAACCGAATGGGCGTTCGCGGCGACCTCCGCGCGATCGCGCCAATGCTTTGTTGTCGTTCGGTTACGCCTTGCTGATGAAAGACGTGCTGAACGCGATTCTGGTCGTAGGGCTTGATCCGAGTTTGGGTTTTTACCATCAACCGCGTTCGCAGGCGCATCCGCTGGCTTTGGATTTGATGGAACTGTTTCGCGTTCCGTTGGTGGATTTGCCTGTCATCGCTTCGATCAACCGGCGACAGTGGAATGCCGACGAAGATTTCACCATCGCTCAGGGGTCGAAATGCCAACAAGTCTGGCTGTCGAACAGCGGGCGCAAAAAACTGATCGAAATTTACGAACGGCGCAAACAGGATCAATGGAAACATCCTGTCATTGGATATTCGCTGTCTTACGCCCGACTGATCGAATTGGAAGTCCGGTTGTTGGAAAAAGAATGGATGAACGAAGGCGGATTGTTCGCTCGCATGCGATTGCGATAAGGAGCGCGTGATGGAACAGAAATTCTGGTACGTTGTGGCTTACGACATTACCGAACCCAAACGTTGGCGCAAGGTGTTCAAAATGCTGAACGGTTATGGCCGCCATCTGCAACTGAGCATTTTCCGTTGCCGGTTGACCGTGCGCGAACAGGAAAAACTGCGTTGGGAATTGGAAAAATTGCTGACGCCCGAAGACAAACTGTTGATTTTGACGATGTGCGACGCTTGCGGAAAACGCACAGCCGCCCACAATCGCCCGGAATCCTGGGTAGCCGAAGACAAACGATTCGGCATTATTTGAGGGGGAAACTGCTGCTCAAGCACCTCTGTTTGTAAAGACGTTTCAAACCGATGATTAAACGCAATTCCAACCATTTCAGACAGATGCCAGCCGATGGCACACCGCCGGATGCTTGCGTGGTTTGCAAGTTGTTGAATCAGCAAGCCATATCCGGCCTGGCTGGTAACGCAACCAGCCATCCGCATCTGCCAATCCCAACGAAAGGAGGTGATACCCGCAATCAAACTTGTAACTTGCCCGATTCAGTACGCTTACTCACCGCGCGGTGAGAGTTCCTTTGATGCCGTCAGGCGTTGAGCACCTAATTTCCCTGTCAGTTATTTTGACCAATCAATGGTGAGAGTTCCTTTGATGCCGTCAGGCGTTGAGCACAAGGGCTTTTCCAGCGATTGCAGGCGGAGTTGGCAGACAGTGAGAGTTCCTTTGATGCCGTCAGGCGTTGAGCACGGCCGGGCCAGCTTCGGGCGCTCCTGCCGCTCCTAGTGAGAGTTCCTTTGATGCCGTCAGGCGTTGAGCACGAACGGGCTTCGCAATCCATCATCGCGGGAACTATGTGAGAGTTCCTTTGATGCCGTCAGGCGTTGAGCACATTTCGGGCTAAGCGTTGTCTTGAATGTCCTTAAGGTGAGAGTTCCTTTGATGCCGTCAGGCGTTGAGCACACAGCCTGCTTGGAGCCGA
>CADECP010000057.1 GCA_902825875.1 uncultured Acidobacteriota bacterium
GGCCACCGCGTCACCCGGCGTTGAAGCTTTTGTCGCCGGTCTGAACCCGGCGGGCAGCGGAGTCTTACTTATTTCCGCCACCAGCGGATTCACAAGCTGTGGATCGGCTCCGTTGGCAATGCCCATAGACCCAACCGGCGAATCAAATTCGTCCGGGCAGGCGCAACAACACATCAGGCAATCCGGCTCTGCGCCGAATCTGTTTGCGCGATTGAACAACTGGCGGCATTCCATCTACTCAGCGTTTGCGGTGCCGACCAATCTGAATCTGAAGGCTGTTGGCGAGTGGTTTTCCCCGACTGTCGAAGCATCCAACGCCACAACTCTGGCAACAACCACGGCAATGAATGCAACGCTGTCCGGCGAAACCGTGACAAAAGCAATTTCGGTTATTCCGCCCGGCAAGACCGTCCAAATCCGATTTCAGGTGACTGTTGATTCGCCCTTCCCTGCCGGAGTTTGCACCGTGTCGAATCAAGGCTCTGTGTCAGGATCAGGCTTTACAACCTTCCTGACCAATGCGGCGACAACGACGATTCTGCTGGCTCCGACCATCGGAGCTTGCCCGACGAATATCACAACCAACACTGATCCGGGACTTTGCACGGCGGCGGTGACGTTCACAACGCCGACGGCAACTGGTTGCCCGATGCCAACAGTGACCTGTTCACCGGTTTCGGGCAGCGCATTTGCAAAAGGCACGACGACTGTGACTTGTACGGCGACAAACGGAGTCAGCCCGAATGCGACGTGCAGTTTCACCGTCACGGTCAACGACAACCAAGGGCCGGTCTTTGCCGGATGCCCGACAAACATCAACGCCAACACCGCTGCCGGTTTGTGTACGGCGACGGTCGGTTACTCGGCTCCGACGGCCACTGACGCTTGCGACGGAGCGCGCACGGTGACTTGCTTGCCAGCTTCGGGCAGTTCGTTTGCCAAAGGCGTGACAACCGTTACCTGCTCAGCTTCGGATACTTCCGGCAACAGCAATTCGTGCAGCTTCACGGTGACGGTTGCCGACAATCAGGGGCCGGTTTTGACCGGATGCCCAACCAACATTTCGCTCAACACCGCTGCCGGTCTGTGTACGGCAGTGGCGACTTACACCGCGCCGACGGCCAACGACGCTTGCGACGGAGCGCGCACTGTGACCTGTTCGCCAGCTTCGGGAACCGCCTTTGCCAAAGGCGTAACGACTGTCACCTGCTCGGCTTCGGATACGTCGGGCAACAACAGTTCGTGCAACTTCACGGTGACGGTTGCCGACAACCAGGCACCAGTCGTGACTTGTCCCGGCCCAATCAGCCTGACCGAAAGTCCTGTGGGTTCAGGTTCGGCGACGGCTACGTTTTCGGCGACGGCCAACGACGTTTGCGACGGAGCGCGAACAGTGACTTGTTCGCCAGCTTCCGGAACCAGCTTCCCGATTGGCGTAACGACGGTGACTTGTTCGGCCAGCGACACGTCCGGGAATTCCGGTAGTTGTTCGTTCACGGTGACGGTTGGCATAGCCTGCACCATCAACTGTCCGAGCAACATCGTCACCAATACGGCTACGGGTCAATGCGGAGCGAACGTCAATTATTCGACTCCGACGGCGACCGGTTGCGGCACGGTGACCTGCACACCGGCAGCGAATTCTTTCTTCCCGAAAGGAACGACGACGGTCAATTGCACCACAACCGCCGGGCCTTCGTGCAGCTTCACGGTGACGGTCAACGACGCTCAAGGGCCGGCTTTGACCTCTTGCCCAAGCAACATCGCGCTGAACACTGCTGCCGGTTTGTGTACGGCAGTGGCGACTTACACTGCGCCGACGGCCAACGACGCTTGCGACGGAGCGCGCACTGTGGCGTGTTCGCCAGCTTCGGGAACCGCGTTTGCCAAAGGCGTGACGACGGTCACTTGCTCGGCTTCCGACACTTTGGGCAACAGCAGTTCTTGCAGCTTCACGGTGACGGTGACCGACAATCAGGCTCCGACCGTCAGTTGTCCTGCGCCGATCAGCCTGACTGAAAGCTCGCCGGGTTCCGGTTCGGCGACGGCGACGTTTTCGGCGACGGCCAACGACGTTTGCGACGGAGCGCGCACGGTGACTTGCACACCGGCTTCTGGCAGCAGCTTTACAGTCGGCGTAACGACGGTGACTTGTTCGGCCAGCGACACGTCGGGCAATTCCGGCAGTTGTTCGTTCACCGTGACGGTCGCTTCAGCCTGCACCATCAGTTGTCCGAGCAACATCACGGTCAACAACAATCCAGGCCAGTGCGGAGCCAACGCTACGTATTCCACTCCGACGGCGACGGGCTGCGGCACGGTGACGTGTTCGCCAACTTCCGGCTCGTTCTTCGTGATTGGAACGACGACGGTGACTTGCAACACGACCGCCGGGCCAAGCTGTTCGTTCACAGTGACGGTCAATGACAATCAGGCTCCGTCAGTGACTTGTCCGGCCAACGTCAACACCGTGACCAACAACACTACCGGAGCGTGCGCGGCTTCGGGCGTCAGTTTGGGAACTGCAACGGCGGTTGATAACTGCGGCGGCAGTTTGACCCCGACGGGCACACGCAGCGACAGCCAACCGCTTAGCGCGCCTTACCCGGTAGGAACAACCACCATCACCTGGTCGGTGACGGATTCATCCGGCAACACCGGAACCTGCACGCAAACCGTGACGGTGACGAATCCAAACCCGATAGTCAGCATCAACGGCCCGGCCAGCGGTTCGATCTTCCCTGTCGGCACGAATATCAATTTCACCGGCAGCTTTACGGATAACCCCGGCACGTACTCTGCAACGTGGATGTTCGACAGCATCACGGTTGCGGGCACGGTCAATCAGACACTGAAGACGGCTTCAGTCTCTTACTCCTTTACGACTCCGGGCGTTTATTCCGTGTCGTTGACGATCACTGACAACTGCGGCGGATCGGGTTCGGCAAACACCGTCGGCACGCTGGATGCTTTCGTTGTGGTTTACGACCCGAACGGAGGCTTCGTCACTGGCGGCGGCTGGATTAATTCGCCTCCGGGAGCTTACGCGCCTGACCCGACGCTGGTTGGCAAAGCTACGTTCGGGTTTGTCTCGAAGTACAAACCGGGCAACAACGTCCCGCAAGGCCAGACCGAGTTCCAGTTCAAGGCTGCCAGCTTGAATTTCAAGAGCACGGTGTATGAATGGCTGGTCGTTTCCGGCGCACGAGCGCAATTCAAAGGCTCCGGCACGATCAACAACGTGGGCGATTACCGTTTCATCCTGACGGCCATTGACGGCCAACAAAACGGCGGCGGCGGTCAGGATAAGTTCCGAATCCGAATTTGGGACAACTCCGGCGGCGGCTTGGTTTACGACAACCAGTTGAGCGCCCCTGACGACGCCACTCCGACCACCGTTCTGGGCGGCGGCAGCATCGTCATCCACAGAGGCGGCAATGGGAATAACTCATCGTCGCAGCCGACAACCTTGTTGCGATCCAGCAGCGATTTTGACGGCGACGGCCTGAGTGATCCGGCTGTGTTCCAATCTCAAAGCGGCAGGTGGATGATTCTGGACAGTTCCACCAACGCGCTACGAACGGTTGGTGGCGGATTTAAGATTGGGGATTCGCTGAAAGAAGTCGCGGTTTCAGGCGATTACGACGGCGATGGCAAGGCCGACACCGCCACGTTCCGTCGCAGCAATGCCACCTGGCAGATCAAACGCAGCAGCGACGGCCAGACCGTCGTCAAAGCCTTTGGGCTTGGGACTGACGAACCCGTTCCCGCCGATTACGACGGTGACGGGATCACAGACCTGGCCGTTTGGCGAGGCACGGCGGGTTACTGGTACGTTCAGCAAAGCTCTGACGGCGCGTTACGCAGCGAGTTCTGGGGATGGAGCTACGCTCCTTACCTGGATGTGCCTGTGCTGGGCGATTACGACGGCGACGGCAAAGCTGACTTTGCTGTCTTCCGACGTTCGACCGGAATCTGGTACATCAAATACAACTCGACCGGAGAAATCCTGACCAAGCTCTGGGGTTATGCGACTGACATACCTCGCGCAGGAGATTTCGACGGCGACGGCAAAGCTGACATCGCTGTCTGGCGGCCTTCGAACGGAGTTTGGTACATCATCCAAAGCAGCACTGGCACGAATCGCCTGGTACAGTTGGGAACCAGCGGAGACGTTCCGATGGTTGGCGATTACGACGGCGACGGCGTAACCGATCCGGCAATCTGGAATCCGGGCAGCGGCAAGTGGTCGTTCAAACTCAGCCGCACCGGCGGAGTTTCCACGCGCTCGCTCGGTTCAGCGGGCGACACACCTGTGCCGAACAAATAACCTGTAAAGCCTGAAAATTCGGGCTTGAAAAACAATCGCGGCAGCAACCTGAAAAAGATTGCTGCCGCGATACGCTTTCTAACGCAACGATCAATCGCTTTACTTGATGTTGATCCGAACCGTATTGGCGACTTTGCCGTTGACGGTCATCACCAGATCAACATCGCCGCGTCCGCCCAAACTGCGCGGAATCCGAACGTTGCATTGATCCAGGCCGAAAAAGCCCGGCGCTTCTCCTGCATAAAGAACTTCGCAATCCGTGCCGCCGATTTTGACATTGACCGACGGCAATCCCGAATTTCCCTTAAACCCGCTGCCAAACAAAATCGCAAACACCTGTTCGCCTTCCGGCCCTAGATCAATCGGAATCGGCACGACTTGATTGGTTCCCGAATCAAACCTGGAAAGTGGTTCGGTGCTTTGTTCGCCGTTGGCTTTCAAACGAAAGATGTTTGCTGCCGGAACTCCCTGCCCGCTGGAATTGGCAGTGAACAATCCGGGCGCAACCGCAGCAACCATCGGCGAGCCAATGGAAATTTTGTTGTCTCCGCTGGTGATGGTCACGCTGGCGCGTCCGGCGGCGGTTCCAGGCGGCATCAAGTAATTGACTTGCGTGGGCGCAACGAAAAACAGCGGAGCCAATCGTTCGGTTCCTGTGCTGTCACGGACGGAAACTTTGGTTCCAGCCAGCATTGTCGGCAAAGGCGATGAGTTGGCGATTTCCACCGAAGTAGCCAAATTCACGCCGAACGCCGCCACAATGGAATCAGGCGCAAGCTCCGCTCCCAAAAAACTGGCGGCAGAAACACTGGCTACCGGACTGGCAATCGTCACCAACAATGCGTTCGATGTGCCGCCGCCCGGCGCAGGCGTCACCACTGTCACCGCAGCCGTTCCAGCCGCAGCAATATCCGTCGCCGGAATTTGAGCCGTTAATTGAGTCGCGCTGACAAACGTCGTCGTGCGCGCGCTGCCGTTCCAATTCACCGTCGAGTTGTTGGCAAAGTTGGTTCCAGTCACGGTCAGCGTAAACGCCGTTCCACCTGCAACGACTGCGCTGGGATTCAGGCTGGCCAACGTAGGCGCAGGCGTCGCCGAATTGATCGTAAAGGTTGATGCGGGCGAAGAACCTCCGCCGGGCGCAGGGTTTTGAACAACAACGTTAGCCGTTCCCGCCGAAGCAATGTCCGCAGCCGAAATCGCCGCCGTCAATTGAGTCGCGCTGACAAACTGCGTCGTTCGTTGAGCGCCGTTCCACCAAACGCTGGACGTGCTGACAAATCCAGTCCCGTTGACAGTTAAAGTAAACGCCGCTCCGCCAGCCGTCGCAGAGTTTGGAACCAGACCGGTGATTGCCGGAACCGGGTTGTTGATCGAAAAAGCCGATGCTGGCGAAGAACCGCCACCGGGCGCGGGATTTTGCACAACCACATTGGCCGTTCCCGCCGAAGCAATGTCCGTTGCCGGAATCGAAGCCGTCAGTTGCGTCGCGCTGACGAATTGCGTCGTTCGTTGAGCGCCGTTCCACCAAACAGTCGAAGTCGAAACGAAACCTGTGCCATTCACGGTCAGAGTAAATGCCGCTCCGCCAGCCGTCGCCGAAGTCGGATTCAAACTGGTGATCGTCGGTGCGGGATTGTTGATGGCGAAACTCAGACTGTTTGACGTGCCTCCGCCGGGCGATGGGCTGATGACATCTACCGTCGCAGTTCCGGCAGTCGCCAGATCATTGGGCAGAATCGTCGCCGTCAATTGGCCGCTGTTCACAAACTGCGTCGTTCGGGTCGTGCCATTCCAGCGCACGGTTGAAAGCGCGACGAAATTCGATCCGTTGACGGTCAACGTCAAACCATTTGTGCCAACAATCGCTGAAGTGGGACTTAAGCTGGTCAACGAAGGAATCGGATTCGGTTGTTGCACGACGATTTCGCCCGCCGTGAAAGTCGTTGCCAGAGAATTGGCACTGGCATCGGAAACTTCGCGGGCAATCGGCAAATCGCCAAAGGTGATCGCTGCCGGCCCGGCAGGAGCGTTGGCGGCAATCGTAAACGTCAGCACAACCAACTGCTTGGTTCCGGCGGTGAAGACCTGTCCGGTTGGCAATGCCATCGCCACGCCGACTCGTCCGTTGGCGGCTTGCAGAGTGTTGACGTTCAAAGTTGCGCCAGTGGCTCCACTGCCAATCGCCGCGGTCGGATTGCTCAAAACCGCCGTCGGAAAATTCAAACTGAATCCGAGCGCGTTTTCATTTCCCTGCGCCACCAATTCAACCGCGACATTGACGTTTTGCCCGCTGATGCCGCCGGAATTGACCACGCGAATCTGGCGCGATTGCCCGGAAGTCGAATGCCAATTCAAACTGATTGCCAACAGCGCCAACACAGGCAGCGCCACCTTCAAAAATCCTTTTGCCAAAGAAATTTTGTTCGCCATTTCGATTACACCTCGATGTTTGGTTGATTCTCTGCCAGAGGCCAGAGTTTAGTCTGGGGAAGTTTAGTCAAGTCTGGAAAAGTCAGGGGAAGTCTAGGAAAGTCGGGAAAAGTCTAGTCTGGGAAAGTCGAGAAAAGTCATACTTGCTGAGACTTCTCCAGACCTATCAAGACTTCTCCAGACTTCTCAAGACCTACCAAGACTTCGATTAGCGAAGATACTGTTTTTCAACAGCCATGATTTTTGCGACGCGCTTGCCGTGACGCGCTTCGCCTTCGGGGGTGGCCAGCCAGGTTTTGACGATTTCGGCGATTTGCTCGGCTGAGAGCATCTTGCCGCCCAGCGTCAACACGTTGGCGTAATTGTGTTCGCGGCTGTTGCGAGCCGTCGCCGAGTCGTAACACATCGCCGCGCGAACTCCGGGAACTTTGTTGGCCGTCATGCACGAACCGATTCCGGCACCGTCAATGATGATCCCCAGATCGCAAACTCCGTCAGCGACGGCACGCGCAACGGCGTGTGCGAAGTCCGGGTAATCCACAGCGTCTTCGGAAAACGTGCCGAAGTCGCGGTGCTTGAATCCCAATTCATGCAGCAATTTTTTCAATCGTTCTTTGGTGGCGAATCCGCCGTGGTCTGCGCCCAGAGCGATCACTCGCTGATTGCCTGAAGCCTGTCGCTGCGAACGATAACGGAGTTCAATGCAACGTTCGGCAATCAAATCCTTCGCCGCCGGAGTCAAAATTGCGCCTTCACGAATCAGCAGCTTTGCGCCGACAGCCAAGCCAGCGATGTCGGCTTCGGTGATAACGGTTTTCGCCGATTCATCAACTTCGGGGGCTTCGGCAGGCGAATGCGTTGGGGCAGCAAGTTGAGAACCGCCTACTTGCTGCTCCAATGCTTCACGAACCAATTGCTGAATTTTGTCTCGGTCTGTCATCGGATTCGATCAGGTTCATCGTTCAAAAACGCCTTGATGCCGCGAACCGCCTGGGCAATTCGCTGTTCGTTTTCCACCAGCGCAAAACGCACATAACCTTCGCCGCTTTCGCCAAAACCGTTGCCGGGCGAAACGGCTACGCCAGCTTTGGTAATTAACTGTTTGGCGAATTCCAGCGAACCGAATTTGGCAAAGTTCTGCGGAATTTTCGCCCAGACGAACATCGTTCCTTTGGGCGAAGGCACGTTCCATCCGGCAGAGTTCAAGCCTTTAATCAGCACGTCGCGGCGTTTGCGATAGACTTCGGCAATTTCCGGCACGTACTCATCGCAATCGCGCAAGGCGATGATTCCGGCGATTTGAATTGGCTGGAACATTCCGTAATCCAAATAACTTTTCAGCCGGGTCAGCGCGTAAACCGCCTGCTTGTTGCCAACGCAAAAGCCCATGCGCCAACCGGCCATCGAATAGCTTTTCGACATCGAGAACATCTCGACCGCCACATCCTTCGCGCCTTTGACCTGCAAGATGCTCGGCGGTTTGTGGCCATCAAAACCAAGGTCGGCGTAAGCCAGATCGTGAATCACCAGATAACCGCGTTCGCGCGCGATGGCGATGACTTCTTCAAAGAAAGGCAGTTCGACCGTCGCCGTTGTCGGATTGTGCGGGAACGACAGCACCAGCAATTTCGGCTGTTCGGAGCGCGGATATTCCAACCGACGCAATGCTTCCAGAGTTTCTTCCGGCCCGTCGTTGATCGGTAACTTGATTAACTGGCAACCGGCGATGGTCGCGGCAAATGAATGAATCGGATAGCTGGGATCGGGCACGATGACTTTGTCGCCGGGTTCAACCAGCGCCAAAACCAAGTGCGAAAAGCCTTCTTTGGCTCCGATGGTGGCAATGGCTTCGGTTTCGGGATCAATTTCCACGTTGTAACGGCGAGCGTACCAGCGGGAAATTTCCAGCCGCAGATTCGGCAAGCCTCTTGAAGTCGAGTAACGATGATTGCGCGGATTGCGCGTGGCTTCGACCATTTTTTCGACAATCGGTTCCGGCGTTGGCAGGTCAGGATTGCCCATACCCAGATCAATGATGTCTTCGCCGCGATGGCGAGCTTCCATCTTCAATTGAGTGGTGACGGCAAAAACGTAAGGCGGTAATTTTTCAATCAGAGGAAATCGGTAGTCCATACTTCTGTACTTTGAGATTTGAAATTCGAGATTTGAGATTCAAGCTTGTGATGCGAAATCGCCAAAATTGACACTCTGAAACACGGCCAATATATTGCCGCCGATTCACCGTAAACCATTAACGCTGTTTCCAGTTGAGTATCTGAACCAGGATACTTTTGGCTGGCAAACACCAAACAGGAAAATGTGGGAAAGGAAAATCAGAGTTTTCACCTTTTTTTCCGATATTTTTTTGTCTAATAAAACAGTCCCAAAACCATTTTCAAAAAGGAACTTGGCAACATGCCTGAAACGACTTCGGAATTTACCAGTCCCAACCTGAGTGTCTTGATCCCCGCTGACAAAATCCGGGAACGCATTCGTGAAATGGGCCAACAGATTGCCAGCGATTACGCCGGTCGTCGGCCTGAACTGATTTGCGTGCTGAAAGGCGCAATGATCTTTCTCAGTGACCTGGCTCGGGCGATTGATCTGAACCTGACGTTTGATTACATCGCCGTGTCCAGTTACGGCAAAGAGAAAAGCTCGTCCGGCGAAGTCAAAATCGTCAAAGACCTCGACGAACCTTTGCAAGGGCGCGACATCATTTTGGTCGAAGACATTTTGGATACCGGCTTGACGCTCAGCTATCTGGTCAACAGTTTCAAGGCGCGCGGGGCGACTTCCATCAAGATCGCAACCTTACTCAACAAACCGGAACGGCGCAAGGTTGAAGTCCATGCCGATTACATCGGCTTCGATATTCCCGATGAGTTCGTCGTTGGCTACGGTTTGGATTACGCCGAACGCTATCGCAACCTGCCTTACATCGGCGTGGTGAAGGGCTGATTTGGTGACGGTACGGAACCAGGAGCAGTAGCGACTGGGGCTTCAAAAACGCTCTCACCAATAAAGCCAGGGCGCTACCGCTTCCTGTTCCGTACCAATTCTTGGAATTTTTTGCTCAGCCGTCGGGATACTCCCAATGCAAATCCATGAAACAACTTGCAGAGGGAGGAGTTTGTCTTGAACCATCAAACAATCGAAGAACAACGGCTAACTGAATCGCGTGCGCGAACCAAACACTGGAAACGCTGGGGGCCTTATTTGAGCGAACGCGCCTGGGGAACTGTCCGCGAAGATTATTCGCCACACGGTTCGGCATGGGATTACTTTCCGCACGATCACGCGCGGTCAAAAGCTTATCGCTGGGGCGAAGACGGACTTGGCGGCATTTGCGACCGGCAGCAGAACATCTGCTTCGCGCTGGCGTTGTGGAATGGCCGCGATCCGTTTTTGAAGGAGCGGCTGTTCGGCCTGACTGGTTCGCAGGGCAATCACGGCGAAGACGTAAAGGAGTATTACTTCTATCTGGATTCGACGCCGACGCATTCATACATGAAGTTTCTGTACAAATACCCGCAGGCCGAGTTTCCATACCGCCAATTGCTGGAAGAAAACCAGCGACGCGGCAAACGCGAGCTTGAGTTTGAACTGCTGGACACAGGAATTTTTGACGACAACCGTTACTTCGACGTGTTCGCCGAATACGCCAAAGCCGACGCTGAAGACATTCTGATTCAAATCACCGTCGCCAATCGCGGAGCCGAAACCGCAGAGATTCATCTGTTGCCGACTATCTGGTTTCGCAACACGTGGTCTTGGGGCGACGAAGCGACGAAACCGGAATTGAAACAAGCGAAAGCCGTCACCGGTTCCAGCGTCGCTGAGTTGAATCACAGTTATTACCCAACGCCGCGAAAACTTTTTTGCGACGGTTCGCCGGAATTGCTTTTCACCGAAAACGAAACCAACAAACGACGATTGTACGGCGCGGAAAACGATTCACCGTTTAGCAAAGACGGCATCAACGACTTCATCGTTCACGGTCAGACTGACGCTGTGAATCCGGCCAAAGTCGGCACGAAAGCCGCAGCGCATTACCGGCTGACGCTTGCGCCCGGCGAATCAAAAACTATCAAGCTGCGGCTGACCGATAACACTTCGCTGTCGAAACCATTCGGCAAAGACTTCGACAAACTCTTTGCTGAACGAACAAAAGAAGCCGATGAGTTTTACGCAACGCTCGCGCCCACAGATGTTTCCGAAGACGCGCGCAACGTGCAGCGACAGGCCTTTGCCGGAATGCTGTGGAGCAAACAGTTTTATCATTACGATTTGAATCGCTGGCTGAACGGCGACCCTGAACAACCGGCTCCGCCCAGCGAACGGCAAAGCGGGCGCAACTCCACCTGGAATCATTTATACAACGCCGATGTGATTTCGATGCCTGACAAGTGGGAGTACCCGTGGTATGCGGCTTGGGATTTGGCATTTCACTGCATCCCGCTGGCTTTGGTGGACGCCGACTTTGCCAAAGAACAACTCGTGCTGATGCTGCGCGAGTGGTACATGCACCCGAACGGACAGATTCCGGCTTACGAATGGGCGTTCGGCGACGTGAATCCTCCGGTTCACGCCTGGGCAAGCTGGCGAGTTTACAAAGTGGACAAGAAGCGCACCGGCAAAGGCGACACTCAATTTTTGGAGCGCGTTTTTCATAAACTGCTGCTGAACTTTAACTGGTGGGTTAATCGCAAAGATGCCGAAGGCAAAAACATTTTCCAGGGCGGTTTTCTGGGTTTGGACAACATCGGCGTGTTCGACCGCAGTTCCGCGCTGCCAACGGGTGGGCACATTCATCAATCGGACGCGACTAGCTGGATGGGGATGTATTGCCTGAACCTGCTGACCATCGCGCTGGAACTCGCCAAAGACAACCCGGCTTATGAAGACGTGGCGTCGAAATTCTTCGAGCATTTCGTTTACATCTGCCACGCGATGAATCACGTTGGTTGCAGCGATGTTGAATTGTGGGATGAAGACAGCGGCTTTTATTACGACGTGCTGCATCTGCCGAACGGCGATCATCTGCCAATGCGCGTGCGTTCGATGGTTGGATTGACTCCGCTGTTCGCCGTCGAAACGCTGCACAGCGAATTGATTGATCGGCTGCCGGGCTTCAAAAAACGAATGATGTGGTTCATCGAAAACCGCCCGGACTTCGGCCAGCACGTTGAAAAACGAACAGGCGACGACGGCCAGGAAAGATGGTTTTTGTCGCTGGTCAACCGCGACCGTTTGCCGAAAGTGCTGCGCTACATGCTGGACGAAGGCGAGTTTTTGGGACCACACGGCATTCGCGCAGTTTCGCGGCATCATCTGGAAAATCCGTATGTGCTGCACGTCAACGGCGCAGAACATCGCGTGGATTACGAACCGGCTGAATCTTCAACAGGATTGTTCGGCGGCAATTCCAACTGGCGCGGGCCGGTCTGGTTTCCGGTCAATTTCCTGCTGATCGAATCGTTGCAGAAGTTTCACTTCTTTTTAGGCAATGATTTCAAAGTCGAATTTCCGCACGGCTCAAACCAACACGAAAATCTGTGGCAGGTCGCCGGAGAAATTTCGCGCCGAATGACGCACATCTTTTTGCGCGACGGCGAAGGCAAACGCCCGGTTTTTGGTGGTTCGGACAAATTCCAGACTGACGAACACTGGCGAAATAACGTGCTGTTTTACGAATACTTTCACGGCGACAACGGCGCTGGCATTGGCGCAAGCCATCAAACCGGCTGGACTGGATTGGTAGCCAAACTGATTCAGCAAAGTGGCGTTTGACCATCGAATCAGTGCCGCGACTGGTAAGGAGCGCCATTCAGCCTTGCTTGCTACCGCTCGCGGTACTGACTTTTATCTACTATAATCCGCCGCGTTGATGTGGCGTTCGCGCACATCTTTCCCAATCCGAAACCAAACTAAAGAGGTCAAAAATGGAATCAAAGTTAGCTCCCGTTTTTCGGGGAATGCTTGTTTGCGCGCTTGCGCTGATTTGCCTTTCGGCTGTCGCTGCGGCGCAGGACAAAAAAGATCAAGGCCCGGCTCTTTCCGGCGATGAGCGTTCGGCGCTGGAAAAACTGGTCAAAGCCCAGGGGCTGGAAGCCAAAACCAAAGCGGCTGCCGAATACGCCAAGAAATTTCCCAAAGGCGTCAAACGCTCCGAAGTCGCCGGAACCATCGCCAATGAAATCTACAAAATTCAGGACAACGCCCAGAAGATCAAAGCGGCTGAAGAGTTCTCGAAAATGTTCAACCAACCAGGCGAACCTGATCTGGTTCGACCTTCGTTGATTGAAGCTTATTTCGCCACCAACAAGTTCGATCAAGCGTTGGACGAAAGCGCCAAGTATCTGGAAAAGAATCCCGACGACGTGACCATTCACGTGCAAGTCACCTGGGCGGGCGCAACGCAAACTCAAAGACAAGCCGCCAGTCCTAAATTGATGAAAGCCGCGATCGAATCCGCCGCCAAAGGTGCGGAATTGATGGGAGCAGACAAAAAGCCTGACTGGATGGCTGATGACCGATGGAAGGAATACAAGAACTCCTGGCTGTGGCGGTTGTATTACGCCCGCGCAGTTGTGTTGATTGCCAACGGTCAAAAAGCCGAAGCCAAAGACAGCGCCGAACAAGCTTTTGGGTTGGAACAGGGCGACGTTGGGTTGTTGCTGATGTTGGTCAATATTGCCAACGATGAATACCAGACCATCGCCCAAAAATATCAAACCGAAAAGAAAGCCGAGTTGATGGACAAGGCGCTGGAAAAAATGGACGAAGTGATTGATTACCTGGCTCGCGGAGTCGCCGCCTGCGAAGGCAACGCGCAACTGAAACAGACTCAGGATCAATTGCTGGACAACTTGAAGCAGTATTATTCGTTCCGTAACAACGGCAAAACCGACGGGCTGACCGGCCTGATCGAAAAATACAAAAAGAAATAACGCCAAACCCGGAAGCGCAGGTTTTCCAATCTGCGCTTCCGAATTGAAAATCTCGTTATGAGCCAACCAACCGAAACCGAACGCGCCAATGCCGTCGCCAACCTGATTCGCGGGTTAGGAGTGTTATGTCTGGTGGCCATGGCATTCCGAATTTTGCCATTCAAATACGCCATCGTCGGCGCACTCGCCTTTCTGATTTTGTCATCCGTAGTTCGGAAAAAACTTCTTTCCCCACTTTGAGCGGAATTATTTCTTGTAGCCGAAATACCACCATTCACTTTGGACATCAGAGCCATTTTTGCGCTCGGCAATCACTCGCCAGCGAATGGGGCCTTCGCCGAGAAATTTCATACTATAAGTCGTCTGCGAAGCTGATAGCCGCTCGCTATGGCAGGCCTCATACGAGTAATAACACTGCACCTGGATTTTGTAAGTGTAAGCGTCAGAAACCGGCTCCCATTGAAGTGTTGTCGGGCCTTTGGCAACTGGAAGCCCATTATCAGGTTTCAGAAGTTTGATCGGCGTGATGCTGGCGGTTCTCGGCCTGACCGAAGTATTTGTGAGCGCGGACTTCCCCGATGGAGTTCCCGCATTGGCGCTGCCGGCTGAATTGGCGGCAGAGCTTTCTGCCAGAAATGTCATCACAACAGTCTTTCTGGCGTTCACAAAACTGCCGCCCTTGATGGCGGGCGTGAATTTCAACTCTTTGGCTTTTGCCCTGGCGATGTCATTTAACTCAGCTTCGCTGGAATCAATGACTTCGATGTCGCTGACCGTTCCATTTTCATTGAACACGGCCAGCAAAGCGATATACCCGCTCAGGGTCGGATGGATGAACTCTGTCGGAGAGCTAATCAGGACGCGCACTGTGGCCGAATGGTCTGGAATGACCGTGCTGGCGTCGTTGCTTTTGCCGCTGGAAGACGCCGGTTTACTAGAATCGCTTTTCGCCTTCTCAAACCGGATTGCCTCAACGCCGTTCAAATCTTCCTGCACGACATAATCCTTGACGCAGTAAAACAGGACGCCGTCACGGATTTCGACAAACCTTCTTCCATCGCCTTCCAGATACCCGTTCTCTTTTTTCCGCTTGATCCAAATTTCCTGCTTTCCGTTTTTGGGACAGGGATTTTTCTGTTGGGCAAGCGCAACACCGTCCAATGAAAGTGCCAGCAGAAATGTCACTATGAAAAGCTTCAGCAGGGTTATTTTCATGATTGTCCTTTCCTATTCGTGGAAGTTAGCAAGTTTCATTTGTGATGTTTGTTGGCGCTCGTTACAACAACACGGCGCTGAGGCTGGCGGGATGATAGCTGAGCCTGCAAGAAACACTCAATGGCTTTCATAACTCGAATCAAACAGCAGAGGAAAAAACTGCCCGCCCATCTTCTCGCCTTTGGGAATTGTCGGAACGCCAGACAGCGGGGCTTCGTCGGAGTTCGACCGCACACCGTCTTGAAAGACATTGATGACGGTCGCGCGGCGCGGGCGGTCAGTCGTGTTGGCATACGAACCGTGCATCGTTCGAGCGTGGTGAAAAGTGCATTCGCCTTTTTTCAATTCGATGGCGACTGGCTGAAATTGGTCTTTCAGTTTGGGCGGCAAAATATCTTTCACCGAATCCATATCTCCGGCCAGGCCAGTGATCGGCAAATCCGGCCAAAGATGACTGCCCGGCACGTAATTCACGCAGCCGTTTTCGCGCGTCGAATCATCCAGGCCAATCCAACAGGTCAAATGCCTGAGCGGTGTTGTTCGCGTCCAGTACGAATAATCCTGATGCCAGGCGACTACGCCGCCGTGATGCGCCGGTTTGCAAAACAACTGATCGTGCCAGAATCGCACCGCTCCGCCGAGCAATTGCGAAGCCGGAACCACAAACGCCGGATGCCACAAAATGTCATGAAAGCCCGGCTTGATGCGCCAAGCTCCCAAAGCGTGAAACAGCACTTTTGTCGGATCGAGCGATTCGTTCGAGTGAAATTCGTAAAACAATTCGTGGCCTTCGCCAGTGGGATTCGTCAAATCGTCCAACTGTTCGCGCAGCGTTTCCACCTGTTTATCATCCAGAATCCTGATGCCGGACAAATAACCGTTGCGTTGGAAAAATTCGATTTGCTCGTCGCTCAGCTTGAACCGCTGCCATTCGTCGGCAGCGGTCGGCGGCGAAAACAAATCGCTGGTGGGTTGGTGATAAACAGACAAATCGTTTGGCAAAGTTGAATGCTCCTGAATTTTGATGGCCATCGGTTCAGACCTTCCGCGAGACTTTGTGCCTTTCGGTCAGTTTTTGATGCAGCTTTTGAAAGACCAACTGATTGTCCCAGTATTCGACATGCGCCGCCAGCAAAGTGGTCGCTTCCTGATCTTCGATGTTTTTGATGGGACTGATTAACTGCCGAGTTTTGCTGTGCGTCGGCGGATCGTAAAAATCCAACCTGCCGCTGATGATGTCGTTGTGCGAATACACGTTGATCCAGTCGAATTTTTCCGGATCACGAAACTTGGGATCAACGATCAACGGTTGAGCCGCAGCCGCCAGAGCTTCGCGTTCGCGGCTGGTCTTTTCGCGCTGCAAGGAAAACAGAAACGCCGTCTTGTCCAGCGGCGAGCCAAACGTCAGCAGCAGCTTAGTTCGATCCAGCACGTCAAGCCGCTTGCCCGAACCGGCGATCGAATCTTGATCGAGCAATTGATTCAACGTGTCGTAAGCAATGACCGAACCAAGCGAATGGCCAACGATGAAAACGCCTTCGTATTCCGGCTTGTCCGTTTCGCCGGAATCGGTCGAACGACAAGCGTAAACAGCTCTGGCAGCTTCGAACACATACAAACGGATTTTGTCGCGCAGGCTGTTAAACCGGTCGAGCGTGTGCGGCGTGATGTACAACGCCACATCGCCCACGTACTGCACCAACATCCGGCGAACCAACATGCTGACTGCAACCAACAATCCCAGCGAAATGTTCGCGCGAATTTCCAACACCACGCCAACCCAAAATTGCCCCAGCCCCAACCACGATTGATAAACAGAAATGGCCAGTTTGAAAACGACGACAATCACCAGTGCCAACACCGCCAGGGTTCCCAGCAACACGCGAGTCGAATTTTGGTCCATGAACTTCATCGCGCCGGAAAACTTCATAATGGCTTTGACTGCCAACCAGCCCAGCCACAGCAACAGCAACGCCAAAAACAGATAGCTGACCGAATCATTCAGCCAAATGTCTGTTCGTTGGCCGATGGTTTTCGCCCAAAAAGTTTCGCCGATCATTCGCCGTTTGTTGTGAGCGTAAAACAGCAGCGGAATCGTCACGCCGCACAGCACGGTCGCGCCCAGCGTCAATCCGAACAACGCCCACGAAATCAAATTCGCGGCACGGCTGATGCGAAGCGCGTTTCGACGCCGTTTGATGCGCGCGGTTTTCGTGCGGATTTCTTCGCGTCGTGAGTCAATGGCGAACTCACGAGCTTTCGATCCGACCAACAGCGCACATCCAAACAAAATCGCCAGCAGAATGAAAATGTCGTAGGTCGTGACCAGATCGCGTTTCAGCACGCTGATCCATTGCCAGCGAGGATCGGTCATCACTCCCACATAATCGGCAATCGAATGGGCGGCGATAAAAATCAGAGCCGAATCCATGACAATCAAAGAACCGATGACCGCCAGCGCGATCAAAAGAAAAATCGTCAGGCTGGTGCGCGATTGATACTTGCGATATTCGCCGAACAGCCAGCGATCAAATCGGTCGCCGAAATTCCTGACGCCGTTCAAACCGGCTGTGAACAGAAATCGAATCACATCGGCCTGTCGAACTTGCCCTTCGGCCAGCGGCGCCCAATAACCTTCAAAGATGTGAACTTCGCGGTCTTGGCCGTCATCGCCGAGCAGCTTGAGTTTCAATCCGTGCAAGGTGCTTCCGTCGCTTTTGATGGTGACGACCGGCGGTTCGATGGTGATTTCGGATCGTTCCCTGCCTTTGGCTTCTTCGACTTCAATCAGCCCTTGCGCGATCTGATCCAGCGTTTCGTATTTCACCTGCTGCCCCATTCCGTGAGCGACAAAGACAGCCAGCTTCTTCGGCTTCGGCGCTTCGCTGACGTGGGTGTCGTAACTGACTGGCGTGGCTGAGTGCTGAGCGATGACGGCGGTTTGCCTGCTCTGGTGTTGTCCGTCGTTTGGATTGCTCATCATTTGGCTCCTGTTGAAATTCCAGCACACTAATTGTGGTTGAAACGAAATGGCCGAACCGCCGCAAAAACTCGGCAGCCCGGCTAAAACCTGATTGAAAAGGGCAATTACTTCCGCCGTTCGCTGGCTGAGACGACAAAACGCGAACGGCGCGCGAATGATACACAGAGCGGATAAAACTATGAAGCGACAAGCTGTCTGGCGATGACCAATCGCTGAACTTCGCTGGTTCCTTCGCCGATGGTGCAGAGTTTGGAATCGCGCCAGTATTTTTCAGCCGGATAATCTTTGGTGTATCCGTAACCGCCGTGAATTTGAATGGCTTCTTCGGCGACTTTGACCGCGATTTCCGAAGCGTAAAGTTTGGCCATCGCCGATTCTTTGGTCGTTGGCCGCTTGTTGTCTTTCAACCACGCGGCGCGCAACGTCAACAATCGCGCGGCGTCAATTTGCGTCGCCATATCCGCCAGTTTGAATTGGATTCCCTGAAAATCGAAGATCGGTTGATTGAATTGCCGTCGCTCCAACGAATACTTCAGCGCCGATTCATAAGCTCCCTGAGCAATGCCCAGCGCCAACGCAGCAATCGAGATTCGCCCGCCATCCAACACTTGCATAGCGTTGACGAAACCGCGTCCGCGTTCGCCCAACAGGTTTTCATTCGGAACCCAGCAATCTTCAAAAATGATCGAAGCCGTTTCGGAAGCTCGCACACCCAGCTTGTTTTCTTTCTTGCCAGCGATGAAACCTTTGGTTCCGCGTTCAACAACAAACGCCGAAATGCCGCGCGAACGCATTTCACGGTTGGTGACTGCCAGCACGACACATAAGTCCGACGAAATTCCGTGCGTAATGAAATTCTTCGCCCCGTTCAACAGCCAACCGCCATCGTGTTTGACGGCAGTGGTTTTCATGCCGGAGGCGTCAGAACCCGAACCCGGCTCGGTCAATCCCCAGGCACCGAGCTTTTCGCCTTTGGCCAGCGGTGTGACGTACTTTCGTTTTTGATCGGGAGTTCCATATTGAAAAATGTGATTGGTGCAAAGCGAATTGTGCGCGGCGACGGACAAACCTACCGAGCCGCAAACGCGAGCGATTTCTTCGATGACCGTCGCGTATTCGACGTAACCCATTCCGGCTCCGCCGAACTCTTCGGGAAAGATGACGCCGGTCAACCCAAGCTCACCCATCTTGGCAAACAACTCGCGCGGAAAATGCTGAGCTTCATCCCAAACCATAACGTGCGGCTTGATTTCAGCTTCGGCAAATTCCCGAACCATTTTCTTCACTTGTTGCTGCTCTTCGGTCAGATCAAATTGCATAGCCATAAAAAACTCATCCTTGTGCGATTGCTTATCGGACGACAAACAATCGCACAAGGATGAGTTGTTGGGCAACTGAGCAAAAAGTGGGGCAATTTTTCAAATTGCCCCGATGAATGACTTTTTTTTACGACAGAATGAGTATGCCAATTTGGGAAATTGGCATACTGAATTGCTTTATTCCGGCGGCGGAGTGACGCCTTTCAACCGCAAGTAAATTGCCGTCTGGCCTCGATGATGCGATTGATGGTCGGTGGCAACCGCCATAACCGTTGCCCGAGTCATCTTCTGTCCGAAGAAATTCACTTCCTCCGCCAGTTTCTTTTCGTCGAGTTCAGCCAGTCCGGCGATGATGTAATCGTAACTTTGTTCGATTGCTTTTCGGACGGCGGCTTTAGTTTTGAATTCGGCCTTCTTTTCCAACTCGTCTTTGCCGAATGGATTCGCTTTGCTGATGGCGACTTCAACCACTCCGCAATTCCAGTAAGCCAGGTGCAGCATCTGTTCGGCGAAGCTGCGAATTTCCGGCACGGGTTTGAAGCCATAAGCGTCTTCGGGCATGGCGTCCACGTAATGCAGCGAATGCTTTTTGGCTCGTTGCCAGAAAACTTCCATCTCTTTCACCACTCGCGCGCGTTCGCTGGAAGCAGCTTTTTTCTCTTCGGGTTTGGTTTGGGCGAAAGCCGGAAGCGCCGACATAGCGATCAAAACAACCCCCACGGCAATCAAGCCATCAATTTTCGATTTCATAAGTTCTCCTTGTTTTCGTGTTGGGTAAAGCAGTCAGATTGACGGTCAGTCGGGTGAGTTTACGTTGCCGCCGGATATTGGTTTGGCTGCTGTTGCGAAACGGACGAATCGTGATGCAAAGCGGAATGGAATCAATCGGCGGGCAGCAATCTGGCCAGGTTTTCCTTGTAACTGCGGCTGAGTTTTAACTGCGAGCCGTCGCTCAGGATAACCAGATATTCGCCGTGCGTGTGCGGTTGAAGCTCTCTGACCGAATTCAAATTGACGATGGCTGAGCGATGAATGCGAACAAACCGCGACGGGTCGAGTTTGGATTCCAGACTGTTCAACGATTCGCGGTGAAGATAATTTTTGCCAGCAGCGTGCAGTTCGACATAACTGCCTGCGGCTTCGATTCGATCAATTTCTGCGACCGACAGAATTTGAACTTTGCCGGTTGATCGAATGGCAATGCGGCTGATGAATTGTTCCTGTTGAGTTAGCAGCCCGATCAAGCGCCGATTGTTTTCGGCAAACTGCCGCTGTCGAACCTGCTCTTTCGCCCGGTTCCAGGCGGCGGCAAATCGGTCGTCGCTGAAAGGTTTCAACAAGTAATCAAAAGCGTGCGCTTCAAACGCCTGCAACGCGAATTGGTCGTAAGCCGTGACAAAGACGATCACCGGCAACCGTTTACAATCAACCTGTCGCACCACATCAAAACCGCTCAGACGCGGCATTTGAACGTCCAGAAAGATGACGTCCGGCTGCAAACTTTCTATGGATTCGATGGCGGCGAAACCGTTCGCGCATTCGCCGACAATGTTTGCTTCGGCATCTTTCGCCAACAACAACCGAACGTTGTCGCGCGCAGGCGATTCATCGTCAACAATCAATGCGCGAATCTTTTTCATCGTCAGTTCGATTACTTGGCAGGCAATTCCAGCTTCACCATCACGCCGCGTTTGGCGACGTTCTCCAATTCAAACCGGAATTCTTCGCCGTAAAGTTTGTCCAGTCGTTGTCGTGTGTTACTCAGCCCAATTCCGGCGTTGGCGTCAAACTGCCAATCAGGCGGCAACTGCGGGCCGTCGTTGTAAACATTGATGCGAAGTTTACCGTCGCGGCAGACGGCTTCGATGCTCAACCGCCCGGCTTCCAGATTTTCGGCAATGCCGTGCCGGATGGCGTTTTCGACCAGCGGTTGCAAGATCAAATTCGGAACAGGGGCCTCCATCGCTTCCGGCTGAATGTTCAATTCCACCTGCAAACGTTCGCGGAACCGCATCTGCTGGATTTCCAGATACCGCATCAGAAACTCAAGCTCTTGTCGCAAGGTGACAAACTGCTGCTGGTCGGAATTCATCGTTTGCCGCAACAAATCGCCGAGCGAAGTCAGCATGTTCACGGCGTCATGCTTTTCATCGCGGCGAACCAACGCGGCAATCGTGTTCAGCGTGTTGAAAAGAAAATGCGGATGAAGCTGTGCTCGCAACGCCTGAAGCTGCGATTGTGCGAGTTGAGTTTCAAGTTGGGAATTCGCCAGTTGCAATCGAGCAGTTTCAGATTCCTGCTGGCGCGACTGTTTGTAAAACTGGCTGGCATATCCGGTGACGACGATTGCTGAATAACAAAAGTAATCCATCAAAAACCCGAAACCGAAAATGCTTCTGTAATGCTTCAGAAAATCGCCTTTCGGCAAACCGTCCAGCCAGATTTCATAACTGACAAACACTGCGCCAAACATGCTGACCCAGCCGAAACCGGCCAGCGCATTCAGCCCGACGACTTTCAACCAGTTGTCATCGCGCACCGCAAGCTTGCGGCCTTGCCAAAAAATCATCGGCGTCATCAAAGCCAGAAAGTACCAATACGGCAACACACGCAAAAACAGCCGCCACCAATCCCGCACGTTTCCGCGCGACCGAGCTTCGAAATAAATCGCAGCGGAAGAGCCGACAGCCACCAACGTCCAGACGCCCACGCTCAAGGCAATCTTTTTCAGTGGCGACCACAGCTTGAAAATCGGTTCTGGCATGATTTGTTTATTGGCTGAGAATCAACAGCGGCGTAGACGAACCTCCGCCAGCCGTGACGTTCAACAAAGCCGACGAAGACAAACGAACGCCTGCGCCTTCGACTTCTTCGCCGCTCCAGGTGTAAGGATCGAAATCCACGTAACGTGGCTCGTACTTCACGTCGCCGCCAATCAGCGTCGGAAAAGTTTCCTGCAAAACTTCGACGCGCTCTTGAACGACGAACGAAGCGCCGAGCGCGTCGTCAATCGCTTGCCGCCATTTTTCTTCGTCGCTTTCCCAGCCAAGCGTCACGCCGCGCCCGCCGTAATCGCCGTTGGGTTTCAAAACCAGTTGGTCTTTGTGCGAAGCGGCGAATTCGATCAAATCCACTTTGCGACCGCGATAAGTCGTAAAGCCTTCGACCAGCTTTCGCGTCCAGGGAATGTGACGGCGCAACGAAGCGATTTCATCCGCTGCGAACAGATGCTCATTCGCCGGATCATCGAGTTGAGCGAACAATCCTTTTTTGGTCAGCATCTGAACGCGGAAGGAATTCGCCAGACAGACCGCGCGATCTTTGACGGCTCTGGTCAGCGGATTGTCCACGCCACAACGTTCGATCAATTCACCGACAACGACTCGTTTGTAAACCAGATTGATTTGGAACTCTCCGGCGCGCAACCAGCCTCCGCGATATTCCAGTTCGCGCGGATCAACGATGATGGTGGGATAACCTTGCGACTCAAAGTATTGGCGGCTGATTTCAAACTCGGCGCGCGTGTTGACTTCTTTCCAGTCAACGATGGCGATTCGCGGGCGCTCCTGCCAACCCAATTGCCGATAACAATCCAACAACGTTTGCAGAATCCGCTGCCGAATGGCGACTCGTCTGACAGGAAACCGTTTGGCGAATTCGCCGACGACATCCATCTGCATGAAAATTTCGCTCAGCACATCGCCGTAAAGCAGTCCGCCCGGCGAATCTGCGTTGTATTCGACGAAGCTGAAATCTCCGCGCGAATCCAGAAACGCATCCAGCCTGCCGCTGGCATCCGGCGCAGCAAAGCCCGGTTCAATCGAAATGATTTGCTCTTCGGCTGCGGTCAGATCGAGTTCGGCGCGCAAGGTTTTGTCCGCCAACAAAGCTCGACCAAGTTTTTCAATCGCTGACAGCACCAACTCAGAATCGCGGCGAATGAATTCATATCGCTGCTCGTCAATCAGCAGCGGGCGCAACACTGTGCAAATCGGGCGTACGCCGAAAGTCAGGTCGTGTTCAGCCGTTCCTTTCAACAGCCGATCAATTGCATCGTCCAGCAATTTGCCGTGCAACAGCGAGTGATAATGTTTGATGGCTTCTGAAATCATTGAGTCTTGTCTTGCGGGTCGTCTTCGTCGTCTTCAAAAGATTTGCCTTGTCCGCCGCCACCAGGAAGCTGGCCTTGTTCGGCGTCAATTTTGAATTCAATGGCGCGTTCGGCGCTGCGGTTAAAAATCTGCTGGTCAATCGCCATCATCGCATTGCCAATCAACCCGCCGTTGCGCTCCAGCGATTCCTGATATTCCTCTTCGGTCATCTCTTCGCGGTATCGGTTGGCGTTGGCCAGCCAGTGCTGCAAGGCCAGCAAGCCGCCACCAATCAGCAATAAGACAATCGTCATCGCAACTGCATCGCTCATACTTGCCTCCAAAAAGTTCGGCATCTTGGCTCAGATTCGAGCCTGCCGTATATTACACCGGCTTCAAAAGCAGTGGCACACGCCACTCATTTTTAATACGCATAAAGGACACATCATTGAGCATTCGTAACGCAGTCATTCCCGTCGCCGGATTAGGCACTCGTTTGTTGCCAGCCACCAAATCACAACCTAAAGAAATGTTGGCCGTCGGCAAAAAGCCCATTGTTCAATACATCGTCGAAGAGCTTCATCTGTGCGGCATCGAACGCGCGCTGTTCGTCACCGGGCGAGGCAAATCATCCATCGAAGACCATTTCGACGACGACCCGGATTTGATTCGTACGCTGCGCGAAACCGGCAAAGAAGATTTGCTGGAAGAGTTGGAGTACGAACGGCTGGGCGTCAATTTTCTGTACACGCGCCAACGTCAGCAACGCGGCTTGGGCGACGCTGTTTTGTGCGCCGAACACTTCACCGAAAACGAACCTTTCGTAGTCGCGTTGGGCGATTCGATCATCGGTCGCCATAAACCTTCACTGATTGTCAGCCGATTGATCGAAGCCTTTGAAACGCACAACGCCGCCTGCGCCATCGCTGTCGAAACCGTCCCGGCGGATCAGGTTTCGATGTACGGCATAGTCAAACCGGCTTCAGGCAGCAACACCGACGCAGTTTTTGAAATCAGCGATTTAATCGAAAAACCAAAGCCCGAAGAAGCTCCGAGCAATCTGGCCATTGCCGGTCGGTACGTTTTCGCGCCTGCTCTGTTCGACGCGATCAAGCGCACGGGCTTCGATCATCGCGGAGAAATCCAACTGACCAACGCCATCCGCTTGATGCTGCAAAAAGGCATGAAGATCGTCGGCGTCAAATTGCCTGCGGACGAAAAACGTTACGACATCGGCAATTTTGAAAGCTACTTTGAAACCTTTGTCGAATTCGCGCTGACCGATCCGGTTTACGGCGAAAAGCTTCGCCAACACGTCAAAGAATTACTGGAAGAAACAGTACCGCGTGCGTAAGCAAGCGGTTAGTCTTGGCAAAATGCCGCTTGCTTACGCGCGCGGTACTGCACCATTGCAAGGAACTTTTTAGGTGAGAATTTTTAAGACCAAAGCCTATGCTCGCGCCGGGTTGATCGGGAATCCTTCGGACGGATATTTCGGCAAAACAATCAGCCTGATCGTCAAAAACTTCGCGGCCAGCGTCATCATTTACGAATGGCCGCAACTGGAAATCATCCCAACTCGACAGGATCATTGTCGGTTCGACAGCCTGGAAGACTTTCTGTACGACACGCGGCTGAACGGTTATTACGGCGGCTTGCGGCTGATCAAAGCTTCGATCAAACGCTTCGCCGAACATTGCCAGCGAAAGAACATTGAACTCCCAGCCGAAAATTTTTCGCTGCGATATGAATCAAACATTCCGCGTCAGGTTGGACTGGCTGGTTCCAGCGCGATCGTCACTGCGACGATGCGCGCGCTCTGCAAGTTTTACGAAATCGAAATTCCGAAAGAGATTTTGCCGGGTTTGATCCTGTCGGTTGAAAAAGAGGAACTCGGCATCGGAGCCGGACTGCAAGACCGCGTGGCTCAGGTTTATGAAGGGCTGACTTACATGGATTTCGACCGCGAATTCATGGCTGCCAACGGGCACGGCATTTATGAACCACTGAACATCGAGTTGCTGCCGCCGGTGTACATCGCTTACCAAACCGAACTGGCCGAATCGTCCGAAGTCTTTCACAACGACATTCGCAAACGGTATGACAACGGTGAACAGTTGGTGGTAGATGCCATCACCAAAATCGCCGATCTGGCTCGGCAATCGCGCGAGTGTTTGTTGAACGGCGACCACGAAGAACTGGCTCGGCTGATGAACCTGAACTTCGACACGCGACGGACGATTTACAACTTGAACCCGAAGCACATCCGAATGGTGGAACTGGCCAGAGAGATCGGAGCTTCCGGCAAATTCGCAGGCTCCGGCGGTTCGATCATCGGCACATACAAAGATGAAGCCATGTTCGAGCGATTGAAAAAAGCCTTTGAAGCTGAAAGCTGCGCCGTCATCAAACCGATCATCCGGTAAACCGGCGATATTCAGGAAGCCTTCGGCTCCAAAGGCTTTTCAGCTACTTCAACCCGGCCAAAATTCCTTTGACGTAGCCGGCGGATTCCGCCAAACCCGGAACCGGGTCTTTGCCGTCTTTTTCGTACTCAAAGCCGACCAATCCTTGATATTTGATCTTCATCAGCGCCGCCAGAATTGTTTTGGTATTCAAAATTCCGCGCCCACCTTCAATCGGAGTGTTTTTATCGCCCAGCGCGTAAATGTCTTTCATGTGGACATCGTACAAACGCTCTTTGCATTTCAGAATGGATTCCGCTGGGTCAACTCCGGCACGCGCCGTGTGTCCAACGTCAATGCACAACCCGATGCGTTTGTCGTACTTTTCGGCAATTTTCATCACGTCGTATGGCGACGGAAAATTTTTGTCTTCCGGGCCGTGATTGTGAATCGCCAGCTTGATGTTGAACTCCTTGACCAGCGGGTCCAGCCGTTTCACCCACAAGTCCAGATCGTCAATCTTTCCGTTGGGAGAACACACCATCGTCGGAACGCCCACGTCACGAGCGTATTCGAATGCGCGGCGCATATCGGCTTCGTCGTTTTTCATACCAACGTTGCCCACGCTGAGCGGAACCAAGCCCGCATCCAGAAACATCTTGGTGCGCGCTTTGCGTTCTTCGGGCGTGTGGCTCAGATCAACATGGTTTTTGACGTTTTTGATCGAAACGTATTTCAAGCCAACGCGCTTCACGCCTTGAATAGCTTGTTCAATCGGCAATTCGCGCACGGTGTAAGTTGCCACGCCGACCTTCAAACCTTTCCAGGGATCGGCGGCGGCAGTTTGTGCGGCGGCGAATTCCGGCAAAACAGCAAACGGCAAAGCCGCTGCCGACAATGCGCTCATTTTCAGCCAGTCTCTTCGGGAAAAAGTATTCATCGTTTTTGTCTCCGGGTTAAGCCAGTGTCAGTAGCCCGCGCGTAAGCAAGGGCTTTGATGTCGTGAACAAAAGCCCTTGCTTACGCGCGGGCTACTGACACGATGTTTTGTTAGTTTTGAATCAATTGTCTGTGAGTTTTGAAAGCCTGCTCCAAATCGCGGACGGTTTGATCGTGAAGCGTCTGCATTCGTTGGTAAAGACGCACGTGTTCTGCGTTTGGCTTCGCCCGTGATGCTTCATCCAGCGCAATATATCGGCGGCAAAGTTCAGCGATTTCCACCGGCGAGCCTTGTCGTCTGGCATAAGCCCAAACGGCTTGCACCGCTGCGCCGACTGCTGCGCCTTCTTCGCTGGCGACGCAAACAACTTCGGCGTTGAACACATCGGCCAGAATTTGCCGCCAGACGGCGCTTTTTGCTCCGCCGCCTGTCGCTCGAATTTCCGTGGGGTTAATGCCGAGTTCGCGCATTCGGTTCAATCCGTAATTCAAACCGAGCGTTGTGCCTTCCATCGCCGCGCGCGCAAAGTGAGCGACTGAAAACGTCTTGTCGCGCAAACCGAAATACACGCCCGTTCCGTCTGGAACGTTTGGAGTTCGCTCGCCTTCAAAAAACGGAATCAGCATCAATCCATCATTGCCTGCCGGAACGGAAGCCGCCGCCTTCGACAAATCGTCGTGGGAGAGATTGAACCGTTCGCGCACCATTTCTGTCGCCACGGTCACGTTCATTGTGCAAACCAGCGGCAGCCATTTGCCTGTGGAATCGCAAAACGCCGCGACTTCACCTTGCGGATCAACTACCGGTTTGTCGGCGCAGGCGTAAATCGTTCCCGAAGTTCCCAAACTGACGGTGACGACTCCGGGCGCGACGTTGCCTGTGCCAATGGCTCCCATCATGTTGTCGCCGCCGCCGCTGCTGACAATCACGTCCGCGCTCAAGCCGAATTCTGCCGCCAATTCCGCACGCAAAATTCCAGAAATGTCGTCCGAAGCGATCAACTCCGGCAGCATCTTTGCGACCGAAGGATCAATCGCGTCAATCGCCGCTTTAGACCAAGTTCGGTTGCGAACATCCAGCAACGCCGTTCCCGAAGCGTCGCCACATTCCATCGTCTTGCGGCCAGTCAGCCAGAAGTTGATGTAATCGTGCGGCAACAACACCGAACGCAGTCGAGCAAAGTTTTCCGGCTCGTGATTTTTCAGCCACAGAATCTTGGAAGCGGTGAAGCCCGCCGGAACCCCGTTGCCAACCGTCGCGATGGTTTTCTCCAACCCGCCGAGCGCGCCAATGATCGCTTCGCATTCCGTGCTGGTCGCCGTGTCACACCAGAGCTTGGCCGGACGAATGACTTGATCGTTTTCGTCCAGAGCGACAAAGCCATGTTGTTGGCCGGAAACGCCAATGCCTTTGACCGCTGCTCGATCCACGCCAGATGTTTCCAGAACGGTTTTGATGCCGTACCGAATGGCGGCAATCCAATCCGCCGGATTCTGTTCTTTGTGACCGGCGGGCAAGCCTTCGATCAAGTCGTAATGCTGGCTCGCTGCTGCGACAACTTCGCCACTGCCTGCATCCAGCAAAATAGTTTTTGTGCTTTGCGTACCGCTGTCTATGCCGATGAAGTATTCGCTCATTTTCGCAAGAATCTTTCGAGTTTTGACTGATGTTATGCGATGGCGAATCAAGGTCTTGAATTGCCAATCTCTTCGTCCCGACAGGGACGGTTGAAAATAGCCCGGTGATTTATCGCCGGGAAGCAAGGAACATTCTGCCGCGTCCTGTAAGGACGCCTGAGTTTAGGTTGGCGAAAGTTTCAAGCGTCCCTACAGGACGCAGACTCATTCGCTTCTTTCCCAGCAGTGAACTGCTGGGCTATCTTCAAACCGTCCCTGCCGGGACGAAAACCAGACCAAGTGCAACGCTCATTTCTCATTCGCATAACATCAATTTTTGAATTTCGTGATGGATGCCAGATTTGGCTTAACCATTAAACGCAATTGCCCCGCGCGAGGCAAGCAGAGCGAACGCGATTGCAAAAATTAGTTGATTGAGGAAATGGTGGGAACTATACTCCGCGCCGTCTTGCAGTAAAGCCACTCGGCGACATCAACTTCAAAACGAATCAGGAGCCTCAACGATGCAAGCGCGATCGAAGCTCAAACCGGGACAGAAAGGAACCAGAAAGCTGGTCGAGCTTTACGGCTCTCGGCTGGTTTGCGTCCGCTATCGTTACGACGAACAAAGTCGTAAACGTTTCAAGACTGTGGAGTTGATCGTTGAAGAGTCTCAGTGGACGCCACCACCGATCAAACCCGATAAGCTTGTTGGAGTGCGCGTTGAGCTGAACGAGGCTGAACTGCAACGCAAAGTAAAACTCGCAGGCGGCAAGTGGTTTCCGCAGCATAAGGTCTGGCGCTTACGCTACGATCAGGCTGTGGCGCTCGGTCTGGAAGCCCGGATCGAACACCGAAAGGTTTCCAATACTACAAACCAAAGAAAATCGAAAAGTTTGTAATAGTAGAAACCGAATGGTTTCCAGTATTACAAACCAGGTTTCTAGTATTACAAACAAGCATCTAATAGTAGATGCTTCAGGTGCGCCGTCTAATTCATGTTCGGCAGCTTTAGCCCCATTGAAGATGGATATTTAACTTGGAGGAAATATGGGCGATAACGAAGAATCCAAAGAACTAATTCCAAAGCCAAATTATGCAGTAGAGATTCAAAATTTTGAGTCAGCACTTCTACAGTTTATTGATTCAAAAGGGCTCCCCAGTCAATCAGTTTTAGTAACGGTAAAAGAGCGAGGAGTCGTTTTTGGAAATATTGATAATGTCCTCGAAAAAATTGATGAAAAAGGCAAAGCGCGCTCAATCTACATTTCGAAGTTTTTAGCTGCTTCCGCATCTGGTTTATTTGATGCGGCCTTAAATTATCTGTGGGACGAAACAATCAATGAGTTAAGAAGACGTGTCACTCAATACGATATTTCATACTTTTACGATATTGCCGTAAGCAATCCCGACAAAAGAAAAAAACTGGACGCTGAAGATGATTTGGTTAAGCTTGACGACAGCGAGCTTATTCAAGGTGCCAACAAGATTGGGCTTATTTCCGACCTAGGCTTCAAACATCTCGACTTCATCAAGTACATGCGAAATTGGGCGAGTGCCGCTCATCCTAATCAATATCAAATCACGGGGTTACAACTTATTAGCTGGCTTGAAACCTGTGTTATCGAAGTCATCTCATTACCTCTCACACATGTACTAATTGAAATCCGAAAGCTCCTTGCAAACATCAAAGAAACAAAAATCAGCGATCTTGAGGGAATGCAGATTTCCGCCTTCTTTGCCGACTTGACACAAGATCAGGTTGATAATCTGGCAGCGGGGTTTTTCGGAATTTACACATTACCTGAAACTACATCTCAAACCAGACAAAATATTCATTTACTTGCTCCACCGCTTTGGACACGAGTTGATGAGCAGTCTCGTCAACAGTTTGGCGTCAAATATGCAAAATACCTTGCCAATAATGACCAGCAGCGCCAGCAACTTTCACGCCAATTTCTTGAACTTGTTGAGGGCATTTCTTACATACCTGACGGCATTAGAGCAGCAGAGATAGAAACCGCAGTTCAGGACTTATTGTCCTCACATCGAGGCGTAAATAATTTTTACAGTGAGCCCACTTTCGCCCGACAGTTGCAACGAATTGTTGGGGAAACTGGCAACATTCCCTCCCAAGTAAATAACTCTTATGTCATAGGCCTTGTTGAAGTGTATCTTACGAATGGAAATGGAGTGGCCTGGAATGCGGAACCTATCTATCAAAACATGTTAGATAATCTTGACCCCAGCCAAGCTTTGATTGCGATTTCATCATTCAACAATATTCGGATTGCCAGTCGTCTCCAGTTTGATTTATGTCAGGCGAAGTTTCGCAAGCTACTTTCCGACATGAAAACTAAAGTATCGGCCCCAGCAGTGAAAGAACTAATTGAAGAACTCGAAAAATATAATGGCCCTTTAGATAAAATGAAGGATGATTCAAGAATTAAGAGAAAGATGGATAACCTAAAAAAGATACTCAATTTACAGTGACTATTTCGATAAACAAAAGGCTGCCGAACATCTATTGCACCGGAGTCGCGCCAACGGTGGTTGTGGTTGATAACAAGGTTACAGGCGCGACCCGGTGAACGAATTGTTAGGTGGCCAAGGTGAAACCGGCAAAGAAAAATACAATTGTTACCTGATAAATGCCTCGATATAAATAATAAACCTGTTGCGTGATAAGGCGCGAAGGTCGAAAGGCGATAAAAGCCTGTT
>CADECP010000058.1:0-5694 GCA_902825875.1 uncultured Acidobacteriota bacterium
TGGTGCGCGCAGACTGGACGCGCTGTCAGGCTGTGGCGAAAATCATTGACGCCGCTTTCTCGCGCAGGCGGTTCCAACCTCACAGCACATGTACCGGCGCGGAAATCTTAAAAGGGGGAAAAATGAACGAAGCGGAAATCTCTCAAAACCAACTTACCCAACCACTCCGCCGCAACACTCGTTCCCCTTCCGCCCGGCTCATCGGCTGAACCACGTTCGGCAACACGTAAACCGTTTTCGGCTTACGATAGACCACGCGGCGAACGCGCTTCCGTCGCCGGTTCACTTTTTGCGAACCACGCGGCGAAGCGGAAATGCCGAGCTTGATGAATTTTGCAGCGGCTTCCGTTCTAAAAATGTCGCCGAAAATGTTGCGCTTAAACTGTTGTCCTAACGACACCTTCAGCGTTTTAACTGATAAAAATGTTGCGGCTTCCGTCACGCTTGGCGGCGTGAACGGCGGAGCGAGCGCGTGCGTCAGGTAGATGGTGAGGGCGACGATCGTCTTACGCATTATTCTCCTTTATGGATTGATACAGAAAAAACCTACAGAGGTTTCTGCCGTTGCAGCCGCAACCAAATTGATGACAAATGATCCCGCGCCCGGCACAACGTTTTTGACGTAGCCTGTCGCGTCGTCGGTTCTGGCAACTGCAAAGCAAATTGAATTCGCGCTGACTTTTGAGTTGGTTACGGTTATTGAGGTCGCGGAGGCGGCGAAGTTCACAGTGCCGGAAACTTTGTTAATTGTCTGGTTCCCTGTGGTTCCACCGGCAGTAACAGTTGTCGGGAACGAAATCACTTGATCCCCGAAAACGGTTCGGACATTGCTGGTGTCGAATTTCAGGTAACTCACAGCGAGGGCGGGCGTCGTACCTGAAACACCTGTCCCAAATTCCAAACTCTGCGCGTTAGAAGCTTTCAAATTCCAGATCGTCTCAGCACTGGCCAAGTTCCAATCCAGCACGGTTTTTCCGCCTGGAATCGAATACCAATCAGCAACAGAGTTTCCATTGTGATTATTGAGTCTTGTCACGTTGGCTGTGGCACTTCCGAAGATAGCCACTCGTGACGCCGCCGCCGCGCTGTCGCCGAGCCGCAAAATCCCCGTACTTTTAGGGCGAATAATCAGAGATTCACTTGCCGCGCTGCTGATCGTTTCCAGAATTACTGCACTGCCCGCTGCATTCCCTGTAATCTGGACTCCAGTAGCCTGGCTCGCCACGTTGTTGACCAGCCGAAACACTGGATTCGTGCTGCCGTTGGGACCCGATTCAAACGCCGTCGCGCTCGCGCTGGTCTGAGTAATTGCTCCGCCGTTGAGGATTGCGACTTGAACCGTGCCACCACTGCTTTGAGTCTCGAACAAGTTGCCGATCGAACTTGCCCCCTGCCGAGACACAAGCACGGTGTTCGTCGAAAGCGCAGCGCCGTCGAAGCGGCCAGCGTTGCCGCTGCTTCCAGCGACAGCATGCAGTTTTGCGCCGAGACTTGACGTGATTCCAAATCCCGCCGCGCCGGTCGAATCAATCACAGACAGCGCAGTCCCGGATGAATTGCGAAATTGAACGAAATCGCCCGAACTCCCCCCTGTGCCAAGCTGAATTCCTAGCAGAGCCGTCGAGGACGTATTGGGGCCGGTAATCAGCGTGGATAGTTGCGAGGTGGATTGACCAGTAATCGAAACCGTTGGCGAGCCGCTGGACGCATAACTTACGCCAGTAGTCCCGCCAAAAGCGCCAGCGTTATTAAACTGGAATTGACCAGACGAGCCACCCGGCGAACCTCCGCCGCCGGAAATCGTGATCGTACAAACTTTCCCAGAGCAAGAAAGTGTCCCGTTCGTCACCTTGATAGTTGACACGCCAAGCACATTGGGCGCGCCATCAATTTCCTGCAAACGGAGTGGCGGGTTCGACTGGCCGAGCACAGGCAAGGCGAAGCCTGCACACAAGAGAAGTGCGAAAATATATTTTTTCATTGTTTGGTTAGGTTATGGCCGGTTGGCCGGAGGACTCCACAATTTCCCCGCATCACGTTTCGGGCGGGTCGCTTCTGACTTCAGCACCGATTGAATGACCTTCTCCGGTGCAAAGCTGTCTAATCTTGGCCGCGTGGCATTCTGTTGCGTACCGATGCGACGGCGCAGGTTTTCGATGGCGGCTTCTTGCTGCGCTTCGGTCAAAGTGCCGTAGCGGGGATGCGAAAGCAGCTTGTCGCCGTACTCGCTCATCCAGCCTTCCACGCGCTGCACGCGCTGCTTGTACACGGCTTCTGGTTCGCCGACTTTCTGGCGAATGAAGTCATATTTCAGTCCGCGTGCTTCCGCCTCTTTGGTAAAACGCGAGCCTTTTAATGCGCCCGTCTTTTCTGCGTAGTTCTGGACGCCGATACCGAACGCAGCGGGCAACACCTTTGCCGCACCTTGTAATCCTTCCTTCTCGTAAGCATCTGCCATGTCCTTCCACATCAGCGGCACAACACGGTCGAGCACGGCGCGTTTCATCTCAAAGTCGCGGCCTATGAAATCCTTGCCTGTCACGTAATCCAAAAAGAACGATGGGACGGGCGCGAGCTTTGAGCGGCCATATCGAGCGGCGATGTCTACTGCGGTCTGACGACTTGCTGCCTTCTTGCCTGTCACGCGACGGCGCAGTGCATCCCCGATGCGGTAAAACAGCCGCATTGGTTGCTGCAATCCGGCCAGCACGTCATAGCGCGTTTGGCCGACTTTGATTTTCAGAAAGTCCGGGTCGTCCGGTTCCAGCCCCACCGATGCTCCCGCCGCAGACGCCAGCGCAAGGGTTAGGCTGACCATCCCGGCGTATTGCACCATGTCGCTCATTTGGTTCTTGAGCACGGCGCGGCCTTCCGGCGTGCGCGAGTTCTTGGCGTAGGTGTAGGGATTGAGCACTTGAATGCGACTAGCTGCGTAGCGCGGCGCGAACAGCGTCTTGCTAAGAATCGGCATCGCACTCTCAAAATGAGAACCGAGTGAGCCGCGCCCGGTTGCTGTGTTGATCCATTCCGCCGCTGCTTTGTAGGCGTTCTGCTTCTGTTCTTCGGTCAGCCCTTTGGTTTTATCAATAGACTTCTTGTAACGAGCGAAGCTGTCCATTCGCAGGCTATCCAGATAAGTTTTGTAGGCTTGCTCGGATTGCTTCACAAGCGGGATTTTATCTGCCCAACTGGAAATGAAGTCCTCTTCCTTCTTGAGCAGCAATCCGCTCTTGTCCGTGCTCAGGTACAAGCCGGATTCGCGGGCGGTTTCCGCGTCTTCGTGCAGGTTAATTTCCTTGCCAATTTCCTTGTATTTGGCTGTGTTAAACGCCTGAAACATTCGCACGGTTGCTTTAGCGGCTTTGCCCCATTGCGACGGTGGCAGTGTCAGGATTGCACCTTGTCGCAGCGGCGCGGAAACGTCCGCAGACGCCATAATCGCACGCGGTAGGCTGACAAGGTTTCCGACTTCCTGCCCGACACGCTTCAGTCCACGCTCCGGCGTCTTTCGCATCAAGTCGGTTGCATCGCTCAGCACGTCATACAACGCACTGCCGTCGTTCTTTTCAGCGGCAGCTTGAGCGCGATCAATCAGGTCAAAGATTTGGGATTCGCGTGCGGAGTCTAGCTTCGACTCCATTAGAATGACGTTCTTTTCGCGGACGGTCTTGGCTGCGTCGTATTTAGCACGGGCGTCTTTCGGCAATCCCGCCGCCATCGCATCGCGGTAGAGCCTTTGTGACCAGTCGGCAAGGTTGAAGTTGCGCGGCAAGGGAACCGGCCTTGTAGGTTTTACCTCTTTCGGCTTCGCGTCGCGCTCGAATAAATTCTGGAAAGCGCCTAATCCGCTGGCAAGGACTTGGCCGCGTCGGGCGGGGCTGAGGCCGGAGTCTTTGCGCTCGGTGATTTTCGGCGAAGTTGGATCGAACGTGCCACGATTGCCAGTGGCGGATTTGATCTGCTCAGGGTAAAATGCAATCCAAACACGATGCCCAGAGACAACGTATTCAATATCGTCTACATTATCGCTTAGTATTTGCGGTATATTTTTTGGAAGCGACTTGTCAAACTTATCACCCGGAACAAGCGCAACAGCCCTGCCACCGCGCACATCTTCAGCCTTTTTTGCATCCTCAAAAGTTTTGAATCTTGGAGCGAATCTGTCATTGTTTACGCCGCCTAGATGCGTGATGCCGTCAAAGCCTGCCGCCTGAAGGATCAGGTTTGCTTCTGCTTTTGATCCATATTCTTCAACCAAAGCCTCGTAAATGCCCTGCCCGCTCATAATCCTAATCGGACTCGGTAAGACACTTTTTAGTTTCGCCGGAATTTCCAGTTGTCCCGGAGTTTTTCTAGGGGAGTAGTAGTTATTTATGTCTAAAGGGTTCTTGATCCGTAGATAGAGCTTGTAAGCGTGGGCATTTTCCAGGTTGTCCCCTTTATTTAATGCGTAACCGCCATCATCGCTTGCGGCAACATTAGGGTCTTGCGTTGTATAAAAGCCAGGACCATATAACGCATTTGGATCAAGCTTACTGTAATCAAGTTCTGAAATTACGACCGGAGATTGTGTCCCGTGATACACCACCAGCGGCTTGCCGTTTTTATCCACGACTTTGCTATCCCCGAACCATCGCTTAAACTCCGGCGAGTTTTCTACGCTTGCTCTGGTTCGTCGCCCTGTCTCTCCCGTTGCTGGCGTTCCAGCATCTCCCGTATCGCTTTCTTGCCGCCTTGCGAGTACGCCTGCGCGGCTTCCGCCAGTTTCGCTTGCCGCTCCGATTCGTCGTTCGTTTTTTTGTGCAGCTTCAGAGCTTCTTCGTTGGTTCTCGGTTCGCCCAGCTTCAGTTTCACGTTGCGCCTCCAATATCGGCTGTAATTTCGGGTCAATTGCGCCAAACTTTTGTAAGGCGCGTTTGCCGTGCTTTTCTATCACAGCCCCGAAATAATCCGAAAGGAATTTTGCAGCTTGGTCAAGGTTCATCCCGAACACGCCGTAATCCCCGCTGGCGACAAACGCCGCCGCTTCGTAGTCGTGCGTTTCGGGAGCGTAGCCGCGCCGGTCAAGCTCCTTGTGGATGTCCTTTGCGTTTGGCTGTGAATCCAGCCAATTCTTGCCGGTCAGTGCTGACAAGTCCGCCGCGATGCGCGATTGCGACAGGTGCGCGGCCTCGTGGCGAATCTTCGCCTTCGTTGCGCTGATCGGTTCCGCTGGTCGTCGCGTGACAAAAGCTACATCTTGCTGATTCGCTTCGGCGTCGGCAATGGCCGCGTCCATCTGCTTCAGCATCGCGTCCATATTGGCGACTTGCGCCGGTTCATAGATACCGCTGTCTTTCGCTTCGGCCAAGTAATCGCGCAGGTCTTTGGCGTCCTTCGCGCCAAACGTAAAGTTGGCGTCCGTTGTGGTCACGTCGAACTTCTCCGACAAGAGCCGGTTCAGCATCGCGCCGCCCCAGTCGTTCGCTACCAACGTGGCCGGACGGTTGCGCGCCGGACGGAACGTCAATTGCGCGTTCTCAAACAACTGTCGCCCGGTGTACCGCTCCGGCATTGCTTCGCTGCGCCGTTCCGCAATCTTTGGCCGCTGCGCTTCCAGTGCCGCAATCTTCTGCTTGGCTTCCCTGTCGTCAATCAGGCCAAACTTTTGCAGGTCGCGGATGTCCTTGATTTGCGCGTCTATGGATTTGGCGG
>CADECP010000058.1:5794-20979 GCA_902825875.1 uncultured Acidobacteriota bacterium
GCGTGGTTCTCGTTTTGCGAACTCGCGCACTTCGCGCAAGTCGGCGGTATCAGGCTTGAATTCCACCCGTACTTCTTCGTCAATCTGGTCGAAAGACTTGGTTGGTTCGGAATCCTGCCTACTGAAGTCAGTCGTAGAAAGCGGAATATCGAAAAGTGTAGGATGTTCTGCCGTGCTACTGCCTCGAATCTCACGAGGGTTTACTAATTCGCCCGTTTGCAAGAGTCTTTGGATTGCCGCCTTCGTATCCGAGCTTTGCATGTCAATTCGGATACTTTTCGCACCATTTGCTTGTAAAGTTTGAATAAGAGAACGAAAGAATCCGCGTCGCTTAAATGATGAAGCTTCACTGGTATATTTTTTAGATTGCGGGATGGATTGCATTCCTACAATATCGGCAACACCATTAACCAATTCTCCACGCGCTTTGCCACCCAAGCTATCTTCGACTGTCCAAGCGCCGTCACCTTCGTTAAAAGGGACATCAACCAGGTCGCCGTCTATGTTTCTCTCTTTGTAACTGCTTGCATCTGTAAAACTAAATGATTGTTTTACATCTCTACGTGCAACCTCTTCCTGCTGTGCGTAATACTCCGCTTCCTCATCCTTCAGCCGTTGATTCAGGTCATTCGTATTCGCTGGCCGTTCGTTCTTATTGGCAACGTCCCGATCAATCGCACGCCAAAGCGTGTCAAGATTTTCAGGATCAATGTCGTAGCCTTCGCTTTGAAGCTGACGCGCCAGAATATCCGGCGACATTTCAGCCTTATTTCGCACGATGCCGATTCCCCGAGCGTCTCTGACACCTTGAAGTTCGCCACCGTAGCGATTGCTGATGCCACCAAGTTCCTGAATACGCGAAATCAAACGCTTCGCCGGAGCAGAAGGCTTTTGCGCGTCCTGTTTGCGAATCCCCTGATCCAATCGGCCAGAGAAAGTCTGTTCCGGCATCTGCGGAATACCGCCTTCTGGATTCTGGACAGCTTCAGGGCGGAGAAGTGGCGCTTCAGTGGATTGTGGATTGCGGATTGCGGATTGCGGATTTTGCGGCAGTCCCGCCGGTGGCGCGTTCGCCTGTCGCTGCGCCGTCCGTGCGGCCTGCATCGCCTTGCGACGGTTAGCATCGGCGATGGAGATTTCCCTGTCTATCTGGCTGATTTGCGCCACCGCTTCCGGCGTCTTGGGTTGCCCCATAGACCGGCGCAGGCGTTTCAAATTCTGATGTGCGGCCTGATAGGTTGCCGCCGCTTGGGTAAAATCTCCCACTTGTTCAAATTCCGCAGCTTTAATCTTGGCGGCATCGGCTTCGGCGCGGAGCGCATTCGCGGCGGTAGGTGTTGCCACTTCTACCTTGACTTTCGGCGCAGGCTTCAATCGCGCCTCTATCGCATCCCGAACCGCTGTAAACGGTCGCTCGGCATCCGGCGGCAGCGAGGCTTCGGCAAGGTAGCCTTCCGCTTTCCGCAAGTTCATCAGCGCCTGGTTCATCATTCGTCGCCCTTGTCGCTGATCGCCTTCATTTGGCGAATCCAGCAACTGCGCGGCGGCTTGCACTTGCTCATTGATGTTCACTTCGGCAGGCGTCGGTATTCCCAGCAGCTTCGCTCGCCGTGCGTTGAATCCTTCCGGCTCCGGCAATCGCGGGAAACCTTGCGGCTGCACTTGTGGCGTCACAGGCGCGGACGGCTGCGGTTGCGCGGCCATCGGTTCGGCGGACGGGTCAGTCACAGACTGCGCGGCAGATTGCGGAGCAATCGCGGCGGCATTCGCGGCGGATCGCTGGTCAATCGCGGAACGTGTAGCACGTTGCTGGCTGGCTTGCTGGCGAGCTTGCAGGCGTGCGCCCGGTGTGGCGACGATGCCACCCGTTGCAGCGCCCAGTAATCCACTGCCGATGGATTCCCCTGCAATATCCGTCAAGGGCTTGTTCGCGTCGTAACCGCTGGCATATTTTCCAGCCAGCCCAGACGCGGCAGTCTGGCTAAGTTCTTGCAACCCTTCTTCGCGCATTTCGCGGCGAACCGCCGTACCCGGTCGCGTAAAGCCAGTCGTTCCCGGCGAGCCAAGAAATTCCGAGAAGCCAATCGGCGCTTCAATTGCCGCAGCACGTTGCGCTTGCTCGTGCGTCATCCCAGCGGCGATAGCTTTTTGGTAAGCTTGCGTAGATTGCTGCGCTGCGCCGTAGCCGCCTGCTGCGGTTCGAGCAGCTAATTGCGCCCCCGTTGTGGACGCCATACGTGGAACCGTTGCCGCCGCCAACTCAGGCGCAGCAAGGCGAGCGATGCCACCCGCACCACGAGCGAGAGCTATTTGCGGCAGCATTTCGCCCAACACTTCGGGGATGTTCTCAGTCGCAGCCTTGCCAACATTTTCCAACGAATAGAATTCGGGCTTGAAGACGTTTAGCGTGGCCGGGTTGCGGTTATCTACGGGCAGATTCTGCGATTGCCATTCTTTGGAGTCGTCCGCAATCCGCCCCATCGTTTGCCTAACAACCGGGTCGGGGTTCGCCATCTGAACAAACTCAAACGGCGTCTGCGTTACTCCGCGAACTGCTCCGCGCGCGAATCGTGTCCCCATTTTACCAAGCGTACTCTGTGACGCACGGCTGGCTTCTTCTTCCAGTTTAGCTTTCGCGGCGGCTTGCTGGCGTTGCTTATCAAGAGCCTGCTCCGTAAGGAATTGCTCCGACGACGCCTTGCGTTCCTCCGGTGTGATCGGATTGCGAAGAATGTCTTCTTGCGTAGTCGGCGGCAAATTGCGCGCCCGTTGCTTCATCTGGCCAAGTGTCTGTTTCGTTCGCAATTCCGGCTTCGGCGCAATCGGTGCAGGCTTCACCGCTTCCGCTGCCCGGTCAAAAGCCTTCTGCGCTTCATTCGGCGCATTCAGCCGCAGATCAATCGGCGACTGAAAATGACCGGTTGCAGCCTTTGGCTTATGGTGAACCATCCGCCCGGTTGGACGCCCCTGCGCGTCCGTTTCTTCGCCCGTCCATCCCATTCGCGCATCGGAAAGCGTTGGCGGCTCTTTTGTGCCACCCGTATATGTCATCTTGATGCCGCCACGAAGCGGGACAGTCTGGCCGACTCTGGGATTCTTGGGATATTGAAACTTGTCAAATGAAGACACACTTCCGGGTTGTCCGTCCACGTCTTTCACCAAATCGTCAAATGACGGTTTCTTGGCAGACTTGGCAGGCTTCAGCTTCGGCGGCGCTAATTGCTGATCGTAGCCGCGCACAATGTCATCAAATGGGTCTTGTGGCATTACTTGATTCCGCGTTTATCAGCTTCAGCTTTGGCCTGTTCAGGTGAATACCCGGCTTCAATGGCGCGTTTGATAATGGCTTGACGGCGTGCGCTGCCATCGCTAGTTGGTGTTGGCGGCCCATAAGGGACAGAACCAATCGGCGGCACTGTGCCACTAGCACCAAGTCGTTTATCTAGTCGCTGATTCTGTCCGGCTTGCGTCATTGCCGTGCGTCCGGTTGCGCCGCGCTGTTGCACGTTGACAATCCGCTCCCGGCTTCCAATCTGCTTGTCAACGATTCCTTCCCGGCTCTTAATCTGGTCTGCCGCGCGTTGGTTTTGAGCTTCAATGCCTTCCCGTTTCAGCATTGCCGCACCGGATTGACCGAGCACCTGTTGCGTGCCATCGGCAAAGAATCGAACTTCTTCCATTTGACCGGTTTCGGGATTAGGAATCACCTTGACAACATCTTTGCCAAGCCGAATCGCTTCTTCCTGCGCGGCCAGCTTGTCAATCTGCGCTTGCCGATACTGCCGCTCTAGTCCGGCATCTTTTGTCGCGGCAATCGTCGCCTGTGTCCGCGCCTGCACGCCCTCCATATCAGCGCGACGGCGTTGCACGTCCAGCCCTCTATCTTCCAGTCGTTCGCCTTCCTTCTGCTGCTCCATCAGGCGCGGCATTTGCTCATTGCGGAAACGGAAATCGCGCCCGTGTAGCGGACTGATTGCCGTCCCTGCGCCGCCAGCGATTGCGCCACCAAGCGCACCGCCCAAGTCGCCCGTAGACTGGAAACCCTGCGCTGCGCCGCCTAAAGCATTCATTGCGATGTCTTGCCATCGGCGCGGAATCTTCCCATCCTGCATGTACTGCGTCTGGTACTGGTAGCGGCTATGGTTTATCGGCGTGTCATCCATCGTCGAACCAGGTACGCCGAGAAAATCAGGCGGACGGACAGGCTTAATCTCGCGCGTCGGAATCATCTGCCCGGCCAGCGGTGACGCTTCCGCCCTGCCCATTGGCAGGTTGGCATTAATCTCCACGCTTTCGCGTAATGGCTCAGCGGGCATTACATCCGGTCGCCGCAGTTCCGGCATCGCATTCGGCTGGGGCTGCTGCCTGTTAATCAGGTCAATTCCCTTGCCGAACATCCCGCCCTTGCCGCCGCCGAGGTCGGGCATAGCTGCGTCAGGATTGAATCCCGGCGTCATCGGCATTGGCCGTTTCAGTTGCGGAAATATCCCGCCACTGGCCGCACCGTCGCCACCGTCTATCTGGCCGAGCTTGTCCAGCTTCCCGATGCCGGACTTGATGCCGCCACCTAGAAACTTCGCGCCTTTGCCGATGCCCGATGCTAATTGTCCCAAAAACCCGAATGGCATAATGCCCCCTCTAGTTCTTCTTCGCTTCTTCCTTCGGCTTCAGGATGATTGCGCCATCCACGCCGTTACTCGCTTCCCACTTCGTCGCCAATTCTTCGCGCTTGATGCCAAGTCGCTGCCAGAACGCGGTAATGGCGTCATCGGCCTTCTTCGCGTCGGTTTGCAGCTTTTCGGCTTCCGCGCGCAATCGTTCCAGCTTCAGCGCGAGGTTTTCTTGCTCCAATGTGACCAGCCGCAATTCTTGCAGCTTGGCCGCATCGAGAATGACCGGCTTCGCTTTCTCTTCTTTAGTAATCGGTTTCGGCGCGGGCTTATTCGCCGCGACATCTTGCGCCAACGCATAGGTTGGCAGGATCAGGCAAATCAAAAGAAAAATTCGTTTCATAAATTACTCCACAGTTAATCGAACAGTGTTTGAAGTTTGACGGCCAATTGCCGTCACCCAGACCTCGCCGTGCACATCCGCAGGCAAGCGAAAGGACGCTGTCCCCAGTCCCTGTAACGGGTTGCGCGAGCTTTCGGCCAGCGCGAATGTCACGCCACCGGAATGCCAGAGCATTACCGAAAACGTGTTTGCCGAGAGCGAGCGCCCGTAGATGCCGACACGCGACTCCGCAGGAATCGGCGCGGCGTACAACGGCACGACGTAGCCCATCGGCGTTTGCGCGATGCCCGCCGCGTCCTGCGTACCGATCATCGTCATCAGCACTGGAGCGGGCTGAAAGAAGCGGCGAGACGGCAGTGAGCGGTCTTGTGCAAAACCACACAGGGCAAGACAGGCAAGAAGGATAAAGGTTGCAGTGATTTTCATGGAGATTCCTTTTGTGGTTTAACGTCCAAGCCGGTAGCTCAGCACGTCAATGTACATAAAGTTTGAGTTTCGGAAATTAGGTTACAATTCCAGTTCATAGCCTTGAATTTCGATAAACGCGCCACTTCCTGTCGGTGTGCCGCCAGAATACGCATATCGAATTGTCTGACTAGCGTTTAGTGGCATTGAGATTGCCACGTCTGCGCTCTGCCCAATTCCGGTAAAGCCTTGCGCGCCCGCCGGGTTCGTGCTGGTCATTTCGCTATTATCAACGAAGACGTAAACCCCGTTATTGCAAAGATTGACCAGCCGCATCCTCGCAATCTTCACCAAGCCGGAGACATCCGGGACAACGGACGAGAACGAAACGTTTGTATTGGTCGTCGCAAGTCCACCAGAGAGTGCCCTAAACGGCGAAACGAGCGTGTCGGTACGCCAAAGGATAGTTCGATGGTTGCCGCCTCCAGTGGTAACAAAATTGATTATTTGCGAGCTTGCATTCGTTCGGATAGAGCCGACGTATCGGCGCGCGGTGTCACTGGTCTTGCTCCGCGCCGTTCCAATCCAGGCCGAAGCAGGCGCAGTTGTCACGCATTCCAGAGCGGCGACGCCGGAACTCTCGAAAACATAGCAGTGATACCACGTACTTGCTCCGATGGTGGGAGTAATAGTCAGCGTAGACGGAGCAACAAGTAGTTGTCCTGTACTTTGAATCTGCGCTGAGCCGCTTGTTGCTCTGACCTGCGTAGTTGATACCCATTCGAGTACCAATCCGCTGATATATCCGGCCTGTGCAGTAGCTATTTGCTGTCCGACGCGAAACCAGTTTGAGCCATCGGTTTGAATCGTAACCGAGTCGTATTGGCCAGTCAGAGAGAGAGTCAGTGAGCCGTCAATCGTTTCACTGGCGTTTGCATCAAGGATGCAAGCATTGGCGCTCGAATCCGTTTTTTTGATCGTGTACGTGCGACCGGTCAGCCCGGACGCGGCAGGCAATGTCATTGTCCTGACCGCGCCGCTGGCGTTGCACAGGATCGAAGAATGCGTGTCGTTCAGCGTCGTGTTGGCCGACACCGTAGTCGTCGCTGTCGAAATACCACCGGCGACAGTCAAAAACGCCGCGTCCGTTGTACCTGCCGCTCCGACTGTAAAGTGTCCGCCTGTTGTAAACGTGGCAATCTGCGCGGCGTTGTGAGCAAATCCCAACGGGGCGACCGCGCCGCCGCCGTTCTTCCCTGAATCAATTAACGCGCTGGTCGTTGAGTTCAAGAACATCCGAACGTAGTGCGCGGATGTCGGGCTTGAACTGTTGTAGGCAACAAAGCCGGAAAAAGTGTCTGAGCCATTGGGCAACGTGCTCACAAAAGTCGAGCCATTGGTGGTATTCGACTGGAACATGAAACGGTTCGTAAGGGTGGCATTGGAAAAATCCGCCGTGAATCGGAGGGATGTCCCTGTTACTCCGATATTGTTCTCGGAAGTTAATCCACCTGCCGCCGTAAAGGAGTCATCGGTCTTCAGGGCGTTCGCAGCGTTCCGGTAGAGATTCGTATCAACAGCCGTGCCTCCACCAGCACCGAATTGAAGACGGCTACTTGAATCCACTGCTAAAGTAGGGTTGGCCGCGCCCGAAGTGGCCTTTACTTGAAGCAAGTTCGCTGTCTGAGAAGGTACGCCGTCAACTTCCAGTGGAGTCGTTGACGTGCTTCCGGCAACCAAACGCAGCCGGTCTGTACTTGTCGTGAAATCAATGATTCCCGCGCTGGCTGTGAAGGGGTTGGAGCTTGCAACCCAAGTAAAGTTACCGGAGCCATCATTGGTCAAGACACCGGCAGAGTTTGAGGCTGGGAAGTTTGTCGCAACCCCACGAATGGAAGTGATATTGCCGTTGCCAGCAATAACAAACGTGCCTGAAGTTCCGGCAACGAAGCCGCCATCCGTTCGCAACACTGCGGCGGAGCTTCGGTACAGGTTCGTATCCACAGATGTTGCCCCGCCCGGCCCAAACTGAAGACGGAAAGACGAATCCACAGCGACGCGCGGATTCGCGTCCGATGTCGAAAACAATGCGAACATGTCAGCGGATTGGCTGGTAATTGACCTACCTACCAGCAAACGCGAAGAAGTGGAAGGATTTGTAAGAGTCAGTGTCGCTGTACCTGAGATGTCGTTACCAGACTCCGAGAGCAGGGCGTTTTCAATGTTCACCCCCGAAGTGAACTTCGTATAGCGGCCACTCGTGCCGCCCGCTGTTGTAACGTTACCAGAGCCGCCGCCAGTGGCTGAAAGCGTCGTGCCGGTCATCGCCAAACCACTGCCGATGGTAATTTCCTGCACATCGCCGGAACCTGAATCTCCTCTACCAAGCAATTTCGATGCAGCCGAAACATTCTGCATTTTGGCGAACGTTACGGCATCGTTGGCAATGGTTGCGGCAACGCTGCCCGCCGTTGTGGTCACGTCGCCGGTCAACGCGGGAAATTGCCCCGCAGCCAAAGTTCCCGTCAATCGGCCTGTTGGTACACTTCCGGCTGACAGCGAACCGGCGATATCCACAGTGAACAGGTCAGTTCCGGCAGCGTTCTCAAAGTTGATAAAGTTGCCAGTTGGCGAGGTGTCGGTTGCGCGGCGCAAGTTTAGAATTTGGTCGCCGTTGGCAATCTGGCGCAAGTCAACGTTGCCATTTGGCGCGCTCGTCAAGTTAAACCCTATCGTGCCATTGGTATTCAGAAACAGGCCGTTGTTCGAGCCTGTCCGCAATTGCAAAGGTGTGGCGGAATCTGTGGTAAGTTGGGCGGTCGAACCGGAGAAACCGAGCGTGGTTTTCAGGGTATTCGTCGCGTCATTGTGAACAACCAGCGATCCTGGCCCAACGTGAACAGTTTTCCAGCGCAGAGAGGTGGTTCCCAGATCGTAGGTATTGTCCGCTTCGGGATCAATTTCCCGCATCGTTGAGGTGCCCGTTACGGTCAGACTGGTTGTCGCGCTAAGCGTGTCGGCGGCCACGTTCGCGCCGAATGTCGCGGAACTCCCCGTGATGTTTCCAAGCAGAACTTCCCCGTCGTCTTTGACCGTCAGCCAATTTGAGAACGAGCCACCATCGAGATTGGACTGCAAAACCCATTGCGATGCGCCCGCGTTCGAGGTCACGTCAATAAACTGCTTCCATTCCACAGTGTGCGCGGAGCCATTGTTCGAGCGCCCGCGCATGACAAGGTTGTGGCTGTCACGTGTGCCTGCCGAGCCGATGGCCGCAATGTCAAACAACAAAGCATCGCTGGGCGTCGTTCCCGGATTGAATGTGTGCAAGTTCGTCCACGTCGGCGCAATCGCTTGCGAAAGCGCGGGCGCAGCATCCGAACGCATAAATGTAGTTGCCACGCCATTAACTGTCGTCAGGCCAATCGTAGCAGTCGGATTCGCCCCGCTTGCGCCACCACTCCCCAGAACCACATTCGCGCCGTTGATCCGCGCAGTTAGCTCGTTGGCTGTCGAGTCATACCAGAGGTCACCGTTGGCGGGCGTGGACGGGTCGCCAGCAACCGAGCCAACATTTAATCCCGCCGTAGTCCCATTCGGTGCAAAGGTTTGCTTGACGCCCGCTGTCCAGCTATTCGCCAATCCGACGTATGCAACCGTGCCTCCAGCACCGAAGGCTACCGTTGAACCATCTGTTCCATTGAAGGTCAAGGTATTGCTGACGGTCGCCGTCTTGCCATTGGCAATCGTCAACGTGCCGGTCGAAGACGTGATCGTCAGGCCGTTGATGGACGTTGCGGTCGCCGCGCCCAAAACCGGAGTTACTAACGTTGGTGAAGTTGCACGAACTGCACTGCCGGTTCCGGTTGTCGAAATAACTGACCACGTTCCCCCTGTAATCAGCGGCATTCCCGTCGCCGCTGAGGTGTCCTGACCAGTTCCACCGCGCGCCGCTTCAATCTGGCCAGAGGTAAAAAAGCTGGTTGCCGAATCGCCGGTATTGGCAGTGATCGAACCGGTTCCAATCGCAGTCAACACTCCCGCCGTCGTCATTTCTACGCCGTTGACAACGCCACCTGCCGTAATCCGGGCAGGCTTGGCGGCTGAACCTGAAGCCGTGTTCAGGCTGAACACGTAACCCGTGCCTGTGTTCGAGGCGGTGTCGGTCAGCGAGAAAAGATTGCTCGCTCCGGTCGCCGCATTCCACGTCCAGGCCGTCGTAAACGCGGCCATTGAAAGCACCTGATTGCCGGTCGGATTGGTGATGGCCTGCCACTCGACTGAGCCGACTCCCGCGCCGCACGCCGAGCCGGTTTGCGTGATGACGCCAGTGCTGCTGATTTGCAGGCAACCTGCCGAAGCCGGTAGCGTTGTGGGCAGGGTAATTGAGAGTGAAGACGCCGGAGCGCCGGATTGCAGTGTTGTTGTATTGGAGTTGGACGTATTGCCAAAGATTAACGCGCCCGCGACCGAGCCAGGAACGCCCAATGTCAGGCCGGTAGTGCCGAAGCTTCCCACATTCGCGCCATTGGCTGTAATGCCAATGGTATTTGCAGAGGGGCGATAGAAGCCCGTGTCCGTGTCGCCGGTAAACGAAAAAGAAGGATTGCTTGCGGATGTATCGGCTGCCCAGAACCGTCCGGGTGACTTTACAACTGCGCTGCCGCTGTCATATTCAAAACCACTTGCCGTCGTAAGGCGATTGGTGTCTGCGTAGTAGGGGACACGCGGCGTCGTGCCGGTATCCTGCCGCGTGGAAACGATGCGCCAATCCAGCGACGTGAAATCAGGGAAAAGTTGCACGCTCATCCCCTGTACGCTCAGCACGTATGTCGAGCCATTGACCGTCGCTCCACCATTGGCTGCAACGGTAACGTTTGTGCCAGTCGCGGATAGGTTGAAAACAGTAACAATCTCGTTCCCGTTTTCGTAGAAGTTCGGACTAGGCAGCGTCAGCGTACAAGGAGAAGCGCAGTTGACCCGATAGGCTCGTCCGCCAGGATTGGTGAAACTGGTCGTCGTCGTAACATCAACTGTCGGCGCATAGCCGTCCGCTCGCGGTAGACGTTCGGCGCGACTGGTTGCCGTGTTGTAATAGGTACTGATTAAGCCCGCAGCGCCCCCACCAGCAATCTGCGGCCCACGCCCCACCACCGAGAGCGGCGGCAGCCCATCACTGCGAATTGGCTGCGAATTGGCGTAAAAAGATGCCGGAGAGTTTGAGAAAATCACCGTGTCGGCAATATAGCCACGCTTCCAATTCTCCGGCGTCAGGCTCACATCGGTGTCATACAGAATGGCCGACCACGAACCAGACGACGCAAGCAGGCCAACAAACGTAGTCAGCCCATCAAACGACGGCACGGAGCCTGGATAGACCAGTACACCCGCTGTCGGAGCGCCCTCGATGTTGCAATCGGTAAACTTTGCGCTTGCGTAGAACGGCCCCACGTCGCCGTCAATGTCGCCCGCAGCGCCGCCGATGACTGCCCAATACGCAGTAGCCGGAACCACGTTGACGCCATTGCACGACCAGCAGGTAAAGTTGCCCTGCTTGATGCGAAAGCCCGCCGGAGCCGCTGCGGAGATGTCGCCAGAGTAAAGCCCGTAAAAATAATTGCTGGGCATATTCGGCGAGTTGTAAAAGAAGTTGTAACCCTGATTGGAACTGCTGTAGATATTCTTGAAGCTGGACGAAAAGACATTCCCAAAACTTAGACCGTGCGAGCCGCAGTCTGTTACCTGCACGTCTTCGATCACGACATCGCGCATCGCGGAAGCATCTGTTGCCTGAATACCGACCTGCGACGAACCGGAGTCAGAGCCGTCAACCGCAAGGTCGGCGACTTTCGGGCCGAAGAAAGCGAACGCGCCGGAGCCTTGCACGAGATTAAGGATAACCGCGTTTGTGCTGCTCTTAATCGTCGTGACGTATTTGCCCTTACCACGCAGGGTAACGCCGCCGGGAGCGGTTAGCCCCGTTACAATGCATGTCCCATCCGGCAGGTTGACAACGCCGCCCGCCGTCGCCATTGCGGTGATAGCAGCTTGAATCGCGGAGGTGTCGTTTGTGGAACCGTCACACTTTGCGCCGAATGCGCGAACGTCCACTTCGCGGCCTTGTATGCTCGTTTGGGCGAACCCCGACAGGCTCACAACGATGAGAAAAAGAGATATGAGAAATGCTTTTTTCATTTTCTTAATAACTCTGCACCTTCCAAGTCGAACCCGTCGCCAAGAACTGCATGCAAGCAGTCGGCGAGTAAATCACTTCGCTCAGCGTGCCATCGGTGATCGTCACCGTGTTGCCGTCTGCTGTGGCCTTGCAGACAGATAGCAGCTTCCCGGTATTACTCGCCGCGTACAGCGTCACCGTGCGATTGCCGCCGGATGTGTCTACCGAAATCGCCCAATCTGTTGTCAGTGCGGTGTAATTCGTGCTGACTTGCGTTGCGGTAAGCGTGATACTTGCAGGCAAGTCCGCCAATACCAGCGCGCGAAACGTTGGGGCTGCCGCGCCGCCGGATGTGGGGCCGGCAAACACCGTGTTTGCTGTTTGTGTGGAAAGCGTAAAGGAAAGAGCAGGCGTCGTCGTGGCAGTTGCAACCGATGTCGTAAACAACGGCGAGAGGTTGCCACTGGAAAAACTGGTCACTGTCCCGGAACCGACTCCACCGCCCGATGCGGTCAGAGTATTTCCGGTTAGCGTCAGCCCGCTCCCAAAATTCAAACAGGAAAGAATGTTCCCATTGGCGGAAAAGTAATACGCCTGCCCCGCCGTGCAGGAAGGAAACCGGGAATCAATTTGTTGCCGCGTGTATGTGGACGAATCCGGCAAGATGGTCGTCGCGCCGCTGTACGAACACCAATTTGGAAACGTCGTCGGCGTCGTCGGGGGCAACGTAAGCTGCGTAATGCCACCGTCGCAGCTATACAGCGCGTTCAGGTAGCCACCGCTCGCATTGTAAAAGGCTAGCGAGTAACGAGCCGTATTGTTGACTGGCGCGTCCGTCGTAGAAGGCAGTACGAATGCAGGATAATAAAGAAAATTGCCCGCGCCCGGATTGATAACCGAAACGCCGATTTCTTTGTACCAGCTTGCGCTGCCTACCGCTCCAGCTTGCACCACATCCGACACCGAATTAAATGCCAACGTAGTTGTCCCGGTTGAGCCGAGATAAGGCGTGGTCAGTGTCAGACTGGACGTAGAGGTAACGTAATAAACCTGATAACGGACATTGTTAATCAGCACCGGGAATGTCCCGACTGCGCCAATATAAGCTGAAGGGAACAGCGCCGCGCTAGTCACGGTCGCACTGCCGCCGGTTACGCTAACGGACACGCTTGTCGGGTTCGCGGCGTAGGTTGAAAACGATTGGCTACTGTAAATCCGCAGCAAAACGAACTTGTAGAGCGTCATCGTCGCGCTTCCCGTACTGCCCCCGTATGTCGTCGTTAAGGTCAACGATGACCGCGACGCCACCCCTGCTACAGTGTACTGCGTACCGCCAATGGCGACCTGAAACCCGGAGCGCCCCACAATTGTCTGTGGAAACAGGCTTGCACTGGTCACGGTTGCGCTGCCGCTGGTCACGCTAACAGCGATGGACTGGTCATTACCAATATTGGCGGGATTAAACGGGATGTTGGTGGAGACGGCACTTGAGACAACAACGTCCGTGCCAAGCGCAGGAGTCGCGCAAAGGAAGGAGAGAAAGAGAGTGCAAAGAAGCTTTTTCATTGGTATAGCAAAGAAGATTCTTTCCGCGCCCGCCACGCCAGCAGCAGGCCATACGCCACTAGAGGAAGCAGGGCGAGACGATGCCCTACCATCCACCACGAGCCGCTAGCCAGCAGGAACATGCCGACGTAGCCCGGATGGTTCAGCCACCGATACGCGCCTGACCGAATCACTTGCGGCGGCTGTTCGATGCTTGGCGAGAAGTACGGATTCGACCGCGCCGCCCAGATGTTCAGCCAGCCGCCGACGCAGAACAGGGCAATCCCGGTCAGCAATGCGCCGTCATTTGGTAATCCGTCATTCCAGAGCGAAGACAGCGGGATTGCGTAAAACAGAACGTGCGCGAGGTAGTACGAAAACTGCTTTGGCCGCGACTGGTAGTAGGTAAGATGCTCTGCCGGAATCCACGTTGCGCCGCTGACCAGATAGAAAGCAAAGAAGCCCAGCCAAACGACAATCATATAAACTTGGACGCCATTCCCAACGCGCCGCCCACAAGGTTATTCCAGAACCCGCCGCCACTCTTCTGCTCTTCCTTCGTCTTCGCAAACTCCGGCGCTTTCATTTGGGCAATGTTGGTTAGCTTGCCAAGATTTAACTGGTTCTGGTCGTACATATCCGCCCGCTTTGCCATTGCTCGATTTTGGCCAATGCGCTCGGTTCCGCTCCGCATTTGCTGCTCACGAAGTTCCGGTGTCTGGTAGCTACCTGTTGGCGCAACGAAGCCGCGCTCTAGGTTTTGCTGCTGCTCACCGAAATTAAAATCAATCGTTGGGTCGGCTTGCGGATTCCACGCCTTCAGGTCGTCCAGTTCTTGCCAATTGGGTTTTTGGAAGAAGCCGTAGTTCGCGGTTGAGGTTGCTTTTTGTCCGCCCATTGATTCAAGTCCTTCTCAGTTCGTATTCGCGCCAAAGCACGGTTTTGTCGTTCACGGATTGCCATCCCACGCCGTTGGGAAGCATCCCGCACGCTTCCGCCAATCGCCGCGAGCCTTTGTGTTCGTGTCCTTTGTATGTCGGACAGCCGGTCACAATCCGCTCCGCGCCTAAATCAAGGAGTAGACTGTCGCGCACAATCAACAGCGCATCGAGTATCACTTGTCGCCGCGTCCCGGCTGGCGATGTGACGTGAATCTCGTAAGTCGCTTTTGCAGCCAGTCGCACCGTAATCAGGGAAGCAATCTTCCCGTCAGCGATGACGGCCAGTTGCTTGCGGTCAGGCTGTACCGCTTCTTCCATGTATTCGGCCAGCGTTTGCTTGCCGCCAGTGTCGGGATAGGCACGCGGTCGCGTTTGCGTCCAATTCCACGCGAGGGTAAGCGCCGTCAGGTATTCAGCCTCACGGTCAAGAGAGAGTGTCACCAGCATTTAGGTTGCGATAATTCCGGCTGTGCGAAGGCTTCCAAGTAAGGCGTTCAGCTTGTCAATCACAGATTGAAAATCGGCTTGAACGTACCCAGCCGCCGCGACGACAGATGAGTTTGTCACCGCCGAACCTGCGTTCAAGACGGCCAATCCGCCAAGCCCCAAACTTGTGCGCGCTGTCGCTGCGTTCGACACGGAAATCGAGAGCGTCAGCGTTCCCGGTATCCCCGATGCGGAAATACTGAAGCCCGCGCTTCCGCCTGACGCAATCGTAATACTCGTCCCCGTCGCGCCGCCGATACTGCCCACCGCTCCGGCCTGTACGTTGGCTTGTAAGAACGGAGAAGAGGAAATCCCGGCCTGTGTCTGAGCAAGGATTAGGTCAGGGTCGTTGAAAGTTTCAAAATCAGACCTCAATACCGTCTCCCCGTGATGTTGCCGCGAATGGCCAATTCATCCAGCCGCCCAAGTTCGCCGCTGCCATCCCAATCAATGTTGACACGCGCCGCCAAGAGTCGCGCCCGTGCCACGTTGCATCGCTGCAAATAGGAAGGCCGCGAGTAGTTACCTTGTACGAAGGTAAGATTGCCGCTGTCTTGATTAATGCCATCTTGCAAGTCGGAAATCGGAATATCTTCGCCCGCTGACGCCGCCCAAATGCC
>CADECP010000058.1:21079-30537 GCA_902825875.1 uncultured Acidobacteriota bacterium
TAAACATCAGGCATTCAGTCAGGCGCGGATTGCTGCCACTGCCTGCGGTTGCGTGAAAGAAGCAGACCGCCTCGTTTTTCGGGTCATACGCGACCTGTACGCGGTCAGCCACCCAATTCGCAAACACGGGCGCGACCGGAGCCGCAAACGAATGTTCTTCAATTGTCTGGTCGCCGTCGCCAACCGAGCGCGTAGGCCCGTTCCGCGTGTAGCCGTAGAGCGTGTCATTGACGAAAACCAGCGAGTAGGGGTTACGAAAGCCGGAGCGCCAGAACGGGCGCACGGTTACGGGCAAATCCGGGTTGCCGGTAGATGAGCACAAGTGCAAGTAATTTTCCGTCATCAGGAAAATGCGCCCCTGTGCGCCACGCACCCAGCCAATAATGTTTTCCGGCGGATCAACGGCGACCTTGAACGACGCTGGAAACGCTTCCACGTTCGCGCCGTTGATGGCGGGCTTGGCGGGTCGAACAACCGGCCCCGGCGCAGTGTCCGCAAGCGAAATATCCAGGCCGGAAGCCGTCGCCAATGCCACAGGGTCAACAGTGATGCTCGTGTCGCTGGCAATCGCTGTTACAGTGTAGATATTGCCGTCAATGTAAATTAGCTGGCCGCGATTCAGCGACGCGGTAAACGTCGTGCTTGTGCCGGTGACTGTGTCGCTGGTCGCGGTCGTCGCGGCTGTGCCGGCGAGTTTTCGCCCGCGCCCGTTACACGAAAGCAGAATTGGCAAACCTTGCAAGCTCGCCACGAAGCAGGCATCCGGCGGCGGGTCATTGTCGAAGCTCAGCACGCGATTGCTGGAAACTTCCGCGTCGTTATACTCAAAGGTGTAGTTGCCGCCCGCTGACAAAACATCCGCCGTCGTAATCGTTTTGTAGAGATACCAAGGGCCTTCGATGCCGCCGCCTGTCGTGAACAAGCTGACGTAAATATCCCACGCATCTTGCCCGCTGGTCGTGTCCATCGCAGGCAGTGTGGCTTGAATGCGCTGGCCAGTCGTAAGTGTAACTTCGACTTTCGGCGACGGGTTGTTGTAGCCGCCGGTCGCCACGCGAGCCGCTGTGATGCGGACGGAATAGACGCCCGCCTGCATATTCTTTGTGCCGCCGCCCGTTGCGGCCAGTGTCGGTGCAGCAGGAACGGCCATCCCCAACGGATAATTCGTATAGGTTTGCGCGGCAGGGTCAAAAACAGACAATTGCAACCGCTTCGATGCGGTCAAAGAACTACTCAATACCGAGCCGTTCAGCCGCACCACACCATCGCCAACCGTCAGCAAGTTGCCATTCGGGAAACGAATAACGGAGCCGCGAATCAGGTTGCCGCGCTCGTTATCCACTTCGACAACGGTTTGCACACGGTAGACGGTTGCGCCCGCGCCGACAGTTGCCACAAGGTTTTCCGTCAGGGTCAGCGACGTGTCTGAGGCAATCAGGTAAACCTGATAAATGTCATTGGCAATCAATACCCATTGGCCGGGAATCAGTTCCCGCGTGAACAATGTGCCGGAGCCGGTAATCGTCGCCCCTGTACCGCTGATTGTGCCGGTTAAGGCCACATCCGCAGGCGGGGAGGCGTCGCTGTAGGCCGTCACACCGCGCCACGTTTCCAAATAAACGCCGCTCTGCTGGCTTCCGCGCACAATCAGATTCTTGCCGCGAAAGACCGTATTCGTAACGTCGCCGTCAAATGGCTGTGACGGGTTATAGCCTCCATCTGGACGCCATGTGATAAGGTTGTCAATCTGCGGCATTAGGCTTTATCGTCGGTCAGGATTCCGCGCAGGCGTTTGGCAAGCAGAATTACGAGTTCGTTTGTAATTTCGTCCGGGACTTCGGCGTCAACATTCGCCGTCGTCGGCACGAAGGGCGCAATTGCGGTTAGGGTCAGGTTGTTGAATGTGTAATCGTTGATACCCGGTGCAGTTGCGTAAATCAAATTGCCGTCCAGACAGTACCGACCAAGCAGCGTGTTTTGATCGGTTAAAAAATCGTTCAGGTACTTAATGCGTGCATACGGTGTACCGTTCGGAAACAAGCTTGCATCTGAGGTATCCCGGATGCTGCCTTCGCGCAGGTACTCGGTCAGCATTCCCGCTGGAATCGAACCGACGCCGCTTGTAATCGTCAGACTAAAAGACTTTTCCAGCCGCGAACGAAGCTCAGGACTCCCCGCACAGAGCGTCGCAAGCTCTTGGAGTGCCTGTTCAGACATTGCCGCCGCTTCCAGTCGCTGTTTGATGATCGGATTGTTATCCGCGTCCGTTCCCGCGACTGCCGTGTTAATGGCAAGAGAGATGAGTTGCGTCCACGTCATATTAAGCCGTCTGCTTCAGCGTCATCATCGGAAACGTCGTCAGACCTTTCCGAATCGAATCAATTGCCGCGTTGAAGATGCCGAGAAAGTATCCGGCTTGTTCAATGCCTTTCGCTTCAATCACCAATTCCGCCACCGCTCCGGCGACAATCGCATCCGCCAGCACGTCCGGCAGGGTAATGTTTCCGTTCGCCGCCATCGCGGTTACGGCGTCCGCGCGTTCGTATGTGCAGACGTTAATGAGGCCACTTGTGTTAGGCGCAAGGTAAAGACGAAGGCCGTCAATGTAATAAAGATATGGCGACCCATAGACGTTGCCGCCATGAAGCTGATAGTCGCGCACTCGCTCCGGCGCGGCTTCGGAGGCAGGAATCCCACCAATCAGCACTTGCCCGTAAGCGCCCACGATGGTTTTGCCGTTTGCGGCAACCGTGCCGATGGCAGCGGAGTCCGCAACTGTCACCGTCGAAGGCGTAATCCACGACCGAAACGGATGTTGCCGCACATTGGCGATTTCCAGTGCCAGCCGTCCGTGCGCGTCAATCACCTTGTCCTGCATAAAGGCAAGATTGTAATACGGGTCAACGACCTGCGCCGTCGTAAGTGGAGAAGTGGTGTAATCGGTCGCCACAGTGGACGCATTGCCGGACGCGAAGGCGTTGGCGTGCTTCGTCACTTCCCGGAGGATGGTTGTCCAGGCAGTTGCCACCTAGTTCAAGTCTCCATTCAGGTAGCAGGTAATCGCCTTGTCGCTCGGTGTGGTAAATCGCCACCGAACAAATGGCAAACCGCCGGGATAGGTAAACGACGGGTCAGATGTTCCCGCGACCAAATCCGCCAGCGTAACAGACGTGAGATTCGACCAATTTCCGGTGTAAGATTCCGTCCATGCCCATTCCGCCACGACAACGCCGCTGGTTGGCGGGTCAAGCGGGTCATACTCAATAAACCCAATTACCTGACGGCAGTGGTTGAACGGTGACGCTGTTCCCGTTCCAGTAGCCACACTAGAGAGGGACTTACTTCCCGTGTCGCCGGGTAAATACCAAAGACCTTTCATTGCTTCTCCTAATAGTCGAAATTCAGCCCTGAGCCGCGAAACGTGATACGGGACTGGTTCAAAGAGCGCAGGTACAATTCAAAGTCCCGTGTAAACCGCTGGTCATCAATCGCCAGCATCCCCGCGTATTCCATTCGTGTCTTGCGGTCAGCGTCTTCATCGTCCGTCCAGCGCGTCATTGGCAACACGGATTGGGCGATGCGTGTCTCCAAAAGGTGATGATGCTCGGATAGCACAGGTGACGAAGAAAGCGCCGCCTGTTGTACCCAATTGCCCAAGCCATAGATGATGCGATACTGCGCCGAAAGCTGCGGAACAGGCCGGATTCGCGCATACCAGCCATCTACGCCGCCTTTTTCGTAAAAGGCCACGCCCATTACGGTATGGGTCGAGCCATCAAAGGACTGCGGCCAATACAGCAGCCCATTGCGCGGCCCGGCATACGAAAGCAGCAGGTTTTGCAGTTCGTAAGTCGGGATCATTCGCTCAATGTGCGCCGGATTGGAGGCGTCCATCGTGTACATCACGAACGGCTTGCCCATCGTCGGCCCCCCGCTTAGCGTGTACTCTTCCTGTCCCGGATTGACGGTCAAAATCAGGTCATTTGCGCCAATCGCCCACGGTTCATTGCTATTGCTGATTTGGTTAAACAGCGACTGGCAATGATTGAGCGTGGCTTGCAGTAATTCCCGTTCAGAGGGACGCTGCGCGGACGGTTGCCCTAAGCGCATCCGCGCATTGACCATCATTTGAAAGATTGTGGACATGGATTAGCTTTTGGCAGGCTTGGCGGGTTTCGGCTCAGCAACGGACAGGGCAGGGGCTTGCTGCTGCGCCAGCAGTTCCATAATGCGGTTCTGGTTTTCAATGCTGGCCATCAACATTTTCTTCATGTCGTCGTCAGTATTCCCTTTCGCGGCCATCGCTTCCATCATCGCCATTGCCGAGCGGCTTTGTTCTTCCTGCATCTTGGCGACGGTCTGAAATTGTTGATCTTGCGGCGTAATTTCCAACTGGTCGAACAGAAGCCGCGACGTGTCGGAGTAGCGATACGTCCAACCGTCTTTCGTCGTGCCGACGCTGACCAAATTATGCTCATTGGCCACGAAGTTCAGTCCCCATTCGCGGAACTCATCGCACGCCTGAAGCAATAATTCGCCAATTTCGCGTATATCCCCGCTCTGCGCACTCGTGATCGCGTCCAGTCCGCGCCGCATTTCAGAAAGCACGTTCGGGATAATCGGGTACGTCGGGAAAAACAGCTTTTGCAGTTCAACTGCCGCGCCCTCGACCCACTTTTGCCCCTGCAAATGCGGAATTTCGACCAATCCGCGTGAAAACCCCTGATCATTTCGCGCAAAACTAAGCATCCAGTTCAGAGCGTGGCCGGGGAACACTTTTTCGCCGACAAGATATTGCGAACGTGTCCCAACGAGGACACCGCCCATCACTTGCGGCCCGTTTGCCGCCACCGGCGCGAACGAATCTGCCCCATACGGCAGCAATTCCGGCGGAATCCAGTTGGCCGCAACTTCCAGTGGCGTGAAAAACGCACGCGGAACATAGCCTTTTGTCCGTGTCAGGGAAGCGGTATGGTACTCATCGCCGCCGTTCTGGGTCACACGGAACGGGCGACCATTCCACGACAGCCCTACGCCGGTAATTTCCCGCGTTTCCTGTAGGCGACGCGGCGAAATCGTGTTGCCGGGATAGAACACATAACGTTCTTTGGTTTTGTCAATGCTGTCCGAGTCCAGATAAACCGGAAACTCTTCAATTGGTGCCAGGCCTAGCTTTTCAGGCGTTGCAGGTATGTTATTCATTCGGAACAATCAATCCCGACTTCGTGCGGGAAAACGGGTTATTGAAAATGTGGTATGGCCCGTGATGCAGCCGCTTGCTGCCTGCTGCTTCCCGAATACGCCACCACGCGGATTTTGCAAAATCGCGGTAACTTTCAGTCAGTTCCGCATCTTTTCGACGGTCAATTTCTTCCTGTTCAATGAACGCCGCCCGAAACACTTCATCTACCGCTTCCGGCGGCATTGGCGCGTGCGGGTCAACGCGCTTTATGTCAGCGTCGCGTAGTTTGACGGCGCGTTGCAGGCGTTCCAGGTCTTTATCATTCGGCAGGCGATAATAGCCCCAGCAGTTGCGGCGACTGCTTTTGTAAAGCCGGTCGCAGCATTCGCGGTTCTCATCGTGCTCCGCTGCTGCCCAGAGCAATTGATACCAGCCATCGCGTGGAGCGGGAGGCCGCAGTTCCACCCGTGCGCGAACATCCTCACAGTCGCACGTTTCCACGGCTAACTGTTCATCTGACCGTCCGCACGTATGACGCTTGCCGACATCCTTTTCCGCCCATCGGCTTTGCTCCCAAGACAGCGTGTACTGTCCCGGTTCGTACCGTTGCTCAAACAGCCAACGCGGTGGGCAAATGTCCACAGTGTTATCGTCGCCAATCGGGACACGCGCCACGCGGTACTTGTACTCAAATTCAAGCTCTGTCCCCTTGCCGGTAAAGTCCCATTTTGTGTAATAAGACTCCCGGCAACGCTTATCCCACGCCCAAACCAGCCGAACAATCGGCTGGCCGAGCGATGTGCCGACGACGGCATCAATGCGCTTTTGGTAGCCGTCCACATCGAATGCAGGCGGCTCCCAAATACCAAACGTTCCCCATTTCACAGGGTCGTCGTAAAGTGCGTGCGTTTCTTTTCGCAGATGCGACATCGCTTAGTAATCACCTTCCAGAGTCAGTCGCACCGTGTTATTGCCCAATGCGCCAATTGCTTGAATGGTCAGGCTTGCGCCCGCCAAAGAGGTAGTTTCAGACGCGACAAAGAAGCCGTCCGAGACAACAGTGCAGTTTTTGTGACAGTAAGCAGGCGTGTACGTGCCATCATCGCCCGCAGCGGACGTGCTGCCCGTCGCGGTGACGATTTCCCGGACACGCCCGGAAGGCGCTCCCGGCTGAAACCCCAAGTCCTGCCGACTTGTGGTATCCAGCGCAAACGTAATGTTTGTTGCCATAAAGTTCTCCTAAAAAAGTGGCGGCTTCCCGAAAGAAGCCGCCAAATCACAATGGCTATCGTGATGGAAAGGCAAACCGTCAGATTAGATAGGTCCAGCCGACACCTGTGTGACGACACCCGACAAGCTTGCGCGCTTGATAAAGGCGGTCGCACGCGGATAGGTGATGCCGATTTGCGTGCAGATACCGATTGCGCGCTGGTAGTTGTCGCTGCCGGTCTGGTTGGAGCCGAGCACCATACGCCAGGATTGTTGATCCCAATTGTACTCGCCGAACGGCATTTCTTCCCAGCTTCCCACGCAGTCGTTTTTGACCAAATAGGCGCGGTCTTCGTCGTTATCTGCACAGCGGATAAACGTCGTGTCGCCGTCCTGATAGTTGGTCGCCACGCCTTTGACGGTATCACCGCCCGAACCGGCACGGTCGTACCAGCCCAAGCTGTAGCCCTGTTTCAGCAACACGCCGAATTGACCGGGCGTGATGTAGCAGGACAGCGCATTTTGCGCGATTTCGTCATTGTTGCGGGTCATCAAGGTAGTCTTGATGTTGTTGAACGCCGCCGGAGTTAGCACCGAGCCGTTGAGGTCAATCACCGGCGCGTTCAAATCCGGGTAGCTGGCAGTCGCCAAACCCTGCAAAGTGCGGTTCTGGTCGCTGATAACCCAGCCCAGACCACGAAACCAGCGGTTATAGCTGTTCGCGTCAACAATCGGGTCGCCGCTTGAAATCGTTCCCGACGTGACGTTGATGGTTGCCGAAGAAGCGCCCATCGTGGTCACCGTGAACGAGCCGCGAATTGCGCCGGTCGAAGTGTTGATCGCGTTGTACACTGCGCCGTTCGACTCAAGGCGACGTGCGCCCTTCGTCTGTCCCGGCGTGGCCGCAGCCGCCGTGGTACAGTTCAGTGTGGCCGCGCCGGTCGAACCAATGGTCGAAGCGGAATAGGCCAACGCGCCCGAACCGTCGCCGTAGAATATCATTTCAATGCGCTTGGTTGCGGTGTCGGTGTACAGCTTCAGAATGTCGCTGAAGCTCGCCAGATTGTCTTTGGTGTCGCGGTTCATTGCGCGAATCGCATTGCCTTGAAACACCATCGGCAACGCATAGTGCGTCGGGAAGATGTACATGCTCTGCGTTTGCGGAGAAACCGCTGCGTTAAAGTCCGACGCGGACGGCAGAAACGCCGTGTGCCCGCCCGGACGCTGCACCCACATTCCGATGCGGTAGCCCTTATCGGTGATTTCGTGGGTCAGGGTTTGCTTTTTGAAACTGTTGTAACCGGGCGCGTTGTTTTCAAAATACGCCCGGACGCGAGGGTCTACGTCCTCGCGTTTCAGGTCTGCAATGTTTGTGAAATCTAAATTTGCCATTCAGGAAATCTCCTGTCGGCATCAGGTAGGTTGATACGAGAAGTCAAATTCTTTCCCGCGTGGAAAGCGTGCTTGTCCCTGCGGAACATTCCCCACCGAACCATTCCCCACCGTTGGCCGACTCTGTATCCCCTTCAAGTCCTCAAAGCTGGCTTCCCGAATCCCTTGATTGCCCGTCGCAATTGCTTTCGCAATCTTGAGTGCAATCGGCGCAACTTTTGCCATTGCCGTTTGTCGCATCCGGTCAGCTTCCCGCCGCGCTTCCTGCATCCGAAACGAGTTTCGATGCTCAGCAAAGCGGGGATTGCTCTCGACTTTTGACAAGGCAATGTATTCGCGTTCCGCTTGGCTTGCGTTAGCCAAAAGCTGCTCAATCTGCGGGTCAAAGGTCGCCCCGATTTGCTCCAAAATTGGCGCAACCGCGAAGCGAGCTTCCGACGAGCACATAGCAGCAATCAGCGCCGAAACCATCCCGGACTGAATCGCGTTCGTTTTCGGGTCAGAGCTAAATTGGACTTGACTTGAGATTTGTTGATTCAGACTGGCCAAAGCTTCCGTGTTGGCTTTTGAAACGGATTGCTCAAATGTTGCGTTGACATCCTGCCAAAACGTATCCACCTCTGCCGCCTTTTGTTTCTGCATTTGCTGCTGAAACTCTTGGCGAAACTTGGCGTTTTCGACACGTTCCTGCTCCCGCTTGAGAATGTCCCGGACGGCAAGGTCGTCTTCCGGCGTATTGTTCTCAATCAGGCTCTGCACCACCTTGCGCTCGGCTGTGGTCAGCGAGCCGTAGGCATCGTGCAAAGAGGCGTCAATGTATTGCAACTCGTCAGGCGACGGTTGGCCAGCAGCTACTTGCGACGCGGGCAAGCCTGCGTAATCCTGTACTCGGTTCGGGTCTAACCCCAGATTCTGAAACGCTTCCCAGAAGAATTTCGCGCCATAGGACTGCCCGTCGGCAGTTTTCTGGTTCCAAAGGTCATACCCCAACTGATCTACCAAACCGGGACTGTCCGACATCATCCGTTCCAGCCAGGGCGCAGTTGTCACCCTCGGCAAGCCCGTATTCGGATCAATCACAGTCTGCCCGACCGGATCGGTCGCATAACTGCCCAAACCTTCCAACTGTGCCAGTCGTGCGGTAATCGTTTCGGGGTCGCCGAATTGTTCCGCCAGACCGCGCCAGCCGCGAAGGTCTTTTTCCAGAGATTTCTTGTGTTGCAGCAGAGAAGTGAACTTGTCACGCTGATGTTCGGGAATCGCCTGCACGTCCGCATCAAACGGGTCGGGCGCTTCGGCGTCCTGAGTGCTCGCGTCAGCACTCGCCTCAACTGGCGTCACTTGTGCGGACTCTGCGCCCGCAACCGGCTCTGGAGCCGGAGTAGCTTCCTGAATACCACCGGAGTCAGCGGCCATAGGCGACGACGAATCGCCCGACGACGGTACGGAAGCCCCGCCGTTCACTCCTGAAAATTGTTCGTCCATTGAATCCTAAAAGAAAACGCACAGAGTCGCCCCTGTGCGTTTGGTAGATTAAATTGTTGAAAAGGCTATGCGGCCTTCTTCTGCGGCGCATCCTTCTGCGCGTTTTTCAAGCTTTCGCGTTTCAGGTCGTTTTCGCCGCTCGCTTCATTGGCCACGCCTTGCGCTTCCCCTTGCTGCGCGGCCATTGCCG
>CADECP010000059.1 GCA_902825875.1 uncultured Acidobacteriota bacterium
ATTGACTGATTCGTCAATGCTGAAAGGGCAACTCAGGATTCGTGCAACAAAGCCTATGAATACTCAAATTCTGTGTAGAAGCAAACCTTATTCAACCCACTGGGGTCAACAAAATTTGCCGGATCATTTCCGACATAACTGTACAGATTCAGGCTCTGCGGATCACTCGAATTCGCAGCACCAAGCCCCAATGGATCAGGCTGCAAGAATCTCGCCCGGTTGTGATGGTATGTCCGCGCCTTGGCGTAGTTCAGATTCGTTGACCAGTCTCGCTCGTAGCCGGTGAACTTGTGGCTGTTCAGGTAAGTCGCTCCGCTTGATTGCCATTCGTAGAGAATCTGCCCGTGCGGATCGAACTCGGCTCGGTAAATCACCGTGCCGCTCGCATTTGTCAGCTTGCGGCCATTGCCCAGATGATCCGTGTGCAGCCAGTAAAATCCTCCATCGTAACTCTGCACCGCCAGCATCTGGCCGCCGCTGCTCAGCACGTAAGCGCGATACACTCCGCCTGAACCATCGAGTTCTACGACCGGTTCGCCCAACACGCTCGACCACAGGTAAAAGAGCGGATAGCCGCCCGACACCTGCTTCACTTTGCGCCCGTCGCCGTCGTATTCGCAACTGTTGTTCGCTCCGGCGGTCTTCAAGCGCCCCGCCGCGTCATAGGCGTAAGCGAGGCTGCCATCGTTGGTGACGTTGCCCGCGTTGTCGAAGGTGTAGCCGGAATTGTTGATCCGATTGGTCGCGGGCGCGCCGCTCGCGTTCGTCGCGTACGTCAGCGTGTAATTCGGCGCCTCGCCTACGCCGTTGGAGCTTGAGACCGACAGCAGGTTATTCCAGGCATCGTAACTGTAGCTCCGGTACGCTCCATAACTGGTCAGCCGGTTGTGATCGTCGTAGCCCACATCCACCGAATAGTTCCCGTCCAGGTGGTCAGTGATGTAGCGGATGCGTCCGTTGTTGCCGCCGCTGCCGCCGCTGCCGCCGCCGCCGTTGTAGTAATCGTAGCTGATGTTGCTGACGACATCGGAATTGTCCGTCTTCTGCAGCTTCAAGTTGGTCAACTGGCTGCGCTTCTGGTTGTAACCCAACGCTATCCGCCGGTCATTTCCGAAGCCGGCTTTTTACAAAGCTCACCAGGCGCGAAAATCGAACGCCGTCGCTGCGTTGCTTGTGGCGCCTTGAAGGTGCCGCTCAGGCCGTTGAAGCTACGCGTTTCGGTTTGCAAGCGGCTGTTTGCCGTTGTTATAAAGCTTACCAATCTTTGGGAACGACTGCCTCATTCGGTAAATGCTCTCTTATGTGGTGGGCAAGGTGTGGTAGCCCGCGCAATTGAACTGTGATTGTAATTGATGCCCCTGATTTTGCAGTGATTTCAATGCCTTTCTCTTCAGCAAATGATCTAAGCCATTTAACTTGCACAATCTCATTCCAAAAGATTTTCTCGCTACCAATCAGGCCTATTCTAGTGATTGAGTCTTGGTCAATGACAATACGATCACAGGCTCTGCATAGCTGTTTAACAGCGTATAGCGAAAAAAAAAGCCCGCCAAATATAAGAATGCTTGTGCTAACCACTCCAAATCTAGAGTGGATTATCGTCAACACAAGTAACCACAAACTAAAACCACCTAAACAGGCCATGAATATAGCTCCGAACAGCATAGTTGCTTTACCGTAGCTAAACACAATCCGCTCATTCTTCATATTTAACCTCATTGTGTTTTCCGCATTTCTTTGCAAATTTCTTGAGAAACACGTTTTTCACTGCATCAGGTCTTACAAATTAATGACTGGTTGATTGCCACAAATCTAATTCCCAAGTTGTCCAACAGATTGGAAGGAAACGCATATCCTATAATCACCCTGATTATAACAACCCAGGAACTGAATTCTTTGGGACCAAGCAGCCATCTGGAGGAATCTATTCCAGTTTGCTCCAAAGACATCTGCAAATGAAGGCACCAAGTAGTCTGCCGAAGTAATGATTGGTAGAACAATGTTATCGAAAGACGGTTGCGCTAAAGGTTGTAAGACTGCAGCGGCTGTGTTTGGAATCACGCTATTGCCCATTTCACGCAATCCTCTAGATATATTGCTGGATACAAAGAGTCTGAAAAGATTATCTTTATATATTGACCACTGCGATGAATAAGAATTTGAGCTTAATGAGGCAGAAAAAAGGTTCGTTCCGTTTAAAGAATTGGAGGCTGGGAAAAAGAAATTTGTTCCCCATTGTGCTCCTCCGGCTAATAGCCCTCCAACGACTCCGCTAGTTAAGGCTTGGTATGCATCACTTGAAGTCAACTTTCCATTCTTCAACCTGTTCCCCACCAGTGTTGACGCTGCCCCGCCAACACCTCCGGCCACTGCAGCCCCTAAAACGGTACCAGCAGCAGCTCCGAAAACGGCTGCGGTTCCGCTGATAGCCCCCGCTAGAGCACCGATTCCAAATGCTTTGAGTCTTTGCCTGGCTGTGCAGCCAGTACAGCGGTAGGCTTCGATGGCACCGCCGACTAAAGCTGAAGCGCCAATAATAGCGGCAGCTATAGGTATCTGCCCATCAGGATCAGCAAAATTCATCGGGTCATTTCCCGAATAGCCATACAAATTGAAACTTAGCGGGTCTGTCGTATCCGACACCCAATTTTGGAGCGGATCGGGCTGCATGAACCTTGCCCGGTTATGGTTGTACGTCCGTGCCTTGGCGTAGTTCAGGTTCGTTGACCAATCCCGCTCGTAGCCGGTGAACTTGTGGCTGTTCAGGTACGTCATCCCGCTCGATTGCCATTCGTACAGAATCTGCCCGTGAGGGTCGAATTCGGCTCGGTAAATCACAGCCCCACTCGCATTCGTCAGCTTGCGGCCATTGCCCAGATGATCGGTGTGCAGCCAGTAAAATCCGCCGTCATAACTCTGCACCGCCAGCATCTGGCCGCCGCTGTTCAGCACGTACGCGCGATAGACTCCGCCTGAACCATCGAGTTCTACGACCGGTTCGCCCAACACGCTCGACCACAGGTAAAAGAGCGGATAGCCGCCCGACACCTGCTTCACTTTGCGCCCGTCGCCGTCATATTCACAACTGTTGTTGGTTCCGGCGGTCTTCAAACGACCCGCCGCGTCGTAAGCGTAAGCCAGGCTTCCATCGTTGGTGACGTTGCCCGCGTTGTCGAAGGTGTAGCCTGAATTGTTGATCCGATTGGTCGAAGGCGCTCCGCTCGCGTTCGTCGCGTAAGTCAGCGTGTAATTCGGCGCCTCGCCAACGCCGTTGGAGCTTGAAACCGAGAGCAGGTTATTCCAGGCGTCATACGTGTAGCTTCGGTACGATCCATACTGCGTCAGCCGGTTGTGATCGTCGTAGCCCACATCCACCGAATAGTTCCCGTCCAGGTGATCGGTGATGTAACGAATGCGGCCGTTATTGCCGCCGCTGCCTCCGCCGCCGTTGTAATAATCGTAGCTGATATTCGTCACGACATCGGAATTGTCCGTCTTTTGCAGCTTGAGGTTGCTCAACTGGCTGCGTTTCTGGTTGTAGCCCAGCGCCATCCGTCGGACATTGCCAAAGTCGGCTTTTTGCAACAAAACCGATTGTATTCATCACTTTTCAGCAATCACCCCACGATTGCTCGTAAACTATGTAAAACCAAATATAACGCTGATGAAACTCCCACGCTAATAAGTAGCCATTTCACGAGAGAGATTTTTTGCTTTGGTGTCACCCAGTAAGCTATGGTTAAGCAGACAAGTAAGCCTATGGCATAACTTAACGGCGAGGATAACGCTCCCACACTACTAATTATTTTTCCAAGCATGACGCTAAAAAAAATAATAGCAACGAATTTCCACTCAGATGTCATAAATTGCCTCCACATTTTACAAATTTGGTGCAGCTATAGTCTTCGTTGTAGCCATTCTCTATTGGTACGCTCAAAGCCGGCGGCTTGCTCTGGGTATTTCTCTTTGCATTTTTTAGATGCATCATTTCGTTTCTCTCGTAAAGCTTTTACTGCTTTATCGCGCTCATAGACATCCTTTCCAACATTCCAAACAAATTGGCCTATCAATCCGGAGACAAACCCTATGCCAGTGGCACCAACAGTAACTTTCCAGCCAAGAGCTTTTGCCGCTACTACTCCAGCCGCAGTTGTCGTTGCATTACTACCAACGTCACCTATTGAGAGAGGTGAAACGAAATGGCGCGGCAATTCTTTTAGGTCTTGTTGGTATTGTGCATTGGCCTTATCAATACAATCAACATAAGCTGGATATAGGCTTTTCAACAATTCAACCCTCCGGCTATCTGGATTTTGCGGATCGCCACCCCCAACTGGGTCCCCCCCGCCTATATCCCAGTTCACTGGCTGATGAGGACTCCCTCCAAATCCTCCGTATCCAAACTCAACCAAGTAACAAACCCCGGAGATCAATTCGCCGCCGGCTGCACTTGGAATCCACCGATCAGCCGTACACACTTGCACTAGCAGCAATCCGCTCGGATCAACGAAGTTCATCGGATCATTTTCCACGTAGCTGTACCGATTGAAGCTTTGAGGATTTGATAGATCAGCCGCTCCCAAGCCTAGAGGATCGGGCTGCATAAAGCGCGCGCGGTTATGGTTGTAAGTCCGCGCCTTGGCGTAGTTCAGGTTCGTCGCCCAGTCGCGCTCGTAGCCCGTGAACTTGTGGCTGTTCAGGTAAGTCAGGCCGCTCGATTGCCATTCGTAGAGCATTTGTCCGTGAGGGTCGAATTCGGCTCGGTAAATCACAGCCCCGCTCGCATTTGTCAGCTTGCGGCCATTGCCCAGATGATCCGTGTGCAGCCAGTAAAAGCCGCCGTCGTAACTCTGCACCGCCAGCATTTGGCCGCCGCTGCTCAGCACATAAGCGCGATAGACGCCGCCAGAACCATCGAGTTCTACGACCGGTTCTCCAAGAACCGATGACCACAGGTAAAAGAGCGCATACCCTCCCGACACCTGCTTCACTTTGCGCCCGTCGCCGTCGTATTCGCAACTGTTGTTGGTTCCGGCGGTCTTCAACCGACCCGCCGCGTCATAGGCGTAAGCGAGGCTTCCATCGTTGGTGACGTTGCCCGCATTGTCGAATGTGTAGCCGCTGTTGTTAATGCGATTGGTCGAAGGCGCGCCGCTCGCGTTCGTCGCATACGTCAGCGTGTAATTCGGCGCTTCGCCTACGCCGTTGGAGCTTGAAACCGACAACAGGTTATTCCAGGCATCATACGTGTAGCTGCGATAAGAACCGTACTGCGTCAGACGGTTGTAATCGTCGTAGCCCACATCCACCGAATAGTTCCCGTCCAGATGGTCAGTGATGTAACGCACGCGGCCATTGTTGCCGCCGCTGCCTCCGCCGCCGTTGTAATAATCGTAGCTGATGTTGCTGACGACATCGGAGTTGTCGGTTTTTTGCAGTTTGAGGTTGCTCAACTGACTCCGTTTCTGGTTGTAGCCCAGCGCCATCCGCCGCCCGTTGCCGTAATCGGCTCGCTGCAAAGCTCCCCAAGCTCGGAAATCAAACGCCGTCGCTACGTTGTTTGTCGTGTCGCCGGTGAGCAGATTCGAGCCGACTTTGGTCGGCGCGCCCGCATAGTTGTAATCGTAATTGACGCTCTTTGACCAAGCGCCGACCGTGTAGCTGACCTGCTTCAGCGCGTTGGCATAATTGTAGGTGTATCCGACGCTGAAACTGCCACTGAGTCCATTGAAGCTGCGCGTTTCGCTGCTCAACCGTTTGAAGCTGTCGTAGCTGTAACTGGTCGAAGCCATGACCGTCGAGCCGCTCTTTTCCTGCATCAGCGTGCGTTCGCCGTATTCGCCGTAGCTGTAATTCACGTCCAGAGTCGAATCGCTGTAATCCACGACGGTCACCAGGCCGCGATTGTTGTAAGTAAACTGCGCGTAAAGGCTGCGCGCGTCGGTGATTTTCTTGACCGTGTCGTCCGCCCAGTATTCATAACTGGCGGTTCCGGCTTCGGGCGTCGTCTGGCTGGTCAAGCGTCCGTAACCGTCATAACCAAACGTGCGTTCCTGATAAGCTGAGCCGCTGTTGTAATGTTTGATGTTTTGCAACAAGTCGCGTTCGTCATAGCTGTAAACAGCTTTGGCATAAGTCGCGCTGGCGCTGGTCAGGTTGTAGGCTTCGGACAATCGTCCGAGAAAATCGTAAACCGATTTGCGCTTCTTGCCGCGTTCATCTGTCACGGTCACTTGCGAACTGCCTGCACAGCCGCAGCCGGTGTAGCTGTATTGCACGGTGTGATCGTCCGGGCGCGTGACTACCGTTTGCCGGTCGAGCGCGTCATAAGTGATCGTCGTGTACAGCCAGCCGAAGTAATAATCTTCATCCCACGCCGGATAATTGGTGGAAAGCCCGCCGTCCGCCGCCGTAGGGTTCGAGGCGGATTTCGTACGCCCGACCGAATCGTAACCAAAAGTCTGAATGGAGTATTTGCCGGAAGCGCCGTCCGGGTGGTCGCTGCCATTCCAGCGTGTCTGCCCCGCGCCGTCGTAAGCGACGAAGCTGTAGCGCGTCTTGCCCGAATCAATCGTTACGTATTCGGCGACGGCCATCCAGTTGTCCCAGTAATCGCGCGTCACCTGGCCGCCGTGTCCCGAAGGCTGGGTGACGGCAATCAAACGATCTACGCTGTTGTAAGTGTATGTGACGATGTTTTCCTGACTGCCCGTGCCGCTGGTTCCGGCAATGTGGTAATTCTGCGCAGCCTGCCCGGTGTGATAGTTGTATTTCGCGCCGCTCCAATAACTGTCAGGGTCTTTGACTTTGGTGACCAGCGCGCGTGTCGTCGGATTGCCTGTCGTCACGAAGTTGTCGTCGTAAAAATACTCAGTCACGTGATTCGCTCCGTCGTAAGCGGCGCGCGTGTTGCCTAGCATGTCGAATTTGGTGTGGCTGATCGCCCGCGAAGCCGAGCCGGGAACTTCGAACTGCGTCACCGTCGTCAGGTTAGCGCGTCCGGCGACGTAGCCCGTCCCGTAACCCGTGGTGTCGTGATTGGTCACGGTGTAGCTGGTTGTGTCGAAGTAGCCCGATTCGTCGTAAGCGAATGTGGTTTTGGCAACCAGCGTGTTGTCGCCTTTGTACACCAGCACTTCCGAAGGCAGGCCAAAGATGTGTTTGTCGCTGTATGTCGTGCTGCTGTTGTAATTCGTGCGCGTGTAGCGGTAAACGGTCGTCGCGTCTCCAAGATATTCTTTGACATCATAAGGCAGCGTCGCGCCGCCCACCGTCGTGTAGGTGTAATTGGTTCGTCGCGTGTAACTGCCGTCGGTGATCTGAACGTTTTGAACGCGCAGGTTGGAGGTGTAACTCAGCCCCGTGTCTTTTTCATAGGTGATGGTCGCTGTTTTGAGCGGAGTGCCGCTGCCGCCGGAGTAAGCCGCCTGGCTGGCGTAAGTCTTCGAGGTGTGCGTCAGCCCGTCGGTGCTGACATCGGTGCGAAAGACGCGATCAATCGGGTCAATCACCTTGCTGTAATTGCTGCCGGAATTGAATTCGTAACTGTATTGCGCCACGTAATACGTCGTGCCGCCGGAAGACAGCGCCGTCCAGCCGGAGCTTGCGCCTGTCGGACTCCAGTTTTCAGCCCATTCCTGCCGCAGCGAGAATTTCGGGCAATCGGTTTGCGCCGTATTGCCTCCGGTTCCAACCAGAGCGCCCGACGGATAAGAAAGGCCGCTGACAGATTGCATGTCATATCGGGTGAACGCGACCGGTCTCGCTCCGCCTTGACCGGAGACTTCAGGAACCCACTTTTCGACCGAATACATCTGGCCGTAGCTGGTGTAAAAGAACCGATGCGTGTGTTTCGTCGGGTATTCGATGAACCAGGGCACCCAAACCTGAGTTCCGTTCAAGCTGCTGGGATCAGTCGTCAGCCCGCTGAAATTGGTCGAGACGGTGACCGGCGCATAAGACAGCACGGCGAAATCAAAATACGTTCCGCTGCGATTCTGCCGCACTTTCCGCAACAGATTGCTTTCGTAGTAAAAATCTATCGTCCGCCCCATCGTGTCGGTGATGGTATCAATCCCCCAATCGTGCGAATTGTTCGCCACGCTGTTGCCGTTGGAGATTTCAGCGTTGGTGATGGTGATGTAATTTCCATTGCGATCTTTGATCTGGCTGGGCAGCAATCGTTTGCCGACGGCGTTGCCGCCATAAGTCGGCGTGATGAAGCTGATTCGCGTTCCGTTCATTGTCCGCAAAATCTTGTTGGCGTTGTCGAATTCCAGCCAGGTCGAATCGTAACTGGTGTAAATGTTGCTGCTGCCGACTTGAGCCAGTACGTGTCGCCCGCCGTCGGGGCGGATAAACAGAAAAGCATTTTTGCCGCTGGCTGAATCCCAAAACGGATTGATCGAGCTGCCGGAGGGAATGCCTTCGATGCTGCCGAACCCGATGCTCCAGCCCACGCCCGCCACATCTTTATCAGTGTTAAAGGCGATGGAGCTTCCATTTTTCACGTAGATGTTGCTGTTGTAATACAGCGCCAGGTTGACGCCCAAACCGCCGCGTCCACCAAGCGAGACAATGGGCGCAGCAAAATTGACGTTCTGCGAGCCAAGATTGACCGAGCTTTGGCCAGCAGCGTCTCCGCCAGTCGGATCAGCGTTTTCACCAACCCTGCCGCCCGCCACACCAGTGGAGTTTTTGGCAAGGCTTTCCTGATAAAAGTACCCGCCCAATCCTCCGGTTCCCGGTTCAGGATCGTCATAAGGCGTTGATGGAACGTTGTTGATCGTCACTCGCGGCTCAGGCCCACTTGGATGATTATTGCGAATGACATCAAGGTTCATCCCGCCCAATTGTCCGCCGGGTCCTCCACCTGTACCTCCGCCACCGCCGGGACCGCCGCCACCTGGTCCACCGCCGGAACCGCCCGCAGATCCGCCCTCTTCTTCGTTTTTGATGAACAAGGCGATGGATTCCCCTGCGCTGACCACGCCGCCGCTTACCACCTTTCCATTCAACGAAGAAACTTTGCGCGCGCTGTCCATTATCACTTTGCGAACCCATTGCGCCGAGACAAATCCGCGTCTGCTCTTCAACAATCCGGCAACACCGGCCACCAACGGAGCCGCTGCGGACGTGCCTGTCAGCGTGACGTACCGATTGTTCGGGTACGTCGTCAGCACATCAATGCCCGGAGCGGCAATCTGCACATTGTTCGCGCTGTAGTTGGAAAACGTTGCCAGCAGGTCGCTGTTGTTGGTCGCGGCCACCGAAATCAGATTGCTGGCCGTATAGCTGGCCGGGTAATACGGCGTTTGCGACAAATCCCAACCATTGTTGCCCGCCGATGCCACCACCAGAACGCCGGACAACGACGCGCGAGCAATTGCATCCAGCAAGGATTGAGAAAACGCTTCGGTGCCGAAACTGCAATTAATGACACCGGCTCCATGGTTGACGGCGAAATCAATCGCTTCAACCACGTCGGAAATCGCTCCGCTGCCTGTGGAATCCAATGCCTTCAACGGCATCAAACTGGCCTGCCACATCACGCCCGCAATGCCTTGATGATTGTTGGTTTCGGCGGCGAGGATGCCCGCCATTGCCGTTCCGTGCCCATGGTCGTCCATCACGTTGGGCGTATCGTTGACGAAGTTCCAACCGGACACGTTGTCCACATAACCGTCGCGGTCGTCGTCTTCGTTCTTCTTGCCGTTTGCTTCGCGCTTATTGCTCCAGAGATTTCGCACCAGGTCGGGATGCCGGATGTCCACGCCGGTATCAATCACGGCAACCACAGTATCTTTGTCGCCCTTCACTTTTTGCCAGCCTGGGATTGCGCCTATGTCCGAACCGAAAGCGCCGCCGCCCTGTCCTGTGTTGTTCAAAGCCCACTGCGCCCCGAACTGGGAATCGTTTGGCGTCGAAGACGTCTGACTGGCGCGCCGATTCCGAGTTGGGCGCGCCTTCTTATCGTTTTTGACATCGCTGACGCTGTCCGTGCCGATGACTACGTAATTCGGCTCGGCGAATTCAATGATCGAATCCATCTGCTTCACTTCAAAAAGCACATTGCTCAAATCCAGATTGTCCTTGAGAGTCAGCTTTCGTCCTTTGCCACGCCCGCGCAGTTCTTTGTCGTTCTTGGAGTAAGTCTGAATAACAAAATCGCGCATCGCTTGCGGCGCTTCGTCTTTGAACTTGACGATCATCTCACCGCGCTTGTGAGCTTTCGTGATTTGCTGCGGTCTTGCAGGCTTGAGTGGCGAAGCATGTGTTTCGGCTTTGGCCGCGCGAAGCGCGTACAACGGGCCGCAAACAAGGCTAAAAGCCACAACGAAAATGAGAGTAAGACGAACCACAACGTTGCAAGCGAGACGGATCATGGCAAAACCTCCGATAGACAATTGATCCGGGCTGCAAATGCAGATAGGATGCGGTTGCTTAAGACGTGCATCCGAAACTGCCTTTGTGCAGCCCAGGAAAACGTTACGAATCCCGTTGCCACTAGCCGGTGGCGGCGGGATTTTTTATTTCAAAGCGCGAGAAAGTGAGCTTAAGGCAACGGCGTTGAGTCATTGATAACCGGAGTAATTTTAAGCCTGAGGTGTGTGTTCTCCGGTAGCAAACGATTCGATCTGACAAAAGATCATTGGTTATTGAGTTTTATTGTTGAATGAGCTTGGAAGTTGAGACGCGCGGAAGGTACACCTCTTGCAGGGGGGGGGCGTCAAGAACTTTCTTTGCTCAAGGTGAGAAAATAATGTGGCGTAGGAATATGGCCGACTCGATTCAAAACACTAAATCCAAGTTTGCGGCGATGATTTTGTGGCTTTGAGATTTCATGAAAAAACAGTCAGGCAAAACCTGAGCTTCTCTGATGCAGATTTCAAGAGAAGCTCAAGTTTCGCACACTTCTTGTCTCAAGCGGGCGCTGGTTATGTCTCTCAACGACGGCGAGGCAGCGCGCGAACTGGTGTCGTGAAGCCTGTCGAAACAATCGGCAGCTTCCAATTTTCAACCGGCGTTCCTGTCAAGTTCAAATTGGAAGTCAGGTAATACAGACGCTTCGTCGCGTCGCCGTTCGGCGCAGCCGTGAAGCGTTGGTACAGGTAATACGGCGGGATCGTTTGGTAATACAACGTCGCCTGGACGCGGCATTTTCTGGGGTCAACTCCGGCGGGCAACGTGATGCGATAAACCAGCTTGTCCATTCCTTTGCCGTTCAGGTAATCCATGTCTTTGGCGGCGTTGCCTTCCGGGAACGTCGCCTGCAAGTACCGCCCGTTCAGCGACGGGTCTGGCCCTTTCCGAGTCCAGCCAATCGGCAACAACCGGTTGTCTTTGACCTGTTCATCGCGCCGAGTGAAGTTGGTGGTGAACTTGCCGTCGGCGTCCTGATTCAACTCCTCGTAAATCTGCACCTGATTTTGCGAAGTAATGATTTCGTAATGCGGCTGGTAACTTTGCCGGGTTTTGCCTTGCGCGTCTTTGTATTCGGAAAAAAATTCCGACGGCAGCGGTTTGCCGTTGCCGTCCACAATCACGCCCAGGTTGTTGGTTCGCCCCGAAGCCCAGACGACTTTCTGGTTGGCGTCAGTGACCGACAATTCGATGAACAACCGACGGAAACTGACTCCGCTGGGAAAGCGATGCCCGGCCAGATTGGTGACTGAAACGTTGGCCTGAAGTTGCTGCGGGCCAGTGACGATGGCCGAAGCAGCGACCTGGGCGGATTCGCTTTGCGCCTGTTGCACGTAATTATCAATCGCGTCCTGCAAATCCGTGCTGGAGCCGGTCATGTAATCGTCTTTGCGAACGCCCAGCACATCGTTGAACTGATCGAACATCTGCAACAGAAACACATTCAAGCCCAAAAATTCGTGACGGCGAAAGCCTTCTTTGCGGACTCGAACAGTGATCTTGTCGTCGGGGACGCGGTGTTCGGCGTCGGGATAAGTTTCATCTTCGATGATGGCGATTCGTTGCTGGATCGGCGAAACGTTGATGCCTTTCTTTTGGCTGTGGTAATCGCCGGGCATGTGGCATTCCTGACAGGATTTCGCCTTCGGCCACGAAGTCCCGAATTCGTTTTGATATTGGCTGTTCAACCATTCCAGATAGGTCGCCTGTTCGATTTTCATCTCGCCGGGCGAACCATCCACGACGGGCAAATCAATCGTGTGGCAACTGCCGCACATCCGCGAAGTTTTGATGTACGGGTTAAATTCCGGCTTGATGCCCGTGCCGGTTTCCATCGTGTAAGGCGAAATTTCGTCGTCTTTGAATGGGCCGTAAAGCTCGTCAGGTTTGCTGACTTGGAAATGCCCTGTGATGGAATTTTTCAGGAAGTATTCCAGCGGAGTTTGTCCCGGCGGTGTTTGAGTCGGCGCATTGCGGTGACAAACCTGACAACTGATTCCGTCGCGCGCCAACGCACCGTATTTGAAATTCGGATTGCTGCGGTCGGTGAGTTGCAAATAACTCAACTGAAAATCGCCAGTGCCGCCTTTGTCTGTGTCGAGTTGTCGTTTGCCCATCGCACCGTGACAGGTCAAACAGGCATTTCGAACCATCGTCGTCAGTTGTTCGCGGCGAGGCGAAGGCAGCGTGTTGAAGTACGCAAACTCGCTTTCAAGCTGAGCGAAAAACACCGGGTCGCGTCCGGCCAATCCCATCGGCGACCAGCGCCATTCGCCGTAAGGCGAAACGTTCATGCCTGAAACCGTCGCTGGTGGAACCGGAGGATTGGGCGAAGGCAAAAACATCGTTGGCCCGAATGGCCCGTTCAATCCGCCGTGACAAGACATGCACTGGCTGGAGCTGATGAACTGCCCCGGACCTGTGGCTGGTTGCGGGATGTTGTCGTAAGTTTCCGACGGCATTTTTTGCACGTTGGCAAACGGCACGCCGGGAATCGTAGTGAAGGTTTTCAGAAAGTCAGGATTGGCTTGCCGACCGGCTTTCAACGCCATCATCGGAAACACGTTGCCGTGGGCGGCGTCGGCGGTTGTTGTCGGAGTGCGCCACGAACCGTCGTCAGGGAAAGAGATCGGCTGTCCCGGAAATCCCTTGATGTTGTTCAACGCGGAAAATGTCAGTTCCTTTTCCGCTGTCGCGTGGCAGCGCAAACAGTACAACCCGAATCCCGCCCACGGATATTGAAACGGCGGCTGGTCGTCGTCGAATGTCATGCCGTCGAAAAACTCAGCCCAGAACCATCCGTCTTTCGCGCCTTTCGAGTCTTTAATCATGATTGTCCAGTCAGTGACTTTCGGCAGTTGACTGTCGCTCATTCCGGCGTACCGCGCCGATGGCGGAGTGTATTGCTCCTTGATAATCATTGCGCCGTCGGGAATCGCGCCTTGTCGTCCGCCAACCAGCCATTCCATGACTTTGGGCGAGTAAAAAATCCTGACTGCCGGATGCGTCCCGTAATAAACGCCTTTCAGATAAGAGCCTGTGTCGCGCACACCCTTGTCCACGCACCAGTTCAACTTTTTGTATTCGCCGTTATCCAGAAAAGCCAACATCTTTTTCTCGAATTCGACGAAATCGGCAGGCGGCACAGAACTTGGCAACGGCAGCGAATGTTCTTTCGCATTCGGGCAGGCAGCCTGCGCCGTCGGCAGCGGCACGCCGTTCGGGATTCCGGGCGAATGGGCGGAAGCTGTTTTTCCATTTACCAACGAAAAGTTGACGACATAAATCGCCGCGATCAGAAAAAAGACCAACACGGAAATCTTCAATGGGGAACGCATCGGTTTCTCCTTCGATTTGGTACTGCTGGTTTTCGGAATGTCTGAGGCGGTTTCCCGACGGGAAACGCAAAAGGCTATTTTTGAAATTTGGGTTGAACGCGCAGAGAGCAATACCACCTTTGTCGAAATAGGACAAGATTTGATCTCGGCGAAATTTTCAACTCACATTCTTGCCCTGACTCAAAGTCCCACGTAGCATGCGCGCGCACTCCCAGAAATAACCAAAGCAATGGAGGTACTGAAATGCTGAAGCGATGTTTTGTAATTTTGTGTTTGTTGGCGTTGGTTCGTCCGGTCAGCCCAGCGTTCGGCCAATCACAAAACGGCAGTTCGGAAGTTCCCGCCGGAACCGAAATTCAATTGACGCTGCGCGACCCGCTCAGTTCCAAGTTGAGCGAGCCGGGCGATGAGGTTTTGGCGACGATTCGCCGCGATGTGGTGATTGATGGGCGAACGGTTTTGCGGCAGGGAACCGAAGTCATTGGCCGCGTGACGCTGGCCGAAGCCGCTGGCCGCGTGTTCAAAGGTGGTCGTTTGCACATCACGTTCGACCGGATTCGCATTGACGGGCAGGAACAGAAAATCACAGCCGTCATCAAATCGGCTTCGGATTTTTCGCGCGACGAAAAAATCAAAACCAATGACGAAGGCACGCTCAAAGGCGGCAAAGACGGCGGCAAGATTTTGCAAAATGTCGGCACTGCCGCTGGCATCGGAATGATCGGTGTGACGATTGCCATTTTGGCCGGACGCGATAGAAACGGTTTCGGCGGATTTTACGGCGGCGTCAGCCAAGGCGGAGCAATTGCCGCCGGAGCGATTTTGGGCGGCAGCGTTGTCACCGGATTGTTGATGACCAAAGGCAAGGAAGTCCGACTGGATCAAAACGCCATCATCCGATTGAGACTGGAACGTCCTGTCGCAATCGGTTGATTCAACAACTAACACATCGGAGAATCACGAAAATGCCTGCAAAAAAAGCCGCCGCGAAAGGCGCGGCGGCGAATGCAAAAACTCCCGCTGAATCCACGCTGCTGAAAGTCGGCGCAAAAGCTCCGGCTTTCAGTTTGAAAAATACCGAAGGCCAAACCGTCAAACTCAGCGACCTGAAAGGCAAAAAAGTCGTGCTGTATTTTTACCCGAAAGACATGACTCCGGGCTGCACGACGGAAGCTTGCGGGTTCCGCGACGATTACGCGCAACTGAAAAAACGCGGCATCGAAGTGGTCGGCGTCAGCGGCGATGAGCAAAAATCCCACCAGAAATTCACCGAAAAGTATTCGCTACCGTTCACGCTGCTGTCCGACCCGACGCACGAGATGATGGAAAAATACCGCGCCTGGGGAGAAAAGACCTTGTATGGCCGCAAGTACATGGGCGTGTTGCGAATCACGTACATCATTGACGAAGACGGCAAAATCGCTCACGTTTTCGAGAAAGTAAAAACCAACACGCACAGCAAAGATGTGATTGCGGCGGTTGATTCAATGTGATGCCCATCGTTGCATTTTTCCATTCGACCCTCAGTTTCGGAATCGCTACGCCGGTTTATGCTCGCTGGTGGTTTATTGTTGTGACTGCGGCTGGCGTCGCGGCGCTTGGAGTTTATGCGTATCGCCAGCGAGTTCGCCGGTTGCTGGAAATTGAACGAATCCGCACGCGCATCGCCGCCGATCTGCACGACGACATCGGCGCCAGTTTGTCGCGCATGGCGATCTTGATCGAAGTCGTCAAACAAGAAGGCAGACAAAGCGGCTACCTGAATGATCCGGGCGCGCGTTCGGCGCAGATGCTGACGGAAATTGCCGATTCGGCGCGCGAACTGGTGGATTCGATGAGCGACATTGTTTGGTCAATTGATCCTCGTCGAGACGATTTGGGACAGGTCATCACGCGCACGCGACAATTCGCCGCCGACGTTCTGGATTCGCAAGGCATCAACTGGCAATTCATCGCCTCTGCCGAACTGGAAAAAACAAAACTCGACCCGGAACAACGCCGCCATCTGTTTTTGATTTTCAAAGAAGCCCTGAACAACATCGCCCGCCACGCCGAAGCCAAACATGTTTCGATGAGTTTGACACTCAATGGAAATCAATTGCTGGCTGAAATCGCGGACGACGGACGCGGTTTCACGCCGCAACCTGCCGATGCCGCCGTCGCCGTATTGCCGAAAAGTCGAGGCGGAAACGGGCTTGGAAACATGCAGGCTCGTGCGGCGGAGTTGAACGGAACGCTGACAATTGATTCCGCGCCGGGAAAGGGAACTCGGCTGATTCTCAGTCTGCCATTGAAACGTTGATTTCCGTCCGCACCGGAATTCAATCCTGCACAATTTTTTTTTCGATGTGAGCGATTTGCCCATCGGTTTCCGCTTTAGTTGGCTGAGAACCGGTATGCAACTTTCACGTCACATTCACAGGCAGCTCGGGCAATTCATTGACTCGGTTTGCGCTCGCTGGCTACTCTCTGCGGCGTCTTTGCCGAATGCTGCAACTCCGCCGGGAGAATCGCTGAAAAACATGATGCCCGAATCCGCTCCGCACGAAGTGACACAGTTGTTGCTGGACTGGCGCAATGGCGACCAGCAGGCGCTGGAACGTTTGACGCCGCTGGTGTACGACGAATTGCGCCGGTTGGCAGCACGGTATCTTCGCCACGAACGCGATGGTCATACGCTGCAAACGACGGCGCTGGTCAACGAAGCTTACCTGCAACTGATCGGCCAACAGGCGCGAGACTGGCAAAACCGCGCGCACTTTCTGGCCATCGCTTCGCACCTTATGCGAAACATTCTGGTAGACCACGCGCGCGCTCACGCCGCAGCCAAACGCGGCAAAGGCGATCAGGTCTTGCCGCTGGACGATGCACAAAAAGTTCCCGGCCAAATTTCGCCAGATGTTCTGGCGCTGGATGACGCCCTGAAAGACTTGGCCAAACACGACGAACGCAAATGCCGCATCATCGAATTGCGATACTTCGGCGGCTTGAGCATGGAAGAAATTGCCGAAGTCACTGACCTTTCCATCGCCACGCTCCGCCGCGATTTGCGAATGGCCGAAGCGTGGCTGGGCAGACAAATTCAGAAGCAGTGAGTTTATGGAGTGCGGCGGCTCGACGCTGCTTTTCGTTCTTCGCCCAAAGCTTCCGGGAAAGAGAATGCCCGGATTGCGAAAGCAAAAGCTGCGTCGAGCCGCAGCACTCCAAAAATAGGAGCAACGATTATGACTCCCGAACACTGGCAACACGTCAAAAATCTTGTCAACTCCGCGTTGGAGCAAAGCGCAGAACAACGTTCAGTCGTTCTCCAGCAATCGTGCGCCGAAGATTTGTCCCTGCGCCGAGGAGCCGAAGCTTTGCTTTCCTTCCACGAACAAGCGACGCGCAACCTGGCTTCCCCTGCCAAGCTCAGTTCCGCTGGCACGATGTCGCCCGAACGCTGGCAGCAGGTCGAGCAGCTTTTTCAATCGGCTTTGGAGTTGTCGCCCGCAGAACGCGCGGCGTTTTTGGCAAAGGCTTGCGGCGATGACGCGGAACTGAAACAGGAAGTCGAAGCCTTGCTGGTCTTTCAAACCGGGATGAGCGGCGTGATTCAAGGCGCGGTTCACGAAGCCGCCGGGCTGCTCGCCAACACGAATGAAAAAGCTCGCTTCGCGCCGGGCATGACTCTGAACAAGCGGTATCGAATCATCGGCCAACTCGGCAAAGGCGGGATGGGCGAAGTCTATCGCGCCGACGATTTGAAGCTCGGTCATCCGGTCGCGCTGAAATTCCTGACGGAAAAGCTGTCCAACGACAAAGCGATGCTCGCGCGTTTTCACAGCGAAGTTGCCATGGCTCACCGAGTCACGCATCCGAACGTTTGCCGAGTTCACGACATCGGCGAAGTGACGACTTCATCGGGCAAGCTGCATTTCCTTTCGATGGAATACGTTGACGGCGAAGACCTGTCTTCCCTGCTGCGCCGCATAGGGCGTTTGCCCGCCGACAAAGCCGTCGAAATCGCCAACCAGCTTTGCGCGGGACTTGCCGCCGCGCACGAAGCGGGCGTGCTGCACCGAGATTTGAAACCGGCGAATGTCATGCTGGACGGCAAAGGCCGCGTGCGCATCACCGATTTCGGCCTCGCTGGATTCGCCGACACGATTCGCAACGAAGAAGTTTTCGCGGGAACGCCCGCCTATATGTCGCCCGAACAGTTCGCAGGCAAAGAGGTGACGACCAAGAGCGACATCTACGCGCTGGGCTTGGTGCTCTATGAAATCTTCACCGGCAAGCGCGTCTTTGAAGCCAACTCGTTGCAAGAACTGCAACGCCTGCACGAAAGCAGTTCGCCGACCAATCCTTCGAACTGGGTCAAAGACATTGATCCGCTGGTCGAGCGTGTGATTCTGCGCTGTTTAGAAAAAGACCCAGGCCGTCGGTTGGCTTCGGCCAAACAAGTGGCGGATGCCTTGCCGGGTGGCGACCCGCTGGCGGCGGCGCTGGCAATGGGCGAAACGCCTTCGCCGGAGATGGTGGCAGCAGCAGGATCAAAAACAGGAATGAAGCCCGCGTATGCGGTGGCGTGTTTGGTCGCCATCATAGTTGGCCTAATCACCACAGCGTTTCTGGGGAAAAAAGTGAATATCCCGCAGATTGTATTCCGTGAAAATTCGGCTGACGCCTTGACCCACAAAGCTCGTGAAATCATCCAGCGACTTGGGTACACAGACCCGCCGCTCGATCACGCCTCTGGCTTTTATTACGACCCACTTTACTTCAATTACGTCGAGCAAAATTTTGAGCCAAATCGTCGGTGGGAGTTGTTCACCAAGAGCCAACCCTCATCTCTTGGCTTTTGGTATCGGCAAAGCCCCCGTTATCTGAATGCACAAGTGGCTCGCAATGGTGGATGGATCAAAACGGACGATCCGCCGATGATCGTTTCTGGCATGATAAATGTTCAACTGGATTCGCAGGGGCGGTTGATTAAATTCAGAGCCGTCCCCCCGCGTAAAGACGAATCCCGCGAAACGTCTGTGCCTGACTGGTCTACAATCTTCACCGCAGCCGGACTTGATCTGGCGCGCTTTACGACGACTGAACCGCAATGGACGTCACTGGCGACGAGCGATGCGCGAATGGCCTGGACAGGAACTTACCCTAATCTGCCGGAAATCCCCTTGCGCGTCGAGGCCGCCACCTGGCGCGGCAAGCCGGTCTATTTTGAGCTTATCTGGCCCTGGACTTTACCTGCACGGATGCAAGCAAGGCCGGAGACGACGGGCGAGCGCGTCGCCTTTTTATTTGGTCTCAGCGTAATACTCGCACTTTTATTCATAGCGGCAATGCTGGCCCGATACAACTTCAAGCAGGAAAGAGGAGATCGCCGTGGCGCTTTCAGGCTGGCGGCTTTCGGTTATTCAGTGGTGATGCTGATTTGGGTGCTAGGCGCGGACCACACGCCAGTTTTTGCGAATGAGTTCTGGAGTTTCCTGCTTATAGCCAACGGCCAGGCGTTATTGGGAGCCAGCGCACTCTGGTTGTTTTATCTGGCGCTTGAACCTTATGCGCGGCGGCGTTGGCCAGTCACGCTCATTTCCTGGGGACGATTGCTCAGCGGCAACCTGCGCGACCCGTTGGTCGGGCGCGATCTGCTCATTGGCGTGTGTTACGGCGTCAGTCTGGTTTTAGTTAACCAGTTGTGGAATCTAAGCATCGCCCGGTTTGACGCCATTCATACCAATGCCGGTCAGAACATGATGCTTATGCTCGGAGTACGAAAACTAATTGCTGGCGTATTTCTGGGAAGCTTAATCGAATCACTTCTGACTTCACTATTCTTCTTTTTCCTGTTTCTTTTGCTGCGGGTGCTCACTCGGCGGCAGTGGCTGGCGGCAAGCATCTGGTACTTAATTTGGGTCTTACCGGGCCCTGGGACTGGCCCTGGGACTGCTTCCAAAATACTCGGCCTGTTGGCCGGCACGATGACAGCATTATTGTTTCTGACAGTTACGCTGCGTTCTGGCTTGCTTGCTCTAGCCTTCGGTATGTTTGTGGCGAGTCTGATTCGAGAAATTACGACAGACCTTTCTGCTTGGTACGGCGGCGCTTCGCTGGCGATGATGATCGTAGTCCTGGCGTTGGCGATTTATGCTTTCCACACCTCGCTGGGCGGGCAGAAGGTGTTCGCGGGGAAGCTGCTGGAAGAGTGAAGTCTGGGTACGCAAGCGCCCTCGCTTGCTATAAAAAAAGCCGCGCAGCTTCCTTATTTGGCTTTGCTGGAAACGACCTCTTTGCGAAGGCAGGATTCGGAAGCTTCGCGCTTCTACAGATTGCAAGCGGGGGCGCTTGTGTGCCCAGGTGGCTTCGCGCTTTTACAGATTGCAAGCGGGGACGCTTGCGTTCCCAGGTGGCTTCGCGCTTTTACAGATTGCAAGCGAGGGCGCTTGCATTCCCGGATGGGTCACAGCTTCCAGCTTTGCGCCAACTGCTGAGCCTTGTCAGGTTGGCCGAATTGCGCCAGTAAAGCGTGAAGTTCAGCCGCCGGAGTTTGTCGCGTGCGAGTCACCGCAGCAAAACGCGATTCGTCTTTGGCGAGTTGCTGGCGAATGTCATCCAGCAGCGCGACGGTTTGCTGAAAAGCGGCCAGCGTTTCCGGCAAAGCCGCGTTTTGAGTTTTCAGGATTTGTGCTTTTGCTAAAAACGCGCGCCAGCGTTCGCCGGAATCGGCTTCTTCCAGCAAGGCAATCGCGCGTTCGATGACCGGCGAGGCTTCGTCAACACTTCCAAGCGCCAGCAAAGCGCGCGCGCGTTCGGTCAAAATCACTCCCAGCCAATCGCGGTTGTTCAATTCTTCGGCAATGACGATGGCATTGTCGGCAAAATCCAGCGCCACAGGAGCGTCGTTTTCTGCCAACGCCAACCGGGCCAGATCGGTCATGACGCGAAATTCGTCGTCGCGGTCGCCGACATCCAAAATCATGGCGTAGGATTTTTCCAGCAATTGGCGCGCTTCGGCCAGATGGCCGCGTTCGCAATTGGCTCGCCCTAGCAACCAGTAGGTTTCGGCTTCGCCGTGCGTCGCGCCAACGGCGTGCATTTTTTGCTGGGCGCGGTGGAGCATTTCCACCGCTTCGTCGTAAAGCCCCTGAGCCAGCCGAGCCTGGCCGATTCCCAAATCCATTTTGGCTTCACTGTTGGCGTCGCCCAAACGCTCGGCGTCTTCACGTGCGCGCAACGCCAGTTCGATGGCGGTTTCGTATCGGCCTCGACTGAGTTCAGCCCAATGGCTGCGGCGAAGCAACAACACGCGGCGCTGAATGTCGCCCACCGACGAAAGGTAATCCACCGCGCGTTCCAACAGCGGAGCGCCTTCGGTGAAATGACCTTGCAGAGCGCGCGCCCATCCCAGCAAACCGAAAGCGATGGCGGCAACGTGGCTGTTCAGCGGAACATCGCGCAATGATTGTTGCGCCAGTTCAATCGCCGCATCGTAATTTCCCAACCGAACTTCGACGCCGCCGATTTGCAACAGCGCCAATCCTGCGCCGTCCTGATCGTCCATGGCGCGATAAATTTCCAGCGCCTGTTCGGTGACGGCGACGGCTTCGCGGTACAGGCTCAAACTCATGCGAGTTTGACCTTGCTGCAACAGCGCGGTTGCCAATCCAGTGCGGTCGTCAATGGCGCGAGCCAGCGACACGGCTTCGGCATAAACGGCGTCGGATTCTTTCAGTTTGCCCACGGCGAAGTTGGTTTCGCCCAGCGCGAACAACAGTTTTAATTGATCGGTCGGGGCAATCTGGGTTCCGCTCCCTTTCGACAGTTCATCGGACGCATGGCGGGCGCGTTCGATGCAGGTCATCGCTTCGCTCCACGACAAACGACTGCTGGCCGCTTGCCAGGCGCGAATCCCCCAATCAAAAGCGCGCTCCCAGTTTCCGCCGGCTTCGTAATGTGCGCTGACGGCGTCGGCGACGCGGTCAGGTTCCAGCAGGTAAATGCCTTCGATGGCGCGGGCGGCAAACAGATGCAGCCGTTTTCGCTGGCGAGACGGCAAACCGTCATACAAAACTTGCCGCAGCGTGTTGTGGTAAAAGCGCGCGTCGTTGTCGCCTGTCACGCCGCGTTCGGACAACACGCCGCGTCGCACGGCTTCCGGCAGCAATTTGTCTATGTCGTCTTCGCTGCGCCCTGACATTTTGGCCAGAGTTTCAACGCGAAACTCTTCGCCCAGCACGGCGGCCATTTCAGCCATTTCGCGGACCTCTTCCGACAACCGATCCAGCTTGGCTTGCGCGGCCATGACGATTGTCACCGGCAAAGACAAATTCTTGATGCCGCTCCATTGCCAGTGCGGTTCAGGCTGCGACTGGAAACTGACCGCACTTTCTGCCGCCAGCAGCCGCAACATCTCCACCAGAAAATAAGGATTGCCGCCTGTGATTCTGTGCAGCGTCTGCAAGTCGGCAGGCGGAACTTCGATGGCGGAATTGAAGACGGCTTCGATGGCCGCGCGGCAATCGGCTTCGTTCAGCGGGCGCAACGACAGCGTGGTGTAACTGCGATACCCGGCCAGCCGTTTCAACCATTCGGCAAAGCTACTTTGGCGTTCGTTGACGGCTTCGGCGCGCGCCAGGCAAACCAGCATTAATGGTTCGCTTTGCAGCATTCGCATTAAATTGCCTATGACTTCGCGGCTGGCTTCGTCCGCCCATTGCACGTCGTCGAAAATCAGCACCAGCGGACATTGCCGACTGGCGCGAAGAAAACATTGGCTGATCGGCGCAACGGCTTTGGAAGTCGGAGCGGCCAGCTTGCCAGTCGGGCGCGGCAAATTCAGCGAACCGGTTCTGGCGATGGTGGTTTCTTCCAATCGCAACGCGCCGGTGTTGGTGGTCTGGCGAATCTGGCTGTTGAGTCTGCCGTCGGTGAACAATTCTTCAGGCAGCGAAACTCCGAAATGGTTTTTGGCCAGCGCGCGCAGATCGCATTCTTCGCGGTTGGCGGCGTTGACGCCCAGCAAAGCGCGAAGCAAATCAAGGAAGGTCTCGTAAGGCGCAAGTCGGCTGGCTTGGTAATCAAAAAATTGCGCGTAAAGGCAATTTGCGCCCTGCGATTGCGCCAGCTTGGTGAAGGCACGAGCGAGTTGTGTTTTGCCGACTCCGGGTTCGCCGATCAACAAAACCGGTCTGCCATTGCCGTCCAGCGCCCGGCGGTAATCGCCCAGCAATTGGGACAGTTCGGTTTCGCGTCCGATCAGTTGGTTGTAATCGGGGATTCCGGCAACGGCAGGCTGAATCACCGTTTTAGCAATTGTCGCTGGTTCGATCGGCGCAGCGGATTCAACAGCTTCAGCAGATGGCTCAGTTGTTGTAACGGTTTTATCTGCCGATTCCAGTTCGACTTTGGCGATGAACCTGTAACCGCGTCCGTGATAAGTCTCTATGAATTTCGCTTCGTCAGCGACATCGCCCAACGCACGCCGAGCTTGAGAGACGGCTCGTTTCAGCACGCCGTCGGTTGTGTACGTGTCCGGCCAGACGGCTTCCAGCAATTCGTCTTTGGTGACGACGCGGTCGTTGTTGGCAACCAGATAGCGCAACACCTGCACTGCGCGCCGTTCCAGAGCGACGATTTTTTCTTCGCGGTACAGCAAATCAACGTTGGCAGGAATTTTATAAGGAGGAAACAGCAAGTCAGTCGGGACTGTTTGAGCGGTCTGTGTGCTGTCGGGCATAAACTCGAAAACTCCGTAAGCTTGTTAAAAAGGTTCGTTGTGGTGTTTACCCGGCAAGCATACTGGAAAGTCGGCTACGGCGGCAGAGCATATCCGTGTGTTTTTTGGCGATTAACTGATGATGCCGCTGCGCAAAGCCTTGCTGACGGCTTCGTTTTTGGAATGGACGTGGAGTTTTTCGTAAATGCTGCGAATGTAATTTCGCACTGTGTTGACGCTGATGTTCAATTGCCCTGCGGCGCTCTGGTAACTGTGGCCATCGGCCAGCAATTGCAGGAGTTTGACCTCTTGCGGGGTCAATTGCTCTTCCAGTTTTTCGGGCGGTTTGGTGGCTTGAAACAGTGTGACGACTTTGCGAGCAATTTCCGGCGACATAGGAGCACCGCCTTCGTGAGCCTCGCGTATGGCTTCGAGCAATTTGGCCGGCGGAGTTTTTTTCAACAGATAGCCGCAGGCTCCGTTGCAGATGGATTCAAAAATTTTGTCCTGCTCGGCGTAAATCGTCAGCATCAACACCTGCATTGTCGGAAATTTTTCGCGGAAAAGTTTGACGCCGTCCGATCCCAGCATCCCCGGTAAGTGAATATCCAGCAACAAAATATCCGGCAAAGATTCGTCGTTTCCCAAATTGCGGAGTGCTTCTTCAACCGAGCCGAACATCTGCGAACAGCCATATCCTGGCGTGGCGCTGATTAATAGCCCCAACCCTTCGCGCAACGACCGGTCATCTTCGACGATGCCGACATGAATGTTTCCATTGCTTGAGTTCATAAGGTTTTCCGATTCCGGGAGTGATTCAGGTAAGCGGTAAAGATGTTACCGCAAGCCGGTTGGATTAGGCAGCGCACAAATATGCGTATTTCGATTATTCGGGGTGTCACTAAAACATCACCAAAGCCTCATGAACCGAAAAACGATTGTGTATAAACTCCGCCGCGTTGGTGGTTGAGGTGACGCCGACGAGATTCTGTCTTGTCAGGCAAGGAGTTTTTAGGCTCGCTTTCCAGTTCGTCTGAATTCTACGTCTGGAAAAACGAGCAATGGGTAGCGCCGAAGTGGCGGTTTTGGTTAGTTAGATTTCTGAGGCGAGGAATCAAGCCGGTCAGTTCCGTCACTTCGCGCTTCGGTTTACCACCTTCGAGCATTCTTTCCAAAGTACCGGCCAAAGTACCGGCTCTCTTTTTATGAAAGTAGCCGGTTCACAAACTGGGAGCGATTCAAACGAAGTCTGAGTTCCTTCGGGTGACATTGGTTGATTAAAGTCAGGGGCGACTGCGACAATCAAAGCTACCTCGCTTCCAACGTGAAGCTGGCGGCGCACCGAATCCGATCCCCGCGGCAACAGATGCATCCCATAACACTGTTGCCGATTAGGACACAGATTGGCCTGCGCCGCTGGCTGTTGCGTATCCCTACCAGACAGATCGCCCTGATTTTAATGATACAGGGTCTTCCATGCTCGGCTGTTCCATTGTATAAACACTCCGCCCAAACACTTCCTCCCAATTCCCCCGAATTGAATTAGTAGCAAAATACAATTCAACCCTGAACCAATACCGGAGAAATTGTAACTCTGAAGCTTATTCTCTGGGAATTGTGGACGGTCAGACCTTTTTGTTAAGACACAGGGTTTGTTTCCCTCAAGCGCATCGGACCGTGTCACTGTGACGTGAGCGTGGACGTGTCGTCACACCAATCCAAGCATCCCTAGAAGTACAAAAATCAAAACCGTTAGAAAATCGTTGCTCGCCGTATTGTGCCCTACCCAATAGTGAATCAGACCATACCTGTCCGTTATGGCCTGTCAGTCAATTTCTGCCCTTGTGTATCCCCGTTAAGCAATCACTACCTGATTCAGGAGCAGTAAGGAGAAACCGAATGCTTTCGCCGAACACGCTGTTGCAAGACCGCTACCTGATTTTGCGCCTGCTGGGGCAGGGCGGAATGGGGGCAGTTTATCAGGCGACAGATAGAAAATTCGGAAACGCAGTTGCTGTCAAAGAAACGTTTTATAGCAACGAACAAATGCGCCAGGCATTTACCCAAGAAGCACGATTGCTGAACCGATTGCGCCATTCGGCGTTACCGGTCGTAATGGATTACTTTTCGAGCGGTGACAAACAATTTTTGGTGATGCAGTACATCCCAGGTAAAGACCTGGAACAGTTGCTCAACGAACGCAAAGCCACCGAGCAAGGCGCATTTATGGCTTCGCAAGTAATGCAATGGGCAGATCAATTGCTCGATGCTGTGGAGTATTTGCATTCACAAAACCCGCCGGTTATTCACCGCGACATCAAGCCACAAAACCTAAAGTTGACTCCGCGCGGTGAGGTTATTTTGTTGGATTTCGGATTGGCCAAAGGCGTTGTGGCAGGGCAGGCAAAATCCACTCGCAGCATTCGCGGGTATACGCCACATTATGCATCGTTGGAGCAGATTCGTGGGACTGGAACTGACGCTAGAAGCGACATCTACAGTTTGGGGGCGACCTTGTACCATTTATTGACTGGCGTTATGCCGCCCGATGCTATGACCAGAATGGCCGCCCAAATGATGAAAGAAAACGATCTGTTGCAACCTATCACGTTGCTCAATCCTGCTGTGCCGGAACGCATCGCCAAAGCCATTGAGCAGGCAATGTCTCAATCGCCGGAGGATCGTTACGAATCAGCTTCCAAAATGAGGCATGCGCTGCGAAACGCCTGCCGAAACGAGACGGTCACAGAATTTCATCGTGCGGCTACCCTGACGGAAGAATGGACAGACAACACTCCTGAAACTCAATCGAATAGTGTCGCGCCAGACAGCGTGATAATTCCTTTGGGGCAAAACAAAGTAGAAACGATATGGTTGGCGCCGGGAGTGGCGAAGCCAAAAGCAAAGGCCAAGGTTATAAGAAAATCCGGCAGTAAGCGGATTAAACGATCCCGTTCCGTGTGGTACGCAGTAACGGCGTTGTTACTGATGATGATGACAACCGCGATTATGTTTTACCGTGAAGGAAAATCGAAGCCCAGCTTAATAGGCGGTTCTACTGAAATGGTTGCCGTGACTGGAAAAAGCAATGGTAATACAAATGTTGTCGAACCAATGCGTTTGGAAGTCATGAGTTATTACCTGGAAACTCTGTCGGCAGATAACGTCACAACTCGCTCGACGGGCATGATGCCTCTGGCGGCGGACAGTCGGTTCAAATTTCACTTCAAACCGCGACAGAGTGGTTATCTATACTTACTGGCGTTGGGCAAAAAAGGCAGGCTGCAAACTTTTCTGACCGAAGAACCAATGCGTGGTTCAGGCGTTACGACCAATTGGAGTGCCGGGGGAAACGATTTCCAGTTTCCGGACGGTGGCCAATGGTTCATGCTTCCCCGCGAAGCCGAATCCGCGCCATTCACCATTATTTTTTCGCCCGAACCGTTAAAGTCGCCTGGTTTTCTGGGGATGGCTTCCGGCCATGAATTGAATGAAGCCGAGTTACAGGAATTGGCTAGCCTGCGTAAACTCAGTTCGGCAATCTCACCCAATCTCGTTGCCTTCGTGGAAGAAAATCAACCAGCCGTTGCTGCACAGGTAGTGGCAGATCGTTACAAAGGCAAGCCTTTGGTTTTCGATATTTCGATCAAAAAGAAATAGCTGATTTGTCACACTCTGTTACTGAACGGCATAAACGGAGTATATCGAGAATGCTGGGAATAACGAATAAAACGAAATACGAATTAGGATTTTGGCAAAAGTTGGTTGCTGTTGGCACTGTATTTACGGTCGTCGTCAGTTTGTCGGTTGCGCAAGTCGTAATTGTCCCAACCCGATTGGGATCGCCGCGCTCAACAACGAAAGCCAAATCAAAATCGAAGAAAAAAAAGCAAGCTCCGATTGCACAACCAGCGCAACAAACTGCGGAGCTTGCTCCGATAGCCCCTCCGGCTTCAACTTTGAGTTTTGCCATTACGCCTCCGCCGTTGGGTAAAGCCGAGCCGGAAAGCCCTGCCAAGTCAAAGGCTTTACCGGAGTTACTTGGTTATGAATTCGATGTGGTTCACATTGATGAAAGAGGGCGACTGGGGGAGCGTCGTAAAGAGCGTGCGAGGTTTTACATTGAAGACGAAGGCGGCGGTGTCAAACTGGAAATGGTCGAACTTCCTGCCGGATCGTTTGTGATGGGAAGCAATCAAAACGATCTGGAGATGATTGGTACTGATTATGCCAGGAGCCTGGGTAAAGACGCCAAGCCGACATTGCAAACTCGGTTACTGTCGGAAACTCCGCAGCGAACGGTTAAGTTACCGGGTTTTTACATGAGCAAGTATGAAGTTACTCAGGCTCAATGGCGTGTCGTTGCCGGTTTGCCAAAAGTAAATCAGGAATTGATGAGTGACCCATCAGCTTTCAAAGGCGGGAACCGCCCTGTCGAGCAAATATCGTGGGAAGATGCGGTTGAATTCTGTGACCGGCTGTCGCGTTTGACCGGGCGACGTTACCGGCTGCCGACGGAAGCGGAATGGGAATATGCCTGTCGAGCCGGAACAACTTGGCCTTTCAGTTTAGGTGGAACGATCGAATCCGATTGGGTGAATTACAACGGCAGGCTGCCTTACGCGTTTGCTGCCAGAGATGCTTACCGCCAGCAGACGATAGTTGTTGGCAGCCTGGGCGTCGCAAACGCTTTTGGCCTGTACGACATGCACGGCAATGTTTGGGAATGGTGTCTGGATGCGTGGCACGAAAATTACTCCGGAGCGCCCAGCGATGGTAGTTCATGGCAGGCAGACGGGGAAAAAGTGTCACGTGTTTTGCGCGGTGGAGCCTGGGATAGCCCTGCTGGGGAATGCCGTTCGAGCGAGCGGAAACAGGCTACCTCTTTGTTGCGATTGAATAATGTCGGTTTTCGAGTTGTCGCAGAAATCGAAGCTCCACTTCACGAGTTTGGACAAATAAAGGGAGGCCGCTCGGCCTCCCCATGAGGCATTTGC
>CADECP010000060.1 GCA_902825875.1 uncultured Acidobacteriota bacterium
AAAACAAATTCAATCGTTGCGCCAAATAGCTTCCAAGTCCAGCCGTGTATGTCGTTGCGGTTCATTGTCGTTGCTCCTGTAAGCGAGCGGGGCGGCTCGCGGGTGGTGGTTTAGATTTCGACTTCCTTGCCATCAATCACCATAAAATGACGAATGATGCGCGGCTGAGCGTTTTCGGTGTTACCGGTAAAGGCAACCGCGTAACCGGTCGGAAGTTCAATTCGCCTGGCTTTGGAATTCCAAACGAATTCGCCTTCGTCAGTTGTCCATTCGGCAGCGGTCAAAACTTCGGGGCCGTTGGCCATCATCAAGCGAAAAAGCTCAGCTTTGGTTTTCTTAGCAGTGAATCCCAAAGACAAAAAAACCTTTTCGTCTTTTACAACGCCGACTTCGTACTTGGTGAATTCGTTTGCCATTGCTTTTCTCCGGTTGCGTCATCGGCGTCATTGCCAACTGACAAGTGCATAATACTAATTCATCATTGATTAGTCAATGGAATAATTATTAAAATGGACGCTAAGCCCAAAACACGCCGACGCTATACCGAACCAGGAAAGAAATCAGGAACTATGAAATCTACGAGTCATTTCAAGCGGACGCTACTTGCACTTGCCGTTTTTTCGCTACTCCCACTTGTTGTACAAGCGCAAACGCCTGCGCCGGTTCAACAGGCCAAACGCGCCGCCACAGTCCCGGACGTGGCTAAGCCTGACCCGCTGAAGCTGACCGAAGCCGAACTGTCGGAATTGGTCGCCTTTGCCAACGAGCAGCAATCGCTCAGCAGTCAATTGCAGGCGAAGATCAATGCCGTGCTGACCGTCAGTTGCCAACAGTGCGACAAAGCCGCGCTGATTTCTGCGGCGGCGATTGACGCGCATAACTACTTTCAACAAACCGTGAAACCGGCCAGCGAGAAAGCCGACGCCCGATTGCGTGAGATTCAAAAGGCACACGGCTGCGAGGGCTGTGCCATTAAGGGCGGCGTGTTTGTGAAGCCAGAGAAAACGGAAGGCGCGAAATGACAGATGCTGAACGCTACGCCGCTTTGCGGGCGCTGTACCTGCACTGGTTCGCGCAGACGAACGACGAATACCATTTCCAGATGGCCAGCTATGCGGACGGGCGGATTGGTGAGGGCGAGTAAAACGTGAGCGAAACCGATTGGCGCGAGCGGTTGATTGAAGTGCGGCAGATGCGCGCAGGCGATGTGTTACCGCACCCGCTAAACCCGAAGATTCACCCGCCGTCGCAAAACGAAGCCCTTACCGGCTTACTGGAAGACGTTGGCAAATGCGACATCCTCAAAGCCTATCACAGCGAACGCGAAGGCGGGCAGCTTGTGTTCTTTGATGGCCACGCACGGCAAGGCTTGAAGCCGGATGAAGTTTGGAATATCGGAATTTACGACGTAACGGATGACGAAGCCGACAAACTTTTGCTCAGCTTCGATCCGATTGCACAAGAAGCGCAAACCAGCCAGGCCAAGATCGAAATGTTGCTTCATCGCACGTCCAGCGGCAACGCGGCGGTGATGGAGTTTTTATCGCGGCAAGCGGAAAAGCATGGGATTGTGCCGCCGGATGGCCAAAAGCAGCAACCGGACGCAGGCGGGAACGACTTTGATTTGACGCCGGAAGATGATGAACTAGACGCAGAAGAGTTCAAAGGCGTGTACGCTCTGCAAGAGGATGTGATTTTTCCTTCCTCGAATGCCTGGGGAATCCCTGACCTGTTGCCCCACATGCTCAGTAGTCAGACACCCGACACGGTTTTCGCCCGTCAACAAGAGCCGATTGATCCCGCACAAACGCTTTATGTTCACGGTAGCGCCAAGTTTGATCCATCCGCAAAAGACGGAGTGCTAGCCTTCTATGTTGACGATTGGCGATTTGAAAACGTCTGGTTGGACGCAGTGCAAATGGTAGAAGGGTTTAAGGCGTTTGGCTGGGCAAGCATCGTAACCCCGGACTTCTCTGTTTGGCGAGATGACCCGATGGTGATGCAGGCGTGGAATATCTACCGCTCTCGTTGGGTTGCGAGATACTGGCAAGAAGCGGGGCTAAAAGTCATTCCTTCGCTGAACTGGGCAGATGAGCGCAGTTACAGTTTCGCTCACTTGGGTATCCCGAAAGGCTGCCCGGTTGTCTCCGTCCAGTGCCGGACAACACGCTCGCGGAAAGGAAAAGAACATTTTGGGAAAGGGCTTTCTCACGCAATCACAGAGCTAGAACCGCAAAACGTTTTAGTTTATGGCGGCGCGGAGCATCGGCAATGGATTGAGCCACTATTGCCGGAAGGCGTTGTTTATCACTGGCTTGAATCTTGGACATCACTCCGGCGAAAGCTGGTTTTTACGAAAGGAGCGAACATGGGAAACAAACTGCAAAATGAATCAATTGGCAATGGTGGCGGTGGCGGCGGTGGTGGAACCGGCGGACGTGGTGGCAGAGGCGGGCGAGCCACAAATCGAGATGGAAGCCGACGACTTCAAGGACAACCTGGTCGGGCGGCAAGATTGCGCGCAAATCGAGAAGCAGCGGCTCGCCGAAGAGCGCAGCGAGCGCGGCGTTAAAGCTTTTCTACGATTCGGATAATTAGCCATTGATTGCGATCGTACTCAGCAAGGCTTGTCACGGTATTCAGTTCCGGGTCGAAGACCTTTCCCTGATCGGTCGCAATCCAGTGGCCAAAAGTTTTTTGCGGGTCACGAATTAGAATCGCTCCAGTTTGAGGCAACTTTGGGTAAGCGGCGAGCGGTTGGCGGTATCCCCGGCGAGATTCCTTGAATGGCTCGCCGGTTAATCCTTCAAGCGCATAAATCAGGTCTGCCGGGCAGAATCCGGTTGTTTTATCTGGGTATGGGTCAGCCTCGCTTGCGTAGTCGTAGTCAGTGCCGCTTAGCATTGCGGCAACGGCGATTCCGCAATCTACCCCGTTGCGTTGTTTGATTAAATCCATACCTGTAAGCCTAGTCCTAACAGCTATTTACTGTCAAGTTTTTATCAACGAACAAGAACTGCTAGGCGATATTAAGCCACGCCACTGAAATTAAGCCATGTCGCTGAAAGATTTACAGAACGCGCCTAAGTGTGGCGCAAAAACACGCGCTGGCGGAAGTTGTAGGCAGCCTGCAATGGCCAACGGTCGTTGCAAAATGCACAGAGGCGGCGCAAAAACCGGCATTGCGGCGGCCAACTATAAGCACGGGCGATATAGCAAAGTGCTTCCCGCCCGGATGGTCGAACGTTACAACGCGGCCATCACTGATCCCGAACTATTGAATCTTTCGGCAGAAATTGCCGTCGTGGATTCGCGGCTTTCGGATTTATTGATCCGCGTGGAAACGGGCGACGCGGGCGAGATTTGGGATAAGTTGGTGAAGGCGCGGCACAAATATGCCGACGCTTCGTTGAAGGCTGACATCCCGGAAATGGGCGCGCAGTTGGATGCGATGTGCGCGCTGATTGATCGTGGGGCGGCGGATGTTGCCGCTTGGCGTGAAATCCATAGCGTACTTGAGCAACGCCGACGCCTTGTTGAAAGCGAGCGCAAGCGGCTGGTTGAGCAAGAGCAAATGCTGACGCTACACGAAGCGCAGACGATGTTTTTAGCGATGGCCGCTGCCGTCAAAGCAAATGTTTCAGACTCCGATACTCTTGCGCGAATACAGACAGAATGGACGCGCCTTACTGGTCAATCAGGTAGCGCAAAGCTTCCTGCCGGTCACTGATTCGGTTTCGCCAGAGCTTGCCCGTTACCGCTTTGACCCCGATGCCTACATCGCCGAAAGGCTTGGCTGGCAAGCGTGGTCTGGCAAGGCCGACGCGCCCGGACAACGGCAAATCCTTGATGCTTACGCCTTAGCCTTGCGGCAATTGCACGAGCGCGACGATTACGAGAAGGGCAGGCTAGCCGAAAGTCAGTTGGAATACTGGCAACCCGGCCAGGCGATTCAAAACGTTATCCGCGTCGAGTCAGGCCATACGACCGGAAAAACGAAGGTGCTCTCCGGCATCGTCAATCACTTTTTTGATTGCTTCGCGCCATCTGTCGGGTACTGCTTCGCGCCATCGTGGGAGCAAATCCACGACCTGCTTTTTAAGGAAATCAAGGCTGATCGGCAAGGCAAAAACCTGCCCGGTCGCGTTCTTGATTTGGAATTACGCGCCGGTGATAACCACTTCATCAAAGGCCGCGCAACGAACAACGCGCAAACGGAAGGCGTACAAGGCCAACACGGTCAGTACAACCTTTACGTGTTGGATGAAGCGGAAGGCGTGGCGGAGTTCGTCTTTGACGCGATTCGCTCAATGACTTCCGGCGGCATTTCGATTGTGTTGATGGCGGCGAATCCGCGCACACGATCCAGTCGGTTTCACAAGATTGGCACGGAGCCGCACGTCAAAAGCTTTCGGATGTCCTGCCTACATCACCCGAACGTGATTGCCGGGCGGGAAATCGTCCCCGGCGCGGTGCGGCGACAATACGTGGAGGAAATGCTTTCCGCGCATTGTCAGGAAACGCCGACGCACAACGCGGACGAATACACATTTGAAGTGGACTGGAAGCCCGGCAAAATCTTTCTGCCGGATTCCGAGTTTCTCTTTCGCGTGCTGGGCATTGCCCCGGCGAATATCTCCGACAGAACGCTTGTGCCGGTTGGCCGCTATGAGGCCGCGTGCAAACGTCAGCCCGTCGAGAACGCGCCGCACCAGCTTCGCTACGGCGTAGACGTTGCGCGATTCGGCAACGATCACGGCACGGCCTACCGCAAATATAACGGTGCGGTAAAGCGGATTGCCCGACTGACCAAGCTAAATACGATTGACTACGCGCAGGCGGTGAAGGCCGACGCGCTCAGGCTCAAGTGCGAATGCCCGGCCATTACTTCGCTGCACGTTCGCGTTGATGGCGGTGGCGGCTTCGGTGGCGGCGTTGTGGATAGCCTGAAAGCGGATATGGAATTGCGGCAGGCGTTCCCCGATTTCAAGGTGTTTGAAATTCACTTCAACGGCTCGCCGCGCGATGGCAAAGCCTTTGCCGACTGGATCACAGAAGCGACGGCAGACGCATCGGAATCGCTAAAAACGCTGGCGCTGGTTAATCCGCCAAACGAATTGCAAGGCGACTTGACCGAGCGCGAGTACGAATGGGTGAACAAATCCGGCGTGGCGGTCAAGAAGCTTGAACAGAAAGACAAATTTAGAAAGCGGCAGAAGCCGGAACGCTCACCTGATGATGGCGATGGCTTTGTGCTGGCGGCGGTGAGCGACTATTTAATACAAGCGAAGAAGATTAGCGTAATGCAGTGGTAGCGAATAACGAATGGCTTTAACTCAACGAATCAAAGCGGCTTTGCAAGCCTTTCGCTTAGGCGAATTCCGCTATCCCGGCAATTACGGAATCGGGCGCAACTATTCCGACAACACAGCGCAGCAGGCCATCTTGCGCCGACTGGGAATCTTTACCGGCTCGCGTATCAACTTTGCACGCGAGATTGGCGACCTGACCCAGCAAAGCCTGATTATGGCAGCGGCGAACTGGCTTGGCACGCAGTTGCCGGAGGCTCCATTGCAGGTCGTGCAGGAAGACGACGAGGGCAATACCTCGCCCGTGCAGAACCATCCGCTAACTCAGCTTTGGAAGCGGCCTACGAAATGGTATTCCGGCGCGTTAATCTTGAAGGTGTTTGCGCTTTCCTGGATTATTGATGGCAACGTGTACTTGCTGAAACTCCGCGACGGTCGCGGTCGCGTGGTTAGCCTGGAGTATTTGCCGCATTTCGCCGTTGAACCGCAGTGGCCGCAGGACGGCAGCGAGTTTATCAGCCACTATCTCTATGAGGTGGACGGGCGCTGGTTCCGGCTGCCGGTAGAGGATGTCATCCATTTTCGGAACGGTCTTGATCCTGCTAATACGCGCAAAGGGCTTTCGCCTGTGGGTTCTGTGCTGCGCGAAGTTTTTACGGATTCGGAGCGCGCGCGATACTCGGCATTGATCCTAAAAAACAACGGCGCGATTCCTTATTTAATTTCTCCGTCTGATACATCGAACACGGAACTTGATGCTAAGGAAATCAAGGACGAATTCCTTCGGCGCACGACGGGCGATGAGACTGGCAAACCTGTTGTGATTACCAGCGGCGGCGTGCAATTGCAGATGTTGGGCGTTACGCCCGACAAGCTTTTGGTTGATAAGGCCAGCCAGATTCCAGAAGAGCGGCTTGCTGCCGTGTTAGGTATCCCTGCTGCCGTGTTGGGCTTTGGTGTCGGACTCGATCAAACCAAAGTCGGCGCAACGATGCGCGAACTACGCGAGCAGGCTTATGAAAATTGCGTCGTGCCGACTTATCGCTTTATCTGCGAAGAGCTAGATGTGCAACTTTTGCCGGAGTTTGAGTCAGGGATATCTAACAGAAAGACCCGGTTTGATTTGTCGCAAGTGCGCGTATTGCAGGACGATCAAAACGCTCTATATGACCGGTTGACCAGCGCATACAAGACCGGCGAGTGGATAACCCGCGCAGAGGCGCGCGCTGCCGCCGGAATGGCGGTAGATGAGGCGCGCGATAACGTGTTTTACAGCGAAACGGCGGGCGCAAAGGACGCTCGCAATCAACTTGCCGAACCACAGCCCAAACAGGAACCTACTGAATGAACGAACAAATTTTACGTAAAAGCTTTACTGCCGATGTGTCGGCTGGCGAGGAAGGTATCGTTGAGGCCATTGTCTCGGTCTTTGGCAATACTGACAGGCAGCGAGAAGTTGTCAAAGCCGGTTGTTTTACGAAGTCTCTGGCAACTAAAAAACCGAAGGGCGTTTGGGCGCACGACTGGACAAAGCCGATTGCGAAAACACTGGAAGCGCGCGAGCTAATGCCCGGCGATGCGATGCTGCCCGCCGGGTTGAAGATGAACGGCGGCCTGTATATCAAAGGTCAATTCAACCTGAACACTCAGCGCGGGCGTGAGGCTTATGAAGACCTGAAGTTCGGAACAATGGACGAATTCTCAATTGGTTTTCGCGTTCTGGCTGACAGCTTTGACGCCAAGACGGGCGCGCGAGTGCTTGAGCAGTGCGAACTTTACGAATGGTCGCCGGTTTTGGTTGGCGCAAATCCGGCAACAACAATGCTGAGCCTGAAAGACGCCGAAGGGGGTAGTGAAATGACGGAACCGGAAATAAAAGAACCTGCGATCACAGAAGGCGAACTTGCCGCTGAGTCGAAAGGGTATTACGAAGTCGCGGTCGCTGAATCTGAAATGAGCGACAACCTTTGGCGATATGTTCATGCGCTTAGCCGCGCCCTTCACGGATTGCAGGAAGATTGTGCAGACGGGAAATGCAGCGATCCCGAAGGAATGTTGCGCGAAACCCTTCTGGCTTTTGTCAACGATTTATACGGCTGGTTGCTGCCGCTTCTTCAGCAGCAAAAGAGCGCGGATGACGATCTTGCGCTCGCCGCCGACACGCCTGCTCTTAAGGCGTTTGCCGACTTACATGCGCTCTCGCTTACCGGGAGTAATTTCCAATCTCACTCCGAAACAGTGCTTGCCGCAGTGCAGGAGTACGCACGACGCGCCGGTGAAATCGCTTCACTGCGCGCCAAAGAAGGCCGTCAAATCAGCGCCGCTAACCGTGAGCGCCTGTTGACGACCTGTCAAAGCATTCAAACCGCGATGCAGGGGATGGGTGACTGTCATAAGCGATTGATGGAGATGGTCGGGACTGACCAGAAACCAGAAGCGAAAGAGACAGCAGAGCCAATGGAAAACGGTTTGAGTAAGCAACTGGAATTGCTGCGATTGCGGCGCAGAAGTGCGTTTGCTGTGGCAGCCTAAAGGGAGTGAAACAAATGAAGAAATCTACTGAATTGGCGCAAGAAATTGCGGCCAAACGGGAAGCTGCGGACGAAATCCTGAAAAAGGACGTAGCCGAAGTCACGGAAGAGGAATTAAAACAGGCCAGCGCGTTCCTGGATGATGTTGACGCGCTGGAGGCTGAGTATAAATCCACTAAAGACCTGGAAGACCGCGCCGCCGTGAATGCTCAACGCATTGCGGAATTGAAGACGGTGCAACGCCCTGCGCCGTATTCCGGCATTCAGGTCAAGTCGCCGGTTGACGTGGCTTTGCCGCGCTCATACGGACAAGTCAAAAACTTCATCGGCAAGGATCGTCAAGATGCAGCGATGAAGGCGTATCGCTTCGGCCAATGGTTGTTCGGTTCACTGTTCGGCAACCAGAAATCCGCGCAATGGTGTCTCGATAATGGTGTCGAGATGAAGGCGCACACCGAAGGCATCAACACTCAGGGCGGAGTCCTTGTGCCTGAAGAGTTTGAGACGACCTTGATTGATTTGCGCGAGCAGTACGGCGTTTTCCGTCAGAATGCCCGCGTTGAACCAATGGCGTCTGACCTGAAACGTGTGCCGCGTCGCACGGGCGGACTGACGGCCTACTTCACAAATGAAACGGCTTCGATCACCGAATCTACCGCTGGATGGGATAGCGTGCAGTTGACCGCTCGCAAGCTTGGCGTTCTGACCCGCTTTTCCAGTGAATTGAACGAAGATGCGGTCGTCAACCTGTCTGACTGGCTGGCAGGTGAAATTGCCTACGCCTTCGCGCAGAAAGAAGACGATTGCGGATTCAACGGCGACGGAACTTCAACTTACGGCGGCATTGTTGGCGTTCGCTCCGCGCTGACCAATCTGAGCGGCACGATTGCCAACATTGCAGGCTTGCAGGTCGGGACAGGAAACGCTTACAGCGAACTAACACTGGCTGATTTTCACGGCGTTGTCGGCAAGCTGCCCGTTTACGCGCAAGGTCGCGCAAAGTGGTTTGTGCATAACACTTTCTGGTCAAACGTGATGGAAAAGCTGATTATCGCATCAGGCGGAGCCGTGCCGGTTGATATTGTCAACGGCGCGCCGTCGCGGAAGTTTCTCGGCTACCCTGTCGTTATTAGCCAGGTGATGCCCGCCACTGAAGCCAATAGCCAGGTTTGCGCGTTGTTGGGCGATCTGACGCTTGGCGCAATGATGGGCGACCGCCGCGCAACCACGCTGGCATTGGATAATTCTGTTTACTTTGCCAGCGACGAAATTGCGTTGCGCGGGACGGAGCGTTTCGACATCGTGGCTCATGACGTGGGCAACGCTTCGGCAACTGCCGCGTCACGAGTTCCCGGCCCTATCGTCGGGCTGATTACGGCTGCCAGCTAAGGCGGTGAATAGCAATAGGGGAGAGTACCACTCTTCCCTATTTTCCTTAAGGAGAATTGAAAATGATTTCGACACAAGATTGCAAATTTGTGAACGTCACACCGCCCGCTGCAATTGTGAATAACGCATCGTATACCACTAACGAGATTGATACGTTAGGTTACGATTATTGCACAATTGTCTGCTCGCTTGGTGCGTCTGACATTGCGATGGCTGCGCTGAAGGTGCAGGAATCGGACACGTCTGGTAGTGGTCACGCGGACATTACCAGTGCGACGTTTGCGAGCGCACTGCCTAGCTCAACGGATGACAACAAAATGTATGCGTTTTACATCCCGCTACAGGGACGCAAACGATACCTTGACCTGGTGGCAACGGCTGGCAACGGGAGCACGGGCACATTCCTGTCTGCAATTGCCATTCTGTCACGCGCCGAGCAAACACCGAATTCGGCAACCGCACGCGGGCTTGGCGGACAAGTCATCCTGACTTAATCGTTCGCGCTTTCAATAAGGGGCGGGCTATCCGCCCCTGTCTTTCTTGCTCTATGAAAATACGACTGCTCAAGAATTGGAATAGCCTGCCATCCGGCAGTGTGTTGGAAGGTATTGGAAATGGGCAAGCCAAGCTTTTAATTGATCGAGGCATTGCTGAAAAAGTGGACGATTCGCCAGCGGAACCGGTGCGCGGTAAGGCTGTAAAGCCTGTTCGCAATAAAGCGATTCGGATGGAAGCTTGAAATGCCAACCGTTCCTGAACAAAAAACTGCCGCACTTGGAAAGATGCGGTTGTATTGCCAGCCTTCGCTTGAGCCGAAGCTTGACGATCCGGGCGACCTGGAAGCCGTGCTTGATGCCCGTAAGCGGGCAGATACTTGGGCGGCGGCGACGGCCTACACTTATGGGCAGGTGGTGTTGCCTACCGTTCGGAACGGGCATCGTTATCGTTGCGTTCAGGCCGGGACAAGCGGCGCGACTGAGCCTGTGTGGTTGAAATCGCAGGGCGAACAGCAAAGTGATGGCACAAGTTCGCCCGTGCTGACATGGGAAGAAGCCGGGCCGGACTTTGATAACGTGTACGACATTCGGGGCGCGATTCACGACGCATGGATGCTGAAGGCTGTAAAGGCATCGCTTTCGGTTGATATGTCTCAACAAGTCGGGGGCATCCAGGCATCGCAAATCTATGACCATTGCGTTGAGATGGCGCGGAAGTTTGCGCCGGTTGATATTGCCTAAGTGCCACTTGCCCGCGCTGACAGTTGCTTGCGCTGATTGATGTAACCTGATGGCTGAGAACGTAACCATTGTCGGATTGATGCAGGCTGCCTCAATGCTGCAAACAATCGGCTGGCTGGGCGAAACCTTCACAATTACGAAACAAACAGCGACCGCGTATAACCCCGCGACAACGCAGGGGACAGCCGACAGCTCAACGCAAACCGTAAAAGGCGTCTTCGATAACCATAGAAGCTATCGGCCTGACCAGACCGGAGCGGACGTGCGAGGGTTCGAGCAGGCGATTATTATTGGCACAAAGGCGACGGACGACAGCGACCTATCGTTTATTCCCGGCGTTGGTGATCTGGTGACATCCGATTCCATCAGCCACTCAATTCGTGCCGTTGAAAAACTGCAAGGCAGTCAGGGCGTCACGGTCTTTTATCGCTTGATTTTTGAATCAGCGTAGTCAATGCCAACCACCAGCAATCACAGAGCCGCCTTTCGCCGTTTCCGCTCAAACGCAGAGAAAGCAACGCTGGCCGTTGCCCGCGACGTTGCGGCGCAAATGGCCGAATCGTTGGTTATCAAAACGCCGGTGGATACAACGCGCGCCGAAGCCAATTGGGTTGCCGCGTTGAATACGATCCCGCAAGAGTTTGATGAGGCGCGACGCAATTCCGGCGGTACGCGGCTCAATCTCAACAAGGCCATCGGAATTGCCAAGCGAATGAAACTCGGCGACGTGTTTGTGATGGCTAACTCCACGCAGTACATCTTTTTCCTAGAGCACGGGAGCAGCCAGCAGGCTCCGGCGGGTTTTAGGGATTTGACGGCGGCGATGTTTCACCGAATGGTCGAGCGTGCGGCCAAACGTCGGCTGCAATCGTAATGGGATTTCCAAACTCCACAGCCCGCCTCGATATTGGCCGCGTCATTGAGGCGCGTTTCAGCGCGCAATGGACGGTTGACGGTTCCTACCGCACGGTAGTGCAATTCCCTTCTGTGCTTGGGCTGATTGCAACCGATACGACAACCGTTTTGAATGAACCGCCAACCGGCGCAAGCTGGATAAAGCTGGACATCGTAGACGGCGAGACTGAGGCCGTCTGCTATGGCGGCACATCGGGCAGCAATCGCGCTGCCGGGCTGATTCAGTTGATGATCTTTTCGCCGCGTCAGGCCGGTGATGCGACCTTGTTTACGCTGGCCGGATATGCCAACGCGATATTCGACAGATACCACGCGGGCGGTTTGCGATGCACGGCTTCGGGCATTCAGAAGATTGACCCGGAAAAAGGCTGGAATCGGGCGATTGTTCGCACGCCGTTTGAATACTACATCGAGGTAACAACTTAATGGCAAGAGAGAAAATTGAGCCGATCACGATAGCCGATGAACTGCCGCAACCTGTCGCCAAAGACGCGCCCGTTGCCGAATCAACCGAAGCCGCCATCCAAACGCAGAAAGCGCGGAAAGCCCCGCCAATAGAGGCCGTGCGCGATTATTGGACGCCCGGACGCGAGCCAACGAGGGAGATTCCGGCGCTGATGGCGGAGTATAGCGTTGCGTGTAAACAATGCGGCGCGATGTTGCCCTACATCCCCGTCACTGGCGAAGAACCGCCGGTGCTGATTTGCGAAAGCCATTAAGCAGATGAACAGCGCAACTAAAACACTTTTGAAAGAATTGATTCGCCACGTCAAGGGGATCGTGGCGGCATTGGAGAAGTGGGTTGATGCCTACCCGCAGACGTAATTAACTGAAATAAATTTACCGACACGCTGCGCGCCTCGCTGATTCAGCCACGCCGCAAAATCGCTTCTCGGTTTTAACCAATCGAGAGGTGATACATGTCCGACGCTGCAAGCCAAAGTCAACAATCCGTTGCTTTTGTCGCTGAATCTACGCGGGGCACAACTCCGTCCAATCCCGCCTATACCTACAATCGAATCCGTACAGGCACGACGTTTACCGTCACAAAAGGCTTCGAGCAGTCAACCGAAATCCGCTCTGACCGCGAACCCGGCGCGCGTATCGGCGGCGTGTCCGGCTGGACAGGACAAATCAATAGTTTTCTTTGCCGGGAGACGTACCTTGAGCAATTGCTGAAGAGCACGCTTTCCGGCGATTACGCTGCGCTTGCGCCTTCGGCAGTAACCGTTGCGTGGGATAGCGGCGGCAAGACCGCCACTCGCTCAAGCGGCTCGTTCACGGCGCAATCTGCCGCGAATCGCTTTGAAGTCGGCGATCTGCTGTTCGCCGCCGGAACTGCCGCGAATCAGACGCAGTTGAACGGCGCGGTTTCCGATACGACCGGCCTTTCGTTGACCGTTGATACGGTTGACGCAACGACCGTGTTAAACAGCGGCGGCGGATACATCAAGATTGACAATGAAATCATGAAGTATTCGGCGCGCACGTCAACCAGCATCACATTGACTCAGCGTGGCGCGTTGGGCACGACCGCCGCGACACATCTTGATAACGCGCCGGTTCTTGTTGGCCGTGAAATCACGGCAATGACCGCAACCGTGCTGACCTTCGGTAATGATACCGTTGCAACGGAGAGCGCGGTTTCAACCACGTTCACCACCACAACGCGCATCCTCGTTCCCGGCACGACTCGTTATTTCGGAACGTTTGAGCAGGAATTTGGCGACATCGCGCTTTTTGAAATCTTCAAGGGCGGCGAGGTCAACACAGCGCAATTCAACATGCCGACATCGGGCGAAGTCACGATTGATTTCAATGTGCTCGGCACTCGCTACGCAACCGGTCAGGTATCCGGTTCAACCTACACCGCCGCCGCTGGCCGCACGCCGTTCGCGGCTTCGGTCGCCGGGTCGTCTCTTACGATCAACGGCTCTGCGCCTACGGGTTGCATTACCAACGTGCAATTCAGCGCAAACAATAACCGCGCGCTGAAAAACGGCGTCGGCGAACAGTTCGCATGTTTTGTCGAAGAAGGCACACGGCAAATTGATGGCACGATGGGCTTGTATCTGGTGGACGGCAGCAACCAGACCATCTTTCAAGCCGAAACTCGTTCGCGCTTGCGAGTTACGGCAGCGTCGGCGGACTTGGATGAATATGATTTTATCTGGCCGCGCATTGTCTTTACCGACTTGCCGCGTCAGGTAGACGGGCAATCGTTTGTCGAAAACGCATCCTTCTCTGCCGAATACGACGCAACGGCGCTGACAGCGTTTTACCTTCGCAGTCGCATTCTTGGTGGCTAAACGATCAACTCGGCGAAGGGATTCTTTCGGGGATTCCTTCGCCCTTTTTTTATATTGGAGCGGGCAACTCTATGTCAGTCAATTTTGATGATCTCTCCGCATTCGACACCGTAACTCCTGCCAATTCCGGCGCATGGCTCACCCTCAAAGACGCGCAGGACAACCCAACTAACAGACGATTGAAATTGCTCGGCGTCAATTCAGACGTTTGGCAAAGTGATAATTACAGTGACGCCGATCAACGCCAGCGCGCATTGGCCAAAGGCGGCAAGCCGGTTTTGGAATCAGCCAAACAAAGCGATGAACGGTATAAAAAGCGCGTCGCCAAGATGTGCGTTGCGTGGGAAGGCTTTAAGGACGAAAACGGCAATGACGCGCTTTGCACGAAAGATAACGTCTACGCCGTGCTGACGCATCCGAAAATCGGGCTGCTGATTTTCGCGCAAGCGTTGGAGTTTATTCTTGATCCGGCGAACTTCGGCGAATCGGGCGAGAAGCATCCTGACCCGCGACAGCCGGAAGAGCAGCTTGCGGCCATCGCAAAAAACTAACCGGCTGGGCGGAGTATACTTTTGGCGGCAAGGCCGCCCAGTGGGAAAAGCTTAAACAGTTGGCCGCGCGGGGCGTGCCGCTGAATCCGAAGGACGTTCCGCACGGCGTTGCAACATCGCCGCATCCGTCAGGCGCGGGCGTTACCGTAGACGCCGACGCAATGGAGCGGCATCAGCCAATGCCATTGCTGCCCATCGCGCAAATTATTGCAGAGATGTACGGTGCGATGTTGGATGGGAACCCGATTGGCAGCGTTGGAATGGCCGGACTCGTGCCGGAAAAGCTGCTTTGGCCGACGATTACTGCCTATTGCCAAGCGCGCGGCTTTCGCCGGTTAGATGCCTGGATTTCAGGATTGCTGCACCTTATTGACGGCATCCGGCTTAGGCACGAATTTGAGCGCATTGAGCGAGATGCGAAGAAGAAATGATTACGGAATTGGGTACGCAATCGTCCTTGCCTGATTCGTTATCCAGGCGCCGAACAAAATGGCGGCGATAACAGACAAGGCGCAGACAGTCACCGCGATAGTTTGCGCTTTTGTCTCTTCGTCACGATCCTGTAGCCAGGCTTGTTGATAAATCTCATATCCTTTCAGCGCGAGATAAATGCAACCTAGATAACCCAGAATTTGTAGCATTGTAAGTTTCCTTTCTTGAACCAAATTTCGCGCAGCCTATCCGCTTTTCTCTGAAAATACAAATAAATGCCTGTTGATGTCAGCACATTGGCGCTCGAACTGAGCACCACAGGGTTGCAACGCGGCCATCGTGAGGCGGAGTCCCTTTTGTCACGTCTGGAAGCCCGGCTTGATCGAGCCGTGCAGAAAGCGCAGCAGGCAAGCAAGCAATTCAACGATGCGTTCAGTTTCAAGGGCGGCGGCGGGCAGGGCGCATCGGCAGCGGTAAACAATCTTGATCGAACCGCAGCCGCGACGCGCAAGGCGGCGGACGAGGCAGTGCGATACGCACAAACGCTCGCAAGGCTCAAGCAGATTCAAGGTGACTTGGCTGGCGCTATTCGGGTTTTGGGTGACGCGATAGCGAAGGCGGGCGATGCTCGACCAATCGTGGCGCTTCGCGCTCAATTGCAAAAAACCTACCTCGAAACGGGCTACGCAAGCAGCCCGTTGATCTCCGCGATCCGGCAAACGCGAGTCGGCTTTGAAGGGTTGCCGCCTATTATCAGTAAGGCGACGGGCTTGGTCACTGGTTTTGTTGGCGGGATTATTGGCGGCGGATTACTGGCGGGAATAGAGAGGCTTGGTTCCATTTCGATTGAGGCGGCCATTGGCATTGATAAATCACGCCAGACCCTGATTGCGTTGACCGGCTCGGCTGATGCTGCAAATCGAAAACTTGCTGAACTTAGAGAGCTTGCCGCGAAAACACCGGGCATCACATCCAGCATTGCTATTGATGTTTTTAGTCAGCTAAGAGTAACTGAGCAAATCGCAGACGACACGATCAATAAGCTAATTAAGGGCATTGGGCGGCTAAATGCAGTATTTTCGATTGATGACAGTAAGCAATTTTCGCGCAATCTGACGCAGATTTTCGCGCAGGGTTTTGAGCGCGCCGACATTAAAGAGGCTTTGGGCAGGGTTCCGATTTTCGAGAAAATACTAGAGCAGGCATTCGGCACTAAAGACGCCGACAAGCTGCGAAAGCTGAAAGAATCCGGGCAGCTTACGCTTAACTCCTATGCCAGCGGAATTGCTGATGCGATCAACAGCAACCCCGTGCTATCAAAGGTCGGCGAGTCGCTGGGATCGAAGTTTGAAAAAGCTAAAGACAATATTCTTGTCGCCTTAGAACCAATTGGAGCAAGGCTAGGAACTCTGCTACTGACTGCCACAGAGCAGATAGGGAAACAACTGCAAAACAGTCAGGATGATATTCTTGATTTAATTGCGTCCGCTGAGGATTTCGGGCGAACTCTTACGTCGGTTTTTGATCGCGGAACGGGTTCAATTATTGATCTGCGGGCGGAACTTGAAGCCGTTCGCGGCATAATTGATTTTGTTCACGGCGGAGTTCTGTTTCTCAAGGATAGTTTTGAATTGCTTGGTACTCTTGCGGTTGGCGTCGTCAAGCAAATTGCATTGACTATTGAGACAGCCCTATCAAAAGCTCTCGGTTTTTTTGGGGTACAAATTGCGGCACTTGAGGAAGATATAATCAGGTTGAGCGGCGACTTGTCAGGGTTAGAAAATCGTTTCAATCAGGGTTTTATCAATACTCGCAATTTCCAAAATCGCGTAGCTGACAGGAACATCGTCGTAGATTTCGGCAACTCAATTCCAATTAACCCGCAAACAGGCAAGCCGTTAAATCCCGCCGATCTGACGCCATTTGTGCCAACAAGCGGAACGCCTTCCACCCGCACCCGCTCCGGCGGCGCACGTCGCGGCGAATCCGACGCGCGGCAGTTGCGAGCGGCGGAAGAAGAATTGGCCAAAGCGCGTGCGGCGGCAGAAGCTGCAATCCAAGAGCGCAGCTTGCGCTCGCAACTGGAAAAGGAAAAAGAATACTTTGCGGAACGGCTGACAAACGCCGAGCAGTTCTTTGTCGAGCGGAAGCGCATTGAACTTGCGCTTTTGGCCATCACAGAACAACGCACGCGCGAAGAACTGAAAGCCTCCGCCGCGCGCTTCTCACAGGCAAAAGAAGGTTCGCCGGAAGGCTTGCGCGAATTGGCGCAGATCATCGAATTGCGCTCGCGGCTCAAGGGTTTGGATATTGATCGAGCCGATAAGCTTCGGGAGTTGAATGCGGAACTCGAAAAGAATCTCAAGGCTGAACGGGAAATCACGAAAGAGCGACTGGCCGCCGCGTCCGGTTCCGTCCGCGAGGGCTTATCGCGCGCTGGCGAGCAATTACAGGGGATTGACCGCGCACAACTTGAACGCCCGGCTTCGGAGCTTCGCAAAACGGAAATCCAATTGCAGGCGGCGGCAAATGCCGGAATCTTGCGCGAAACGGAATTGCAGGACGCCTTGACGCTGGCGCGTCGGGCGGCGCGGGAAGAACTGCTTGCCTCGTTGCAAGTCGAACGCGCGCGCGCGGAAAAGAGCACCGACGCAAACAGATTCAGCCAGATTCAGCAACTTGATGAGCAGATTCTTTCCATTCAAACGCTCGGCTCGGAACTGACGCGCGCCGAAGCCTTGCAGCGACGCTTTGCCGATCAAGGCGTGTTGGATTATCGCCGGTTGAATGAAGGCGTTGAGGATTTGTTGGCCTCGCAAAAGGGTCTGACGGAAATCTTCTCCGACTTTCGCGCCAATTTGGTTGCCGATCAATTCGGACTGATCGAAACCGGCGTTGACGCTTTGACGAAAAAGCTTGGCGTATTCGGCGATGCTATCGGCCAACTGTTGAAAGACCTGGCAAAGCTCGCAATCAGCAAGGTTTTTCAAAAACTGTTCGGGCTTGGGGGCGGGGGTACGCCGGGCATCCAGTTCGGAGGCGCTCCGCAGCAACAGGGCGGCGGCGGTTTCAATCCGTTATCGCTGATAACGGGCGGGGGCAATGGCGGAGGCTTTTCCTTGCCCGGCCTTGCGCCATCAGGCGGCGGCGGATTCGGCCAATTTGCGACCGGCGGCTTCGCGGGCGGCAATCCGGTGCAGCAGATTCTTGGCGGCGGCAGTTCCGGCGGAGGCGGCGGGCTGCTCGGCAAGATTCCATTTATCGGCAAGCTATTTGGCGGCGGCGGCGGTCAATCGCTGGTTGGTGGTATCGGTAAGAACATCGGCGACTTGCCGGGCGCGATTCAAGGCGTCGGCTTGCCGCCATTGCAAGCGCCCGGCGGGGCGATTGGCGGCGCTGGCACGGGGTTGGGCGCATCTTTTGCGTCTTTAGGAGCGGGCGGATTGCTTGCCGGTGGTGGGCTGCTTGGTAGCCTGGCTGGTGGTAATTCTCAAATCGGGCGACTGCTCGGCGGTGTCGGCGGTTCGCTTTTGGGCGGAGCGGTTGGCGCGTCCGGGTTGCTCGGCGGTGGGATTGCGGGAGCATTGCCCGCTCTGTTCAGCAATCCCATTACCGCAATCGTCGGCGGCGCATTGATTGGCGGCGCGTTGCTGGCTCGGTTTATCGGCGACCGGGAATTTAACCGGTTTCGCAAGGACGTGCGTGGCGAATATCAAATCGAGGTTGACAAGAAGGATCAGGGACGGGCGCTGTATAAGTCCATCAAAGAGCTTGGCGAGCAGGCGTTTGGCAAGGGCAAATTCGGCAAACGCATCCCGGAAACCATCCGCTTACCAAAAGCGCAAGAGCAATTAGCGGCCTACGGGGAAGCGACGGGGCAGAATGCAAGCTCGCTTGTGACGCGATTCCGCGATGCGCGCGAATTGCAAGACCCGTTTGACGCGCGGAATCAATTTATCAAACGCGCGACCGGCGGCGGCGTCGTGGCCGGGCAGCCGTACATCGTCGGCGACGCCGGTCGCCCGGAAGTATTCACTTCGCGCGTTTCCGGCGAAATCTTCCCTTCGATTCGCGCCTTCGAGCAGCAGCTTTTGCAATCCTTGCAGGCCAGCAAGGTACTTGGCGGAATCTTTGCCGGAGCCAAGCAACAGCTAATCGGCCAACTATCCGCAAATACAAGACAAGGCGCACCGGAGGCTGAACGCTTTGACGGTCGCCGAATGGAGCGCGCAATTGCCGCCGTCGGCATCGGCCTGGCTTCGCTTTCCGAAGAAGTCGGGCGGCTGAAGTTTGCTTCGCCGAACGACGTGGTGATGAAGGCCGACGCGGGAACCGTCGCCGACAAAACCGCTGAAGGGCTGGCAACCGGCGGGCAACGGGTAACGGACATGCAGGTGCATTTGGGATTGTGATGCTTGAATCTTTGCAAATACTAGGCAGCTACGGCCTTTCGGTCAGCAAGAGCTATCCGATCAATGACTTTTACAACCGCGACGGCTACGGGTTTTCTATTACCAATGGCGATGGGCGCGGCTTAAAAGTGTGGACATTGACATACGATTTCCTGGCCGACGATTCGACCTGCGTTGTGACGCTGCCGGATCATCTTGGCGGCGGCGAGCAGACTTATTTTCAGTATTACACGCGCTTTTTTGATAGACACCACAGCCCAAGCATCAAGCCGTTTTTCATTACCTGCCCGGAAGACGGCGAGCCTTACACTGTAATTTTTGCAGATCATAATCGGGACTTGATTTACAACACATTCAAGCTTTGGCGAACCGGCATTCGACTTGTTCAGGTTCGCTTGGCCGACGAATTGGCCTTGCCGCCGGGAATGAGCGGCAACAATGGCACGATCTAAATGATTACGTCTTCGCTCAGCCCCGCCGATTTGCAAAAGCTTCGGACGTTGCAAGGTAGTGGAATCGGTGTTTCCTACGGTGAATGCGTGGCCGTGTATTGGGGAGGTGGAACCGAGACGCGGTACTACGCAACGACGCGATACGACCTTGCGCCGAACTTTCCCGAATGGCCTTTTAAGCCGTTGGAGGCGCGATTGATAGGCCGCCAATCAGCCGCCGATGCAATGCGGCAAGCGCCGGAGTATTTGCCGTTTTCGTTGACGTATGAAATCAACGACGACACGATTCAGCTTTCCTTTGCCGATGGCACGCAGACGCAGACGCAGGCAGTAACGGCGGAGGGCGTTGTCAGCCAGGTTTACGAAACGACCATTTCGGAGTTGTTCGAGAAATACCCGGAAGGCGCAAAAGTTGAACTGCTGGGGTTCTTTTCCGCGCCGGAAGCAAATTTCAAACTGCAACTCCCGCCGCTCTGGTGGGGCTTGCTGAATCCGCCTTCGGAGATTTCCGGCGGCATTGTTCGCGCATCGGCGACGTTCGGCTTTCGTTCCACGCAAGGCCAGTTGCCACGCCGGTTGATGTCGGCGACGCGCTGTCAGGCCATTTTTCCGCCTGAATCGCCGAAGATGACGCTAGCGGAGATCGAGCAGGATAACGCCTGCCCGCATTCCGTGCATAAAGGCGGCAGCGTCGGCAATCTTGACCCGGCAACGAATCAGCCATATACAGCCTGCCCTAAAAATAGTCGCGCAGTCTGCCACGCGCGCATTGGCGGCGACGTTGAGCGTTTACCGTTTCTGGCTTTTGAAAGCATTCTCGGCTCCGAGACGGTCGCAAATTCCAAAGGCGCGACGACGACCGCGACAACGAAGGGCAACGAATCGGCGCTAAATGTGCCTTGCCCGGTAATCTTCGGCGAACGCAAGCTTCGCGCCCTGCCTGTGCTGACTTACCAGATTCAAACATCGGCGAAGAAGCCGGAAAACGGCACGATTTCCGCAATCTTTCCGGTGTCGGATTCGTCGGTTGAGTCTATCTCAGACCCGAAAATCAACGGCACGCCCGTTATCGTTGCGCCGGGAACGACGCGCAATCAGTTTCTCTACAATCTAGGCGAACGCCAGCAACCGCCGCTCAACCTAACAGGGCAGCAGAAAGCCGCGAATTATTCCAAAGTTGCTCACTGGCGCGGCCTGATCTTCGGCTCGTTCGGCGGACAAACTGCCGGGAATTTCTCCGGCGAATGCACCGTGCGCGGCAACAACGAAATCAAGGTTTATAGCAACCGGACGACTTTTACCAAGCAATACTCAACCAACCGGGCATGGTGTTTGTACTGGCTTTTGATGAATCGCATTGCGGGCGAGGGCGACAGTGAAACGCTTTACGAGATAGATGATTGGCTGGAACTGGCTACGCGATGCGATGATTCCGTCGGCTACGCAGATGCGGCGGGCGCGTTTTTCGCCGGAACGCGCTCGACTTTTAACTGCCAGGTTGAAGGCCGAAACACAACACAGGTCATCCGCGATATTTGCCTTGCTGGGCGCTTCTCGCTGCCGTTCGCATTCGAGGGAAAGAAGCGAATCTTTCTGCTCAAAGAGGAAACGCTGACCGATGCCATTCCGGTTTTCCGCGACCGGCATAGCGCCGAAGGCCACGCGATTATTGACGACATTCGGATTTCAAAACTTCCGATTCATCAACTCCCAACTCGAATCACGGTTTGGTTTGAAGACGAGGCGCACGAAAACATCCGCCGCCCGCTGGTGTTTGATTACGATGACTTGCAACAGGCGCGCGGTCGTGCGCTTGGCGATTCTTCGCAGCAAATCTTGCCGAAGGAATACAACGCCTTCGGTGTGACGAAATTTGGCGAGGCCGTGCGTTTCGGCAATTTGATTGGCGATTTAGGCGAGTTCGATTCGGGCGGTGTTAAAAATAATCTGCGAATTTCCTTCACGCTTCGTTCGGCTTTGGAGGCCGACGCCTTAGCTTTGCATCCTTACAAGGTCATCAAGGTCGTTTCGCCGTACCTTTCGCCTTACCGGGAAACGACGGGCGAAGCGGCTGAGTATTTCCGAATCCTGACGATGACGCGAAACACAAACGCCACGCTTGGCATTGTGGCGCAATGGTATCCGCGCGGCTACTATGCCCGCATTGAGGATGCTTCGCAGCCGCCGCCTATGAGCGGTTCGGCGGGTGCTACGCCTCGCCCTGAAGTTCCGATTTAACCCTTTTCAGTAATCCTATGAAAAAACTTGTTTTCTCTTTTGCCTTCCTGTGCGCGTTGGTTGTGTTAAGCCTTGCTCAGACCGCAACGAATCTTTCGATTACGGTTTCCGCTGTCGGCTCAAGCCAAATCTCGCTTGTCGGCTCAGTAGATTCCGGCACGTTGACTTACGGCATTTCGACCAGCGGTTGCGGTTCCTGCACTGCGCCCGCGCACGGTTCAATCTCGCAGTTCAATTCGTCGGCGGGAACGCTGCTTTACACGCCAACGGCGGGCTATACCGGTTCGGATTCGTTCACTTACACGGCCATCAAGAATGGCTCATCGTCGTCATCGCAGGCAACGGTGACAATTACAGTCACGTCGGCAAAAACGACCGTATCCGACACGCTGACGAAAGCCGACGGCTCGGCCTACACCGGCACGGTCACTTTCATTCTGACGCAAGCCGTTGCATCGCCGGATTCGATTATCCCGGCAACGGCGACGGTTTCAGCCACGCTTTCAGCCGGTGCGTTCACGGTTTCGCTTTGGCCGTCAACATCGCTTTCGCCGCAAGCCTACTACCAGGTTTGGTACGCTTCGACAAGCAGCCTACAGCGCGAGTTCTTGGGATTGTACGCAATTCCGGCCAGCAGCACGGCGATCACGCTTTCGCCGTATAAGGTGACTGATACCAACCTGATTACGCGCTACACGTTTGTGCCGATGTCGGCTTTTCAGGCTTACATCAATCGCAGCTACGATCTGGCGGTTGCCGTCAGCGGAACCACAGCCGGAACGCGCGGCACATTGAACTTCATTCCCGGCGCGAACATGTCCATTTCCTGTGTGGATAATTCCGGCTCCGGGCGCGTAGATTGCACTTTCAGCGACCCGACGGGCGGCAGCGGCGGAACGGTCGGCAGCGCAACCAGTGGCCAAGTGGCGGTCTACAACGGCTCCACGTCCATTACCGGTCAGGCTTTTGCGGGCGCAAATCGAATCCTCAAGACCAATACAGGCAATAACGGGATTGAATGGGCAACCGTCACCGCCGGGACGGGCATTTCCGTCACAGGCGGTTCAAGCAGCATCACGATAGCGAATGCGGGCGTCGTTTCCGTCAACGGAGATTCGACCGCCGCTCAGGTAATTCAAGCAGGGAGCACAACCTGCGGCTCCGCGCCTGCCGTGACCAGTCTTTCAGGCACGACGACGGTTTGCGTGCCTTCGGCGGCGGCGGCGGCTTCAGGCGTTGTGACCGCATCGGGAACGGCGCAAACCATAGCCGGGCAAAAAGTCTTCACGGGATTTGACGCCGACGATATTCCGCTGATTGCGAAAGACAAGGCGTCGGGCAGCGGCATCGCCCAACAGTGGAAAGATTCGAGCGGGACGATCTATGGATCGTTTAGCGTGGCAGCGGCTTCAAGCGCCGGGCTTTACGCGAACAAAATCGGCGGCGGCAATTCTCTTTCGGCGGCGCAGGTTGGATATATTCTTTCTCTGCAAAACTCGTCCACAACAGAAAGCGAAACCTCATCCGGCGCGTTAATCAATACCAGCCTGACGGCGAATAACACGACATCGAATCTTCGCGGATTACTATTGAGCTATACGCTTGACGGAACCGGAACGCATACCGCGTCCGCGTCGCGTTCGGCGGCACTGGATGCGAGCTTTACCTTTACCGGCTCCGGCACGCTGACGAACGTTTCCGGCGTTCGCGGAGTGCTCATAAATGACGACACAGGAACCGTCAGCAATGCGCGCGTTCATTACTCGTCCGCCGAAGCTTCAGCCGGAGCTTTCACCAACCTGACGCATTATTACGTCGGCGCTCCGACCTTGACCGGTTCCGGCGCAATCACAACGCAGTATGGTTTTTACGCCGAATCCCTGACGGGCGCGACAAACAATTGGGCGTTTTACAGCGCCGGAACGACGGGCAGCAGCTTGGGCGGCTTTCTGGATTTGCGAGGACGCACGGCTCCGGCGGTGTCTTCCTCCGGCGAAGGCCGATTGTATTTCGATTCTTCAGCCAACACATTCAAAGCATCGGGCAATGGCGGCAACTACGGCACGATGCCGATTTTTCTTACCGGTTCGGCCACGTTGGATTTCGGGAGCACGTCAACCGGCTCAAGCGCGGATTTGACGATTTCCGTATCCGGCGCAACCGTCGGCAAGCCCGTGTTTCTCGGCATTCCGGCTTCGCCTTCTACCGGCTCGCATTATTCCGCTTGGGTTTCGTCAAGCGGAACCGTCACGGTTCGCTTCTCCAATTATTCGGGCAGTTCGATTGACCCGGCCAGCGGCACGTTTAACGTCACGGTTCAGCAGTAAAAAATGAAAAAGCTTTTGTCTCAATTCCTAAGCCTTACTCTTGCGGCGGTTCTCTGCCTGCCCGTTGTCGCGCAAAATCCGCGCACGGGGCAATCGCAGGACAAACCGCTTGATAGCAAGCGAACGGGCTTTGCGCCGACTGCGGTACGATTTGCGAATCTTGCCGCACAAGACGTAACGACATGGGGAGCGTTGTCCGGCAACGCGATTGTGACAACCGGCGTCACCGCGCCCGATGGCACAACCGGCGCGGCCACGCTTTCAATCACGTCGCCGCCGGAGGGCTATCGCCGCGTTTACGATTCCACGCGCACGGTCACGGAAGGGGATTGGATTATTGCCGGTGTTTGGGTCAAAGGCGTTGCGCTGGCGAATCTGGATGGCACAACCGGCACGTTGGAAACCTTCAACGTGGCCGCGCTGACGCTTTACGACGCGACGGAAGGCTATCGAATTGACAGCGAAGCGACGAATACCCGGACAATTACGCCGCCGGATGACCTTGCCGATACGCAATGGCAATGGCTAACGACCGCCTTCAAGGTCACGTCTGCCGTTCCGGGCAGTCAGGCGACGGTTCGCTTTGCGCTGAATTGCGACAACCGGCACTCGGCAAGCTTTTACGCGCCCGTGCTCCATCACATCCCGGTCAATACGATCACGGATGCCGAAGCCGAAGGGCTGTTGCAAAACCTGTATCCTGTTGCCAAAGGCGCGACCGTCGGCACAGTAACAACGCTCAATAGTCAGACGTTTCAAGCGCCAATCAAAGACGCGGGCGGGCAGGTTTTCAATGTCAAAGCCAATGGCGCAACCGGCAACGGGATTGATGACGACACAACGGCGATTCAGGAAATCATTGACGCGGCGGAAAGCCGGTCTGCTGGTGATGGCTACTACCGAACCGTGTATCTACCGGCGGGAACGTTCAAGGTTTCCGGGCTGACTGTCAGTGGCCGGGTTCGCTTACAGGGCGCGTCTGATGGCGAAACTGTCATCTATTCGACGAGCAACGCAACGATCATTGATTGCTCGGCGGGTTCGTTTGAGATGCCCGCGCTGGAAAATATCCGCATTCGCGGCGACGTGACGGCAGGCAGCAGTCAAATTGGCTTGCGGCTTGATGACGGCACGGGTACAGGCGGCTTGCGAACGCTGATTCGCAACGTCTGGATTGAAAATTGCGGCGGCGCTGGCTTGAGAGTTGAGCGGACGTTTAGCTCGATATTTGAAGGCGTCTACGCCACGAATTGCGCGGGCTATCCGTTCGATTACGACGCGGCGAATATGCCGTCAAATCTGTTTGTTTCCTGCTACGCGGGATTGTTGCGTGATTCGGCTCCGGCTGGCTTTCGTATCCGCGCTGGCGAGGCGGTGCTGAAAAGCTGCAATGGCGTCAATTCGCTCAATGAGGGCAGTAAATGGGCAATCGTTGGTAAAAAGAACGGCGTTGATGGCGACTCAACGAACAGCGGCGCGATTCTGGATTTGCAGGACTGCAATCTGGAAAGCTGGGTTGATACCGGAATCCTTGCCTATCACGCCAGCCTGGTCAACATTCGCGGAAACACAACCTTCGTCGGCCAAGCCCTGACGACGCAGCTTAACGGCGCAATCACAAACAGCGCAACGACGATCACGGTTGATTCAACGCAGTATTTTTCTACAGCCGGAACGGTTGCGATTGATAGCGAGCACATTACCTACACCGGCAAAACGTCCACAACGCTGACCGGTTGCACGCGCGGCGCGCACGGCACAAGCGCGGCCAGCCATTCAGACAATGCGACCGTCACGTTCCTGAAAAAGCCAATTGAAGTTGAACATATCAACGAAGGCACAGACTATTTCGCGCACACGCTACAGCGCGGCATCATCGAAGACTCTGTTGTCTTCAAGGATGGCCCGTTATCGTCTTACGTGCGCGGCGCGGCAATCCACGCCAACGGTTTCGCCCCATTCCAGACGGTAGGACGCGGTGCGCGAATCGTCGGCGGCGACCCGCTGCAAGATTACTGGAACTCTGTTGTCGGCGCATCGGCCAAGCTTTCGCGGGCGGATTCGTATCTGTCGAAGCTGACCATCACCGGAACGACTTCGATTACACAGCCGGGCGTCCACTATATCGAAGTCAATCACTCCGGCACGACGACGCTTACCCTGCCCTGGCCAGCCCTTTACACGCTCGGCGATTTGGTAATCGTCAAGGACGTTTCCAGCGCAGGCGCATCGGCCAATAACATTACGCTTCAGGCCAATAGCGGCGGCACGGTCAATGGTTCGTCGTTTGTGATGAACCTTGACAAGCAGTCTGTGATTCTTGCGCCGGATGGTTCAAACGATTGGCGCATCGTGGCCACGTATTCGCCGGGCGGCAGTGGCGTGACGGGCAGCGGTTCCAGCACACGTCTCGCGCATTGGTCTGGCGCATCATCGCTTACGAGCACTTCAGGGCTTGAGTATGATTCGGGCAGTTCTGTCTTGAAATCACCTGCCCGTTTTTGGAGCGGAAACGCATCGGCCAGCGTTCCGGCGTACGGCTTCACCAGCGACACAGGGACAGGGTTCTATCTTTCCGCAACCGGACAGTTGGGCTACGCATCGAGCGCGGCCAATGGCGGCGCGGGCGGCAATGTACTGCTGCTCAAAGGCGACCGCGTTACGCTGAACGGGAACCGTATTTCGTGGGATTCGTCGGAAACGATCCACGATCTTACCGGCTCCGGCTCGCCGGAAGGCGTTGTTACAGCGTCCATCGGCTCAGTCTATCGGCGGTCAAATGGCTCAAGTGGAACGACGCTTTACGTCAAGGAATCCGGCACGGGGAATACTGGCTGGGTTGCAAGCGGTGCGAAGCAAGTTCAGGCCATCAACGCAAAAACGGATTACAACGCAACCGGCGACGGCGTAACCGATGACAGCACGGCGGTCAATAACGCTGTTACGGCGGCACTGGCGCAGGGGCGACCGCTGTACTTCCCAACGGGTACTTATCTCGGTGTCAACCTGACCGGCATTACCTATCAGCTAAAGATTTTTGGCGACGGGCCGGAACGCACGATTCTCAAGGCGTCGGCAAGCAACACGCCGGTCATTGATATTGGCAACGCCTCGTCGCATACAATTGAAATTAGCGATCTGACAATCGAAGGCGCGGGCAACACGTCGGGAAGTTCAGGGCACGGCATTTCCGTCCACGATCAGTCCGACGGGCTGTACAATTTCTTTCTGAACAATGTTTGGATAAAGAATTGCGGCGGCGATGGCGTCAACGTTCGCGGCCAGTTCACGAATAAATTCAAGTCCGTCTTTGTTTCCAATTGCGGCGGCAACGGGTTCGACATCTCCGGCGGCAACACGATTTTACTTGATTCGTGTTACGTGGACGACGTGTTGGATAGCAAAGTCGCCTATCGCATCCGCGCGGGGCAAGCCGTGCTTCTTAATTGCAACGGGCTGGATTCGCTGGGCAGCGTGTCGGATTGGGCGGTAATCGGGCAGGCCATTGCGGACGGCGACCCGGCTGATACCTATTGCGAGCTTGAGCTAATCGGCTGCAATGTGGAATCGTTCAAGCGTTACGGCGTTTGGGCGAAAGTCGGCTCGCGCGTCTCAGCAAAAGCCACGTTTTTTACCACGTCGGCCAGCGGGTCAAATCACGTCGCCATCAAAACAGATTTCACGAATAACCAGCCGGGCACGATTGACAGCCTGTGCCGGTTTACAGTGCAGGGCACGGGAACTTGGGCGAACGGATACGCCATCCACACGAATTCCGATATTCCGATAATGGCTATCGGGCGAACCGACATTACGGAATTCTATTCGGATGCCGCCGCAACCGCCCGCAGCCTGCCGATTCTTGGCGCGACGCCAATCTCAACTGTCCCGTACACCTACGCGCCGAAGCTGGCAACGGATGCTCTACTGTATCCGACTGATAATACGGGCGACATCGGCGCGACGGGCGCAAACCGTCCGCGCGATCTGAATCTTGGCCGTGATGCCATCGTTGGCCGCAACGTCACGGTTCAGAACGGCGGCCAGATTACGCAGTCCGGCTCTGTGGCGGGCTTTTTAGGGCTGACGGCTACCAATTCATCCACCAGCGGTCAGGCGGGCGTCTATGGCGTCAATCATAGCGGCAAGAATGTCTTTCTTCAGGTGTTTCAGGACGGAACCGGGATTGCTCAAATGGGCAGCGACCATTTCCCGATTTATGTCAAAGCCGCAGGGACGAATCGCTGGTATTTTGACGACCTTCTTTTCTCGCCACTTCAAGATAACACTTCGGATTT
>CADECP010000061.1 GCA_902825875.1 uncultured Acidobacteriota bacterium
GACTACCGGGGTATCTAATCCCGTTTGCTCCCCTGGCTTTCGCGCCTCAGCGTCAATACCGGTCCAGGATGCCGCCTTCGCCACCGGTGTTCCTCCAGATATCTACGCATTTCACCGCTACACCTGGAATTCCGCATCCCTCTCCCGGATTCAAGCCATCCAGTATCAGACGCAGTTCCCCGGTTAAGCCGAGGGATTTCACGTCTGACTTAGTTGGCCGCCTACGAGCCCTTTACGCCCAGTAATTCCGAACAACGCTTGCCCCCCCCGTATTACCGCGGCTGCTGGCACGGAGTTAGCCGGGGCTTCTTCCCTCGATACTGTCAGCCCACCGACGTATTAGGTCAGTGGGTGTTCATCTCGGTCGAAAGGAGTTTACGACCCGAAGGTCTTCATCCTCCACGCGGCGTTGCGTCGTCAGGCTTGCGCCCATTGCGAACAATTCCCCACTGCTGCCTCCCGTAGGAGTCTGGGCCGTGTCTCAGTCCCAGTGTGGCCGTCCGCCCTCTCAGGCCGGCTACCGATCGTCGCCTTGGTGAGCCATTACCCCACCAACTAGCTAATCGGACGCGGGCCCCTCTTCAAGCGCCAGGCCTTGCGGTCCCCGGCTTTGATGTCCACCTCTTAAAAGGCGGTATGTTATGCGGTATTAGCGTCCCTTTCGGGACGTTATCCCCCACTCGAAGGCAGGTCACCCACGTGTTACTCACCCGTTTGCCACTCTACTCATGGATTGCTCCACTTTCGCGTTCGACTTGCATGTGTTAGGCACGCCGCCAGCGTTGATTCTGAGCCAGGATCAAACTCTCAGAACAAACTTAAACTATTACGACAGCAAGCTGCCGCAATAAACTCTTCAATATTCACAAAATTACACTTTAGAGTCTTACTGTAAAACGCTCTACCTAGTTTTCAAATATCACACACGCATTCCTTAAAAACTCTCTTGCGCGCGAATTTGGGATTATATGTAATTCAAATGGCTTGTCAACCCATTTATTGCAGTCATTGAAAAAAAAAGTGAGCCCTTTTGAGTAAATTTGATCTGCCTTGAAATACTGTAGCAATCACTTGGCAGATAAACAAAGTTTCGTTTTCGATTTTCCAGCGGCAGCGTCCAGCGCGCATCACTCGCTGGACGCTGTGCGGTTGGAGCGGCAAATTGGTGATCCAGGTCTAGCGATTGACTTCGCCATCGGACGTGGTCTGTTCGTAGAGCAAAAAAATCTACCCGGACATCCGGCGCGCTGTCACACAAACGCAAATGAGCTGTCTATGCATAATAATAATGTTGCGTGCCATCCTCATCGGTTTGGCACAGTTCCTTGAAGCCGTCGCGCACCTAGCGTCCGGCGAACTGTTTGAGCTAACTCGGATGAGTATCTGGACTGACGTTCAGGACGTACTTCCAACCGTAGCCGGTGATTTGTCGTAGGTACGGCGCGTTGGCTTAGAGCGCATCCTCGACCAGCAAGAAGTTCAGTTCCGGGTAGCGTTCATTGAGCATTTCACACAAGCGTTTGGGGCGTTGCGTTCGCAGTCATTCTTTTTCGCGCCGTCAGCGTTCAAGATCGGCTCGAAGTCCAGAGGAAACACTTCGGGCTGGATGGGATTGACCTGCACGGCCGTCAGCCTCGCGTGGTGGTAAGAGACTTCTCCGTTGCGATGCTTGCGCATCGTGCAATGCGGGCACTGCACTTTGGTCGAGGGAAAGTGCTCCACGCCATCCACCAAGACGATGACAAAATTCTGCCAGTAGTAATAGCCCTGAATGAGTCCCGCTTGTTGCAGTTTCAAAAAGCAGGCGCGAAACAGCGGTCGCAAACACTCCGGGTCAAGCGGATCAAGAATTCTGCACATCTGGTTATCGCAAGGAATATCTCCCCTGATGCGATAGATTTTTTTGAGATTGCTGGTCTCCGCCAAGCTTTGTTTTTGAAATCGAGCAACGAGCGATGTTGCGCTTTCACGGCGACGAACAAAGAACTAAACTTTTTTGTTGCTTCGGTTCCACACCTTTCACACTTAAACAAAAGGAGATTCCATGTGCCTTCGTACTCTGAAAATCGGACTGGCGGCGACGTTGGTTGTGGCTTTGGCCTTCAATCCACTCGCTTCGACAATCAACGCATATTCACCCGACGACAATTGGGAAGAAAAATTCCGCGCCATTCCCAAAGCCGAAAACCTGAAAGAATACATGCGACGCTTATCTGCCGAACCACATCACCTGGGATCAGTGGCGGGCAAACGCAACGCTGAATGGATGCGCGATCAATTGAAAGGCTGGGGTTTGAAAGCCGAACTGGAAGAGTTCGACGTGCTCTTCCCCACGCCGAAAGAACGCTTACTCGAACTGGTTACACCGGAAAAATTCCAGGCTAGGTTGAAAGAACCGGTTTTGTCCGAAGACCCTGATTCAGGCGACGCCGATCAATTGCCGACTTACAACGCTTATTCGGGCGACGGTGATGTAACGGCTCCACTGGTGTACGTCAATTACGGAGTTCCCGCCGATTACGATCAACTGGCGAAAATGGGCGTGGACGTGAAAGGCAAAATCGTCATTGCGCGTTACGGCGGCAGTTGGCGCGGCATCAAACCAAAAGTCGCGCACGAACACGGCGCAGTCGGTTGCATTATTTACTCCGATCCGAAAGAAGACGGCTACTATCAAGGCGACGTTTATCCCAAAGGCCCGTACCGCAACGAAACCGGCGTTCAGCGCGGCAGCGTGATGGATATGCCGATTCATCCCGGCGACCCGCTGACTCCGGGCTGGGGAGCGACAAAAAACGCACGGCGGCTGGCTCGCGAAGAAGCCAAGACGTTGATGAAAATTCCAGTGCTGCCGATTTCTTATGGCGATGCGCTGCCACTGTTGAAATCGTTGACCGGCCAAGTCGTGCCGGAAAGCTGGCGCGGAGCCTTGCCCATCACTTACCACGTTGGGCCGGGCGCGGCGACTGTACGGCTGAAAGTCGTTTCTGACTGGAAAATAACCACGCTTTACAACGTCATCGCTCGCATCGAAGGCAGCTCTTTTCCCGACGAATGGATTATTCGCGGCAATCATCACGACGCCTGGGTGAACGGCGCAGACGATCCGGTCAGCGGAATGGTCGCCGTGTTGGAAGAAGCGCGCGCGTTCGGCGAATTGCTGAAACAGGGCTGGCGGCCAAAACGAACGATGATCTTTTGCGCGTGGGATGGCGAAGAACAAGGCTTGCTCGGTTCGACTGAATGGGTGGAGCAACACGCTGAAGAGTTGAAGCAAAAAGCCGTCGCCTACATCAATTCCGACAGCACCAGCAAAGGAGTGTTTGGCGCGGGCGGTTCGCACACGTTGGAAAAATTCGTCAACGACGCGGCGCGCTCCGTCAACGACCCCAAAGGCAAAGGCACGTTATGGGAAGTCATGCGCTCTCGACGCGGTGACGACAAACGCTCCGATTTGCGAATCGGTGCGTTGGGGTCAGGTTCGGATTACACGGCGTTTCTGGATCATTTGGGAATCGCTTCGCTGAATATCGGCTTCGGCGGAGATGGCGGCGGAGGCATTTATCATTCGATTTACGATTCGTTCGCATGGTACACGCGGTTTTCCGACACGACGTTTGAGTATGGCCAAACGTTGGTCAAAATCGCAGGAACCATGACCATGCGATTGGCGGACGCGAAAATCCTGCCGTTCGAGTTCACCAACTTTGCCGACACAGTCGAAGGCTACGTCGAAGAAATTTCCAAACTGCCGAAACAGAATGTTGATCTGTCGTCGCTGGGCGTTTCGGTCGCAAAGTTGAAACGAGCGGCCAACCTATACGAACGCGCATTGGGAGCAATCGCGCAAACAGGTTCACTGCCTGCCGATGTCAAAGATTTGAACCGGTTGCTGTATCAATCGGAACGAAAGCTGTTGTCGGCTGCCGGTTTGCCACGCCGCGAATGGTTCAAGCACCAGATTTATGCACCGGGCTTTTATACTGGCTACGGCGTCAAAACCTTGCCGGGTGTGCGCGAAGCCTTGGAGCAGAAAAACTGGGCAGAGGCTGCGGAACAGGTCAAAGTCATCAGCCGAACGCTGGATGAAATGTCGGCGCAAATCGAAACCGCGTCGAAAAAACTTCGCGGGCAATGATCGCTTTCTGACATTTTTAGAGCGGCAAAAAGAAAATCCGCCGCTCAAGTTGAACGAATGTTCAACTTGAGCGGCGGATTTTTAGTCTCAGCCGTTGCCGAATTTATTGACAGCGGTTGGAAGGACTATTGCCGTTCAGCATCGCCATAATGTTGGCGATTCTGAGCATATCGTCCGTGCGATTTTCCAAGATGGACAATCTGGCTTGCGCCAGCAGGTCACGCAGCAGAGTCGCGCGACTCAACGTGACTCCGTTATCGAGTTGAACCATGTCGAACATCAGGTTGTAACATCGAATCGGACTGCTCAAAACGCCTGGCAGAGTGCTGGTATTGACCGCAGCCAGACTGAGTTGGGCAGCAACGTATTGCTGGTTGAGAATCGCCATCGGATCAACACCACCGCGCAAAGCGCGCCGAACATCCAGCAGGTTCGACTGGATCGAAACCGGATTTCCGAAGTTCACACCACCGATAATGATGGAGCCATTCGGCAGACGATTGATGTTGATCGTGTAATAAGTCGCCGATTGGAAGCAGGTTGTTTGGCAACTCAGCGCCACAATCGGAAGCGACAAACTGTTCGATGTTCCGCCACCCGGACCAGGATTAGTAACTGTGACTATCGCAGTTCCGGGGTCGGCAACATCTGCGGCGGGAATCAATGCGGTTAGTTCGCCCGGACTGATGAACGTCGTCTGGCGCGGAACGCCGTTGAAGTTGATGGTCGCTCCGGGCACGAAGCTACTTCCCAGAACGGTCAGCACAAAATCGGCGTCACCGGCAATAACCAGATTCGGGTTGATGTTTGTCAGCACAGGCACAGGGTTCGGCGTCGAACTGATGGTCAACGTCAACCCGTTGGAATTGCCTCCGCCCGGAGCCGGATTGGTGACGGTGATTGTCGCCGAGCCAACATTGGCAACGTCCGCCGCCGTGATTTGAGCGAAGACTTGCGACGCGCTGAAAAACACCGTCTGGCGCGGGCTGCCGTTGAAATTGACGACCGCTCCGGGAACGAAATTCGCTCCGTTGATCGTCAATGTGAATGCAGGGCTGCCGACTCCAATCACAGACGGAACCAGGCTGGTCAAAGTCGGTAAAGGATTCGGCGGAGTAATCGTAAAGTTCAGCGAATTGGAAACGCCGCCACCCGGAGCCGGATTGGTCGCCGTCACCACAGCCGCCCCCTGCGTCGCAACGTCTGAAGGCAGAATCTGCGCCCGCAGTTCAACGCTGCTGACAAATTGAGTTGAGCGAGCGTTGCCATTGAAATTCACAACGGCGTTGGGCACGAAGTTTTCGCCGTTGACGATCAGCGTAAACGCTGCGCTTCCGGCAGGAACCGAAGTCGGCGTCAGGCTAAGCAGAATCGGCGTCGGATTCGGCTGCGCGGTGACGCGGAAAATTCGTTGCGAAGAAGTTCCGCCACCCGGAGCCGGATTGACCACGTTGATGTTGACGTTGGTCGGGGCAGCGACTTCAGCCGCCGAAACCGGAATCGTCACTTGCGTGGTGCTGACAAACGTCGTCGGACGCGGCTGACCATTCCACTGAACAACCGATCCGGGAACGAAGCCTGTGCCGTTGATATTCAGCGTGAATGCCTGACTGCCTGCGGCAACGGCGTTCGGCTGCAAATCGGAGATGTCCGGCACAGGGTTGTTGACCGCCAAAATGACGGAGTTCGACGAACCACCGCCCGGTTCAACGTTGAACACAGTGATGGTCAGCGTTCCTGCGTTCAGCACATCCGAAGGCAGAATAGTCGCCATCAACTGATTGGAGTTGACGAAGGTCGTTTGCCGATCGGAGTTGTTCACGCGAACAACCGAACCATTGACGAAACCACTGCCATTGACTGCCAACGCAAAACTCGCGCTTCCGGCCAACACGTTGGCCGGATTGATGCCGGTTATGACCGGAGCCGGGTTGACGATGGAGAAATTCGCCGCATTTGATGTGCCGCCGCCAGGAGCCGGGTTGAACACAGTGACAGGCGCAGTGCCTCCGCCCATCAACAACGCTGCGGGGACTTGTGCAGTCAACTGTGAACTGGTCACAAATGTCGTCAGCAGTTCAACTCCGTTGAATCGAACAACGGAGTTCGAGACGAAATTGACGCCATTAACCAGCAGTGTGAATGCTCCACTGGCAGCGGGCGCTGTGTCGGGACTCAGGTTGGTGATGCGCGGAACCGGATTGGTGACGTTCAACGTCAACGGCCCGGCTGAGCCTCCGCCTGGACCCGGATTGAAAACGCTGATGCTCAACGCTGCTGCAACCGCGATGTCGGTCGCCGGAATTTGAACTGCCAGCGTGGTGTCGGAAACGAAGTCCGTCGGGCGATCCTGATTGTTGACGCGAACAATCGAACCGTTGACGAAACTGGTTCCGGTGACGACCAACGTGAAGCCTGGCCCACCAGCCATAACCGTCGTCGGACTAATCGAATTGATACGCGGAATCGGGTTACGCGGACGAACCGGCAAACCAACCGTGTTCGACGCGCCGCCGCCCGGTGTGGGGCTGACGACCTGTATGTTCAACGTTGTAGTGTTGGCCAGTTCCGCCGTCGTTAATTGGCAGATCAATTGAGTGCTGTTGACGAAGGTCGTGATGCGCGAAGCCCCATTAACCGTGACCGTCGAACCCACCACGAAGCCCGTGCCGTTGACCGTTAATTGCTGCCCGGCGCTGCCTTCGGCAATGGCGCTGGGTTGCAGCGAAGTAATGACCGGAACAGGATTGATGACCGTCAAAATGACTTCATTCGACGGGCCGCCTCCCGGTGCGGGCGAAACCACACGAATCGCCGGGCCGTTCGCTCCCGCAATGTCTTCAGCCAGAATTTGAGCCGTCAATTGCGTGGCGCTGACAAAAGTCGTCGCGCGATTCGATCCGTTGAATTGAACAGTCGAACCATTGACGAATCCAGTGCCGTTGACCGTCAAAACGAACGCTCCTGTGCCTGCGCCCACTGTGCTGGGGCTGATCGAAACAATCACAGGCACGGGGTTCGGCGGAGCGTTGATGGCAAACGTCAGCACGTTCGATTCTCCGCCGCCAGCCGGAGGCGTGAAAACCGACACCAACGCATTGCCGACATTGGCCAAATCTTCGGCGGGAATAACCGCTGTCAGTTGCGTGCTGTTGACGAAAGTCGTCGCACGCGGTTGGCCGTTCCAGCGCACCACCGAATCCGTGACGAAGTTCGTTCCGGTGACGGCCAGCGTAATGGATTGAGAACCAGCCAATGCGCTATTCGGGTTGAGCGCGCTGATGCGTGGCAACGGACGCGCTTGCGGGTTGATGGTGAACGTAATGGCGTTGGACTGACCGCCTCCGGGCGAAGGACTGAACACAGTCACCGTCGCCGTTCCGGCATTGGCAATGTCAGACGCAGGAATTTGCGCGGCCAATTCCGTCACGCCGACAAAAGCCGTCGTTCGGTCTTCGCCGTTCCAGCGCACTACCGATCCCGGAGCGAAGTTGGTTCCGGTCACGTTCAACTGGAATGCCTGACCACCTGCAACCGCTGAACTCGGACTGAGCAGCGTAATCACCGGCGGAGCGAAGTTGATCGTCAACGTCGCCGCATTCGAGCTTCCGCCAGCCGGAGCCGGATTAAACACAGTGATGTTTGCCGTTCCGCCGTTGACGATATCCCCGGATTGAATGACCGCGCGGACTTCTGTCGCTGAAACAAAAGTCGTCGCCCGGTCGGTGTTATTGATACGAACCACTGAGCCTTGCACAAAACCGGTTCCAGTAACGGTCAACGTAAAGTTCGGCCCACCCGACATCACGCTGCTCGGATTGAGCGCCGTGATGGTCGGAACCGGATTCGGCGGAACATTGATCGTCAGCAGCGCCGCGTTCGAGGTTCCACCTCCGGGCGGCGGCGTGAAGACCGTCACGCTGACAGTGCCAGGTGTGGCAATGTCGGCAGGCGTCACAGCCGCAGTTAGTTGCGTGTTGTTGACGAACGTCGTCGCCAGCGGAGTCCCGTTGAAACGTACGACCGAATTTTGCGTGAAGTTTGTCCCGTTGACCGTCAGCGTAAATGCTTCTCCGCCGCCCATCACCGAAGTCGGATTGATGGTGGTGATTCGCGGAATCGCAGCCGGCGAAGCAACCGTGAAATTGACCGTGTTGGAAGGGCCGCCGCCTGGGCCAGGATTAACAACACGAATTGTCGCCGTACCCGCTGTCGCAATGTCAGACGACGGAATTTGCGCGGTCATTTGAGTCGAACTGATAAACGTCGTGATTCGATTGTTGCCGTTCCATTGAACCGCTGCGCCCGGCACAAAATTCGTTCCGTTGACGGTCATCGTGAATCCCTGACCGCCGACAGATGCCGAAGCCGGAGTAGTCGTCGTCACAGTGGGAACAGGATTGACAATATCAATCGTCAACGAATTCGACGTGCCGCCGCTGGGCGGCGGGTTTTGCACGTTGACGCTGATCGTGCCGGTTTCGGCAATGTCCTGCGCCAATAAGGTCACGCGCAATTGCGTCAGGCTGACGAATTCCGTCAACCGTTCCGCCGTCACGCCATTGACCGTCACGCGAGCGACGGCTCCGCTCAGCAAATTCGCGCCATTCAGCGTGGCGACGAAATTGCCGCCTCCGGCCAGAACGGTATTCGGATTGACGCTGGTCAAACTTGGCGTCTGGCTGATTTGCGGATCAAGAGTGACAACTCCCGCCGTGTAAGTCGTCGGCAAAACGTTCGCCGTGGCGTCCACAACTTCGCGGACAATTGGCTGATCGCCGAAACCGATTGTCGTCGAATTCACCGAACTAGATGCCGGGACGTTGAACGTCAGCGTGACCAACTGGCGAGTGCCAGCAGCAAAAGTCTGGCCGCTGGAAAGCGCAATGCCAACGCCAATACGTCCCAGAGCGAGTTGCGTGGTGTTGAGATTGAATGCCGCTCCTTGAGCATCGGTTCCGATGGTGGCGCGAACGAAGTTCAGTTGCGAAGGATCGAAATTGGCGCTGAATCCGATGGCGTTTTCGTTGCCCAGCGAACTGAGTTCGACAACCGCCGTGTTTTCCTGGCCTCGAACGAACGTGACCGGAATGACGCGAATGCCGCGGGTCTGTTGTTGCTCTTCGGTCGTCGCGGAAGCGGAATTCACGTCAATGTTTTTCTCAAACGCGACTCCCGAACCGCCAAAAGCTGCGATTGGTTCGCTGGCTCCACCGGCAGCCACGACACCTTCCAGCCCTGAAGCATATCTTCCGGCCAAAACCCAGTCGGCAATCGTCAGGCGTCCATCGCCCAAAGTATTTTTTGGAGCGATGTCGGCTCGTTGAAATTCACTGCCATCGGCAATTTCATCCAGGCCGCTGACAAACCGTCCAACCTGCACCCAGTCGGAAGTCGAAACTGAACCGTTACCCAGTGGGCGAGGAGTCACGTCGCTTTCAAAACCAGGCGTGATAACCACGTTACCGGCGGCATACGTGCCGACAACGGAATTGCCGTTGAAATCCGTCAACCCGCGAACAACCGGTTCGTCGCTGAATTCGACAACAGTTGCGCCAGCATTTGTTGATGGTTTGATCGTAAAACTGACTTTGGCGACCTGACGCGAACCGGTGCTGAATTTCTGCCCTTGCAACAGCGACAATCGAACACCAAGCCTGCCCACAGCCGCTTCGCCGGCGTTGACGTTGAGCGTGCCATTGATCGCGTCGCTTCCCAGCGAAACCTGCGGATTGCTGAGTTGCGTGGAATCGAATCGCAAACTGAAATTGAGCGAGTTTTCGTTGCCTTCGGAATAAAACGAAATCGGAACGGTGACTGTGCTGTTCGGCGCAGCGCTATTTGTCACGACCTGCATCAACCGATTGCCCGGAATGCGGGCTTCGACGGTGTAACTGCTGACGCCAGTGATGGATGAAACGCCAACCAGATAGCGTCCGGCAGGCAACATCCCTGAAGTAGTGATGCGTTGAATTGGCCCGCGCAGCCGCGAATTGCCCAACGATTCCAGCGTCGTTGAACCTGGAACTTCCCGAAACAGGTACAGCCCCAAATTTGCTTGCGCGTCTGTTCCGAACAACAGCAAATCCAACCGCGAGCTTTGCGTCAGCACGACCGAATACATGTCTTCGACCGGATCGTTTTGCCCGCCGGGAACCTGAACCGTCGTCGTGGCAGCATCGCCAACGGCTACGGAACCTTTGCGTTTGCCAGGTGAAAGCAACAACGTCGCGTCGGTCGTCGTTTCGTTCGGTTCAACTTCCGGCGATTCCCCGACAATCGTCACCGTGAACGGCACGGAATTCGACGGGCCGCCCAACGATGGCGGATTGCTGACACTGATTGGAATGATGCCTTGATTGGAAACATCGGCAGCAGTCAAAAACGCGACCAACTGCGTATTGTTGATGTAAATCGTCGAACGCGGCTGGCCGTTCCAGCGCACCACAGATTGGCCGTCGAAGAAATTGGTCCCGTTAATTGTCAGCGAAAACGGTCCGGTTCCCGATTCAGCCGCATCGGGAATAATTCTGGAAATGGTCGGTTTGGGCGGAGCCGAATCCAGCGCGGTTGTCAGTGTGTAATTAATTGCAGAACTGTTCGGACCATGTCCGTCAAACGCCGAAACGCCGATCACATAATCCCCTGATTCCAACTCAGGAACCGGAGTCAACCGTTCAGTTGTCGTGCTTCCATTGGAAACTGCCAGCGCCGTCAACGTCGGATTTTCGGCGGTTCCGCCGACTTTGAATAGGAACAAATCCAAATCCGCCGCAGCGTTGGTGAATGTCAGCGAGACATCTACACGCTGTTTTGTGTTCGGCGGCAATGTCGGAATCGTGAATTTGAAAAAGTCTTCAACTTTATCCGTTGGGCCGTTGTTATAAGTGAATACAAAACTGGCGGCATCGTCCAACTTGACCGCTCCCGTTTTGCGACCCGGCAGCGAAATTGGATTGGCAGTCGCAACAGTTTCGTTCGGCTCCTGTTCTGGCTCAATTGGCTGAAACACAGCGGTCAGCGAGGCAAAAGCTTTTCGTAGAGTATTGTTCTTACCTGCGGCGTCAACCAACGAAGTTGACTGAGTGGTGGAAATACCAATTAACAGCGCCAAGCCCAACGCCAAAATAGTGAGGCTTGATTTCAAAACATTCGTAGATTTTTTTGACACGTACTTCATAAAAGGCGTACTCCTCCCAAGAGTCGTGAGACGCATTCTCTTCGGAACTCGATTGGCAATTAACTGCAATTGTTACGGGGAATCGGAAGCTGCTTTCAGTGCAATACTTCGTTATGAATTAAGTGAGGTCAGGGTTTCGCTCCTGACAATCCGGGCAAAGTCATTCAAATAAATCATCTGAATGACAGGGTTGGCAAGGATGATAACTCCAAAAGCCCCAGCCATGCCACGATAAATTGCGCCTTAAGGCGCAGATTAAAATTAAAATCCGACGCGCTTGCCAAGCTGAAATCGAGCCGCCAAAGCGCGGACGCTCTTCGCTTTCCAACACTCATCAACGCATCAAAACTCGGCGGTTGCTCAAGTGCCAGACGGGCTTTTTCTCTGAAATGAAAGTCCGCTTCACGTTCGGGCCGCTGCCATTGACCAACTGAAAAGGAGACACGGGAATGGCATCTCAACTCTTCAGCACTAAAAGCTCGGATCAGCTTCTTAACGAATCGGAAAATCCAGATCGGCAAATGAAACGCACACTGTCGGCGTTTGACCTGACTGCTTTGGGCATTGGCGCAATCGTCGGCGCGGGGATTTTCTCGCTGGTCGGAACGGCTTCCGCCGGTGAGACCTTTTCCAGCAAGATCAAAACTCCGCTGATGAACTTCATTATTGCCGGTCTGACAGGATCGGACGTGCAACTTGGAAGAACCGCTGCAGGTCCAGCCCTTGTGATTTCATTAATACTGGCTGCGGTTGCCTGCGCCTTCGCAGCTTTTTGTGATGCCGAAGTGGTTTCGATGATTCCGGTGTCGGGAAGTGCTTACATTTACTCCTATGCCACACTCGGAGAAATCTTCGCCTGGATCATCGGTTGGGGCTTATATTTTGGAATATGCCGTCGGCAATATGGCCGTTGCTGACGGTTGGTCGGGCTATTTCATCAAGCTGTTTGCTTCACATAGGCGCGCAATCGCGCACTGTTTCAGTTCGGCAGGTGGGAAATGCAAAGTGAATTAAACGTCACGAGCCAACCGGCTGTGACGATAACCATAAACAAAGTAAAGAATTAAGCCAACTACTAGCCAAAGGGAAAACCGCGTCCAGTTAGTCCAACCAAGTTCCGTCATCAAATACCCGCAACTCAGCAGACCCAACACCGGAATCAGCGACAAATTTCGCAAGAAGCAGGCGATAGCCAGAATGAATGAAAGAACAATGTAGCCATACATTGGAATCCTGTGTTTGACGACCTCCCAACCGTGAACCGTCGGGTCAGAAAGATCGTTGCCGCTGAAAAAGCTCAACAACAGATCGCGTTTGAAGATGAAGAAGATGACCCAAACCAGAATAAAAAGTGCAGGTACGATGTACTTGGAATTAATGTACGGCGTTCGGAATTTGCGCTCAATTTTCTGTTTGGAGTTGTCGAGGATCAACACTCCGCCACAAACCAACACAAACGCGAAGAGAGTGCCGATGCTGGTCAGATCAGTAACCTCGGTCAAGTTCATGAACAACGAAGGAATCGCCACCAACAATCCGGTAACGATGGTTGAAAACCATGGGGTTTTGAAACGCGGGTGAATGGAGGCGAAAATTTTCGGCAGCAGTCCGTCGCGGCTCATCGCCATCCAGATGCGCGGCTGTCCGAGTTGAAAGACCAGCAGCACGGTTGCCATTGCAATAACGGCGCTGATGGAAACGATTCCCGCTACCCACGGCAGATTCACGCCTTCCGGCCCGAAAACAAACGCCAACGGATCGCCAGTATCGAGTTTTTTGTAACTGATCATCCCGGTCAGCGCCAACGCAATCAGCACGTAAAGAACCGTGCAAATCACCAGTGAGTAAAGCATCCCGCGCGGCAAATCGCGTTGCGGATTCTTGCACTCTTCAGCCGTGGTCGAAATAGCGTCGAAACCAATGTAAGCAAAAAAGACTGCCGATACGCCTTTCAACACGCCCGCTGCTCCGTTGGGCGCAAACGGACTCCAATTGGCCGGTTGAACGTAGTAAGCGCCAAGCACGATGACCAAAAAAATAACGCTGAGCTTGATCGCCACCATGATGTTCGACGCGCGCTTTGACTCTTGAATTCCCACGAAAACCAACGCCGTAATCAGAATCACGATTGCCAGCGCAGGCAGATCGCAAACCAGATGAAAACCTCCAACCACCGGCGCTTGAGACCAGGCCAGATACGCCTGCACCGGGCCGCCATCCTGACCAATCTGCTCAAGCGTCTGGCCCGATTTGAGCAGGGCGTCCACTGTGTCAAATCCGCGCGACGCTGACAGAAAATCCATGGTCAGATATTCCGGGATGTGTATGCTGTAACCCGCCAGCAAGGTCGTGAAATAATCGCTCCAGGAAATGGCCACAGCGATGTTGCCGATGGCGTATTCCATCAGCAAATCCCAGCCGATGATCCACGCAATCAACTCGCCGAAAGACGCGTAAGCATAAGTGTAGGCCGACCCCGCGACGGGAATCATCGAGGCGAACTCCGCGTAACAAAACGCCGCGAACGCGCACGCGATTGCCGTGAAGATGAAGAGGAAGGAGACTGCCGGCCCGCCGTTGTAGGCGGCTTTGCCGATGGTCGAAAAGATGCCCGCTCCAATTACTGCCGCAATTCCCAAAGACGTGAGGTCTAACACTCCAAGCGTTTTTTTCAACTTGTGGGCGCTGCCCTCGCCGTCGCTAAAACCGGCGGCTGCGTCGCGCTGAATCAACTCAACGGATTTCGTGCGGAACAAAGTCTCGAAGTTCATAGGCTTGATTCGTCACCTTTTAAGTTTGGTTCGTTTTGCTTTTGGATTATTGAGGAATGGCACTGCTTACTGCTTCAGGCCTCTTCACAAGGCGGGCGGAGTTTGCCACACGCAGCCACAGCAGGCAATCAATTTGCCGTTGGGCAAGATGGGTTTATGGCCGCAGCGAAACCTGTCCCTAAAATTCCCAACCGTATTTCCCGATCAATTTCACGAACTGGCAAGCTCCGTGATCTTCCGTCTTCGTGCCGTCTTCGGCGCGAGTGACGCGGATCAGGCGCTGTTCTTTTTCATCTCCAATCGGAATCACCAGATGACCACCAATGGCCAATTGCTCCACCAGTGGTTTGGGAATTTCCGGCGAAGCCGCCGCCACTAAAATTCCTTTGTACGGAGCGAATTCGCTCCAGCCATAGGTTCCGTCGAAACATTTGATCGTCGCGTTGTTGATCCCAAGTTGTCGTAACAAATCCTGCGCTCGTTTGGCCAGTTCCGGCAATCGTTCAAGCGCGAAAACCTGTCCAGCGACTTCTGCCAGCACAGCGGTTTGATAACCTGAACCGGCGCCAATTTCCAACACACGATCCTGCTTTGTCACTTCCAGCAATTCGGTTTGCCGGGCAACGATGAACGGCTGAGAAATCGTCTGGCCGAAATCTATAGGCAAGGCGTGATCGCCATACGAATGCCCGCGCATCGCTTCCAGCACAAACAAATGGCGTGGAATTTTGGCCATTGCCGCCAGCACACGTTCATCGCGGATGCGATACCGCTTGCGAAGCCGTTCAACCATGTCTGTGCGTTCGCGCGCAAAGGCGGGCGTGTCGAATTGAGTTCGGTTCGGATTGAACATGCAACTAAAGGTTTTCCCAGTCTTTCAGTTTTTCCAGCAAGCGGTAATCGGTCAAATCGGTTCTGAGCGGCGTAATCGAAACCAACCCTTCACTGATCGCGGCGAAATCGTTGCAGGCGTCTTCGTTGACGGAAACTTTCTGAACGCCGATCCAATAATAATGTTTGCCGCGCGGATCAACGCCTTCGATGATGTTCGACACCGACGAAGCCGTGCCTTGATGGGTAAATCGCGCTCCGCGAACTTCGCCCGGCGGCACATTGACGTTCAAGATCGTCCCCGCAGGCAAACCTTCCTTCAAAACGCGCTGAGCCAGTTTGGCCGCAAATCCTGCAGCAGGTTTGAAATCGCCATCGCGCGCGGTCAAGCTGACAGCGATGCCCGGCAATTTGAAAATCGAAGCTTCGAGCGCGCCGGCAACCGTTCCCGAATACGTCACATCGTCGCCCAAATTGGCTCCGTGATTGATGCCGGACAAAACAATATCGGGACGTTCGGGCAGAATTTTGGTGATCGCCAACAACACGCAATCCGTTGGCGTTCCATCCACAGAATATCTTCTTTCGCCGAGCTGCCGAACGCGCAAAGGCCGCGTCAGCGTAATGGAATGCGCTGTCGCGCTTTGTTCGGAAGCCGGAGCAACCACGGTTACTTCGCCGATTGATTCCAATGCTTCGGCCAGCGTGGCGATGCCTTCGGAAAAATACCCGTCGTCGTTGGTGACTAAAATTTTTGGTTTCACTTGCTGAATTTCTCTTTCGCTGAAAATGCTGAAGTAGAAGAAATCTTCGCCCATCAAACCAGCGATGGCAATAGCCGCTTCAAAACCGAAACTGAGTTTGTATAATCGCCGCGCGTATGCCCAATCACCCAATTTCATCACCGCCTGATTTGGCGCGAGTTCGCCGAATCGTGCTGACGGTCGTTCTACTCGTTGCGATTTCCATTGCCGCGGCGTGGTTGTTGTACGCATTGCGAATGGTGGTGTTGCTGCTCGTTTTCACGGTGATGTTTTGTTATCTGATTGCGCCGCTGGTGGATTTTGTCGAACGTCCCTGGCGTTTTGGAAGTTCAAATTGGAAGCTACCGCGTTCACTCGCGATTGCGGTTGTGTACTTGTTGCTGCTTGGGGGAATCGTTTTGGCCGCAGACGAAGTCGCCCCGCGTTTATCCGATCAGCTTTCAGCGTTTTCCGACAACTTCCCGACTTACGCTCAGCAACTGGATCAATACGTTAAATCGCTGGAAAAGCTGCCAAACCGGTATCGCTTGCCGCAAGGCTGGCGTCAGCCTTTGATGGATTGGATGGCGTCAACTCGACAAGGAGCGGTTGAATGGTTAAAAGCCATTGTCGGCAGGACTGTTCGACTGGCGCTGTTTTTGCCTTGGCTGGTATTGATTCCAGTCATCGGTTTTTTCTTTCTGAAAGACGCCAAAGCCATCAGCATTCGTTTTTTGTCCTCACTGCCGGAATCTGACTTGAGACACCGGCTGACATTCTTTTTGCGCGAAGTCAGCGAAACACTGGCGGCGTACATTCGGGCACAGTTGATGGCCTGCGCTGTTGTCGGCATGATCGAAGGCGCAGGGTTGTGGCTGCTGGGAATTTCTTATCCGCTGGTGTTTGCCATCGCAGCTACGGTGTTGGAATTTATTCCGGTCGTTGGGCCGTTGGCGTTGGGAATTGCGGCAACTTTGGTGGCCAGTTTTCATTCGACAGAAAGCGCCTTAGCCGTCGCCGGTTTTCTGATTGTTTTTCGTATCATTCACGATTACGTGATCTATCCGCGATTGATCGGCGCTGGCATAGAGATTCATCCGGTGGCAGTAATTCTGGCAGTCATTTGCGGAGCAGAACTCGGCGGAGTCACCGGCGTGTTTCTCAGCATTCCGGTCGTTGCATTGCTGATTGTGTGTTGGCGACACTGGCGAGATTTGACCAATGGTCGCGTTGCAAAAATGGAAAAGCTGCCAAACGATCTTGTCGCAATCGAATGACAGCCTGTGGTGTTGAAAATTGTGATGCTTATTTTTCGCGCTGCAAGGTCAGAGCAATGTTTCGGATTTCGTCGCCTTCGATTTCGATCTCCGTCGAAATAGGTTGAAACCCATTGGCAAAAGCCGTTACGCGGTACTTTGCTTTTTCCGCTTTCAGTCGAAACGCGAATTGGCCGCCTTCGCCGGAAAGCTTTTCTTCTTTGAATCTCTTTCCATCTATCCGCTCGATTTTCACCCCGGCGTTGGGTAGCGAATAGCCTTGATCGTAAAAGACCGCTCCGCGAATGATCGAATAAGGAGCTTCGTCACGTTTCAATTCGACTACAGTTCGCAACCTCAAAGTTTCGCCGCCGATGACCGACAAAGCGCGCGAAAGAAATGTCTTGTAGCCTTTCTTTTCAAACGAAAACGAATAATCTCCGGCTGGCAAACCGGTGAATTCAAAATCGCCTTTGGCATCACTGGTCGTTTCGTGTTTGTCGGCTTTGTTTTTTGCGCTGGTGGCCGTGACCAAAACTCCTTCCAGCGATTTGCCATCCAATTCTTTGACTTTGCCTTTGACCGCTCCGGTTTGGGCCGCTCCCACCGGAACAAGACAAAACAGAAGAACCGGAACCGCGACCAGCGCGTATCTAATTGCTGCAAGTTTCATACAACTTCTCCGTGATAAAAGTGATTGACGCGATATAGAATCCAACCCAAACAGAGCGGGATTATAACAAGCTATGATGAAATTACGCCCAATCGTTATCGTTGTTGCGCTGGCTTTCGGTTCAGCGCTGTGGGCACAGCAACGCGACAAATCCGACTCAAAACCTGTTCAGACAATTCGCATTGACACTGATCTGGTCACGGTTGATGTGACGGTCACAGACAAGAACGGGAATTATGTTCGAGACTTGTCGCCAGATGAATTTCAGGTGTTTGAAGATGGAAAACCGAAGAAGCTGGATTTTTTTGCCGTCACCGATGAAACAACATTGTCCAGACCATTGGCAGTAGTTTTTGCGCTTGATCTTTCCGGCAGCCTCAAACCGGAAGAAATAAAAACTCTGCGCGAAGCTGCATTGAAATTCACGGAATTGATGCAGGGCGAATCTGTGTTTGCGGCGCTGACGTTCAACTACAAAGTCAAAATTCTTCAGGATTTCACCGATAACCCGACTAAGCTGGAAAAGGCGTTGGCCAAGACTGATCGAGTCGAAGGCTCAACCAGAATTTACGACGCGATTGACCGTGCAGTGACGATGTTGACGCGAAAAGCGCCGCGTTCGCGCAAAAATCGTCCGGTCAGACGTGTCGTAGTGGTAATCAGCGACGGTTTCGATTCAGCCAGCATAATTGATCGCAACGAATTGATCCGCAGAACGGCAGAGGCAGGCGTCACAGTTTATTCGATGACTTTGCCTTCTTACATTTTGTCACCGACCCAATCCACTCAACGGGTGATAACACCGTTCGACGCTTCCCGCATTGTTGCCGCAACCGGAGGACGAGACTTTTCCGCCGATGCCAACGACTTCTCGCCGATTTTCAAATCTTTGGCCGAAGAAATCCGAGCCAGCTACGCGCTGGCTTTTTATCCTGAACAGCGAGACGGAAAATTTCATGACGTGCGCGTCAAAACCTCTCGTCAGGGCGTTCAATTACGCACCAGTCGCTCAGGTTATGTCGCGCCGAACAAATAACAGTTGCGCCGGGTTCGACGCTCACGAATTTCAATAATCGTCGTCGTCGTCGAAATAATTTTCTTCATCGTCTTCCGGCGCCAGATCAAGTTCAATCGGGTCGAGTCCGACAACCTCAAGTTGGATGTCACATTCTTCGCAATTTACGATCTCGCCTTTGTCTACGTCTTCATCAACGTGAATTTCAGTCTGGCATTCAGGGCAAGCAGCTAATGGCACGGTTCTGATCCTCCGCGTAACAGTTTTTTGCTGACAGAAACCAATTTCTGCGCATGATTGATTATTGTGTCTCAGGATTTGAGAACTGTTTGATGCGTGACGATAACAACTTGGCTAGATGATCGTCACAAGCGCGGAGAATCTAAACTATATTCGCGCGATTTGGCAATGCTGCAATTCTCGACGACCTTTTCACCCCATTCAACGGTTCAAACGAACTGCTCAAACCGTATCAGACATCGAAATATCAATGTTAATGGGGCTGTCAGCCGGGCAGTGTAATTTCATGCCTGAAAAAACAGGGCTTTTATCAGTTTTTAGGGCAGTTTTGTCTTGCGCCTCCACACAAGTGCCGGTATACTGCCGCCCGTTTTGGCACAACATAATGTGATTACAACCTAGCTCTCTTTACTTGCCTTCACGAAAGGAAATTCTTTATTCAGTTTTCGCTGCGCTGATTCGAACTGAGCAGTGAAGCCGATGATTGTTTCACCAACAATCTCTTTCGTGATTGACCGGAGTTTGTTCTGACTGCTTCGGTATTATCCACAAACGTCTGGCTTGAAATTCGATTTCCTCTATCTTGAAAAGAATTGCAGGTCTGACTTGAAAACATCACCATATTACAAAGGAGAAAAAACTCTATGGCAGCAGCAAAATTGATGACCAAGAGCCAGTTGGCGGCTCATATCGCGGACAAATTCAGCATGTCGAAGAAAGCCGCGAATGAAGTTTTGGACGAAATCGCCGCCGTCGCCGTGGCGCAAACCAAAAAAGCTGGTGCGTTCACCCTGCCCGGAATTGGCAAACTGGTGAAAGCTCACCGCAAGGCACGCAAAGGCCGCAACCCAGCCACTGGCGCTGAGATCAAGATTCCGGCCAAAACCGTCGTCAAATTCCGCGTGGCGAAAGCCTGCAAAGATTCCATCGTTCCGCCAAAGAAGTAGTTCTGGCTGAAGAAAAAACAAAACGCGGCGCTCTGACATTATTGCCAAAGCGCCGCGTTTTTCTTTTTACGCTGAAAAGCTCATTCGACTCGTTCAGCTTTTGCTCAATACACCCGTCGCGATTCGAACGCGAGACCTTCAGCTCCGGAGGCTGACGCTCTATCCAGCTGAGCTACGGGTGCGAACGCAGGCAAAATACACCAAGCACCCATACCGGTCAATTCGCGTAACAGTCAGGTCTTCAGACATCTTTCGACGCTGGCAATTCAATGATGAAGCGTGCGCCTTTGGGCTGATTTTCCTGGACTCGAATGCGCCCCTGATGCTCAGCAACTATGCGACTGACAATCGCCAATCCCAACCCCGTGCCGCGTCTGCGAGTCGAAAAATACGGATCGAAGATTCGTTCGCGGTCTGCGATTGAAATTCCAGGCCCGGTGTCAGCAATAGTCAATTCCACAGCAGATCGTTCCGGCAATTCGCGCGTACCGACCATGATTCTGCGATCACCGTTGACTTGATTCATTGCTGCCAACGCTTCGGCGGCGTTATCTATCAAATTCACCAACACACGTTTGATCTGTTCGTTATCCAGCATCACCGTCGGCAATTCATCAGTCAGACTTGTTTCCAGTCGGATGCCTTCCAATCGTTCGTCATAAAGTTTCAGCGCGTTGACGATGACTTCGTTGAGCGAAGCCAGTTCCAGCCTCGCACTTGGCAATCGGGCGAAGTTGGAAAACTCATCAACCATTCGCTGTAAAGTGGCGACTTCATCGCCAATCATCGAAGTGCATTCCCGAATGAGTTTGGTTTGCCGTTCGTTCAAATTGTTTGAGTGGCTAAGCTTGCCGGTCGTTCCATTTGATTCGCCGAGCAGGTTTTTGGCCAGCCGTTCGGCAGACAAGCGAATAGGCGTCAACGGGTTTTTGATTTCGTGAGCCATACGACGCGCAACTTCGCTCCAGGCGGCACGCCGTTGAGCTTCGATCAACTCAGTCATGTCTTCAATGACGATCACCGCGCCGCGCGATTCCCCGCGTGGGTCTTGCAATGCGGTGACTGTAACTGCCGCGTCGAGTTTGGCTTGATTGGCCAGCGTGAAATGAACTTCGCGCGTGATGGAACGAAGCCGCGCCGCACGGTGAATCATGCGCCACAATTCTTCGCGCTGCTCTTCGGGCAGCAATGCTTCCAGAGCCATGCCGGTCGCGGGTGAGCCGTCTATCCGCAACAATTCTTTGGTCGCATCGTTGAGCGTGGTGACATTGCCGTTTTCATCCAACGAAATCACCCCCGCCGACAGGCTTTGCAAAATCGCTTCGATGTAAGCGCGACGCTCTTCCAACGCGGCATTGATAAGCTGCAATTCGTTGGCGGAAAGTTCCAGACGTTGACGATTTTCAGCAAGCTCGGCAGTCATTTCGTTGAACGAAAACGCCAACGCAGCCAGTTCGTCATCGCCTACGATTCCGGCGCGATAATTCAAATCGCCCTGTTTGATGTGTTCAGTCGCTTCGGCCAGTTGCTGCACCGGATCGGCAACGGTTCTGGCCAAATACAACGCCAGCCAGAACGCGATGAAAAGCGTCAGCAACGTAATCAATCCCAACGTCAGCAAGGCAGAATTTTTGAAGGTGTTCTGATCTCGTTTCAGCGCGGCATACGTCGCTTCCAGATCGTCAATTCGATTGATGCGTTCGGTGATTTCGGTGGAAACCTGACTGGCGACGACAATGGAACGTCCGCTGGAATCCGAAATTGGCGACGAAGCCACCAGATAAACGTTGCGGTTGCCGTCGCAAACCATTTCGGCAAAGGCTTTGCCCCGCCGAGCCGCCGAGCGCGCTCTTAACCAGAAATCATGAAATTGTTCTCCCAACAAATCGAACTCCCGCCCGGCTTGCTGAGCGATCAGGGTTTCGTCGCTACCGAACACTTGCGCCAAAAACAATTCGTGAGTTCTCAATTCCAGCGCCAGCATACCGCCCAAACTTTCTGTGTCCGTTCGCGCCGCCAGCCTTGCAATCGTCGAAACCGATTCCGCCAGACTATCCAATTCGGATTGGACGTAAACGCGCTGAATCTGTCGGGCGTTGACCACCATTTCGCGCGCCGGTTCGCTGAACCATTTATCTACGCTGCGATTGATCAACCCGCTGGTGGCGAAAAACAGAAAGATCACCGGCAACAACGACAACGCAATCGAGTATTTGACCAGCCGGGTTTTGAATTTCGAACCGAGTTTCGATTCCGTGCGTTCACGACGCAGTTTGATGATGTTGCGAACCAGCACCATCAACAAAACGATGAACGCCAACAGGTTTAGCGTCGAAAGCGCATAGAGAATCAGCGTTTCGCTGGCCGAAGTAGGCCGAAGCCATTTCAAAGTGTCGAAGGCCGACTGCACAACCAGCAACACAAGCAAAAAGACCGTCAGCACCGCCAGCACAAAGATTCGTATGCGGCGGCGCGCCCGACGGCGAGTGATGTCGTTGAAAGGTTGTGGCATTGACATAATCGTTCGTTAAAGTGGGAATGGATTCTAAATCGGATGAGTTGCATTGGTACAGCATCAACAGTTTCGGTCTTTACGGTTGCGGACGGCCTGACCTATCATCCGATGCGTTCCCAAAAACTTATGAACTCGATCAACTTCTTCATCAACCCGCAAACTAAATTGTTAAGGTGTGGCTGGCGCGCACTCGTGTTTATGTTCGTGCTGTCGCTGCCTCAATGGTTGATGGCGGCGATGTTCAGATCGTCTTCCGGTGAAAGCGGCGGCGCGACATTTGATGTCAGTGTGGCTTCGATTCTGGTGTACACCATTCTGGTCGCCTGGGTTTTACTGATTTCGTGGGCAAGTTTGAAATTCCTGGATAGATTGAGTTTTCGCTCGTTGGGGTTTTCGCTGCATTCCAACTGGCGAAGAGAATTGTTGTACGGGTTCGTCATTGCGGCGGCGATGATCGTGTTCGTCTTCGCGCTGCAAACCATTGGCGGTTCGCGCGTCGAAGTAAATCCGTTCTGGATGAAAAGCGGCGCGGTGAATTGGTCGGCGCTGGGCGTAGTTTCCCAAAATCTGACGATGGCGCTGCTGTTGATGACGCTGGCAGCCGCGTTTGAAGAATTGGTGTTTCGCGGCTACGCCTTTCAAACAATGCTGCGAGGATTGCCGCCGGTTGTGCCGATTCTGATTTTGTCCGTGTATTTCGGATTGGGACATCTGGGCAATCCCAACAGCACGCCGTTTTCAACGCTGAACACCGTGCTCGCCGGAATCTGGCTGGCAGCGGCGTATTTGAAAACGCGCAGTTTGTGGTTTCCCACCGCATTACATATTGGTTGGAACTGGACTATGGGAGCCGTGTTCGGATTTCCGGTTAGCGGATTGCTGATTCCGAAACACCCGCTGCTGCTGACCACCGAAGGAACGACATTGTGGTTGACTGGCGGAAGTTATGGACCCGAAGGCGGCGCGGCAGCCACAGTAGTTGTTGTTCTTTCCATCTTCTTGATTTGGAAAAGCAATTGGCTGACGGTTGCGCCCGAAATGCAATCGGCCTGGTCGGAACCTGCGCCGCAAACCGAAGCGCCTGTTCGGTTGAACCTGCAAAACGAAGAAAGCTGAGGAAGATCACTCGTGCAGAAACATCTTGACGATTTCATGAAGCATTTGAAATACGAGCGGAACTCTTCGCCGCACACGCTGCGGAATTACGAAAGCGATTTGATTCAGTTTTACGATTACGTCGCTCCGCCGGATGAAAAAGGCCATCGGCGTTCGGTCAACGTTCGTGACATTGACCATCTGACGATCCGCGAATACATGGCCAGGCTTTACGAACTGAAGAAAAAGAAAAGCTCCATCCATCGCAAAGTCGCCAGCTTGAGAACCTTCTTCAACTTTCTTTGCCGCGAAGGCGTGATGGAAATGAATCCGGCCAAGCTGGTTGCCACTCCGCGCGTCGAACGCACGCTGCCCAATCACCTGACCATCGAACAGATGATTCGATTCATCGAAACGCCCGACCTGGAAACGCTGCTGGGCAAACGCGACCGCGCAATGCTGGAATTGCTTTATGCCAGCGGATTGCGCGTGTCTGAACTGGTGGGGTTGAACATCACCGACATTGATTTCACCAACCAAACCGTTCGTGTCAAAGGCAAAGGTCGCAAAGAACGCATCGTGCCTTTCGGCCAGCACGCGCTGAAAGCGTTGCAGGATTATTTGATCGTTCGTGGTGAATTGCTGATCGAAGCCGACGAAGACCAGCGCGATCCGGCGGCGATGTTTTTCAACTATCAGGGAACGCGTATCAATCCGCGTTCGGTTGGCAGGATGGTGGATAAGTACGTCAAGATGTGTACCGACGTGCATCACATTAGTCCGCACAGTTTGCGGCATTCATTTGCTACGCATTTGTTGGACGCCGGAGCCGATCTGCGCGCAATTCAGGAAATGCTGGGACACGTGCGGCTTTCAACAACTCAGAAATACACGCACGTTTCGACCGACAAGCTGATGGAGGTTTACGACAAGGCTCATCCGAAAGCTTGAAGAAGACAAAAATCAAAAAGCAAAAATTTAGGCATTTTCAGCCAAAAGTTGGCGACGCAAATTCCATCAAGCTTCCCTGTCAACTCCAGCGTCGGCCATATTCTGACTACAATCCAATATTCTCGCCCCCGTTTCCTACAAGCATCGTCGGATTAAGCGAAAAGCACAGGAAAACGTGATTTAGAAGGAAAAATCACTTGTAGGGGGGGGGGACGGTTGGTAAATTCCGCTTGTCGGGTTGGTTCTCACATCTGACAAACATCGTTTCAATCCTGTGATGTCCACAACGCTTTATGGCGCTTCACTCGCCGAAGCAAGTTTTCGGATACATCCCACGACACAGGAATTTCACTGGCGACGGTGTTTCTTTCATTTCTGCGAAATTTCTGAACCCAAAACTGCTGGGGAACCGGCGAAAAAGTGTTGACGCGCTTTGTTGAGACGCGACTTTTGCGTTTCCGGCGCGAGAAAACAGTTGCGGGGAGCGTCTGGAACACGCTCCCCGCGGATGAAACCATTCACTTGGAGTAACAAGCGCCACCAAAAAATCGCCGGATGAGCGAAGTTCGGATGACCAGTTTCGGTTGCCATCCTACCGAAGCCATCGCACAAAGAACAAGCCTCAATCCGGGAAAACATCAACCTCACTATCGGGAAAAGCAAGCTGGCCATGACTGACTATAGCCACTCCCTAATTGGAGAATTTATGCGAACCACAGACAACACCTTCACCTTAAAGCGAACAATCCTGATTGTCGCAATTTCTTTATGGGCATTGACACTGGCGGCCTCCAACGTCGTCTGGCGCCAGACCGCCAATGCGCCAACTGCTCAGGCTTCGGCAGCGCCAACAACTGAGCCAGACGCCGCAGCCAAACAACGCATCACCAGTCAACTCGCCAAACAACCCATTCACTTTGAAGCGGCTCCGGCGGGCGGCAAAACAAAATTCGTCGCGCGCGGCGTCAATTACGGAATGTTCCTGAGCGATGATGGAATGACCCTGGCGTTGCAAAGCGCGAAAAAAGCCAGCGGCGACGCCGATGCCAAGTCGGAAATCGAAACCGCGACCTTGCGCGTCAATTTCGTCGGCGGCAAAGCTCAAAAAGTGGAAGCCGACGGGAAGCAGCAAGCCAAAAGCAATTACTTCATCGGCAACGATCACAGCAAATGGCGAACGGATGTCGCGCATTACGACCGCGTGAAATACGACGAACTGTGGCCGGGCGTAGATGCTGTAGTTTATGGCAACGGTGAGCAACTGGAATATGACTTCATCGTCGCGCCTGGCGTCAGCGTTGATACCATTGCACTGAAGTTTGAAGGCGCGGACAAACTGGAATTCGCCACCAATGGTGATCTGATTTCAACTATTGGTGAGCGGCAAATCACGCAGCATGCACCAGTGATTTATCAGGAAGTTGCTGGTGAACGCCGCCCAGTCAGCGGCAAATACATCCAGCGGAACGAAGGCCAGATTGGTTTTGAAGTGGGAACGTATGATGAAAGCCTTCCGCTGGTGATTGATCCAACAATTGACTATTCATTATCTCTGCCGATTAGTTATGTTGGTAGCACTTTGGGTGTGTTTTATTTTGAGGACATTACTACCGATAATCTGGGAAATACTTATCTTATGGGGGCTACGGACATTCCTAATCATGCAACTCCAGGGGCTTACGATACAACCACTCAAGGCTCCTTTGGTGGAGACGCGTTCATTACGAAATTGGATGTTACAGGGGCGATTGTCTTTTCCACCTATCTTGGCGGCTCAGGCGACGAATCGCCAGATTTTCCTGGGAATGCCATGGTTGGAATTGCAGTGGATGCATCCGGAAATGTTTACGTCGTTGGGAATACCACCGGAAACTTCCCTTTACAAAATCCCGTTGATAATACTATCGGTGGAGAAGAGGGTTTTATCAGCAAGTTAAATTCTTCCGGCAATGCACTGCTTTATTCCACTTACTTTGGCGGTTCATCATTCGACACATGCGATGCGATTGCCGTGGACGCAGGTGGTAACGCTTATGTTACTGGATGGACACAGTCAACGGATTTGCCCACGCAGAACGCATTCGACTCCAGTTTTTCAGGCGGTCCCTTCGATGCGTTTGTTGTGAAATTGAATCCATCGGGAAGCAGCATTGTCTATTCAACTTATCTTGGGGGAAGTGGACAAGATAGGGGACGTGGTATCGCTGTGGATTCATCTGGCAATGCCTACGTTTCAGGCTTCACAGGCTCGGCAGATTTTCCTACTCAGAATGCATACGACGCGAGTCTCGGCGGTCTTATTGATGCGTTTGTAACTAAATTGAGTCCATCAGGTAATAGCTTGGTGTTTTCGACGTATTTAGGTGGAAGCGGTCTTGAAGTTATAGAGTCGGGGATCGCTTTGAATAATTCTGGCAATGTATTTGTTACCGGATACACGGCCTCATCGGATTTTCCTGTGCAAAACGCGTATAACGCTATTTTGAGTGGCGGGTCGGATGCTTTTGTTACGAAGTTAGCAGCAACAGGGAGCGCGCTCATTTACTCGACCTACCTTGGAGGTAGTAACGGGGACACAGGTACCGATATAGCCATAGACACCGCCGATAACGTCTATGTTGTAGGGACAACATCTTCGGGGGATTTCCCGTTGGTGGATGCTTTTGCTCTTTCGGGCGAGGTATTTATCACTAAACTAACGGCACCCGGAACAACCATAGCTTTTTCATCACGTGATACTTTTATTGGTCTCGGAGTAGCTTCAATTCTCCCAAGAGTCGAAGTAGATAGTCAAGGAAGAATTCACCTTGTGCATACCGCTTATGACACAGGTAGTGGGAATTTCCATCAGTCTGCAACCATCCGCCAAATCAGCTTTTGCACAACACCTATTGCCACGATCACCGCACCAACCGCGGTTTGTGCCAGTTCGACAGGCAACACGGCTTCGGTGCCGGACGCGGGAGCCGGGGCGACTTACACATGGACGATCACTAACGGAACGATTACTGCCGGAGCGGGAACGCGGCTGATTACCTGGACGGCGGGAACGACCAGCCCTGTGACGTTGAATGTCACGGTCTCGGTCGGGGCAGGTTGCGAAGCCAGCAGTTCGGCTCAAGTCACAATCAATCCTTTGCCGACGGCTGCGGCGGGCAACGATGCGATTGCGTGTCAGGCGGTGACCGGGCCGACTTCGTTCAATCTGGCCGGTTCGGTGGCCAACGGGACGGCTTCATGGAGTTTCGTCAGTTCGACCGGAACGATCACATCGGGCGGAGTCAGTTTTGGCAACGCCGCCAGTGCGACGACTTCAGTCAGCATCGCCGCCGGGCAGACCGGTACGGTGACGTTGCGACTGACTTCGACCAGCAACACGACTCCGGCTTGCGGAACGGCGACCGATGACGTGGTGTTGACGGTCAACAACAATCCAAGCGTAGCAGTCACAATCACTGCGCCGACTCTGTTATGTGCGAATTCGACTGGGCATACGGCTTCTGTGCCCGACGCCGGAGCGGGCGCGACTTACACATGGACGATCAACAATGGCGGCGCGATTACCGCCGGGCAGGGAACGCGGCAAATCACCTGGACGGCTGGCGCAGCCGGGGCTACGACCATCGGCGTGACGGTAACGACTGCGGCCAATTGCACCCTGCAAGGTTCCGGGCAAGTGACTGTTCAGAATTGCTCCGACCTGGCTTTTGGCGGAGAGCCTGGAAGCGGCATTCCTGGCAAAG
>CADECP010000062.1 GCA_902825875.1 uncultured Acidobacteriota bacterium
ATGAAACGACAACGATAAAAGCGGTTCTGAGTGATGACGATTTGAGCAGACGCATACATTCCTCCGTGACGGAACCCAAACTCCGCAACCTGACGGGAAGTTAAACAACCTGAGTTGAGAAAATGGAAATAACGTGTGGCTGACTGAGTTGAGATTTAGGCGAAACTCAGTCACGAATGATGTGGAAACGTGCGTGCGTTAAATGAATTGTGTTACTTTTCTTGTTTGACCGCTTGCTACTTCGGAAAGAAGCAGCGCGCGGAATATGCTACCAATCAAGACAGCCTGTCAACTGAAATTTCACCATTTCGGTGTTTTTTTTTCAGAACGGCGGACAAAGGCGGGTTAAGTTTGCTGGCCACTGCCAATAATCCATGATAGGTTTCAGTCATGGATTACCAAGCGATTTTGACGAATGATTTTTTACGCCGATTTCGCCCCATCGGTTTTCTTCCATTGTTGACCGCAGTCTGCCTTTTGGTTGGCATTTCCCCGCAAACCGATGCTCAATCGTCTCGACCGAGAATTGTTGCCGAAAAGCCTAAACCTTCAACCGCCCAAAAACCGCCCCGACAATTTCCGAAACAATCAAAGCCTCTGACAGCCAAAGATCAGCGTCGGGCCGAGCAGCAGCTAAAAGACTTGGGCTATTGGACTGGCCGGATTGATGGCAGTTGGGACGAGGCTTCACGAAACGCGCTGATTGCGTTTCAAAAGGTCGAACGATTGAAACCTAATGGCCAATTGACGCGAGCAACGTTCGATCATTTGCTGGCCGCCAATCGGCCAACACCGCTAGAAGCCGGCCCGGCGCACATCGAAGTTGATCTGGCTCGACAGGTGCTGTTCGTCGTTGACGACGCCGGAACCGTGACGCGCGTTCTGCCCGTTTCCACCGGCAGCGGCAAAGAGTTTTATTCAGAAGGTTGGGCGCGCGACGCCATCACACATCCCGGAAGGTATCAGGTTCGGCAGAAGATTCCCGGCTGGAAAAAGAGCGCGCTCGGCGAGATGTATTACCCGGTTTACTTTATGTACGGGACGGCAATTCACGGCTCGAAGTCCGTGCCCACCAAACCGGCCAGCCATGGTTGCGTGAGGATTCCTATGTTCGCAGCAAAGGAGTTTTACAAGGCAACGCCAGTCGGAATGCCTGTGATCATTTTCAAACAAACGGCTCCGGCAACTTCTTTACCTGCAACGACAGTAAAGTAATTTAGCCATTTCGGGACAAATACCGTTCGATTGACGCAAACGTGGCTCGCCAACCATCTTCGCAAGCTGCGTAAAATTCATCGGCGACAGCATCAGCCGGAAACCCGTCTTGCGTGACACGCAAAATTGAACCTTCGCCATTCGCTTCGATGGTAAATTCCGTTGTCATTTTGGCGTCGAAAGGCGGCTGCCCTGTCTTGGCGAAATACTTGGTGTCGGTCAGAAACAATTGGCGAGGCGGTTCGATGGCGGCGATTTTGTAAACCGTAACGTAATCAGGAATGTCTTCATCACCCCAAGCCGCCGCCCAAACGCCGCCTTCTTTGGCCAGCACAATCGCCCGTGAAGCTGCCCACCAGCCGCGAATCGCGCTTGGTGTAATCAACAATCGGAAGACTTCTTCGGGCGACGCGGCGAGTTCGATCTGATGGATGTGTTTTCTGGTGGTCATAACTTCCTCCAGAATTAAGACAAAGCTTCGCGCAGTTTTTCAGGGATCGCAGCAGGTTTGCCGTCTTTGACACAAACAACGGTCATTGATCCTTCCAGCGCCAATTCCGTGCAAGCGCCATCACTGAACACTTGATAGTCATATCGAATTGAGCTGTTGCCAAGTTTGCCAATCGTCACCCGCATCACAAACTCAGCATCCAGCGGCAACATTCGATGAAAGACTGCATCAACGTGTTTGCGCGGAAAGTCGTATTCACGGACTTCAAGACCGCCGCCAAGAAATTCAATTCCCACCGAACGCAGCAACTCAACTTCGCCTTCTTCAAAGTATTCAAAGATGCGCGGGTAATGCAGCCGTCCGGCAGCGTCAGCATCTGCCCAACGAATCCGCCGTCTCAATTCGATTGAAGCCATGTGTTCTCTCCAAACGGCGGGACAATTTGGAAAATTGCCCCACGCCACTCATTTCGCCAATCGCTCAACCACTTCGTAAAAGAATTTCACGCCGTCTTCAAAAGCCTTCTTGCCGATGCGTTCATCGTTGCCGTGAAAGCCTCCGCCCAATTCCCTGTTCGGCGCAACGAACGGAGAAAATCCGTAACTGTGAATTCCCAACTCACGAAAGTAATGACAATCGGTAAACCCGGCCAGCACAGGATAGGAAATAATGGCTCCCGGAAAACGACGCTGAACGACATCCGCAACGGCTTTGACCAGCGCCGAATCTGTCGGCGAAGCGTTGGCTTCAAACGCCAGCACAGGTTCGATCTTGATCGAATCGTCTTTGATAACTCCGCGCAATTCGGCGATCCAACGCTCCAGCTTCTCTCCCGGAACCAACCGAGTATCAATTTCAGCAGTCGCAATCGGCGGAATGACGTTGACCTTGTTGCTGCCAGCCAACATCGTCACCGAAATCGTGTTGCGAGTCAGAGCCTTCGCTCCGGCGTCGGCTTCCAGCATTCTGGCGAACGTCGGGTCTTTGATGGCTTCGCGCAAATTGGAATACTTCGCGGCCAGATCAGGCGGCATCAACGGAGCCAGCGCCTTGAACGATTGCTCCACCACAGGAGTCAATTGAATCGGCGGCGAATAATCCAATAGCTTGTTCAACGCGCGTAACAACCGATTCACTGAAGAATTCGGACGCGGAATCGAACCATGTCCGGGGTCGCCAGTTGCCGTCAGCCGCAACCATGCCGGAGTTTTTTCCGAAGGCCCAACGCCGATTGCCAACACTTTGCCGCTGTTATCAACCGAGTTATTGCCGCCTTCGTTAAACAGAAATTCGGCTTTGCCCAACAATTCAGGATGTTCTTTGGCGAACCAGCCCGCTCCCAACAATCCACCCGCTTCCTCATCCGCCGTCGCCAAAAAGATAATGTCGCGTTTCAAAGGAACTTTGGCGCGTTTCAACGCCACCATGACCATGAACTGCGCCAGGCCAACGGATTTCATATCCTGAGCGCCACGTCCGTAAATGAATCCGTCTTTGATCTGCCCGCTGAAAGCCGGAACCGTCCAGAATTCCTGACTGTGCGGAACGACATCCGTGTGATTCAACAACACGACTGGCCGCTGACTGCCATCGCCTTTCAATCGCGCCCACAAAGTGCCCCGTCCGGGAAACGGTTCAAAGATTTTGTGTTCTATGCCTTCGCGTTTGCAGAGTTCGGCAAAGAAATTCGCCGCTCGGATTTCATTGCCCGGCGGATTGGTGGTGTCAATTTTCAGATACTGAACGAAAAGCTCTACGGCTTCTTTTTGAACGGCGTCCCAATTAATCGAAACCTGCCCTTTCGCAGAAATCGAACCAGAAACGGTCAGCACCAAAAACAGGCAACACAGGCTTGCCCGACGAATAAAAATCATAAGTGTCTCCTGAAAGGTGGGAATAAAATCGCGGCATCTTATCCAGCCAATCATGGCTCGGCAACCGCCGCCAACATTGCCTGCTTGGACTGACGCCCAAATCGTTTTTGCAGCATTCGCACCAACGGATAACCCAGCCGCGCCATCAGCGAAGCTGGCCGCGAAAACGCCAGAATGTCGTACCAAACGCTGTCGTCTTCGCGCCGCCATTCGATCAAAAAACGTTCTTCCCCTTGTTCGTCGTGAGCAGGCAAGGTTCCGTAACCAAAGCCAAATCGGCGCGAATGATCGTCGGTTTCGTCAATCACGTAAACGATCCTTGCCGGATGGCACGACCAAAACCCGAAATGTTTGCAGAGCACGCCAACAGTGGAACCGACTTCAATCGGAGCATTCGCCCAGCACAACTCCACCCAACCAAGATCATGCATCTTCCAATTTCGCACTGCGGCGACGGCTTGACGAAAGACTTGCTCTCCGTGCCCAAGCTGAATCCGATTGTGGTCAATGTTGTAACCTGCTGGAAGCTGAGCCTTGGTCGCCCCAGTTTCTGAGTAAGAAAATGGATGATGGCTTTGCTCGTTCAGGAATTGTTGAATGCGTTTGGCCGATGGTTTTGTCAGAGCAAACATCAAGCTTCCTCAGCAAAAAATTGTTGAACATCTTCGATCTTGCGCGTGATGCGCGCAGGCGGCAGGCTTTTCAAAAAGTTCTGGCCGTAGTTTTTGGTCACCAATCGCGGATCGAGAATCGAAAGCACTCCACGATCAGTGGCGCTGCGGATTAACCGCCCGATTCCCTGTTTCAACGAAATCACGGCTTGAGGCACGGAATAATCCGAAAAGCTGTTGCCGCCATGATTGTCCAGATACCGCTGTCGAGCCGCGACAACAGGATCGGACGGAACCGCAAACGGCAACTTGTCAATGATGACGCAGGACAACGCTTCGCCACGCACATCCACGCCCTGCCAGAAACTTGCCGTAGCAAACAACACAGCGTTCGGCGTTTCCCTAAACCGATCCAGAATCCCAGACCGAGAACCTTCGCCCTGCATCAAAACCGGAAAGTCTATTCGGTACTCAACCAGTTCGCGCAACGTTTTCATCTGCGCGTTACTGGTGCAAAGCACAAAAGCTCGGCCACGACTGGCGGTGAGCAATTTGACGATTTCATTGGCGGCAGCTTCGGCAAAACTACCATCGCGCGGGTCAGGCATTTTCGGCGGCAAGTAAAGCAACGACTGGCTTGGATAATCGTAATTAGATTCGGCAATTAACTCGCCAGCTTTATCAATCCCAAGCCGCTTGCGAATGAAGCTAAACGAATTGGCCGTCGTCAGCGTCGCTGAAGTCATCACCACGCTTTCAATCTTGCTGAACATCCGGTCGTTCAAAATGCCCGAAGCGTCAATCGGCGTCGCTTGCAAAAAAACTCCGCGCCCGCGTCGTTCGCACCAATTGACGAAACTGTCGTCGCCATTCAACACAGTGAAATCCAGATCGAATTTCAATTGTTCGGTTCGGCGAAAAATGGCTTCCATTTCCGGCGGAGCATCTTTGACGCCAGTCAGTTCCGCGCTCAAACGATCCAAAGATTGCCGCAACGCGCGAAAACGTTCGCCCGCCGGAGACCAATCTTCCTGGCCGTTGCGATTTTTGCGAACGAACATCTGCGGACGAATGACGAAACGACCTTCACCGTTAAAGGTCGAAATCGAAAAGCCGGAATCGCCGCCCAGAAAATTCATCCAGAAGTATTCTGCATGCTTGGCGACACGAGCCGAAACTTTGGTGATTTCGCGCGCCGAATCCACATCGGCAATCGCCAGCCGCGAAATGTCGTTGAGCAAATCATCCACTTGATAATTGGAAACCGTCGCGCCGAAATACTGTGCGGCGATGTCTTCGATCTGGTGCGCTTCGTCAAAAATCACCGCGCTGTAATCCGGCAACACCTGCCCCCACTCTTTGTCGCGCAACGCCAAGTCGGCGAAAAACAGATGGTGATTGACAATGATGATTTCCGAATCAAGCGCGCGTTGGCGAGCTTTGGTGATGAAGCAGGCGTCGAAGTCCTGGCATTTTTGGCCGAGGCAAATATCCGAACGAGCATCTATATGCCGCCAGAACGAAACGTTATCCGGCAATTCCACCAACTCCGCGCGGTCGCCGGTTTCGCTTTCGTAAGCCCAGTTCCTGACCATATCGAAGTGATCCATTTCATCCAGCCCCTGCAAAACCGGCTGCGACTCGGCGCGCTTCAACCGCAACAGGCACAAGTAATTCGACCTGCCTTTCAGATACATCGCTCGGAATTTTTTAGGCAGGACTTTTTGCAAAAACGGAATGTCTTTGTTGAACAATTGCTCCTGCAAATTCTTCGTGCCGGTGGAAATAATTACGCGCTTGCCGGTGGCAATTGCCGGAACCAGATATGCCAGCGTTTTGCCCGTGCCGGTTCCGGCTTCCACCAGCAAGTGGTGCTTGTTGGCCAACGCATCGGCGACGGCTTCGGCCATGGCCACCTGCCCCGGACGGTATTCGTAATCAGGATGATGTCGCGCAAAAAGCCCCTGAGGGCCGAAGATTTTTTCCATTATCGGCAAAAAGTTTTAGGTTCAGAGTTTGTTGCAGGGTTGAAACCGCAGTCTAACACACCATCAAATCACAGCAAGAAATGTGGCGCTCAATCGTAAGCTGATTCACGTTTCGCTTTACAAGATTTTACCGCCTCGCCTATTGACTTCATTGGCAGTTGACCGCAACCTGACGATTGCGCGCGACGTAATAACAATGCGGCAAGAGCCGTAATCAACAAGTTTTAGCGATCAATCACCACTTCAACTCAAATTTTGAAAGGGAGAAATTATGAAGCAGAGACTTCTCGCTTTGCGTTACCTGGTTAGCACACTGGCCGTTAGCATGGCATTCGGCTTGGTTTGCTTTGCCCAACAGACTTCAGGACAAACTTCAGGCGGGAGCAAACCTGCTGCAACCGCACAAGCTCCTGCGGCAGAGTGGCCGTCCGATCCGGTTGGTATGTTAGTTGCCGAATGGACTCGCGCCAAAAACTGGACGAAAGAGTATCTGGACAAAATGCCTGAAGATGGTTTGACCTTGAAAGCCACACCGGATGTTCGCACTTTCGCCGAGCAGATGCTGCATCTGGCCAGTGCCAATTACTTTTATGCTCAAGCCGGAACCGGACAGAAAAGCCCTCACGCGCGTGACGCTTTCGCCGCAGATAAGTTCAAAACTAAAGCCGATCTGAGCAAGATGGTGTTGGAGAGTTATGACTTCATGATCTCTGGCATCAAATCACTTGACGCGGCCAAACTCGGCGAAAAAATTCAAGGACGCGGTGGAATGCTGGCGCGGCAGGTTGTCATCCGCAACGGTTTTGAACATCAAACACACCATCGCGGACAAACGACAATTTATCTGAGAATGAAAGGCGTCACACCGCCGCCTGAACCATTCCAATAAACATTTCCCCTTACTTTCAGGAGAAGATTACATGAAAGAACAATTCAAAGCTTTTCGCTTTTTGGTCAGCGCACTGGCCATCAGCGCAGCGCTGTCACTCGTCTGTTTCGCTCAACAAACTTCAGGCAATCAGGGCAACCGCGTACAGGTGCCGAAAGAAATTTCGGCAGACAAAGTCGCTGCTCTGGTGGCTGAATGGACTCGCGCCAAGGATTACACCAAGGAATATCTGGACGCGATGCCGGAAGATGGCATCGGTTTCAAACCGTCGCCCGATATTCGCAGCTTCGGCAATCAGATGGTTCATCTGGCTGGGGGCTTTTATTTCATGACCAAACCGATTTTCGGCATTGACGCTCCTTACGACCCGCGAAAAATGGAAGAAATGCCGGAATTGAAAAAAGACAAAGCCGCCCTGACCAAGACCGTGATGGACAGTTATGATCTGGTCATCGCCCAAATCAAAAAACTGGACGCGGCAAAACTCGATGAATCCATCACGTTGTTTGGAATAAAAATGCCCAGGCACATCGCTATTGCCAAAGCATTTGAACATCAAACCCATCATCGTGGACAAACAACGATTTACCTGCGATTGAAAGGCGTCAAGCCTCCGCCGGAAAAATTGTTTTAGCCTGTGGAGCGGACTTTTCGCCGACGTAAAAAAACCGGGTCTTCAATTCGCCGCATCCGTGCAACGAATCGAAGACCCGGTTTTTCATGTATCAGCCCAGCTTATTTTTTCAAACTGCGAATGTGTTTCACCACAGCAGTCACTTCAGCCGGCTTCAATTTGCCCTTCCAGGCAGGCATAAAATCGCCCTTGCCATTGTTGATGGCAGCAGCAATCTTTGCGTCGGTGTGATTCTTCTGCCAGGTAGCATTGGACATATCTTCGATGCCCTGCTTTTGGTATTTGGCTTCGCCAGTGCCGTCGGCTTTGTGGCATTTGGCGCATTTCTCAGCATAGATTTTCGCGCCATCTTGAAACACCACTGGCGTTGTGGTCGCAAAACCGCCGACCGACAACGCAATCAGCGCCGCAACCAGCATGGCAGTGAAAATGGTCAACTTGATTTTGTTCATTACTGTCTTCGATCTCCTTATTGTTTAATGCCGGACTTGCCGGGAATGAAAAGGGGTTACTTCAATTTTAGCATCCATTCGACAATTGCTTTCTTGTCGGCTTCAGAAATATCAGGAAAGCTCGCGGGCATAGGCTTCTTCAAGTCATACGCACGAGCATCTTCCATGATCTTTAGCAAATCTTCTGCTGTGCGCTTTGGTTTTGCAGCCAGCCCAATCACCGGCGGGCCAAGATCGGCTTCGCCCTGCCCGTTGGCACCGTGGCAATCGGCACAGCTTTCCATATAAGCAGCCGGAGCCGCCGCAACCTCTCCAGCGCCGCTCGCGCCGGTCATTGCCGCAGTCGCTCCGATTAGTTGCGGTTCAAACGGAGTTTTGAAAAAGGCCTGAGCTTCTTCATCTTGCTTCTTCAACTTTTCGGCAAATTCCGGATTGTTGCGGTCCTGATGCTTAGCCAAAAAGATCAACCCGACTGCGCCGCCAATCGTCAGCAACAACACCAGACTGGCAATCGGACGTTTGAACGGATTGCGTTCGGCTTTGCGATCCAGAAACGGCAACAGGAACAGCGCGCCGAAAACCACAGCAGGCAAAACCGCCGTCGGAATAATCGCCCAACTGCCAGGAAACCATTTCAGCAATTGAAACAGCGGCATGAAATACCATGGCGGACGCGCCAGATAATCCGAACTTGGATCGGCAACCGGCCCAAGTTCAGCGGGCATTGTCATCGCCAAATAAACCAGCGTCACAAAAACGACCAGCATGGCGACAGAATCAAAAAAGACCTGCTTCGGAAAGAAACGATCAACTTTTTTGTCATCTTTGTTGTGATAGGGGCCAGCCGGACCGGCTTTGCGGAACAGCGCCACGTGCAATCCCGCCAGTAAAGCCAGCAGCAACGGCAGCAGGAAAACGTGCGTGGTGAAAAAACGTGACAGCGTAACTGTCGAAAGCTCAGTTCCACCGAGCATGATCTTTTGCTGAATCGGGCCGACAACCGGAATTTCTCCGGCGATGGAAGTTCCAACCTTCGTGCCGAAATAAGCCGCTTGATCCCAGGTCAGTAAATATCCCGTGAAGCCGAATCCCAAAACGAGTAACAGCATCACGACACCGATCACCCAAACCAATTCGCGTTTCTGTTTGTAAGCTCCGTACAGAAACGTCTGCGCCAGATGAACGACTGCCAAAATGACCATCGCGCTGGAAGCGTAATGATGAATCCCGCGTAGCAACGCTCCGCCAGGAACGACTTTTTGAATGTAAGCGACGCTGGCGTGCGCGTGATCGGCTGTCGGAACGTAATACAAGGTCATGGCGATTCCGGTCGCAACTTGAACGGCAAACAAAAACAGCAAAGCGCTGCCGAACACATACGCCCAACGAGCGCCGCCGCGAATCGGTTCGTTCATCGCTTCGTCCGCCAAAGCTTTGACGCCTGTGCGTTCGTCCACCCAACCTACGAGTTGTTCAACTTTGGATTTGTCAGCCATATCAGCTCAAGACCTCCTTTTGGGCAATGCCCTGCTTGAAATCCTGATACCGAACTTTCAGCACATCGCCTTCAACTTTGTATTCCAGCGCATCCAATCCGCGCGGAGTTGGGCCGCCTTGCGCGGTTCCGGCGACATCCCATTTACTGTCGTGACAGGCACAAATAAACACATCGTCTTTGGCGTTGACCGTGCAACCCAGATGCGGGCAGACGGCAGTGAACACCGTGACTTTTTCGCCACTACGAATCACCCAGACAGCACGTTGCGCCTGGAATTTCCCCCAGCCCGCATCTTGGGAAACAACGACGTTTTTCTTGACGGGGTTGCCTTCGGGAATGTCTCCAACTGGCCCAAGATCAGACCAGTTTTCTGCTCCGGCAGCCGACAAAGCGGGCGAAACGGCAAACCGTCCGATGTTGACGCCGAGCACGGCAGAAATTCCTGCGGCAATCAATCCGGAAAGAACTCCCAGAAACGATCGGCGTTCGTTGTTGTCTTCTGTTGATTGATGATCTGACATGTAAAACGATCCTCCTGAGTATCAGAAACGGTTACACTTCCAACCTGACAGACACACTTCGTGACGCGGAAACCTGAGTTCGAGTGCCCAGTCACAGGTCTAAGCAATTGCTGTTCGGAACTGCATTTTGATTTTAGAAATCTCTGTGGTTGAAAGAGGCGCAATTCTTATCTCGACAGCCGATTTTTGCAAACGCGAATGAACCAATTTTCGTGTCCGAAAATGGCGAGACTACACGGTTTGGCTCCGCTACACTTCGACTATGGTTATGGATCACAAAAGTTGTTACCAGGCAGTGCTGACACACGACACGCGGTTCGACGGAGTTTTCTTTGTCGGAGTCACTTCGACAAAAATTTATTGTCGTCCGGTTTGCACGGTCAAAACTCCGCAGAGCAAAAATTGTCGCTTCTTCACGAACGCGGCGTTGGCTGAACAATCAGGCTTTCGTCCGTGTTTGCGCTGTCGGCCTGAACTTGCGCCGGGCAATGCGCGAATTGACGCCGTCAGCCGATTGGCAGCTTCGGCAATCAATCGCATTGAAGACGGTTCGTTGACCGAAAAACGACTGGATGAATTCGCAGCCGAAATGGGAGTCACCGACCGCCATTTGCGCCGAGTGCTGCAAACTGAATTGGGCGTCTCGCCAATCGCGCTGATTCAAACTCAACGGTTGTTGTTAGCCAAAAGACTGTTGACCGACACCGATTTGCCGATTACCGAAATTGCTTTTGCCAGCGGCTTTGCCAGTCTTCGCCGCTTCAACGCGCTGTTCAAAGAACGTTATCGGTTGAACCCAACTGAATTGAGAAAGACGCGCGCGGCTTCAGCCAGCGAAACTCTGGTTTGCGAATTGGCCTACCGCCCGCCACTGGATTGGCAATCGTTGATGGATTATCTGAAAGCTCGCGCGCTGGCCGGAGTTGAAAGCGTCGAAGGAAATCGTTATCTGCGAACCGTCGCTATTGATAATCACGTTGGATGGATCGCCGTTGAACCTTCGACAACGAAAACAGTATTGCGAGTGGAGATTTCGACTTCGTTGGCAAAAGCCTTGCTGCCAGTGCTGGCGGGCGTCAAACGAGTTTTCGATCTGAAAGCCGAACCGTTGGCAATCGCCGGGCAGTTGGGCGAACTGGCTGCGGCGAATCCCGGCTTGCGCGTCGCCGGAGCTTTCAACGGATTTGAAATCGCTGTCCGAGCGATTCTTGGTCAACAAGTCAGCGTCAAATCCGCGACGACTTTGGCCGGTCGTTACGTCGCCAAATTTGGCGAGCCGGTGGAAACACCGCTTGCGGCCCCGCTTGCAGTATTAACGCATTTGTCGCCGAAGCCTGAACGAGTCGCGGCTGCTGATTTGTCTGAACTGACTTCGCTTGGAATCATTGGCGCACGCGCAAAATCAATCATCGCTCTGGCCGAAGCTGTCGCCATCGGCAAGCTGAACCTTTCCCCCGGCGGCAACGTCGAACAAACGATGGAACAGTTGAAACAACTTCCGGGTATTGGCGAATGGACGGCTCAATACGTGGCGATGCGTGCGCTGTCGTGGCCGAACGCTTTTCCGCACACAGACCTTGGAGTTTACAAAGCTCTTGGCACGAACAAACCCAAACGAGTTTTGGAAATTGCAGAAGCCTGGCGTCCCTGGCGAGCTTACGCCGTTATGCACCTTTGGAAATCTTTGGAAAAATCGGAGGGAGAAAAATGACGACTTACTACACTCGAATCGAAAGCCCGATTGAATCGCTGCTGCTGGCTTCGGACGGCGAATCATTGACCAGTTTGTTTATGATGACGCAACGCCACGGCCCGTATTTCAGCGAGACCTGGAAGCTTGATGACAACGCCAAGCCTTTTGCCGAAGCTCGCAAGCAACTGGCTGCTTACTTTGCCGGAGAGCTAGCCGAATTCGATTTGCCGATGAAAATGATTGGCACGGAGTTTCAAAAGACCGTCTGGCGAGAATTGCTGAACATTCCGTTTGGCGTGACGATCAGTTACGGCGAACTGGCCAATCGAGTCGGCAATTCCAACGCTTCGCGCGCCGTCGGAGCAGCCAACGGGCGCAATCCGATTTCGATCATCGTTCCCTGCCACCGCGTCATCGGTGCAAATGGAAAACTGACCGGTTACGGCGGCGGCATGGAACGAAAAGAATGGTTGCTGGCTCACGAAAGCAAAAACAAATAACAGGCTCAGTTTTTCTTCGGCGGGCTTTGCCACAGCACGTTGATAATCATCCATTTGCCGTCAAATTTCGCCAGATGGAAATAATCGGTTCCCCATTCGGCCACCAACTTTGCTGTGGCGGTTTGATCCTGCACTTCGTAAACGGTGATTTCTTTCGGAGCGTCTTTTCGCAACTTGCCTTCCTTGTTCCAGGTTTTGGAAAGTTGAACCAATTGATCGAACGTCATCGCCGAAGCCGGGCGATACGCCGCGTCGGCGGGCGGACGATAAAACCCCAGCTTGGTCAGTTTCGGGTGGACGCTGCGTTCGATGCGTTCGGGCTGGACGTTGTACACGCCTTCGACGTAATCCAGCACGGCCAATCGCACGGCTTCTTTATCGTTGCTCGCCTGTTGAGCAAACGACGGAACCGCAAACAAACCCGCCATCATCAGGCAGGCAATCATCAGCAAAATGTTCTTTTTCATATTCCCTCTTTTTGAAGTTTGGGTTTAACGCGCAACTGCGTTGGCGTTTTTGTAGCTGCCATATTTCAACCAGCTCAAAGCCGGTTGTTGGCCGCCAAGTGATTCGGAAATGATTTCCGGCACGATCTTCAATCCGTTCGCGCCGTTGGTGAATACCACCAGGCCGAACTGCTGTTTGTCATACATCACGACGTAAGCCTTCATGTTTCCGTTGTCGCCCCAATGCCAATAAGCCAATCCGTCATCGGTCTTTTGCAATCCCCAGCCAAGCCCCCACGAAAGCGAAGCCGATAATTTTTCCGGCGGCTTCGCGGTGTTGTTGGAGCCGCTTTCGCTGACCTGAATTTGCGGCATCAACATCTGACGCCAAGTCGCGCGTTTCAAACCTTTGCCTTTGGCAACAGCAACCAGAAACTTGCCGAAATCCTGCGCCGTAGTTCGCAAACTGGCAGCGGCATTGTGTTGTGTGGATTTGTTCTGACCGGTCATCTGGCCTGCATTGCTGTGACTGAAAGCATGCTGAGCGACATAACTTTCCTGCCAAACATAGCTGCTGTCGTTCATTCCCAGCGGAACGAACACCGACCGTTTCATAAACTCATTGAAGTTTTCTCCGGTGATTTTTTCGACGACTTTGGACAGGTAAACAAAACCTTCGCCGGAATAGCTGAATCGTTCGCCGGGCGTGAAGTGAATCATCAGCGGATTGTTCGGTCGTCGCCAGTTTGGAAATCCTGGGCGATGGCTGAGCACGTGGCGAGCCGTGATTTGATTGATTCGCACATCTTCGCCAACGTCGTAATTGCCGGGCAGGTATTTTGTCAGCGGCGCGTCAAGATCAAGTTTGCCTTCGTCCACCAGTTTCAACACGGCATAAGCGAACACTGGTTTGCTCAAACTGGCAGCTTCAAACACTGTGTTGTCGGCAACCGGCTCTTTTGTCTGAGCATTCTTGACGCCAAAGCCTTTGTGCCAGACCAGTTCGCCTTTTTGAATGAGCGCGATGGAAAGCCCAGGCACTTTTCCTTCTTCCAGCAACTTTGGGATCGTCGCGTTTAACCGCTCGATGATCTGTTCTTTTTTGGCTTTTGCACGCAACGGAACGACAGCCTGTTCCTGCGCCAATGCGCCACCAATTCCCAAAACCAAACAGATTCCACTCAACAGGAAGCGAAATTTCGCAGACATTGAAAACTACCTCTGAATTTGTTGAAAGATGTGCAAGAGAGTTCTTGATCACGTGTGGTCAACTACTCAACGTTCCGATTGGCTAATCGGTTTCTGCTATTTCGTACCTACGTTCCCGCAGCCTGACAATTCAAATAGACCCGCGCATCTTGTGAACTCACCAATCCATTTCGTACACTCAGCGTTGAAGTAATACCAACCTACTCGATGCGGAGATCAAAACGGAATGATTATTCTTCACGCAGGGTTTCAGGAAAAACACCTGCTGCTGTGGGGCGAAACAGTGCATACAGAACCACCCACAGCCAAACGCGCCTCCAAAAAGAAAAGCGATAAAGCTGTCCGCCTGATTTACGACGCAGGCTCAGACGGTTTATTGACTGCCCTTTCGGAATTTCTGTCCGGCATCAAAATCGAAAAAAGCGAATTTGAAAAAGTCTCCCTCTGGTTGCCGACGGTGGATGGCCAGCCGGTGGCTTCCAGCGTGTTGATTGCCGATCCGCCCGAATCCAAATCGCTGCCGGTGTTGGCTGCGTGGACGGTGACAGCTTTGCCGTTGGCCACTGTCGAAGCGATTGAATTGCTGAGCCTGTGCGCTGACAAATCTCTGCTTTCGCCTGGGGTCGTCGTCGGTTTGGATTTGGCGTATTGGGCGATGGCCATGCGCTTTGCCGGAGCCATGACCGTTCGGCAACAGTTGTTACCCGCCGTCGTCAAAGAAGACGACAAACATCACGCACGTTGGTTGCCAGTATTCGTTGGGCCGGACGCTGAACGAGCAGCCAAGCTCGCGCGAGTGATGCCGCACGTTTGCCGCGCAATGTCTGCCGCCGATGTGACCACTCCGCCAGACAATGCCGCCGCTGGACTGTTAGCTGACTTTGTTGGATTGATCGTGGATTTTCTGGCGCGCGTTGACCGCGAAAACCAGCCAACCAAAAAACGAAGTTTCAATTCGTTGCACGATCAATGGCTGAACGCGCTGCGGACGATGAACAGCGAATTGACCGGAAAAGAAACCGAGCTTTTGCAATTCGCCGCGCAAACGCGCGACTGGCGACGCTCTGTTGAGGTGACGACTTCCAGCCCGTTCCGTCTGTGCTTTCGCTTGGAAGAACCTATCGAACCGAAAACAGAACTCGCCCCGTCTGCCCGTCGCTCCGTCTCTGCGTCCAGCAATCAATGGCACGTCCGATATTTGCTGCAAGCCGCAGACGATCCCAGCTTGTTGATTCCGGTCGCCGACGCCTGGAACGCCAAAGCAAAGCAGGCCGCCGTGTTGAAACGTCCCAACTTCAACGCGCGCGAATTCCTGCTGTCTTCATTGGGACAAGCGGCCAGCATCAGCCCGCACATCGAACAAAGTTTGAAATCATCCGCGCCCGCCGGTTACGACCTGGATTCGACCGCGGCGTTCGAGTTTCTGCAGGAAAAGGCATGGTTGCTGGAACAGTCCGGCTTCAACGTCATGCTTCCGGCGTGGTGGACTCGCAAAGGAACCAAGCTGCGATTGAGCGCCCGCGCCAATGTCAAAAGTCCGAAATTGCAGGGCGGCGGCGGGTTGTCACTGAGCGAAATAATCAAGTTCGATTACGAAGTCGCGCTGGGCGATGAAACTCTGTCGCTGAAAGAACTGGAAGCGCTGGCCAAGTTGAAAGAACCGCTGGTCAGAATTCGCGGCCAGTGGGTTCAGTTGTCCGCCGAAGAAATTCAAACCGCCATCGAGTTCTGGAAAAAGAAAGCTACAGGCAAAGCCAGCGTCCGCGAATTGGTTCACATGTCGTTGGGAGTCGGCGGCAAAGGCAAATCTGTCAAAGGTATCGCGTTTGAAGGCGTCAACGCCGACGGCTGGATCGGCGATTTGCTGGCGCAATTGGACGGGCGTAAAGCTTTTCAGGAATTGGAACCGGCGAAAAATTTCAACGGCACGTTGCGACCTTATCAAACGCGCGGTTCGTCGTGGTTGTCTTTCCTGACCGACATTGGGTTTGGGGCCTGTCTGGCCGACGACATGGGATTGGGCAAAACCATTCAGACTCTGACCAAAATTCAGCGCGACTGGCAATCCGGCGACAAGAAAACTCGGCGGCCAGTGTTGCTGGTGTGTCCGATGTCTGTGATGGGCAACTGGCAAAAAGAAGCTGCGCGGTTCACGCCCGATCTGCCGGTGATGATTCATCACGGATTGACGCGAGCCAAAGGCGCAGCATTCAAAAAAGAAGCCGCCAAACACGCCATCGTCATTTCCAGTTATTCATTGTTGCACCGCGATCAGGCCATTCTGGAAGGTATGGACTGGCAAGGCATCATTCTGGATGAAGCCCAGAACATCAAAAACGCCGAAACCAAACAATCCAAAGCCGCGCGTTCGTTGAAGTCCGAATACCGTGCAGCGTTGACTGGAACTCCGGTGGAAAACAACGTAGGCGATTTGTGGTCGGTTATGGAATTCCTGAATCCGGGCTTTCTGGGAACGCAGGCCGAATTCAAACGAAACTTCTTTATGCCGATTCAGACTCAGCGCGACGAACAGGCGACGGCTCAATTGAAACGACTGACTTCGCCATTCATTTTGCGCCGGTTGAAAACCGACAAAACGATCATCAGCGATTTGCCGGAAAAGATGGAGATGAAAACGTTCTGCACGCTGACCAAAGAACAGGCTTCGCTGTACGCAGCCGTCGCCGAAGACGCAGGCAAGGCTCTGGAAAGTAGCGACGGCATTCAGCGCAAAGGATTGGTGCTGGCGACGCTCATGAAATTGAAACAGGTCTGCAATCACCCGGCGCAATTTCTGGGCGATAACTCGGCGATTCCCGGACGTTCGGGCAAGCTGGCACGGTTGACTGAAATGCTGGAAGAGGTGCTGGCTTCAAACGAACGCGCGCTGATCTTCACGCAGTTCACCGAAATGGGCGGAATCATCCAGCGGCATTTGCAGGAAAATTTTGGTCACGAAGTCCTGTTTCTGCATGGCGGCGTTACACAGAAAAACCGCGTCCGAATGGTTGAACGCTTCCAGAAAAACACGCCGGGTTCGCCGCCCGTGTTCATTCTGTCGCTGAAAGCCGGAGGAACCGGATTGAATCTGACGGCGGCCAATCACGTTTTTCACTTTGATCGTTGGTGGAATCCGGCGGTGGAAAATCAGGCTACAGACCGCGCTTTCCGCATTGGCCAGCAGCGCAATGTGCAGGTTCATAAATTCCTGTGCGCTGGAACTCTGGAAGAAAAGATTGACGAAATGATTGAACGCAAAAGCGAAATCGCTTCCAGCATTGTTGGCACAGGCGAAGGCTGGTTGACAGAACTTTCGACAAAAGAATTGAAAAACCTGTTCGCGTTGCGCGCTGACGCAATCGGCGAATAGCTCAACCAAGGAGATTCCGATGGGCAGATACGGACGTTACGACGACGATGGTTATAGATACGGTTATTACAGTTATCGAAAGAAGATCAAAGCGACAGGCGGCATCAAGGCTCAATCGAAGCGTGGCGCATTCGGCGAAACGTGGTGGGCAAAACGTTGGATCGGCACGCTGGAAAGTTTCAACATTGGCGAGCGGCTGAATCGCGGAAAGTCTTACGCGCGCAGCGGTCAGGTGCTTTCGATTGACATCACCAAAGGCCAGGTCAAATCCAGAGTGCAAGGTTCGTTCAACGATCCGTACAAAATTACGATCAAGTTGAAAGAACTGGATGCGTCGAATTGGGGCAAGATAACTTCGGCACTGGGCAGCCAGGCAATCTTTGCCGCGAAGCTGATGGCCGGAGAAATGCCGCAGGAAATCGAACAGGTTTTTCAATCCAACAGCCTGTCGCTGTTCCCTGAAAAGCTGCGCGATTTAGAAACGGATTGTTCCTGTCCCGATTGGTCGAATCCGTGCAAACACATCGCGGCGGTGTATTTTTTGCTGGCCGAAGAATTCGACCGCGACCCATTTTTGCTGTTCAAACTGCGCGGTCTGGAGCGCGAAGAGTTAATCGCCGCGCTGGGCAAATTCACCAGAAGCGCAACCGAAGCTGCAGATGAATCCGTCGCAGAAACCGCATTGCCGCCAGAGCCATTGACCGCCGAAGCCAACAGTTTTTGGCAAGGCGGCGTTTTCCCCGAAAACATTTTTGGCGAAGTCCGCATTCCGCCGGTCAATGCTGCGTTGATTACTCGACTGGGGAATTTCCCGTTCTGGCGAGGCGAAGAAGCCTTCTCAGAAGCGATGGATTCGATTTACTCGAAGGCTTCAACCGAAGGGTTGAAAGTATTTTGAGTTCGCAGGATTTTTGCCTGACGGCTTGTCTAATTCGAAGCTGCTTTCCATACAGAACCGTCGGCATAGTCTATGCTTTGTACAATCACGCTTTCCGAATATAAGTTCTGCGACTTTTTGCCCGCCCTGGCTGCATCAACTGTGCCGGTCGGAGAAGTCGAAGTGCGCATGGTCACATTTTTGGTTTTGCCTGGACCAATCTTTATTTCACTGACGAACCGACGACGCCCCAACTCTCGTTCAGTGGCTGGATCAGAGAAAACATAATCCCAGGCGAGCTTGCGAATATCCTTCTCTCCAATGTTCTTGATTTTTACTTCATAGACATAAACAACGGAAGTTCCGCTGGGGCTTGTTTTAGGTCTGCTATACGGCTCTTGTCTGGTCGGCATCCCCTGTTCGCTCAGTCTTTCATTTAGTCTTTCCCGCTCTCTACGCGCCTGCTCTTCTCTGTCACGCTCCTTTTGGGCTTCGATCTGGTCTTGATCCAGCGCGGCATTGTGAAGTTGTTTTTGCCAATTACTCTTGGCGCCAAACTGCATCAAGTTTTTCTTTGCTCAGTTCAGGAACTCTTTCACCTGCTCACGCCCGGCTTCGGTTTCGTCGTAACGAATCGGCTGCACGCCGGATTCGCGCACGAATTTGACCATGCGCGGATCAACATACGCCAGCCGCTCCCAATTCAAATTGTGCGCGACGGCTTCACCGGGATAACCCGGATGGCCAAGATTGCGAATCTCTGCGTCGTTGAAAGCAAGATGGCCGACGATCAGGTATTCGCCGTCGGTTGCGACTTTCAGCGCGTTGATTACATCGGCAACATAATCGCCGGGATGTTTGCGATCTACTGGGCTGGTACGCGGCAAGTTCAATCGCCCGCCGATTCTTCGCGTGTCAATCAGGCGATTCTTGCGACACCATTCGCCGAACTTTTCCGGCAAGCCAGGAACGACACCGATGGTTCCCATGTGCGTGTCGGCGTAGCGAATGTCGAATCCGAGTTTGCGCGCTTTGTCGAGTTGCGCCTGCAATTCGACAAAGGCTTCATCGGCTTTGGCGTTGGCTCTGACGCCGTCGTTGGTTTGGTAAAAATAGCCTTTGCCATCCAGCAGCGACGGAACTTTTTCGCGCGGAGCCACCGATCCCCATTTGACGTTGTCCCATTCCGAAGTCAGATCGCAGTGCAGCCCGAAACAAATGCCTTTTTCCTTCGCCATCATCTTGGCGGCTTCTTCGACAAAAGGAGTCGCGGCCAGCACCGAGACGTTTTTCAGAATTCCTTTTTTGAAGCATTCCAGCGTGGCTCGGTTCAGGCTGCGCGTGCAGCCCAGATCGTCGCCGCGAGTAATCAACCGAACCTTTGACCCGGTTTGATTGAACAGATTCAAAGCTGGCAAAGCGGCCAGCGAATTTTGCAAAAACGTTCGTCGTTCCATCGGTCACTCCTTCGTGATGGTTTCGTCCAGGTTTAACAGCACTCGCGCGATGGCAGTCCACGCGGCCAGTTCTTCCATCCGCACGTTTTTGGGCAAGGCGAAAGCTTTGTCAGGATCGTTCGTCGCCAGATTCCAGGCGTTCAATTCGCCAGCCAAAAATCTTTCACGCTGACGATTGAACAAGCCAAGCAATTCGCTTAACTCAGTTTCGGACGGTTGCCGGGATAGCACACGACGAAATCCGTAAACCGCTCGCTGACGATCGGTCGCGCCGCCTTCGCTGACGACTTTCAACGCCAAAGCGCGAGCGGCTTCGACAAACAAAGTTTCGTTGAGCGTCGTCAATGCTTGCAGCGGAGAATTTGACCGCGTGCGCCGAACACAGGAAATGTCTCCGGTGGGCGCGTCAAAACTTTGCAGCATCGGGTACGGAACCGAGCGGTAACGGAATGTGTACATGGCTCTGCGATAACGATTTTCGCCTTTCTCTTCTTTCCAAACTTTCGGGCCGTAACTGAACGGACGATCAAACAAAAAGCTCGGCGCTGGTGGATAAGCGCTGGCTCCGCCGATTTTCGGATTCAACAATCCGCTGACGGAAAGCGCAATGTCTCTGACAAGTTCGGCGTCTACGCGAAAGCGCGCGCCGCGCGCGAGCAGGCGATTGTACGGGTCTTCGGATTTTGGGCTTTGGATTTTGGATTTTGGATTGTTCGGTTGCGAATTGATTGCGGAGCTTTGTTTGTACGTTGCCGATGTGACGATCAAACGGTGAATGTGTTTCAGGCTCCAGTTCTCAGTTCGCGGTTCACGGTTCGCAGTTTGTAGCTGCGAACTGCGAACTGTGAACTGTGAACCCATTAGTTCGACTGCCAGCCAATCCAACAACTCACGATGCGAAGGCGCGGGGCTTTGCGAGCCGAAATCTTCTGAAGTTTCCAGCAAGCCGATTCCAAAATAAGCCTGCCACAAACGATTGACGATGCTGCGCGCGGTTGTTGGCGAATTGCGATCAACCAACCAACGAGCAAACGTCAGGCGGTCTGGCTTGGCGTTTTCGGGTAGCGGATGCAGAAACGCCGGAACTCCGGGCGTGACGGTTTTGTCCGGACGCAGAAAGTCTCCGCGTTTCAACAAATGGCTTTCGCGCAATTCGGCGCGTTCGTTCAACACCAGTTGAGTCGAACCTTCAGGGTGCTCTGCCAGCAGCCGAACGATTTCGGCGTTGGATTCGCGCCAATCGCCGACAGTCGTTCGCCAGTAACTGAACACTGCCGCTGTTTGGGCTTCAGTGCGTTCGTTTTGCGGGGTTGAAAGAATTTCCCGAACGGCGGCTGGCAGCGGATCCGCGACAGCGTTTGGCGCGGTCGTGTACGACAACCGCATGCGTCCGGGTTGATTCTGTTGGTTGTCGTTGTTGTTCCAACCGCCGTGGTTTTGGCTGATGTTGAAGGTCAACAGAATATCGCCCGTCATCGTAATCGGCTTGTCCAACGTGAAGACGGCTTTGCGCGGTTGATTGCGTAGCGCCGGCCCGGCATCAATCGTCCAGGCGGTTTCGTTCTTTCCGTCAATCGCAAATTCAACCGGGCCGACGGTGCGATGCCTGCCGCTTTGATCGTCGAAGATCGCTTCCAGGTCGCGTTCGGGCACAGAAACGTCAGCCGTGGCTTTGGCAAATTTCAGTTTGGTGATTTTCTTTGGGTCATTGGCGGGTGCGGCGGTGGCTTCAAATTCGGTGATTGCACACGAACCCGTGATCGAACGTCCGGGGCCGTTGCGCGGCAAGTTCGGATCGTTCATCAGCTCCAGCCTGAAAGCGGTGATGTTCTGCACGTCGGTTTTCAGCGTCATCTTCACTCTGTGCTGAACCGGCGCGTAACCATCGGACAAAAACGATTTGTCAGGTTGAGGCAAATAACGTTGGCCACCAGTTGAGATTTCATCCACTTCAGGCTGAAAGATCGTCCACGTAGGCTGGTTGTTTTTGATCGAAGCTTCCCACGCGCTCAAACGCTGTTGCCAGTCTGGCGAATGATGTTGCAACTCGGTTTCAAGCTCGCGCACTCGGCGAAAAACCTCGGCGCGCTTCATTTGCTCGGCGGGCGTGTAAACGGCGACGTTCGACTCGTGCGAGTTATTTAGGAAGGCAAACATTCGGTAATAGTCTTCCTGTTTTATCGGGTCGAATTTGTGGTTGTGGCATTGCGCGCATTGAATCGTCAGGCCCAGAACTGATTTGCCGACAGCGTCCATTCGGTCGAACATCGCTTCCATTCGGAACTGTTCGGGATCAACGCCACCTTCCTGGTTAATCATTGAGTTCCGCAAAAAGCCTGTGGCCACAAGCTGATCCTGCGTCGGGTTTGGCAACAGGTCTCCTGCAATCTGTTCGATGATGAATTGATCGTAAGGCTTGTCGGCGTTCAGAGCGTTGATAACCCAGTCGCGGTAAAACCAGACCGAACGAGATTTGTCTTTTTCGTAACCATCCGAATCAGCGTACCGCGCAGCGTCCAACCACAACCGTCCCCAGCGTTCGCCGTAATGCGGCGAATTCAACAACCGATCCACCTGTTTTTCGTAAGCGTTCGGGGATTTGTCGGCCAGAAAAGCGTCAACTTCGGCAATCGTCGGCGGCAAACCGATCAGGTCAAGGCTCAGGCGGCGCAGCAAAGTCGCGCGGTCGGCTTCTGGTGAAGGCGTCAGCTTTTCTTTTTCGAGCCGAGCTAAAACGAAAGCATCAATCGGATTTTTTACCCAAACTGTTTGAGATACTTTGGGAGTTATGGGTTTGATGGGAGCGGTGAAAGCCCAATGCTTGGGGATTGCGGATTGGGAATTGCGGATTACAGATTCGTTTTCCGGCCAGTTCGCTCCCTCTTCGATCCAAAGTCGAAGAAGTTCGATCTGTTCAAGTCTGAGTGATTCGCCGCCAAGCGGCATACGCTTTTCGCCGCCTTCGCCGCGAACTCGATGCAGCAAACGGCTGTTGCGCGCATCGCCGGGAACAATGACTGCGCCAGAAATGCCGCCCTTCATCGCGGAGGCTTTGTTGTCGAGTCGGAGTTGGCCTTTGGCAGCTTGCTCGCCGTGGCAGGTTTGGCAGTGTGCGCGAAAGATCGGCTGAATGTCGCGGGCAAAATCCACTTTGGCGCTTTGAGCCGAAGAAGAACGTAACGCAAACAAACCGCTGACAGCGACGAAGACAATGAACAGCTTCAACCAGAATCGAGTCGTCATAAACGGATCACTCCACAGGCTATTTTTGATTTTTACCTTGTAGCTGCTCCGTCTTTCCGCCACGCTAGCGGCGATTGAATTTAGCCGTGGGTTTCAACCCACGGTGAAAGCGATATTTGGCTTTGCGTCGCGTCAGCGACGACTGAATTCAAGCGTCACTAACGTGACGCAAAGCCCCTCTCGCTCTTACCCGGCGTTGAAACGCCGGGCTAAAGTCAGCCGTCGCTAACGCGACGAAGAGGGGCAAGCAGCTACTTTGATTTTGCCTTTTGATTTCACTGAGCCGTGTATCCGCCGTCCACCATCAAATGCGTTCCGGTGATAAACGACGCTTCGTCCGAAGCCAGGAACAGAATCGGCAACGCGACTTCGCGCGGAACGCCCGGACGGTTCAGCAAATGCTTTGCGCCTTCGATGGCTTTGAATTCGTCCATCGTGATGCCTGCTTGCGCGCAATGTTTTTCCGAAGCTTGCGTGATGATCGTTCCCGGACAGACGGCGTTGACGCGAATGCCGAACTCGGCCAAATCCATAGCCATGTTTTTCGTCATCTGAATGATCGCCGCTTTCGTTGCGCTGTAGCTGACAAAATGCGGCTGCGCGATGAAGCTGGACATCGAACCCAGATTGACGATAGAGCCTCCGGAATTGGCGCCGTTCTTCTTCATCGCTTCACTGGCGTAACGGCTGACCAAAGCTGTGCCAATGACGTTGACACCCAGACTGCGCTGCCAATCTTCGACCGTCGCTTCCAATCCCTTCAGAACAAACGCTGCGGCGTTGTTGACCAAAATGTCTACACGGCCAAACGCGCGCAGAGCTTCGTCGGTCAGTTTTTGCGCGTCGGCTTCTTTGGAAATGTCCGCGTAAACGAAAATCGCGTGGCCGCCAGCAGCTTTGATTTCCGCCGCCGTCGCTTCGCCGCCGGTTTGGTCAATGTCGCCGATGACGACTTTCGCGCCTTCTTCGGCAAACAAAATGGCGGTAGCCTGGCCAATGCCAGCGCCTCCGCCGGTGATAATTGCAACTTTGTCTTTTAGCCGGTTGCTCATTCGAAGTCTCGTTTCCTGGTTTGAATGTATTTCAAATCGGCCACCAGCGCGGGGGAATTGCCTGAAGCCCACAAGCCTATGAAATTGCCCGTGCCGGTGTTCGCGTCGCTGGGAACTTTCAGGTCAGGCATGTTTTTTCCGTTGATAAAGACAGCCGTGAACAGCGCATCCACTACGACTCGGACGTTGATCCATTCGTCAACCAAATGCGAAGGCAGTGCGACTTCGACAGAACTCGAACCGTAACGAATAGTCAGTTTCGGCGACGAAGCGTTGGCGACAACGTCGAATGAAACCACTTCGCATTGAGTTTGGTCTGTCGCTCGAATTACCAAACCGGCAGTTTGATTGATGGCGGCGATGCTCAGATCAAATTTGGCAACCGGCAATTCGACGGCTTCAAACAAAGCCAGGCTTTTAGAATTGCCAGAACTGGAAGCATTGCCGCCGCTGGCTTCCAATCGAACCGCCTCTTTGCCTTTGTGATGAAGATTACTGGCCGTCAGATTGAAACAACGCCAATTCGTCCCGGCGGCAATCTTCCACAAATCCACTTTGCGAGGAATGGTTCCCGGATCGCTGATTCCTACGCCCAGATACAGCAGTTTGGCGGCATCAGCGAAAAGCTTTTTGATCCCAGCCATTAGCCCTCTCAATACGTCGCGCGTCCGCCAGTCATATCAAAGGTGAAGCCAGTCGTGAAGCTGGTTCCCGGCGAAACGATGAACGTGGCCAAGTGAGCGATTTCTTCCAGTTCGCCGCAACGTTTCATCGGAATCTTGTCGGTCATGTATTGAACCTGCTGCGCGGGCAGAGCCGCGACCATCGGCGTGCGAATCACCGCCGGAGCCAGCGCGTTCACGGTGATTCCGGTTTCGGCGTATTCCTTGCCCTGAACTTTAGCCATTCCGATGACAGCGGCTTTCGACGACGAATAAGCCAGCATTCCGGCGTTGCCTTCTTTGCCGGACACCGAAGCGATGTGCAGGATGCGACCATAATTGTTTTTTAGCATCCAAGGCAAAACGGCGCGCGAAGTCAAAAACGATCCCACGACGTTGACCTCAAACACAAAACGGAAATCCGCCAGATCAACTTCATGAGTTTTGATGCTGGTTTTGCCTGTAACCCCGGCGCTGTTGACCAATATGTCCACGCGACCGAAGCGATTGCCAATTTCGTCAATGACGGTTTTGACCTGAGCTTCATCTGTGACGTTGACTGCATACGCGACGGCATTCGCGCCGACTTCTTTCGTCGCAGCTTCGGCGGTTTCCGCACTCAAATCCAGCAGGGCGACGGTTGCGCCTTCGCTATGAAGTTTTTTGGCGATGGCCAATCCAATGCCTGATGCTCCGCCAGTGATAACTGCAACCTGACCTGAAAATGAACTGCTCATTACTGAATAAATGCTCCTTCGGAAATGTAGAGCAACCTGCCCAGGTTGCTCTGATAGTTCTAAAGACGTCTTCCAAAAACGCAGGGCAACCTCGGCAGGTTGCCCTACAGTTTACGCCGCAATGACGCGATGGGGATCAATGACGAATTTCTTGGCCGCGCCTTTGTCGAAATCCTTGTAGCCTTTCGGGGCATCGTCCAGCGAGATGACTTGGACGTTGACCGCTTTGGCGACGTTGATCTTTCCGTACAAAATCGCCTGCATCAACTGGCGATGGTATTTCATGACAGGACACTGGCCAGTCATGAAGTGATGCGATTTCGCCCATCCCAAACCAATCCGAATGCCCAATTTGCCGATCTTCGCGTCGTCATCAATGCCGCCCGGATCGCCTGTCACGTACAAACCCGGAATGCCAATGCCGCCGCCTGCGCGCGTGACTTCCATCAACGAATTCAACACTGTTGCCGGAGCTTCCGTTCCCGCGCCTGCTCCGTGCCCGCGAGCTTCAAAGCCTACGCAATCAACCGCGCAATCCACTTCCGGGAGGCCAATAATCTGTTCGATCTGTTCGGCGACGCTGGCGTTTTTGTTCGACACGTCTACGGTTTCGCAGCCGAACTTGCGAGCTTGTCTCAGTCGTTCGGGAATCAAATCGCCGACGATGACGCAAGCCGCTCCGAGCAATTGCGCCGAAGCCGCGCAAGCCAATCCAACCGGTCCGCCTCCGGCAACGTAAACAATCGAGCCGGGACCGACTCCGGCGGTGACTGCGCCGTGATACCCCGTCGGTAAAATGTCAGACAGGCAGGTCAGGTCTTTGATCTTCGCCATCGCCTGATCTTTGTCTGGAAACTTCAACAGATTGAAATCAGCATACGGAACCATCACATACTCGGCTTGTCCGCCGATCCATCCGCCCATGTCCACGTAACCGTAAGCGGCTCCAGGACGCGCCGGATTGACGCTCAGACAAACGCCGGTCAGTCCTGCTTTGCAATTGCGGCAACGTCCGCAAGCGATATTGAACGGAACCGAAACCAAGTCGCCGACTCTGATAAATTCCACGTCGCGTCCGGCTTCGATGACTTCGCCCGTGATTTCGTGACCGAGGATCAATCCTTCCGGCGCAGTCGTTCGTCCGCGAACCATGTGCTGGTCGCTGCCGCAAATGTTGGTTGAAACAACTTTCAGAATGACGCCGTGATTGCATTTGCGTTTGCCCAGCGCAAGCTTGGGAAAATCAATGCTTTGAACTTCTACTACTCCGGGTTTGATGTAAGCCACACCACGATTGTCAGCCATAACGTTAGTCCTCTCTTGATGGAAATACGGCTTGATTGATAGTTCGACCGGGCGGATGCCGACCGATTAGTTGGTAAATTTCGGATTGAAATTTGGACGCGCGAACTATAACGACCAAAGCCATGACTGACAAGATGATCTGCGCCAAAGTGCGCTGACCTTGACCGCCCAGCCCCACAGGCTTACCATCCGTTCGCCTTATCACTCGTCTCAACCTATTCCCTTGCGCGGTCATTAAGCGAGGAGTTTTATGTCTCCTAAAACCGATTCTGAATCGCTGAAGCTGTATCCGAATAGCCTGTTTCAACAAGCCTTGCCATTGCTTGATAGTGTAGTTCGAACTGCTTGCCTTCATTGCCAGCATTACCCGACAGACGAAGACATTGCTCGATTCAGCCAGCGATTAATCCTGCTTTTGCTGGAAGACGACTGCCATCGCCTGCGTTCGTTCGAACAACGTTCGTCGTTTCACACTTGGCTGCAAACATTGGCCACTCATTACGTCAGCCGGTTTCTACGACGCGAACGCCGACAGATGGCTTTGGACGAATTGTCACCCGATTTTTCTCCTCAAGCTCCTACTCAGGATGACGAAATTTGGGAGATGGAAAAGATGAAATTGCTGGATAAAGCGACGAAACGGCTGACCAAGCGAGAGCGGCAGTTGCTTGCTCTATTACACGAAGACGGGCTGACCTCAGCCGACATTGCTCAGAAGATGAAAATCAAGACGGAATCGGTTTATCGAGCAAAGAATGAGTTGATTATCAAACTCCAGCGACTACTCGGTATGGTGATTGGGGGGGGGGGGGGTAACTTTTTTTCACCCAAGATTTTCTTTTTTGCTGGCTCTATTGGTCACGAGTTTGGACAAATAAAGGGAGGCCGCTCGGCCTCCCCATGAGGCATTTGC
>CADECP010000063.1:0-20928 GCA_902825875.1 uncultured Acidobacteriota bacterium
ATTGACTGATTCGTCAATGCTGAAAGGGCAACTCAGGATTCGTGCAACAAAGCCATCCAAATCCAGCAAGTACAGATTGGCAAAGAAACCTGAACTGAGGTTGCCTTGAACAACTCCCAGACCTGCCTCGTGCTCGTCAATATTTTCAGAAAGAATCAAACGGATTAACCATTCGACTCGTTTGCTTTTGGTCAGTTGCTCGGCAGCAATTTCTCTAAGCTGATCACGGATGATGCGAGTGTAGAAAGACTTGATGTCCAGCCGAATAACCAAATGACTGCTAGGCACACGAGCGGCGGCACACGCAGTATTTATAAACAGGGTGTAAGCCTTAAACCAATTCTCGTATAAGTACTCGGTTTCTCCACCATTGCGAGAATGAGAAAATTTATTTGCAAAGCTAGTGCGAGTCATGTTCGACAGCCTAGCGCCAAGCTTTTGAATCAATGCAGTTGAAAGAATCTCTTCTTCAATTCTTGATAAGCCACGAGGCCTAGTCTTATCTGGCGCTTTGGGAAGCCGATAATAAAGCCGGTCGGATGGTTGAATGACTTCAGCGGCATAGGCGATAAGTTGCTGTCGAAGCTTCTCAAGGCTCTCATCAAAGTTGGCCTCGAATAACCGAATTTCCACCTCATCGGCCAGAGATTCATCGAGAAGGTGGTGGCGTGCTCGCGCCCAAGCGAGTTGTAAATTCTCAATATCTATAACAGCAGCCCATTCTCCGTCTTCAAGTTGGGCGCTGAATATAGTGGTCACATCAACCTGAAACTCGGAATGATAGGATTGGACAAAACATTGTTCTTTCCAATAAGAGCCTTTCGGATTTAGATAGTAGACAGTTTGCTTTCCTTGTTCGATTTTCCGAACGTTGTGTTTTGCTGAGTTGAACTTTTCTTTAATAGCCTCAGCCATTTCTTGGACGCGCGTTTCGTAACCATCCGTGCCGACAGTAACGATATGCAAATGATCAATCGCGACATCCTCCAAAAGCTGTTTGTAAGCAGTAGCTTCTTGTCTTCCAAAAGCTTGGTGATCATTGCTAAGCGTGCTTGGGTCTATTCCCAAACGCTGAAGCTCTTCAACTTCACTACGAACCTCCGCAAACCTTTTGCTGAAAGGCGATACGACATTCACTTGCATAATAAAAACGTCGGAAAGAAACGGTTGCTTCCAACAATCTATCCTTTTTTTATCAAGCTTGTCCTTGAGTTGAATAAGTGCTTCTAAATCTCCCTTGGGAATGTAATCGTGGTTGAGTTCAATCCCGTGTGTGCTAGCTCTTGCTTTGATCCGAAGCATCATCTGATTAAACAGAGCAATTGCCCTTAGATTTACATCTATGCCAACGCAATAGAGTTCTACTGGCTGAGTAATGGCACCTTCCTTCCGTAATTTTAACAGTTGGTTGATGAAGGCCGCTGAAGCTGCCCCTGCACCGCATCCCACATCCACTAAGCAAATACGGGGGTTGAAACGAAGCCTGCTTGCTAACATCTCTGAGCCGATTACAGTGCTAAGTGTGTGTGCAACTTTGAAGAAATGCGCCGGAAAAAAAACATAGTATTGGGCTGCAGCACTGAGCAAAGAAGACTCTGGCAAAAGTTCTCCGATCTCATCCCATATGCTTTTTCGCCGATAGTCAGGTCGATCTGGCAATGAAGACAACCACGTGTGTAGTTCAAGATAGGCTTCTTCAATCTCTGGCAAAAATGATTCTGTCGAACTCATTCTTTTACCTCGTTGGCTTGGTGGGCACGTTCAAGAATTTCTCAGAACGATATTTGCGGGCACTCGGAAAGAAGTTTTAGATAAACGGCCTAGCATTAGCAGCGGCGGCCTCGGGGATGACAATTGTCCGAAGAGACTGGGCAGAATTTCGATAGCTTCTATTTCGATCAAATACCGCAGCGGAGTTGTATAGGAAACAACGATCATCGGCGTTCTCGATTCAGCAATTCCTCAAGTGCGTTTCGGCTCGCATCCAAATCTTCCATCGTGAAGTCGTAATAAGCGCCATGTCTTTTCAGAAAGGCATCCACTTCAAATCGGTCATCAAAACCCAGCATCACTTTCACCTGATACTCCGTCAACTCCCCAGACCTGTATCCGTCCAGAGCCAACAATTCCAACGCCCGCTGCGAAAGTGTTTTCACGCCGCCGTTCTTCAAATTCGGCGCGACTTCATCAGGTATAGTTAAAATAAGCTCCATAAACACCTCGCCAGTAGAATAATGCCTGCCGTTGACTCGTTGCAATCATTTCAATCCTGCGATAACGACAAATTCTGCCAAGCCATGCGATACTGCCAAAGCTTCAGGCAATCACATTCTAAATCACGACAGGAGCAATGAATGAAGCCTTTTCGACTGACCGAGTTTCTGGGCAAGATGGAACCAAACAGCGTCGCCATCTTTCCCAGCGCGCACGAAGTTCGCCGCAACCAGGACACGGATTTTGAATTTCGACAAGAAACGGATTTTTACTACCTGACGCGATTGAACGAACCCGATTGCGTAGCGGTGCTGGCTCCGAATCACCCCGAACACAAATACGTGCTGTTCGTTCGCCCGCGCAAACGCGAGGAAGAAATCTGGACTGGAATCCGCGCCGGAGTCGAAGGCGCCATCCGCGATTTCGGAGCCGACGCCGCTTACGATATTGCCGAACTTGATCGAATCTTGCCGAAGTATCTGCAAAACGTTCACACGTTGTATCACCGCTTTGGCCAAAACGCTGAGTTCGATCAAAAGGTCTTCGGCACGATCAAACACATTCGAGGAAAAGTTCGCGGCGGTGTTTACGCTCCAACGACGATCATTGACCCGATAACAATCGTTCACGAAATGCGGCTCAGAAAGAACGAAGACGATTTGAACTCGCTGCGCCGAGCCGCCGCCATCAGCGCCGAAGGTCACGTCGCCGCCATGCAGCATTGCAAACCGGGAATGTACGAATACGAACTCGAAGCTGTGGTCGAATACGTCTTTCGCAAACGCGGCGCAGCGGGCGTCGGTTATCCTTCGATTGTCGGAGCCGGATTCAATTCGACGATCCTGCATTACAACACCAACCAATGTCAGATCAGCGACGGCGACGTGGTGCTGATTGACGCCGGAGCCGAATACAACCTGTTCAGCGGCGACATCACGCGCACCTTCCCTGCCAACGGCAAATTCACCAAAGCTCAACAGGCCATTTACGAAGTCGTGCTGAACGCCAACAAAGAAGTCATCAAGATGGTCAAACCCGGCGAGAGTTTCATGAAGCTGCACGAGCACAGCATTGACGTGGTGACTCAGGGGTTGATTGACATAGGCTTGCTGACCGGCAGCGTCAAAGACAACGTCGCGGCGAAGGCTTACGAAAAATTCTTTATGCACAAAACCGGCCACTGGCTGGGAATGGACGTTCACGACGTAGGCCGTTACAAACTGGACGATGATTGGCGAACGCTTGAACCCGGAATGGTGTTCACCGTCGAACCCGGCGTGTACATCGCCGCCGGAGCCGAACACGTGCCGGAAGAATTTTTCAACATCGGCGTCCGCATCGAAGACGACGTGGTCGTCACCGAAACCGGCTGTGAAGTTTTAACCACAGGCGTCCCCAAAGAGCCGCAAGAAATCGAAGCGATGATGAAAGAGTCGCCGAAAGCGATAATTTAACCAACTGATGTTACGCAATGAGCCGCACCGACTTGATCCCAAATTTATGACCTCAACAAAAGTTATCAACGTGATTGGCGGCGGGTTGGCCGGTTCCGAAGCCGCCTGGCAAGCGGCAAGACGCGGCGTCCGGGTTCGATTGTTTGAAATGCGCCCGGCGATTTCGACCGGAGCGCATCAAACCGGCAATCTCGCCGAGTTGGTGTGCAGCAATTCGTTGAAGTCTGACGAATTCGGTTCGGCTCCGCGATTGTTGAAAGATGAGTTGCGCGCGGGTGGTTCGCTGTTGGTTGAATTGGCTCACGAAGCCGCTGTCCCCGCCGGAGGCGCGCTGGCCGTTGATCGAGAAAAGTTTTCGGCGCTTGTCACCGAAAGGCTCAGCCAACATCCGAACATCGAACTCTGCCGCGAAGAAGTGACCGCCATCAACCCCGACGAAATCACAGTAATTGCCGCGGGCCCGCTGGCTTCGTCGCCGTTGGTTCAGGCGATTGGCCAACTGACCGGCGAACAAGACCTGTATTTTTTCGACGCCATTTCGCCGATTGTTGACGGCGAAAGCATCAATTACGAAATCGCCTTCAAAGCCGCCCGTTACGGCAAAGGCGGCGATGATTACGTCAATTGTCCGTTCAACAAAGAAGAGTACCTGCGGTTTTACGAAGCTCTTTCGACTGCCGAAACCGTCAAACCTCACGAAGGCATGGAAGACGAGCGTAAGTTTTTCGAGGGCTGTTTGCCGATTGAAGAACTCGCCCGGCGCGGCGTGGACACCTTGCGGTTTGGCCCCATGAAACCAGTCGGCTTGCCAGATCCGCGCACAGGCCGCGAAGCTTATGCCTGCGTTCAACTACGACTGGAAAACCTGATGGCCGACGCCTACAACATCGTCGGCTTTCAATGCCACATCAAATACGGCGAGCAAAAGCGTGTGCTGCAATTGATTCCCGGATTGGAAAACGCCGAGTTCATTCGCTTCGGGCAGATGCACCGCAACACGTACATTTGCTCGCCGCGACTGCTGAAAGAAAGCCTGCAAATGCGCCAGCATCCGAACGTTCTTTTTGCCGGACAGATTTCCGGCATCGAAGGTTATACCGAAGCGATGGCTACGGGGATGATTGCCGGAATGAATGCCGCGCGCCTGGCGTTGGAAAAAGAAACTTCCGCGCCTCCGCGATTGTCGGCAACCGGTTCGTTGGCGTTTTATCTGGCCAACGCCGATGCCAAAAACTTTCAACCGGCGAACACCACGTTCGCGCTGTTGCCCGCGCTGGAACCGGAAATCAGGAAGCAGGCAAAACGCAAACCGGATCGGCATCGCATTCAGGTCGAACGCGGCTTGAAAGCGTTCAACGATTGGCTGGCAGAAATTGGCGAAGCTCAACTATGAAAATCAAAAGGCAAAAGGCAAATATCAAATATCAAAAATTGTCGGCAATGGTTTCGCTGGTCGCGCTGTTGCTTGGACTTATAATTGCCTCCCCTTTCGTTCACAGCCAGAGCGGTCGCCAAGGCCAAGACCCGAAAAAAACAAAACCGGAAGTGACGCCGCCCAACACGCCGCAACCGAAAATTCGCGTCCCGGAAAACCCACCACAGAAACCGCCGAAGAAAAAAGATGAGGAAGACACCATTCGCATTGATAGCGATTTGGTGACGGTCGTCACTTCGATTTCGAAAAAATCTCCGACCGATTCGCTGAACCTGACCGCAGCCGATTTCGAGATTCTGGAAGACGGCGTGCCGCAGGAAATCGCCAACTTCGCGCGCGATTCGGAACAGCCGCTAAATCTGGTGATGCTGTTCGATTCCAGCTTGAGCGTCACGCAAAAGATCAATTTCGAAAAACGTGCGGCGGCCAAATTCTTCGAGCGCGTCATTCGCCCGCAAGACCGCGCGGCGCTGTTCGCCGTTTCGACCGATGTCGAAATCATCCAGGATTTCACCAATCGGATTCCGACGCTGGTCAATGCGACCAAGCAGTTAAAACCGAAAGGCGCGACTTCGCTGTACGATGCAATTTATCTGGCTGCCAATTATCTGAATGCTGCGCCGGGTCGGCGCGTGATCGTCATCGTCTCAGACGGCGGAGACACCACCAGCCAAAAAGGTTTGCTGGATGCTTTGCGACAAACGCAACTTTCCGACGCTGTCGTTTTTTCCGTGTTCACGGGCAATTTCGGCATGTCTCAAAACCTGCGCGATCTGGCTGGCGAACGCGCGTTGGAAACAATGGCGACGGAAACCGGCGGCGAAGTTTTTCGCCCCAAAGCCACGCCCGGCACGCAAAGCGACGAGGTTGACGATCTGTCGCTGAAAGAACTCGACAAGGCTTTTGCCAGTCTGGCCGAACAGCTTCGCACGCAATTCATTCTCGGCTTTCTTTCGACCAACGAAAAACGCGACGGCACGTTTCGCAAACTGACGGTGCGAATCAAAAAAGAAGGCTTCACCGCTCGCGCCCGCGCCGGATATTACGCGCCGAAAGATTAAGCCGGGCAATTTTGAAAATTGCTTCAAGTCACTGCCCGGCTTCCATGACGCACTCAATATGCCGTGCTAGAATCCCGCCTCGTCAGATAAATTCCTACTCAATACTCGACAGCGATTTCGACCGGTAGCTTCAAGATTCATATTCTTAATAGCCCAACAGAAGCCAGCCGTCAGCGATTGCTGCTCATAACTTACTTTAAGGATTTATGGTTTATGCAGTCAGACATCATTTTGATTCGTACTGTCTTCACGTTGATTTTGGTCATCGCTGGTGTGTTGATTCAACCGATTCCGGAATGGGTCGGCAAAAACATGGGCTTGCCCGGAGGCTCGCGGTTACTGTCCGCCGTTCTGGGAGCTTTGCTGGCGGCAGGCATCATCTTCTTTGAACTTCGTATTCGGCAGGCTTCGTTGAAAACCTTGATCGGTGCAGCCATCGGCTCGATTATGGGAATCTTCGGCGCGTCTTTGATGGGTTTTCTGATTACGGCGCAAGCTTGGGACACGCCGGTAAAATCGTTTATGACGCTGTCGCTGACGTTGTTTATGGCGTACTGCGGTTTGCTGGTCGGCGCGGCCAAAGGCGATTACCTTGATCTGTCGGCGCTCGGCGGCATTCTCAGCGACCGGACAACCAAACTCGGTTACAAGATTCTGGACACCAGCGTCATCATTGATGGCCGAGTCGCAGACATTGCCGAAGCCGGGTTTATGGGCGGCACGATTTTGATTCCGCAATTCGTGTTGCGCGAATTGCAGCAGATTGCCGATTCGTCTGATTCCGCCAAACGCAATCGAGGCCGTCGCGGCTTGGACATCCTGCAACGCATACAGAAAAACCAAGGTCTGGACGTGCAAATCAACGAAACCGATTTCCCGCAAGTCAAAGAAGTTGACCTGAAACTGATCGAACTCGGCAAACAACTCAACGCGCCCATCGTCACCAACGATTTCAACCTGAACAAAGTCGCTCACCTGCGCGGCGTCGAAGTTCTGAACATCAACGAACTGGCGAACGCTTTGAAACCTGTCGTGTTGCCCGGCGAGATCATGAAGGTTTTCGTGTTGAAAGAAGGCAAGGAATACAACCAGGGCGTGGCGTATCTGGACGACGGCACGATGGTCGTCGTAGACAACGCTCGGCGGATGATCGGCAAAAATGTGGACATGACCGTCACCAGCGTGTTGCAAACAACCGCCGGCAAAATGATTTTTGGCCGCGTAGAAGAAACCCGTCAGGAAAATCATCGCAACGACCAACGCGATTACCGCGACCGCCCATCACGTCCGACGCCTGTCGTTCCGGGTCAGGAAGCGGGAGCAGAACTTGAATGAACAAATCAAAAGTCAAAAGGCAAAAGTCAAAAATGAAAAGTAGCCGGAACTCCGCTTTCATTTTTGATTTTTGCCTTTTGACTTTTGCCTTTTGATTTTATGAACGTCGCCATCATCCCCGCCGCTGGCAGCGGTTCTCGGCTGGGCGGACAAATCCCGAAACAGTTTTTAGAGCTTGGTAGAGCGCCGATTCTGGCGCACACGATCAGTCGCTTTGTCGAATGCGATGCCATCGGAGCCATCGCCGTCGCATTGCCTGCCGACAAGCTTGACGAATTTCGCGCTCGCAATCGAGGCGCGCGAGTCATCAAACCGATTTATTACGTTTCCGGCGGAACCGAACGCAGCGATTCGATCTTGAACGCGCTGGAAGCCGTCGCCGAACTCCAGCCGGAAATTGTCGCTGTTCACGACTCCGTTCGCCCGTTCGTCACGTCCGCGCAAATCAGTGCCGTCATCGCCAAAGCCGCCGAGATCGGCGCGGCGATTCTGGCTCTGCCCGCCACCGACACCATCAAGGAAGTAGAAGACGGATTGATTCAACGCACGATTGATCGCCGCCGTGTATGGCGCGCGCAAACTCCGCAAGCGTTTCGATATGAATTGTTGATGCGGGCGAATCAGGAAGCTCGTGCCGCTGGATTGTCGTCGGCGTTGACGACGGATGACGCCTTGCTGGTCGAACGATTGGGAGCGCCGGTCGCCGTTGTCGAAGGTTCGCCGAACAACATCAAAATCACTACGCCGGAAGATTTGATTCTGGCGGAAACACTGTTTGAACAACTCAAGGAGCATTTATGAACTTCACTCGCAGAGATTGTTTGGTCGCAGCGTTCGCCGTTGTCATCACGCTCGGTTGTGTCAAGCTGACGAATTCCTTCCCCAGCGCCGCGCAGGAAAAACCGATTCCACAGATGATGACTTCTTCCGTGTTCAATTGGGAAAAGATGGTGGCCAAACCATCCAAAGCCGGAGCCACGCGTCAGGTTTTTCAAAATCCAACGCCGACGTTGGATGAATTGGAATGCCACATCACCACGTTGAATCCTGGCGCAAGCCCGCACGAACCGCACAAGCACGTGGACGAAGAATTGATTCTGGTCAAAGAAGGAACCGTCGAATCGCTGGTCAACGGCGAACGGCGCAAAGCCGGTCCGGGCAGCGTCATCTTTCAATCGTCGAACCAACTTCATGCTATTCGCAACATTGGCGACACTCCGGCCACGTATTTTGTCGTGAAGTGGAATTCGCCCGGAATGATGCGCCCGCTGACCAACTGGAATCCGCCACAAAAGAAATGAACTCACAACATCGCATTGGCATTGGCAACGACATTCATCGCTTGGTTGAAGGCCGCAAGCTGATATTGGGCGGCGTAGAAATTCCGTTCGACACAGGCTTGCTGGGGCATTCGGATGGCGACAGCTTGAGCCACGCCATCACCGATGCTTTGCTGGGCGCGGCGGGTTTGGGCGACATCGGCACGCACTTTTCTGACAAAGACTCTCGCTGGAAAGACGCCGACAGTTTGGTGTTTTTGCGGCATGTGTGCGGGTTGCTGGCTGAGCGCGGTTACAAGATCGCCAATGTGGACGCGACGATTCTGGCCGAGCGCCCGAAGATGATGCCGCACATTCCGGCAATGAAAACGAAACTGGCGGAAACGATGGCGATTGATCCGTCGCAGCTCAACATCAAGGCCAAAACCAACGAAGGCCTGGACGCCATCGGTCGCGGCGAAGCCATCGCCGCTCAAGCCGTCGCGCTGATTCTCAATCGTTCGTCGTCTGAATCTGCCACAGGCTGATGTTCTGCAACCGGCCAAGTTCCGTCCACTGGCCGGGAATGACCTGACGAGCCTTGTCCAATTCGTGCGGCAACAGCATCGCGTAAAATTGATACCCTGCTTGTCGCACCTGCGATTCCAGACGCGGCCACATTTCCGCTGTCACATAATCCCAACGCATGATGGGGCGCTGTGTATAAAACTTGAGCGCACCGCTCATTTCCTGCGACACGACCAGCGCGTTGGCAGGAAGTCGAGCATCAACCCAACGACAGGATTCGGCCTGCACCTGTGTATCTCGCCCGAACTGCCAAATCTCGAATTTCCGATTGTGGTGCAATTCAAACCCAAGCGAAATCAGCAAACACGCGGTCGCCGCAACCCAGCCCATCACACGATGGCGTTGCGCCAATCGGGCAAGACATTCACGCGCCATCAGCAATGCTCCCAGCAACAGCCCCGGATACCCCGGCAGCAGAAACCGCGTATACCACCAGGCTCCGTACACGTCATAACAAACAAAAAACACGAAAAACGCGCCAAACCAGACCATCAGCATCGCGCGAATACGCAGATCGAGTTGCAAAAGTGCCGCCACTCCCAGCCAGCCCAACAATAGCAATGGACTCAACGTCAGCATCAGCCAGTTCAGGTAAAACCATAACCGATCACCGCCGCCTGTCGGGCTGATCAGATTCCCAATTTTGAATTCGCCATATCCGGTATGCAGCGCGTGGCCATACGCCGCCAGGTTGTACGCGCCAAACACCATGGCCAACGGCAACCCGCCCAGAACAAACATCAGCAAAGGTTTGGGTTTCAATGGCAAACAAAATGCCAGCGGAGCCAACAACAAAATGCCTGTAGGCCGCACCAGAAAGGCCATGCCAAAAGCCGCTCCGGCCACCAACGCCCACCGATCATTCTGCCACGCTTGCAGCGCAGCCCAGATTGCCGTCAGACACCAACACAACGCGGCAACATCGCTCATCGGTTGCAACGCCATGTAAAGAAACGTCGGATTGACTGCCAGCAACAAACAACCGGCAACAGCAAACGTGTTGGACAATCCCAGGTCCCTCGCCAATAGATAAAACAGCCCCAGGCTCAACGCGCCAAACAGCGGGCTAATCAGAAACGGCCCGTAACTCCATCCGACCAACAACGTTGCTACGGCGATGTGCAAAGGAAATCCAACCGGATAAATGGGAACCATTGTGCCGATCATTCCGCCGTCTTTCATTTTCGGCACATACCCCAGCGGCGTGAAAAACCCTGCGTATTCGTTCCCCAACCCGAACCTGTTCAATTCAATCAGAGGTTGAGCAATGGGGCCTTGCAACAACGACCGCGCAATGTTGGCGTACCCGGAAGAATCCGATCCGCCGACCGCATACGAAGCTCGCGTTGCCAGCACGACGGCATAGACGATCAACGTCGCAACCAGCGCGATGGTCAAAAACCGCGATGAACGTACAACCAGCGGCTTCGACAATCTGGCCAACAGATTGCCGCCGGAAACTCCGCCGCCAAATCGTCCGGCAATTGCACAAGCCAGCAACAGCACAAAACCGGCCAGCGACCACGTCGCGCCATTGCGAAAGCTGTGCGCGCGATAGACAAATTCGATGCGATGATCGCCCGCCGGAATCGCGACGCCGCGCAACAGGTAATTGACCTTTTCCACCGGAATGCGTTTTCCGTCCAGCCAGGCTTCCCAGCCGCGATAATACATCTCGCTCAGTACCAAAAAGCCTGCGTTCGGATTGCGCGTTTCCAGTTCGATGCGGTTCGGTTCGTAGCGGGTGACGTTGACCGTGGCGTTCGCGGCATCACCGATTTCCGGCAGCGTGATCGGGCGATTGCCGAAATCTTCTTTTTCCAGCAACGCCACGTCCGCCGGATTGAATCGGCTGCCATCCGGGAACTTGCCGGTTTTGATCGTCGCCAACACGTCTTTGCTTAATTCGGCGGCCAGCCGGTTGACGAACCATGCACGCGGACGGGCTTGCAGATTTTCGTAAACCGTTACGTCGCCGAAGCTGGCCAGCCGTTTCCACCGTTCAAAATGAAAATCTATCGCTTCCAGCGGGGTGCTGGTTTTGGTTTGCGCGTCGAACAACGAAGCGCGAATCAGCAGCAACGTCGCATCAGGCAGTGCATATTCCAATTCAATGCGTTCAATGTCGGCGCGGTCGAACGGCAATCTCGCTAGAAAGCGATTGGCTGCGAATCCATCAGCAGGAAAGAATTCGGCGACCTTTGGGCGACGATGTTTGATCGTGGCGGTGACTTCGGGTTTGTCGTAAGCCCATTCGGCGGTGTCGCGTCCGGCTTGCAGTTCCTGTTCGATGACGCGACCGTCTTTGGTGTGCAGTTTGATGTTCAGCACAGGCGTTCCATCGGGAACGTGCGTGGCGTGCGACATCAACGTTTCCAACGCCAGTTCAGTGGCTGCCGTGCTGCCAACGGAAATTTCCATGCGCGTGCCGGGCAAAAAATTCTGGCTCACTTCCTGACGACCGAACCGCACGCCGTCAAAATCCATCACTTTGTCAGGATCGTTCGAGTTAGTTTTCGGAATCAACAAATACTTGACGTTTTGCAGATTGAACCCCTGATGATCTTTGCCGATGACGGCGACATCGCCGATCACGCCATCCGAACCCATTTCGCCGGAAATGGCTCCGTGCCGGGTTAACCGCAGCGCGTCGTAACCGTTGACGCTCTGCAATCCGCGCGCAATCGAAACGTTGGGTAAATTCAGTTGATCGTAATTGTATTTATCGAGCAGCGCGCCGTAACTGGCGACGCGAAAACTGTTCAAATCGCGTTCGCGCGATTTGATGAACTGCACGGCGGGCGAATCGTTCAACCGTTCGCCGACGTTCGACAAAAAATCGCGCCAGCCGAAATTGAAACTCACGGTGAAACTGAACAAGTCGGCAAACAATACGAGAACCAGCAATCCCGCGCTAAAGTTGGTGCGCGTTCGCACATAAAACCAAAACGTCGCCAGACTCAGCAGCGCCAGTCCGAGCGGCAACCATACTTCCAGATTGGCCAGCGAATCGAAGCCCGGGGCTTTGTAAGCAGTCGTTGCGATGTAACGACTGACCAATCCATAAACGAGCAACGTCACAACCACAGGCGTCAAAAAAGCTGCGCCTGCTTTTTTGAAAACGCGAAGCGCCGTTTCCCGATCAAGCTGCGCCATCAAACTCGCGCCCAGTCCGGCCAGCATTCCCAGACTGAAGGTGAATTCGTACATGTGCCTGCCAGAAGCACGGAACAGGTTGTACACTGGCAACCGATGCAAGATGTGATTCAGACCGAACGGTAAATACGCGCCGAAGGCCAACAGCAGCGAAATGACTGCCAAACTAAACCAGAACCAAATTATTTTGCTGTAGCCTGCCCGGTCGCTACCGCTTCCGGTTCCGTACCGACTGCCAAACAGCGCCGCCAACGCCAGCAACAGAGTCAGCAATCCGACATAACCGCATGCTTCGTCAATCGTGGATTGTCCCCAGTATGGAATTCGGTAAGGTTCGATCATTCCTCCGCCGAAGAAAAACGGAAAGATGAACGTCAGGACGTTCATCGGCGGAAAGGAGTAGCCGGAAAAGTATTCGTAACTGATTCCTGCGCGTTCGCCCATCGCCAGCAATTCGCGTTCGGGCAGCAGTTGAATCATCGAAAACAACAATCCGAACACAGACATTGCGACGGTTCCGGCCAGAAAGCGCATCCGCGTTTCGCGCGCCGGTCTGAGCGCCAGCGAAAATGCTCCGTACGCCCCGCACACCAGCACGGTGTAAAAGTTCATCTGCGGCTCACCGGCGAACAACTGCAATGCAATAAATGCGGCCCCCAGCGCCACCCAGCGCCAGCGGAATCGCAGGTACAGATGCTCAATCGCCAGCAAAATCCACGGCAACCAAACTGCCGCCGCAATGCGCGACGTGTGTCCGGCATGCACCACCAAGTACCCGCCAAAGGTGAATGCCAGCCCTGCCAGCAAAGCTCCGATGCGCGTGGCGCCGATTCGCCGCGCGTACAGATAAGTGCCGATCAACGCCAGATGGTAAGTCGTGATGACGACGATGTTCATCGCCACGGTCGGCGAAAACAGCGCAAACACCCAGTTCGGCGGATACAACGCGCCCGGATAAATGCTGGCCAGCAACGGCGTCCCAGAAAAGATGTATGGGTTCCACAGCGGCATCTGGCCAGCGGCAATCATCCGGCCAATCAGGATTCGCACGCCGAAGTTTTGCGTCAATCCGTCGCCTGGAACCAGCGTCAGGTTCCAGATGAACACCGGCAGAAAATACACCAGCGGCAAAACCACCAACACTACGGCCATCAGACCGCTCGATAGCCAGCGCGATTTCCCGGCTTCGGGTTCAGTTGATTCGGAATGGTTCATGAGCGTTTTCGATGACTGATTATTCCGCCTGCAATCAGCAACAACATGCCGACGGCGGAAAGAATTGCGCCGCTGCGAAAGCTGGGCGCGCGAAAAACAAATTCGACTTTATGATTTCCCGGCGATAATTCCACGCCGCGCAACGTGAAATTTACGCGCTCGACCGGAACGCGCCGCCCATCCACCCAGGCTTCCCAACCGCGAAAATAAATCTCGCTCAAAACCAAAAAACCGGCGCTGGCATTGTTCGTCTGCAATTCAATGCGATTCGATTTGTAACTGGTCACTTTTACTTCTTCGCTGGCGGCAGCGTTTGAAATGTCAGCGGCTGATAAATTCGCCAGCGGAGTTTTCAATTGCCGTTTGCCGAACAATTCGCTTTCCAACAACACAGTGTCGCGCAGATTCACCGCCGAACCGTTGTTGAGCTTGCCGGTTTTGATCGTGCTCAGAACTTCGACGCTGGGAACGACGACGGCTTGTCGTGTGAACCACGCGCGCGGCAACACTTTCAGATTTTCGTAAACGCCGACCGCGCCGTAACGTGCCACTTGCCGCCAACGATCTGCTGGCAACGGCAACGCATCCAACGGTTGCGAAGCGCCCGTTTCAGCATCAAACAACGAAGCGCGCGCAATGGTAATGTCGGCTTCATTGGCCAGATACCTGAACTCAATGCTGGCAATTTCCGCCCGGTCAAATTTCAATCGAGCCAAAAACCGATGCCCCTGGAATCCGCCGGAATCCCACGATTCGCCAATCGGCGCGCGGCGGTGTTTGGTACGCGCGCGCACATCAGCGCGATCAATCGCCCATTCCGAAGTGTCTCGCCCGGCTTGCAGTTCGCGTTCAATCGCTCGCCCGTCTTTGGTTCGCAAGATGATTCCGACAACCGGAGCGCCATCCGGCAAATCATCCGAATTCCCCATCGCCGAAATCACCGCCAGTTCGGTGGCAAAACCTTTTCCTTGAATTACGGCCATGCTGTCCGGTTTCAGCATCAGGTTGATCGGCGGATCATTGAAACTGACGCCTTCGATCACCATTTTCGGCAAACTGTCCGTCACGTCCGCGCGTTCGGCCAGCAAGTATTTTGCGTTGAGCAGGTTCAACCCTTGATGCCCGGATTCAAGCGTTTCCGATTCGGTGATGTATCCGTCCAGCGTCATGCGCCCGGCAATTTCCGCCATCTGACCCAGCCGAATCGGGTCGTAACCGTTGACGCTCTGCAATCCTCGCGCAATCGAAATGTTAGGGTAATTCACCAGATCGGAGTTTTGCTTGAACGGATTTTCGGAATGGCTGACGGTGCGAAATGCGTTCAAATCCGATTCGCGCGATTTGATGAATTTGACCGATTCCGAATCGGCCAGCCGCTCGGCAACGTTGTACGTTTTGTCGTCAATCAGCCGCCATTCAAACGAAAATCCCCACGAGGCCAAATCCAGAAACAACACGAGCACAAGTGCCGATCCGGCCAGCGAATGCCAGCGCCGCGCGTACACCAGCAAGGCGAATACGCTCAGGCAGAAAAACACCAGCGGCACATACAGGTCAGGATTCGTCAATTGCCCGGCTTCTGTGGGCAGCGGAGTTTCCGTCACCAGGCGTTCGTCAAAAAATCGGTAGACAATCACTGCCGCGCCGACAATTGTCGCCAACAGCGCAGTGCTTTTCAGCAGAATTCGTCGCGCGATGTTTTGCTGAAACTGCGTCAGCGCCGTCGCGCCCAACCCGGCCAGCATTCCCAGCGCAAAGTTCATTTCCATGAAGTTTCGCCCCGACGCACGAAACAGGTTGTAGAGCGGAACTTTGTGCATCAGTTTGTACAGCCCGAACGGCAGGTACGAACCAAACGCCAGCAACAAAGCGACGACAGCGCAGATTGCCCAAAATCGTATGAACAGCGCCGTTTCTTTTTCCCCGATTGAGCCTGTCTTCGTGTTTTCTTCGCGTGACTTCGTGGAAGAAATAAACTTTCTGGCGAAGATGGCCGCCAACGCCAACAACCACGCCGCCATTCCCACGTACCCGCAGGTTTCCGCCAGATTCCATTTGCCCCAGTATGAAACTCTGTAAGGTTCCAGCGCGGCTCCGCCGAAATAGTACGGAAAGAACAGTTCGAAAATTTGGCTGGGCGGAAACGAAAATTGCGAAAAGTAGTCGTAATCAATTCCTGCTCGGTCGCCCAATCTTTGCAATTCGCGGGCGGGCATGACCTGAATCATCGAAAGCAATCCGCCACACACCACCAGCGCCCACAACAACATGACGAACCGTTTGCGACGCTCCGGCAAAGTGCGAAAGAAAAGTGTGAACAGCGTGTAGGCTCCGGCCAGCATTGCCGAATACGCCGTCATTTGCGGATCACCGGCAAATTGTTGCAACGCGATGAAGATTGCTCCGAGCGCCACCCAACGCCAGCGCGCATGAAGATGCAATTGTTCAATCGCCAGCAAAATCCATGGTAACCACGCCGCCGCGTTGATGCGGTTGGTGTGTCCCAGATGCGCGACCATGTATCCGCCCAAGCTGAACGTGACGGCGGCAATTACGGCTCCGATGCGCGAAGCTCCCGTTCGGCGCGCAAACAAATACGTGCCGAACAACGCCACGTGATAAGTCGTCAGCACCAACAAATTCATCGCCGTTTGCGGAGAAAACACCGCAAAAAACCACGTCGGCGGATACAACGCGCCCGGTTGAATACTGGCCAGCAGCGGCATTCCGGCAAAGATGTACGGATTCCACAGCGGCAATTCGCCGTTGGCAAGCATCTGCCCGATCAACACGCGAATGCCCAGAATCTGCGTCCAACCATCGCCCGGAGCCAATGTGACTTTGCCCAACACCGCCGGGAAGAAATACACCAGCGGCAACAGAACCAATGTCAGTGCCACAATAATTCGCGGCTTACGATCTAAGTTTGGAGTTAAGGCCATAACGAGAAAACTGAAGAGGATTACGGAACAAACGGAAACGAGCAAACCAATTTGATTCCGTTCATTCCGTTATTTCTGTCTGTTCCGTTGCTTCTTTGTAACTGCTCAGCGGGTACGGAACGGGAAGCGGTAGCGCCCCGGTTTCTCGTGAGGCGTGAGCTTTGCAAGCATCCCGTCGCTACCGCTCCGGGTTCCGTACCGAGTTTTTGGCTCCAGGCTGAGCAGTTACGCTTCTTTTCAAATTCGGAAGAGGCTGCGCGCCCAGCCAATAAGCAACACCAGAAAGCCAGCAGCAAAGCCCATTACTCCCAACCGGAAACTGCGCGGGCGATAGACGAATTCAACCCGATGTTCGCCCGGCGGTACGACGATGCCGCGCAAGGTGTAATTCGTTCGGTAAATTTTGGTCGGCTGGTCGTCAACACGCGCTTCCCAGCCGTCGTAAAACACTTCGCTCAAGACCAGAAAACTTTGCGCCGGATTGCGAGTTTCAATTTCCAACCGATTGGGTTGATAACTTTTGATTTCGGGTTTGGTGGAAACGTCTCTGACGCCAACCGGCGATTCTTTGTCCAGGCGATCAAGCAAAGCCACCGCGGCAAAATCAAAACTTCCGTTGTCTTCCAAAGAATGATGCTGACCGGTTCTGGCGGCTCTGTAAATTTCACCAGCGGCATCGGCTTGAACTTCCTTGACGAACCACGCGCGCGGCAACGCGCGCAGATTTTCGTAAACCTCGACCTGATCGAAGCGGCCAAGCGAGTGCCAGCGTTCTGACGGCAAATAAAAATTCGCCAGCGGTTCGGACTTGCCGGTTGTGGCGTCACACAACGTCGCGCGCAGCAACAGCAGCGAAGCGTCTTCGCGCAGGTAAATCCATTCGATCTTTTCGATTTCGGCGCGGTCGAATTTCAGTCGCCCAAGATAACCGTGCGATTTGAATTCTCCAGCGTCGAAATCTTCAAACACTTGCGCGCGTTGATGCTTGATGGCGGCTTTCACGTCCGCCCGGTCGTAAGCCCATTCCGAAGTGTCGCGCCCGGCTTCCAGCGTGCGTTCGATCACGCGGCCATCGCGCGCGTGCAGCCGCAGTTTCAGAATTGGCGCTCCGTCGGGCAAATGCGTGGAGTTCGCCATGTTGGAAACGACGGCGATTTCAGTCGCCGTCGTGTTTCCGGCAGTCGTCGTCAGTTTCGATCCGGGTTTCAACTCCGCGCCGAAATACGTTCGCGCGAAATACATACCGTCGAATTCAACACCGGTTTTCTTGCCGGTCGCTCCGCCGTGACCGACCAACAGATATTTGATGTTCAGCAAATCCAAGCCGCGATCTTCCACGCTGAAGGACTTCGTGTCCTGCACGTAACCGTTCAACACCGAACCGGCTGTGCCGGTGATTTCTCCAACGCGCAACGGGCGCAAAACGTCGTAGCCGCTGACGCTCTGCAATCCGCGCATCAAGGAAATGTTCGGCTGATTGACCGCCTCGAAATTCGGGTCTTCAGGCCAGAACAAAGTGTAATCGCCAGGCATGGTCAGATGGCTCATCACTCGGAATGAGTTCAAATCCCGCTCGCGCGATTTGATGAACTGCACGGCGGGCGGATCGGCCAACCGTTCCGCCGTGTTCGCCGTCACCAATCGCCACTGGAAAAAATGGCCATAAGCCGCCACGTCCAGCAGCAGCACGCCGATCAACAGCGCGCCTTTCAGTGTGGGGTAGGTTCTCAACCTGCCCCACCATCGCCACCATCTGGGATCGTGGGACAGGTTGGGAACCTGTCCCACCGTTGGCGGCGCATATCTGTCAATCAATCCGCAAGTCAGCCACAGAGCCGCCACGCTGACAACAAAACAGCAAATAGGAATCAAGAACTCCGGGTTGCTGAGTGCGGCGGCATTCGCTGCGCGCGGATTCGTGCTCGCCAGTTGAGGGCCGAAAAAGCGGTACAACACGGCGACGACGGCAACGATCAACGTCATAGCCAACGTGCCTAGCATCATCGCGCGGCGTTTGAATTCGTCTGCCAGCAAAGCCAACCGCGTTGCGCCCAATCCGCCCAGAACGCCCAGCGCAAAAGTGAATTCAAACGTGTGGCGGTACGAACCGCGAAACGCCTTGTAACCCGGCACGCGGTAGAGCAAATGATTCAACTCGAACGGCAGATAACCGCCGAAAGCCAGAATCATCACTCCGGCGGCGATTCCCAACCACAACCACATTCGCCGCCGAGCGTCCGCTGCTTCGGAAGTTTCATCGGCTTTGGCGGTCAGGCGAAAACTGAGCAATCCGATCAACGCAAACAACCACGTCAGCAAACCAACATAACCAGCCATCTGCGCCGGATAAGCGTCTCCCCAATTCGGCAAACGAAACGGCGGCAACATGCCTCCGCCGAAAAAATACGGAAAGATCAGCGACGGAAGTTGTTTGGGCGGGAAGGAATACGAATCGAAAAACAACGGGCCGGGGTCGTTGCGCTCGCTTTGCGCCAGCAGTTCCAGCGAAGGCAGCAACTGCGGCAAACACATCAACACTCCGCACACGACCATCACCGCCAGAGCCGCCACGCTGCGAAAACGCGCTGCTCGATCCGCGCAAGTTTTCAGCGCGAACAGCGTACACGGGGCGCAAACCAACACGGTGAAAGCGACCATCTGCGGTTCGCCCGCGACAAATTGCAACGCGATGAACGCCGCTCCCAACGCCGCCCAGCGCCAGGCCGTTCGCCACGAAGCGCTTCGTGCGATGTTTTCAATCGCCAACAACACCCACGGCAACCACGCCGCCGCGCCGATGCGCGAAGTGTGGCTGAGGTGGTTAATCATGAATCCGCCAAACGCGAAGGCTACGCCGGCGAGCAATGCGCCCAACCGCGTGATGCCGATTCGCCGCGCGTACAGATAAGCTCCGACCAGCGCCAGATGGTACGTGGTGATGACGACGATGTTCATCCCCCAAACCGGCGGCAAGATGGCAAACAACCAGTTCGGCGGATAAAAGGCTCCGGGATAAACGCTGGCCGCCAACGGCATTCCGCCGAAGATGTACGGATTCCACAGCGGCAATTGTCCGTCGGCAATCATCTGCCCGGCTAAAACTCGCAGCGGAAAATTCTGCGCCCAGCCATCGCCGGGAGCCAGAAAAACCTGGCCAAGCAGAACGGGGTAGAAATAAAGGAGAGGGATGGCGATGAGCGCAACGACGCTTGCGGATTGCGGATTGCGGATTGCGGATTGTAGTTTCACTGCCATCGCATTCAGTTTGCCGGATTCATTTGTTTGCTGTTTGCCGAATCAATTCTTCCAGCGCCGCCGCAAACGATTCGGCTTCCTGATACCCGCGCAATTGGCGAAGCATTCGACCGTCAGGCGCGACAAAACGAATGTCAGGCAAACCAACCACGCCAAGCCGCTGCGCGATTTCAGGATGTTTGTCAGCGTCCAACCGGACGAACACGACTTGCTCCAGCAATTCAACGACTCGCCGATCCACCAGCGTGGTCTTTTCCATTCTTCGACACGGCGCACACCATTCGGCGCTGAAATCCAAAACCAACGGTTTATTTTCGGCTTTGGCTTTGGCCAGCGATTCGTCGAGCAAAGCAAATCCTGTCGGCAGCTTTTCCAGCTTGGCCATCAATTCGACAGCTTTGTTTCGGTCGCTGACCACTTGCGCGGTGTAGCCGGATTTTCTGACGACGGCAATCAACCGCGCTTCGGTGGTTTTGGCTGAATCGAAGGTGACGAGGAATTCGTCACGATCAAGCAGCATTTCAATTTTGCGAACAGCGGCAAGCTCTTCCAGAGCCTGTTTGACCGATTCCGGTCAGGCCATTCAGACCGCGCCGCTTTTGCTTTTTTGAAAGCCGTCAATGTGCAGCCGGATAGTTTTCATTGTTTTTCTGCCACCGTTTTTTTGGGCTGAAACGGTTGTCGTCAACAGTGCCAGCGCCAACACAGCAAAAATAAATTTAAGCATTTTGTTGTCTCCTTGAACTCAATCCACGAACCGATACTTCACCAGCGCCCAGATAGCCGCGAAGCCGTCGCGCCAGGTGATTTTTTTGCCTTCGTCGAAATCGCGTCTGTAAGCCGAAGCGAAACTGATAAAGCCGCAGATTGACGCCGATTTTCGAGAATTGAATTGATCTGCGTTTGTCAGCGGTTATCTGCGGCGAATGTCTTCAATCCACGAACCGATACTTCACCAACGCCCAGATAGCCGCGAAGCCGTCGCGCCAGGTGATTTTTTTGCCTTCGTCGAAA
>CADECP010000063.1:21028-25425 GCA_902825875.1 uncultured Acidobacteriota bacterium
TCGCGCCCGTAATAGGAAATCGGCATTTCGTAAAGTTTGTACTTGCGCTTCAGAATCTTGGCGGTGATTTCCGGCTCGAAGTCGAACTTGTTCGATTTGATCTGGAAGCTTTTGATCACATCAGCGCGGAAGACTTTGTAGCAGGTTTCCATGTCGGTCAGGATCGCGTTGTACAAAATGTTGGTGACGAAGGTCAGCATCTTGTTGCCCAGGTAATGCCAGAAATTGAACGCGCGCGACACTTTGCCACCCGACAAGCGTGAACCGTAAACCACGTCGGCTCGGCCTTCCAGAAGCGGTTTGATGAGTTCGACGTATTCCGCCGGATCGTATTCCAGATCGGCATCCTGAATCAGAACTATGTCGCCTTCGGCGTAATGCAGCGCCGTACGCAACGCCGCGCCTTTGCCCATGTTCTGTCCGTGAAAATAAATCTTGTGTTTGGACGTTTCGGCCAGCGTTTTCAAAATTTCGCGCGTGCCGTCTTTGGAACCGTCGTCAACGATGATGAGTTCTTTTCGCACATCGCCCAAATTGACGGCTTCGACGCGGGCGATGATTTCATGAATGGTTTTTGCCTCGTTGTACACGGGCATCAGAATCGAAAGTAAGGGAGGGTTTTGCATTTTCAGTTGTAGAGCGGGGTTTCCAACCTGCTCATATTTTCGGGTTGATTGCGTGTGTGGCGATTAAAACTTTTCGACAGGATTTACAGGATTCAACAGGATGAAACACTGGTTTGAGTCAACCGCATGACAATCCTGAAAATCTTGTCAATCCTGTCTATTTCGACTTTAACTCATTCGTCCTTCGGCGCGTTCGCGGCGAGCGACGCCGGAACGACGGGCGGCTTCTTCGACGGCTTTGGCGACCAGCGGCGCAACGTTTCGATTGAACACCGACGGAATAATGTATTCCGGGTGAAGTTCGTCTTCGCGTATGCCGGAGGCAATCGCCTGAGCCGCAGCCATTTTCATCTCTTCGTTGATGTCCGAAGCTCGGCAGTCCAACGCTCCGCGAAAGATGCCGGGAAAACACAGCACGTTATTGATCTGGTTTGGATAATCAGAACGCCCCGTCGCCATAACTTTAACGTACGGCCAGGCTTCTTCCGGCATGATTTCCGGCGTAGGGTTGGCCAGCGCAAAGACAATCGGGTCGCGGTTCATTTTTTGCAGCATTTCGACTTTCAGCACTCCGGGACCTGACAAACCCAAAAACAAATCCGCGCCTGCGATTACGTCATCCAGCGAACCGTTCAGATTGTCCGGGTTGGTGTTGTTGGCGTACCACTCGACGGCTTCGTTCATGCCTTCGGTGCGCCCGCGATAAACGGCTCCGTGAAGGTCGCAACCGACGACGTTTTTCGCTCCGGCGCTGAGCAGTATTTTGGTGCAAGCCGTTCCGGCAGCACCTACTCCGACAACCACGATTTTGATGTCTTCGATTTTCTTGCCGACGATTTTCAGTGCGTTGATCAGCGCCGCCATGACCACGACGGCGGTTCCGTGCTGATCGTCGTGAAAGACCGGGATGTCCAGTTCGCGTTTCAATCGCTGCTCGACTTCAAAACAGCGCGGCGAAGCGATGTCTTCCAGATTGATGCCGCCAAACGCTGGAGCAATCGCTTTGACGGTGCGAACGATTTCGTCAGGGTCTTTGGTGTCCAGACAAATGGGAAAAGCGTCCACTCCGGCAAATTCCTTGAACAACATGGCCTTGCCTTCCATCACTGGCAGAGCCGCCGCCGGGCCGATGTCGCCAAGTCCTAAAACCGCCGTGCCGTCGGTGACAACGGCGATGCAGTTTCGCTTGATGGTCAGGTTGTAAACCTTCTCAGGGTCTTTGTGTATGGCCATGCACACGCGGGCGACTCCGGGCGTGTAGGCAATGGATAAATCAGAGCGGTTTTGCAGAGGGCGTTTGTTGGCGATTTCGATCTTGCCGCCGATGTGGCGCAGAAAGGTTCGGTCAGAAACGTTGATGACGGTCACGCCGTCAACTTCTCCGACGGCCTTGGCGATGCTTTCGGCGTGTTCGTCGTCTCCGGCGGCGACGGTAATGTCGCGGATCAGGTGATGTGCGCCGACTTCGACAATATCAATGGCTCCGATGTTTCCACCGGCTTCGCCAATCGCGGAGGTGACGTGTCCCAACATTCCGGGACGATTGGCCAGCCGCAAGCGCAGAGTGATGCTGTAGCCTTCACTCGGTATGACGTTCATTCGTGTGATTCCTTGTAAATAGTGCTGTGATAAAGCTTCAAACAGGGCGCTGAGAATACCTTATGCCCTGACAGGCAGGCAAGAATCACACCCAATGGCGCGTGTTGTGCGAACAGTACATGGGAGCTAAAAGCGATCCCACAATCGTCATCTTTATTGGGTACTTGCTGGGCTGAAGATACTTACAGACCTGGGTCTTTGACGCGGATTTCAAACGGCCATTCGTAGGTGTAAAACGGGAAGCGGACGTTATGTTTGAAGGTGATTTTGGCCGCCAGCGCGCGGCCTTCGCGCCACAACTCGACACGATGATCGTCGGGCAATCCACATTCGCGGGCTTTTTCTTTCAACTGAGCGCGAACGTCTTCGTCTTTCAGGTTCTGCAATGCGCCGCGATGCAAAATTTCCACTGACGCGACGTGCATCGCCTGGTTGCCTTGATAAATCGGAACGAAAATCGCCACCAGGTAAACAACCGCTGCGGCAACGGCCAGCAATAGCAACACGCCAAACCGCCCGGCTCCACGTTCGGCCAAAGCTTTTTTACGATCAACCTTATTTCTTTTCATTCTGGTTTGAACCTCTCTTCAGCAACTCGCGCACGCTGGCGCGAACGATGGCCGGCGAAATGTCGTCGCGTACCACAACCTCGCCGATCCGTGTTGGTAAAATGAGGGGAAGTTTTCCTTGGACAACTTTCTTGTCGTGCGCCATCGCCGCGACGATGTCGGGCACGTTCAAATCGTCAATGGGGGGCAGCTTGCGACCAAACCGGCTCAGCGCGTCAACGCCTGACCTGATCACGTCGGCTTCAGCGCGCGGGATTATACCCGCTTTTTCCGAAATGGTAGAGGCGCACTGCATGCCGTAACCGACCGCTTCGCCATGTTTCAGCCGCCGATAAGCCGTCACAGCTTCCAGCGCGTGGCCGACCGTATGGCCAAAGTTCAAAATTCGCCGCAACCCCGATTCGCGTTCGTCCGAAGTCACGACTTCGGCTTTGATTTCGCAACAGCGAGCAATGATCTGCGTCAGCAACCCGGCATCCAGCGCAAACACGTCAGCCAGTTTTTCCTCCAGCAAATCAAACAACGCCCGGTCCCAAATCACGCCGTACTTCAAAGCTTCGTAAAGCCCGGCGCGCAGTTCGCGTTGCGGTAACGTTGCCAGCGTTTGCGGATCAATGATGACCGCTCGCGGCTGGTGAAAAGCTCCGATCAGGTTTTTGCCTAAGCGATGATTGACCGCCGTTTTACCGCCGACGGAACTGTCAATTGTCGCCAACAAGGTCGTCGGAATCTGCACGTACCGGACTCCGCGTTGATAACAAGCGGCAACGAATCCGGCCAGATCGCCTACGACGCCGCCGCCCAGAGCGACCACGGCATCGCTGCGTTCAAAACGATTGGCGATCATAAAGGCCAGGGCTTTTTCCGCTGACCGGAGCGATTTGGCGCGTTCGCCTTCGCCCATCAAATGCGTCAGCGTAGCGAAACCCGCCTGCTTCAAACTCTTTTCGACGGCTCGGCCATACAACCGGTGAACGCGCGCGTTGGAGATAATCGCCAGCTTGCGAGTCTTCGCGCCAAGCGCCGCTCGCGTAATTTCGCCGACTTGCTTCAAGGCTCCGTCGGCAATGGTGATGTCATAACTTCGTTCGTCGAGTGCGACGTGAACTTTTTGTGTCATTGGAAAAATGGTGGTTTCGTTGAATGGTTTTATGTATCAGTCGTGATGTCATCCCAATCTTGATCCATATAGCCTATCAACCAGTTCAAAGCATAATGGCGTTCATACACTACACCCGGATTAAGATCACAAGGAGCATCTTCTCCGCGAAGATCAGCGTCTCGCACAGCCCAGTGCATTCTGTAAATCAAATCAGCTTCATCAAGAATTTCTTCCTTGTCTCGCAATTGAGCGGCACCGACAAAGTCTGAAGCTTCTGTCACAGCATCAAGAGCAAAATCAGCATCACAAAATGTTGATGGATAATTCAGCTTTTTGACTTTTCCCAAGGCCCAAAGCAAAACCCACAAACTCTCAATGCGCCATGAAAAGTTTTGATTGTCTTGATCCGACGGATTTGGATTTTTCAGAAACTCTTTCTCTTCTAAGGGGCTTTGTTGCACGAATAGGTTGTTGCCGCTGCGGGAGCGGCAGTCTGGTAAG
>CADECP010000064.1 GCA_902825875.1 uncultured Acidobacteriota bacterium
CGGGACGAAAACCGTGTCAAATCCAATGTTCGACTCTTTAGCGCGTAACATCAGTCATCAATAACAACCACGTTTCAATTTGGTTTGAATCCTGTTCATCCTGAAAAAAATCATGTCCATCCTGTCTCAAAGTTTCTTGCTTCGATTTAGCTGATTTGAAAGCTGGCCGATTTGAATCTGAAAGCCCATGACTTCATTGCCACACATTTTAGTCGCCGACGACGAACGTTCGATTCGATTGACGCTCGACGCTGGCTTGGCGCTGAACGGATTTCGCGTAACCACTGTACGCACCGGGCGCGAAGCCGTTGCCGCTGCACGTGAACAACAATTCGACGCGGTAGTTTGCGATGTGTACATGCCGGACGGCGATGGACTGAGTGTAATTCGTGAATTACGCAGCCTGATTCATTCGCCGCCGATCATTTTGATGACCGCGCAAGGTTCGATAGATTTGGCCGTGCAGGCGGTTTCAGAAGGCGCCAGCGATTTCATCGCCAAACCGTTTGAAGTGTCGGATGTCGCCGACCTGATTCGTCGTTACATCGAAACTCAGCGCGAAGCCGATTCGGCGACAACAGACACAAACGAAGTTTCGCCGGACGACATTTCGCGCACAGGATTAATCGGGCGCAGCGCGGCGATGATGCAAGTGTACAAACTGGTCGCACACGCGGCTCGCAGCGAAGCGACTGCGCTGGTCGTCGGCGAATCGGGAACCGGCAAGGAATTGGTCGCCCGCGCCATTCATCAATTCAGCCAACGTTCAGCCAATCCTTTTGTCGCCATCAACTGTTCCGGCTTGACCGACACGCTGCTGGAATCGGAACTGTTCGGCCACATCAAAGGTGCGTTTACAGGAGCAAACTCCGACCGCGAAGGTTTGTTTGAAGCCGCCGATGGCGGGACATTGTTTCTGGACGAACTGGCTTCGACCAGCGCGGCTTTCCAGGCAAGTCTGCTGCGCGTTTTGCAATCGGGCGAAGTTCGCCGGGTCGGTTCGACAACCACACGGCGCGTCAATGTTCGCGTCATCGGAGCCAGCAACGCTCCATTGCGGCAAATGGTCGCAGCCGGAACTTTCCGCGCCGATTTGTTTTATCGCCTGAGCGTGTTGACGATTGATTTGCCGCCGCTGCGCCAGCGCAAAAGCGACATTGAATTGCTGACCTCGTTTTTTCTTCGCCGTTTGCAGGGCGAAGATCAACCGGCGTTTCGATTGGCGCGCGAAGCCGCAGACGCTTTGCGCGAATACGATTTTCCCGGCAACGTACGCGAACTGGAAAACGCCCTGACCCGCGCGGTTGCTCTTTCATCCCAACGATTGATTACGCTGGATTGCCTGCCGGCATATTTCGCCGAAAGCAGCGCAACGAACAACAGCCCCGAAAAACGCCTCGCCTCAAACTCGACCACAGACTTCGCCGACGAAGCCTCAAAAATCATTCTGGATCGTCCGGCTTTGGATGAATTGCAGCGCCGTTATTTGCAGCTTGTGCTGACGGAAGCCGACGGCAATCGCAGCCTGGCCGCTGAACGGTTGGGCATCAATCGTCGAACGATTCAACGACTGATCACACGTTACAGACTTTCGGCGATTGCCAACGACGAAGGTTCGGACGAATAAACGCGAAAAAATTTGGGCTGTATGAATCTCAAAACCGCAAGTTCCATTTTCTGGCTGATTGCGCTGCCTTGTCTGGCAGCGTTGGCGTTGGCGCAAAACATTTCCGTCGAAACCAAAATCTCTGCCGTCACCGCTCCGGCAAGTTTTGAAAGAAAAGTCGGCGGAGCGAATCGAAGCTTCACGATCAAAAAAGGCGATTCGCTGCAACCCGGCGACGTGATTGACACGACCGCAGGCGGGCGAGTCGTGCTGGCTTTGAGCGACGGCAGTCAGGCGATCATTCATCCCGGATCGCGCGTGTTGCTGAAAGATTTTCGTCACGCCAATTCGGCGCGCGAACTGATGGAGATTTTTTCCGGGCGAGTGCGCTTCAAGATTTATCACCTGGGAAAACGCCCAAATCCTTATCGAGTCAACAGCCCAGCCGCTTCGATTGCCGTGCGCGGCACTGAGTTTCTGGTCGCCGTCGAACCCAGCGGGCAAACTCAGGTCATTGTGTTTGAAGGCGCTGTGGAAGTTTCCAGCCGTCACGACTTTCGCCGACGCGCGTTGCTGGGAGCAGGCGACAGCGTGATCGTTCGTCCGGGCGGAAACATTTCTCTGGCGCTGCCCGGACCAGGCGGCGAATTGAATTCTGTCGCCCGAATGGGTTTCGGCAGAATTGATCCCGCCAACGAAATCTTCGGTTCGTTCCAGCAACAGTATTTCGACCGGCTGGCTCATTTGAGCAACGAACCCGAAGCCAAATCGTTTTCCGCTTTTGCAGATTCGCATTTCGACAGCCTGGAAAACCCTGCTTACGCAACGGAATTCAATCGGGCGGAAGGGCGGCTGTACCTGTTGCCGTCATTCAGCGAATCGCGCGAATTCATGCGTTTAAGCAATCCATCGCAGGTGCAACCGATTCACCCATTGGACAACACGCTGGCCCAACAGCTTTCGTTTTTCACTCCGATTGGCGGTTCGCCGTTTGTCATTGGCGGAGCCGTTTCAACTTCCAGAACCAATCTGCAGGGACGGCAGGCGGGCGGCCCGCTGGGAGATTTCAGCCCAGACCTGAACGTATTTCGCACGACCTCTTTGACTACAACAACGCTTGCATCCTTTGTCGTGGCGCGCAGGTTCGGCGACACAGGACGAAACGGATTCGGAATCAAGCTGGATTACCTGGCTGGACGCGGTTCGCTGGTCAACGTGGATGAATACAGGCGCAAAGAATTCACGCGAATGTTTCGCGCCGATCTGGCGGCGGAGATTGATCGCTTTCGGCTGACCATCGGACTTTCACGTGATTTCGGCGGCGGCAAAAAACTCGGGTTGTTTTTCCGTGAAGGAAACACGGCTTCTGTTTATTCGCATCTGGATCGCGGCACTGACGACATCAACGACAACCCGGAACGATTACGGGAAGGTGGCGAACAACACGCGGCGCGCATATCCGAACTTGGCGTTCGCTGGCGAGATTCGCTGACACGGCGATTGTTTTACGGGCTGGAAGGTCTTGTTTCGCGCGAACGATTCAACACGAACAACTTCGTTCAGTATTGGCCTATCGGCAGAAAAGACTCTTCCACCGGGCAAGGAAAAATCACGCGAAGCCTGGCTTCGGCCAGCGTTGGGTATGCGCCCAATCAAAAAACTTTCGTCAGCGTTGACGCAACCGTCGGCGTTTACCGTGAAAGTTCCGGCGGCAAAACTTCGCCAGGCGTGGTGTTCAGCCGTTCTCATTTCATATCGTTGCACAGCGGTTTGCAGTACGACTTATGGCGAGGTGCTTTTGTCAGCAGTTCGTTTTTGAAAACCGCCAAATGGCATTCCATCGAAGCCTTCCGTTTTGACCGACCAGGCATCGTGACACAAAGAAGTTATCCGGCTGAAACTCGCTACTTCAACAATTACGGCATCGGTTGGCGATTGAAACCGAACCTGGCGGCGCAATATCTGATTTCGACCAGCTACGGCAACACTTCGGCCAGCCACACGTTGATGCTGCGATACAACTTCAATTTCGATCCCGAAAAATGACCGGCTGACATATTGCCGCACAATTCAAATGGATTTCTGCGGCCAACCGCCGCATCGCCAATCGCCGAGTGCTGCTAAATCGTTTATTCGCGCATCGGCACATCGCTTGCCACACTTGCCAGTTGAAAGTTCGCACATCAATCGAAAACCCCGCACCTGTACAACCAACAACAAGGAGTCTTTATGGTTCTCAAACTTTTGTTTTCGCAACTGGCAAAAAATCGAGCGTGGTTGGCGCTGCCGCTGATTGCGGCGGTTGGAATTCTCTGGCTGGCTTCGCCGCGATTGTTCGTGAACGGCGGCCAAGCAGCGCAAATTACGGAAGCGTCCGCGTTGACCGACAAACGAATGGCAGAAAACCTGGCTCATCTTCCATTGAGCTTTGAAGCCAATTTGGGGCAAACAGGCAAACAGACAAAATTCATTGCGCGAGGTCTGGGCTACCAATTCGGGCTTGGCGCTGATGAAGCCGTCATGGTTTTACAGCCGGGCGATTTGAAAACCAGCAAGCAGAAATCCACAGCCATACGAATGAAACTTGTCGGCGCAAATGCGCTGGCCAACGTCACCGGCATTGATCGTTTGCCAACCAAAAGCAATTACCTGATCGGCAACGATCCCAACGGCTGGCGAACCGACGTTCCGCACTTTGCCAAAGTCCGCTACGAAACCATCTATCCCGGCATTGATCTGGTTTATTACGGCAACCAGCAGGAACTGGAATACGACTTCATCGTCAATCCGGGCGCGAACGCCAACGCGATAAAGCTGCGATTCGACGGAATCAAAAACTTGCGCCTGGACGACAATGGCGATTTGTTGCTGAACACAAGCGGCGAGACGATTCGGCAAAAAGCGCCTTTTGTTTATCAACAAATCAACGACAACCGGCGGCAGATTTCCGGGCGGTACGTCATCGAAGGCGAAACCGTCGGTTTTGAAATCGGCGAATACGACCGTTGCCTGCCGTTGGTGATTGATCCTGTAATCAGTTACGCCACTTATCTTGGCGGAGCTTCGACGGCTTCCTTGTTTTTCATGAAACACGACAAAGACGCAAACATCATTCTTTCGGGATATGTCACTTCCGCCGGTTTCCCCACTACGCCGGGCGCGTTTCAGCCAACGCTGAACAACACCGAACGGCTTTTTGATGGTTGCGTGATGAAGTTGAATCCGGCGGGAACCGAAATTTTGTTCGCCACTTATTTCGGCGGCTCAGGAACTGAATTCGTCTCGGACATGGACGTTGACGACCAGGGCAACATCTATCTGACCGGTTCCAGCCAGTCGGCGAATTTTCCGATCAAGAACGGATTTCAAACGAATTTGCCCAGCGATATTCAATCGGCTTTTGTCGCCAAGTTGAACCCGCAAGGCAGCCAATTGCTTTACTCGACTTTTTACCTGGCCAGTTCTCACCGCGCGCGAAGCATCGGCCAGGGGATTGTCGTTTCCGGCAACATCGCCTACGTCGAAGGCAACGCGACTTTGGCCGACGACGCCAGCGGAGAACGAAAGAACACGTTTTTGCTGGTGGTTGATACCGGCAAAACCGGATCAGCGTCGAAGCTTTACGACAGGGATTTCCGCGATTGCACGACCAGGGCAATTAAACTGGATGCCGCCGGAAAAGTCGTGCTCAGCGGTTATGCGCTGGCGCCTTTTGTCCGCACGCTTCCGCCCGTCGGCCCAACCGAAAAAGCGATGTACATCGCCAAAGTTGACACTTCGTTGCCGCCGCAAAACTCGCTGATTTATTCAGCGACTGTGGGCGTCAACTCCACGTTTCCGGCCAACTCAACCGTTGATCCGATCAGCGTCAGCGGTCTGGGTTTTGATGAAGACGAAAACATTTACGTCGCCGGAGCAGTCACCGGAACGATTCAGACAACTGCGAACGCCTTTCAAACTCAACCCCCTGTCAGCGTCAGCAACGCACGCAACAGCGGATACCTGATGAAGTTTTCGCCTGCCGGTTCGCTGCTTTATTCGTCGTATTTCGGCGGCACGCTTCGAGTTGCGCTCAGCCAGCTTGTCGTGATTGCCAAAGACAAAATCTATTTCACCGGCAATACTCAGGCAGCCGATATGCCTGTGACTGCCGACGCTCTTCAATCAAACTTGAACGGCAACCAGGATGCGTTGCTGGCGATGATGGATTTGAGCAAGGCCGGAAATGCCGCGTTGATTTATTCAACTTACCTCGGCGGTTCGGGCGCTGAAGCCGGATTCAACCTGGTAAAAGACAACGCCGGAGGAAATCTGTTTTTGTTGGGCAGCGCACCGACGACCGATTTCCCGATCACGCCAAACGCTTTGCAACCGACCCGGCTGAATCCATCGAACGGTTTTCTGGCAAAGATCAGCGGCGCTTTTACGCCTGCTCCGACTGCGTTGGCGGCAATGAACGTTTCAGCGGCAAGTTATTCAGGCTCCACTTTATCGCCTGAATCAATCGTTGCCGTTTTTGGATCGAAGCTGGCCAACGCCACTCAGATTGCAGGCGGCTCTCCGCTCCCGACAGAATTGGCCGGAAGCAGGGTCAGAGTTCGTGACAGTTTGGGCGTTGAGCGAATGGCATCGCTATTTTTTGTTTCGCCGACTCAGATCAACTATCTGCTGCCAGCCGGAACCGCTGCCGGGCAAGCGGAAATTATGATTACCAACAACGCCGGAGAGCTTTCGATGGAAAGGCTGCAAATCGCCGGAGTCGTGCCCGGCGTTTTCACCGCCGATGCCAGCGGGCGCGGGGTCGCTGCCGCCACGGTTTTACGCATTCGAGCCAATGGCGAACGGAGCTTCGAACCGGCTGTGCGATACGACGGCTCTCAGAATCGCCTGGTTCCTTTGCCGATTGATCTGGGAGCGGAAACCGATCAGGTCTTTTTGCTGCTGTTCGGCACGGGATTCCGCAATCGCAGCAGCTTGAGCAACGCCGTCACCACGATTGGCGGAGTCGGCGCATCCGTGAGCTTCGCCGGAGCGCAAGGCGATTTTTCCGGCCTGGATCAAATCAACGCTTTGCTGCCTCGCAACTTGATCGGGCGCGGCGAAGTTGACGTCGTGCTGACCGTTGACGGCAAAACCGCCAACACAGTCAGAATCAACATCAAATAACCGTTTCGCGCCTTGCTAATAAAAACAGCAAGACCGGCTGGCAAACGATGCCGCCGGTCTTGCTGTTAAAGCTGTTTTGTAACTAATCAGGCTATCGAATGTTTTTGTCCTGAAAGACATGAAACAGATAACGGAACAAACGGAAATAACGGAACGGGCGGAATCTTTGCCTTTTCTTTTCCGTTTATTCGGTTATTTCCGTTTGTTCCGTTATCTCTAAAAACCTTTTCTAAACAGATGGTTTGATGGCCTGAGCAGTTACGCTGTTTTTTAACTATCTAGACACTCGCCGCCTGACTAGCTGGCTTCCAGCGCAACACAGGTTTTCGTGCGGCGGCGGCTTCGTCCAATCGTCCGATGCGCGTGTTGTGCGGAGCCGTTTTGACCAGTTCGGGATTTTCTTCGGCTTCGCGGGCGATGGATTTCATGGCGTCAATGAAAACATCCAGTTCGTCGCGGCCTTCGCTTTCGGTCGGTTCGATCATCATCGCGCCCGGCACCACCAGCGGGAAATAAATCGTCATCGGATGGAATCCGTAATCAATCAACCGCTTGGCAATGTCCAGAGTATGAACGCCGTTTTTTTGCTGGCGTTTGTCGTTGAAGATCACTTCGTGCATCGCCTTACCCGCGACGCCGAGTTCGTAAACATCTTTCAAATGATGAGCGATGTAATTGGCATTGAGCACAGCGGTTTCAGTCGCTTCGCGCAAACCTTCAGCGCCGAGCGTCATGATGTAGCACAGCGCGCGAACCAGTACGGAGTAATTGCCGTGATACGCGCGGACTCTGCCAACCGATTGCGGGCGATTGAAATCCAGCTTGTATTGGCCGCCGTCAAACACCACGCGCGGAACCGGCAGGAAAGGTTCCAACTCAGCAGTCACGGCAATCGGGCCGGCTCCGGGACCGCCTCCGCCGTGCGGAGTCGAAAAGGTTTTGTGCAAATTCAGGTGAATCACATCCACGCCCATATCGCCGGGGCGAGTCACTCCAACCAGCGCGTTCATGTTCGCGCCGTCCATGTAAACCAAACCGCCAGCGTCGTGGAGAATCTTGCAAACCTCTTCGATGTTTTCTTCAAACAGCCCCAGCGTCGAAGGATTGGTCAACATCAACGCGGCTACGTCGTCGTTGGCCGCGGCGCGCAGGGCCTCCAAATCAACCGCGCCTTCGGCAGTGGATTTGATCGTCTTGACCTGATACCCGCAAACCGCCGCCGAAGCCGGATTCGTGCCGTGAGCCGAATCAGGAATCAACACGACTTTGCGCGCGTTGCCGCGAGCTTCCAGACAGGCGCGGATGACCATCAAGCCCGTCATTTCGCCTTGAGCGCCAGCCGCCGGTTGCAAACTGACGCCGGGCAGACCTGTGATTTCGGCCAATGAATCTTCCAGCCGTTTCAGCAATTCCAGATTGCCTTGAGCCAGATCGTCGGGCAGATACGGATGCGACGCCGCAAAACCATCGAAGCGTGAAACTCGTTCGTTGAGCTTCGGGTTGTATTTCATCGTGCAGGAACCCAGCGGATACATCCCGTAATCCACGGCATAATTCCACGTCGAAATTCGCGTGAAGTGGCGAATGACATCCACTTCGCTGACTTCGGGCAATCCGGCCAGATCGTCATCGCGCAAAAGCGCCGCGTCCAGCGCGGTTTCCGCCGGAACATCCAGCGCGGGCAGGTGATAACCCAGCTTGCCCGGACGCGAGCGTTCAAAGATCGTGCCTTCGTTTTGATTGATATGATTGCTTGATTTCTTAATCACTACATTTCCCCAAATTAGGCATTGACCATTATCAATTGACCATTAACGGTTTGGGTAAAAAGGCTGTCTACCCAGTCGGTTAATGGGTAATGGCCAATGGTTAATGGATAATTCACCATTGCCATCGTGAATCAAACTTCCTCGGCAAGCTGCTTCAACGCATCGCCGGTGACTCTAAAAATCGTCCATTCGTCCATAGGCTTTGCGCCGAGCGATTTATAAAAATTGATTGCCGGTTCGTTCCAATCCAGCACTGACCATTCCAGCCTGCCGCATTCGCGTTCGACGGCCAGCTTGGCCAAAAAGGCCAGCATCGCTTTGCCAAAGCCTTTGCCGCGTTGATCGGGATTGACGAACAGGTCTTCCAGATAAATTCCCGGCTTGCCCAAAAACGTCGAAAAGTTATGAAAGAACAGCGCAAAGCAAACCGGATTGTTGTGGTCATAACCGATGACGACTTCGGCAACGCGGCGTTCGCCAAACAGGTTGTTCTTCAGCGTAGCTTCATCGGCAACGCATTCGTGCGACAGCCGTTCGTATTCCGCCAAGCCGCGAATGAATTGCAGGATCAGCGGCACGTCGGCTTCAGTCGCCTGACGAATCACAAACCCTGAGATATTGGTTGAAACTTCCACTCGAACCTCAGACCGCCTTCAGTTCGGCAATCAGCGAATCAATCTGTTCTTTGGCCGTGGTTTCGGTCACGCAAACCAGAACTTCGTTGGTCATCTCCGGGAAGAACCTTTCCAGCGCCAAACCGCCAATGATCTTTTTGCTTTGCAGCTTTGCCAACACTTCGGCGGCGGGTTTCGGGCAACTGACGACGAATTCGTTGAAAAAAGGCGAACTGAATTTCAGTCTGAAACCGTTGATGGCGGCAATCTGCTTCGCAGCGTAATGCGACTTTTGCAGATTGTGTTCGGCGGCTTCACGGACTCCGCGTCGTCCCATCGTGGACAGGTAAACCGTAGCCATTAGCGCGTACAGCCCTTGATTGGTGCAGATGTTGGAAGTCGCTTTTTCGCGGCGGATGTGTTGTTCGCGCGTCGCCAGCGTCAGCACGTAACCCGGTCGGCCATCGTGATCGAAGGCTTGCCCAACCAGACGACCGGGAATTTGCCGTTGCAGTTTTTCAGTGCAGGCGAAAAATCCGCAGTACGAACCGCCGAAGCTGATCGGAATGCCGAACGATTGAGCTTCGCCGCAAACGATGTCGGCTCCGGCTTTGCCCGGAGCTTGCAGCAAACCCAGGCTCATCGCTTCGGCGACGACGACGACGAACAAGGCTCCGGCTTTGTGCGTGGCGTCGGCCAGTTGCTTCAACGCTTCGACTCCGCCAAAAAAATTCGGCGATTGGACAATCACCGCACCAACGTCTTTGCCAAGTTCCGCCAGCGATTCCGGCTTCAAAGCTCCGGTCGTTTCGTCGTAAGGCAAAGTGATCTCTTCGATCCCTGCGTTGCGGATGTAGGTGTCAACGACCTGGCGATATTCGGGATGCAGGTTTCCGGCCAGCGCGACTTTGCTGCGACCGGTGACGCGCTCTGCCATCAAGACGGCTTCGGCGGTGGCAGTCGAACCGTCGTACAGCGAAGCGTTCGACACATCCATTCCCGTCAATTCACAGATCATCGTTTGGTATTCAAAGATTGCCTGCAACGTGCCTTGACTGATTTCGGGCTGATAAGGCGTGTACGAAGTGTAAAACTCCGAGCGTGAAATCAACGTGTCAATGATCGTAGGAATGAAATGGTCGTAAGCTCCCGCGCCCAGAAACGAAGTCATTCGTTCGCCGGTCACTCGCGTAGAGTTGCGTTCGGCCAGCGCGCGAAAAAAATCCAGAGTTTCAGGTTCGGAAAGTCCCGCAGGCAGGTCGAGCGGGCGTTTGAGTTGCAGCTTGTCGGGAATGCCCGTGAACAGGTCGGCGACGGATTCGCGGCCCATTTCGCGCAGCATCGCTTCGCGTTCCTGAGCCGAATTCGGGATATAACGCATCGTTTGTTTTTAGACAGGATTTACAGGATTAAACAGGATGATAAATGCCAAAGGAGCGATCGAGCCAATCCTGAAAAATCCTGTAAACCCTGTCTACTTACTCCTCTGTTTGAGATTCGACGAAGTCTTCGTATTCGCTGGCGTTCAGCAAACTGTCCACCTGGCCGGCGTTGGCGAGTTTGATCTTAATCATCCATCCGCCGCCGTAAGGTTCGCTGTTGACCAGTTCCGGCGCATCGCTCAACGCTTCGTTGATTTCCAGAATTTCGCCGGAAACCGGCGTGAACAATTCGCTGAAGGTTTTGACTGATTCGATTTCGCCGAAATGCGCGTGAGCGTCAAAACTTTCGCCGACGCGCGGCAAATCCACGTGAACCACGTCGCCCAATTGTTCCTGCGCGAAATCAGTGATGCCGATCGTTCCGGTGTCGCCTTCGACGCGAATCCATTCGTGATCTTTGGTGTAATGAAGATTGTCGGGGTAAGAAGCCATTGGTTCTCCTTTTCAGGAGTAGACAGTAGTCAGTGGACAGAAGACAGTAGTTACGTTCGGCGCGTCGGGTGAATCAAATGTTGTTACAGAGTGACGCACAAAAACCTACTGTCTACTGACTACTGTCTACTGTCTACTTCGCTTATAAAACGGCGTCGGCACGACTTCGGCAGCCAGCCTTCGCCCGCGTACATCAATTTCAAATTTAGTTCCGATTGCCGTGTGTTCAATCGGCAAATACGCCAGTCCGATGTTCTTTTTCAAAAACGGAGCGGGGCTGCCCGAAGTCACGTGGCCGACTTGCTGGTCGCCGATGAACGCCGGATAACCGTCGCGCGCAATTCCTTTGTCTGCGACTTCAAATCCGATAAGTTTGCGCGTCAGTCCGGTTTCTTTTTGCTGGACCAGCCGGTCACGTCCGATGAAATCGCCTTTGGCAAGTTTGCAGCACCAGGCAAGATCGGCTTCGAGCACAGTGGTCGTGTCGTCAATTTCGTGGCCGTACAAAGCCATTTTCGCTTCCAGCCGCAGTGTATTCCGCGAAGCCAAACCGCACGGGATTAAGCCTTGCGGCTGACCGGCTTCGATTATCTTGTTCCAGAGCCGTTCGGATTCCGACGGATCGAAGTAAATCTCAACGCCGTCTTCGCCCGTGTAACCGGTGCGAGCGATGATCGCCGGAACTCCGTCAACATGGCCGGTCGTAAACCAGTAATACTTGATGGCGGACAAATCCACATCAGTCAGCGGTTGCATCACTTCCAGCGCGCGCGGCCCCTGAATGGCAAGCTGGCTGTAATTGGCGCTAAGGTTCGTGACTTCAGCGTCAAAATTGGCAGCGTTGGATTTGATCCAGTCGAAATCTTTGTCGGAGTTGGAAGCGTTGACGCACAGAAAATAATGATCGGCGGCAAAACGATGCACCAGAATGTCATCAACAAAACACCCGTTCGGCGTCATCAAACCGGTGTATTGAATCTGCTGGTCGGCAAGTTTGGAAGCATCGTTGCAAGTCAGATGTTGAACCAGATCAAGCGCCTGCGGGCCTTTGATGGCGATTTCGCCCATGTGCGAAACATCGAACATGCCGGCTCCGGTTCGAATGGCCAGATGTTCGGCAATGGTTCCTGCCGGATATTGCACCGGCATATCCCATCCGCCGAAATCCACCATCTTGCCGCCTTGTTTTCGGTGAACTTCGTTGAGCGCGGTTTTCTTCAGTTGGGTATTCGACACTTCGTGCTGACCTCGGTTTTGGTTAAGCCAAATTGCCCGAAACTCGTTGGAAAAGCGTGTTTTGACGGGGTTGTTGAATCAGGCACGGAACTTAGCACGCAGTTTACAAATTCGTCAACCAACGGAAACTTTTTGCACCCGACAACCACTTACCTCTCGTTATGGCTAGTGAAAAACACACAACAAAGCCGGTAATGACAATGGTAGAAGCATTGGCAGATCAATTGATCGAACGACAATTTACAGAGGTGGCAATGCAGAGGGCAACAACCCTGCGGCATTCTGAAACAGCGACCGAAAGCGCCATGCCAAATGACGCTTTGTCGCGCGCCAAGCAAGGCGACCAAACAGCCTTTGCCGAATTGGTGCGCGAACATCAGTCAATGGTGTACAGCATGGCTCGCAACTTCGTCCGTGACGGAGCAATTGCCGAAGACCTGGCGCAGGAGGTTTTTCTGCATCTGTTTCGCAATCTGGCCGCCATCGAAACGCCCGCGCATTTGAAATTCTGGCTTCGCAAAGTCACAGGACATCGCTGCATTGATTTTTCCAGACGGCAAAAATCACAAGGCGGAAAAGTGTCGGTCAGTTTGGACGAAGCTCCGGAGCCGGTTTCGATTTTCGACACGCCGGATTCCCAACCGGACTGGATGCTGCGAAGCACGATTCGCCGATTCGTGGCGGCGCTGCCGGAAAAACCCAGATTGGTGGTGACGTTGCGGTATCAGGAAGACCTTGATCCGATGGAAATCGCAGAGGTTCTGGAAATGCCGCTCAACACCGTGAAAAGCCATTTGCGTCGTTCGCTGGCGATTCTGAAAGAAAAAGTCACACGCAGTTTAGGCTCGGAGTTTTAGGCCGGCAGTTTAGGAGAGAGATAATCATGAAGCATTTTGACGATGAATTGAAAAACGCGCTTCGCCGCGAAGAACCTTCGGCGGATTTCACCGCGCGCTTGCTGGCTCGCGTCGCTCAGGAGAAGGAGGGAGGGCGCGAGCCAGTGAAAGAGGGATGGAGCGAACGGACGAGCGAGAAACAAAACGGCGCGACAAATTGGCTTCGCAAACTCGGCGCGGTGTTCACGCTGCCACAAATGAACTGGGTGACGGCGGGAGCAGTGGCGACTTTGCTGATTGCGTCGGTGATTGGCGTCAATCGGTATCGGCAGCACCAGTTTGAACTGCAACGCCAGGCCGAAATCGCCGCCGAAGCCGAAGGCCAACGCGCCAAAGAACAGGTGATGTTCGCCATGCGAATCGCCAGCGCCAAACTCAACGTTGCACAAAAGAAAGTCAAAAACACACTACAACGCGATGACGACCAACAGGCCGTTCATCAGCAAAACTAAACTCATCACGACTCGGAGGGAACTTATGAAATCAACATTGCTGAAACTGGCGAGCCTGACTCTGCTTGCCTTGCTTGCCACCACAACGGCGTTTGCCCAGAACGCTCGTTTGCAGATTGACCACATTGACCGGTTGTTTCCGAACGCCGTCGAAACGATTGACGTGCGCGTGGACGGCGCGCTGTTGCAAATCGCGTCGAAGTTTCTGGATAAAAACCGAGCCAACGAAGCTCAGGTCAAAGATTTGCTGAATGTTTTGAAAGGCGTGTACGTCAAAGGCGTCGAATTCGATCAGGCGAACCAATTCACCGAACAGGATGTCGAAGCCGTGCGCCAACAACTGAACGCTCCCGGCTGGTCAAAAATCGTTGGCGTCCGCAGCAAACGCGACGGCGATAACGTCGAAGTTTCGTTGATGCTTAACAACGGATTGATTGAAGGCATTGGCGTGTTGGTGACTTCGCCGAAACAATTGATGGTCGTCAACGTCGTCGGCCCGATTGACCCGGAAAAGATCACAGAATTGCGCGGCAGTTTCGGCATCCCGAAAGATTTCGATTTCGATTTCAGCGGCTCAAGCCGTCGCCGCAACTGACACTGTGGAGTGCTGCGGCTCGACGCAGCTTTACTTTCGCAACTGAAATCTCGGTTGAAATAGAAAGCAACCATTGATGAACAAAAAGCGGCGACGAATCGCCGCACTCCAAAAACAAAACCCCCTGATAAATTTGAAAAGCCGGACAGAATGAACAAGCTTGTCGCACGAGTTTTCACTCCGAAATCTTGCGCGCATTCTGTCCACTTCCCCACAGGAGGTAGAAGATGACTCAACTCCAAAAGATGTTTCGAGTAATGTTTGTTGCGGCGATGATGCTGGCGCTGCTGACTCCGGTTGCGGACGCGCAAACCGCGTTCACGCCCAAAGGCAAAGGCTTCAACGATGTCGTCAAATACATCGAAAAGAATTACAGCGCGAAAAAAACCAAAATCCCTATGTTGGGACTGGCGAAATTTGCCATCTGGATGGTTCGCCCCGCAGGCGTTAAAGGGTTCAAGCTGGCGGTTTTTGAAGACCAGAATTTCATCAAACGAGCGGACACCATTTCTTTCAGTCAGGCAATGCGCCAATCGTTCAAAAAAGACTGGTCGCCGCTGGTGCAATTCAGTTCCAAACGCGACGGCGCCAGCCACACGTTTATTTACGTCAAACAAACCAAGAAAGACGTTGAATTCGCCGTGGCGACGTTGGGCGAAAGCGAAGCCGTCGTGGTTCAAGCCAAGTTCAATCCCGACGCCGCCGCGAAGTTTTTGGAAAATCCGAAGATCATGGGCATCTCGCTCGGCAATTCGATTCGCGGCAACAATACAATTGCGACCAATCGTCCGCCGAAACCGAATGCTCCGGCGTCAACGCCTGCTGCTGCAAGCGATGATTCCTCGAAACGAGTCGTCATCAAAGACGGCAACTCCGATGCTGACACCGCACCTGTGCAGCCGACTTCCCGTGCAGTGCTGACGACGAATGACGAAAACAATCCTCCGTTGCCGGCGGCGGAAAACGCTTCGGCGGCAAAAACTACGGAAGCTTCCAAACCGGTTGAGGTCAAAACTCCTCCGCGCGAAGACACGCTGCGAATTGAAACCCGGCTGGTAAACCTGAACGTCAAGGCGCTGGATAAATCCGGCAAGCCGATCACCAACCTGAAGCCGGAAGATTTCGCCGTTTTTGAAGACGGAACGAAACAGGAAGTCGCGCATTTCAAACCAGTCAATGCGCCAGTGAATTTGATTTTGCTGCTCGACCTGAGCGGCAGTACGCAGAAAAAACGCAAAGGCATGATCGAAGCCGCCAACCGGTTTATTGATTCGCTGCCAGCGGGCGACAAAATTTCCATCGTCGCCTTCACACGACAATACAAACCGTTGACGGATTTCACGGCTGACAAGGTCGCGCTGAAAACAGCAGTTAAAAAGATCAACAAGATCGGCGGCGGAACCGCGTTTTACGATTCGGCGTGGAAGGCGTTGGATCAACTTGGCCAACTGTCCGAAGCGCGCAAAGCGATTGTCGTGCTGACCGACGGCGAAGACGAATCGTTAATCAGCGACCGCGAATCGGCTCACAATTTCGACGACCTGATCGGTCGCGCGTCTGAAGAAGACGTGACGATTTACCCGATCTATTTCAGCCCGAACAGTCACTTGAACAAGATCGGCATTCTGTTTGGCGGCAGCGGCGGCGGATTGTTGGGCGGCGAAAGCAAAAGCAAAACGGCGCGCAAACAGTTGGAGCAACTGGCAGAGCTAACCGGCGGCGAAATTTTCAGCGCCCAACGCGAAGAAGAACTGGAAACCGCTTACAAACTGGTTGCCAACGAATTGCACACTCTGTACAGCCTGGCTTATTCGCCGGACAAACTGAAACACGACGGTCAATTCCGCAAAATCAACGTCAAATTGACGCGCGACGGCGCGGTGGCCAAAACGCGGCGCGGATATTTCGACAGGTAAAAAAGGTAGACAGGATTTATGGGATTTTCAGGATTGGTTTTCACCCTGTTGAATCCTGTAAATCCTGTCGAAAAGAAAAAGGATGAAAGAAAGAAGTTTTATGGAAGCTGTAAAGACAGCAACGCGAATGATGATGCTGGCCGTTTTGATGCTTGCCGGTTTGGCTGCGGCTCAGGCGCAAGACGCGCGACTGCAATTCACTCAATTGGACAAGCTGGCGTCGAAAGCCGACAACGTCGTCGAAGTCACGCTCGACAAAAATCTGCTGCAAGTGGCAGCGAAGTTCCTGTCCGACAAAAATCCGACCGAAGCCGCCGTTAAAGACCTGGTGTCGAAACTGGAAGGTGTTTACGTTCGCGTGTTCGAGTTCGACAAAATCGGTGAATACTCGCTGGGCGATGTCGAACCGATTCGTTCGCAAGTCAACGCGCCCGGCTGGTCGAAAATCGTCGGCGTGATGAGCAGACGCGAAGGTCAGAAAGTGGATGTTCATTTGCGAATGGATAACGCCGGTATGATTCACGGTTTGTTGATTCTGGCGACTCAGCCCAGAGAACTGGTTGTCGTCAACATCGTCGGCCCGATTGATCTGGAAAAGCTGAGTCAATTAGAAGGTCAGTTCGGTATTCCCAAACTGGATTTAGACAAAATCGGCAAAGGCAAATCGCGCGATTGATTGCGCTTGGTTGAATTGCAAAAGCGGCGCACGCCTGAACAAACGTGCGCCGCTTTTTTATTTTTTGAAGCCTCAGCGAGTCGTTTTGGCGGTTTCGGCTTTCAATTGGTCGGTCAGTTGTCGCAATCGTTTTTCTTCTTTTGCGGACTGTTCCGACAACTCGCTGACGCGGTCGCTTACCGGTTGCTGACGACCGCGCAACCGTTGCGAACGTGGAGCCAAGTCGGCTTTGAGCGTTTCGAGTTCGCCATTGCCGTTCGACGACACAGCCAGTTCATTCAATTCGATTTGCAACAATTGTTCTTCGCTTGCCAGACGTTGCTGTTCTGATTGAGCCTGTTGCAATTCGCGCGTGACGTGTTGCAACTTCCATTGCTGGAATTCGATGGCTTGTTGCAGCAATTCCCGCCGCAGACTTTTCACTTCGGCCATCAACTGTCGGTTGATGGCTGCCTGCTGCTGAGCCTCGTTTGCTGGCGTTTGGGCTTGCGCTCCAATTGCCAAAGCAATCCAGCAACAGCAAATCAGAAAAATAATCGAGCGTTTCATACGTTTTTCTCCCTCCTTTTTTGTTGGACGCGCTTATTGCTGAACCAGTCCAAAGCCCTGGCAAACACCGTCGCGCGTAATCGCCAGTCCTGCCAATCCTGGACTGTTATTCGCCGAACCGCTGCGAATCAGCCGCGCTTCGATGAAATAAGCTTTGACCACATTTTGCTCTTTGAATTTGAAGCTGGAAAAGACGCCGCAATTGCCGATTGATTGCGTTTGATAACCGGCGACTTGCGGAAACTCTTCACTGTTGAACGTAATCAGCGTGTTGGTTTGGCCAGCGTTCGGGCCGGACAAAATGTGTTCTTTCAATTCGACAATGACCTGCATGTTGTTGGCGTCGGAATCGCGGTAGCGCACGACCAGCGCAGGCCAGTTGGTTGGAGTCAGCGGAGCGGTAAACAACCCGTCCAACGCCGTGACGTTGTACCGCAATGTCACCGTTGTCGGCACCGGAGCCGTTCCGATGGTTGCCAGCGATCCGGTGAAGACGACGTAATCCTGGCTGGCTTCGTCGGGAACTCCTGTCGAAGCAGCCCCCGTCCAAATCTTATTGCTGTCTTGTGCCAAAGCCGCGCCGCTCAGCAACGTAATCATCGCAAGCGCCAGAGCAAAGCTGCTCAACGCCAAGAATTTCATTCGCAAAGTATTCATATAAATTCCTTTCAATGGCTATGAATTCAGACGGCGACGCCGAAGAAGTCGTAAATTACTTCGGCGTCGCTGTCCTTGGGTTGATAAGTGAATGCCGATTATTGGCAGGTTTGGCCGATGTTGTCGTTGTACAGTTGAATCGAGGTCAGTTTCGGGTAACCGCCTGCTCCGCCGCGAATCAATTGCGTCTCAATGTAGTAAGCATGATTGCTGAAGTTGAACCCGGCAGTTGCTGCACATGGAGCCGTCGTTTGCGTCTGAAACGCGCCCGAAGCCGCATAATCATTGCTGTCGAGTTCCAGCACTTTTTGCATCAAACCGGTATTCATATTCAGCGCATACAAAAAAATCTTCACCTGAGCATTGTCGCCGTTGTCAGTAAACCGAACCTTCATACGAGGAACGCCCAAATCGAACAGCCCGTCCGTGGCAACCACGTTGAACCGAATGTGTCCCGTCACGGCGTCATTGCCATTCACCAAACTGGCCGTGCCTCCACCGCTTAAGTTCACAATGTCCAGATCGGATTCGTTCACTGTTCCCGCCGAAGCGACGGTCGTCCAGGCTTTTGGCCCTTGTGCCTGGGCCGTCCCCAGCACAGTCAAAAATGCCAGTGTCAAACTTAATCCCAAACGAACCGCTTTATTGATAATCGTCTGATTCATGAAAATTCTCCTTCTTCCTTTATGGTTATTGCTTGTTCCGGCTCAGAGTCGAAAAACCGCTTTGGCCTGTCACTCTTTGCCATTTCTTTTTTGCGAAGCTTGCCGCGTTGGCCAGCTCGCTTTCGACACCGGCAAGATAGTCGTGATGTCCAAACTCGGCAGCGAAGCATTTCGCAGCGGCAGAGTGAAATGCTTCGCACTGCCCTGCTTGGATTCCGAAATCGGCGCACTGTCGTTACAATGCGCGCATGGCTGACGAAACTTTGGTCATCGAAACTCCCGAACACGTCGAACTCCACTTCGCATTGGCGACGATGGGCAACCGCTTCATCGCCTGTGCGATTGACCACGCCATTCAAATTGTGGCGATTGCGCTGACATTCTTTCTGGCGTTGCAATTGAGCAGCGGCGCGCGCCGCGTCAGCGATAAAGTTGTGGAAGGTTTCAGTCAGGGGAGTTTGTGGATTATCGCGCTGGCGATTCTGATCGCGTTTGTTTTGTTCTTTGGCTATTTCGTGTTTTTTGAAACGCTGTGGAATGGACAAACTCCAGGCAAACGCTGGTTGAAATTGCGAGTAATTCAGGAAGACGGACGGCCAATCACGTTTTTTGCCGCGCTCAATCGCAACCTGATTCGGTTGATGGATATGCAGCCGGGCTTTTTTTACTCCATCGCCATCGTTTCCACCTTTGCCAGCGAACGCGCCAAACGGTTGGGCGATTTTGTCGCCAACACCGTCGTCGTCAAAGAGCGCAGCGCCGAAGCCCCCACCTTTGCCGAAGTCTTTGAAAGCGAAGTTATTGATTCCGCCATGCGTCGTTTGGCTCCTGCTGTGGATTTTCACGGCGACGTTCGGGCGCTGGATTCAGCCGACATCGCAGTCGTCGAAAGTTTTTTGCGTCGCCGTTACGACATTCCCGAACAACCTCGCCAATGGCTGGCCTGGCGAGTCAGCGTTCCGTTGATGGAAAAAATTCGACCCGGTTACGATCCCGCAACCTTCAATTACGAAGGCTTTCTGGAAGAAGTGCTGGCTCGTTACCGGGTGCAGAAAAAGTATAACGACTGATTGCCGCTAAAAAGTGTGAAAAACTTTCATCTTGACAGTAGTGGGGGGGGGACTAACATCCGCCTTCCCAAAACACAGTAAAAAATTCTCAAAACATTCCTCCGATTTGACAGTTGAACTTTCCGGTTTACCTCAACCGACAACCGTCAATCATTTCCCGTTGTTTCTGAATTGAGTTTCGTCGTCAGGCAAAAGCGGTTTTTGCCCTGTCCTGTTTTTGCCTGAAAGAAAGCAAAAACCCTGTCATCACTGGCCGGTGACAACAGGGTTGTGGCGACAATGCACTTACTGACTGCTTGATGGCAGCTTTGCGATGCACTGCCTGAACCGCAAGCATCCTAGCTCCGAAGGCATTCAGCAATCAACCTTTAGGAGTTTGATATGTACCGACCCCGTTTTCTTCCCAAAGCTCTGTCATTTCAGTCATTTCAGTCATTTCGTTTGAGTGTTTTGCGTGCCGTCCTGCGTCAGGCAATAACAACGTGTTTGATTCTTCTGCTTATCAGTAACAACGCTTTTGCCGCGCCAGGACTCACTTACGCAATTGCCGATCTGAGCCAGGAAATGAGATTTCGCTGGCACTCCAGCGTGTGGGCTGCTGCATTCAACCAATCCTTCATCGGTTCCTTTTTCGGCCTCTCAAGTGCAGTCCAAAATGGATGGGATGGTGTTGGCGCACCAAAGCGCCAGCGTCCTGAGCGTCAGGTGTTGGAAACGAAGCAGGACCGAGAACGCAAAGTGTTCGATGTCAAAATTTTTCCGGGCGATGTGACTTTGGAAGTTGGTCAGCAGGCCGTTTTCACTGCCGTTGCTTACGACAAGGATGGCGCTCCCATCAGTGGTTTGGATGCAAGCTGGGAAGGACTCGACGAAGACAGAAATGAAACGATCAGCATTTCTCAACGAGCCACTTTCGTTTCTGGAAGACCTGGGAAGTACAAAATCACCGCAACCGTTGTGGGACGCAAAGCTCACGTCAAAGTGACCGTTGTTGGCACTGAACGCTCAGCCAATATTCAAAGCACATCGGAGAAGCCGGTTTCGTCAAGTGATGAAAAGCCAAAATCCGATAGAACTTCCATGCGCGCCCCGGCTTCCGACAGTTCATCCCGAACGGCGCTGCGACGAGGTGGAAAGTTGGCAGGTCAGGGCCAGTCATTGCGCGCTTCGGCAACAGGTTTTTCACCGAACGCTGCTCTGTTTTTACCAGGTGAAGACGATTACGGATGGAACAGCGGTAATTACACCACCATTGACGATCCGGGAACTGAGCGCGGAAACATGCCCGGCCACGCTGTGGATGGTGGCGCGGGATCAGGCAATTTTCAATTCGCCGCTCCACTGCTTGGCCTGGATGGGCGCGGCATTGATCTGAACCTGGGGCTGAACTACAACTCGCGTCTTTGGCACAAGTCCGGAACGGACATGTATTTTGACGTTGACCGGGATTGGGTGCCGGGTTGGATTCTCGGTTTTGGCAAAATCATTATGGCTGGAGAGTCGTACATCATGGTTGATGGCGATGGCACTCGCCATCCTTACTCCGGCAAATATCGCGGTGGTTTTTCTTCGCCATACTCCTCACTGCAAACCTACGAGGCTTACACGACGGACGGAAGCTTCATCAACTACTACGCGGAAGGCTACAAAGCGCAGTTCGACAACAGTGGCGGCCACAATATGGTCAGAGCCTGGGCAAAACTGCCGAACGGGACAACCGTCGAATATGGCGCGCCTGCCAATTACGCGATGTACCCAAAGCAGATCATTGACGCCAATGGCAATTACATCACGATCACTTATCGCAGCTATTTGCGTTATTGGAACAATCAGTGGCTGACTGTTGAAGAAGGCCCGAACATTGAAACCATCACGGATACCGTAGGCCGCACGATTCAGTTTTATTACGAACGCCAAGGAACAGCGCCAAACGAAACTGACTTGCTGACGGCAGTCACAGCACCTGGGTTGAATGGTAGTTCGGCGCGCGTGCTGATGCGGTTGCAGTACGACACAAAAAACCTCAGCAATGCAGGATCAAATTACGGCTTTTACGGTGTCACGACTCACGTTCGCAGTGCCACAATTCCGGTCATCAAAGCCATCGTTTATCCCGCGACCAATACCGGCTACTGGTTCGGCGACAGCGATTCTTATTCAAACTACGGAATGCTTCGTAAAGTGAGCGAGCGGCGCGGGATGACCTGCACGGTTGGCGGGGGAGCTTGCACTGCGCTGGCTTCGTTGACACAACAGCCGAGTGTTGGCTCAGGCTCCATGTCGCGCGAAGTCGTTTACAGCAACCATCTGAACTTACCCGGTTACAGCGGCGTTACCGGTTCGATCAACGACACCCCTACTTATACGCGGATGACCGAAGATTGGGCGGCTCGGGATACGGCGGCTGCGCCCATCACCAAGTTTTCTGTTTCCGATCTTGGCTCAATTCGTCGCTCCGCCATCACACGTCCGGACGGGACTTACATTGAGCAGGATACAGATGACACCACCAGTTCTCTTTATTACGGGCTATTGACTGAAGATCGAACTTATACGGATGAAAACAAAACCACCATGCTGCACCGCTCAACGGTCACCTGGTATCGAACAGGCGATCCGGCTGCGGATCCTGACAACACCGATCTTACTTACCGTTCGCCGCGTCCAACCCAGACCGAAGTCTTTGATGATCGCAATCAGAAGACCGTCACCGAATTCAGCTACGGCAGCTATTTCAATCAAGTGGCGGACAAAACCGAGTACGGATACCCCGGAACCACGCGACTACATCGCATCCACACTGATTACGAAAATGGTTCACTGTATTTGGGCAGTTGGGTGAATCGCGGCACATTGTGGTTTGACGGCGGAACGTCGCCTGGTTGGTCAGGGCCGCACCTGTTCAATTTGGCATTGGATGTGTCGGTTTATGCCGCTGACAACACGACGCGCGTCGCACACACACGTTATCGTTACGACGAACAGTCATTGGTGGCCAGACCGGACGCCGGGCAGCTTGCATCCGCGCCAACGCAACGCGGCAACCTGACGACGGTAAAACGCTATGCCAACGCCACCAGCCTTGACGAAGCAACCGCCGTTGTCGAAACACGCAATTACGACGCTTGCGGCAACGCGGTGACGCTGGCGACTTCCTGTTGCGAACAAACAAGCTTTCAGTTTCACGTTGACACCAGATACGCCTGGCCAACCACGATTACCAGAGGGGCAGTTTCCGGCTCGACCAACCAGAACGTCACGGCCTATGGCGTTGATCTGAACACAGGGCTGTTGGTCAATTCCACAGATGCCAACGGGCGTTATTCGGAAACGTACTACCAAACTCTGACCCTGCGCCCCGAATGGGAATACGCGCCGACCAATGCCTACGCTTATCACATTTACGACGACACCAATCTGGTGGTGTATGACCTGGCGTACAAGGCCGGGGCGTCCGGCGCGGACGTGTCTTCGCGTAGCGACAAATACCTGGATGGGCACGGGCGCGTTCACGGCGAAGTGGCGTACGGCAAGGATTACGTGGCCGATGTGGTTGTGACCAAATTCGATGACCTGGGCAGGTTGTGGCAACAGTCACGTCCGTATCGCAGCGGGACTGCGCCCATGTATACCTACGAATACGACAAGCTGGATCGTACGACCAAAGTCACCGCGCCGGACGGCAGCATAGTCGAACGCTTTTACAACGAATCGAGTTATCCGAGCGCGGCGACTCAGAACGTGCCGGGGCAGACCGTGCGCGCCAAAGACCCGTGGGGACGTGAACGTTGGGCGCGATTTGACGAACAAAACCGGTTGGCGGAAGTAGTCGAACCTGACCCGAACGGCAGCGGCGCAGTCGCCACAGGCGGCCTGAAGACCAGCTACGTTTATGACACGCTTGGCAATCTGACACTGGTCACGCAGGGCGATCAAACGCGCAGTTTCAAATACGACAATCTGAGCCGGTTGACGGCACAGAAATTGGCCGAACGCGACGCCACGCTCAACGACAGCGGTCAACACGTAGGCTCAGGCCAATGGAGCGATGTTTTCAACTACGACAACCGCTCGAACCTGACCTGGCGCGTCGAAGCGCGCGGAGTCAAGACGCTGTTCAATTACAGCAACGATCCGCTCAACCGGCTGCAATCGGTGCAATACGACACCACTGGCATTCCCGGTTCGTTGATTGGAAACATCCCAGCCGCGCCGAATGTCACTTACGCTTACCTAACCACAGGCGACAAAACACGTCTGCAAACCGTCACGATGAGCAATGGCATGGGCAACGACACCTTCGATTACGACAGTGAAGGCCGTTTGTCGCAAGCCTCGCAAACCTTCCCCGGACGCGAAAGCTATCCGTTGGTGACCAACTACTTATGGGATTCGCTGGATCGTTCTCAGGAACTGACCTATCCGGCGCAATGGGGCATCACCGGCAACCCGCGCAAGAAGGTCGAGCCGCTTTACGACATTGCCAACCGAGTGGACACGCTGAAATACGACGCGACGAATTACGCTTCCAGCTTCGTTTACAACGCTTCCAGCCAAGTCGAATCGCTCGCCATCGGCAGCCAGATCACGGAAGCCTATACCTTCGACGGCAACACAGGCTTGCTGTTTGAACAGGAAGTGAACTGGTTGCAAGTTTTGAAAATTAGCTTTGACCTGTAATGATAGGTGTTCA
>CADECP010000065.1 GCA_902825875.1 uncultured Acidobacteriota bacterium
ACGAAAACCGTGTCAAACCCAATGTTCGATTCTTTAGCGCGTAACATCAGTTACAGTTCAATAGCGCCTGATAATCCAGACACTCCAATGAAAAGCGATCTAGGGGCGAAATGTGGCGGATGGTGCTCCTGTCGGAGCTTGGTGACCTCTTGTCGTCGTGTTCTGCGGATTTCATGGAAACGTTTCCCCGCGTCGCCTACAACTCGCCACGTTTACGAAGCTCAGCGATGTAACGCGCCGCGCGAACCGACAGCGCCGCAATCGTCAGCGTCGGGTTCTTTTCAGAAAATGTAGTGAAGCTGCTGCCGTCAACGACGAACAGGTTTTTGACTTCGTGCGATTGGTTGTAAGCGTTCAGCACGGAACGTTTCGGATCAACTCCCATTCGACAACTACCGACTTCATGGCTGGCGAAGCCGCCGGGCACAGCGCCGCTCGGATTGACGTGTTCGGTTCCGCAAGCTTCCAGAATCTCAAACAGTGCTTCGCGCATTTCCTTGAACAGCCGCAGATCGTTTTCGCCCCACTGGAAATTGACGATGGGAATGGGAATGCCGTGTTTGTCTTTCTTCGCCCGATCAACGGTGATGCGGTTATCGAAACGCTGTTCGACTTTGCCCCAGGCGCCGATTTGAAACATCGCCGGTTGCAGTTCGCGGACGCGACGTTTGTAGCTTTCGCCGAAACCGGTGACGTGCGGCGCGTGATGCGGTCTGGCGTAGCTGTTGTAATTCATCTGGAATCCCCAGCCGCCGACGTAATCTTTTTTGCCTTGCTGATGGTTGTAACGCGGAATGTAGGCATGATCGGTGGCCCCATCGCCCGCCCAGGTGTCTTTGCCGACAAGGTCTTTCAGGTACGCGGTCGCTCCGGTGTTGATGTGGCCGCCGAAATAACGTCCGACCAGATCGTTCGAGTTGGCCAGACCGTTCGGATACTTTTCGCTTTTGGAATTGAGCAACAGGCGCGGCGTTTCGACGGCTCCGCAACCCAGCACCACGACGCGGGCGAAGACTTGTTCTGAGTTGCCGGTCAGACGATTGATGAACGACACGCCCGCAGCCAGTCCGTTTTTGTCCACCAGAATTTCGCGCGCCAGCGCATTGGTTTTCAGCGTCAGTTTGCCGGTTGCCAGAGCTTCGGGAATGACGGTGATGTCCGACGACCAGACGGCGCGCACATCGCACACGTCCATGCAGTGGCCGCAAAAATGACAAGCTCCGCGTACAGTTGGGGCTTTGCGGCTTTTCAGCAAGACGGCTTTGCGAACGGGAATCATCTTGACGCCGAGTTTGGCGATTTTCTTTTGCGCCAGATATTCCGAACAGCGCAGGCGCGGCGCTTCGGCGACGAAATCTCCGTCGGGCAAAACTTCCAGATTCTCGCGCGTGCCAAAAACATGCATTTCACGTTCGGCGTGGCTGTAAAACGGCGCAAGCTCTTCGTAAGTGATGGGCCAATCCTCTTCGATGCCGTGCAGCGAGCGTTCGCGGAAATCGTCTTTGGCAAACCGCAAGGCCACAGCGTTCCAATGAAACGTCCGCCCGCCCAGCGTGCGAATGCGATCAACGCCAACTGAATCGCCGCGAAATTCAATCGCTTGTCGAATCCCGTCCGGGTAAAGCGAAGCTTGCTTGAACAAACCAAATCCGCGCTTCGGCAAGTCATACGCCCAATCGTGAATGTGCAGGTCTTCGAGTTTCCCTCTGCCGCCGGCTTCAAGCAAAACGGTGTCGGCTCCGGCGGCAGTCAATTCCTTGACCATAAATCCGCCCGCCGCGCCTGAACCGACAACACACACGTCGTAAATTTTCTTTTTCTGGATTTGCATAGTGGTCACGTTCGTAGTCCCGCCTTCAGGCGGAAGCGGATGCGAAGCAGCCCTACCGCTCGTTCCGAGCTGCCGCCGCTTAAAAGCGGAACTACAAACGTCGTTTTTCTGATGGTTATTTCTGTTGAACAAAAATGTGAACGCCTTTTTTGTTCGAGGTGATAACGTCGGGTCGTTTGTCGCCATTCAGGTCGGCAACGGCAAACTGAGTCCCGACACCACTGTCGTTATCAATCTCGTGTTTGACCCATTTCACTTCCCTGCCCTTTCGCTGCAATTCAAACCAGACAACCACTGCCGGATCGTTGGGATTGATGTCGCCGTTCGGGCCGTGCGCCCAGAATCGTTTGCCGGTCACCAAATCTTTTGCTCCGTCGCCGTTGATGTCCACCAATTCCAGCGCGTGCGATTGCGAAAAGCTGGAATCAATCGTGTGCGTGACGAAGCTGCCGTCTTTTTGCTGCTGATGCCACCAGACGCCAATCTTGTGCGCGGCGCTCGACAACACGTCGTTCAAGCCGTCGCCATCAACGTCGTAAACGTGCATCTGCGCACAGTCTTCGCCAAAGTTTTTCGGCACAAATTTCCAGTTGGCCGTGCGCAGATCGGCGGGAGCTTCCCAATAACCGCCACGAATCAGCACATCCGGGCGTTTGTCGCCGTTGATGTCGCCGACGCCAAGCCCGTGCGAATAGCGAAACACGCCAGCGTCTTTGGATTTATCTTTCGGGAATTTGTCGCTGATCGTGTGCGCCGTGAATTCGGCATTTGGGTCTTTCCCCAATTCATACCAGGCCATTTGTGCGTCGTCGAAGGAAAACACCATCACGGGGTCTTTGCCTGCGCCCGCCAGATTCGCCAGCGTTGGGCTTTCGTTGCAGGCGTTGCGGAAGACAACGTGCTCAGCCCAATGCCCGGCCTTACCTTTCGGATTTTCCAGCCAGAAGACTTTGTGATCGAAGGGCAGGCCGATGCGAATCTGATCCATCCAGCCGTCTTTGTTCACATCCATCGCAAAGTTGACGAAGCTGTTGCTGTACCCTTTCGCGCCGTCGAATTTTCCGGGCGGAGCGATTTCATGCATCGTCCAATTCGGCGCTTCATACCACAGATTTCCGGCCAGCACGTCGGGCTTGCCGTCTTTGTTCACATCGGCAACGGCGACGCCTTCTGAGCGGAATTCACGGTCAAGCACAGCCTTTTTGAACTTCACTTCGCGCGGAGCGGACACGGCGTTGAATTGCCAGCCGACAATCGTCGCAACAGCCAACGACACAATGCTGGCAACCAGCAAAAATCGTTTGAACATCTTTTTGGTTCTCCTTCAGGATTGATGGGTGCAGAAGCTTGCGCCGAACTTTTACTGCCTTTATCTTGGCCGTGCAAGATTACAAAAAATCATAAGCAATTTTGGGGAGGCCGTATGCAGATTTACGAACTGGTTCTTGAGATGAAACTGTTGGAACGACGCATGACGCTTTATGAAGAAAAGTACGGCGTACTGAGCGAGGATTTTTACCTGGCCTGGAAGGCGGGCGAACTGTCTCGTTATGACGAATTCGACGAAACTCGTGCTGATTTCAGCCAGTGGAAAGGGTTTTATGAGATATGGCAACGTCGCAAGAAAGCTTACGACGAACAAATGGCAGAGCGGAAGTTCATCGAACATCTGCACGTGCAACCCGCTTATTAAACTATGAATGCCTCTCCACTCAGTTCCCTGAACGCATACAGTGAGTTCGTTGCCAACCTGCTCAATCGAACATCCGTGCAACAGTCCGGTATTACTGTCTGGCCGGTCAGCCGGTATACAGGGAAAGCTGAAGGGAGAGCGTTCTTTTCAAATGGCTGCCAACTCCGAATGCTTGAAATTTTAGACTTCGACGCCAAATTGATTGTTTCGTATGGTTATGAAGTCCTTCGTGACGAAGAGCGGTTTTATTGGTACGACGACACTGAACATCCACACGATCCGAGCCTGGCTGCCACTTTTCCGCATCGCAAACACGTTCCGCCAGACATCAAACACAACCGCATTCCAGCGCCGGAGATCAGCTTCGAGCACCCCAATCTGCCTTTTATCATCGCCGAAATCGAAAACCTGAATTGAAGGAAAACTTATGAGCGCACCAGCAAGAGAACTCGCACGCCAAATCGCTTCGCCAACTGTCGAACAAGGCCGCGAAGATTTGAACCAATGGGAGCGCAGCCAGCCCGCGAACTTTTACGAAACCGACCGCCATCTGCAAAATCTGCTGGCAATGCTGTGGGATAAAGAACGTTTTCGGCAAAACACAGAAAGGCTTTCAAAGTTTGGCAGTGACGCAAAGATCATTGATTGGGCTGCGCGTGCAGACAATCAGCCTGAAAATTTACCTCGATTGAATCGTTACTCGGTTATGGGTGAACGCACTGAGGATGTCGAATTTTCAATTCATCACGGAACTGCCGGGAGGCTGATCTACAACTCTGGAGTCATGTCAGTTTACGCCGAACCGGAAAACAATCTGCTGGCGATGGCGCTGTTTTATCTGTCTTCTTACAACGGCGAGGCTGGTCACAATTGCCCGGTTTCTTGCACCGCCGGAATTATCAAAACTCTGCAACACGCTGGCAACGAAGAGTTGAAAGCGAAATTTCTGCCTCACCTGCTTAACCCCGGACTTAGCCATCATTACCACGGCGCACAATTCCTGACCGAAGTTCAAGGCGGTTCGGATGTCGGTGCTAACGTTTGCACAGCGACCTTGCTTGATCCCAAAGAAAACAAGTGGCTGATCAACGGCGAAAAATGGTTTTGTTCAAATGCGACTGCGGGGTTGATTTTGATGACAGCCAGACCGGAAGGCTCGCCAGCGGGAACAAAAGGATTGGGCCTGTTTTTGGTTCCTCGGCTGCTAGATGACGATTCGCTGAACGGAATTTACATTCGCCGATTGAAAGACAAGCTCGGCACGAAATCCATGGCGACCGCCGAAATGGATTTCAAAGACGCCATCGGCTATCAAATCGGCGAAGCAGGTACGGGCTTCCAACACGCGATGGATTTCGTCATCAATACTTCGCGGCTGTATAACGCCGTCGGTTCTGCCGGAGCCGCCCGGCGGGCTTATGTCGTTGCCTGGACTTACGCGCAGCATCGTCAGGCTTTCGGCACGCCCATCAAAACTTTTCCGCTGATTCAGCAAGTCTTGGCTGAAATGAAAGTCGAAACTGCGGCGATAACTTCGGGCAGTTTGTACCTGGCGCATTTGCGCGATGAAATCGAAGCCGGGCGTGCCGATGAAACGGCGAAACAGTTTTTCCGGCTGATCGTCAACCTGAACAAATATCGCAGTTCGATTTCGGCGACCGACGTGATTCGCAAAGGCATTGAAGTTCTGGGCGGCAACGGCGCGATGGAAAACTTTTCCGTCCTGCCGCGACTGCTGCGCGATTCCGTAGTCTTTGAGGCGTGGGAAGGCGCGCACGGAACGTTGATCGCTCAATCGGTGCGCGATTGCCAGCGGCATCAACTGCATCTGGCGTGCGGTGAACACTTGAAACAAATGTTCGCTTCGCTTGGGAATGAAACGGCGAAAGCGCGCGGACTGGCAAAGCTGGAAGAATTGCTCGGCGAGTTTGAAACCGTGCTGGCGTTGGATGAATTTTCCGCCGGAGTCGCTTTCCGCGAATTGGCGGATAAATTGGTTTATCTGTTTTACGCGGCTCGGCTGGCGGTTGAAGCCGAACACAGCAACGATGCTGAAACTGCGACCATCGCCGAATGGCTCTGGCAAAATCGTGTTGAGCGTTCGGCAAACAAAACTTCAAAAACGTATCTGCAACAAATTTCAGAAATCAGTTCGACAATCTAGTTCGTAGTTCCGCCTTTAGGCGGCAGCGCGGCTTCAGCCGCCTAAAGGCGGAACTACGAACTTTTCAGGAGGCACAATGCGACTTGGATTGAATGTGGGATATTGGGGAGCTTCGCCGGTGGATAACGTGGCGCTGGCTCAAGAGGCAGACCGGCTGGGATTTCATTCCGTCTGGACGGCTGAAGCTTATGGCTCTGACGCTGTCTCGCCGTTGGTCTGGCTGGCGGCAAAGACCGAAAAGATCAACGTCGGCACGGCGATTATGCAAATGACTGCGCGCGTTCCGGCGATGACGGCTTCGACGGCGGCGACGATTGATTTGCTGACTCAGGGGCGAATGCTGGTCGGCATTGGCGCTTCTGGTCCGCAAGTCGTCGAAGGCTGGCACGGTGTGCCTTACGGCAAACCGGTAACTCGCGCGCGTGAATATGTCGAGATCATGAAAATGGTTTGGAAGCGCGAACGCCCGCTGGAATTCCACGGCGAGCATTACGACATTCCGTGCAAAGACGGCACTGGATTGGGCAAGCCGCTGAAATCCATCATTCATCCGTTCCGCGACAGCATTCCGATTTATCTGGCTGCGGTTGGGCCAAAAAACGTAGCTCTGGCTGCGGAAATCGCCGATGGCTGGTTGCCGATTTTCTTTTCGCCGGAGCGTGTGCCGGTTTACCGCGAATGGCTGGACGAAGGTTTTGCCAAAGCCGGAGGCGGAAAAGATTTGACGAATTTCGACATCGCTCCGACTGTTCACATCGTCATCGGCGATGACGTGAACGCTTGCCGCAATCAGGTGAAACCTATGCTGGCGCTTTATATCGGCGGCATGGGCGCGAAGGGCAAAAACTTTTATTACGACATCGCCTGCCGTTACGGTTATCAGGAAGCCGCCGACCAGATTCAGGCGTTTTACCTGACCGGCAAAAAGATGGAAGCGATGGCCGCTGTGCCGGACGCTCTGGTGGATGAAGTCGCGTTGTGCGGCCCACGCGAACGCATTGCCGAACGATTGGCCGCGTGGAAGACTTGCGGCATTACAACAATGATCTGCGGAACTTCGGACATTGGCGCGCTGCGAACAATGGCTGAATTGACGCTGTAGCTAACCAATTACAAGCGGTGGAGGGTCTGGTGAAAATAATCGGACTAATTTGGCTGGAAGACATCGTAGACAAACTTGCCTGGAAGCATGGAGTCTTGCCAGACGAAGTGAGCGAGGTTATAGCCAATCGTCCACATATTCGTTTTATTGAAAAAGGCCGTCAGGCTGAAGAAGATTTGTACGCCGCTTATGGAAGAACCGATGCAGGGCGCTACCTGACAGTGTTCTTCGTTTACAAGAAAACAAAACAAGCTTTGGTCGTCTCAGCGCGCGAGATGACCAAAATCGAACGGAAACGATATGCCAAAGCGTAAGAGTTCAATTTCAAAAGCGAGCACCTATCAAGAGATGGGCGAGTTTTGGGACACGCACGACACGACGGACTACGAAGATCAAACTTATGAAGTCGAATTTGAAGTTGATCTGAAATCCGAAGTGACGTACCTGCCGTTGGAAAAAACCTTGTCGTCTCGCATGCGAATCTTGGCAAAGCAGCGCGGCGTTTCGCCAGAAACGCTGCTCAATCTGTGGGTTCAGGAACACCTGCAAAAAGAAGCAGCATAAACAACTCAAACTATCGAAGGAGAAAATTCATGGCTTCAGTAATTCCCGAAAATTATCTTGACCTGTTCGACAAAAAAGTCTTCGCCGGATTGGCGACCTTGATGCCGAATGGTTCACCCCAAGTGACTCCGGTCTGGATTGATTACGATGGCGAAAACGTCATCTTCAACACTGCGACTGGTCGTCAGAAAGACAAAAACTTGCAAGCCGATGGCCGCGTGTCGCTGGCGTTGACTGACCCGGACAATCCGTATCGTTATCTGGAAGTTCGCGGCACAGTCGTCGAACGCACCACCGAAGGCGCTGACGATCACATCAACAAAATGGCCAAGAAATATCTGGGACAAGATGTTTATCCGTTTCGTCAACCCAGCGAAGTCCGCGTGATTTACAAGATCAAACCCGAACGTATCACGTCGTTGGGATAAGGCTTGGGAAACGAAATCAACTACGAATAAACACGAATGACCACGAATAAAGGCGGACTATCAATTCTTGCTGGGCTTGCTGGGTTCGCGGAGCTTCAAGCTCTCATTTGTGTGCATTCGTGAGCATTCGTAGTTGAAAACGATTTCTTGAATCCGAAACTTACTCCCCCGCCAATGGAAAATTATGAAATACATCTTTTGGTTGGCCTGGCGGCTAATATGTTGCGCTGTGTTAGTCAGCGTCGGTGGGAGAGCGTTTGCTGCGACGTATTACGTCGCAGCAAACGGTAACAACAACAATCCGGGAACGGCGGCTCAACCGTGGGCGACTTTGCAAAAAGCGGTTGACGCCGTTGCGCCGGGCGATGTCATCATCGTCCGAGCCGGAACTTACGCCGGATGCCGAATCGGCAAATCCGGCACGGCCAATTCGCCAATCACGCTGAAAGCCGATTCCGGCGCTCGCCCGCTCATCAATTCGCTCACTTCCACCAATCGCCATCAAAGTTTGATCGAAATCGAAAACTTCGACTTGCGCGTCAGTTATTGGATCGTTGACGGCTTTGAACTCACCGGCGCGCCTCGCCACGGCGTAGACATTCGCAACGCCGATTACATCACCGTGCAAAACTGTTTTTCGCACCACAACGGTTCGACCAGCGTGCGCGGCGATGGAATTTTTCTGGGCTTTGCCGAACGCCCGACGCTGCAATTCAACGAACTTTCGTACAACAGCGAACACGGCCTTTATCACAGCAACAGCGCCGATTACCCGACGATTCGCGGCAACCGGTTGCACCACAACACGAACGCAGGCATTCACATCAATGCCGATGTCTCGCAAGGCGGCGACGGCATCATCTCGTTTGGTTTGATCGAAAAAAACGTGATTTGGGAAAACGGTGCGGGCGGAGGTTCTGGCATTAACTGCGACGGATTGTCCGACAGCATCATTCGCAACAATCTGCTGTTCGCCAATCGAGCTTCGGGGATTTCGCTGTACGCGATTGACGCTGCAGCCGGAGCCAGTCGCAATCAGGTTTTGCACAACACGATCATTCAGGCTTCCGCCGGGCGCTGGTGCTTGAACATTCCAGCGGCGGATGGAGTCGCTTCACCAACCGGCAACGTCGTCAAAAACAACATCTTCATTCATCCGGGCACGCGCGGTTCGGTGACGACTTACAGCGCGTCGGCGCTGCAAAGCGATTACAACATCGTCGTCAATCGCTTCAGCCGCGATGACGGCGACACATTTATCACACTTTCGACCTGGCAGGCTGCCGGGCAGGATCAGCATTCCATCGTTTCAACGCCGGAAACTTTGTTTGCCGATGTCGCCAACAACAACTATCGGCTGAAGACTGGTTCGCCTGCTTTGAATGCCGGAACGACTATCGCCGTCAACGAAGACGCCGACGGAGTTCCGCGTCCGCAAGGCGCAGCCGCAGACATCGGCTGTTACGAAATGGCTGCGAGTTCTGCTGCGCACGTTTCAGCCGCCAGCTATCGCGGACAAACAATCGCGCCCGAAGCGATCATCGCCGCGTTCGGCAGCAATCTGGCAACGGCGACTTTGTCGGCGACGACGGTTCCTTTGCCGACGACGCTGGCCGGAACTTCGGTCAAAGTCCGCGATGCGTTTGGAACCGAGCGACTAGCTCCGCTGTTTTTCGTTTCGCCGACTCAGATCAATTATCAGGTTCCGGTTGGAACGATGAACGGCGAGGCTTCGATTGTCATCGCTGCGGCCAACGGGCAAGCGTCACAAACGGCAGTTCAAATCACGTCGGTCGCTCCTGGATTGTTCACCGCCGACGCCAGCGGGCGAGGTTTGGCGGCGGCTTACGTCTTGCGAATCAAAGCCGATGGTTCGCAAAGCTCTGAACCCATAGCGCAATTCGATTCATCGTTGAATCGGTTTGTCGCCCGGCCCATTGATCTGGGCGCGGCGACCGACCAAGTTTTTTTGATTATGTTCGGCAACGGATTCCGCTATCGCAGTTCGTTGACAGCGGTCAGTGCTCAAATCGGGGGCACGGCGGCAACGGTTGGATATGCAGGGGCACAAGGAGATTTTGTCGGTCTGGATCAGGTCAATTTGCTCTTGCCGAAATCGTTAGCCGGACGCGGCGAAATTGACGTGGTGCTGACCGTTGACGGCCAAGCCGCAAACACTGTCCGGGTCAGCATCAAATAAGCTGGCCAGTCGTTCCATTGACAGCCTGTAGAGCCGGGATTATGGTTCGCGCGTCTCACCACGAAATCAGGCCGGTTGTTAAGGCTTGATGCGAATGGCTTGTTATCGAAAAGCCGTCAGGGAAATTTCACAACCACAGAAACACAACTTCTCAAACAAATAGGAGGTCATATGCTCACAGGGCCTTTGAATGACTTACCGGCCTTTCTCGGTTTTGCTTTGCAGGGCGATTGGCTGGCCGTGCCGTCAACCGACGATCTGTTTCGTATGCTGTTGCGATTTGGTCATTTCGTTGCCGGAATCACCTGGATCGGATTGCTGTACTTTTTCAATTTGGTCAACGTGCCATTGATGAAAGAACTGGATGGCCCCACCAAAGGAAAACTGATCCCGAAATTGATGCCCAAGGCACTGTATTTTTTCCGCTGGAGCGCAGTGGTTACAGTGCTGGTCGGAATGCTGTATTTCGCAATGTACATTCTGCCTTCTGACGCTCAAGCGGCAGGCAAAAGCGCCGTCGCCTGGTTTCACATCTGGCTGGTGATTGCGATTGTCGTTTGGGCGGTGATTTACCTGCTGATTCATCAAATCAACGACGGTCGTGTGCTGGCAGCTTGCGTTGCGGTCGTGACGATCATCATGTCGTGTTTGGTGATGTACCTTTTCAAAGGCAACAAAACCATCGCCATCGGAATTGGCGGGGGGTTGGGTGTCATCATGATGCTGAATGTCTGGGGCATCATCTGGCGTTACCAGAAAAAGATCATTGCCTGGACAGCAGACAACGCCGACAACGGAACTCCGATTCCGGCGGAATCCGCACAACTCGCGCGCAAGGTCTTTTTGGCTTCGCGCGCCAACGCCTGGCTGTCGTTGGTGATGTTGTTGATGATGGGCGTTTCCAGCGGCGATTACATCATGTTCATCAAGTAACTTTTCTTCAGAGTGGGACAGGCCACACGGCTTGTTCCACTCTTCCCTGCCTTTCTCCCACCTCGTTTGTTCAGACTTCACTCAACGGCTAAGATGACTGCACGGGCGCATTCTCGCTCGCATCATTCCAAAACAAACAACTTTTATGGAGGTACGAATGGCGCAAACCGCCAATCAATCATACGCAGCGAAAACCTTTAACCTGAGCGGCTTGAGCGGAATCTCGGACAAAACTTTGCAGATTCACTTCAAGCTGTATGAAGGTTACGTGACCAACACCAATATCCTGAATGAAAAAATCGCCGACCTTTCCAAAGGCGAAATCACCGCGAATGAAATGCCCGTTTATTCCGAACTGACCCGCCGGTTGGGTTTTGAATACAACGGCATGGTTTTGCACGAATACTACTTTGGCAATTTGAAAAGCGGCGGCAGCGGCGATCCCGACAAAGCTTCGGCGTTTTTCAAAGCAGCCGAAGCGAATTTCGGAAGCTTTGAAAACTGGAAAAAGAACTTCCTGACCGTCGGCAAAATGCGCGGCGTCGGTTGGGCGGCTTGTTATCAAGACCCGACTTCCGGTCGGCTGTCGAATCACTGGATCAATCTGCACGAAACCGGCAACGTCGCCGGATTCAGTCCGGTGCTGATTATGGATGTTTGGGAACACGCCTTCATTCTGGATTACGTCCCGGCAGATCGCCCGAAATACATCGAAGCCTTCTTCCAGAACATTGATTGGGATGCGGTCAATGCTCGATTGAAATAATCCGGGAAAATCCCGAACTCACCTGCCTGGCGGGAAAGCTTGCCACTTTCCCGCTAAGTTTCAGCATTGCAACACTTGCTGGATTGGCTTAACCAAGCCACCTTTTTGGCCTTTGAATAAGCCTGACAAGAACATTTTCTTTATCGGCCAGCACTTACGAGAAACCACAATATATTGTTGAGAAACGTGATTGACAATCCGTATATGGTGGGACTATATTCTGCGCCGCTCAACACTAACAAAACAGGAAGTCACCGCGACTCAACGCTTTCTCAGCGAAAACTTCAGAAGCGGGATGAGTCTTGAAGAGCCGAATTGTCTAAAATTCGACAGCGGGTTTGTGTTGTCACAACCTTCATAAATCCGACACTGAGTTCCGTTTGGTCGAGCCTGCAAAATAGAGTTTCTTTCAATCTCCAACACAGCTTTGCTCTTGCTCGGTTTTGCCGAGAAAGGGAGAACTGACAATTCCGACAACCAACCAACAAAGTAATCGAAGGACGTAGACAAGCCATGAGCGCAAGCAGACAACAGATAGTTCAATTTGCCAGCCCCGCAACCAAAACCCCGTTAGGCATTAACGCGCAACGAGTCGTTGCCAAACGCTATTCACTGAAAGACCTGCAAGGCAATCCGCTGGAAAGCTGGGACGACATCACTCGTCGAGTCGTATCGCATGTGGCCAAAGCCGAAACCGATCCCCGTCGCCGCGAAGAATTCATGCTCAATATGCTCCGATTGATGCACGAACGCGCGTTTATCCCAAACACCCCGTGTCTGGTCAACGCCGGAAAACCGAAGGGACAATTGGCCGCCTGTTTCGTTTTGCCCGTGCCCGATTCGTTGGACGGCATTATGGAACACGCCAAATACTGCGCGCTGATTCACCAATCGGGCGGTGGAACCGGCATGACGTACGAACGGTTGCGCCCGGCGGGAACTCCTGTCGGCGAAGGGCGCGGCATGGCTTCCGGGCCGGTTTCGTTTATGCAGATCGTCAACACGATGACCGAAACCGTCAAACAAGGCGGCGTTCGCCGTGGAGCCAACATGGGAATTCTGGCCGTTGGCCATCCCGACATTCTGCGGTTCATTCACGCCAAAAACGATCAAAAGAGCCTGACCAATTTCAACATCTCGGTCACGGTCAGCGACAAGTTTCTGCAAGCAGTCGAAAACAACGAATGGTTCCAGACCGAATTCAACGGCAAGGCGTGGGATATGGCGATTTACGATCCTAAATCCAGCAATCAGGAAGGGGGCGAAGGCGGCGAATACACCTACAACGGTCAAAAACCGCCAAAACCCGGAATGGTTTTCGCGCCGGACATTTGGGAACGCATCATTTCTTCGACGCACCGCTGGGCAGAACCGGGCATCATCTTCATTGACAACGTCAACCGCCACAATCCGTTGAAAAATTCGATGGGGCTGAAAAAAGCCTCCAACCCATGCGCCGAACAGATGCTGCACGATTACAACGCCTGCAATCTGGGTTCGATTGACGTGGCCAAGTATTACGACGAAACGACCGACGACGTGGACTGGAAACGGTTTTCCAACGACATTTATTGGTCGGTGCGATTTCTGGACAACGTGATTGACACCTGCGATTGGCCGCTGGAACAGATTCACGACACTGTGCATCGCACGCGCCCGGTTGGATTGGGAATCATGGGCTTTGCAGATTTGTGTTTGCAGAAACGAATCAGTTACGGCAGCGAAGACTCCGCGCTGCTGGCCGACAAGATGATGGATTTTTTCCGCAAAGAATCCTGGCGCGCTTCGCTGGCTTTGGGAGCGGAAAAAGGCGCGATGCCGGAATTCGAGCCGAACCGCGATCTGTACGAAGACTTGATTTACAACGAAGTCGGATTGGATCGTTCGATTCCGCTGACGCCGCGCAATTACGAAGTCACGACCGTTGCGCCGACCGGCACGATTTCGCTGGTCGCGGAAACCAGTTCGGGCTGCGAACCGAATTTCTCTTACGCTTACGTTCGCCGCGACACGCTCGGCACGCGCACTTACGCGCATCCGATTGCTGCCAAAGCTCTGGGCATCAAACTCGACAATTCCGATCCGGCTTCGATTGAAAAGGCTGCGGCGTTCATCGTCGAAAACCGCGACAAGCTGCCGGAATACTTCGTGGACGCGATGACGCTTGATCCCGATCATCACCTGCGTGTGCTAAAGGCGTTCCAGGATCACGTGGACAATTCGATCTCGAAAACGGTCAACGCGCCTTCGACTTATTCGGTTGCGGACACTGACCGCGTGCATCGTCTGGCCTGGAAAATGGGCGTCAAAGCCGTCAGCTATTACCGTGACGGATCGCGCGATGGACAGGTGCTGACCGCCGTCAGCGCCGAAAAACCAGCCGAAGCCAAAGCTGAAACCAAGCCGGAAATCAAAGTTGAAACCGGGGCGGAAGCAACTCAAGCCGCACATCAAGGCACGTTGGCTGTTCACGAAACCTTGCCGCGTTTGGAACGTCCGCGCGAACTGTCCGGTTCGACGTGGCAGGTTTCGTTCGATCACCAGAACCTGTACGTGACGGTCAATCACGACAACAATCGCGTGCTGGAAGTTTTCGCCACCGGCGGCGGCTTATCCGTTTCCGTAGGCTTGCTGGCGTCGAAGATGTTGCGCGGCGGATTCGAACCCGAAGAAGTCGCGGCCAGTTTGAACAAGGTCATCGGCAATCATTCGATCTGGTTCAACGCTCGGCTATGCACTTCGCCGGAACAGGTCGTGGCCGAATGCATCATGCTGACCAAACGCCGCCTGATGAATCAGCCAGATTCCGCTCGTGAAGCCGCCAAAATGGCAATGGCTCAATCTGCCAGCAAGGTAGAGACGCAAAATCTTGCGTCTCTACCTTCAACAGGCAACGTCGTTCCGATGAAACCGGTCACGGTTGATTCCAAGAAAGTCATCACCGCCTGCCCCGAATGCAGCAGCAACCAGATCGAATACGCGGGCGGCTGTTACACCTGCCGGGACTGTGGGTTTTCCAAGTGTGTGTAGATGGTTGACTACCATCAAAAGCAAACAGCTTGGCTCAAAGAGACTGAGCCAAGCTGTTTGCTTTATAGGTCTCTCTTATTGCTTTTGTTTATCGCTTAACAAAGCAACAAGCCGCTTTAATTCTTGTCGAATATCAGCTTGCCCCCGTTGTAAGTCATCAAATCTTCTATTCAGAGATCGTTTGATTTCTGAGGTTCTATCAATTCCTAACAACTCACCGCAATCAACGCAGGCAAAAACCAATGCTGGTTCTTGCCGCAAACTTATGTGCGACGGTTGCAGGGTTATTTGCTTAAGTTGAATTAGTTTATGCTGGCAAAGTGGCAGCACATTAATTTGTTGTCTGCTTGCGCTCATGGCTTATCTACTTCCTTCGATTACTTTTTTTGGTTGGTTGTCGGAAACGACAGTTCTCCCTTTTTCGGCAAAACCGACAAAGAGCAAAGCTGTGTTGGAGATTGAAAGAAACTTTTTTGCAGGCTCGACCAATAGGAATTCAGTATCGGATTGGTGAAGGTTGTAGCAACACTAACCCGCAGCCGAGGCCTAGATGACTCGGCTGTTCAAGACTCATGCCGCTTCTGTTACTTGTGCTGAGAAAGCGTTGAGTTACGATGAACTACCTGTTTTGTTAGTGTTGAGCGGCGCAGACTATACCCCTACTAAATACAGGCTGTCAATCCCCTGTTTCTCTAATATATTGTGGTTTTGGAAATCAAACCGGAGACCATAAAAGGCTTAGACAAGCGTTCGAGAAGCGAACTGGGAAGAACCCGGCTTCGATTTCCGGCGACCCATTGCTCAAAGGCTTTACGCTTGATTTGAAATCGTATTTCGGCTGAGCGGAACAATCCGTTCACACCAATCATCGTCAGCGTGAACGGATCGTCAGAGCTTGAATTTAGTGAAGAATGCCGAAGGCAATGTCCTGGCCGCCGGATTTGGCGTCGTTGACTTTCTTTTGGACGGAAATCAGCGCGTCCACTTCGTCGTCCGACAACGATTCCAGCACGGATTTTTCTTCGTCGGAAAATTCGTAATCGGGATTGATCAGTCCTGCGGCATCGAGTTTTTCGTGGTTGGTCATTGGATACTCCTGGGATTGAAAGTTGAGAATTGGATTGACGGAAATCGCATTCGCCTGAATGGAGCCATCAATCTGAGGGGAAATTTCAAGATGCGCTGTGCCGTTTGAGCCAAAACCCGGAATCAGGCCAGCGTCGTTCCTGTGAGTAGTAAAAATTCCGGTTCGCCAGATAAGCAGCGAACTTCTGTTCCAACCGTTCGGAATAAGTTTTCAAAGCTTCACGCTCGCCAGCCAAAATCGCTTCAGCCGCCAAAATTCCAAATTCCAAAGCCGTGACGATTCCTTGCGAAGACAGCGGATCGAACGCGGCGGCGGCATCTCCAACCGCCAGCCATGAATCGCCAGCTACAACATCCAACCGCGAACTGTTGGCGGAAACAACGCGCGGAGCAAGTTCGATTCGATAACCGTGCTGCTCAACTCGCTTTCGCAAGTGCTCGGTTTCAGCAAGCAACGAACGCCAGCCTTCGACTGTTGCAGCAGTTCGAGTCACATCCAAATCGGCATCGCTCAAAAACACTGCCACCAGTTTCTTGTCGGGTAAAAGCGCCGCGTACCACCAACCGGCGGCGACGGCTTCGACCATCGTCAGTGAATCGCGGTCGGCGATTTTGCCGTCGGCTCTCAACAGCCCAGCCGCTCCAACCAAATTGTCGTGATTGATTCGCCGCGCGCCTTGCCGCCGAACAAACCAACTGCTGCGCCCGCTGGCATCAACAACGAAGTCGGTGCTCAAAGCTTCTGCCGGGCTTGAGATTTGTTCCATCAAGTCATCTTTTTTCACCGCAGAGGCGCAGAGCATCGCAGAGGTTTCGCAGAGGGTTTCTTCAGAATCTCCGCGCGGCCTTTGCGTTCTCTGCGCCTCTGCGGTGAATTGATTTCGACCAAGTTCCAATCGCCAGCCAGAATTCATTCGCTGAACATCTGTCACCGCAATATCTGAAAAAACCTGCGCCCCTGCTTCAACCGCTGCGTCGAGCAGCATTCGGTCAAAACGGCTTCGATCCAGATGCCAGCCGTTGCCGTGCGGATTGAAGACGAAGCTGTGATCCATCAACTCGCTCGATCCCCACGCCGAACAATTGCCGTAAGAAGCCAGATGCCCGCCAGCAACAAACCGCTCCCAAACGCCAAGCTGCTGCAAAATTGGCCGAGCTGCGGGCGGCAAACCTTCGCCGATTTTCCAGCCGCTACTCGTTTCTTTTTCAAAGATAATTACCGAAACGCCCGCTCGCGCTAAGGTCAAAGCAGTCGCTGCGCCAGCCGGGCCGCCGCCAATCACAACGACCTGCGGCTTCATCGGTATTCCAGCGGATTGATGTTGTCGAATCGGTCGTCGGGATGTTCTTCCAGACTGTTTTGCAATTCGACGTGAACGACCGGCGGCAACAGCGCATGGCCGGGTTCAACTTCGCGCCGAGTGACGATGCCGACTTTGCTCCAATCGGTCAGGAACTGGTTGATGCGCGCGAACTGTCCACCTTGCGTCACCAAATCGCGCAACCAATCCAGCCGCAAACTGAATTGCTTCAACTGCTGCGTCTGGCTGGTTTTGGCATCAAGCGCCTGTTTGTAATGGTCTTCGGGCAAAACCTGATTCGGCACGCGCGCCGGCCAGAACGTAGGGAAAAACGGATTGATGTCCGGTTGATAACCTGCGCCGCAACTGGCCGTGTCCACTTGCCAGGGCAAAACCATCCAGCGAGTGATGTCGCCGGGCGTGCTGCCGCCAATCGGGCCGTCAGGCGAAACCGCGACTTCGGGAGTCAGCACAGGGCCGAAAAACTTTTCTTGCGCGATCTGCTTGATACGAAACGGAGCGGCGTACAACGAAGCGTGGCGCATCGGCCAGGTCGCTTCGCAGCCCGGATGAAAAGCTCCGCCCAGACAAAAATCCAACGCGGCTTTGTCCAGCGCATGCGGCTGATCGGCCAATGGCAATTCTTCGAGCGTGCGCGGTTCAACCAGCTTCGGATCAAAGCCCGGTATGAACTCTCCCGCCGCCCAGCGGCCAAGCCAGTCGTATTGCAATTGAGTCACGGCCAGCCAGTTTCGCGGATTGTCGTTGAGCGGCAAACTGGCAACTCCATCGCCATAAAACGGTGGCAAAGCGTCTGGCTGAGCTTCAGCGTAATCGGGATTGCGAAAGGCTTTGAAAATCGTCTGGCGGAACGGCTGCTGCGCGGGCGAATTGTCGGCCAACCGCGTCAACATTTCCGGCGACAAAAAATCTCCGGGCGAGCCCCAGCCGAAATCCAGGTAAAAGCCGTTGTTCACCCATTGCAGATTGTTGAACCGTTCGAAGATCGGATAGATATTTTCGGTGAAGGAAAGCTTTGCTGGCAGCGTCAACCATTGCTGCTCGACGGCGACTTGATAGGCGATGTCATACATCGTGACGATGGATTTGATGCCCGGCGCATAATCCGGCGGAGCGACAATCACCCACGCCGACGTGACCGGGACTGGCTGATTATCAATCGTGACCGCCGCGCTGACCGAACCATCCGAAACGTCGTCGTACCATTCGATGTTGTTGAATCCCGTGATCGGTTTGTTGGTCGGCGAAGCCGATGCGCCGAATCCGCCGAAGACCAGCAAATTGCCTGAGTCGTCGGTGCGAATTTCTCCGAGCGGAACTGTTGCGTTGAGAAACTTGCCGGAGTCGAATACGGCTTGCGCGTTTTTGCCGCTGACCGAACGCGGGCCAGGATCAATCACCAAATCCTGCCGGTCGCCAGCGTATTTGGCGTTGCGCAACGTCGTCGGTTCGGAGGTCGGAATATCCATCGCCATTTCAAAGTCGTACCAGACGGCTTTTTTGTTGGCGATGTGCGTCGTCCAAGTGATGTCGGCATCATCGGCGGTTAGTTGTTTGACGACGTTGCCGTCGGCGTCCAAACCGTAGATGCGAAATTTGGCGACCTGACGTTTGATGCGGCCTTCGGCGTCTTTGAACAAACCGTCAGGCGGCGAAGGCGGGTTGTTTGGAGTTTCCGCCCCGATGAAGTATTCGTTTGGACTGTTGCCGACGCGGGCAATGCCTATGCCCGGATGGATGACACATTGCACAATGTTCCCTGAACCCATAAAAGCCTGTTTCTCCCTGCAAGTCAGTGACTAAATTTTTGGCCGATCGCGGATTTTAGCTTGAGAAAAATGCTGAGTGCTTTTATCACAGGCCTCGAATCGCGGCTACAGTTTTGACACAGAAAATCCTGCCCAAGCCTAAAAAGAGACGGCTCGCTTGACTGTGAGCAGAGATGTCTTGTACGTGGCAGAGACTACGGGGCGAGGCCGCCCGAAACAGGTTGTTGAGAAGCGAAACGAGGTGCGCCGCCAATTGGAAAGAGTTGATGTAAGGCCGCTACAAAGTGTCGCTCTGGCCTGAGCGTTGCGCGCTCAGATGTCCGGCGCTGCGGTGTTCAAGTGAAACTTCAGTAACACTTCCCAGCTGGCCAATTCCAGCCGGTCGAAAAACACTCACAACTGTTCTCAGGTGCCGCGCCGCGACTCCCGCGCCCGGCAGACCTAGTACAAGCGGCCGCCCTGTTCCAGCACTTGATGTACAACAAAAGCCACCAGTTTCAGCAGGTAAAACCGGCGACAAATCGCGTTGCCCGTGCTCGTAGTTGTGCTCCAATTCATAACCGCGATTCTTCCGCACGTTGAATTGTTCGCTCTCGATCTTCCACCGCTAATAGTTGGGTTATCATAGAAGTGCTTCTATTCGCTGGACAAGTTTATCAACCTCACGATCTCTGTGTCGGAACCAATCTGCTGACCAGATTCGGTGAAGATTCCATCCCATTTTTTCAAGAACACTTTGGCGCAGACGGTCACGCTCACAAACAGATTTTGCGGATTGATATAAAGCTCCATCACTTTCGATTCCCAAAATATATCGCCCTTTGTCGTTCGGGTGAACGACAGCCACGTCAATCCAGTAGCTCTCCACGCCAACACGTGGAACCGCCTCATATCCTTTTTTATTCAGCACATCGCAAAGAACCTCTTGAAAATCGGTTTCGGCCAATCGTTTTTTCTCATCGTGGATGCCAAAACCAAGCCTGCGAGCATAAGCCAGATATTCCTTTAATATCCGAGCACCGAGGCTGCTGTTATTGCTTATATTGAGGTCTTCAGGGAGAAATGATGCATAAACAACCATTCGTTTTTTGGCGCGGGTTACAAGAACATTCAGCCGCCGTTCAGCTCCGTCCCAATTCAGCATCCCGAGCCGATTCAAAGGCAAATAGCCTCGCTCATCCAGCCCTATGTTCACCGAGATAAAAATCACATCGCGCTCATCTCCTTGCACGTTTTCAAGATTTTTGACGAATACGTCTTCGCCTTGTGCTTCCAATCGCTCAATGGTTTTCCTAGCATTTTCATTGGCTTTCAGGGCTTCTTCAAACAATTCCTCAATCGCTTCTTTTTGCTTCTGGTTCATTGCCACGATGCCGAGAGAGGTCTTCGGGTGATTTTGCAAATGAGCTATCGCATCACCCGCTACGCGCTGAGCTTCGATCTTATTTACCTGGTCTGCGTAAACTCCCCTCTGGACGTGGATGAATTCGACGCTCGGTTCAATACCGGAAGAAAAAGGCGAAGGAAATACGACCAGCTTGTTGCTGTAAAAGTACTCGTTAGAGAAATTGATGAGATCCTGGTGACGCGAACGATAGTGCCAGGTTAGCATCCGCGGAGGTTCGTATATCGCACCTGCATGTTCCAGAATACTTTCGCTGTTGACTGCCAATAACTCATCGTCGGCATTGTCATCGTCACCGCTAAGCTTTTTCTGAAAGAAATTTGACGGTGGTAATTGCCTAGGATCACCAACAATAACGACTTGCGATGCTCTGGCGATTGCACCAAGTGAGTCTTCAACTTTGAGTTGAGAAGCTTCATCAATAACTACAATATCAAAATTCACGGTCGGGGGAAGGAACTGAGCAACTGAAAGCGGACTCATCATAAAGCATGGCTTCCACGCCAGCAGGGCGGCAGAGGCTCGCTCGATTATTTCCCTGGGCCTCACTCTCGCCTTTGGATGCATAAGAATGTGACGAATGAGGGTCATGTCAGTGTAATTTCCAACTCGCTGATTTCTAATAGCCTCTGGCTCCCCAAAATTGGAATCAGAAGGCGCGATGCCCTGCTTGCCCTGCGGCGTTTTCATTTGCAACAGTTTCCGCACAATCCGACTTGGCAAAGAAGCGATTATTTCAGTGTCGAGTCTGGCGAAGTCCTCACGAACTTGATTGTGAGCGATTCCATCGAAAGTCGCCAAGGTAGGGAAGGCACTAAATGCACTCAAAAGTAGCGCATTTTGATAAAGGTAGGATGTGGCAGGGCGCATTTCCTCAGCAGGCACGTGCCCTTCTTCTGCCAGCTCAACTAGTCGCGCCAGCCCCGAATTTTTTAACTCCTGCCTTGCTCGGAGATAGGAAAGCCAGGGCGAAAGCTCTGCCGTGGCCTGTATCGCTTGTTCAGCTTTCCTGGCAATCTGGCCAAAAGTTACGTTGGGTGTTCCGATATCATGAAAAAAATCAGCCACATCATTAATTTGTGTCAGATGTGCAAACTCCCCTCTAAATTGCTGAAATTGAGAGTAATTCTTTCCCAATTCACAAAGACGCATTCGAAGACTCGAAATGCGATTTCTGACATCCGCCATAAGCCAGCCAACAATAGCGTCAGGCAACGCCGATCGCTGAAGACAGTCAACGAAATCAAGCGTGGCCTTCACTCCAGCAATGTCGTACTCCGGCGAGATTATGGGTTCGCCAAGAAGCTTCGCACTGTCTTTATCTTCCATGATCTGATTGTGGAGAAAGAGCATTTGTTTCAGGTGAACTGGTTGCAAGTTTTGAAAATTAGCTTTGACCTGTAATGATAGGTGTTCA
>CADECP010000066.1 GCA_902825875.1 uncultured Acidobacteriota bacterium
CACCATCGCTCCGGGGCGAAAGGGAAAATTAGTCAACTTATCGTGACGCGACTCCAAAGTTCCCATCACCAACTGCATTCCATCGAGAATCTGCCTCCGCGCTCGCTGCCAATCGGCGCGATTTTTGATCGAAGAAAGGTCTGGCCGGGTTTGCGCGAAAGCTTCGCCCAGCCAAGAACTGACCATTGCGCCAGCCGACAAATTCAAAAATGTTCGCCGGGTGAAGTCTTCAGGTTTCAGCATCTGTGCATCTCCGAAGTTAGGTTTTATAATCGCGGCTCTCAAATCCACTCGCTCGGAAGGAAAATCGAAATGAAAAAACTTGTACTCGTGGTTTCCGTCTGTCTACTTGGGTTGGCGTTGTACTCGACTTCGCCAGTTTCAGGCAATAGTGCTTCAGGCAAGGATGCGTCTGGCAATACCGCCGAAAAGACTTCGCTCAATTTCGCCAAACACATCGCGCCCATTTTCCAGAATCGTTGCGAAGAGTGTCATCGTGCAGGTGCAATAGCTCCGATGTCGCTGGTGACTTACGAACAAGTTCGTCCGTGGGCCAAAGCGATCAAAGAAAAAGTCGTCAGTCGCCAGATGCCTCCGTTTCACGCGACGGGAACGATTGGCCGTTACGATCACGACCCGCGTTTGACTGACGAAGAAATCGCCACGATCACCAAATGGGTGGACAGCGGAGCCGCCAAAGGAAATCCGAAAGACATGCCCGCGCCCAAAACCCGGAAAACTGGGTGGACAAATGGCCAACCGGATTTGATTGTCACGGCGAAAAAAGCCTACGCGCTGAAAGCCAGTCCGACCGATCAATATGTCTTTTTCGTCTTCGATCACGTTTTCACCGAAGACACCTGGATTCGCAGCATCGTCACTCGCCCCGGCAACCCCAAAGCCGTTCACCACGCCAACACGCATCTGGTTCCGCCAAGTCTGAAAGTCCCTGATGAAGGGTATTTTGAAGGCGATTTTGATCCCAGCGCGCGCGGCACCATCATGATTTCCGGCTGGGTTCCCGGCTCGAACGACATCATGCTGCCCGAAGGCACAGGCGTGCGAATTCCGAAAGGCATGCGATTCGGCATTCAAATTCATTATGGCCCGAACGAAAAAGAAACGACGGATCAGACTTCGCTGGGGATTTATTTGGCGGACGGAACCATCCGAAAGAATTTGCAGATGTTGTTCGGCGACCGCAAGGATTTGAAGATTCCGCCCGGCGATGCGAGTTACTCGCTGGTGTCAAAACGAACGTTTTCCAGCGACGCGGTTATTCGATTCTTCCACGTTCACATGCACCTGCGCGGCAAATCCTATGCTTTCCGGTTCACCTACCCTGATGGCCGAACCGAAACGCTGTTCGATGTTCCAAACTACGATTTCAACTGGCAGCGCAGCTACGTCTTCGCCGAACCGATCAAAGTCCCCAAAGGAACTTCGGTTGAATTCATCGGCACTTACGACAACAGCGCCAAAAACAAATTCAACCCAGACCCAACCAAAACGATTTTGTGGGGAGAAAAGACTACGGACGAAATGATGCAAGGTCGCATCTTTTACGAATCCGCCACCGAAGATTTGAATTTGAAAGTGAAGAAAGGCCGCGTCGTAACCGAAACCGCCAGCAAATAAACAGTCGGCTTGGCTGGCTCACTGCACCGAACCAACCAAGCCTGCTTCAAACAAACGACGATCCAGCATCCGGCGATGGCGAGTCATCGCCGGAGTCATCACAGCCCGATGCGGCACGGTGTAAAAGTAATCGCCAATCGCAAACAAATCTTCTTCAGTCGTCATCCAGCCTGTTCGATCAAAGCGGCTCAAATTCACAGGCCGCGAAAATTCCCGCAAAGAGAGTTCGCCTTTCAAATTGTAGTAATGCGCGAAATACGACATCGCCAGTTCGCGCACGGTTCGGTAAACCGGTTCGCGGAATCGCAAGCCGGAGTAATTCGATTTGGCAATCGCTCCCCAGCAACCGTCTTGTTTGAACACCGCCAGCAAATGATCGTCGTCGCGCACCGCCATCAAATCCACAATCAGCGGCGGATGGCCGAGCAAGCGTAACGCCGCCGCCGCGAAGTAAGCGCCTTCGGCACAATGCGCCAGCCGATCGCGCAACACGCGACGAGGACTGCGGCAGGTTTCACCGTCTTTTTCTTTGTTGTAAGCGACTTGGTCATCCAAAAAGCGTTGAATTTTCTGCGGCGTCGAAAGTTTGCGAAACACTGCCATTTCGTGTTTCTCAAATCCGAAATTTGTCATTCAGTTTGTTTCCTTTTCCATGAATTCACACCTGACGTTTCGCAGATTACGCGATGGGAAGTAAGCGGGAAAAGATGCGGCGTGGATTTTCTTCCGCCACTCTCAAACCTTCTTGCCTGCCTAATTCGCCTGCCGCATACTGCGCGTCGTCGGAACACAAAACCCAATCAATTTCATCATTCACCTAACAGATCGGAACTTATGTCATACGCTTGGATCGTTTGGCTCATTTTGGCGGCAATCTTCATCGGCATAGAAGTTTTGACGCCCGGTTTTTTCTTGCTGTGGTTTGGCGTAGGGGCGTTGGCAGCAATGACTCTTTCCTTGCTTGGCGTGACCAGTCTGGCAGCGCAAATCATCACATTTCTGGCGGTATCGGTGGCGTTGCTCGTAGCTTCGCGGACGATCTTCGAGCGTTTTTTGCCGCTGTCTTCGTCCGCGCGTAGCCTGAAAACCAACGTCGAAACAATGATCGGCCAGATAGGAACCGTCGTCGAACCCAGCCGAGGCGCGTTGCACGAAGCCGCCGTCAAAGTCTACGGCTCGACGTGGACGGCGTTTCCCATCGAAGGCGAAAAACCTCTGACCGAAGGCGAAACCGTCGCCATCGAACGCATCGAAGGCAATTCAATTTACGTCCGCCGCTCAACCAGACGCGCGCTGCTGTTCAGCGAAACAACTGAATAGTTCGCTCTTTCCGGCTACCACATTCACAACAACCACAAAACTGTGAACAGTGAACTGCAAACTGCGAACTTCTCTTCAACCACCCGGAGGTAATCTATGGAACTGCTCATCCCGTTATTCATCATCGCCATCGTCGTTTTGTTCATCGCCGCCAAAACCATCCGCATCGTCCCGCAAGCGACCGTGCTCATCATCGAACGTCTGGGAAAATTCGACCGGCTGGCCGCCAGCGGACTGAACATCCTGGTTCCTTTTCTTGATCGCCCGCGTTCAGTCAGTTGGTCGGGAATTCGTCCCGGTCTGACCCAGATTGATTTGCGCGAACAGTTCACCGATCTGTTGCCACAACCGGTCATCACGCGCGACAACGTCACAATCATGGTGGATTCGGTCATTTACTGGCAGATTACCGATCCGATCAAAGCCGTTTATGAAATCAACGATCTGGTCGGCAGCATCATTCAGTTGACGATCACAGCTATGCGAAACGTCATCGGCGAACTCGATCTGGATCACGCGCTCAGTTCACGCGACACGATCAACAGCCGGTTGCGCGTGACTCTGGACGAAGCCACTCACAAATGGGGCGTCAAAGTCACTCGCGTCGAACTGAAGAACATCAACCCGCCCGAAGATGTTCGCATTACAATGGAAAAACAGATGACCGCCGAGCGCAATCGCCGAGCCGTTGTGTTGCAAGCGGACGGCGAAAAGCAGGCGGCAATCACACGCGCCGAAGGCGAAAAGCAAGCAGCGATCACACGCGCCGAAGGCGAAAAACAAGCCGCCATTCTGCAAGCTCAAGGCGCGGCTGAAGCTCGATTGACCGCCGCAGCCGCTGAAGCTGAATCCATTCGCCACATCGCAGTCGGCATCACCGGCGGGCAAGGCAATCCGGCTCAATACCTGATTATGATGAAGTACATCGAATCGCTGCGCGAAATGGCCAAGTCCGGCAATTCCAAAGTCATTTTTATGCCGGTCGAAACCAGCAGCGTGCTTTCCAGCATTGGCGCGTTCAAGGAAGTCTTTGGCAATCAACTTCCAGTCGAACCGATTCCGCCACAGCGACAACCCGTCATCCGCGGATAACCTTATGTTGTCGTGTTCGTCGTTACGCCTTTAGGCGGCTGAAGCAGCGCCGTCGCCTAAAGGCGTAACGACGAACACGACTTTTCGGAGAATCACCCAATGAAACTACGACTAAATTTGAGTTTTGCTTTTATTGCTTTACTGGTGCTGACAACCGGCGCGTTCGCCCAAGCACCGCAGCTTCAAGGCTTCGACGAATACGTCAACAAAGCCTTGAAAGATTGGGACGTGCCCGGCACTGCCATCGCCATCGTCAAAGACGACAAGATCGTGTTTGCCAAAGGCTTCGGCGTTCGGCGTGTCGGCGAAGCGACTGCGGTCAACGAGCGCACGATGTTTGCCATCGGCTCTTCGTCCAAAGCTTTCACCGCCGCAGCCGTAGCAATGCTGGTGGATGACGGCAAGGTCAAATGGGACGATCCTGTGACAAAACATTTGCCGGGCTTTGAACTGTTTGACGCATACGCTTCCCAACAAATGACCTTGCGCGATTTGCTCTGCCATCGCAGCGGACTCGAACGCGGAGATTTGATGTGGTACGGGTCGAGTTTTGATCGCAACGAAATTCTGCGCCGCGTGCGCTTCCTGAAACCGACTTGGAGTTTCCGCAGCAACTTTGGCTACCAGAACATTATGTATCTGGCCGCAGGGCAAACGGCGGCGGCGGTTTCAGGCAAAAGCTGGGACGCGATTATCAAAGAGCGCATCTTCGCTCCGCTGGGGATGAAAGAAAGCAGCACCAGCATCAATGATCTGAAATCCATGACCAACGTCGCTTCGCCGCACGCGAAGATTGACGACAAGGTGCAGGCCATTCCCTATCGCAACATTGACAACATCGCTCCGGCGGGTTCGATCAACTCCAACGTCATGGAAATGGCCGAATGGATGCGGTTGCATTTGGGCGATGGCAGTTTTGCTGGCAAACGGTTGATCAGCTCCGGCGCGGTTAAGGAAATGCACTTGCCGCAAACGCTTATCCGCGCCGAATTCCCTTGGACGATGCTGGCTCAGGAGGCGCATTTCATTGCCTACGGCTTAGGTTGGTTTATGAACGATTACCGCGGGCGCAAGATCGTGCATCACGGCGGCAACATTGACGGCATGAGTGCGCTGGTCACGATGATTCCCGAAGAAAAGTTGGGAGTTGTGATTCTGACGAATATGAACGGCACGTTTTTGCCTACTGCGTTGCAGTACCGAATTTACGACGCCTTCATGAACCAGCCGCCAAAAGACTGGAGCGCGGAACTGTTAAAAGGCATGAAAGCTCTGGAAGGCCAGGCCAAAGACGCCGAGAAGAAACAAATCGAAGCGCGCGCCAAAGACACCAAGCCTTCGTTGGCATTGGAAAAATACGTAGGCACGTATGAAGACCCGATGTACGGCGAAGCGAAAGTTTCGCTGGAAAACGGAAAACTGGTTGCGAAATACGGAGCGGCCTTCACGGGTGATTTGGATCATTGGCATTACGACACGTTCCAAACCAAGTGGCGCGACGTAGCCATCACCGGCAAAATGATGATTAACTTCGTGCTGGGGACGAACGGGCAAGTTACTGAAATGAAAATCGAAGGGCTGGCCGATTTTCGTCGCGTTCCCGACAAAGCGACGGTCGCGGCTGGCGTCAAAGTCAGCGAAGCCGATCTGGCCAAATTCGCTGGCAAATACGCGCTCGAAGCTCCGCCGCTGGAAGTCAGCATTGAACTGGTCGGCGACAAATTGAAAGCCATCGTTCCCGGCCAACCAACGTATACATTGATTCCGGTTTCGCCCGTGCGATTCCAGATCGAAGGCGCTCCGGCAGGCTTTGTTGTTCAGTTTGAACAGAGCGGTTCGGCGGTGATTTCGCTGAAGATTGAACAAGGCCAAGGACCGACGATGACTTTCAAACGCAAATAACTTCAAAAAGCCGACTGGCATCGTTCAGTCGGCTTTTTTTCGATTCATCAAGCTGGCGTATCTGGGCGGAAAAGCTTTCGCTCTTCCCTGTCCGTTCATAACAATATGATGAGTTTCGCCTTCGGCCAGCAAAGCTTCATCTTCTCCCCGCCGAACTTCATAAGCGAACTTGATCGCGCGGCTGCGAAGTTCCAGCACGCGCGAACGAATCACGATTTCGTCGTCGTATTTTGCCGGAGCGCGATACTTCACGCGACATTCCGTGACCGGCAAAAACGCATCTTCTTCCTTTTCCATATCGCGGTAATTGAAGCCGTGATCGCGGCAAAGCTCCACGCGCCCGACTTCAAACCAAACCAGATAATTGGAGTGGTAAACCATTCCGGCTTGATCGGTTTCGGCATAACGAACGCGCAACCGCGTTTCGCTCCAATCGTGATGTTCGGTGCTCATAGTTTCCTTTTGTGAATTGATTTGATCGAGTGATACAGTGAGCGCGTTCTTTACCGTGAAAGGAAATCCATGTCAAAACGAATTTTGATTGGCTTCAGCGTACTGCTGATTCTGCTGGCCAACATCAATCTGATCGCCCAGCAACCGGCTCGAAAAACAGTCGAGCCGAACGGCGCAACATCCGGTTCTGCCGACGCCGCCAAAGTCGCCAAAGTTATCGAAACCAGCAATCAATTGCTGGAAGAAGTCAGCCAGTTACGAGGCTTGAAAATTCTTGCTCCGGTAAAAAGCGGAGCTAAATCCAGACAGGAAATCGAACAGGAAATCATTCGCGGTTTTGAAGAAGAAACTACTCCCGAAGAAATCGAAACGACGAACAAGGCGCTAATCGCATACGGTCTTGTTCCCAAAGATTTCAAATACCGCGAATTCATGATCCGGTTGATGACCGAACAAGTCGCAGGTTTTTACCGCCCCAAAACCAAGGAACTGTTTATCGCCGATTGGAACGATCTGGAACAGCAAAAGCCCGTCATGGTTCACGAGCTTCAACACGCGCTTCAGGATCAGCATTTCAATCTGCGCCGGTTTGAAAAATGGCCGAACGGAGACGGTGACCGTGAAACGGCGATTCACGCTTTGATCGAAGGCGACGCGACTGCGTTGATGTACAACTATCAGTTGAAACCTGTGGGCGGCGATGTCACAAAGATTCCCAGCCTGGCCGGTTTTGCCGATCAAACTCTGGATCAAGCCAAGCGCGAAAAACAGGACGTGTATGTTTCGGCTCCGATGGCGCTGCGCGAATCGCTGGTGTTCTCGTACATTTACGGAGCGGCGTTCGTTCAGGAGATGCTGAAAAAACGTGGCTGGGCGGGTGTGTCGCAAGCTTTCACCGACTTGCCACAATCCACCGAACAGGTTCTTCATATCGAAAAATATCTTGCCAACGAATTGCCGATCAAAGTCACATTGCCCGACATTGCCAAACAACTCGGCGATGGCTGGAAACGAATTGACGCCGACATCAACGGCGAATTTGGCTACACGTTGATTCTGGCGGAATTCATCGGCAAAAAAGACGCTCGGCAAGCTGCGGCGGGCTGGGGCGGAGATCAATCCGTGCTGTACGAAAACTCCAAGACCGGCCAGTTGATGCTGACTCATCTGAGCCATTGGGACACCGAAAAAGATGCGACGGAATTCTTTCGCGCGTACACGCAACGCACAACCAAGCGATACCCGACGGCAAAATCCCGCTCGACAAAACCGGAAACCGAACGCGCCTTCCAAACTCCCGATGGCGAAGCGATGATTCAACTGCGCGGGCAATCGGTCTTGGTGATGGAAGGCTTGCCAACGGAAAAATTGCTGCAAGCCGTCAAACTTGCTGAGACACTTTGGAAAGCGAACGCGAAATAACGATAACAATCTCTCGCAATGAAACGACAAGCTAAAACTCCTGACCCAACCCCGAATCAAACTCATTTGGAATCGCTGGTGGCGGAGCTTCGCGCGTTGGAAGAACGCTTGCGGCAAGGCGGAGGTGCGGACAAGATCGAACGCCAACACGCTCAAGGCAAGCTGACTGGGCGCGAACGCATTGAGCGATTGCTTGATCCTGGCACTCACTTTCAGGAAGTCGGTTTGCTGATCGCTTACGATCAATACGGCGGGCAAGCTCCGGCTGCGGGAGTCGTGACAGGATTTGGCGTCGTCGCCGGGCGTGAAGTCGTCGTCATCGCCAACGACGCCACGGTCAAAGCCGGTTCGTGGTGGCCGGAAACGATCAAGAAAATGTTGCGCGCGCAGGAAATCGCCATGCGTTGCCGAGTGCCGATTGTGTATCTGGTGGATTCCGCCGGAGTGAATTTGCCTTATCAGGATGGCGTCTTCCCAGGTCAGTACGGAGCCGCGCGGATTTTCTTTTACAACTCTGTCATGCGCCGCTTTTTGAAAGTTCCGCAGATCGCTGCTGTGATGGGGCAATGCGTCGCCGGCGGAGCTTATCTACCCGCGCTGTCGGACGTGATTTTGATGGTCGAAGGAACTTCGTTTATGGGTTTGGGCGGGCCAAATCTGGTCAAAGGAGCCACGGGGCAGAAAGTGGACGGCGAAACATTGGGCGGCGCGAAGATGCACAACTCGATTTCCGGTGTCGCTCATTACCGCTCGAAAAACGACGAAGAGTGTTTGCGGCAAATTCGTGACCTGATTGCCGAATTGCCGCCGCCACAAAAACCCAAAGTCAGCATTTCCGCTGCAACCGAACCAGCCAGACCGACGACAGACTTGTATCAGATTTTGCCCGACGACCATCGAGCGACGTACGACGCGCGAGCGATGCTCGACTGCATTTTCGACGCAGGCAGCTTTGACGAATTCCAGGCGGACTATGCTCAGGAAATGATCGTCGGTCACGCGCGCATTTGCGGCATTTCGGTTGGCATCATCGCCAACAACAGAGGCTTGTTGCCGCCGACTTCGCCTGGCAAACCGCCACGCTTTGGCGGAATCATTTACACCGAAAGCGCCGAAAAGACCGCCTACTTCATCGAAACCTGTAACCGGCACGGCACGCCGCTGATGTTCATTCAGGATGTTTCGGGCTTTATGGTTGGCGTCGAAGCCGAACAGTCCGGCATCATTCGCGCAGGCGCTCGGTTTGTCGAAGCGATGGCGACGGCGACCGTTCCGAAAATCGTGCTGACCATCAATCACGCCAGCGGAGCCGGTTATTACGCAATGGCCGGGCAAGGCTTTGATCCAGATTTCATCTTCACTCTGCCGACCGGACGAATGGCCGTGATGGAAGGCGAATCGGCTGTCATGGCTCTGTTCGCCTCACAGCTTGAAAAACTGAAAGCCGCCGGACAGGAACCTGACGAAAAGCTCCGCGCCGAAATGGATCGAGTTCGCGGTGAATACGAACGCCAACTTGACGCAAAGTTCGCTGGCGCTCGCGGCTTCGTGGATGCAGTCATCTCGCCGGAAGAAATCAGACCAACGCTGGAATTAGCATTGAAAATTGCGCTGAATAATCCTGGAGCGCATTTGGGCTTTGGGATTTAAGAGTTGGGATATAGGATTTAGGGGCTAGGAGCTAGCGACCTTTCCTAACTCCTGAATCCTATATCCTGAATCCTTGCTGGAGGAAAACCTTGATCGAACTGTATTTGATGCGGCATGGAATCGCTGCCGACTTAGGCGTAGGCGGCATCATCAACGATGCCGACCGACCGCTAACACCAGAAGGCCGTGCAAAATTGAAGCAGGCTGCCGCCGGACTTAAAGAACTTGAATTGAAGTTTAACGTGATTTTGACCAGCCCTCTGTTGCGCTGTCGGCAAACTGCTGAAGCCGTCGCCGAAGTGCTGGACTTGCAGCATCGCGTCAAAATCATCGAATCGCTTGCGCCTGGCAAAGCTTTTGCCGCTGGCGAAGGCGGTCACGCGGAAATCTTCCTGGAACTTGGCGCGTACCAGTTCGACAGGGCGTTACTGGTCGGCCACATGCCGGATTTGTCGGAAATTGCTTCTCACCTTTTGGCTGGCAATCGGAACCTCAACATTGAATTCAAAAAAGGCTCGCTATGTATGGTTGAAGTTTCCAGTCTGCCGCCGCGCGGTCCCGGATTGTTGCGCTGGCTGATGTCACCGAAACAAATGCGCGCGCTTAACAAAGGAAAGTAAGCAGTTCAGGCAAAAGTTGAAAGTGAAAAGTGAAAGTTGATTTTGTACTCACAGAAAATCCGATAACGCCAAGAAAATATGCTTTTCACTTCCTGCTTTTGACCTTCGCTTTCTGCCTTTCAACTTTTCACTTTTTACTTTTTACTTTCTGCTATGAACCCTTGGCACGACGTTGATCTGGGCGATGAAGCGCCCGAAGTTTTCCGCTGCATCATTGAGATTCCAATCGGATCGAAGGTGAAGTACGAATTGGACAAAGCGACAGGCTTGTTGAAGGTGGATCGCGTGTTGTTCAGTTCGGTGCATTACCCGGCGAATTACGGTTTTTTGCCGCGAACTTATTGCGACGACAACGATCCGCTGGACGTGTTGGTGTTAGGGCAGGTTCCTGTTTTCCCCTTGAGCATCATGCGCGCCAAAACCATCGGCGTCATGCAGATGGTTGACCAAAACGAAGAAGACGACAAAATCATTGCCGTTCACGCCGACGACCCGGAATACCGCGATTACAAAGACATCTCCGAATTGCCGGAGTACCGACTGAAATCCGTTCGCCGCTTCTTTGAAGATTACAAGGCGCTGGAAAACAAAAAGGTCAAAGTCGAACGGTTTATGGGGCGCTTCGACGCCATCAACATCATCGAACGCAGCATCAAGCTGTACGAAGACATGAAGCCGCAATTGCTCGGCGACGTGAAATAAGCAGCGTTTTCAATTCGGGCATCATTCGTTATGATGCCCGCCTTCCCGTCCGCAATCTTTTCTAAAAAGGCAAATTACTAATGCTGAACGCAAATTTCCTGGTGACAGGAGCGCACGGTTTCATCGGCGCTTGGGTGGTTAAACGGCTTCTGGCCGAAGGTCACAACGTCACAATCTTTGATCTGAACTCGAACCCGCAACGGCTGCGGCAAATTATGAGCGACGACGAAATTGCTCAGGCAAAAGTCATCGAAGCCGACATCACCGATGGCAACGCCGTGACCCAAGCCGTCGAACAAAACGACATCAACCACATCATTCATCTGGCCGGAGTTCAAGTTCCGGTTTGTCGAGCCAATCCAAGATTGGGAGCAATGATTAACGTCGTTGGCACGGTTAATGTCTTTGAAGCCGCCAAAAATTCCGACGGGCAAATTCAGCGGATCGTTTACGCAAGCTCAGCCGCTGTTTTTGGCGAACCGGAAGACGGCAATCCGGTCAGCGAAAATCAGTCGGGGCGTATGACCACGCATTACGGAGCTTTCAAACAATGCAACGAAGATAACGCCCGCGTCTACTTTTTGGACAATGGCATCAGCAGCGTTGGGCTTCGTCCGTTGACGGTGTATGGGCCAGGGCGAGATTTCGGAATGACTTCCGATCCGACCAAAGCCATGAAAGCCGCTGTCGTTGGCCGCTCATTCCACATTCGTTTTGGTGGAGAAACCGATTTTCTTTTTGCCGCTGATTGCGCGGATGCGTTTATTCGCTCAGCAACGACGGAATTGTCTGGCGCTCACGTTTTCAACCTGCACGGCGAAACCGTTCGCGTTTCAGCAGTCGTTGAAGAAATCGAAAAACTGATCCCATCTGCCAAAGGTTTAATCACCGTCGCCGAAGACGGCATCAAGATGCCGTCGGCGCTGGACGATTCGGCAATTGTCGCTGCGCTTGGCGGAGTTCCGCACACTTCTTTGGCGCAAGGAGTCAAAGAAACCATCGAACGGTTTCAATTGTTGAAAAACGAAAACCGGTTGGATACTGCCGACCTCGATCAATAAGCAAAGACAACTATGAACGCTTTAGCTCTGATTGCTCCTCACAAAATGGAAGTCCGCGAAATCGCAACGCCAACTCCGCAACCGAACGAAGTGTTGTTAAGGGTCGGCGCCGTTGGCTTGTGCGGAACCGACTTTCATATTTTTGAAGGCCATGCCAACTATCGCCGAGACGCCGCCGGCCGCTTGATTCCTCTGGAAGAAAAGCCGCTGATTCTTGGACATGAGTTTTGCGGCATCGTTGAAGAAGTCGGAGGCTCCGTCAAAGATGTTTCGGCTGGCGATTGGGTCGTTGTGGATCAAGGATGGAATTGTTTGAGCCATCAAAAAGCCAATCTGTGCGAATACTGCGCGACCGGCGATACGCATCAATGCGCGAATTACGCCGAACATGGAATCACTGGCCCGCAAGGCGCACTGGCCGAATTCGTCGCCGTTCCGGCCATCAACACCGTTCGCATCGAAAACGAATTGCCACTGCAACAAGCTGCGCTGACCGAACCGCTTGGTTGCATCACGCATACGATGGCCGTTGTGCAAAAAACTCAATCGCGCTATCAATTCAGCGGGGTCAACAGCGGCAAGGCTGCTGAACGTCCGATCAAACACGTCCTGATCTGCGGAGCCGGGCCAGCCGGGCTGCTCTTTACGCAATATATTCGCAACGTGATTGGCTTTGACGGATTGGTGATCGTCACCGAACCAAGCGAAAAACGTCGAAAGCTGGCCGAAGAATTCGGAGCAACCGGCATTGACCCAACCACCACTGATCTGGTCGAAGCCGTCAACGAACTGACCAAAGGCGAGCGCATCAACTTGCTGATCGAATCGGCAGGCGTCGCGCCGTTGTTCAAACAGATTCCGAACCTGATTCGCAAACAGGCGACCGTAGTGTTGTACGGTCACGGCCACCACGGAGTTGATCTCGGTGTGATGAACAACATCCAGTTCATCGAACCGACGCTGATCGCTCCGACGGGCGCTTCAGGCGGATTCGATTCCGATGGCAGGCCAAGCACGTATCGCCAATCGCTGGAACTGATCGCTTCAGGCAAAATCAATGTCTCGAAAATCATCACGCACCATTACCATTCGCTGGCCGATGTTCCCGCCGGATTCGCGCAGGATCATTTCGGCGCTGATTACATCAAAGGAGTCGCAGTTTTCAGCTAACACCATGAACAAAACTAAACTGTCCATCATCGTCGCTCTTTCGCTGCTTGTTGCCATCACTTTCACCGCCTGCAACAAAGGCGCGGAAAACAAAACGCCCGGCAAAAAAACTATCGCCGTCATTCCCAAAGGCGTTTCGCATTTCTTCTGGCAAAGCGTCAAAGCCGGAGCCGACGCCGCAGGAAAAGACCTGGACGTGGAAATCATCTGGAAAGGTCCGGCTTTGGAAACAGACATTTCCGCACAGATCAACATTGTCGAAGACATGATTAATCGTCAGGTGGACGGCATCGTGTTGGCTCCTTCGCACGGAGATTCGCTGGTTCCGATTGCCGAACGCGCCCAAAAAGCCAACATCCCGGTGACGATTTTCGACTCGGGCATTGGAACGGAGAACTACGTTTCTTACGTCGCCACAGATAATCGGCAAGGTGGTGTCGAAGCAGCCAAACGTATGGGCGAAAAGCTCGGCGGCAAAGGCAAGGTGGCGATTCTGGGCGTCAAGAAAGGTTCGATTTCCACAGACGAACGCGAAGAAGGATTCCGCGAGACGATCAAGAAAGACTTTCCCGGCATCAACCTGATTCCGATTATTTTTTATGGCGAATCCGTCGCCACCAAATCGCTGTCAGTCGCCGAAGACATTCTGACCGCCAATCCTGATCTGACCGGCATATTCGCGTCGAATGAAACTTCGACCGTTGGAGCGGTCAACGCCATTCGCCAGCGCAATCTGGCTGGCAAAGTCACGCTGGTCGGATTCGACGCCAGCCCCGACTTGGTTCGCGGCATTCGTGAAGGCGGCATTGACTCGCTGGTGCTGCAAGACCCGTTCAAAATGGGTTACGAAGGCGTCAAAACCATCATGGACAAACTGGCTGGCAAAACTCCAGAACGCCGCATTGACACTGGCGTCAAACTGCTGACTAAAGAAAACGTTGACACGCCTGAAATGCAGCGCTTAATCAAATAGCGATTGGAGTGCAGCCGATGACCGTTTCAATCACTGCGCTGGAAATGCGCGGCATCTCAAAATCGTTTTCTGGAAACACCGTGCTGGATGGCGTGAGCCTGACGGCCAGAGCCGGTGAAGTCCTGGCTTTGCTCGGCGAAAACGGTGCAGGCAAATCCACGCTCATGAAAATCCTGGCCGGAGTCCACCAGCCGGAGGAAGGCGAGATTTTCATTGACGGCCAACCAACGAAGTTCGCTCGGCCTGCTGACGCGCTTCAAGCTGGCATTGCCATGATTTACCAGGAGTTATCACTCGCGCCGCATCTGACCGTAGCCGAAAACATCTTTCTTGGCCGCGAACCTCTGAAAGTTGCGCCGCTCGGTTTCATCAATCAACGCGAATTGAACGACCGCGCCAAAATCTTGCTCAGCGAATACGGCTTCAACCTGAATCCGAAATCTCGCGTAGCCAGTTTGAGCGCCGCCGACCGCCAACAAGTCGAAATCACTCGCGCGGTTGTCGAAGCCAAAAAAGTCATCGTCATGGACGAACCGACTTCGTCGCTGACCGACAGCGAAGTCAAAGAATTGTTTCGGCTGATTCGTGATTTGAAATCGCGTGGTTTGGCGGTGATTTACATTTCTCACCGCCTGGAAGAATTGGACGAAATCGCCGACCGGGTGACTATCCTGCGCGATGGCAAAGCGGTTTACTCCGGCGTCTGGGGCGAAATCTCCACTGACGAAGTCATCAAACACATGGCCGGGCGAGAGTTGAAAGAAATCTTCCCCCCGCGCAATGCTCGAATTGGCGAGGTGAAATTGCGCGTTCGCAACCTGACCCTGAAGCCGAAATTTGAAGGCGTCAACTTTGAAGCCCGCGCCGGTGAAGTCGTTGGCATCGCCGGTTTGGCCGGAGCCGGTCGCACGGAATTGATCGAAGCGATTTTTGGAGCTACGCCAGCCAACAGCGGCGAAGTCGAACTCAATGGCAAACAGTTTTTGTCCACTCAACCCAGCCTGTCCGTCACCAGCGGCCTGAGCCTGTTGACTGAAGACCGCAAACGCACAGGGTTGTGTTTGAACTTGCCGCTGGCCACGAACATCACACTGGCCAATACGGGCGCGCTGGTTAAAGGCGGACGGTTGCAATCCAAATTGGAAACCGCGACGGCGCAAAACTACATTCAAAAACTGAACATACGCCCGCCCGCTCCGTCCAAACCCGTTGGCCGATTGAGCGGCGGCAATCAGCAAAAATCTCTGCTGGCACGCTGGCTGTTTGCCAAAAGCCAGGTCTTCCTGATGGACGAACCAACGCGCGGAGTTGACGTTGCCGCCCGCTCCGAAATTTACCGCGAGGTCAACGAACTGGCCGAAGCCGGAGCCGCTATCGTCATGGTTTCATCTGACTTGCCCGAACTGCTGGGAATGGCCGACCGAATTCTGGTCATGCGGCGCGGCAAGCTGGTAGCTGAATTGAACGCCCGGCAAACGACTCAGGAAGAAGTTTTGAAACACGCCGCAGTTGAAGAAAGCTAGTCGTATGGAGTGCTGCGACCGGTCGCAGCTTTTCGTTCATCGCTGAAAAATTCTGAACAACTCAAGAACGACCTGAGCCAATTTGGTAACGGTCTGAAGCGAATGCAAAGCTGCGCCGAGTCGCAGCACTCCAAGTTAGATGCCGCCTTCGTAACTCAATTTCAGTAAAACAACTTTCAATTTTTCAGGAGCTTTGCGATGACTCTTATGCCTTTCGCCCGTAGCCGCGTGACGATTCTTTTTTTGCTGACGGTTCTGCTTACCACTATTAGCTTTGCCCAGAACCGCACTCAACTGCAAGACGAAGACTTCGCCAAATCGGTCAAGGAATGGACGACCAAACCGGAGTTCATCAGCCCGCTGGTTGACCATTTGCCCAAAGTCTCTGGTATCCCTTCACCAAAAGATGTGATTGGTTATCACGTTGGCATGCCGCAAAAGCTGACGCGGACAGCGGATTTGTATCGGTATTACCGGGCGCTGGAAAAAGCTTCGCCGCGCGTCAAAGTCATCAACATCGGTCAAACCGACGAAGGCCGCGAATGCCTGGTCGTCTTTGTCGCCAACGAAGACACGATCAAAAACCTGGAAACTTATCGTGGCTATCTGGCTCAACTGGCCGACCCGCGCCGCTTGAGCGAAGCTCAGGCTCAGGAAATCATCGCCAAATCAAAACCGATTTATCATCTGTCGGCAGGGCTTCACAGCGGAGAAACCGGCCCGCCCGAAATGCTGATGGAACTAGCTTACCGCCTGGCTGCCGAAGATTCGCCGATCATCAACGCCATCCGCGATAACGTGATTGTTTCGATCACTCCGGCGGCTGAACCCGATGGACGCGACCGTTACGTTGACTGGTACTACCGCCACAAACTGGACGAAGCCAACGAAAACGATTCGATGGGCGGCCCGCCTTACTGGGGCAAATACATTTTCCACGACAACAACCGCGACATTAACTATTCGCAAGTCACGATGCGGAACTTGCTGAACTGGTACTTGCAATGGCATCCGCCAATCATGCACGACCTGCACGAATCGGTTCCGTTTATGTACACCTTCAGCGGACAGGCTCCGCAACAGCCGACGCTGGACCCAATTCTTTACGGCGAGCTTCCCTGGTTTGCGAACTTTGAAATGGCTCAGATGATTAAGTACGGCATGCCGGGAGTCTGGACGCACGGTTTTGTTGATATGTGGTCGCCGGGTTATCTGGCGTTTATGTCGTCGAACCACAACGGAATGATTCGGATGTACGAAACTTTCGGCAACGGCGGAGCCAACACCATGAAACGTCGAGTCGCTCCGCCAGAAGCCGCCGGCCAGACTTCGCGCGAATGGTATCGCCCGCTGCCGCCGTACAAAGAAGTCGTCTGGTCAATGCGAAACAACACGAATTACATGCAAACCGGCGTGCTGTCGGCTTTGCAGTTGACCAGTCAATTCCCGAAAATCATCGTCGAAAACTTCTACAAAAAATCGCGCAACTCCATCGAAGACGGAAAAAACAACGCGCCGTTCGGCTTCGTCATTCCAGCCCAAGCCGATATGACTCGCGTTGAATTCGTGGTCAACACTTTACGGTTGCAAGGCATTGAAGTCGGGCGCGCCACCGCCGAAGTGAAGCTGAAAGAAGGCACGTTCCCGGCAGGTTCTTTCATCGTCAAACGCAATCAGCCTTACGGGCGACTAGCCAAAATCCTGCTGGAAAAACAGAACTTCCCTGATCCCAGTTTGCGAACTTACGACGACACGGGCTGGACAATGGGCTTGATGGCTCAGACCGAAGTCAAAGAAATCGCCGACAAAGCCGTGCTGGATGTCGCCGTCGAAAACATTGACAAGCTGGTTGTCAAAGGCGAAGTCAAAGGCAACGCAACTGTCGCTTACGCAGTGTTAAACCACGGATCGAACAATCTGATTTCGCTGCGTTTCAAACTGAAAGGCTCAAAGGTTCAGGCCAACGAAGTCAGCTTCAAAGCTGGCGACACTGACGTTCCCGTAGGTTCGTTGATCGTTCCCGCCAACAACGACAGCAAAGCCGCCATTGAACAATTGGGATTAAAAGCCGTCGCGTTGGCTGCAATGCCGCCGGTCTTGATGCACGAAGTTGATTTGCCTCGACTGGCCATGTTCACCACTTGGGGCAACACTCAGGAAGTCGGCTGGGTTCGTCACGCGCTGGATCAGTTCGGAGTGCAGTACGACCTGATTTACAAAGAGCGAATCAAGCAAGGCAATCTTCGCGAAGCTTACGACATGATTTTGATTCCGAATCAGGGGCGCAGCGGCAAAGGTTTGGTCTTTGACCGAGACCCGGTACGAAAGCCGCTGGCTTACACCAAATCCGCCGAGTTCAAATCTCAGGGCGTTTATGGCGAATCTGAAGACATCACCGGCGGAATGGGTTTGGCGGGCGTCGCTGAGTTTGAAAAATTCATTGGCGCTGGCGGCTTGTTGGTGACTTTGGGACAGGCCAGTTACTTCCCTGCTGAGTTCGGGCTGACGCGGACGATTGACGCCGGTCGGACTTCGCCGCAGTTTTACGCGCCGGGGCCGATTGTCGAAGCCGAAATTCTGAAAGCCGATCATCCGCTGTTTTACGGCTACACCAGCAAGACGATTCCGGTTCGTTATGCCAACGGGCCGCTGCTCAACGTTCCCGAACGCGACCGCAACAATCAGGTCTTGATGCGCTTCCCCGGAACCGAGAAAAACGTATTAAGCGGGCTTGGGCGCGGCATCGCGGAAGCTCGTAATCGCCCGGCCATCGTGGACGTTCCAGTCGGCAAAGGCAGAGTCATCCTGTTTGCGACAAACCCTTGTTACCGCTGGCAGAACCACGGCGAGTTCGGAATGCTGTTTAACTCGATCCTGCATTACAACGACCTCAAAAAATAGCCGAGTTAGAGTCTGAGGAAGTCAGTTGGTCATTTAATCCACAGGCCAACTGACTTCTAATCCACAGGAACCGACGTCCTTGGAAAAATCCATTTTCCACTGCCATCTCAGTAAAAAAACTACCCACAATCAGCACCTAGACATTGACCATTCTTAGGTTGGCCTGTACTCTTCGCCCGCTAGTTGATCTCCAGACTTCACACAGACCTTCACGACAAACGTCACCTCATTAGTTTTAGAGTATTGACTGACGTGGCAGATCACCTGGCACCACAAGAAGATCAAAAATCAGCGATAGAAATTAGGAAATGGTGCTCGAAATCAGAGCCACCGTTTGCCCTAGTTTTCTTGTTTGAAGCGCGGTCACACTTACAACAAATTCCAGAAACCGTGATGGCATTCGTTTGCCGTTACTCTCTTCAAGCTCAAACAATTTTAGGAGGAAAAGTTATGCGTATCACCTCACTCAAAAACACACACCGCATGCTGGCGTTATTGGCATTGGTACTTTCGTTGAGTGTTGCGGGTTGGAACGCTCCGACCCTGCTTGCTTACTCGAACCAAATGGTCAAAACCGCTCGCGCGAAATTTGAAGCCCCGGCCAAAGCGGAAACCAAAGCCGTTCCTGCCGCCGTCGCCGCGATGCAACAACTGACCAAAGAACAAAAACACGCTCGCATGAAAGAACTGCAAAACCAGATTGCTGCCTCAAAAGGCCAAGCTGGTCAGCAAGCGGCGCTGGATGCTGCGTTGGTTGAATTGAAACAAATTTCAGACAGCATGGGCGGCGACCTGCCCGCCAACGAAGGCTCGTCTACTCCCGGACAAACCGGCGGCGCTCCTCCGAACATTGGAGTTATCCCACCTGCCGGACAGGGATGCGTGTTGACGACTGCTGTCACCACCAATTCGACGCCGGTTGCAATTCCGACCGGCCCGGCTGTTGTGACTTCGACTGTCACAGTTGCAGGCGCTGGCCCGTACATCTGGGACGTGAACCTGCGTACAGCCATCACTCACTCGTTTGCCGCCGATTTGGACATCACCATCCAATCGCCTGCCGGAACCGTCGTCACTCTGACCACAGACAATGGCGCGGGCAACGACAACACTTTCAACGGGACAGTTTGGGATGACGACGCAAACCCCGCCGGACAAGTTCCGTACACGACTAACAACGGCTTGGTCACGGATCACGCCTACGTCAACCTGACCTTGGCTTCGCCACTGGTTCCCGAAGAAGCAATGGCTGCGTTCAACGGCGAAGACCCGAATGGAACCTGGACGATCACAATTTCCGACGATCTGGCCGGAGACGGTGGTTCGTTGGATAACTGGGACTTGGAAATCTCGACGTTGCCTGCGGCTCCACCGGCAACTACGACTAGTGCGACTCAAAACACTCCTGTGGCAATTCCGACTGGCCCGGCGGTTGTCACTTCAACTGTCGTAGTTGCAGGCGCTGGCGCTACGCTGAGCAAGCTGACGCTGTTGACCAATATCACGCACAGCTTCGCGGCGGATTTGGACATCACGCTGCAATCGCCTGCTGGAACCGTTGTCACACTGACTACCGACAACGGCGCGGGCAACGACAACACTTACAACGGAACGCTCTGGGACGACGATGCCAATGCTGGTGGGCAAGTGCCATATACGACCAACAACGGCCTGGCGACCGATCACGCTTACGTCAATCTGACGACTGCAACACCACTGGTTCCAGAAGAAGCGATGGGCGCATTCATCGGCGAAGACCCGAATGGAACCTGGACGATCACGATTTCCGACGATTTGGCCGGAGACGGTGGTTCGTTGGATAGCTGGACGCTGAATGTCACGACGGCGGGCAGTTGCTGCACGATCACCTGCCCGACGAATCAGAACGCCTTTGCCGGAGCAAACTGCACGGCAGTGGTCAATTATCCTGCGCCGACAACATCAGGAAACTGCGGTTCGGTGACTTGCGCTCCCGCTTCAGGGGCGACGTTCCCGCTTGGAACCACGACAGTGACCTGCTCGGTGGCCAATGGCCCAAGCTGCTCCTTCACTGTTTCAGTGGCTGACAATACCCCGCCGACAGTGGCTTGCCCGGCTCCGATCTCTGTCGTTGGCGATGTGCCGACAGTTGTCAATTACACAGTTCCGACTGCGGCAGACAATTGCGGCGCGTCGGTGGCTTGTGTTCCGAACACAGGTTCTTCGTTCCCGGTGGGAACAACAACAGTAACCTGTACTG
>CADECP010000067.1 GCA_902825875.1 uncultured Acidobacteriota bacterium
AATCGTTCCGACGTTGACGTGTGGCTTACTTCGGTCAAATTTCTCTTTCGCCATAACTACTTTTTATTCCTGATTAAGGTTTGGATTGGTCGTTGATGCCCGCGACCAAAAACTGAAGCCCACAACCGGACTTGAACCGGTGACCTCGTCCTTACCAAGGACGCGCTCTACCTACTGAGCTATGTGGGCTTAAACTCAACCGAATTTTGGGGTTGAGTGTCAATTGAGAATCAATGGAGCGGGCGACGGGACTCGAACCCGCAACACCTAGCTTGGAAGGCTAGTGCGCTACCATTGCGCTACGCCCGCTTGAATTTCAAAATCTCAAGATTGAGATTGCAACCTATGCAGGGGGTAGGATTCGAACCTACGTACGGCGTTAGCCGGCCGGGTTTACAGCCCGGTGCCATTAACCACTCGACCACCCCTGCGAATAAAGAACAACATAAAGAGCCGGTGACAGGACTTGAACCTGCGACCCTCTGATTACAAATCAGATGCTCTACCAACTGAGCTACACCGGCGGAAATCTGACTTCAATTCCTCTTGGATAGGCTCTGTATCAAAATAGCGTGGCCATCAAAACGCGCATACTAACAATCGAGTTTTTATTTTGCAAGGATCAGTTCCTATCCGGCGGTTCTAAAAATGAGATTTTTTGCTGAAAAGTTCGTTCCGTCGCTACTTCCTGAGTTTAATCAATCCCTTCAACTCGTTCATGAACTCAGAAACATCCTGAAATTCCATGTACACAGACGCGAATCGGACGTAGGCAACCTTATCCAAGTCTTTCAAGCGGCGCATAATCATTTCGCCGACTTTCGAGGTCTGACGTTCGCGCTCCGGCGAGGCTTGGACATAAGCTTCGACCGCGTTGACGATGGCTTCGAGCTTGGCTGTGGAAACCGGTCGCTTTTCGCAGGCTCTTAGCAATCCAGCCATTACCTTGTCACGGCTGAACGGTTCGCGCCGGCCATCCTTTTTGACGACCATATAAGGAATTTCGTCAATTCGTTCGTAACTGGTGAAGCGTCGCTCGCATTTCAGGCATTCGCGGCGGCGGCGTATGGAATCACCTTCGCGCGATTCGCGGGAGTCAACAACTTTATCTTCTATGTGGCCGCAAAACGGGCACTTCATAAAATGTGTCCTCCAAAACTTGCAGACAGAACAAATCAGCAAACGATTTGCCCGGATCAATGTCGCAACTCAGTTTTGAGTCAGTGCTTGTGGTTTGCTTTCGCTGGCGATCATTTCGCGCAACTGATGAAAGCTGATGTCGTGACGAATCAAATAATAAAGTCCCATCACGAACGGAGGCCCAAAGGCAATCAAGTGATAGACGATGGCGACACTGGCCGACAAGTTCGGTTCAGTGCCGAGAAATTCCAACGCCTTTGCTGCGGCTGCGTGAAAGGCTCCAGCCGAACCTCCAGGTGTTGGCACTACCGAACCAACCAGTCCAAAACCCAAAATGAAGATGATCTGCATGATGGAAAAATTAAGCCCAAAAGCGTAAAGAGTCAGCCAGGTCGCTGAAGTGATCAGCCCCCAAACTATCAATGTGTAAAAAATGGTTACAATCAGTTCTTTTACATTGAGCAGGATGGATAAGCCATCTGCCAGATGTTTGAGGAAGTTCAAGATTGGTTGAGCCAGTTTCTGGGGCAAGTGGCTTGATTGTCGGCTGAACCAGGCCAGAATCGGCTCTGCTTTGAGCCTAAGAAGCAGTAGCACAAGAACTCCGGTAATGATTCCAGCCAGTAACACTGTGCCGAATGTTTTGGTTCCACCGACTTTTTGCCACGCGGCAGCCTGATCGGGTGGAAGTTCAAAGAGCAGTAGGCAAATCGAAAACGAAGTGACGACCGTCACCGTATCGTAAATCCGTTCGATCAGAATCGTGGCGAAAGTTGCACTGGGTTGCAGTCTTTCGCGCAAACTGAGCACGGTTGGCCTGATGATTTCAGCGGCCCGGCCAATGACGAACAATCCGCCAAAACCGACTGCCGTGGCTGCGATCAAATTGCTCAAACTGACTTTGGCAATTGGCGCGAGAAAGGCCTGCCAGCGAAGGCTGCGAGCGACAAGCGTCAGATTGATGAGCACAGCAGCCATCACCAAAGGCCAGATGCGTGCGCTCCGCAAATGCGAGCCGACGGTTGTCCAGTCAAGGCGGCTGAAAAACCAGTAGAGTAGCCCGGCACCAATGATCAGAATGAGAATTGCTTTGAACTGCTTTGTCACAGAAAACCACGCCACAAGATATTGTAGAGAAAGTTCAAGCTACAACAGATTATCCGGCGAAGCAAGATGAAGGTTATTCGTGCAGTTCGCTTTGAAGTTTGTGGCTTCGCAGGTAAAGTGGCCGCCTTCTTTCGCAACTTCTTCAATTTGATTCGGGTACTTCAATGAAAGTTTTTGTAGTGGGTTCCGGCGGGCGCGAGCATGCGTTGACGTGGTCGCTCAGCCGTAGTTCGCAGGTCAAAGAGATTTATTCGGCTACGACCAACGCGGGGATTTTGAAGTTGACGACCGCCGCCAAAGTTGACGCCGGGAACGTTGGCTCAATTGCCGAGTTCGCCGCGCGCGAACGCATTGATTTGGTTGTCATAGGGCCGGAACAGCCGTTGGTTGATGGACTGGCCGATGCTCTGGAAGCGCGCGGAATTGCGGTGTTTGGACCTTCGCAGTCGGCGGCAAGATTGGAAGGCAGCAAGCTGTTTTCCAAAGAGTTTATGGCTCGGCACAACATTCCAACCGCCAGATATGTTGTCGTTGATGACGCCGCAGCAGCGCTCAAAGCCGTCAGTGCATTCGGATTTCCGGTTGTCATCAAAGCCGATGGATTGGCTGCCGGCAAAGGCGTGGTTGTTGCCGCCGACGAAGGCGAAGCGCGTCAAGCCGTTCAAGATATGTTGGTTGATCGCAAATTGGGCGAAGCAGGGAAACGGTTGGTGATTGAAGAATGTTTGGTTGGCCGGGAATTGTCTTATCTGGTTTTCAGCGACGGAAAAGATTTTGCTGCGATGCCTGTGGCTCAGGATCACAAACGAGCGTTCGACGGCGACCGAGGACCCAACACCGGCGGAATGGGAGCATTTTCCACGCCGGGATTGATTGATCCTGAACTGGAAGCCCAAATCGTCAAAGAAATTGTTGCGCCTTCGCTCGAAGCCACGCGCGCCGACGGCTTCCCTTTTCGCGGAGTTTTGTATTGCGGGTTGATGCTGACCGCCGATGGGCCGAAGACATTGGAATACAACGTTCGATTCGGCGACCCGGAAACCCAGGCGATTTTGCGAAGGCTCGAAAGCGATTTTGCCGAACTCGCATTGGCCGTTGGGCGAGGCGAACTCGCCAACTGTAAGCCAAGATGGAGTAATGACACTTCGACGTGTGTGGTGATGGCTTCGGCGGGGTATCCCGGAGCTTACGAAACCGGCAAAGTCATTCACGGATTGGACGCTGCCGAGCAGGTCGAAAGCGTTGCTGTTTTTCACGCCGGTACGAAACTGAATGCTGCCAGCGAAGTCGTCACTGCCGGAGGGCGAGTGCTCGGTGTTACTGCCAGAGCCACGAATTTAGAAGACGCAACCGCCAGAGCTTATGAAGCAGTTGGCAAAATCGAATTTGAAGGACTGCAGTTCCGGCGGGATATTGGCAAAAGATGATCTGAGCCGGTTTCAAAAGAACAAAGCAGCAGGTAAAGGAGCAGAAACAGCTCAGCGCGAAAGAGAACTCCAAAGAGTTTTCTTTCGCGCTGAGCTGTTTAGGCCAGATTGGTTAATCGCTTATTGACCGCAGCGGCCATTGACCAACGTCCAGATGTTGGCCAGCAGGAACATGTCGGCGTGGCGATTTTCTTTGATCGTCAAAACCGTTTGCGTGTTGAGCGTGTCAAGCAGAGAGCTTGGAGCCAGCGTAACGCCGTTGCTCAAAGTCACAGGCGAGAAGGAAACGCCTGAACACGAGAGCGGACTCCAGAATACGTTGAAGACCACGGGCGAACCGCCGCCTCCGTTGGCGGCCAGACTCAGTTGAGCCGTGACGTATTCTTTGTTGATTCGCTGCATGGCGCTCGAACCGCCTTGCAACGCCTGACGAACGGCTGGCAGGTTTTGCTGAATGCCTACAGGGTTGTTGGCGTTGACGCCGGAAATCAGCACGGTTCCTCCCGGCAGATAACGAGAGTTGTTTATCCAGTGCTGTGTCGAGCGCCAGCAAATCGTGTCGCACTTGGTGCTGACGCATTTCTCGCCGAAGTTGTAGTTCGAGCAAGCGCCATTGGCAGGAACGACGATGTTGGTGATGATGTCGTCACCGACAACTCCACCACAGGTTCCTTCTTTGTCTTTGCCGTCAGCCATGACTGTGCTGCTGATGGGCTGCACTTCCATCAACCGATAGGTGCCAGGGGCAACGTTAAATGAGTAAAAGCCATTGGCATCGGTTGTGGCGCTTCGTAAAAATTGTCCGTTGGCGTCGAGCAATTTGACTTCGACGTTCGCCAACCCGCCTTCACCGGATTCTTTGATTCCGTTGTCGTTGCTGTCGCAATAAACAAAACCCGAAAGAGTGCCAGCTTGTTGTGGCGGAGGCGGAAGCACGTTGCACGGCCAGCAAACGAATTCGCAAATTCTGCCGGTCGGATACCAGCCCATTTGTCCATTCAGCAATCCGGTACCGTGACTAATCAAACGGTCATTGTCTTGTTCCATGCGTTTGACTGTGATGCTGTTCAACGCGACGGAAACTGTGCCGGTCCCACTGGCGCGTTTGATTTCAACCGCAAACTGGTGACAACCGCTAAACGCTCTGGAAGAAGGCGAGAGAATGAAAGTCAAAGGATAAGTTCTGTAACCGGCATTGCCTGCCCAGAAAAGGAATCGGGAAAAGTGGCCAACTCCTTGAGTTCCCATCCCATTGCTTTGCATCTTCACGTCCGGGTGTAATTTGGACAAAGCCGCTCCGCCGCCAGAAATCGTGAACATCGCCAATTGCTGAGCAACGGATTTGTCAGGGTTCAGCAAGTTGAGCGTGACCATATCGCCATCAGTCAATCCATTGCTGGCAATTTCCAACTCGCCATCCCAGGGACTGTCGGAGCAAGAAACGGCTTGCACTGCGGAATTCGGCACCGAGTAGCTGAACGCTTCAACTCTCGGTTGATAAGGAGCAAGTTGGCGGCCAAATGTTTGTGTTCCAACGCTGAAAACAGATGCCTGATCCGAATCGAGAGTCAGAATCATTGGATTTGGCAATTGAAACAAATCGCTATCACTGAAAGTGTCGAACGAAAAGCCATTAACCAGTTGCGGGACGCGGATTTGTTTGGGCGATGAGCTTTGGAAAAAGTAGCTGCCAGGACCGATCAACTCGCCGGAAGCAACTGTGTAAACGCAAGTGTTCGATCCGGGAGCGACCTGGGATTGGCCTGGAAAAGCCATTCCCGGAACCATACGAAGCTTCGCGCCGCCAATCGTGATTGAACCGCTAAAACCACCAAGTGAAGTGGAAAAGCCGGTGACGATTCCGCAAACTCGCGGGAAGTTTTGGCCGGCAGTAGGTTCGCCGTCTTGTTTGGCAATTTGGCCATTGTCATCAAAACAGAAACTGAAGCATTGGTCAGTGCCAACAACAATCCCTTTCAGCGAAGCGCCAGGAGCGATGACATAGGTCAGGCCACCGATTCGGATGGAGCCGGGAGTTGTTCCGACAGTTGGAACGTAGCTTGAAACCACGCCACAAATTTTTGCGCCAGCGGGTGGCGGAGCAAACGCTGAAGCCGCTTTGGTCACCAGTTGATCCACAGCCGAAATGATCCCGGAAGCGGACAAAGACAGCGATGCCAGACAGCAGGCCGCTACTAACAGAAAAAGCTTGGTTCGTCTTCTCATTTTTAATTCCTCCAAAAAGAAGCCGGTGCAAGCATCGGTTTGGCGAAAAGCCCGCAGCGATGCTCGCTTGTATGTTTGGTTTAGAAAAGAGGCTCTTCAGGGCTTGCGCGAAGAAGGGCTAACGGCTGACGGCGCTGTGCCCCAGTGAATTTATTCCAGCGCCTGTTTCTTAAAAGTGAAGTTTGAACCAACGGCGAAGGTGTGAGGCTTCGCCGTTGGTTGGTTTTAGTGGATCAATGTGGTCGCCAAACTAGCAGCGCCCGTTAAGCAGCGCGAGGATTTGAGCCAACGCGACCATATCCTGCGTGCGGTTTTCTTTGATTGCCAACGTGCTTTGCATAAACAGTGTGTCCAGCAAGGAATCGCGGTTCAACGTGACTCCGTTCGACAAAGTCACTTGCGTGAAGTTGAGACCGGAACAGCGCAACGGACTCCAGAAGACGTTGAACACAACCGGCGAACCGGTTCCACCGTGAGCGGCAAAGCTCATTTGCAGTGAGACGAACTCTTTATTGAGTTGTTGCAGCGGGCCTGAACCGCCTTGCAGCACCTGTCGAATCAACGATTCATTGCGCTTGATGCTGATCGGGCTGTTGAAGTTCACGCCGCCCACCAGAATCGCGCCGTTCGGCCAACGATTGAATGACGTTTGCAACCAGTCAAATGAACTACGGAAACAGATCGTGTCGCATTTGAAAGGCATTGGCGGCGGTGTCGGTGTCGGCGTCGGAGAAGGCGTCGGCGTCGGCGACGGAGTTGGCGTCGGAGAAGGCGTCGGCGTCGGAGTTCCCGTCGGCGTCGGAGTCGGCGTTGGCGAAGGCGTAGGCGTAGGTTGCAGGAAGCAGCCGTCGCAGATGACTCCGCAGATAGGACCGCTCGGATAGAAACCGATACCGCCCGTCGTGATACCTGAACCTTCGATTTCGTCGCCCATTCGTTTCACGATGACGTAATCAATGGCCACGCTGGTCATTCCCTGGCCGCCAACTCGTTTGATGTCCGTGCCAAGTTGGAAGCATCCATTGAGCGGCGAAGCCGGGTCGGTCGAAAAGATCATCGTCAGTGGTGGCGTTCGCAAACCGGCGGAACCGGCGGGAATCATCAATGGGATGAACTGGCCGGCGCTGTACGGGCCGTTGTTGTTGACCAGCAAGCTGATGCGTGGGTGAATTTGGTTGATCACCACGCCACCATTTTGGACAGTGAACATTGCCAGCACTTGCTGGAAAGTACCGTTCGGGTTTTGAGTGAAGAGCGTAATCATGTCGCCTTCAGTCGCTCCTTTGGAACCGATGGCGAAAAAGACATCCCAGAAACTGTCCGTGCAGGAAAGTGCGCGCACTGTGGTATTGGGAGTCATCGCCATGATTCCTTGCGGAGTGGTTCCGACAATGCCCGGACGGAATCCGAAGTTGGCCTGATTGGCGACGAAGGCAGCGACTCCGGCTGAATTCGATGCCGACACCAGGAAGCTCAATGGACGAGGAAGCAAGAAGTTGTCGTCTTCACCATTCACTGATCCGTGAACGGCCACCGGAGTCGTAAACTGTGAACAAGCCGAATCGCCAACGGTGATGACCGAACCCGGCGAAACCAGACCATTGCTCAATACCAACGGCGAAATGCAGGCATTCGATCCGATGGCCAGACCGTTTTGTCCGGGAAGAGCAACTCCCTGCACGATCGGCAACGTTACGCTGCCCAGAGTAATTGATCCTTGCACCCCGCCCAGCGGAGCTTTGAACTGCGTGACTACGCCGCACACTTTGGTTTCGTTGGCAGCGTTTGCTCCAATTGAACTCGGTGCAACCAGCCGACCGTTGATGTCCAGAATTCCAGCCATGCATTGGTTGGTTCCGACATTGACCGTTCCGAGGCTGACACCTTGAGCAATAGTGAAGCTCATGCCGCCGATGGTGATTGCACCCGTCGAATTAGCAGTCGCAGCCAGATGGCTGCTGACATTGCCGCAAGCGAAAATCGGCGTCGTGACATTGACGACAATCGCGCTGCCATGTGTGATCTGGCCGCCGTTATTCAAAATCGCCGTCAGGCACATATTCGACCCGACATTGATGTTGTTCTGGCCTTTGATCGTGACAAGAGGAGCGATGGCGTAGTTGGAAGAACCGATTGAAATCGCTCCGGGAAGATTGGGCGACGCGGCTTTGAAACTATTGATTCCACCGCACACCGTTACGATGTTTCCGCTGACCGCACTGGGTGGAATGATCTGATTGGAGTTGTTGAATACGGCATCAATACAAAGATTGATTCCGGCGGCGATGATCGCTTGTCCGGCAATGGTTGTGCCCGGAGCGATGGTGTAAGTGGTTCCGCCCAGATTGATTGAACCCGCCGTCGTCACAGTGGCAGGATTAAATGATTGCACTATTCCGCATATTGCTGCCGACGTTTCTGCTGCTGCGGGCGCAGGTTTCCACTTGGCTGCCGCAATCAGACTAAGCGTAAGGCAAAGTGTGAGTATCGTAGTTTTCATTCGCATGGAACTGTCTCCTTGAAGAAGGTCGGGAGGATGATCAAACGAGTGACCGATTCCTCGTGAGGTTCTTTTGCCTGCTATCCGATTCCATCTTCGGAAAAACGCAGATGATTCAGTGTTGAAATAATTCTTCCCAATCGTCGAAACCGGTTTCAATTGCTATGAGGTAGCATTTGAATGGGGCAGACAATTGAGAGCGTTGATTGGATAGATCGGTTTTCAGAAGGAGAGACGAGATGCCATCGCGTTCTCTTAATCTGTTGAACCGATCTTGATTCAGTGATTGTCAATAAGTATGAGCCGCAGCGAAGTTCAAAATTTCTGCGACCCTGTTGGGCACGCCGTGATTGCGCGGAGAGAGCATCATCGGCAAAAAAGTGAACAACCCCAGTGATTGGTTATTTTGATTTCGTCGGAGAGACGATTCGTAATCGAGAACGCCTCAGACGCCATTAACCAAGCAGAGGTTGGCCAGAGAATTTAAGATACTTCATGGAGGTAGCTTAAATTCCAATAGCCGCTGGTTGATTCAAAACATCAATGACCGGATGTCATCTGGCGGGGCGTTGCAAAGGGATTTTTTGAGGGAAAGTCACAGCGGGCTTGTGACGGTTTGCCCTCCGTTAATCCATTGAATTAACAGTTAAAACAACAACGCCAAAGCCAGACCTGAAGACTTGAACTGGATGAATTACCTAAAGGATTGAGGCGATTGTGAGGAACTCATCCGGCGGCAGAGTGTACGCATTTTGACAGCAGCCGTCCACAGGTTTATGGCCGTGCGAGCAAATTTAATCTTTCAGTATCAGTCACTTGGCCATCTCAGTGGCTCTATTTTGCCTGACGCAATTGTTTGGAAACGCCCTCGACATCCGCAAGCAACCTGATTGTGTTCAACCCAAGAATTTTTCTGATGTCGGATTCCTTGTAGCCCTTTTTCAACAACGCATCGGTGATTAAAGGCAGCTTCGTGCAGTCCTCCATCCCGACCGGCATTGAACCTCCATCGAAATCCGATCCCAGTCCGACATGATTCACGCCGACCAGTTTCACCGCGTGGTCAATGTGTTCGACGATTCGTTCCCAACTGGCTTTGGGCGGAGCGCCGAATTGCGCTGCCAGTTCTTCGCGGATTTTCGGAAATGCCGTTTCGCGCGGCTCGTTTTGGTATTTCTGTCTTAGCTCTCGTTGCGCAGCCTGAGTTTTTTGCGAATAAGCGAACAGGTCTGGATCAATAAAGCTATCAAGATAGTTGATCTGAATTACGCCGCCTTTGGCTGCCAAAGCTTTAATCATCTCGTCTGTCATGTTGCGCGGATGCCCGCTGATGGCCCGGCAGGAAGAATGTGAAGCAATCATCGGGGCTTTGCTGACTTCCAGAGCATCCCAAAAGGTTTTGTCCGAAACATGTGATATGTCCACCATCACGCCCAGCTTGTTCAGTTCGCGCACTACGTCTTTGCCAAAATCGGTCAGGCCATTGTGTTTGGGCTGATCGCCGGAAGAATCCGCCCAGTCCGTGTTGACCGAATGTGTCAGCGTCAAATACCGCACGCCAAGTTCGGCATACATCCTCAACACCGGCAGGCTGTTGTTAATCATGTGCCCGCCTTCCATGCCCATCAATGCGGCGATTTTGCCTTGCCGATGAGCCAGGCGAACATCCGCTGCCGTTCGGCAGAGCATGACTTTGTCAGGCATGTCTTCGGAGAGTTTGTGAACCGCCGCGATTCGTTGAACAGCGTCATTGACCGCTTTGGGGCCTGTGACTGTGCCGGACATGTAGATCGAAAAGAACAGCCCATTCAATCCGCCATCTTTCATTCGTGGCAGATCAATGTGACCGGTATTGTGTCGCTCGTCGAATTTCCAACTGCTCTGCAGTTTTGGAGTCACGTCAATGTGAGTGTCGAGCACGAGCGAGGAAAAATGAATCTTTTTCGCTCGCGCCGTAATCGCATCATTAGAACTCGTGGCGGAGTTTGCGCCTTGGGGAGCGTTTTGGGCCAGCAACGACTTTTCGGCCAGCAAAACAAAAGCAAAGATCAGGAGCACAGCAAAGGTTCGTTTCATAAATTGGTCTCTCCGAATTGTCAGAATGGTTTGTCGCGGACAGTCTGCAAGAACGCATTTCACTCGAACCGACCTCATCTGGCAAGCCGATGTCTTCATCGGGAAAACATTTTGACGCCGATTGTTTTCGTTGCCTGTCACCCTGTGTAACCGGTTGATTACGAATTGACGATTGGTTGCAAACTCAAGAGCCATAAAGATTAATCTACGACACCTGAATCAATAATCTGTTGACACGCATGTGACCCTCGCTTAGACTGCCGCACGAGTGATCGGCTCACCTCACCGAGTGAGCAGCGATTAAGTTGGTTGCAAACGAACTTCTTGCCTCGTCTGACACTTTGCCTTCCCCGTTCAGCAGTGTCCTAAGAAAACTGCTTCTCAACCGAGCCGACCTTGCGGCACACCCCGTCAAAAGCCGCTATTTAATAATCAAGCAGGCGAACTAAATTTCCTGTTCCTTCATCACTGGACCTGTCTTGAGACATCAAAACATAACGAATCAACGTTTTGAAAATTTCGTCGTGACTGGCCTGCTCGCCTTATTTAGGCGCACGTAAAGCCCACAGGTTGTCATTGGTGCCCTCCACATAAACCCATTTATCGGCTTTTACCTGATCCCCCGAAATCGGCTAAGCCTCAACCTGGCACAATAGTTGATAGCCAATTGTTCGACACAATTGTTATAACCTAAGGAGTATGTACGCAATGCGAACCTCACGCTGTTTCACCTTGATATTCACCACACTGGCTGCACTTATGATGTTGGCCATCAGTTCTTTCGCTGCCGATCCTGGCACTCAGTATTCACTGGATGGCGTTGTGAGCGATCAAAAAGCCGGCTCGGTTTTGATCTACAACGTCTACACTTCCAGCGCGACAAGTCCGGCGACTGAAAACACTCGCATCAATATCACCAACGCATCCGATACGCGCGCAGTTGCCGTTCACTTGTTCTTCATTGACGGCGCTTCATGCAGCCCGGCTGACAGCGTCATTTGTCTGACGCCTCGCCAAACGACGAGCTTCAGAACTTCGGATTTCGATCCGGGAACAATGGGTTATCTGGTTGTCGTCGCAATTGACAACAATGGTTGCCCGGTTGTTCATAACGCCTTGATTGGTGATGAATACGTCAAATTCTCGTCCGGTCACGAAGCCAACCTGCAAGCTGTCGCCGCCGCCGCTCAAGCGGTTCCGGCTTGTGATGCCGCCACGACGGATGTGACACTCGCCTTTAACGGCCTGCAGTACGATCAATTGCCGCAGACAGTAGCGATTGACAACATCGCCAGCCGTGTTGACGGCAACGACACGATGCTGGTTCTGATCAATCCATCTGGCAACCTGGGCATCGGAGCCAATTCCATCGGAGCGATTGCCGGAATCTTGTACAACGATGCTGAAAATGCTGCCAGCTTCACGTTCAGCAGCAGTCAATGCCAGTTGAAGTTCAGCATCAATAACTCAATACCGCGCACCGCACCGCGATTCACGAACTTTGTTCCGAGTGGGCGTAGCGGTTGGATGAAGTTCTTCAATTACTCTGGCGCACCGTTGCTGGGATCAGTCATCAACTTCAACCCGGCGGCTTCTGCTTCGCCGACGGCGTTCAACCAAGGGCATAACCTGCACATTATGAGGCTGGCTCCGAACGCTTCGATGCGTATCCCGGTTTTCCCGCCGAACTGCTAAGTTCGTTTGTTGCATCCCATAAAAACTTTAAGGCCGGTCAACTGACCGGCCTTTTTTCATAAAGAATTCTGGCAATTGCTACTATCTCGCCACGCGAGCGCCGCCGCCTTTCATAACCTTTTCGACTTCAGCAAGCGTTGCCATCGAGGTGTCGCCCGGCGTAGTCATCGCCAACGCTCCGTGAGCAGCGCCATATTCAACCGCGCGTTGCGCGCCTTGCCCGGTCAAAAAGCCATAGATCAATCCAGAGGCAAATGAATCTCCACCACCGACTCGATCATAAATTTCCAGGTTCTCTCGCAACGTGGCTTCGTGGAATTTGCCGTTTGCGTAACAGATCGCTCCCCAGTCGTTGATCGAAGCCGTCCTGGCATTTCGCAGAGTCGTTCCCACAACCTTGAAGTTCGGATATTCGGCAACTGCGCGTTCGATCATCTTTTTGAAGTTCGTCGGATCAAGCTCCGATAAATTTTCATCCACGCCTTCGACCGCGAAGCCCAGCGCCGCCGTGAAGTCCTCTTCGTTGCCGATCATCACGTCCACCAACGTTGCCAGCGAGCGATTGACCTCGCGCGCTTTGTCGTGGCCGCCGATGCCTTTCCACAGCGATTCGCGGTAATTCAAATCGTAGCTAATGATCGTGCCGTGCCGCTTCGCCGCTTCCATCGCTTCTTTCGCCACCAGTGGAGTCGTTTCTGACAATGCCGCGAAAATGCCGCCGCAATGAAACCAGCGAGCGCCTTCGTGACCGAAAATCCGTTCCCAATCAATGTCGCCCGGTTTCAACTGCGACACCGCCGTATGCCCACGATCTGAACAGCCAACGGCTCCGCGCGCGCCAAAGCCGCGTTCGGTGAAGTTCAATCCGTTGCGAGCTTCTCGGCCAACGCCGTCGTACTTCACCCAACGGACGTGCGATTGATCTACGCCGCCCTGATAAATGAAATCCTGAACCAGCCGCCCGACCTGGTTATCGGCAAATACAGTCACCACAGCCGTGTTCATGCCAAAGCAGCGTTTCAATCCGCGAGCGACGTTGTATTCGCCGCCGCCTTCCCACACTTGAAAATTGCGAGTCGTATGAATGCGTCCGTCGCCCGGATCAAGCCGTAGCATGACTTCGCCCAACGCCACCAAATCCCATTTGCATTCGTCTTTTGATTTGATCTGCAAACTCATTTTTGCTCCTGTTATTTGAGAGATGAAATTGCTGCGAACTTTATCCGCTGAGTTTCAGTCAGGCAATGCGCGGAACTCTGCCGCCGAACCGGCGTCTTAACCAATCGTGGCCACCTGCAACCAAACGCGCGCCGTTTCGTTCAGCCGACGCCGACTCCAATCTCATCAACCGATCAATTTCCAACAGGAGAACTGTATGCCGAATCATCGCCAACTCACTCGAACAGTCATTGCCACTTTCATCGCGCTGACAATTTCGCTGCTTGCGATTGCTCAATCGTCCGCACGGCGCAAACCCGTCGCCAAATCGCAACCAACCCCAACCGCCACGCCGATTTCCAACCCTCAATCCCAAACTCGCAATCCGCAATCGAACCAGTTGCCGTTGCGCCGGGCCATTTTGTACAGCAACGGCGTCGCTTATTTCGAGCGGCGAGGAATGGTCAGCGGACGCGCCGAAATCAATTTGTCGTTCAAACAATCGCAAGTGGACGACGTGCTGAAATCGCTGGTCGTGCTCGATCTGGGCAAAGGTCGCGTCGGCGAAGTCAGCTATAACTCTTCAGCGCCGCCGTCCGCGCGATTGAACGAAATACCGTTTTCTGTCGAAGCCTCGACCGGCAGCGACGCCACAGGCGGATTGGCAGGCGTGTTGGAACAATTGCAAGGCGCACGAGTCGCCATTACCGCCAACAATCGCTCGGCGACGGGTTCGATCCTGACCATCGGCGAGCGCCAGATTCCGGCTACAGAAAAAGACAAACCGGCGATCAAAACTCACACCCTGGTGATCGCCACCGAAAGCGGAGAATTGCAGAGCTTCGATCTGACAGAAGTACGCGGCGTCAAATTGCTGGACGAAGGCGCGCGCCACGACATAGCGCAATTCGCTGACGCTTCGGCTTCGGCGCGACGACGCGATGCCAAAACCATCACCATCACTTCCGAAGCCGCAGCAGGCGACACCGCTCAACGCGAAATGGTTGTCAGTTACACCGTCGCCGCTCCGATCTGGAAAACCACTTATCGAGTCGTGCTAGACCCGGCGGGCAAACCTTTCTTTCAAGGCTGGGCAGTCGTTGACAACGTCGGCGAAGAAGATTGGGAAAGTGTTTCGCTCTCGCTGGTGTCAGGCACTCCGGTTTCGTTCATTCAACAAATTCAAAAACCGCTCTATCGGTATCGCCCGGTGATTCCAATTCCTTCGGATTTGAATCTTGATCCGCAGGTTTATGAACCAGCAACCACTGAATTTTCCATTGGCGTTCCCGGTGGCGTGCCAGGTGGTGTAGCCGGTGGCGGCGGAGTCGCAATGGGAAGGGGCAGCAGCAACATCCCGCCGCCGCCGCCGAGAGCCGATATGCAGGCTCAAAATCGAAACTTTGAAATGCGCGAAAATGCCACCGGCTTTGCTCGCCCCTCAACCAGCGTCAGCAGCGCGATGACCAGCGGAGATTCCGGTATTGAAACTGCCGCAACCGGCGGCGAAGTCGGCGAGCTGTTTGAATATCGCATCGAACAACCAGTCACCGTTCGCCGCGACCGTTCGGCGTTGATTCCGATTCTGCAAACCAAAATGGAAGGCGAGCGCGTCTCGCTTTACAACGAAGCCGCTCGCAAAGATCGTCCGATGACTGGCATTCGTTTGAAGAACACTTCGCCGCTGACTTTGGAAGGCGGTTCGTTGACCGTGCTGGATGGCGACGCTTACGCGGGCGAAGCTTTGATGGAGCGATTGAAAGCGGGCGAACAACGCTTCATCTCCTTCGGTTTGGATTTGAGCACGTTGGTGACGACAAAGTTCAAAAACGAACGTCGCCCGGTGTTTATGGTGCGCGCGCTGAAAGGCATTTTTGAAGCGCATTACTATCGCACCGAAAAGAAGACCTACACGTTGATTAACCAGACAGACAAAAAGCGCACCGTCTACATCGAACATCCGCTGCGTGATGGTTGGACGCTGGCCAGCGACACGCAAGCGCCAGCGTCAAAGACCATCAACTTTTACCGCTTCCGCGTTGAACTGGAACCGCGTCAAACTTTGGAACTGCCGGTGACCGAAACTCAGGCGTTGATGGACAGTTACCAAATCAGCAACTTGAGTTCGCGCGACGTGGAACTGTTCGTTTCCAGCAACTACATTGACGCTGCGATCAAAGCCGAACTGGAAAAACTGATCGAATTGAAATCGAAAATCTTTCAGGCTGAACGCCGCGTCAAAACTCTGGAAGAAGAAGCTGAAGAAATCAGCCAGGATCAAAAACGATTGCGCGACAACATCGGCACGTTGAAAAACACAGCCGAAGCCAAACAGCTTGTCGCTCGTTACATCGCCAAAGCTGGCGAACAGGAAACGCGGCTGGAAGCCATCGCCAAAGAAAAACGCGAAGCGCAAGCTGAACTGGCCCGGTTATCGGCTGAATTCGACACGGCAGTTCGCGGGCTGAAGTTGGAACGAAAACTGTAAAGACAGGTTTTTCCCATGAAGACACAGCAGAGTAAGGGAGGGATGTTAATCGCCTCCCCTACTCGTCAAAGCCGCGGTGATACATTTAACTTACGGCGCAAAGTAACCGGACAGATCAATCACCAGATGAGTCGTTCCTGAAGCGTACAGCTTGAAAGCTCCGTCCGTTCCCAGACCGACCACGAAATGGCGATTGGCGATTTGCCCTGTGGCGAAATTCGAGGTCGCCACCAACGGACGAGAAACGTTGCTCGGCCACAGAGTCAAAAATCCTGCCAACGGATTCACCGTTGTCACATTGCCCAACACCGCCTGAGCGTTGTTCGCAATGGTTTGCCCGCTGCAAGTCCCGCGCGCCAGTTGAGAGTATTCGACACCGCCATTGAACGGCGCTCCGGGAGTGAAGCACGCCGGTTGCCCTGCGCGCGAATCCAGCAACCTTACAGGGCTTCCTAACGAGTAAAACAGCAAACCTTGCCCGTTCACGTCGTTGGATTCCGTGCTGAAATATCCCAGCACGTCCATCACTATGTGCGTTGTCGAAGAACTGAATATCTTGAATGCACCATCCGGCCCCAATCCAACGGTGAACGGCGTGTTGACGATACCTCCGGCGACATAATTTCCGTTCGATACCAACGGCTGAGTCGCATTGCTGGGAAACAGTGTGATGTAACCCGCCGATGCCGGTGTCACGACGGTGGCGTTGCCGACCAGAGCCTGAGCCGCAGCCGGAATCGTTACGCCGTTGCAAGTCACTCTGCCCTGTTGGGTGCGACTGGTTCCGCCATTGATTGGCGCTCCCGGCGTATCGCATCCCGGTTGCCCGGCGCGAGTTTCCAACAAGCGAATCGGTTGCGGCAGCGGATGAAAATACAAACCGCCTGCCTGTGGCGGAGCGTAATACCCCGACACATCCACCACAACTTCAGTCGTCGCAGAAGCGTAAATTTTGAAAGCGCCGTCCGCTCCCAACCCGACGGTGAATACATTGTTGACGATTTCTCCGGCGGCGAAATTGGAACTGGCAACCAGCGGTCTGGTGGCGTTGCTGGGAAACAGGGTCAAAAATCCTGCACCTGGCGGGACGGGCGTGATATTTCCAGTCACGGCAACGGCATTGGCAGGAATTGTCACGCCGTCACAGGTTCGCCGAGCCAATTGCGTACGTTCAGTTCCTGCGAAAATCGGCTGTCCGGGCGCATCGCATCCGGGTTGACCTGCTCTGGTATCAAGCAAGCGAACCGGTTTCGGCAACGGATAAAACATCAGCCCCACGGCATTGACCGTCACGGAATAAGCTCGCGTTCCTGTGCAGCCATTCGCGTCAGAGGCTTGAATCGTGAAGGAATAAATTCCCGCAGCCGACAACGTGCCGCTCAGCGAACCGCCTGAAGACAAATTCAATCCCGGCGGCAAAGTTCCCGACAAAACAGAAAACGTATATGACGGATTCCCGCCTGTAGCCGTAATCGTCTGGCTGTAATTATCACCAACCGTTCCGCCCGACAACGATGAAGGATTGACGGTGATTGCCGAACAATTGCTGGATTGCATCACGGTAAAAGTTTGCCCGGCAATCGTCATCGTTCCATTGCGAGCTACGCCACCGTTGGTTGCCACAGTGAACTGTACAGTGCCGTTGCCATTGCCCGGAGTTCCGCTGTTGATTGTCACCCACCCAACGTTGCTGGTTGCCGTCCACGCGCAGCCGTTCGGAGCAGTCACGTTGACCGCCCCGTTGCCGCCTGCTGCCGAAAAATTCTGCGAAGTCGAACCAAGCGAATAATTGCAACTGCCGCCTTGCACGGTGAAATTGACGCCGGAAATGTCGAAGAAAATATTTCCAACCGCTTCGACTTTGACTCGCGCTGTTGATGTATTCAGTCCAACCGGAGCGATGATTGTTTCGCTGCCATCGTTCGGCGTGCTGGCCGCCAACACGTGCGGAAATGTGTTGCCGCTGTCGGTCGAAAGCGAAACTTTCACGTTGGAGCAATTCACAGGCGCAGCGTTCGTTCCCGCCACTGACCAGGTCACAGTTTGATTCGTTCCGCCTGACCAATTCACAGCCGATTCAGGCGCAGTCACTGCAAACGGCCCTGCGCCCGACGCAACCTGAAGCTGAACATCATCCGTGTTCACGCCTCCGCGCTGATCGCGGATCGTGACGCGGAAATTCAGCGTTCGACCGATGCGAGGCAACTCTTCGGCAGTGCGAAGCCCGTTGCCGTCAACATCCGGCGGATTGTTGGCGTTGTTCAAAATGTAAGTCAGGCTGGGAAACGTCCGAGAAGCCGAAGCCAGCGGAGAGAACGGGCGAAAGATCGGTCGCGTCGAAGCCGACGAATCTCCGCTGTCGTCGTATGGCGGATTGCCGTAATCGTTTCCGCCGGCATCGTACTGTTCCCAGATGTATCGCAGATTCGGTACATCGCCAGCGTCGGCATCGCTGCCAGTCGCGCTCAATGTAAAAGGAGTGTTTTTCGGAATGGTGAAATCCGCTCCGCCATTCACCGTTGGGACGCTGTTGCCCGCCGCAGATGTTTGCGCGCAAAGCCCATTGGCTCCCAGATAGTTTGTGATCGAATCGAAGCTTTTAGAGTGAAAGCGTAAATCACGATCAACAGTGATGTTGTCCGAACCACAAACTCCTGCATACGACATAATCGTGGAGCCGCTGCCGGATTCGTAAGCCGAACCCGCTGAGCGATTGCTGCCACCACAAAAACCTGTTGTCCCGTTATAACTGTGTTGCGCGCCGAATTGATGGCCGAGTTCATGCGCCCACAAACCGACATAAGTTCCATTGCCCAACGCGCCGCCCATCAAACTGACGCCGCCGCCTTTCAACGCGCCAAGTCCATCTGCCAAATCCTGATTGCTGCACGCCACGCCGATATAAGCGACGCCTGAACCGCCGATTCCCAATACATGACCGATGTCATAATTCGCCACGCCAATCTGGTTTCGCAGCGTAGACCTGACCTGCCCTAACATCGCAATTCCATCGCCGTTGGTGAACGGATCGGGTTCAGCGGTGTACACCACCAAATTGTTGTTGCCGATCAGGTTCATTCGCACCGACAACTCTTTTTCGTAAATTGTATTGACGGTGTTCAGCCACGTGTTGATCGAAGCAATCGTTTGCCCAACATCTCCGCCGCCGAATTGCGCGCTGTATTCCGAAGTAGCTGCAATGGCGATTCGGTACGTCCGCAATGTGCCGCCCACCGAATTGTTGACCGCCGTTTGGCTGTTCGTTTCTTGAAAGATGATTTTGCTGTCGTCCGCTTCGCAACGTAATTTGTCCGTCAAAGCGTTCGCTTTTGAACTGACGTAAATCGTTTTGTCGTTTGCCGACGGCAATACCGTAAACGATTCGCCGCCATCCAACACCAAGGCGTGAAAACCGAGCGGCGAAACATCCGCGCGCATCGTGGCCGAAGGGTTTTCAATTCCCTGCCCCCGATAACTTTTGATTTCCGGGTAACGCTCAGCCAACGGCGATTCCAGAATCGGCGATTCCTGAATGACGAATCGCGCCAATTTACCGCTCGGCATCGGCAAATTCAGCACAGCCGCGCTGTCCGCCAATTCGCTGCCGAATTCCATCGGCGCATTGGCCAATACTTTTCGCAACGCTTCCGCATTCAATTTGAAAAGTCGCTCTCGCTCATTGTCTTTATCAGCCAGCACGGAATCAGCGGCAAGTTCCTGCCATAACTCTTCCTGAGCAATCGCCCTTAATTGGTGAGGCTGTAACCAAAAAGTAACCAACCATAAACCGGCCAGTACCAAAGCAGTCATTAATCCAAAGTATAAAATTTGTTTTCGCGGATGTTTTTTCATAACTCAAGTTCTCGAAAGTAAGCCCAGCCAAGCAACTTTACTTGCTGGAAAATTCTTTGCTGGTGACGAAACAAACCGTCGCCTGCTCTGAAATCAGATGTTGAGAGAAAGTATTTTTGCGCGATAGCGATTTGGTGGGCACACCATCGCAAAGCCTTTGACAGGGGAAACAGGAGGAGTTGGCGTAAGACAACCAACCAAATGAACTTTAAGAATTCGGGGATGGGCGATCCGTTTTTTCAACGGATCCTGTGTATCAGTGAACGAGAGCGAGTCTAACGTCGGGTACTAAGACCGTCAATATAGTTATCTCGTTTCTTTTCAGAAAATAACACGCAATGGCTTGATCTCGCCGGAGCGCGGATTTGCCACTGGAGCGCGGACGTCCACGTCCGCTG
>CADECP010000068.1 GCA_902825875.1 uncultured Acidobacteriota bacterium
AACAAGTAATTGCGGCGACCAACGACCGCTCCAAACAGTTTTCGGCGAATGATCGTGGGCTGCCGACCGGACGTTGGTCAACCAAGGAAGAAGTTCTGAAGAATGCGGCATCTCACAAGAACTTTTGCCGATTGATCTCGGTTTCTTTGAATACATTCACAACGTCCGCAAACGCGGCAAATCGCTCCTCGGATCGCTTCTGGCCCTGTTGCTGACTTAGCTCCCAGATTCGCCTATTGAGCCAATTGAAATACGCGACAATCGCCGCTGCATCGTGAATGGCTACGTCTGACAAACCGGCGGCGCGCAAAGCCTTGATGTCAGCCTCCGTCATAGCCTGTGGCGCACGCGTAAGTTTGATGGCGTAATCCACCAGCACCCGCGCGCGCGGTTCCAGTGGCGCACTGGCCGGGTCGTGTTCCAACGCCGCCAGCAAGTCATCGTTTTTCGTCAAAGCACGGAGAGACTCTCCGTGATGGCGCACTCAGTAATGACAGTGATTCGTAACTGACACGGCAACGGCAAGCGTCTCGCGTTCGGTGCGCGTCAGTTACGAACGGCCAAACATCAGCGCGCGATACAGCGCCAGATGAGTCGTTATCACCTTTGGGTGCAGGCTGTGAATTTTTAGGATGTTGGCTACGCTTCCGCGCGCGGCGCTTGTCTGATCGTAAGCTTCGCGTAGTTCGCCCTCGGCTTTTCCTCATTTATGACTTTGATCCAGGCCATGTCGTTCCTTTTGCGGCAGTGTTCACTCTGATGCCACTCTCAGCTTGGCCGTAGTATCCAGCGGACGTTGACAGGTCTTGTACCCCAGCCAAATCAGAATGACCCCGACGAATTCGCCGATGTAGAGTAATTCCGTATGTCCCATGCGGCTGCCCATCCCGCCGATGCCCGGCAGAAGCGCGCCGATGGCGATGTAGATGTTACCGATGGAAACGTGCCGCGAAGTCGGTTCGCTGAAGAAGCGATAAGCCGAATGTAGCGCGCCGCCCACCAACACCAGAAACGCGGCGATATTGATAAAGGGCGAAACGCGCCGAATGCCTTGCCACGCCAATACTTTGCTGTTGAGTAAATGCGGATCAACCAATTCCAGCCGCAATGGCGAGAGAATCACGAAGACCGAAGTCATGCCAACCGTCAGCACCAACAACGCGGCGGCGATGTGACCGGCGCGCTTGCCCCACAACAAATAGGCTGAGCCGAGCGCGAGCGGCGCGCCGCCCAGCAGCGCGCCCGCAATGTACCAGGCCTTGAACAGCGCCGGGTGCCAGCCCTGCAAGGTATTCCACGATTCAATCAGGGTGCCGGCGCCATAAGCTACAATGCCGATGCCCCACCAGAGCAGGTGATATGCCTGCCGTTTTTGGCGATAACGGTCAAAGATCACGTAAGCAAACGCAGCGGAAATCAACGTGGAAAGAATGGGCAAATAACGGCTTAGTTCAACCAATGTCAGCATGGCATTGCTCTCGCTTACTTGTTGTTTTTCGGGGCCGCCGTTTCGAACTTGGCGACTTGCTTCAGGATGTCTTCGTTGGAAGGCCGCACGCAGGATGCGTCACTCATTCCATCGCTCGTAATATCGCACGGCATTGACACTCACGTCATATCGCTCTGCGGATTCACCAATCTGCAGAATTCCCGAACCCATACGGAAATTCCACACTCTGGCGGCGACTCCGGAATCAAGTGTTGTCGTAGCCCTGCTCAGTGAACTGAAACGAAGTGACATCAATACCGTAACGTTTAATCATCGTATTCAAAGTGCTGACCTTCAGACCCAGCAACTTTGCTGCCCTTCGCTGAACTCCCCCGGCCTTCCTGAGCGCCGCACAGACGATGGTTTTCTCGAATTGTCTTACCTCTTCCTGCCAGTTGATCCCTGAGTGTGGCAGCGAATATTCATTAAATCCTCGCCGATTGGCGATGTGCGCTGGCAGCGTGCCGACATTGATTCCGGGCGGTCTGGCCTGCCGCGCGGCGAATTCAAGGCATTTTTTCAACTCTCCAATATTGCCCGGCCAGTCGTAATTGTGCAGCGCGTGGAGAGCCTCCTGCGAAAGTTCTCGCTCTTCTTTTCCTTCCCGGCGGCAAAATTCATTGAGGAAGCTCAGGCTCAGTGGTTCTATGTCCATCTTTCTCTCGCGAAGTGGAAGAATCGCCAGCTTGTCGCTGGCGGAGATGAACAGCGAGCTGTTTATCGCCCCGCGCTTGCTGTCTGTCGCCGGTTGCGGTGCTGAGCCGAGTATGATTCTCAGGTTCGCCTTTTCGACGAGGTCGCTTTTTGAACGTCGGAACTCTTGATGCTGAATCAGGTGGAGAAGCCTGATTTTGAGAGAGTCGGAAATAGAAGCGCAAATGTCGAGGTAGAGCGTTCCTCCCGCCGCCATCTCAACCAATCCTTTTTCATCGTAGATTTGCCCGGAAGCGTTCGTGCTGCCTGCACCGAATAGCAGTGTTTCCAGCGACGGTTCTATCACCGGCCAACATGTGACGGAAAAGAACGGGCCTCGCCTGCGCAAACTGCATTCGTGAATCAATCTGGCGATAAACTCCTTGCCTGCTCCCATCTCACCTTCGAGAACTATTGGGGCATCGTGCCCGGCATGCGCCGCTACCGCCACTCTTGCGTGAGTCACCCAATGGCTGACCCCGACCAGCCGACTCTTTATCCATTGCTCAATCTTAAACTCGTTGCCCGGCGCAATGAGCACGTTGTCATTCGTGGAATAGTTCCGAACTGCTTCAAACGACACGACTCTCACTCCTTCTATAAATCTTGTTGTGTGGCTGAATATGGTTCCAAAAAAGGCTCACCCGGTTTCCCAGGTGAGCCAAAGAAGTTCTCAGGAGGAACCCCTAGAAAGTAAACTTCAGTCCAAAACGAATCGCGCGACCGCCTTGAAACCCATTAGGCTGGTTGAAGCGCGCATCGCGCGGCAAGGCTCCCGCAGTGCCCGGAGCGCGATTCAGCCGATCCTGAATCTGGCTTCGCAATCCGCCATTGAAGATGGCGCGAATGGTATTCAATTCGTCGCAGTTACCACAGCCCGTGAAGCCATCGCCGGACAGATCGGTCGGAGTGATGGTGTTGAACACCGTCAGCACATTGTCTTCATCGAACAGATTGAGGATGTTCATCTCCAGTGCGACTTGATACTTCTCAGCCATCTTGATGCGGTGAATCACTGCGAAATCCGTTTGCGTAAACGCATCGGTTCTGCCGAGATCGCCGCGCCCGTTCAGGAAGGTCGCCGCATTGAAGAAGGAGACCCGCGTTGAAAGCGGCGAGCCGCTTTGGCCGGTAAAGAAGAAATTGAAATCCGTGCTGTGATTGCTACCAAATGATCCAAAACGTCCCCAGTTGAGGTTATGTCCGCCATTGAGTTTGAAGACGTGCGGACGATCCGTCGCCAGACGCCCGTTATCAGGTTGACCATCGGCGGTGAATCCCAGAAACGGCAGATCGAAGAAACGATTGACGTTCGGGCTGGAACGTCCGTTTTCATCCGAACTGGCCAGCCCGGAATAGTTGCCTTCAAGCCGACTGTAAGTGTAACTCGCATTGAAGAAGCTGCTGCCGGACAACCGTTTGTCGAAGCGGATTTCCAGAGCATCATAAGTCCGCTCAGCTTCCGGTGTGGCCGGGATGCCGGTGGCAAACGGCTGACCGACAATGCCGCGTCCCGGATTGGCAATGAAAAAGTTTTCGTTGCCGATGTTGTCGAAAAAGCCCACGTCCTCAATCGCACGGTCTACTTGTTTGTGGGTGTAACGTGCTGCGACGACGAAGTTGCGCCACATTTCCCGCTCGAACCCGACTGTGACTTCGCTGGTGCGCGCGGCGTCCAGATCGGGATCAATCCGGTTGTCACTAGGGTCATTCGACGGCACGCGGAAATCGAGCGTCAGCGTGTTGGGCAAAGCCAGCACTTGCTGAAGCGTCAACTGGTTGATGTTCGGATTGGTGATCGGGAAAAAGGTCCGCAGGAACTGGTCGCCGCCGAACGAGCCGCGTGGCAGTTCATATTTGAAGCGGTCGTAGAACCAGCTATAGCTGGCGAAGATTTTCGATTTGCCGTCGCCGAACATGTCGTAAGCGCCGCCAATGCGTGGGGCCGGTTTTGAGCCGAAATCGAAAAGAATTCGTTCGCCGGTTTGAGAGAAGGTCGGCACGTCTTCCCGTTCAAAACGCACGCCGAGATTGAGCGTCAGCCGTTTCATTGGCTGCCACGTGTCCTGCAAATAAATTGCCTGGTTCTTGCTTTCGGCTTCGCCGACCGTGCCGAAGCGGGTCAACTGGCCATTGCCGAATTCGCCGGGGCCGCCGCCGATGCCGCGCGAAGTCTGTCCAAAGAAATAATCAATGCGTCCAGTGTTGAAAAAGCCCTGATCCACGTCGTTGGAGATACGGTTGAATTGATAACCGCCTTTGAAAACATGCCGCCCGATGAAGCGATTGGCGATCAGGCTGGCGTCAATATCAAAGGTGTGGCGAATGGAAATATCCTTGCCGTTGACTGTGTTGTCGCCGATGTTATCGAAACCGGCGCCGCACGCTCCGGCAGCCGTGACGCCAGCCAGCCCGGCATTGGTCGAATTGGGACAGCGAATGCGCAAGGCGTTGGGAATGCCGTAAGAGCCATCTTTTTCGTTCAGATAATTTCTGCCGCCGCGCCCGCTGATGACCAGATTGGCTGTCGGCGTCCACGTCGCACCATAAGTAAAGTTCTGCGCCGCCACTCGCCCGCCGCGCTGATCGAAATTGGTAGCGGAAGGCGTCGGAACAGTGAAGCCCAACAACTGACCGTGTTCGCGTTGCGGAGTGTAGTTGTATGTTCCGAAAGCGCGCAGATTTTGTGTAATCGCGCTATCAAGCCGGACGACGGCATAATCGTTGCGGACATCGGATTCAAAATCCTGCGATGTGCCGTTCTGGAAGATGCGCCGACGAGTAGTGTGAAAAAGCTGCGGCGCATAGCTGGTGAAAAACCAGACTCTGTCTTTCACCACCGGCCCGCCCAGACTGAAGCTGGGGAAGATGTTGGTGAATTCATCGTCCGGCGGTCTCAGAAATGTGTTGTTCGTATCGCCCGGTCTAATGAATTGCAGACTTGCATTGTCGGCTACCTGAATTGGACGGGTTGCGCCAAACCCAAGACCGTCGTTTTCAAATTGAATTCCGCCCTGTCCATGAAATTCGTTGCCGCCGCTGCGCGTGACGACGTTGATCACGCCGCCTGTTGCGCCGCCGTATTCAGCCTCGAAACCACTCGTCTTGACCTGCACTTCTTTGACGAACTCAAACGGAATGTTCGAGACGGTGCGCAGTTGCCCGGTGCGAAAGTTCGTGACTTCCAGCCCGTCCACAATGAACGTATTCTCTGCGCCGCTGGAACCATCAACCTGGAATCCGGCATTGAGCGGTTCCGGCCTTGTGGCAGGCGAAATACGCAAAATGCTGGCGAAATTAACTCCTTTCGGAGTCAGATCAATCTGTTGCTCGGTAATGCTGGTCTGAATCTTATTGTTGGTCGGATCAATGACCAGCGTGTCGTTGCCGGTCACGACCACTTGCTCGGTTACTTGTCCGGGTTTCAGCGCAAGATCAGTAACGGTTGTTCGCCCCAGAACCACAACCAACTGCTCCTGTTTAACAGAACCAAACCCGTTAGCCGTAACTGTTATGGTGTATGTTCCGGCAGGAACTTGCAGCAGCCGGAAAAAGCCCTGTTCATCGGTTGTCACCGAACGGTCGTAGGCATTACCAGTCACTTTAATGATGGCTCCGGTAATGCGTCCTGCTGCCGAATCGGAGATCGTTCCTTCGATGGCTCCCGTCGTCTCCTGCGCTCTTGCCAACGCACTCAGCGCCAGCAATGAAAATGTCAGCCAAAGTGTTTTCTTCAGCTTGTTCATAATGTGTCTCCTTAAATAAAAGAATAAAGATTTAGATTTTCTGCTGCTGAGAGATGTGTCTGCGATCATCAGCCACATCCAGTCCTAAATTGATTGGTCGGCGGCTACTCATCGCAGATTCCCTCAAACTGCTTTTTTGACAAACTGACAACAATCGCCGTTGTCGGCGTGAAAAGGGCAAGCTCCTGCCGCACTTTTACAGGCCGGATCAAGCATTATTTGCCAGTTGCGTTTTCATCCCAGTAGCCGAATCTTCCTGACCTGAAAGCAGGCCGGAGACATAATGTAATTGGTCAGCGCTGATTCAATCGGTGGAAACTTGTTTTAGAAAGTTGAATGCTCCATCCACTTTCAACAATCGTTCTGTGGCCTTTCTTATTCCGTGAATATCTACTTTTCTTCAGATCAAGTGATTTAGAACTGTGTCCATCACGCATTCGAACAAATATCTTTCGACAGGGCTGGTAAGTTGGAGTGGACTATGCGGGCAAACAGAAGTGAAAGTTGGCTGTGATAACCGAAGAGGAAATTTTCTGTGACGATTAACTGACCGGTTGAATTTGTCACGAAAAGAAAGGACGGAAGAAAACCGAAAAGCCTTCCTCCGTCCCTTCATTTCTTTCTCAAAGTTTTTCCGATCAATTTCCGGTTCACTATACTTAGGCCGAAACCGTACGGATAACTTCAGGCTTTTCTGAGCAGCCGCTTCGATCTTTGCCACCTCTTTCAGGATGTCTTCATTTGACGGACGGACTCGGTAATCAACCTCAGTAAACCGCCAACGAATCGGCAGGTGGCAATTTGGTCGTATCTTTTGGGCCAAGCGGCGTCTGCGCCCGAACGAATCCGGCCATTGTCAGCAGCAAGCTGCTCAACAGCAACGCACTCAGTTTGTAACGATTCATAAAAAACTCCAAGCTCGCGTCATTCCGGTGTGTCCTGGCAAATGTCGCACCTTTGGCCTTTGCGTGATTGGTAAAGCCGGGCAACCGTGAATACCAACGCCGACAAGGGTGCCCAGAGCGCCGCATGGGCGAAGGCATCACTTGCGGAATGACGTTGAAGCAACTGGCCGAGAGCGATGCCGCCAAAAGCCAGACACGACACAAAGCAAAAGCGGCGTATCCAAAAACTTATTCCCATAAAAGAATCTCCCCTAAAACCAGTCTGAAAACTCTGGCCTCCCAATACATTGGCGTCAAGACCTCAGCTTCCGGCTTTGCTGCTGTCCAGCAACTCCTGCACGTATTCTTCCAGCTCAGCCTTGAGTTGTGTATGCCGCGCACCTGCCGCCTGGCCTTCAAAACCCGCGTGAATGCGTTTCACGCGCCCATCGCGGCCAATGAAGATCGCCGTTGGATAGGCGCTGAAGTTTTCGAGTTGCGGCAGTTTCTTTTGGACCTCGCCCTCTTCGGTCGTACCGGCCAGCAACAGCGGATAAGCGATGTTGTGGCGGCGCGCAAAGATGCGCATCTGTTCGCGGTCACGCGCGGCTTCGCCCGTGTACTCGAACATCAAGCCGACGATTTCGAGTCCCTGTTTTTGATAGCGTTGCCAGAAATCGCGCAACACAGCGGCCTCTTCGTGGCAGTTAGGACACCAGGTGCCACCGATGGTCACGATGACGACTTTGTTGCGAAAGCGTTCATCATTGGACGAAACCGTTTTGCCGTCGAGATCGGGAAAGCTGAATTGGAATGGCTCGGCAGGGTTCTTGAGTTTCGTGTAGTTGTTCGGATCAAGCAGCGGCGGCAACGCAGCCAGTTGCGCTTTGTCGGCGCGTTCGGCGACGACTTTGCGTTCTGAATTGATGAGGCCTTCGAGTTTGCCGGCAGCGGTCAGCTTCGCTTTGAGCAAGTACGCATTGATACCGTCAAAGCGCGTCAAGCGCAATTCGCCGTTTTCAAACTTGCCTGTCATCGTGCCCCAATCGCCGCTCAAAGGAATAATCGTGCCGCTGACTGCGGAATTCTGTTGTTTGAAGGAGGCGCGCCAAGTGCGTTGGTTGTCGCCTTCGCCGACGCGCAGCAACCAATCGCCGCTGAGATCGGCGGCAGGAGCAGTGTCGGGCGCGGCGTCGGCGGATTCGCGCCAAGCGCGCAATTCGCGGCGCAGCGTGTTTTTGCCGGATTGCCGTTTGAAATCGCCGCGCAATTCGCCATTCGTCAGCGTCGCAGTCAACTCGCCATCATAAAAATCGTATTGCAGCTTCAGAATTTTGCCGTCGAACGACCCGCCAGTTGACACGACACGTTGATCGCCATTGATGAGCGCGCCAGTGATTTGCCCGCCTTTGCCTTCGATCTCTAATTTGAAGGCAATCTCTTCGCCTGCTTTGTTGAGAACTACGGCCCGCCAGACGCCGCTGATCGAATCCGCAGATTGGCCGGAACAGGCCGCCAATCCAGTGACAGCCATTACCAATACAAACAGTGCCAGCCTGAGTCGGAACTGCTGATGGGCTGATGACGATGAAGTGAAAGAGGAAAAGCTCAACATAGGGAATTGGTCCTTTTGATATGGAACGCTTTCTATTACGGTTGAAAAACTCGTTTCAGTCGGTCGAAATCCCAACAAAGCAGATATACATTTCCCAACAACATCATTCCAGTAATGAAAGGAGTTCCGCGAAAATCCATCGAAATCGTGATGATGAAAATGTTCAAGATGATGGGAAAGTAAATCAGCGCACCCAGTAACGCGGTGCGAGGGATCAGCAGCAAAATCGCTGCTGTCACCTGAGCTATGCCGATGAAGCGATAATAAAATCCCGTCTGATACATCGCTTCGAAGAAAAAGCCGACCGGATTATCCAGCGCCAGGAGTGTAAAGCGTTCGTAAACTGCTTTAGTCCAGCCGGAAGGCAAAAAGCCTAATGCCAGCATAATGCGAGTGAATATGGTGAACAGGCGTAGAAACTTATCCTGTTTTATTCGCGCCAAAAGCAAATCCGCCATGTTGGCTAATGTGGATTCGGTAGTTACAGCGTTATTGGTCATTGGTCTTTACTCCTGTTTCGGTGATTGATATGCGCCGGTCCCCCCGTCGTTGAAGCCCCAAGCCCATGAATAATTACGACTTAGCGTGCCGCCGCGCGAAGAGACGAAAAAGCATTGACACTCGCCCTGCGCCGGATAACTTACCGGATGACTTTTCAGCAAAGGCATCCACGCGCAATCTTTCGCACAACCGCTCGTGGAATTCTGCACTTGTCTTGCTGTTGTCGCGGATGCGATGCAGCAATGCGCGCAAACGCTGGCGAGCCTCCATTTCCGCCCGGCAGGTTGCGCATCGTTCGGCGTGCCATAGAACCACGTGATTGGTCTCAACCATCAGTTCATCGCTCAGGAAAGAGTCGAGTAAATCTTTGAAAGCGCGACAGTCCATCGCTCGCCTCGGTTACAGCTATCGGCTGGTGTTGATAACCAGATTATTCTGAATTACCTGATCCAGGCCAGCCAGCGTTCCAACAGCTTTTTCACAAATGGCGTAAGCCTTGTGCGGTTGTATGCATCCGCCGCTTTTTTGATCGCTTCGGCTTGCGTCGGATAGGGATGAATCACTCCGGCAATAGTTCCCAATCCGACCTTGCCGACCATTGCCACAGTGATTTCACTGATCATCTCGCCCGCGTGCCGCGCCACAATGGTTGCGCCGAGAATCTGATCGTTGCCTTTTTTGACGTGTATTTTGACGAAGCCTTCTTCTTCGCCTTCAGCGATTGCACGGTCTACTGTGCTCATCGGAATGTGAAAGGTGTCGAGCGCGATGCCTTTCTCAGCGGCTTCGCGTTCGTACAACCCGACGTGGGCGATTTCGGGTTCGGTGTAAGTACACCACGGAATCGTCAGCGCGCTGGCTTTTTTGCTGCCGCCGAACAGGGCGTTTTGAATCACGATGCGTGCGGTGGCATCGGCGGTGTGCGTGAATTTGTACTGCGAACAAATATCGCCCGCCGCGTAAATGCGCGGGTTGGTCGTTTGCAACTTGTCGTTCACCACTACGCCCGTGCGTTTGTCATATTGCACGCCGACAGCTTCCAGATTCAGCCCTTCGACGTTGGGCGCGCGGCCTACGCCGACGAGGATTTCATCCACAGTCAATGTCTCTTGCTGGCCGTCCTTTTCCAGCGTAACGAGTTTTTCGCCACCTACGGTCGTGACGCGCTTCACCGAAGTGCTCAGCCTGATTTGGATGCCATCCCGCTCCAATGAACGCGCCAGCAACGCCGCCGCGTCGGGGTCTTCGCGGCTGAGGAATTGCGCGACAGCTTCGACGATAGTGACGGCGCTGCCCAACCGGCAGAAAGATTGCGCCAATTCGCAACCAATCGGCCCGCCGCCTATGACCAGCAGGCGGCGCGGCAGTTCGGTCAGATTGAAAACCGTCTCGTTGGTCAAATAACCGGCTTCGCGCAATCCTTCAATCGGCGGCGCAATCGCCCGCGCGCCGGTGGCGATGACGGCTTTTTTGAAGCGCAACATTTGCCCGCCGGCTTCGACCGTATCCTCACCTGAAAAACGTGCTTCGCCGATGAACACATCCACGCCGAGTTCCTGAAACCGTTTGGCCGAATCGTGATGGCTGATTCCGGCGCGAATACGCCGCAAGCGTTCCATCACGGCCCCGAAATCGGTCTCGACTTCACCATTCACGCGAATGCCGAAATGATGTGCGTCACGCACATCCGTCCGCGCCCGCGCCGAACGGATGATGCTTTTGGAAGGCACGCAACCGACGTTCAAACAATCGCCGCCCAGCAAGGCACGTTCGATCAACGCAACGCGCGCGCCGAGTCCCGCCGCGCCCGCCGCCGTCACCAAGCCGGCAGTGCCGCCGCCAATCACAACCAGATTGTAACGCGGCGCGGGTTGTGGATTCTGCCAATCCGGCGGATGCACGTTGCCCACCAGTTTGCGGTTGTGTTCGTCTGCCGGAGCGACTTCCAGCGCGTGCCCAGCGCTGCCGATTCTAAGTGTTTCAAACATGGTGATTGGCTGCCTCCTTGGCCGTGAGTTTGCGTTGCGCCAGCCGTACCAGCACGGTCAATACCGCTGCGGCTACTGCCGCGCTCGCGACCAACGGCCACGGCACGCGGCCTTGCGCGAGTCCTTTGGTCAACGCATCCGCGCCGACAACGTAAAGCATTGTTCCAGGCAACATACAAAGCCACGACCAGAACAGATAAGTGCGGAACGGTACGCGCGTCAGCCCGAATCCGTAATTCAACAGGCTGAAGGGAAAGATCGGCACGAGCCGCGTCAGAGCCACCATGATCGCGCCGTGCTTTTCGGTCATTTGATCGAGGCGCTGAAACTTTTCGCTTTTCGAGAGCCAGTCAGAAACGGTGCCCCGCGCGAAATAACGCGAGATCAGAAACGAGAGACCCGCGCCCAACGTCGCGGCTATGCTCACCACCGCTACGCCGAGCGATGAACCGAAGAGCGCCCCCGCCGCCAGCGTCAATGCCGAAGCGGGCATCATCAAGACCACTGCCACGACATAAAGCAGCACAAAAACCAGCGGCCCCCACGGGCCAAGCCCTTCGATCCAACCGCGCAATTCGCCGAGGCGGTCGCCTACGCCAAACACTTTCGCCAGCACCAACGCGCTGACGATGATTACCGCCAATCCCACCAGTCGCCACTTTGCTTTGGCAGCAGCCTTCGAGTTTGTTTCGCCTTGCATTTGTATTTTCTCCAAACTTGATCCCTTAGTTTTTCAGTTCGTTCAATGACCAGTCGTAATCGAGATACTTAATTTCGTATGCTTCCCGGCTCAACCACTCGCGGTCGGCGAGTGCGAGCAGGCTGCCGAAATAATTCAGCACCGCGCGTTCGGCGTCACTGTGTCCGGCAGGTTGTTGCGCCGCGTATCGTTTGACGAAATCGCCACCATACCATTTGAACAACGGCGAAAGATGTACGATCCGCGCCTGTCGGTCGAGCTTGAACTTGCTCGCATCTGCCAGCAACTTGCGCGTTTGGTCGTCAAGCTGTTCGTTCAGTCGCGCCGCCTCGTAAGGCTCGTTGCGGAGTGTCGGGCAGCCAATCGAGGCGCACACCAACGCCAAATGAATTCGTGGTTCGTTGAATTGTTTGCGCAGCATTTGATGTTCGATCACGTCCAACGTCGCGGGCTTGCCCAGCAACTGGAATTCGAGCTTGTCCCACACGCCCGGAATCTGGCGGATGCTGTTTTTCGGCGCCAGTGTACCCGCCAATGAAGACTTGATCGGATAATTCGCCAGAATCGCTTCCAGCGTCAGCGCGTTGTAGGCATTGACTAAAAAGGCGATCTTTTCGGTTTCCGGCCAGCTTGCATAGACGCTGGCGTCCAGCGCGCCTGCGTTTGCTGCAAAGGCGTCGAGTTGCGCACGATCCGCTTGCAAGGCTTGATAATTCACCAGTCCTTGCTCGTTGACATAACGCCTAAGCGTGACGGCGTACCCCGCCAGCGCCGTAGCAAATGACGCAGCCGTTCCATTCGCCCCGTTGGCCGCTGCCGAATCAAAACGCAATGGCGGCGGCGCAGGCGCCAAGAGGAGTTTCCAAGCTGCCACCCCCACGGCTAACACGCCAAACAAAATCCACATAGGCTTTTTCATCTCATCCCCCGTTTCGTTTACCGCAATGAATCACGCCGTTTCAACGCTTGTTCTATGCTTTCGCGCAGTTCAGGTTTAAGGTCTTGCCACACATCTTGCGCCAAATGTCTGGGCGAGTAACCGCCTACTGCGCGCAGAAACGATAACTGCCCACGCAAGCGTGAGCAGTTAGGGCAAGACCGCAAATGAAAACGCAACCCCAAACGTTGCAACAGGCCGATTTCGCCTTCGAGCGCGGCGGATAAGTTTTGCGCCGCCGCGCGGCATGACATCAACCCTATCACGGTACTTCTCCTTCGGTTCAGCTCGGCCTGACGCTGAACCAGTGAATTTCCAGATATGCGCGCAAACGCAAGCGTGCGCGATGCAACAAGACCAATGTATTAGTCGCAGAAAGTCCCAACGTCTTACAAATTTCCTCCGTGCTGAATTCTTCTACTTCACGCAACCAGAAAACCTGCGCCTGACGCAAAGGCAGTGCCTGCAGCGCCTGTTGCAGGATTGTCTGAAATTCTTTTTGGGTGAGTGCCTGCCAAGGGTCGTTCCAATCTGACGGAGCGGCCTGCCAACGTCCAACCCGGTCAAAAAACTCGTCTGTTTCATGCTCCGACTCGAACAAGCCGCGCTCCCGGCTCACCCGTCGCAGACAATCGGCAATCTTGTGTTTCAGCATGCCCACCAGCCAAGTCTTTTCCGAAGATTTTCCGGCAAAAGAATGGTTGAATCGCCAGGCCGCCAGCAAGGTTTCTTGTACGACCTCTTCGGCAAACTCGGCATCACGCAAGCGTCGCTGGGCAAAAAACAACAAATAATCGCGCGTCGCGGGCGCAAAAGTTTGATTGAACTCCATAAGCTGCTTCCAGTTTTCCCTTAGTTTTCTTTTTCGTTACACGAGTACAACTCACTCCGTAATTCAGCCAATCTGCCCAACTGACAAGTTATTCCCTGCGCCTGCAAATTATTGCGGAGTAAAGGTAGGCGAAACAGCAGTCCGGTTTCAGTAATGTGCATTACCGGAGACAGGTAAGCCGTATTACTGAGCCGAACGAGACCTTTCGCCAATACTCCGGCACGTCGCAGGCAATCCCGCCTGACCAGATCGCGCAATCACGCGCAAATTGAAAAAGGAGAAACATGAAAGCTGAAATCAAACTCGACCTTGCGGCACAAACCATCGAAAGCGCCGCGCCAATCGCTAAACCGTTGCTGGAACAAGCCCAGAAAACACTAGGCTTCGTCCCCAACATGTACGCTTATATGGCGAATTCCCCCGCCTTGTTGAGTACCTATTTACATGGCTACGAACTCTTCCGCGCGACCTCCGGTTTTACCCCGGTTGAACAGGAAGTCGTTTTTCTTTCGATCAGCTTTGAAAATGGCTGTGATTACTGCATGGCCGCGCACAGTCTGGTCGCCACCGCGATGTCCAAAGTCCCGACTGAAGTCACCGAAGCCATTCGCAACGGGCAAACCATCCCCGATGCACGCTTGCAATCGTTGAGCAGCTTCACCCGCACGTTGCTCAACAAACGCGGCTTGCCGAGTGCAGAAGAGGTTGAGGCGTTCCGGCAAGCAGGGTACAGCGACAAACAAGTGCTGGATTTGATTCTGGCCATTGCGGTGAAGACGCTCAGCAATTACTCCAACCATTTGACCCATACGCCTGTGGATCCGGCTTTTGCCAAATTCACCTGGCAAGCACCTACCTGCACGTCGTGTCAGGCCGCTTAATAAGTGACGCGCCACTTTAACGACACTACCAGTAACCAATTGAACCCATTTCAAAGGAGGAACTCTCACCGATCAGGTCACGCCAATGATTCATCGAAAGCCGATGTGCTCAACGCCTGACGGCATCAAAGGAACTCTCACGTGATCGTTCCGGCATTGTTGGCCGTGTAAAAAATGTGCTCAACGCCTGACGGCATCAAAGGAACTCTCACGAGGTAAGTCTATTCCAGCGTCGAAGATTACCTTTGAGTGCTCAACGCCTGACGGCATCAAAGGAACTCTCACCCCTTTGGTGAAGCCCAAACGTTCCGCCATTGACCAGTGCTCAACGCCTGACGGCATCAAAGGAACTCTCACCCTGCTTCAGATTGAAGACATGACGGCAAAGTCGAGTGCTCAACGCCTGACGGCATCAAAGGAACTCTCACCCCCTTCCAGTGGTCTAAGGTTTCTGCCTGAATGGTGAGTGCTCAACGCCTGACGGCATCAAAGGAACTCTCACAGCTTCATCTTCGCCGTCGGCACGCTCACTGGCTTGTGCTCAACGCCTGACGGCATCAAAGGAACTCTCACTGGTGGTGTTCGGGGGCTTATGCCAGTTGCTCCGGGTGCTCAACGCCTGACGGCATCAAAGGAACTCTCACCCGGCGGAATGCACGTTTATTACCGCTGCGAAATGTGCTCAACGCCTGACGGCATCAAAGGAACTCTCACCTCACATAAGCCACATGTTTTTCATTCATGCCGCTGTGCTCAACGCCTGACGGCATCAAAGGAACTCTCACACAGTTCTGTCCAACAAATCAGGAAACCCGGTTGGTGCTCAACGCCTGACGGCATCAAAGGAACTCTCACGCCAACGAATGCGGCGGCAAACAAGCTCGATTGCGTGTGCTCAACGCCTGACGGCATCAAAGGAACTCTCACTGGCCAGGGGATAATTTCGGCTGTGGCGGGTTTGATCGTGCTCAACGCCTGACGGCATCAAAGGAACTCTCACCAAATCGCGCAGTTCGCGCTTGATGCCGGAAAAATCGTGCTCAACGCCTGACGGCATCAAAGGAACTCTCACTGTGTTTTTGCAGTTTCCGTTACCACACGGAATCGCGTGCTCAACGCCTGACGGCATCAAAGGAACTCTCACAGTGATCTGCGAAATCGCGCCGGTCAGTGATCCGGGTGCTCAACGCCTGACGGCATCAAAGGAACTCTCACTCGCCGAAGAATGCGAGCTTGAATCAACCTCTGTGTGCTCAACGCCTGACGGCATCAAAGGAACTCTCACACCAGAAAATTGATAGCGGCGTTTATATTTGTTCTGTGCTCAACGCCTGACGGCATCAAAGGAACTCTCACCGTCATAGGTGTAGTATTCGTGCATCGTTCAAACCTGTGCTCAACGCCTGACGGCATCAAAGGAACTCTCACTAAACAACACTCGCGCCAGCCAACGACCATCGCGGTGCTCAACGCCTGACGGCATCAAAGGAACTCTCACAAAACAACCTTCACTTTTCTAGGAGAATTTTATGGAGTGCTCAACGCCTGACGGCATCAAAGGAACTCTCACTGGACTTCGACAATTCACGCCAAACGGAGTCGCAAAGTGCTCAACGCCTGACGGCATCAAAGGAACTCTCACGCTTGGGCGATGATGTGAAGTAGGAGAGGTTCGTTGTGCTCAACGCCTGACGGCATCAAAGGAACTCTCACATAGAAAGCGACTTCAGCATCCGACAGCAACGGATGTGCTCAACGCCTGACGGCATCAAAGGAACTCTCACTCAGGCCGGGCGCATTTCACCGGACGCGGCCAAAGGGTGCTCAACGCCTGACGGCATCAAAGGAACTCTCACAAGTTGCCGAAGTTGGCATCGGCTCCAAGCAGGCTGTGTGCTCAACGCCTGACGGCATCAAAGGAACTCTCACGTTATTCAACGGTTTGTTAATCAACCTTTTGCTTTAAGGTGCTCAACGCCTGACGGCATCAAAGGAACTCTCACATCACAACAGGAACGCAAGGTGTTACCGATCATAAGTGCTCAACGCCTGACGGCATCAAAGGAACTCTCACTGGTGCGATAGCTTCTTTTTCTGCTTGCTCTGCAAGTGCTCAACGCCTGACGGCATCAAAGGAACTCTCACACCACTTACGACGTGAATATGATCTTACGTGATTTAGTGCTCAACGCCTGACGGCATCAAAGGAACTCTCACCAATGACTGAAGCTCACGCGCTCCGAGTCTTTAAGTGCTCAACGCCTGACGGCATCAAAGGAACTCTCACTGCTTGACACAATCGAAACCCTTTGGACGCCCGAGGTGCTCAACGCCTGACGGCATCAAAGGAACTCTCACCCGTCAGCAGAGAGAGAGTCCGTCACGGAAATCGGTGCTCAACGCCTGACGGCATCAAAGGAACTCTCACTTTGCCAATGTGGGCGAGATTGTGGACGCAGGAAGTGCTCAACGCCTGACGGCATCAAAGGAACTCTCACTTGTAGTTACGCAGTCCGTAAAGTCGTGCGCTGAAGGTGCTCAACGCCTGACGGCATCAAAGGAACTCTCACTGGGCAGCCTACACCAGTTATTTGATGCGCCTATTGTGCTCAACGCCTGACGGCATCAAAGGAACTCTCACAAGCCAAAAGGCGAGACACAGATCATTGAATCATGTGCTCAACGCCTGACGGCATCAAAGGAACTCTCACTTGTGGCAACGGTTGACGCCAACCTATTTCAGCGAGTGCTCAACGCCTGACGGCATCAAAGGAACTCTCACAAGACGGTTTCGGGTTCGTTCTTGAGCCGGATTATTCGTGCTCAACGCCTGACGGCATCAAAGGAACTCTCACTTGGTTATCAACGCCTGGTCGTCACTTCGATTATGTGCTCAACGCCTGACGGCATCAAAGGAACTCTCACCTGCCCGCCGCGCGCTTCGATGACGAAAGGCGGCATGTGCTCAACGCCTGACGGCATCAAAGGAACTCTCACTTTTTCGCGTGGGGAGACGAGTGAGACAATTCAAGTGCTCAACGCCTGACGGCATCAAAGGAACTCTCACACTTCGGCGCTGGCTTTAATCATCTTCGCGCCGTAACGTGCTCAACGCCTGACGGCATCAAAGGAACTCTCACAAGCCACCACGGGGCGGCGGGGCGGGCGGAAGACAGTGCTCAACGCCTGACGGCATCAAAGGAACTCTCACCCGGCGAACGGCACGGATATTTTAGCGGAGAGCTAGTGCTCAACGCCTGACGGCATCAAAGGAACTCTCACTTCAACGATTGCTTCAGTGGCGCAGCCCGCAAAGGTGCTCAACGCCTGACGGCATCAAAGGAACTCTCACAGTCGGCTTGTGTTGCTGGCTCCAAACTTCCATCATGTGCTCAACGCCTGACGGCATCAAAGGAACTCTCACTCAGTTTGTGGCGGAATTGTTTGAAGATCAGGCGAGGTGCTCAACGCCTGACGGCATCAAAGGAACTCTCACACGGGATTACGCGCGGCAAAATGACATTGAACAAGTGCTCAACGCCTGACGGCATCAAAGGAACTCTCACTGGGAGTTATCGGGGCAAGTTTGGTGTGTGGTATGTGCTCAACGCCTGACGGCATCAAAGGAACTCTCACAAAGTCACTGAAGCAGACGAAAAAGAGTTTGAAAAGTGCTCAACGCCTGACGGCATCAAAGGAACTCTCACAATTCAATTCGACTACAACCGCAGCCAGTCAAAGGTGCTCAACGCCTGACGGCATCAAAGGAACTCTCACAAACTGAGAATGTTTTCCACGACTTGCTTGAGTAGTGCTCAACGCCTGACGGCATCAAAGGAACTCTCACGGTGGTAAGACGACAATCATTCGGGATGCGGAAAGTGCTCAACGCCTGACGGCATCAAAGGAACTCTCACATGTCGCCCCATTCCTTTTTGGGCATTCCCTTTTGTGCTCAACGCCTGACGGCATCAAAGGAACTCTCACAAGTTTATCTGGCAAGGAAGATTGATATTCCAAAAGTGCTCAACGCCTGACGGCATCAAAGGAACTCTCACGCTTTTTCCGTCGCATGAACTTCTCGCTCATGCGTGTGCTCAACGCCTGACGGCATCAAAGGAACTCTCACTGGTTATTCGTCTCTCCGGTCGCACACGGAATTTTGTGCTCAACGCCTGACGGCATCAAAGGAACTCTCACTGCTCGCACTGGCTGACCATGCAGATCACGAAGGCAAGTGCTCAACGCCTGACGGCATCAAAGGAACTCTCACCAGAGGGAGCCGACGAAGAACAGATTGATGTCTAGTGCTCAACGCCTGACGGCATCAAAGGAACTCTCACTTGAAAACGGAACGGCAAAGACGACGTTGACCACGGGTGCTCAACGCCTGACGGCATCAAAGGAACTCTCACGGTGGTGGCATTACGAGTCCTTTACCACAGCCTACCGGTGCTCAACGCCTGACGGCATCAAAGGAACTCTCACGCTTTCGATTGTGTTTCGCTGTACCAGCCGTAAAGGTGCTCAACGCCTGACGGCATCAAAGGAACTCTCACAATCCGAGCGCAGAGCCAAAAGAGTTGCGTAAGCTGTGCTCAACGCCTGACGGCATCAAAGGAACTCTCACTGTTCCCAGAAGGCATTCGGGCGCTGTTGGTCTAGTGCTCAACGCCTGACGGCATCAAAGGAACTCTCACCGCCGAGCATGACCGGCGTTCATTTCTACGTGAAAGCGTGCTCAACGCCTGACGGCATCAAAGGAACTCTCACTGGCTTGATTGGCGTTGTTTCTTCTGGTTCCACATGTGCTCAACGCCTGACGGCATCAAAGGAACTCTCACCCGTGTTCTCGCTGGTTCGCCGATTGCCTTTGAGCGTGCTCAACGCCTGACGGCATCAAAGGAACTCTCACACATTCAGACGGTTTCAGCTTCACGTTGTTGACGTTCGTGCTCAACGCCTGACGGCATCAAAGGAACTCTCACAAAGTCACACTGCAAATGTAACCCGTTTCGTCAAAGTGCTCAACGCCTGACGGCATCAAAGGAACTCTCACGACTTTTCAATCAGGAGGCTTTGGGGAAATGACAAGTGCTCAACGCCTGACGGCATCAAAGGAACTCTCACTACTGGCCTTCTTCCCACGTCAGGCAATTATCCAAATGTGCTCAACGCCTGACGGCATCAAAGGAACTCTCACTCGCCGTTCGCCACAGTGTTTGGCAAACAATTCCAGGTGCTCAACGCCTGACGGCATCAAAGGAACTCTCACGTGCCGATAATCTTTACCCCGTATCGGGCGAACAAGTGCTCAACGCCTGACGGCATCAAAGGAACTCTCACTATCAGTGTCACTCTTTCATCAAGGACGGAAACATCGTGCTCAACGCCTGACGGCATCAAAGGAACTCTC
>CADECP010000069.1 GCA_902825875.1 uncultured Acidobacteriota bacterium
ATTGACTGATTCGTCAATGCTGAAAGGGCAACTCAGGATTCGTGCAACAAAGCCGTTCATAACTGGGTGCCAGGGCTTCAAGTGAATCAGCGCAAGCTTTTTATAGCTGGGCGAGCAGCCGGTCATATTCGTCGTGTGAGCCAATCCAAAACCAAATCATCGTGTCGTCCTTTTTCAATCCCAGGGTACGGTAAGCCAAATTGATTCGGACTGAATAGATCGGCTTGGTGTCGTGAACTTTCTTGAAGTGAAGGCCGGGATGAGACGGGTCAGTCTTCCACAAACGGTAAGCTTCTCTCGCCTGACGCTGAATTTCGGCTGGCAATCCACAGTAAGCCTTGCGGAATTTTTCAGTCGTTTGTGATTTCAAGCAATTCCTCTAACGGCTTGGTTTCGCCACGTTCAAATTCCATCAAAGCTTCATCTGCCAGACTGGCCAGCACATCCTGTGACTTAGCAAAAGCCTCCGTCCATCGCTTTTCAGATTCCATTTCGCGCAGCAGCAACGCAGCGACAAAATTTTGCTGTTCCATCGTCAGTTTGGACGCTTCGGCAACTGCTCGTTCAAGTAGTGTTGTCATAATTCCTCTCTTCATTCCTCTCTTCGTTGGTCTACTCGCGCCTGAATTTGTCCAATGGTTGCGGCTTCAGAGTCCGCGCCTGAACACGATGCAACGCTTTCAAAAGCCGTTGAGCATTTTTCGGCGACCGCAGCAAATGAGCAGTCTCCAGTAAGCTGGAAAGCTCCGAAGCCGCCACCAAAGCAACGTCCTCAGAACCTCGGCGATTGATGATGACGATCTCCCGATCCGCCGTCACCTGCTCAAGCAGCGAATCAAAATTGTCACGGGCTTTGTTGAAAGTTGTTTGAATTGCCATAAAAGCCTTTGCCGTTAAGCTGCCAATGAATTGTTAGGCGCTAGGCTCGAATCAAGGAAAACCATTTCGGCAAGCAAGGTCTCCGGCGCAACGTCCTGCTCGTGAGGCCAGGTGACTGCACCGAACAGGATGCCCACTTGATTGAAGTAATGCACATCCCGAAGCTCACGAAATACGCCATGGTCAAGATAGGGCTTTAGGTCAAAAATTCCCTTTCGCCCACCCTCGAGTTCGACATAGATACGATAATCCGGCAACGGTTTAACGGTTGTTACATCCCAATACATGGTATTACCTCACAGGGGATCGATTTTGTAGGGATTCTCGCCACTGACCGCCAGATCCCAATCGGCTATCAACTCATCGCGGTGAAGCTCTATCCATGCCTGCACCAGCCTCAACTGCTTGCGTGGCAACTCACCAGAGAGAACCTCGCCATCTCCAATGCCGATGGACGCCTCGAACTCGGCGTACTTCGCGTGGATGTGCGGCAGGTGGTGATGTTTATTGTCGAGGAAATACAGGCGAATGATGACCCCGTAAAACATGGAAATGATTGGCATGAATAGAACCTCTTATAATCGCGTTGCCTGTTGTCGCCGGACGCCCGGCATCAGCGGCGCGTTTTCGCGCCCGCAGCATGCCGTTGTTAGACATGCTAAAAGTTTGGTCGCCTGCCACGTTGGATGTTATCGAGCATTTCCAAAGCTTTCTTTTCCCGCGCCGCTCTTTCAGCGGTGTCTTTGGCCAACTCCTTATGATGTTGGGCAGCCATTTTCGCAATTTCGCCACGATGTTGGTCGGCCATTTCAGCAATGTCGCCAACTCGCTGGTGAGTCGGGAGCATTGATGACAATTATGCTCATTTTGCATCTCTCAGGCCCGGCAAAAGCTCTTTTAGGGCAGGCAATTCTATGCCAAAACAAAAAACCTAGAACTGTATTTTGTCTAAAGCATGAATTCCATCTTCGACTATTGCCGTTGAATTGGGCAAAGACATTATATCTGCTCTTTCATCGTCCGTGAGAAATGGTGAGGAGTTTACCGCACCATCAAGGCTAGCTTTGAGTATCTGCCCTTGAGCGGAGACCATAACGCCACAGATATACAACAAAGCCCCGGCGAAAACTCCAAATACAATGCCAACAATTCCGAATGGTAGCGCTGCCGTATCGGAGGTAATTGCGAGGACGGAAACTAAAACGTTAATCGCCCCGAGAAAAATTCCGATCCCTTTAATCACACTTCCTATCCCAACCATTGTTCTTGCCGCAATGTAAGCATCGCCATATCGGTGCATCATTGCTTGTGTTCGAGTAGATTGAGCCATTGTTCATTTTCTCCTTTGCGTAGAGTCTGTTGATTCTTTGTTTAAGGAAGCAATTCGATTCGTCTTTGCTGCAAGGCGGCGGTCAGTATAGTTTTGCCGCTTAACCGCAGCAATCAATCTTTGTCTTCAACTCTCCATCTGTTCCAGCAACTCAGCAAACCTGGCATCCGCTTTCACTCGATCCAACATCGGCTCCACGCGCACGAAAGCCAAAAACCCTGACCGTTCCTCATAAGCCTTTTCCAGCCATTCAAACGTCTGATCCAAATCTCCCAAGCCGAGATGGATCATCGCAAAGAAGTACGCGGACACGTATTGCCGCTTCGACAGGCTTTCCAGTTGGGCGAGCATTTGACGGGCTTCGCGGTGTTTTCCGGCGCGGGCAGAGGCGTGGCCAAGATAGGCGATAAACGTCGGAATGCCGCCCGACAGGTTCAAGGCTTTGCGGAAGGCGTTGATGGCTTCGGTGAAGTTTTGTTGCTGAATGAACACGACTCCGCGATGCCAGTACGCGAAGCCGAAGTTCGGATCCATTTCCAAGACCTTGCGGCTTTGCGCCAGAGCTTCGTCGTAACGGCGCGCGAAGTAATACACCCAGCCCAGGCTCAGTGTCATAAACAGCGAAAGAGGTTCCAGTTCCTGCGCGCGTTTGCAGGCTTGTTCGGCGGCTTCGTATTGGCCGACGGCTTTCAGGTAAAAGCCGTAACCGTCATAAGCGTTGGCGAAATTCGGGCTGAGTTCGATGGCGCGTTTGAATTCGGTTTCGGCTGCGGGGAAATCCCAATCGTAAAACATTCGGAAAAATCCCAACGAGCAATGCGCTTCGCCAAGTGTGTCGTCGAGTTCGAGCGCCTTCAGCGCGGCGGCTTTGGCCAGAGGGTAAGCGTCGTGCGGTGGTTGGCCTCCGGTCGAAGAAGCCAGAAAGCCGTAAGCTTCGGCCAGACCGGAATAGGCCAGCGCATAATTCGGATCAAGGTCAATCGCTTGCTGGAAGTGTTCGACGCCTTTGCGAATCCATTCCGGCGTGCGTTTGCCGACGTAATAACGGCCTTTCAAGTACAGGTGATAGGCTTCGGTGTTGTCGGTGTAGCGTTTCCGTAGCCGTTCGCGGTCTTCGCCGGAAAGTTGCAGTCGAAGTTTCTGGCTGATTTCTTCGGCGATTTCGTCTTGCAGCGCGAAGATGTCCGTCAGTTTGCGGCGATACTCTTCGCCCCAAAGTTGCGAAGCGCGCGCGACATCAATCAACTCAGTTTTGACGATCAGTGAATCTCCAAGTTGAATGACGCGGCCAGTCAGCACGGCGTGAACGGCCAATTCTTCTCCGGTTTTTTGCGGGTCGGATTTGCGGCCTTTGTAGCCAAAAACGGTCGAACGCGGCACTACGCGCAAACCGGGCAATTGCGACAAACTGTTGATGATGCTTTCGGTGATGCCGTCAGATAGGTACTCCATTCCAGCGTCGGCACTGGCGTTTTCCATCGGCAACACTGCCAGCGATTCGATTTGATGGCTGATACGTTTTTGATGCAATCGCCCCGAAGGTGACAGAACTTCGCCCGTGCGAAGTTCGACGGTCAAAGCTTCGCTGATTTCTTCGCCGGATTTTCGCGGCGTTGCGTCGTGACCGAAACGAGCGAACTCGGCGTCAAAATCAAGACGGCTTTTGATGTGCCGCAAATCGCTGAGAAAACTTTTGACCGTCTGGTAACGGGCTTCGTGATCTTTCCGCAGCGCCTTGGCCAGATTGATTTCCAGTTCCGACGGAGCTTGGCGGCAGTAACGGCTGAGCGGTTGCGGTTCGACGTGAAGAATCGCCGCCAACACGTCAGTCGTCGTCGCTCCGTCAAACGGCACTCGACCGGTCAGCATTTCGTAAAGCACAACGCCCAGGCTGAAAATGTCGCTGCGGGCGTCAACCGCCAATCCGCGCGCCTGTTCAGGTGACATGTAAGTGACAGTTCCAATCAGCATTCCCGGCGTTGAAAGCGGGGATTGAGGGACAGCGGGATTGGGGGAAGGAGGGATCGAGGAAGTTCGATCAGTCAGCAAAATCAGCGTCTCCTCTTCTCGCCCTCTTTCCCGCTGTCCCTCTGTCTCTCCCTCACCCCCTCGCCTTTCCGTCAGCTTGGCCAGACCAAAATCCAGCACCTTGACGTAACCGTCAGGCCGAATCATGACGTTTTCGGGTTTGATGTCGCGGTGAGTGATTCCGGCTTCGTGGGCGGCTTCCAGCGCCGAAGCGATTTGAGTGGCGATGTCCAAAGCTTCGCGCAATTCCATTCCGTCAGAGCGCAAATGTTGGCGCAGTGTTTTTCCTTCGCCGCGCTAATTTCAACCGTCCCTACCGGGACGAAAAAGTTGTCAAACGCTTTATTTGATCTGCCATTGCGTAACGTCAGTTAATCAGAATTAGCCAGCGATCAACATCTGGAATTTCGCATTGTCGCGCAAGCCTTCAAAATCAATTTCCACTTTGGCGCGAGCAGTGTTGAAGTTGCGACGGCCTTCGATGGCTTTGGCCAGGTGTTCCAAAGCCGTTTCATTCTCGCCAATCATTGCGGCAGCACAAGCCACGTAATAGCGCGTAAACGGATCGTCGGCTTTGGCGTTAAGGCGGGCGGTAAAATCGCGCGTCAACTGGTCGTAAGCGCGTCGGGCATCCGCCAGATTGCCTTGACGCACGTAGGCGCTGACCAGCTTTTGATTGACTTCGATCAAGGCGCGTTCTTTCAGCGCGTGAGTCGAAGTTCGCAGAAAGACAATTTCCTGGTAACACTCGGCGATGGCGTCGTCGTGGCGGCCTTGCAGAATGTGCAAATGAGCCAGCCGACTGTAGGAGCCGATCAATTGAACGCCTTCGTGGCCGGAGATGGATTCCTGCTGAGCCTTGATCGCTTCGCGTGCGGCCTGTTCGCCGCGTTCGTATTCGCCCAGGTAAGCGCAGCACAACGCAACTTGCTGAGCCGCCCAGCCGGTCAATGGGTTCAATGTCAAAGCCTGTTCGTATTCGGCCAGGGCTTCGCGGAACTTCCCTTTGCCGATGGACAACGCACGACCGAGCGCGCTGTGAACTCGCGCGTCTTGAGGAGCAAACGCCAGTGCGCGGCGCAAAGCTCCGATGGCGTCGTCTTCGCGCCCCATTGCGACAAACGCCATGCCGATTCCGCTGTATCCGTCGGCCATCATCGGCTGCATTTCGATGGCTTGCTGGAACAGTTCGACGGCGTCATTGAACAGTTCCGGTTTGGTCAGAAACTGCCCCTTCAAGGTATAAGCATACCCAAGCCCGGCGATGGCTCGTGCATATTTCGGATCAAGCCGGATGGCTTCTTTCAAAAGGGCGATGGCTTCTTCCAGAGCTTCGCGGCTGCCTTCCATCAATCTGGCTTCGCCTTTGCTGTACGCCTCGTAAGCTTCCAAAACCTCGGTTTCTTTCTGTTCGATGCCTTCGCGTTCGCCGCTCTTCAAACTCAGATCAAGCCCCTGCGACAATTCATAAACTATCTTGTCCTGAAGCTCGAAAATGTCGTCCATCTTGCCGTCAATCTTGACGGTGCGTAACACTTCGCCGGTTTCGACTTCGACGACGCGGGCTGTGATGCGTAGCATCTGGCCGATCTTTTGATACCCGCCCGTCAAAATCCAGCGCGCACCGATTTCGCGTCCCAAACTGGTGGCCATCGTCGTGTCGAATTCGGCATCGGGCGAAACTCCAAGGCGGCGTAATGTTTCGTAAACGCGCTCGCGTCCGATGACGGTGATGCCTTCGATTTTTTTCAAATCAGCAGTGACGGTTTCGGCGATGCCGCTGCCCAACCAATCGTCTGCAGGGTTTTCCGTGACGTTGTTGAAACTCAACACGGCGATGCTTTTGCCAGTGCGTTGGTTGAAGGTATTGGTTCCTGTCGTGCGTCCCGGCAGCGATTGAGTCGCGTATCCGACGTTGGTTTCGTATGAATATGTCGGCAAAGGCAAACCGGCTTGAGCGGCTTCCAGGTCATCCAGCAGTTGGCGCATCGTCCGGTAACGCCGCGCTGGTTCTTTTTCCAGCATCCAATGAACTATGCGTTCAAGGTCGGCGGTGACTTGATTGTTGAAATTGCTGATAGGAACCGGATCGGCATGCAATATGGCGTCAATCGTCGCAGGCATCGAATTGCCTGTGAACGGCAATCGCCCGGTCAGCAGTTCGTAAAACACCACGCCAAGCGAAAATAGATCGCTGCGTCCGTCAACGTCTTTGCCAAGCGCCTGTTCCGGCGACATATAAGCGAACGTTCCGAGCACCATTCCCGGTTGAGTTTTCAGCACCTCGGTTTGCAGCAAACTGGCAGTGTCGGAATCGAAATCAACCAGAGGATTGTATTTGGCGACGCCGAAATCCAGCAGTTTGACGCGATGGTGTTCGGTCAAAATAACGTTCGATGGTTTGATGTCGCGGTGAACGATTCCGCGATCGTGAGCTTCGGCCAGGGCATCGGCAATTTGCGAAACGACTTCCAGCGATTCCGTCAACGAAAGATTTTGCGCCGCCTGTTTCAGCGTGTGGCCGGGCACATATTCCATGGCGATGAAGCTGTAACGTTCGCCTTCGCGTATGAATTCGTCAATTTCGTAAATCGTGGCGATGTTCGGATGATTAAGCGCCGACGCCGCCTGGGCTTCACGCAAAAAACGCTGGCGCATCTGTTTGCGCTGTTCGTCGTCTTTGCCGTTTTGATCCAACATCAATTTCAACGCGACGTGGCGATGCAATCGTGTGTCTTCGGCTTTATAAACTTCGCCCATTCCGCCTGCGCCCAGACGTTCCAGAATTCTGTAATGTGAGATGATTTCGCCGATCATAAACTTGTGGAGACTCGCTTCCTGCCGTTTGCGGCAAAGACTCAAATGCCGCAAACGAACTGCCGATCAGGTAAGTTTCATTCTGCGTGACGCTGGCGTTTTTTGCCAACCATCGTAACGACGAAAACGCTTTGCCAACGTTCGCTCGGTTACATTCGGACTGGTTGAGCGGTAAGATCACAAAGAAATTTTCTCTATACTTCAACCAATGACAAATCCAATGGAGGCTTGAACATTGCAACCCATAATTGATTTGCTTCAAACCATTCCGCGCCTAAACTTCGGGCATTACCCGACGCCGATTGAAGAGTTGCCGCGATTTCGGCAACTGCTCGGCGCGAACGCTCCGCGCATTTTCATCAAACGCGACGATTACACCGGGCCAGGTTTTGGCGGCAACAAAGTTCGCAAGCTGGAATACATTCTGGCCAAAGCCAAAACCGACAAAGCCGATGTCGCCATCAGTTGCGGCGGAGTGAAATCCAATCACGCGCGAGTGACCGCCGCGATGTGCGCTCGCTTAGGTTTGCGCTGCGTGCTGGTGTTGAATCAGGCGGCTGTGATGTTCGACGGATTGAACCCGGCCAGTCTGGTCGCCGATCAAATGTTCGGAGCGGAAATCATTCGCGTCGCCAACCGCGAAGAACGCATCGCCACAATGGAATCTGAAACCGCGCGATTGAAAGCAGAAGGCAACAACGTCGCCGTCGTTCCGCTGGGCGGTTCGGTTCCGCTGGGAGCATTGGGTTTTGTGCGCGCCGTTCAGGAAACAAAGGCTCAATTGGAAGCGTTGAACTTGCGCGTTGATTACATCTTTCATTCCAGTTCTTCGGGTGGAACTCAAGCCGGAATCGTCAGTGGTTTGCAACTGTTCGGATTGAACGATGTGAAAGACATTGGCGTCAGCCCGGACGATTCTTCGGAATCCATCGGCGGCGAAGTCAGCCGGATCATTCGTGGCGTTGGCGAAATGCTCGGCGTTGAATTGAACGATCAAGCAATTGTGCTGGACGATTACACAGGCGAAGGTTACGGCATTCCTTCACCGACGGGTGAAGAAGCTTTGGCGATGCTGGCTCGCGCCGAAGGCATAGTGCTTGACCCGGTTTACACCGCCAAAGCAATAGCTGCGCTGATTGATTGGGTTCGCCAAGGCAAACTCAACAAAGACGACAACGTGTTGTTCTGGCATACCGGCGGGCAGTTGGCGTTGTTCTACTCGCCGGATGCTGGGATTGAGGGACAGAGAGAAAGAGAGAAAAAGTGATGCCGTTTTTGGTTGGAGAGAATCTGCCGTTTTATGAAGTCGTCGCGCGGAATTACGGCGCGGCGCATGCCAATAAAATTCACAGTGACGAAGGCGCAGCCGAACACGGCTTTGCCGGAGCTTTGGTTCCAGGCGTGGCCATGTACGCTTACCTGACCAGACCAATTGTTGATGCTTTGGGCGTTGAATGGCTGGCGCGCGGCAGCGTGGCGGCCAAATTCATTCATCCGATTTATGACGCCGAAACCGTGCGCGCCGAAGCAAAAATCAGCAGCATTGAACCGCTCGGCTTTGAACTGCAACTGTTCAATTCTGAAAACAAACTTTGTGCAATCGGCAGTGCAGCAATGCCAACGACTTTGCCGACAATTGATTCCGGCGAATATCCGACAAAAGCTTTGCCCGGCGAAGATGCTCGTTGGCCTGCAACCATTGCCTCCGTCAAATCCGGTGACGTGCTCGGTTCGCTGGATTTCAAATTGGATTTGGCCGCGCAGCCGGAGTTTCTGGAAAATATGGTGGACGGTTCGCCACTCTATCGCAGCGGAGTTTGTCACCCGGCATTCTGGATTGCTCAGGCCAACGAAGTTTTTATGCAAAACTTCGCGCTGGGCATGTGGATTCACATCGCCAGCGAGACCCGGCATTACGACTTGGCGCGCGACGGCGAACGGCTGACGATACGCGGGCGAGTCGTTGAAACATCCGAACGGCGAGGCCGCGAAATCGTCACCGCCAATCTGGTCATTTTCGGCGAAGCTGACCGCGTCATCGCCACCATCAAACATTCGGCAATCATTCGACTGGTTTCGTAAGCAAAACTCTTTCGTCATACTCAAAAAGGCTGTGAGCATCGGCTTTACCTTCCGATGCTCACAGCCTTTTTTGAATGTAAGGCGGTTTTTTCAACCCGCCGATTGTTTGCCGTCGTGAAATTCAGAGCAGATAAGAAAATCTGCTCTGCGCTTTACGCCGCCAGTTTTTTTGTTTTGGATTTTTTGCCCGCCAGAGCGTCGTCAATCATCTGTTCGACTTCTTCAGTCGAAAGTTTGGTGACGTGCGCGATCTCTTTGATGATTAAGTAGCGAGCGCGAGACATCGTTTGTTGTTCTTCGGGCGAAAGCGTCTTGGATTTGCTCAACTTGGCCATAGTCTTGAGCGAATCGGCGACTTCGTAAATTTCCCCAGTGGCCATTCGCTCGGCATTTCTGGCGTTGCGTTTACGATGGTCTGTGGCAACTTCAATATCTTTGCCCAAAAATCTCAACAGTTTGGGGATGTCTTCTTTTTCGATCAGTTTACGAACACCGACTTCTTCGGCTTTGTTGACCGGAACCATGACGGTGGTCGTTTCCTGATAATCTAAAGGTTTAAGAGCGTATAACTTAACCGTCATATCTCCAACCGATTGTTCAACGACTCCGGCGATGCGGCAGATGCCCAATCGCGGATAAATCACTTTGTTACCTTCTCTGAATGCTGCCAATGCCGTTCTCCTTCTAACTTTAAGATGGCGCGGAGTATAGCACAGAAGGCCATTTTCTGAGCCTATTTGAGACAGATTTTCCTTTTTGTCCGGTTTCGAGTCTTGGTTTTGTGACTTGAAATGAGTCGGAATAGAAGAGTGGACTCTTTGCTGACTGGTTTTGCGTCACTTATTTAGCGACGTTGGCCGATATTTTGAGTTCCGAATGAACCAATCCCCTTCAGTGTGAAGGCAAAGACAATTCGGCTTTCGTCGCGGAAACCCGCGTTGAAGGTGATCGTCTGTACGTTAAAGCTGCAACAATCCCACGCCCAACCGGCGCTGGTGGTCAGGTTTATCAAACGGCGGTCACGAACATTGCCATTAAAAAACCGGTCGCGCAGGTCATAACTGACGGTGAACCCACCATAAGGCCCTTTGGCTGGGTTGCCGACGAAGGCCGACAAATCCATCTGGTTGCCAGGCAAAGTCGAAGGATCGAATCGGAATTGATCCAGGTCAATGCGCCGCGTGTAAAACCACGATTGGCTGATCGAGAAAATTCCTTTGGTGACGCCCGCGCCAAAAATGAAATCGCGCAGATCGTTGAACTTGGTGTCGTAATTCAGCCGCACATCGGCAAAGACGGTTTGCGTCGGTCGCAGCCGTGCTTTGATGTTCAGCGGCGAAACATCGCGCCGGACTGCTCCGAAGGCGAATCCTGACAGGGTGTTGATCGGGAAAAACTGGTTGCGTTGGCCTTCGCGCAAAGCGCCGCCAAAAGTCGGATCGAAAAAGTATTTTTGCGTCAGCGTCAGATTTAGCAGCTCGTGCGGTTGCGGAGCCTGACCTTCGCCTGGCGAGCGTTTGACCAGAAAACTGTTGCTGATGCCGAACGCGACTTCGTTGGTTTCGGCAATGATGTCGCGTTCGTCCACGCGCAAAGTGCGGTCGAATTCGTCAATGCCTTCGATGCGACGATATTCGATGAACGGTTCGATGATGTGTTTGAACCACGCTGTGCCGTCTTTGTGGCGAAAGACTTTGGCCAAAGCCGTCGGGCGCACATCCAGTTGAAAATCAGCGTAGTTGCGAAACAGGTTTTGCCCCGTCACCTGACGGCTGACCGGATCAAGGCTGTCGCTATAAAACGTCGAACGCAATCCAAGACTAGGCGTGACCGTGACTCCGGCAAAAGATTTCAGCGGAAAAGTGATGCGCGGCGCGAAATCCAATCGTTGAACGACGGACGGTGTTTTCAGCAGAAATTGATCGGCGGAAGTTTCGCTGCGACGCACGCCTTCCAGCGCCGAATCGAAGGAGAAATAAAACGGAATGCGTTCGGAAATCTGCGTTGCTCGTTTGTTCAATTCGACGCTGGGAAACTTGCGGACTTTGACGATTTGGTCGGAAACGAAATTGCCGTTCTTGTCGAATTCTCCGATGAACGAGCTTTGTTCGCCAAACTGCGCGTTGAAACTGAACGAACGCCAGTTTTTGTTCAACGTAAACAGCGACCGCTCTTCGGGCGAAATCGCTGACAAGATGTTATCGGAAAACACCTGACGGAATGCGAATGAAGACGTGATGTTCACATCGGCCACGGCGACGAATCCGTTTTTGAAATTGTGAACAGCGTCGGCATAAAAGCTGCTGCCGCCTTGATCGTCGCCTTTTTCGCCAAACAGTCGGTCGAATACCAAAAACGATCCAAAATTGATCTTGGAGGTTTCGTTCGTTCGCGCGCGAAAATCGAAACCGAGTCCGACGCCACGTTTGGTGAAAATGTCTGTTCGCAACAGCACATCGGCGCTTTGCCCTAACGTTTGGTAATACGCCAGATTCAACGTGCGACCTCGTATCGAAGAAGCTCCGGTGCTGGGCAACAAAAACCCGGACGAACGGTCTTTCTTGCTGATCGAAATCGAAGCGTACGGCAAATAAAACACCGGCACGTTTTTGATCCTCAGCAGGGCGTTGTAAATCTTCGCCCGTTTATCTTTCTGAATGCGGGCACGTTTGGCAGTAAACGCCCATTTCGGCACGGCTTCCTGGCAAGCGGTCAGTTTGGCGTTTTCCAAAATAAAAGTGTCTATATTGATTTTCTCGGCTCTGCTGGAATCAATTACCAAAGTCGTTCCATCGGGAGTTCGATTGGTAAACGTCGTGGAGTTGGTGATCGTGCCTCGCCGGTTTTTGTAATTAAACTCAATGCGGTCGCCGGTCAGTCGCTGGCCTTGTTGCTCAAAGTAAACGTTGCCTTCGGCCAGCAGATCGTAAGTGACTTCGTTGTAAGTTGCACGGTCGGCAATGATGACCACATCGGCATACGTCACCTGCACACTGCCAGTGCAAATGTAAGTGTCGCCCTGAACAATCTGGCTTTCAGCAGAAATCGTGACTTTTTCAGAAGTGGTCGGCGTGACTGGAGCCGTGACCGTGATTTGAACCGGTTTGGTCTGGCGATTGGATTGGCGTTGCTGATCGGCAACGCCTATTGGATTGGTGACTTTCTTGTCCGGGTCGGTTTGCTGTGCAAAAACGCCAACCGCGCTGAGCGGCCAAATCAGCGAAACACAAAAAAGAATCTGCCTGAACTGCGTTTTGGGAAATTGCATCAAAAACTTTTTGGGAAGTCCAGGAATCAGGCTGCGCGGCGAGCGCCGATGGTTGCGGCGAAGATGCGATCATACAGTTGATCCGGGACTTCGACGATTTCAGGCGCTTCCAGCGATTCGCGCACACCGTCCACCAGCCGGCGACAACTGCCGCACACTGCGAAATGTTCGCTGAAAATGGTTTCGTAAGAGCTTTCGATGTTGCCGTCGAAGTAATCGGAAATCAGCGCGTCCAGCGTTCGGCAACTGAGCATTTCTCCCGCCGAAGTCGCGTTGATGATTCGTTGTTTGACGCCGACAAAAGCCAGCACGGAATTTTCACTCGCTTCGCGCAGCGCGCGACAATCGTCCAGCACTTCGCGCACGTCGTTGAAGGTTTGATGGCAAGGCCGACAAGCCAGCAAATGCTCACAAAACGTTCGGCGCACGGGCTTGGCCAAACCGCAGTCCAGATATTCGCTGATTGCATCTTCAAATTGCAGACAATTCATTCGTGATTTCTCTCCGCTAAAACTTTGGTGAAATCGGGCAAGCGACGCGGATTGTAGAGCGGCAAACCTGCTAATTCAAGCATCTGATTCGGAATGCTTGCTTGCTATTTTTCTGAAGCGATCTGCCTGATCTGCGTGGCAAAAAATGGCCGTAGAATCCTTGGCGAATCAGCCGACTTGCTAAACATCCAAGCCAAAGAAGCAATTTTTGAGTTTTTTACGCTAAACAATGGTGTGACAAGTTTTCAACTTGTCACACCATTGTTTTTCCACAATTTCCCGATGTGACAATTTGAAAAATTGTCACACTCAAAACTTGGCTCTTGGACTTACTCGCGCTCTTTCCCTTTTTTAGCTCTTCGTTATACTTTCGCGGCGTCGCTGCTGAAGCGGTAGTTGGCTGCGACCCGCCTTTTCCTGTTTAACTTTTTTACCTGCAAAGATGGAGACGTGATGCTGTCAGTATTGTATCTGGCGGGGATGCTGTATTTCGGAGATTGCCTTTGCCGCTGCTTTTACCGTTTCAAATCAATTCAACACCGTTTAGCCACAGCCTTTTTGGTGGGGTTATTGGTTAGCAGCATCATTACTTACCTGGGCGCATTGGCTTTCGCGCGCGCTGCCCAGCCAATGGTTTGGGGCAATATCATTTTTGCAGTAGCGGTGGGACTTGCCGCTTTGAAAACGCTGCGTCGCTCACCATTGAACGACGACTACAATTCCAGACCGGCGGGAAATGACAAATGGGATTGGCTCTGTCTATTTTCCTGTTTTGTGTTTAGCAGTTGGTTGATGTGGGTGACTTTGGATTTCCCCAACGGCGACTTTCAGTTCGGATTCAAAAGTTGGAGCGATTTTGGAGCCAACCTGTCCGTCTCGCAAAGCTTTGTGCTGGGACATAACTTTCCTTCGACGCATCCGTTTTTTCCCGGCGAACAGTTGCGTTATCACTTCCTGTTTTGGTTTCAAGCGGCGAACCTGGCTTTCCTTGGCATGTCGTTGGTGTCGAGCGTCAACTTCCTGAGCATACTGTCAATGTTGGCTCTGGTGATTCTGGTTATGACATTCGCCGAGCAGGTGTTTGCCTCAAGAGCCGTTGCCCGCATCTCTGCGATCCTGTTCTTTTTTACCTCAAGTTCGCTTTCTTACATTCCTTTTTTACGAACGCTGCCGGGAATCAGCCAAGCGGTTAAATCCATCCGGAATGCGACTCAATTTGTTCATTCGGGCTACGCTTATCGCGGAGAAGATTGGGGAGCATTGACCGTCGGCATTTTTGCCAATCAACGCCACCTGAGCAGCGCCATCGGCATTCTGTTTATCACGCTGATCTTTCTGGTTGATCGTTACCAGCACAAAAGTGTCAGTAGCCCGCGCGTAAGCAAGGGCTTGATTGCTGAGGAACCAGCCCTTCCTCACGGTCGGGCTACTGACACTTTTGCAAGCCTTTATAAACCACTACTCTTTTCCGGCGCGCTGATTGGTTTTTTGCCGTATTGGAACAGCGCCGTTTTTGTCTCGGCTTTTATTGTGCTGGGCGGCCTTTGGTTATTTTTCCCAATTCGAACTTACCTGCTCTGTTTAATTGGAATGGCGATTCTGGTTGGATTGCCACAAGTCTTGATGCTGAGAGCGGGCACTCTGACGCAAACCGGACATTCGCTTTTCCATTGGGGCTACACGATTCCTGAACCGACGTTGTGGCTGGTGGTGAAGTATCTGGCCTGGACGTTTGGATTGAAGTGGTTGCTGATTTTTGTCGCGCTGTGGTTTCTAACCAATGCTCATCGGCGTTTGTTTTTAGCCTTAAGCAGTTTGGTGGTGGTTGTTTTCACGCTTCAACTCAGCACGGATGTTTTCAACAATCACAAACTGCTGAACATTTGGACGATCTTTGCGACGATCTTTGCGTCTTACGCTCTGTGGCGCATTGGCAAAGGCGGCTTTCTGCGCGTCGGGTTGGCGGTTGTTTTGGCTCTGGCAATGAGTTTTGGCGCAATTCTGGATTTGTTTCCGCTTCAGAACGATTCGGTCATTACGATTCCTCACCAAAACGACCGCCTGACGAATTGGATATTTCAGAATACGCAACCCTCGGATGTGTTTTTGACGCATTCCTTTCTGGCTCACCCGATTCTGTTTTCAGGTCGCAAACTCTTTCTGGGCTACACGCTGTTCGCGTGGACTGCCGGGTACAACGTCGGTCAACGCGAAGCCGTTTACAAGCAAATCTTCAAAGAACGAAACCGCGACGAACTGATCCGGCTGCTGCGCCAAAACAAGATTGCCTACGTTGGAATTGACAACGATTTGAAAGGCAACAGCCTGATCAAAGAGTTTTTTGACGAATCCATATTTCAGCAAAATTTTCAGAAGGTTTTTGAAGACACCGAAAACCGTTACGCCGGCCTGACCATTTACAAAGTTCACGAACAATGATTACGGCCCAGTATTATTGACGCTCTGCGAAGCCATTCCTATAATCGCGCTCGTTTTTCCACACAAACTCACTGGCAATCAATCAAGGTAAGCTTCATGCAACAACTGAAATCCGTAAATGTCGCCGTCTCTGCACAAGACCAGCGAGTGGCGCTGACGATTAAAGAGGAAGTCGAAGCCGGAGTATCCAACTTGCAGCGCGGCAATTACGAAATGGCTGTGGCGTTGTTGAAAAGGGCTGCTCAAAAAACTCCGGTCACTTTTCCCGGCTACGATATTGTCATTCACAATCTGGCAACGGCGCTTCGCAGCCGCATCGCGCAGATTTTGCAGGAGCCTGATGTCACACCATTGAACCCCTACCTTCAGGAAATTCTTGCCCTGAAACTTTACGGTCAAATGGGACAAGACCCGGAATTTCGCGGGCGTTTTGCCGACATTTATTACAACCTGGGAAAAGATTTTTATCAGGCTCGCCAATGGGAAGCTTCGCTGGTTGCCATTCGCCGCGCAATTGCCATTCAGCCTTGCCCGTCTTATTACGTTGACCTGACCAACGCGCTGGGTTTTGTCCGAACGCGCGCCCGGCTTGAAGATTACACGCAAGCTTACAAACCGCCGCAGTTGGGGAAACACATTTTCATCGCCTGCGCGCCCAAAAGCGGTTCTACCTTTCTGAAAAACGTTTTGGTTAAGCTGACCGGCTATAAAGACCTGTTTTCGGTTTATGCCGCGTTGCAAAACGAACACGAACTCGACCTGCCGCAATGGGCGAAGTTCGGCATGGAAAATTCCGTCACTCAGCAACACTCGCGCGCTTCTGAAGCCAACATTCATTTGATGCAGGCTTTCAACATCAAACCTGTAGTGCTGGTTCGGGACATTTTCGACACAACAATCAGCTTGCTCGATTTTTACAAAGGCGGTTTTACCTTCAGCACTTATTTTTCCCGCGAAGATTTCATCAGCTTCGACCGCGACCAACAGATTGATCTGCTGATCGAATACGTCATTCCCTGGTATTTTCAGTTCGTAGCTTCGTGGCAGCGCGTCGAAGCCGAAAAACGGTTGCAGCTTTACTGGCAAACTTACGAAAGCATGATTGCCGACAAACCGGCTTCCGTAGAACGTGTCTTGAACTTTTACGGACTGAGCGCCGGAATCCCGAATATCCAAAAAGTTATCGGCGAATCCGAATCTGACATACGCTCCAATCGCTTTAATAAAGGCGTGGCTGGTCGCGGTAAAGAAGGGCTTTCTCAAGAGCAGAAAAACCGGATCGCAAGATTAGCTCGCCATTACCCCAAGAATGATTTTAGCTGCATTGGCCTCTAAAACCGATTAATTCCACAATTCTTGATTTTTCTTTTCTGTGGCCTTGCCATTCTTTAATTCAGTTAGTAAATTCACCAAGCCGTTGACCTTCCTCAATGGCCAAAGACCGAAAATACAAATCACCGACACTCACTTTGGAGTGATTTGATTGCAGTGACTAATTGATCCTGAATCTTATCAGCGACTTTTGCTAAATTTCTCACTGTACGTTTTATGGCAATGCAGTCAGTCGGCAATGCCGAATGATTGCATTTAGCCCAAAAACTTTTCGGTAAACACTTCAACCTCGCAAACGAGCACTGCCTTACTCAATGTGCTTTTTTAAGAGGAAACCATAGCTAACACAATTTGTCGGAATCAACTTGTCGCGCGGACGAGATGATTTCTTCTAGCCTGTGTTTGACGCAGGCAAACACACACCTTCCTTTTCAGGAAGTTATAGGAGAATTTGTATGCGAACGCATTGGAAAAACAAAGCTTCCGGTTCGTGGCAATGGCTCAGAGACAGCAAATGGCGCATCGTCGCCTTGCTGGTTTGTGTCGGTTACATTCTGGGTTCGCAGCCTCGTCAAGCGGCTGCCATCGTCCGTAAATATCAGGATGTTCTGTGGAACAAGAACACCGCAGGCAAACTTTTCAACTACTTTGCGGCTGGCACTGGCATGAAAGCCACCGTGCAAAGCGGAACTGACAAAGACAAGACTCCGAAAAATAAAATTGTTCCGCCCGGTCCAAATATCCCGCTGGTTACATTGCAAGGCGGCGATACACAGGCGACCGCAACTCCGATTTGCTCATTCCCTGCCAATCTGAGCGGCACAACCGTCGGCGCGACTGACGATTATGACCTTCCGCCGGATACTACCAGCCCCACGCTGACGGCAAATTGCGCTACTGGTACTGGTGCTGGTCCCGCTGGCTCATTGCCGCGTGGCGCTGTTTACACCGGCACAGGAACCGCCCCGGATGTTGTTTACAAAATGGAGTTTCCGGCTGGCAGTACCGACACATTAACGATCACAATGGATCCGACCGGTTCCCAGGATTTGTCGTTGATCGTGTATTGCAACACCGTTTCCAGCAGCCTTTCCGATGGTTTGGTGATTGACGACACAGGCGTTGGCGGCGTGGCCGAATCAGTGACGGTTAGCAACATCGTTGCTGGCACAACTCTTTACATCGTCGTTGATGGGTATTCGACAGGCGGTACGCCTCCTGGTCCATCCGGCGCTTATACGCTGAGCATCACTTCCGATGGCAACACTCAACCGAACTGCGGCCCCGTTTGCGCGCCGTTCACTTGTCCAACAAACATCAACGTCAACACGGATCCTGGCGCTTGCACCGCAGTGGTCAATTACACACCTCCGACAGGACAGGACTGCACGATCACTTGTACACCTGCATCGGGAACCACCTTCCCACTGGGAACAACAACCGTAACCTGTTCAAACACCGGAGGAACACCAAGTTGTACCTTCCTGGTTTCGGTTGCGGATAACAGCCCACCTACAGTCGCTTGCCCGGCAAACATTACGGTCAATGGCTCTAGTCCGACTGTCGTCAACTATACAGTTCCAACTGCGGCAGACAATTGCGGTGCCTCAGTAGCTTGCGTTCCGAACACAGGTTCTTCGTTCCCGGTGGGAACAACAACAGTAACCTGTACTG
>CADECP010000070.1 GCA_902825875.1 uncultured Acidobacteriota bacterium
GGCAAATGCCTCATGGGGAGGCCGAGCGGCCTCCCTTTATTTGTCCAAACTCGTGCTTGTGGGCAGAGCACTACTATCGCCCTCATTCTTGGATTCTGCTGCGGGTGTCTTTTGATGCTCTTTAGCTTCTTTAGCTTCTTTAGATGAGAAGGGCCACTTGAGATTTGACTTTGCCCATAATGCCAACCCTTGTGCTCGCTCGGACGCGACAAAATCATTGTAATGCTTTTGGAGATTGGCGCGCTGAAGCTTAAAGAACGCTCGAAGCTTCAATGCGGATTTAGCGAGGTCTTCCATCTGAGGTGTCAATTCCGCGTTTTCTTTTGTCGTGACTACCGGCTGAGAATCATCTTCCTTTTTATTGTTCATGGCTTCGTTTAACTTGGAAGACTGGTTGAGGTTTACGGGAAAGCAGCGGTGTGGTACTTTTAAGATTGTAAATACGGCACTGCCCGCTGTCCTGACTCTACGGCCTTCAATTCGTGAGATTCAGTCCAGTGGGTTTTGCTTTTCCAATGACCTTTTAATTATCCCGCAACAAATAGTGAGTTACAAACGAAAATGCACGGCATATTGAAGGGTGGCAAGGCACGCGCTCAATCCCTTTCCGCTGAGCGGCGAAAAGAGATTGCCCAAAAAGCAGCAGCAAAACGCTGGGCGAAGAAGAAGCTTGATTTAGCGGTTGATACGGTAAAGAAGAAAGCATAATTACAGAAGACACTTCAGAAGTGAGCAATTAAGGCAACGCGCCCTTTGCTAATTCCATCCCGAAAGTTTCCTTACAAATGTTTGAAGCCTCGCTTTGAGGTCTAAAGATGGCGTCACGCGGTCAAGAATCTTTTGCGACACCTTCAGTCCTGATTTGGGCTAGAGAGTCAGCGGGCTATTCTGTAGAAGACGCTGCAAAGCGTATTCAGATCAAGCCAGCAAAGCTTTTAGCTACTGAGGCAGGGGAGTCGCGCATAACCGTCAGACAGCTACGGGCTCTGAGTGAGTTCTACAAGCGTCCGTTGGCCTTCTTTTACCTGCCTTCTCCACCTGAAAAAGAACAAGAGCTTCACGACTTCCGTAGGCATCACGAAACACAAGTAAAGCCGCTCTCTCCAAACTTAAAACTAGAAATCAGAAAAGCTAGATTTAGACGTGAAAAAGCCATTGAAATTTACGATGAACTGGATGCAGTGCCTGAAAGGTTTACCCTTCGCGCTTCTACGACTGAGGATGTAAAGGCCATTGCTGAGCGGATTCGTAATTTCCTCGGCGTAACTATTGAACAGCAAACGGCCTTCAAGAATGAGTATTCTGCGCTAAATACTTGGCGTGATGTGGTCGAGTCGCGTGGAGTTTTGGTTTTCCAAGCGTCGCTTAAGAAAAGTGAGATTCGCGGGTTTTCAATTTGGGAAAATCCACTTCCCATCATCCTGCTAAATACAAAAGAAACCGTATACAGCCGCATATTTACACTGCTTCACGAGATAGCGCATTTAACGCTTCGTGCTGCTGGTTTATGTGATTTAAGCGATACCGACAAGATAGAGGTTCTTTGCAACAGCATTGCAGGTGAAGCCCTTGTACCTGAAGAAAGCCTACTATCCGAAGAAGCTGTCACTGGTAACAACAGTCAGACTGCGTGGCCAGAACGTAGCCTTGCGGCGCTATCTTCTCGCTTTTCTGTTAGCAGAGAAGTCGTACTTCGCAGACTCTTAACCCTCAAGCGCACAACGCCAGCTTTTTATCAGAGCAAAAGAGCAGAATGGAAAAAGGAATTTGAAGCGAGGCAACCGAAATCAGAGAAAGTAATTATCCCTCAGCCCGTCAAGATTGTGAGCCATCACGGAAAGGCTTACACAAGACTTGTGCTAAATGGTTATTACAGCGAAGCGATAAATGCGATTGATGTATCCGAGTATCTAGGCGGCGTAAAACTCAAGTACTTGCCAAAAATCGAAGAAGTAGCATTTAAGAACTCAGCTTATCAGGAGTAGTTTTACTGAGGTATTGCATAGACACAAGCTCACTCACACATGCTTGGCGCGACCATTATCCGCCAAGCATATTCCCCGCTCTGTGGGACAATATTTCTACACTTATTGACGACGGCAAGTTGGTCACATCAATTGAAGTTTGGGAAGAATTAAAAATAGGCGGCGACGCTTTATTTGATTGGCTTGATAAGCGCAAATTAAAAACTTGCATTGATTATGACGAAGCCACTCAAAAAGCAATGCGTGACATTTTGAGTAAGTATCCCAAGCTAATTTCCGATAAAACCGCAGGCACATTTGGTGCTGATCCGCATGTGATTGCGGTTGCGCAAGTCAACGGTTTTGTCGTTGTGGCAAACGAGAACAAGAAAACATTTCAAGCCAAAAAGCTCGGAATCCCAGATGTCTGCGAAGTTCTCAACGTACGCTGCATAAAGTTTCTTGAGTTTCTACAAGAGCAGAAGTGGGAATTTTGAGAAAGCAAAAAGCAAGTCACGTATGATGTACCCCGAAAACTGGACAACTGATTAAGGCGTGTCAAGCCGAAGACTTCAATCCTCGAAAATTAGCAACACACTATCGCCCCACTACCGTTGCCTGGATAGAGACGCAAAATTTTGTGTCTCTGCTTTCACGAATTTCTTTTCGACCAAACCAAACTGAGCTTCGTCTTAAGCCGCGTTCTGGCTCGTAGTTGTGTGAGAGCCTGATCGCGTGTTCTCTCTTGCGCGCGGAAGTGTTTTTATTTTTTGAAGGAGGACTTTATGAATTTGACGAAGAAGATTTCAGCGACGGTTTTAGCTTTGTTGGCAATGGCTTTGATGTTCACGGCAACGGCTTCGGCTCAGGGACGATTTCGGGGACGCAATTACACGAAAGCTGACGTAGATCGCATTATCAAACGTTGCGAAGAGCGTAGCGACGCATTCACCAGGATGATTGACAAAAACCTTGATCGTAGCCGGTTGGACGGAACTCGGCGCGAAGACAACATCAACGATCAAGTGAAAGATTTGGAGCGCGCGCTGGATGAACTGCGCCGCGAATTCGACCGCCGCGATACCTGGCGCGAAACTCGCCGCGAAGTTGAAAAGGTCATGCGTGAATCCGATGAGATCAATGCCTTGATGAAAAACGCCCGTTTCGACCGGAACGTCGAACGCGAATGGCAATTGGTCAAAGCGGATTTGAACAAACTGGCGGGCATTTACGAAGTGCGGCAACTTCGGTAGCTGAAACGCTCAACCACCAAAAACACAAAAAGGCACGAGGCAAAATCAGCCTCGTGCCTTTTGCGTTTGTGGGATTGAAACAGACGCTTATTTGTCTCGGTAATTAAGCGCCGGTTTTTGAGTTGCCGGAATGCGGGAACGATATTCGAAGCCAGCCCGGCGTTTGTTGAAATCGGCTTTGGCGGCTTCGATCAATTTCGGATCGTGCAGCAAATCAATCGCCGTCAGCGTCAACGTTTTGGCGGCAACGGTCAGCCCTTTGCGACCGATTGGGCCGCCGGTGCAAGAGACGGCTTGCCAACTGTGGCCGGGAGTTCCGGGCACATACGTCGCCGTGCGGAATTCGCTGGTTGGCACGATCCAGCTTACGTCGGAAACGTCAGTCGAGCCGGAGCTGACGCCGCCTTCCATTTCCTGAACCTGTTCCTGGCTGCCGAGCGAAAGCGCGCCTTCCAGCGAAAACGTCTTTCGCAGTTTTTCGGCAAAGGCGGTTTCTTCGGCGGAATACTTCACGCCGCCAACTCGCCGCAAATTTTTATCAATCGCCTTGGCCAACGGTTCGTTTGGCAATTCGTTGTACACGCTGCCAACCAATTCCATCTCCATTCGTGTTTCGGTTGCCAGCGCACCGGCTTCGGCGCATTTAACGATGCGCGACCAAATGCCATCCAACACAGGCATGCTCGGATGCCGCGCATACATATAAATTTCGGCGAAGTCGGGCACAACGTTCGGCGCTTCGCCGCCTTTGGTGATGATGTAATGCAACCGCGTAGTTTGCGGCACATGTTCGCGCAGCATATCCACCGCATGAGCCATCAACATCACAGCGTCCAGCGAAGAGCGCCCTCTGTCCGGCGCTGCCGCCGCGTGCGAAGCCGCTCCGTAAAAACGAAACTTCGCGGTGACGTTGGCCAATGTGGATTTCAGACTGGCGGAGTTGGCGTCGCCCGGATGCCAGGCTAGCGCCACGTCCAGATCGTTGAAAGCTCCGGCGCGCGCCATAAAAACTTTGGCCGAACCGCCTTCTTCGGCGGGCGTTCCGTAAAATTTGATCGTGCCGCTGAGTTTCTTTTCAACCATATATTCTTTCAGCGTGATGGCCGCAAATGCCGAAGCCACTCCAAACAAATTGTGACCGCATCCGTGACCTGGCCCACCGGCGACTCGTGCGCGTTTTTCGGCGATGAAGGCGATTTGAGACAACCCTGGCAGCGCGTCGTATTCGCCCAAAATGCCAATCACCGGTTTGCCGGTTCCAAACGTGGCGACAAAAGCCGTTGGAATTTCTGCGACGTTTTCTTGAATCTGAAACCCGGCGGCTTTCAATTCAGCTTTCAGCAAGTTGGAACTGTTATTTTCCTTGTATCCGACTTCGGCGAATTCCCAGATGCGGCGCGACATTTCGCCGTAATAATCGGCGCGTCCGTCCATCTTTTTCAGAATGTCGTCTCGGTCGTCGGGGAAATTGTTAGCAATGGCGAATGGCAAACTGAAAGTGTTCAGCGCCAAGCCCGCCAAAAGCAGGCAGAAAAGTGACAAGCGGCGAATCAGCATAGCCGTAACCTCTCAAAAGTGATGTTGTTGGTCAAAAGTGATGTTGTTGGGTGATTCTCGAAAAGCTTGGCGATTCTAAATCAGAACGCCGCCTCGTTACAGTCACGGTTCAGGATCGTTCAATAAACTTGCGGAGGCCTCATCCAGCATCCACAGCAGCGAACCGTTGATTGGCTGAATCAATTGGCTGGGATAAGTTTCCGGCTGAAATTCGCCTTCCAACACTTCGCGTAATGTCGAAGCTTTGTCTTCGCCAGCGACCAGAAAGATGACGTTGCGTGCGTTGTTGATCGTTTTCGCCGTCAACGTGATGCGCCACGAATTCAGCTTTTCAACGAAGTTGGCAACGACGATTTGATCGTTTACTTGCAAAGCCTTTGTGCCCGGAAACAGCGAAGCAGTGTGTCCGTCGGCTCCCATTCCCAAAAAGACCAGATCGAATTTCGGAGTTTCGGCATTGAACGCTTGCCGCAAGATCGTCGAGTAATTTTCCGCCGCGCGATGGTGATCTTCGTCTTCGGCTGGAATGCGGAAGATGTTTTTCTGCGGCACGGCGACTTTATTGAGCAAGGTTTCTGTCGTCATGCGGAAATTGCTGTCAGCGTGATCTGGGGCAACGCAGCGTTCGTCTCCCCAGAAAAATTTGATTGCCGACCAGGGCAGAGCGTCAGCAAAAGGTCTGTTACTGAGTACGGAAAACATTGCTTTCGGGGTCGAACCGCCCGAAAGCGCAACCGTGAACAAACCGCGCTCAGCGATGGATTGTTCGGCCAAACTGGCAAACTGGCTGGCGGCAGCCCAAGCCAACTCCTGCGGATTGTCATAAATTTCCAGATTGTATTTGGAGTGTTCCATTGTGATTTAGTAAACCAAAAGAGTGGATAAACAAAGAGTTAGATTAACTGTGCTCAAAAAATTATGCGGAAAATCTTTCTCCAACGCCCTCAAAATTCTCAGTAGGCGTTTTGCTATCAGGTTAAATCTAGTATTCTTAACTTGCCACCTCGATCAGCGACAAAACTGAATTAGTGGGTTTCTTCTGGGGCTGGCAAATTGCCCTGACTGAATTGAATCGTAAAAATTTGCCGTTGTTCGCCTTGAAGTCGTTTCAATAATGCGAACGCCCCGAAAGAAATTCAAACCTGAAATCAGTCAGCCACTACACACTGTACTTTGATGGCTGGCTTGTTGGTGTATCTGTTTTGTGAGAGCAAATCACAGACAATGAATATCAACCTCTCCACTATAACTTCAATGATAAAAATACTGATTGCTGACGATCATGCGGTTGTTCGACGCGGATTGAGGCAGATTATCAACGACGAACCCGATTTCGAGGTGGTAGCTGAAGCGCAAAATGGCCAGGAGGTTTTGGATAAACTTGAAAACTCCGACTGTAATGTGTTGGTTTTGGATATCACCATGCCGGACAAAAATGGTTTGGCGGTTTTGCAGGAAGTGAAAGCGACGCGCCCCCGCCTGCCCATTTTGATTCTGAGCATGCATCCTGAAGATCAATTCGCCTTGCGTGCGCTGAAACTCGGCGCGTCAGGGTATTTGACCAAAGAGAGTGCTCCCGAAGAACTGGTCGGCGCTTTGCGAAAAGTCATCAATGGCGGCAAATACATCAGTTCCACGTTGGCCGAACAATTGGTTGCGGAAATCGGTTCGGATTCGCCGCGGCCATCGCCGGAGCGTTTGTCCGAACGCGAATTTCAGGTGCTGAGAATGATCGCTCAAGGCAAAACCATCAGCCAGATTGCCGAAGACATGGGATTGAGCGTCAAAACCGTCAGCACGTACCGGACTCGCTTGCTGCTGAAGATGAAGATGAAGACCAACGCCGAGCTTGTACGGTACGCCGTGCAGCATGGATTGGTGGATTTCGGCGAATAAAGTTTGCACTCCGAGCGGTAGAAATTCTTCTGCCGCTCTTTTGCTATTTCCCATTTCTGTCTCGTGCTAGACTCTGCCCGCGCGCGAATCAAAATTTTGACAAAACCTATTCAACCAGAGTGGATTTTTGTAAGTGTCAGTCGCTTACAGGCCAGAAAATCCTGATTTTACGTCTTTACATGGAGGTTCAGATGACCAAGATTACTGTGTGTGGATGTCTTCGTTTCGTCTTTGGCTTGGCGTTGTTAATGCTGGTCATTGTAAGAGCAGATGCGACAGGTCGGCAGATGACAATGCAAAGCGGGCTTGATTCTTATTACTTTTCTTTCAAACCGACTTCATCGTTGCCGGCATCGCCGTTCAGTTTATTGATTCAATCGCCGACGTTTTTCGACGTGCCTGCGGGCGCAGTTTTATCTGTTCGTTTGATGCGCGGCGACACACTGGTTGCGACCAGCACTTTGACGTTTCAGCAGGCTTATATGAATCAATTGCAATTGCCTGCCGTGCCGATTGCTTCGTTTGTTCCGCCGGGCAGTTCGACCAATGGGGGGCAGCCGCTTCCGAACACTTCGTTGACCGTCGGCACCGCTGATCTGGCCAGGGTGACGATGGAACCATCGGCTTACAAAGTGTTTTGGAACCTGTCCGCTGGGTTAATCAGCACGCCACGCAGCGCCATTTTCACGGGATTGCCCGGCGGATTTGTCATCGTTGATTTGGAATTGTCGGCGGTGTCAGCGGCCTCTGTGATTGGCGATCAAAAGCCTGGTTCGGTGCTGTTCTTCAATCGTTACACATCCAGCGCCAGCAATCCCACACGCGAAAATTCGACGCTCAACATCACGAACACAAATTCGACCACTCAGGCGTTTGTCCGGTTGTTTCTGGTCAGCGGAACAACCTGCCAGACAACCGAGCTTCAACTTTGTCTGGCGGCGCAGGAAACAGTCAGTCTGTTGATGAGCGATTTCGATCCCGGTGTCAAAGGTTATGCGATGGCCGTCGCCACCAATTCGCAAGGCCAGCCGATTCAATTCAATTGGTTGACCGGAAACGTCGTCGTCAAACAAACAGCCAGCAATTCCGGTGGGCCGTATTCTTCTATGCTTGGCGCGGTGGCGTTGGCCAAACGCAAAGACGGTGCGATTGCCAACGTCAATGGTTTTGCCGAAATGACTTTCGACGATGTGAATTACGACCGGCTGCCGGGACAGATTGCGTTCGACAGCGTGCCCAGCCAGGTCGGCGCAACCAATCTGACTGTGGTGTCTGTGTATCGTCCGTTGACAGATTTTTCTTCGATTCCAAACGCGGCAGTGCAAATCACCGGTTGGAGCAAAAACAATTCAGGCCAGGTGGCGACTTCCGCCGGAAATCTAAATTCGACCTGTTACAGCGATGTGTTGATGTCTACGTTCCGTTTGCAGCCGACGGTCATCAACCAATTTGTTCCGACAGGCACGACGGCCTGGTTTGCCGCTTCGTCGGTTGATTTGTTGCCGTTGATGGGATCGCAATTCAACACAGGTGAATTCAACGGCGGAAACAACGCCCGCCCGCTGACTTTCAGCGCCGAATACAAAATACGGATTCCGGTTGCTGCTGTGACCTGTCCGTAGCTGGAACGCGGATGTCCACATCCGCCATGAAAAAGCCCGGAACGCGGATGTCCACATCCGCCACAAATAAAAGCCGCGTAGCGTCCAATTGCAACGGCAATTACAATGGACTTTACGCGGCTTGGTTTTTCAGTCGTGATTTGTTTTTGTTGTCAGTTGGTGTGACCTGTCAGCCTTGCTGTTTCAGAGCTATAAGTTTCAACATTGCTGTGATAAGTTTTTGCCTCAATCGAAGTTCACCTAACAACACCAGCATTGAGACAAACATTGAAACTTATGATTTCCAGAACGATCCTCCTTTACCTCTCGCAGCAACACGGCCTCAAAAATTTTTTTGTCAAAGTTCCCGGCTTCAAACAGGTGACGCGCCGCTTCATCGCTGGGGAAAATATCGAAAGCGCCATCGTCACCATCAAGGAGTTGAACAAGCAAGGCATCACGGCGACGTTTGACCATCTGGGCGAAAGCACGACTTCGCGCGCGGAAGCCGACGCCGATGTCAACGAATATGTTCATCTGCTCGGACGCATTCAGGAAACCGAAGTGGATTCCAACGTCTCGGTCAAACTCACGCAATTGGGATTGGACATTGACGAAACGTACTGCCTGGAAAACACCCGCCGCATCGTGGCCGAAGCTCATCGGCGTGGAAACTTCGTCCGCATAGACATGGAAGACACTCCGAAAACCGATGCCACGTTGCGAATCTTCAAACAGCTTTTTCACGAATTCGGCAACGTAGGCATCGTGCTGCAAGCGTATCTGTATCGCACCGAAAAAGACCTGGAAGAAGTGTTGGCGATGGGCGCTCGCATACGGCTGTGCAAAGGCGCGTACAACGAACCTGCTGAAGTCGCCTTTCCCGAAAAAGCCGATGTGGACGCCAACTTCGTCAAGCTGATGCAGCGACTGCTGAAGAGCGGCATCTATCACGGCATCGCCACCCACGATCCGCGAATGATTCGCGCGACGCAGGAATTCGCCGCGCGCGAAAACATCGGCAAAGACAAGTTTGAATTTCAAATGCTGTACGGAGTCCGCCGCGATTTGATGATCCAACTGGCTCAGGAAGGTTTTCGCATGCGGACTTACGTGCCTTACGGCGAATTCTGGTATCCGTACTTCATGCGACGATTGGCTGAACGCCCGGCCAATGTCTGGTTTGTCGTGAAGAGTTTGTTCAACGGATGATGTGTTTTGATGTGGAGTGCTGCGGCTTGACGCAGCTTTCCGTTCTTGATTGAAGCCCTCGCCAGAAAAGCAAGCCTGTTGTCACGAACGAAAAGCGGTGTCGAGACACACGCACTCCAAAAAACTCGCTTACTTCGTCGCAGCCTGGGCTTCCAAATCCTTCAGCATCTGATCCGGTTTCCACTCATTGCCGCGATAGGTTTTGGCGACTTTGCCGTCGGCGGAAATCATCACCGTGCGCAGGTTGTGAATGACTTGATCCTTTTCCGGCCAGTAATTCAGTCCGAAAAACTGCCCGACCTTTTTGACTTCGTCGTTGCTGCCGGTGGCGAAATCCCATCGAGCAAAGGCGTCAGGCTTGGTCGAATTGATGTACTTCAATCCGTATTCGCGCAGCACTTTCGGTTTGTCGTATCCGGGATCAACGCTGACGCTGAGCAAACTGACCTTGTCTTTTAACGCGGCATTGGCGGCCAATTCCTGATTGATAAAAGTGAAGTTCGTGCTCATCAACGGGCATTGATCCGGCATAGGGCAGCGCGTGTAAATGAACGTCAGCAGCACCGTCCGCCCGGCATATTTTTTCAAACTGATTTTTTTGCCGTCCTGATTCGTCAAGCTGAAATCCGGCACAGCATCGCCGACTTTGGGTTCGACGCTGGTTTCGACTTCTTTGCCAACCAGGTTGGGATCAACGGTCGTCACGGTTGGGTTTTCCAGCCACGAACGATTTTGATCTACGACCAATGTCGCCTGAATCAACGCGCCGGGTTTCAATTCGCTGTAGACCCAATCTTCCAGCAAAGTGAACGGCATGGTCATCGCCTCCATGTAGCCGGGAATTTCTTCGTGAGCGATGGTGACTTTGTGTTCGGCTTTGTCAGCGGAAACGACTTTGCCTTTTAGCTCGAACCGCTTGGCTCCGTCAGACGCTTTAGGCGATTCGGTTTTGCTGCAACCGGCAAACGCCAGACAAAACGAAAGGAAAAACAGGCAGATGAAATAGATAAATTGATTGCTACGCATTTTGATTCCTTTTTGAGATTACGATTATTTTGCCGGAGCGAGTTTGCCATCCGGTAACACACGTAAGTTTACACCGCGCCAACGGATTCGTTGACCACCAAACAATTGCTGGGTCAACACGCCTTCGCGGTGGGCTTGAATGATCGCGTGATTGACGGCTTGGGAATAGCCGAAATCGTCGCCGTTGATAATGAGTGGGGTTTTCGGTTTTTGCGGAGCGGCGTTTGAGTTTGTGCGAATGCTCATTGAGTTACTGCTTTGGCGGCGGCTTTCAGCTTTGCTTTGGTCTGTGGCGACAGCGCCGTCCATTGAATCTCTTGCAGCGCGGCTTCCAGCGCGTACAACAAATTCAAACTGGCGTTGAAGCCGTGCGCTTTGACCAACCGATAAGCTTCGACAGAGCCGATTGCCTCCAGGTCTTCGCGCGAAGCGATGCCGACGGCGCGCAGCCATTCCATCGAAACCGGGCCGATGTTTTTCAATTCCGAGCCGGATCGTTTCTCACTCATCGGTTTTGTTCAGAGGTTCGATACTGTGCAGTTTACGAACGTCTATCGTCAATCGGCCAGTTGGCGTAGGGGGATTGTAAATGTCGCCGAACTTTGCCTGCCAGACGATTTCGTCGGCTTGGTACGAAGACCGCGTGTGAACCGTTTGCGAAAAGGTTTCGTCAATGCCGGTCAGCAGCACCAGAATTTCAGCATTGGCCGCCAGCAAGTCTTGGTCGGTTTTTCCGAACAACGGACTGGATTCATCAATCGGATGCACCAGCGTCCAGCTCAAAGTGAAAAAGGCGACGCGCTCGCGTTCCAGTTGCAGCGGGTAAAAGCGTCGCAATCGTCTGCCGCCGACCTCTTCAAACTGCGAATACATAACCGTCGCATGCAGTTCGATGATTTCGTTGCAGCGTCCATTGGTGATGCGGAACTCAAACGCCGTGATGCCACGATACGGCGCGACGACGGCTTTGTCGCTGAACAGTATTTTGGCCGTAGGGCGAGAAAAGCGCGAAAACAGCATTCCGGTAATCAGCGCAAACCCCATCAATCCGAACAAGGCTTCAAAGGTGACGACCAAATTTGCGGCGACCCCGACGGGAGTGATGTTGCCGTATCCAATCGTCGCCATCGTGTGAACGCTGAAGAAAAACGCTTCCCAAAAACGATTGCCGATTTGCAGATTTTCTGGAACCAGCAAGGCTCCGTCGCCGCAGGCCATGTATGCCAGGGCGAAGACGGAGTTAGAAACCAGATAACCCATGACCACAAAGCCGAAAAAACGCGGCCAGGAAATTTGCAGCAACGAATGGTACAGGCTGAACGCCGCCAGTGAATTCAAACCGGTGCGCGCAACGTTGAAACTGCCGTCGCGGTTCAGCAATCGTTTGCCGCTTTCGCCCGCGACTTTCGAGCCAAAGCCAAGATCGCGATTTTCGTCCTGTTCGGTCGCTGCCATTGCTGCAGTTTGTTGAAGTTCCAGGTTCATAACGCAGCTATCGCCTCGATTTCGATTTTGAATCCGTAATGCAGTTCGTTGACTGGAACGATGGCTCGCGCGGGGCGATGGTCGCCAAATGCGCGAGCGTAAATTTCGTTGACCTTGCCCCACAGTTCGATGTCTGAAACGTAAACCGTCATTTTCAAGACGCGATTCATGTTGCTGCCGACGGATTCGACGATGGCGCGAATGTTCGCCAAAACTTGTTCGGCTTGCTCTTCGATGGAGCCGAGTTTCTTTTCGCCGGTCGCCGGATCAATCGGCAATTGTCCCGAAATGTACACCACGCCATTGTGAATGACGGCTTGCGAATAATGTCCGCCGGGTTTCGGCGCGTTCGGCGTTTCGACAAATTCGATTTCCATAAAGTCCTCATCGTTGATTGAATAAATCCATCACCCATTGCGGAGTTTCAGGATCGTCTTTGAAACTCAGATTCAAGCCCAGACTTTTGTTCCAGCGCCACAACCATGTTGGCCCGCGCTGAGCAACCAGCGAGTCTTTGGTTTGATACGCCTGGTCGCTCATGACTTCATCCAGCGTGACGAAACGATAACCTCGCGCTTCGTATCGGCGCAGCATTTCGTCCAGGCAATCGGCGTTGATGTCTATGGCATGAAGCAGCAAAAGTTGCGGAATATCGCGGCCAAAGATTTTCGGCGAAATCTGTTCGGCAAAATCCGTCGCCGCGAAATTGAATTCCAGATAAGCCTCGCGCAGCTTTTTCATCAACGCTTCGTCTTTCTTCAGCTTTGCCCGGACGTAAGCCGTGTTGAAGATAAAGTCGCTGTTTTCAATCGTGTGCGGAGTCACCTTGTAGCCGCGTTCGGCCAGGAATTTTTCAATCGCTTCTTTCTTTTCTTTGGTGTCGCCGGTGTGAGTCATCGGATGGCGAAAATAGAGTTGGTAAGGCTGTTTGGCTTTCATTAACTGCCGAGTGACGACTTCGCCTTTGATGATTTCATCCTGAAACTGCCGGATGGTTTGCGTGTTGAAATCGGGGTGCGAGTAAGTGTGATTGCCCAACACCATTCCGGCATCAACCCACTGTTTGAGCAAAGCGGTTCGCGCTTCCAATTCGCCCGGAGCGTGCAACTTGCCTTCGTTGACGAAGCCAACCGAAGGCGCTTTATGCGCTTTCAGCACACGCAGCAATTCGTCGGTGACTCGTTTGGCGTCTTTCAAAAAGTTTCCGCCCGCAGGATTGTTATACGGCAGATCGTCAAAGGTCAGAGCGATGGTTTTGTGCGAAGTTTGTCGCTGGCTGGTTTGCGTTGTTGCCAACAAACAAGTGCCAAATGCTGTCAGTAGGAGAGCCAAAATGATCTTGTTCATAAGTTTCTTCGGAGTTAAAAAATCTGTTTGGATTGAACGATGAAGATTGTAAACAAGACTATGCGGAAATTCCTACGGCTCAACGAAACGATCCAAACCGCTCTTTGCCGATAAAAACTTGCGAAGAACGAAAAACGCCGCGTGGTGATTACACACCGCGCGGCATTTTTCATTTAACCTTTGTTGGCTTAGTTGGTTTCAGTCGGTTGCGGGTTGTCGAAACCGACCAGCATTCTTACCTTCGCCGTGCGAGCCATTTCGCCAAGCGTTTCGAGTTCCCGCAAGCGCAACAGCGCCGGGTGCGTCGAATACGCTTGCGCCGCTTGTTCGTGTTCGCGCAGCGATTCAATTTCCGCCGTCGTTTGCGCACGAATTGCTTCGGCTTCGGCTTTGGCAATTGCCAGGCGTGAAGCCGCTGCCGATTCAGCTTCCTGCCGGGCGGATTCAGCTTTGGTTTGCGCTTCGATTTTCTGAATTTCGGCTTTGGCACGAGCCTCGACCAGATGGACTTCGCTGTTGCGTTCCGCCGCCAGCACTCGATTCATGATCTCCTGCAAATTGCCCGGAAAAACCAAGTCCTTGATGTCAGCGCGAAGAATCAGCGCACCGTATCCGGCGGCAGCTTCTTTCACGTCGTTCAGGATGTCTTCGGACAGTTTGTTGCGATTGGTCAGCAATTCTTCCAGCGACATCGTCGCCAACGAGCGCCGAGCCGCCAATTGCACGTCGGAATACAAACGCTCTTCGTAATTTTCGACGGCGTGAATTGCCGCGCGCGGATCGGTGATGCGGAACTGCACGATGACGCTGACGCGCAATGCGACTTTGTCGGCGGTCAGAATTTCCTGCCCTTTGATCGTCAAATCGCGTTCGCGCACGTCCACCAGTTGCACCTCGATTTCCGGTTTGCGCGGCGCTTTGTACCGGATCAGAAATCTCCGCACCCGCTCACGGAAGCTGAGCTTTTCTTGTTCTACCAGCACGTGGCGACCGGCTTCGAGTAGTTTCAGCAACACACCATCTTCGTAATACAAGCCGCGGTGCGAATCCTTGATGATGACTTCGCGTGCCGCTGATTGATTGCTCAATTGAAAAACTTTGTTATTCGTCATTTCCATCTCCTTTCAAACCGTGAAGCGCGCTGATCTGACGCGCTTCACGAAAATTGGAGGCCTCGCAGCACTCTCGATGCTGGAGAACGAGCGCTTCAGATTTGGCATCTGATGAGCCGGATTCGAACCGGCATCATAACCATTGATGGCTAGCTCCATTAGATTGCCGAGGCCATAAACTGTTGTTTCTTCTCTCTGCGCTGGGAACTTGAAGCCGTGCGGCTTCTGCTGTTACGCTCCGCGCTCACGTTTTCCGCATTCACTTTCACCAACACCTCAATAAGGAGACAAGACCCGTGAAAAAATCTCTCAGGGGCTTATTGCTGCTATCGCTCTGTTTTCTTTGCTTCATTGTCACCTCGTTTGGGCAGACGCCCGCTCAACCGCAGGCTCCTGCCGTTCCGGCGACGTTGACCGTGCCGGCTGGATTCAAAGTTTCATTGTTTGCCTCGGACGTGACCGGCGGTCGGCTGATGGCCGTCAGTCCTGATGGCGTGTTGTTTGTCGCGCGTCAACCCAAAGGCGATGTCGTCGCCTTGCCCGACCGCAACAAAGACGGCAAAGCCGACAGCGTGGACGTCGTCGCCAGCGGATTGACCCGCCCGCACAGTTTGGCATTTCAAAAAGGCTATCTGTACATCGCCACAAATCCGGCGGTGATGCGCGTCAAATACGAAAACGGAAAAGTCGTCGGCGCGCCGGAAAAATTCATTGACCTGCCGGTTTCAACCACCTCGCACTGGACGCGAACGATTGGATTCGACAAAGCGGGCAAGCTGTACATTTCCGTCGGCTCGTCCTGCAACGTTTGCGAAGAACCGGAACCAGTCCGCACGACCATTCAGGTTTGCGACATCAGCGGAGCGAAACCGACTTGCCAGGCCTTTGCCAAAGGGCTTCGCAACGCCATCGGCATGGATTGGGATCCGAAAACCGGCGCGCTGTGGGCTGATGACATGGGGCAGGACGGACTCGGTGAAGAGTTTCCGCCTGACGAACTCAATCGCATCGAAGCTGGCAAGCATTACGGCTTTCCGTATTACGTCGGCAACAACGTAGCCAACGCCGGATTGAAAGACGCCAAAGGTTCGCTGGACGCCAGCAAAGCCACTCCGCCCGCGTTGGCAATGCCCGCGCATTCGTCGCCGATTGATCTACGTTTTTACAAAGGCACGAAATTCCCGGCGGCCTATCGCGGAGCCTTGTTCATCGCCATTCACGGTTCCAGTCCGACTGGTCGCAAAGAAAAGATTGGTTACAACGTTTCGCGCGTGGTGTTCAAAGACGGCAAACCCGTCAGTTTGGAACCTTTTGTCACCGGCTGGCTGAAAAACGGCCAGGCGATGAACGGTCGCCCGGCAGGCCTGATCACCGGAGCCGACGGCGCGCTGTACATCTCCGACGACAACAAAGGCTTTGTTTACAAAGTCAGCTACGGTAAGTAATTTTCTAAAGCCGCAGATTACGCAGATAAACGCGGATAAAAATCTGCGTCAGTCAGCGTTGATCTGCGGCTTACCCGCCTTCAGCCTTTCACACAAACCACCTGCCGCAACGTATGCGCGATTTCCACCAGATCGCTTTGCGCCTGCATCACGTCTTCGATGGATTTGTAAGCCATCGGCGTTTCGTCAATCACGTCTTCGTCCTTTCGGCATTCAATGCCTTCGGTGGCTTTGGCGTGATCGGCGGTGGTGAATCGGCGCTTGGCTTCGTTGCGAGACATTGCTCGGCCTGCGCCGTGGCTGCACGAATGGAAGCTTTCGGGATTTCCAAGTCCGCGAACGATGTACGACCGAGCGCCCATCGAACCCGGAATGATTCCCCAATCGCCACGCTGAGCACGCACCGCGCCTTTGCGCGTGACGAAGACTTCTTCGCCGTAATGCTCTTCACGCGCGATGTAGTTGTGATGGCAGTTCACCGCGACTTCAGTCAGCGTGAACTTCGGCACTTCGCCTGATTCCGAAACGGCGTCCACCAACTGTTCCATCATCAGCTTGCGGTTGTACATCGCAAATTCTTGCGCCCAACTGACGGCTTCAACGTAATCGTCGAAATGCTCTGAACCTTCGCTGAAGTAAGCCAGGTCTTTGTCGGGCAGGTTTTTGATGTGCTGACGCATATCGCCCTTGGCCATTTCAATGAAGAACGTGCCGATGCGATTGCCTACGCCGCGCGAACCGCTGTGCAGCATGAACCAGACTTGATCCGCTTCATCCAGGCAGACTTCGATGAAGTGATTGCCCGTGCCCAGCGTGCCCAGATGGTTGACGTGATTGCCGCGATCCAGCTTCGGATACTTTTCGACAATCGCCTTGTAGCCAATTTCCAACTGCCGCCAGACGCCTTGCTGCCGACGCGGAATGTCTCCCCAAGCGCCTTTGTCGCGGCGTCCGCCGTGGTCAGTTCGACCGTGCGGAATGGCTTTTTCAATCGCCCGGCGAATGTTGCGGAGCGTATCCGGCAGATGATTCGCGTTCAAGGTCGTCTGCGTGGCAATGACACCGCAACCAATATCCACGCCTACAGCCGCCGGAATGATCGCGCCTTTGGTCGGGATGACGCTGCCGATGGTTGCGCCCAAGCCCCAGTGAACATCCGGCATCGCGGCTACCCACTTGTGGACAAATGGGAGCTGCGCGACGTTGGTCAACTGCTTCTTTGCGTCGTCTTCCAGCTTGACGCCTTTCGTCCAGGCTTTGACTGGAACGCCGTTTTCGACTTCGATCAGGTTGTAACGAGTGTTTGTCATAACTTGTATTTATCGGATTGAATCCTCGATATCTGTGCGTAGGCCGGTTTCAGTCAGAAACTTATCGGTGTTAATTCCTTGGAACTCAGTTGGCTCATAAATCAAATAGCCTTTACTCTCCAACAAACGATAGAAACAAAAATTCATAACTCTAAGTGCGATTTCGAAATGACTTTTTCCATTGTGATTAACCCAATCAGTTGGAGAAGCCGTTCCAGTATGAACGATTGTAGACCTCAATCCGCCGTAAAACTCTTTTACCCATTTCCCATATATCGTAAAGTTCCAACTCTTTTTCCTACTTTTCACTGGATAGATTCTGGGCAACCCGGTTTGTTTACTTGGCATATCGAACATTTGGTCAACGTCAAGAAGGGTCTCTATTCTGTCGGCTAATTCGTTTCCTTTATCGCTCCTCGGCAGACCAAAAAATGTCTCGAACGCAGTCGCAAGAATTACAGGTCGAATCTCCGCACTGAATCCATCTACATTTATGTGAGCATCACTTATCCATTTTAGTGCGGTAAAAAATGCATCATCATCTGGGTTATTAACTTCAATGGCTCTGTTAAACGCCCTAAGTAACTTTCGGTCAAAAATGAATCTGTCGTTGTTGGTTATGTAGCCCGGTTTAACAAACATCCCTTCTCCAATTGGCAAGCCTAATTGAGTATGTCGGACATAACTACCAGTCTGGTAACGAATTCTGTTTTGACCAATGCTGAAATCCTGACGAAAGAGTGGGAAATGATCACTGGACCAAGCCGCGCCCTGTGTGTTTTTCACTATGCTGCAAAACGTCAGAGCGAGAGAAAAACGATAGAGAGATTTAAGTTGACCATCGTTAAGCGATGGAAATTCGTAATCTCCATCCATTACCGCCACGGTCATATTTCTTGATGGTTTCAGGTCAGTATCAACAAACATAAAACCTGTTGCGCGATAAGAGTTGAAAGTTTAGCTTGCCTTCGAAGGAGT
>CADECP010000071.1 GCA_902825875.1 uncultured Acidobacteriota bacterium
CTTTGCAAGCATCCCGTCGCTACCGCTCTGGGTTCCGTACCGAGTTTTTGAACGGGAAGCGATAGCGCCCCGGTTTTCGTGGGGAGTGAGCTTTGCAAACATCCCGTCGCTACCGCTCTGGGTTCCGTACCGAGTTTTTGATTCCAGGCTGAGCAGTTACTAAAAAACTATTCACTTCATCGAACTTCAGGAAGCAATCATGTCGAACAATTTTCTGCCGCTGACCGATCAACTGTACGCCTACATTTTGAGCAATTCGTTGCGCGAACCGGACGTTTTGCGCCGGTTGCGCGAAGAAACCCAAGCCACCAATCCGCACGCGATCATGGCGATTTCGCCCGTACAGGGACAGTTCATGATGTTGTTGCTGAAATTGATCGGCGCGAAAAAGACGCTGGAAGTCGGCGTTTTCACCGGTTACAGCTCGCTTTGCACGGCGCTCAGTCTGCCCGACGACGGGCACGTTTTCGCCTGCGATGTCAGCGAAGAATGGACTTCGGTTGCGCGACGATATTGGGACGAAGCCGGAGTCGCCGACAAAATCACATTGAAGCTGGCTCCCGCCGCTGAAACTCTGGATGCTTTGCTGGCCGATGGACACGCAGGCACATTCGATTTCGCTTTCATTGATGCCGACAAAAGCAACTACGGTCATTATTACGAACGCGCGCTGAGGCTGCTTCGCAAAGGCGGTTTGCTGGTGTTCGACAACATGCTCTGGTACGGCAAAGTCGCCGATGCCAGCGTAACCGACGCCGACACCGTCGCGCTGCGCGAACTAAACGCCAAGCTGCATCACGACGAACGAGTCTTCACCAGTTTGATCGGACTCGGCGACGGCGTGAATCTGGCAATCAAACAGTGTGATTGATCTTTTCAGCTTAGCCATGAGTGACGAAATCAAAATCTTCATCAGCTATGCGCGCGAAGACCAGCTTCGAGTGCGGGAGCTTTATGACCTTCTGGTTGAAGCCGGGTATCAGCCGTGGCTCGACCGCGAACATCTGCTTCCGGGTCAACAATGGGAACCGATTATCAAACGGGCGCTCAAAGGTTCGCATTTCGCTTTGGTCTGCCTTTCGACCACTTCCATCAACAAACGCGGTTTCCTGCAAAAAGAAATCAAACAGGCGCTGGAACAGGCTCAGGAAAAACTGGAAGACGATGTTTGGCTGATCCCCGCCCGGTTGGACGATTGCGACGTGCCGGACGCGATCAACCATATTCAATGGGTGGATTTGTTCGACGACGACGGGTTCCGGCAATTGCTGGCGGCGATGGAATACCAACTCAGGAAGCTGGGTCAGACTCCTCCTGCTCCTCAACCGAAACAGCAAGCCAAACCAACCCCGCCGCCAGTGAAGCCGCCGGAGCCGGTGATCGTCGTTCCTCAACCGGTTATTCGTTCACGACCGACGGTGATTGAGCAGCCGAATAGTTTCACCGTGAATCTGGCCAAAGGCATCAGCATCGAAATGGTCAATCTGCCAGGCGGAGAATTCACGATGGGCAGCGAGCTTTACAATGATGAAAAGCCGTTGCATAAGGTTCGCGTTTCGCCATTCGCCATTGGCAAATACGCGGTGACACAGGCGCAGTGGAAAGCAGCAATGGGCAAAAATCCCAGCAGATTCAAGGGCGACGACCTGCCGGTTGAAAACGTGTCGTGGAATGACGTGGCGGAGTTTTTGAAAAAAGTTGACAACGGATTCCACCTGCCTACCGAAGCCGAATGGGAATATGCCGCTCGCGCAGGAACCGAGACTGAATACTGTTTTGGCGATGACGAAAAGCTGCTGGGTGAATATGCCTGGTTCTCTGATAACTCTGGCAGCAAGACTCATCCGGTTGGAGAAAAGAAACCGAATCAGTTTGGCCTGTACGATATGCACGGCAATGTTTGGGAATGGTGTTCGGATTGGTACGGCAGGGATTACTATGCTGAGTGTCAACAGCAAGGCGTCGTTACCGATCCACCGGGGCCTAGTTCAGGCTCGTACCGCGTCATTCGCGGCGGTGGTTGGGACGACAACGCCGTCGGCTGCCGGTCGGCGCTTCGTGGCAACGACGCGCCCGACGACCACGACGACATTCTCGGTTTCCGCCTTGTGAGGATCGGCAGGTAACGCTTTTAACTCTTTTTACCCTCTTTACCCTTCCGGCCAGAATTTAGGCAGTGGAATCGTAGCGGAGCAAACTTTAGCTCCGTTAGGAGCGACCTGTTTATAGCCTGTCGTGCAACAAATTCCCTAAGCTCCGTCAGGAGCGACCTGTGCATAGGCCGCTCCTAACGGAGCTTGGGGGAGCGAATGCATTGTTTCTATAAACAGGCCGCGCCTCTGGCGCTAATTTCTACAACAGGCCGCGCCCCTAGCGCTAATTTCTACAACAGGCCGCGCCTCTGGCTAACTTACAAACGACCTCTAACTTTCAGAATATCTTTGGAGGCATATGGCCAACACGTACACTCAGATTTACATTCAGGTAGTTTTTGCCGTGCAGGGGCGACAGTGTTTGATTCAGCCTGAGCACAAAGAAGAAATCTACAAATTCATCACCGGAATTGTCACCAACCGGGACCAGAAGATGCTGCAAATCAACGGTGTTGCCGATCATGTTCATTTGCTGGTTGGTTTGAAACCCAGCATCGCCTTGTCCGATCTGGTCAGAGACATCAAAGCCGGTTCGTCAAAGTTCATCAACGACAATCACTGGGTCAGAGGCAAGTTTGCCTGGCAGGAAGGTTTTGGGGCGTTTTCTTACGGTCATTCGCAATTGGACAAGGTTGTTGGCTACGTCCGCGACCAGGAAATTCATCATCGGCAGAATTCGTTCAAGCACGAATATCTTGCCCTTCTGCGAAAATTCGACATTGCGTTCGAGGATAAATACGTTTTTGATTTCATTGAAAATGACGCTGCTGAAGGTCAATAACGCCATCCGCCACAGGCCGCGCCGCTGGAGCTTGGGATGCGGTCTGCCGACAATCTATAAACAGGTCGCTCCGCTGGGGCTTGGGGCGTAGGCTGACCATAATCTGTTTTAGCTCCGATAGGAGCGACCTATTTATAGCAACGGTGAACGACAAATCCCCAAGCTCCGTCAGGAGCAACCTGTGGCAGATGCCGCTCCTGATGGAGCTTGAAGAAACAAACTCATTCAATCTATAAACAGGTTGCGCCTCTGGCGCTAAATTCCACTTAAGCTTCAAAAAGGGTTTTGCCAATGCCAGACAAGGTGAAGATTTTTATCAGCTATGCCCGCGTGGACGCGGAGCCAGTGGCGGAGATTTATCAGCGATTGAAAGACGCGGGTTTCGATCCGTGGATTGATACCGAAGAATTGCTGCCCGGCGTTCGTTGGAAAAACGTGATTGAAAAGGCGTTGTTCGACGCCGATTTCTTTCTGCTTTGCATTTCGGAACAGTCCAGAGATCGGCGCGGATTCATTCAAAAGGAAATCAAAACTGCGCTGGATTTGTGGGAAGAAAAACTGCTCGACGACATTTACTTCATCCCGCTGCGGTTGGAAGAGTGCGAATTGCCCGATCAGTTCAGCGATATTCAATGCGTCAATTGGTTTGAACCCGATGGTTGGAATCGGTTGGAAAAGGCTTTGCGGATTCAATCTGAAAAGCTGATTGGCAATCGTCCGCTGAAACCGCAACCGCCTTCGCCGTTGGGAAAAACCGGGACACAAGCTAAGCCTGCGCCGGTTGTCGCGCGCGGAGCAGACCAGCCCGATGAGTTTCCATTCGTGACGATCAAACTCAACGATCAGGGCGAAGAAATCAGCCAGTCGCGAGGCATCGCCACAGGCAAAGTCGAAGATTTAGGCGGCGGGTTGATTATCGAAATGATCGAACTGGAAGGCGGAGAATTCTGGATGGGTTCGACCGAAGCCGACGCGCAAACCGCTTTCGCCGAAGCCAAACGCTACAAGAAAGATGCCAAAGAAGAATGGTACAAGGCTGAAACTCCACGCCATCGAGTTCATCTGTCGCCGTTTATGATGGGGCGTTATCCGGTGACTCAGGCGCAATGGTTCGAGGTGATGGGTGATTTGCCTGCCATCGAAGCTAAGCTGCGCGGCGACGATCATCCGATAGTCAATGTGAACTGGACGGAAGCGACAGAGTTTTGCAAAGAATTGTCACGCCGAACCAAACATCAATACCGGCTGCCAACCGAAGCCGAATGGGAATATGCCTGCCGCGCCAGAACAGACACGCCTTTTGCCTTTGGGCCAACACTGTCGCCGGAAGTCGCCAATTATTGGTGGAGTTATCCTTTCGCCAACAGCCCCAAACAAGAACCATTACAAAAAACTCTGCCAGTGGGGAGTTTGGATGTGGCCAATGCTTTCGGTTTGTTCGACATGCACGGCAATGTTTGGGAATGGTGTTCTGATTGGTACAGCGACAAGTATTACCAGGAGTGCAAATCGCAAGGCATGGTTTCCGATCCACAGGGGCCTAAGTCAGGCTCGTACCGCGTCTTTCGCGGCGGCGGTTGGAACAACCTCGCCGTCATCTGCCGGTCGGCGTATCGTGACGGCGACACGCCCGGCTACCGCGGCGGTAATCTCGGTTTCCGCCTTGTGAGGATCGGCAGGTAGCCCTATAGCACTTTTACCCTCTTACCCTTTCGGCCAGAATTGAGGCAGTGTAGTCGTAGCGTAGCAAGCTTTGAGGCGTGCGAAGCCGCCCAAAGCGGCGAAGCGAAGACGGAACTGCCGGAATTGGCAGGAACCACAGGCGTCAAGAGAAAGGTTTTACCCCTACCGCGAAGCGGTCGAATTTTTTTTCATTCAAATCATTTTTCTTTGGTCGTACACAATGAATTACAAAAACAACATTCTGGAACTGATCGGCGGAACGCCGCTGGTCAAATTGAACAAACTCAATCGCGGATTGAAGCCGCTGGTGCTGGCCAAGATTGAATCGCTGAATCCCGGCGGCAGCGTCAAAGACCGCATCGGGCAAGCGATGATTGATCGCGCCGAACGGCTCGGCGATTTGAAACCCGGCGGAACCGTCGTCGAAGCCACCAGCGGCAATACCGGCATCGGTTTGGCGTTGACCTGTGCCGTGCGCGGCTATCGTTCGATTTTTGTCATGACCGATAAATGCAGTCAGGAAAAAGTTCGGTATCTGAAATCGCTCGGTTCGGACGTGATTGTCGTTCCGGCGGCGGCCAAAATGGATTCGCCGGATCATTACCTGAACACGGCCAAACGCATTGCGGCGGAAACTCCGAACGCGATTTTGACCAATCAATACTCCAATCCGGCCAATCCCGAAATCCATTACCACACCACAGGCCCTGAAGTTTGGGAAGCGACCGAAGGCAAGATCACGCATTTCGTCGCCGGAATGGGAACCGGCGGTACGATCAGCGGAACCGGTCGGTATCTGAAAGAGAAAAACCCGGCGATCAAGGTCATCGGCGCTGACCCGTACGGTTCGGCGATCAAGGGTTTCAAGGATTCCGGCAAATTGATGGCGGCTTCGCCGTATCTGGTGGAAGGCATCGGCCAGGAAATCATCCCCGAAAACGTCCAACTGAAATACATTGACGAAATCATCAACGTCACCGACCGCGATTCGTTCAACACGGCTCGGCGGTTGGGACGCGAAGAAGGAATTTTTTGCGGCGGCAGTTCGGGGACGATTGCCTGGGCAGCGTTGAAAGCGGCGGAATCATTGACCGAAAACGATATTCTGGTGTTCATCATCTGCGACACCGGCGAACGTTATCTGTCGAAATTCCTTTCGGACGAATGGATGAAAGAAAAACGATTGCTCGGCGACGAACGCATGACTGTCGGATTGTTGAACGATTTGAAATTGAACATCGGCAAGTTGCGGCTGGTTTCGGTTTCGCCTGCGGCTAAAGTCGGCGAGGCTCTGGATTTGATGAACAATCACGGGTTGTCGCAATTGCCCGTCATCGAAGAAGGAAAATCCGTCGGCAGCGTTCGTGAAACCAGAATCGTCACACAATTGCTGGACAACCGCGAATTGATCGAAGCTCCCGTAACCGAAATGATGGATGCGTCGTTCCCCGTTGTGACGGAAACCGTCGAAGTTCAGCGCGCCAAACAATACCTGAAAGAATCCCCGGCGATTCTGGTTGAAGAATACGGACGCATTGTCGGCATCATCACGCGGCACGACGTGCTGGACATTGAAGCTTGAAGAAACTCCAAACCGACTGACGAAAAAGGCCGGACGTTATGTCCGGCCTTTTCTTGTTCAAGGGCTGCTGGTTCTAAACAACAGCGCATTCCAAAGCATCTGTCGCCGGATTTTAGAAGTGGCAACCAAAATCACCGCGGCAACCAGGTACAACCCGCTGAAAACGTAGCGGATTTCTTCCTGCGGAAAGAAAAACTGCGCAATGAACAGCCCCATCAGCAACAAGGCCTCCCAAAAAGCGAAGCGAAAATTGGAAATGACGATGGCTGCAAACAACGATTGCGCCGAAGTCAGCAGCAATTCTTCCTTTTGCCGATGATCCAATTCCATTCCGGCCATTGAGCCTGCTGAAATTGCGTAAACCAACGGAATCGCGCCAACCAGCAAAGTCCATTGATTGATCTTTGACGAAATCAGCGCGCCGATGCCGGTTGAACCTTTGCCTTTCAGCGCGAAAATGATGGCAATGGCTCCTTCGGGCGATTCGGAAGCCAACGGAGCCAGCCATTGCACCAGCAAAAATTTATCTATGCCGTATTGTCCGCCTGTGGAAATCAAACCTTCGGCAAAAGGCTCCGCCGACAACCAGATCGCGTATCCGGCGAACGCGAACATCAGCAACACAACCGTGCGCCGCGCGCCATTGCCGAGCTTTTGATCCAGGTATCCGGCCACGCCTTCCAAATCTTCGTCGTGTTTTTCGCCGCGCGCCGCCCGTGCGGCGTAATACAGAAACATGGCGAAAAACAGCGCGCAATCCATCAAGGACAAAGTCCCTTTGAGCGGAAGTATCAACGAATACACCGTTGCCAACAGCAACAAACTGAGTTCCAGCCCTTGGGATTTGTCCAGTTGGATTTCTTTCTGCTTGTGTTTGAAATAATAGACAATCGCCACCAGCGACCACCCAATGCCGATGATGACGCGATTGGCTCCGGTCATGTTGGCGATGGCGTAAGCTTTGTATTCTGGTTTTGTGCCCGCTTCCCAGGCGAAATGCAGGTCAACCGCGTATTCCGGCAGAACGCTGATCAGCGCCAGCGCAATCAACGCCAGCGAACGAGGAATGTCGCGTTCGGCCAGTTCGGCTCCCCAACTCAGTATGAAAGCCGCGCCAATAATCGCAACCCCGGAAAGAGTCGAAACCAAACCGGGGTTGGTTTCAACCAGATGATGCCCATGGCCGCTCAGGCTCAACGCCAGCCACGGCAAAGTCAGAACTCCCGCAAAGATAAGCCAAATTAGTTGTTTCATTCGAATCGTAGAATCGCTTTTTGATAAGCAATAAAGACGGCGTCCGTTTGCCGAAACGATTATTCGCCGATGATTTTGATGATGGCGCGTTTGCGCCGTTGGCCGTCGAATTCGGCGTAATACACCTGTTGCCAGGTTCCTAAATCCAACCGGCCATTCGTGATGGGCAATATGATTTGATGATGCATCAGCAGATTTTTCAGATGAGCGTCGCCGTTGTCTTCGCCGGTTTGATGATGGCGATAATCGGCGCGCGTGGGAGCCAGATGCTCCAGCCATTCGTCAATATCGGCGATCAAACCGTCTTCGGCGTCGTTGACATAAACGGCGGCGGTGATGTGCATGGCCGAAACCAGCACCATGCCTTCTTTGACGTTGCTGTCAGCGACGGCCTGAGCGATTTCATCGGTGATGTTGATGTATTCCCGACGGTTTTTTGTATTGAAGACGAGGTATTTCGTCAACGATTTCATTCCTAACTGCCTTCCGAGAAAAATTGAAACGACGATGAGAGCGCGGATTATGTCCGACCGCCGCGCGAAGGGCAAAGCTGTGAAGTCGTTTGGCCAGCACCTGCCCGGTGGCTATAATCCGTCTTACTTCAAAACCAACAACACCGAACCAATCGCAGGAGAAGCAATGCCCAAAATCGCTGACATCGAATACACACCCAATCCCAACGCCGTGAAGTTTATTCTGAAAGAACCCGTCACCGTCGGTTCGTCGCGTTCATTCCAAACCGCCGAAGCCGCTGTGGCCGATCCGCTGGCCGATTCTTTATTCAAAGTCGGCAACGTCACCTCCGTGTTTTACATGGACCGGTTCGTCACTGTGAACAAAGAAGAAGATGTCAGTTGGGAAGACATGCTGAAAAAACTGGCCGAACCGATTCGTTCGGCTCCGTCAGCGTCTGAAGCAGCGGCGCAAGCTCCGGCGGCAAAACCGGCCTTCACCCCCGGCGAAGACCCTGTGCTGGACAAAATCAATCAGGTGCTGGATGAAAAGATTCGACCCGGTCTGGCCGGAGACGGCGGCGGATTGGAAATCATCGGTTTTCACGACAAAAAATTGATGATTAGCTATCAAGGCGCTTGCGGCAGTTGCCCCAGTTCCATCGGCGGAACGCTGATGGCCATCGAACACATGCTGAAAGAAGATGTTGATCCTGAAATTGAAGTGATTTCCGTTTAAGCAAGCGTGGGACAATTTTTCAAATTGTCCTGTTCGATTGTTTATCTCAAGCTGGCCAGTCAAGTAACTTTGCTATCAGCGAGCAGTGAAACAATTTGGAAAATTGTTTCAGCTTTCGGCCAGATCAAACCGGCAAAAACACACTCACTCGCGTTCCCTCGCCTTCCTGGCTTTCGATTTCAATTTTGCCGCCGTGTTTTTTGATGATTTCCTGCGTAATCATCATGCCCAGTCCAGTCCCATTCTTTTTGGTCGTGTAAAACGCTTCGAAGATTCGATTTCTAGTTTCTTCGGACATGCCCGCGCCGAAATCCACAACGCTGACACGCAAAGCGCCATGCTGACCATTGAATTCGGAAAATCGCACGGCTTCGGTGGGCGGAACGAACATGGTTTGCAGCACGACGCGGCTGTTTTGCGCAGAAGCTTCGACGGCGTTGATCAGCAAGTTGAGGAAGACTTTGCGAAGCTGCTGAGGATCGAACTGCCCCGTCTGCAAATTAGATGTGTACTGGCGAACGACTTCGGTGCGCGTGCGATCCAGTCGGTCGCTGGCCAGTTCGACGACTTCGTCCAGCAATTTGTTCAAATCCGTGAGTCTGCGTTCAGGGTCGCGCGGGCGAGTCAAATAGCGCAAATCGGTGACAATGGTTGAAAGATGTTCCGCGCCGCGTTTCAGCCGGGCGACCGATTGTTTCAAATCCTGATCGCCGTCGCCGACCTGCATATCCAGCAAATCAATGTTCAGTTTGACCGCGCCAATCGGGTTGTACAGTTCGTGAGCAACTTGCGCCGTAATCTGCCCGACGGCGCTGAGCGTTCGATTGCGACGAAGCTCTTCGCGCACGTGTTCTTCTTCGGTCACATCCACCAGCACGACGACCCGCCCGCGAGTTTCGCGGTCAATCGTCAACGGCGAAACATACACGTCCAACAACCGCGATTCGGCAGGAATGCCCTGGCTCTGACGAACGACTCGTTTGGTTTTGACTTTGATGCGTTCGCGGTGAGTGGAGTTTTTATCGGAAAGCAACAAGGCGTTTTTGATGAACAAGGCGACTTCGGGCAAATGCGCCAGCGCGCCACGATAATCCTGCAACAACAATTCGGAAGGCGTCAGGTGATAGCGTTTGAAAAATGCCTGGTTGACGGCCAGCAGTTCGCCGTTTTCAGCCATAACCAGAATATCGTTGGACTGACTGTCGAACACCGAGCGCGCAAAATCCTGCGCTTCGTGAGCCGAACGAATCGCCTGCCGCAACGCCATAATCTGATTGCGCGTGACCAAAAACACCGCCGCCGCCACAAGGATGCCGAAAAAAAACGCCCCCAATCGCATGCGACTTACTTCGGATGCGGCAATGCTTTGCTGGCTGGCGATGTTTTTCAGAATTTCGGCGCGGTCGCTGATGATCGCGTTTCGTAATCGAGTGACGGCTTCGTCCAGTCGGTCGCGCGCAGCAATAAACGCATCCTGATTGAAATTCGTCTGCCCGGTTGAAATTTGAGATGCGTCGGTTTCGGGTTTCAATCTTGTTTCGTCCAGCGTCACCAGGCCTTCGATTGAAGCCAAAAATTCCGGCGCGGCAGATTCGACCTGACGCCAGGCGATGATTTCAGTTTGCGTGATGGTTTGCAGCTTGGCTCGTTCGTCCCAGAGCTTTTTGCTGTCATCCATCGTGCGGTTGAAACTTTGTCTGGCTTCGGCCAATGAAATCCCAAAAGGAGCAACCTGCACAGGCAGATTGCGTGTCGGGCGAACCAATTTGGCTTGTGCCACAACGTTGACTTCCTCTTCACGAATTCGGGCGGCCATCGTCAAACGGTTTTGGTAATCCAGCGAAATGTCGCTGGCCAAAATGCTGATGGCTTGCAACTTTTCAACACTGCGCGTGCCGATCAACCAAATCAGTGTCAGCAAAAACAAAAAGCCTACGGTCAGCGCCGAAAAAATCAGCACCAGTTTGGGTTGATCCGTTTTGAAACTCGAACTGTTCATGGATTTTTTTGAAATCTCTATCGCGCGGCTGCCTGTCGGCGACGACGTAGTTTTTTGCACTCGTACAATTGTTCGTCGGCTCTTTGCACCAGTTGATCCGGGCTGGCGATTTCGGCGGTCAGATCGGCGATTCCCGAACTGAGGCTGACGCTGATTTCGCCGTCAATCGTCTGCAATCTGGTGTGTAGCCTCAGCAAAACGTTTTCAATCGCGGCGCCCGAAGTTTCAGGACATACGGCGACGAACTCGTCTCCGCCATAACGAAACACGCCGTCGCTTTGGCGAAACGACGATTGCAACGCACGCGCCACGCCGATCAGAACCCTGTCGCCAGCCGGATGCCCAAACCGATCGTTCACCGATTTGAAACTGTCCACGTCAAACATCACCAACGCCAGTTGGCGCGCGTGACGCCGAGCGCGCAAAAATTCTTCGTTCAACCGCGCATCAAACGCCGCCCGGTTTAACAAACCGGTCAACGAATCGTGCAAAGCTTTTTTGGTCAACTCCCTGAATCGTCGTTCGTAAAACCGCTGCGACAATTGCTGAACCTGTTCATCAATTGTCCGGTGCAAAGCTGACTGCAGCGCGATCAATTCCTCTTTGCTGAACAACTCCGCCTGACGACGCAACACATCATCAACCGTTTGCCGCAGTTTGCCAGCCAACGGCAACAACATTTCCGGGCGGAATTCTTCCTTTTGCGTCAGACAATCGGCGACCAAACGCAACAAGCGTTCGCGCTCCTGTTCCAGAGTTTGGGCAAAAGAAACTTTCACGATTGATGGATTCCCACGATGAAATGGCAAATTGGATTTTGCCGGGCGGGTCATTATAGTCCGACCGCCGCGATCTGCGGCAACCAGACAATCTTTCAGAGGAACGTCGGAGGAACGATTGATGAACAAACAATATGACGCCGTCGTCATTGGCGCGGGAGTCTTTGGCGTTTGGACTGCTTACCAATTGCAAAGCGCTGGATGGAACGTCGCGCTGATTGACGCTTACGGCGCGGCCAACAGCCGATCAAGTTCCGGCGGGGAATCGCGCATCATACGCATGGGGTACGGCGCGGAAGAAATTTACACGCGATGGTCGCTGCGCTCTTTGGGATTGTGGCGGCGGTTGTTTGACGAAGCCGGCAAGCCGGATTTATTCCAGCCGACCGGCGTGTTGTGGATGGCACGTGAAAACGACGCTTATTCGATTACCACGCTGAACACGTTGCGGAACGTCGGCATACGGTTTGAAGAATTGCGGCGCGACGAATTGGAGCGCCGGTATCCGCAAATCCAATTCAGCGAAATCAGTTGGGCGATTTACGAACCGGACAGCGGCGCGTTGTTGGCTCGCCGAGCCGTGCAAACCGTCGTCGAAAGTTTCTCGCGCAAAGGCGGCGAAGTGCTGATGGCTTCGGTTTTGCCGCCCAATGGTTCCGGCAATCTTCGCTCGCTGAAAACCACCAACGGCCAGGAATTTTTTGCCGACCGATTTGTCTTCGCTTGCGGAACGTGGCTGCCGAAACTGTTTCCTGATTTGCTGCACGGCAAAATTCATCCCACGCGCCAGGAAGTTTTCTTTTTCGGCGCTCCCGCCGGAGACAACCGATTTGCTCCGCCGATGATGCCGACCTGGATTGATTTCGTCGGTGAATTTTATGGCTTGCCGGATTTGGAACAGCGCGGATTCAAAGTCGCGTTGGATCGGCACGGCGTTGAAATTGATCCCGACAGCGCCGAGCGCACAATCACGCCTGCATTGTTGAATGAAGTCCGCCAGTTTTTGGCTGAACGATTCCCGGCGATGAAAGACGCTCCGCTGATTGAATCGCGCGTTTGCCAGTATGAAAACACGTCGAACGGCGATTTCCTGATTGATCGTCATCCTGAGTTTGAAAATGTCTGGTTGGTTGGCGGAGGTTCCGGTCACGGATTCAAACACGGCCCGGCGCTGGGCGAATACGTTGCCGCTCGAATGCTGGAAGGCGGCGATGCCGAATCCAGATTTTCGCTGGAGACAAAAGAAGCCGCACGAAAACGGTCAGTGTTTTGAGCATCCCGAATCTCAGAACGGGATTGAATCATCGAATTCTTCATCATCATCCAAGTTTGCTTTCTCGGCCTGAACATTGGTCGCCTGTGGTTGGCCATCGCCGCCACCATCAAATGACACGACTTTGATTTCGCCTCGCTCGCGCAGCAGCAATTCGACTTTGCGTTCGGCGTCCTGAAGTTGCGACTGACAACGACGCGCCAACACCACGCCGTCTTCAAACAATTCCAGCGCGCGCTCCAACGGCAAATCGCCGGATTCCAGTTGCGCGACGATTTGCTCCAACGAAGAGAGCGAGGTTTCAAAACTCTGTTCTTTGTCTTTTGTCTTGGCCATAAATTTCCAGTCTTCGCCGATTAGGTTTTGGGTTCAATCACTCGACAACCGATTTCGCCGTCTTCAAACCGCAGTTTCAACAGTTGCCCTTCGCGTAAGCCGCCCGCTCGCGGAACCAGTTTGCCCGCATCATCTTTCACCAGCACGTAACCTCGCCCCAGCACAGACAACGGAGAAAGCACGTCCAGCTTGCTGGCGGTCAGCATCAATTGATGCCAGCGGTTTTCCATCGAACGGCGCAAAGCTGAATTGAGCCGCTGTTCCAAATGTCCGACCTTTGCCGTTTTGATCGTCAGCGGCGCGCGCAGATCGGTCGCCGCCAAACGAGTTTGCGCTTCGTGCAATCGTTGCCGCGTTTTATGCAACCCGACGCGAAGCGATTCCACCACGCGCGATTCCAATTCCCTACACCGCGCAGCCGTCGAAACAATAGAACTGACCGTGTTGGCAAAGCCGCGACTTTCGATCAAATCGCGCAGTTCCGAACGACGCTGCAACAGGTAATAGTTAATCGCGCGCTGCAAACTCGCCTGCAATGATTCCACCCGCGCCGCCAGTTCGCTGGCTTCGCGCGTAACCAGTTCCGCCGCCGCAGAAGGCGTCGGCGCGCGCAAATCCGCCACCAGATCGGCAATCGTGAAATCGGTTTCGTGGCCGACAGCCGACACCACAGGAATTTTGGAATCGAAAATGGCGCGCGCAACCTGCTCTTCGTTGAACGCCCACAAATCTTCCATCGAACCGCCACCGCGTCCGATGATGATGACGTCAATGTTCTGCCCGGATTTTTCGGAATGCCGGTTCAGCAATCGAATCGCATCGGCGATTTCGTGCGCCGCTCCCGTGCCCTGCACTTTGACCGGCGTGACCAGCACGTGAACGCCGCGGTTGCGTCGTTCCAGAATGTGCAGCATGTCCTGCAACGCAGCGCCCACTGGCGAAGTTACGATTCCTATTCGTTTCGGCAACATCGGCAATGGACGTTTGCGAGCTTCGTCGAACAATCCTTCGGCAGCCAGCTTTTTGACTTGCTGCTCAAACGCCAGTTGCAATGCGCCCACGCCAACCGGTTCCATCGTTTCGACGACTATCTGGTATTCGCCGCGCGGTTCATACACCGACAGCCGTCCGCGAACGCGAACTTCCAGACCGTTTTCCGGCTCGAAGCGCATCAGACGATTCCATTGGCGAAAGAAGACTCCGCGAAGCTGTGCATCGGCGTCTTTCAGCGTGAAGTACCAATGGCCGGAGTGATGATTTTTGTAGTTGGAAATTTCGCCCTGAACGGTGAGCGCAAAGAATTCGCTTTCCAAATGATCTTTGATGCGTTCGGTCAGTTCGCTGACCGACAACACTTCGTCTTCGGCAAACAGCGCGGCCATCATTTTGGAAGCGGCATCGTTCATCGTCGGTTGGTACGCTCGCACCCACGCGAGCAAATGTTCCTTTAAGGTTTTTGCCAGCGAGGCGCAGGCCTGCCCGCGCTCAAGCTACGGTGTCGGGATTTTGCGGAGTCAGCAATTTCAACGCGCGCGCGGCGTGGCCGAGGGCAATGACAATGTCGCTGACGAATTTTTCGCCGAGCGTGTTTTTCATCATCGCCCAATCCAGCGATTGCATCGTGACCAAACTGTCATAAAACGACTGCTCAGCGTCGCTGATGCGGCGTTGCTGGTCGGCGGTGAAGTTGGTCAGTTTGTGCAGCTTGGCGTAATTGATCGCTTCGAAAGCGTGGCCGTAATGTTTGACCAGCGCACGCACGCGAAAGGCTTCGACCTGTTCTTTCGGAGCATTGGCTCCGGCGGCGGCATATTCAGCATTGATGGCTTCGGCATCGCCTTTCAAACGGTAGGTCAGCAAATCCAGCATGCGATTGGCGCGCTCTGGCAAATTGTTGTTCGTGTAACCGTGCCTGACCAACGACAAAAATCCATAGACCGAATGCAACCCGAAACAACTGTATTTTTTGATCGCGTCGCGGAAATTCGGCGGAGCGGTTCGTTCGGCTTTCAGTTCGCGTTCGCCCAACGCGCAAGTGGTTTCGTATTCCGCCAGACTGCGGTCGGCGATGATGGGCAGATTTAACGCTTCGCCATAAGCATTCGTCCAATACGCTTCGCCCGGTTTCATCAGGATCGAAAACGCGATCAGCCCCCACGGCAAATGTTCGTGAACCAACTCGCCTTTGCCGCCAGCCGGTTGTCCTTGCGGTTCTTTGTAATTCGAATCATAGCGAAATTCGTTGGCGTCGAACTTGTACAAATCCAGCGCATCGCAGCGAAACAGCGATTTGCCGCTTTCGGCCACGTCAGCCAGCGTGTACCGCGTCGCGCCGACCGTCACCGGTTGAGTTGGACTGACTCCGGCTTCCAGAAAAGTTTTCAGAAAACTGTTTTCGTGAACTTCGGCGTCGCGTTTGAAATACACGTAACGTTTGCCGTTGACCTCTTTGTCCGCCGCGTACCGCGAACATAAATGTTCGACGGCGCTGGAACCGTCCGCCAATTTGAAGTTCTTGCCCAAGCCGCGCACGGCGTGAATCAACACCGAAGCGTTACCGATTTCGCGCGCGCGCTGTTCCAACATTTGGTTCGCCGCCGCCAGCGCGCGTTCGTAAGAGGCCGAGGCCCCAAACCAGCCGAATTTGTAACCTGCGGCTCCGGCGCCTGCCGCAGCCAATGCACCTGCACCGAGCAAAATGAATTTCCGTCGCCCGCTTTCCGGCGAAACCATCTGTTTGCCGCCGCGTTTTCGTTTGTTTGTTTGTTTGCTCATAAATTTTCGCCTTCACCGCAATTGGAACGTTTGATGCTGAATTTGTCCAGCCGGGCAACGGTTATTAAAAGAAACTCCAGCCTGCAAACGGTTTAGCCTAGATCGTCGGATTGCCTAATCAAGTCTAAAACTGATTGCCCCGACAACTAAAGCCTCGACCAAAAAAACCGTGACTTGTTGATGGCCTACCGGTATTCAAATTGAAAAGCTCGCCACATAAAAAAATTACAAAACTTGAAAATAGTGCTTGACAGGTTGTTCTAATCGGTAGCATATTCCGCGCGCTGCTTCTTTCCGAAGTAGTAAGCGGTCAAACAAGAAAAGTAACACAATTCATTTAACACGCACACGTTGCCACTCTATTCGTGACTGAGTTTCGCCTAAATCTCAACTTGGTCAGCCACACGTTATTTCCATCTTTTCAAATCAGGTTGTTTAACTTCCCGTCAGGTTGCGGAATCCGGTTTCCGTCACGGAGGAATGCATGCGTCTGCTCAAATCGTCATCACTCAGAACCGCTTTTATCGTTGTCGTTTCAT
>CADECP010000072.1 GCA_902825875.1 uncultured Acidobacteriota bacterium
GGCAGCAAGGACAACGTGGTCAACAAGGCCAACAAGGAGGCCAGCAGGGACAACAAGGTCAGCAGGGTCAGCAAGGACAACAAGGTCAGCAAGGCCAACAGGGCCAACAGGGCCAACAAGGCGGCGGTCAATCAGGCGGCAATCGCAACAGCACCCCGAATGGCCAGCAATCGCCAAGCAATCAAAACCTGCAAGCTAATTCCGGAGGTGGCCCGATTCGCAGTTCCGGCCAACGGCAAATTGGCTCTGAGTTGCGTGAGTTTCTGAAAGACGCTGAAGCAATTCGCCGCGATTTGGGCAAAGACCGTGACCTGGCTCGCGGACTGGATCAGGCGATTCAAGGCTTGCGTCAGGCCAACGACGCCATCAACCGTGACGATATGCAAACGGCGTTGCTGTTGAAAGATCAGGTGATCGAACCGCTCCGCAGCATCGAAATGGAACTGAGCAAGCGAGTTCAGGCCAAGCTGGGAACCAATCGGCTGAGGCTGGGCGACGAAGGCGCGGCTCCGGCGGGCTATCGCAAACTGGTGGACGAATACTACAAACGATTGTCCAGCAGAAATCCGAAGCAGTAACCTGACATTCGCTCAAACATCAAAAGCGCCGGAAGAAAGATTGCGAATCCTTCTTCCGGCGCTTTTCGCGTTTTACAGCTTTTGGCAGTCGTTAAAAGTTCGAGTTCAAAGCTTCCAGCACCGAGCGGCGAGCGGCGGCGGTTTCAAAACTCGGCACGGTACGTTTGACCAGCAGTTCTTCAAATTGGCGAGTCAGGTTCGGCCAGTTGTAAAGCTGTTCGACCATCGCCCGCCCGGCTTCGCCAGCGTGAGAAGCGGCTCGGCGGTCGGCCAACAAAGATTCAATCGCAGCGACAAAATCTGCTTCATCGTCGGCAAAGGAAATCCAGCCTTGTCCGATGCGCGCCACTTCGTGCGTGAATGTGCTGACAATGGGTTTCCGCAGCGCGGCGTATTCAAAAAGTTTCAGCGGGCAGGAACCATCCGACACAGCGTCTTTGGTAAACGGCAACAGGCAAACGTCCATTCCGGCGACGTAACTCATGGCTTCGCGGTAAGGTTTCGCACCGGTCAGCACTACGTTGTCCAAATCCAGTTCGGCAATCATTCGTTTGATGTCGGTCAGCCGACGGCCACTCCCCACCAGCAAAAACGTCACGTGCGGCAATCGCTGAGCCGCTTTCAACACCAATTCGAAATTCACCCAGTATTCAAACGCGCCGACAAATCCAACTGTTGGACCATTGCGTTGTTCGCGCCACGCGGAATCATCCACTTGATCCAACTCTTCGACATCCGCACCATTCGGCAGCATCAACACGCGGCGATCAATTCGCTCTTCCAACACGCTGGAAGCAACCGTCACCGTCGCCGCTTTGGCCAGCATGTGATTCTGAACAACGTTGGCGGCGGTCATCATTCCCATCTTGGCGATCACGCCAAGTTCGACTTCCATCATCGCCACCAGATCGTCCGCCAGATCGAAATGCGTGTGGCAGTCCACCAAATTCAACAGCGGCGCTTGCGGCAGGTTGTACAGCAACAACACGTCAATCTGTTCTTTATCCACAAACCGGCTAATTTGATTGAGCGAGGTGATGGAAACCAGACCTTTCTTTAACAACTTGGAACGGCGCACAGGCATTCGCCAGAACGAACGCAGCGCCTGCGGAGCTTCCAGTTCGTTGATGGTCAAACCGCTTGGCAATTCGTTATCGCTTGAAATCAGATCGTTGGCGCTGATGTCGTTCAATGCCATCGGCGGAGCGGTCAGCACGTACACTTGATGGCCGAATTCGCACAAATGAGTCAGCAATTGGTGGTAACGGCTGCGATTGGCCGACCGCCAACGCGCAAGGTATGGAAAAAGAATCTTCATGGTACTTGGTGTGTCTAGTTGGGATGATAAATCCGTTTATCCGTCGTTATCAGTTATCGCCCGGCCTTTAGCCAAACTCTGCGGCGAATCAGAGCAGTTCCGAAACTGTAAAACCACATCAATGCAAATCTGGGAACTGAAAGCAGATCGAGCAAATATCTTCGCGGATTGTCCACCAGCGTCGCGCCTGCCAAATAATAAGCAACGTCCATCGCCAAACCAGCCAACGCCATCCAAATCAGCGGTTGGTATTGAATCAACAAGCCTGTTGCCAATAACAAAACTCGCAATCCGATGAACAGAATCTTCGGGCGAAGCATCAACAGCCAGAGCAAAAACCACGCGCCCGCTCCGCCGGTCAGCAAGGCCTGAACAAATTCTCTTTTGTAATCCCGCAGCACCTGCAACTGGCCTTGCAACCAGCGAGCGCGTTGCCGCGACGCGCCGTCGGCTTGCTGTGGTTTCGGATCAAAGATCGTAGCTTCGGGGACGAACGCGACCTTCGCCCGGCGAGCGGCCAGAATCACGTCCAATTCCAAATCTTCGGCGTAAGTGTGCAAACGCGGCGCGAGTTCAGCCAATAGTTCGCATCGAAATGCCATTCCGGTTCCGCGCAACGGAACCGACCAACCGCAACGCCGCCTGGCTTCGTCGTCAATTCGTTGCATCAACACTTCAGACCAACCGGCCAAACGTCCGGAGTTGGTCGTGGCGTCCGGAGCCACAAACGCCTGAACCGCGTCCGCTCCATTCATCATCGCTTGTTTCAACGCGCTCAGCGCGCCATCGGCAATGCGCGTATCAGCGTCCAAAATCACGATGGCTGATTTCGCTCGCCATATCGGTTCGTGATGCCGCAACCACCAGGCGACGACGGCGCCTTTGCCAAGCTGTCCGTCAGTGCGAACGAAAACTTCGGCTCCGGCGGCGGCGGCTTCGGCAAACGTCACATCGGTGCAGCGATCAGCGACTACGCACAAAGTGCTGTCCGGCCATTCTTCCAGATGAATTTTCAACGCCTCAACCGTCGCCCCGATTGTTCCTGCTTCGTCGTGAGCCGCAATCAACACAATGCAACCCGTGATTGATTGCTCGCTGGCGAAATTGTTTTTCCCGCGCTTCAACACACGCAAACACAACAACACAAACCGCAGCAGGCTGTCGAACACAAACAACGAACAAATGGGAAGCAAAATTCGCATCGAATTTCAGAACTCCAAACCACCTACGGGTTGATGGTTGGCGGGACAATAAAGCAGGACGCACATTACAAAATGTAACTCGACTTAGTGAGGTCAGGCGCATTGTCAGAGAAAGTGAGGCGCGTCCGTTGGGTTGCAAATGGAGTGTATCCGACACGCTTTCACAGGGTCAACCAAATCTTCGGCGGGTAATTTGATTGCGAATTTGACAAACCGGGCGCACTCTTTCGTCGTAAGTTTGCACGTTCAAGCTGTTGAAAAAGGAGTCAAAATCATGCGCCAATCTGTTCGTCTTCAATCCGTCATCGTATTTATGTCGAGCTTGCTGCTGACCTTATTGCTCGGTTGGTTGTCGTTGTCGAACGACCATCGTTCTTCCACAACGAAACAGGATGCCATCTCCCTGGCCAAACGCGATTACTGGCAATTGCCGATCAGATTCGAGCCGCAGCAATTCGACCAATCAGGTTCGTATGTTGCACGCGGACAAGGTTTCAGCATGATTTTGTCCGCCGCTGAAACCAGATTGAGGATGACGCAGCGTAACTCCAACGGTTCGGCAAAATCTTCGGCAACCGTCAGCTTGAAATTGCTTGATGCAAACGCGACGACTGAAATCGAAGCAATGGAACCGCTGTCGGGTCAGGTCAATTACCTTTTCGGCAACGAACCTGCTCAATGGCGAACCGGCATCAAAACTTTTGGCCGCGTCAAACAGCGTTCGGTCTATCCGGGTGTTGATTTGGTTTGGTACGGCAACCAACGCCAATTGGAATACGATTTTGTTGTCGCTCCCGGAACTGATCCTTCAATAATCAAACTGGCGTTCGGCGGCACAGACAAGATTCAACTCGACGACACGGGCGATTTGTTGCTGCACACCACCGAAGGAACCATTCGCCAAAAACGCCCACTGGTTTATCAGGAAACGAACGGCCAACGCCGCACGGTCGAATCGCATTACCGTCTTTCGGCAGACAATCAACAAATCAGTTTTGAACTTGGCGATTACGATGCACGCCTGCCGTTGGTGATTGATCCGATTCTGGTTTATTCGACTTTTTTGGGTAGCGGCAGCGATTTCGATTCGGGAACCGACATCGCCATTGATGCAGCGGGCAATGCTTACGTGACAGGTTTCACCGACGCGATTGACTTTCCAACCGAACGCGCGTTGCAGAAAGATTTTCGCAGCAGCAGCAATTGCGGCGAACGGCTGTGCCCGGATGTGTTTGTCGTCAAACTGAATCCTTCGGGCGGAGGGTTCATTTACTCGACTTATCTTGGTGGCGATGACGCCGACACCGGCAGCAGCATTATTGCCGACGCTGCCGGCAATGCTTATGTCACCGGTTCGACTTTTTCCGCCAACTTCCCCACCGTCAGGCCGTTTCAAAACTCGCTGAAAGCTTTTGACGCTTTTCTGGCCAAGCTCAGCCCGGACGGTTCGTCGCTGATTTATTCGACGTATTTCGGCGGCAGCGGATTTGAATCCGGCACAGGCGTCGCCGTTGACTCGGCAGGCAATGTTTACATCTGCGGAACGACGGCCGGTTCGACAGATTTGCCGACTCGAAATCCGATTCAGCCCGCTTCGGGCGGGGGCAATTGCCGACTCGGAGAAGACACAATTCCTTGCCCGGATGCGTTTGTCGCCAAATTCAACTCCAACGGAAACGAATTGCAGTATGCGAGCTATTTGGGCGGCAACCGTTTCGACACTGGCGCTGGCATCGCGGTTGACGCCAATGGCCGAGCCGTCATCACAGGTTCGACAAGTTCCGCCAATTTCCCGACACGAAACGCCGCACAAGCCAACTTCGGCGGAACCTGCGACGAACCGGATACTTGTTTCGACGCTTACGTCACCAAACTGTCGGCGGATGGTTCATCGTTCATCTTTTCGACTTATCTGGGTGGCAAAGCCGAAAACAATCCGATTGATGTCAGCAACGGCGTAGCGATAGATGCCGCTGGCAACACCTTTGTCACCGGCACAACCTTGTCGCCGGACTTTCCGCTCAAAAATCCGATTCGCACTTCGTACAGCAATACCGAAGCTTTTCTGACCAAGTTTGATCCGGCGGGAGCGATTGTTTACTCGACTTATCTGGGCGGCAGCGGCCTGGAAAATTTCTTTCACTTCCAATTTTCGATCCTTTCGATCATTGGCCAAGCTTACAGTTCCAATTCAATCGCCGTTGATGCAACGGGCAATGCTTACGTCGTCGGCATGACCGACTCCCCAGATTTCCCTACGCTAAATCCTGTGCAACCGCGAATCGGCGGCGGGCAGTGCGACACCGGGACTTGCCCGGATGCGTTCATCGTCAAACTGAATCCGGCGGGCACGTTGCTTAGCTCAACGTTTTTGGGCGGCGACAACATTGAAATCGGATTGGGCATTGCGACAGACATCAACGGCAATGCGTTCGTCACCGGTTTGACGGCTTCGCCCGGATTTCCCACTGCCAATCCCAAACAACGCACGTTGAATGGCGCAGCCGATGTTTTCATCTCAAAGATCGGTGAAGCCGGAAACTCCGTAGCTGTCACCAGCGTTTCCGCAGCCAGTTTTTTGGGGCCGCAACTCGCGTCCGAATCCATTGTTTCAGCGTTTGGGACAAACCTTGCAGCAAATTTGGAAGTCGCCAACACGACTCCGCTGCCGACAACTCTGGCCGGAACAACTGTGACGATTCGGGACATCAACGACACGGAACGATTAGCGCCGTTGTTTTTCGTTTCTCCAACTCAAATCAATTACCAGATAACTCCCGGCACTCCGGCAGGTCCGGCAACCATCACGATTACCAACAGCACCGGACAGATTTCGCGCGGATCGGTACAGGTTGTCACGACGGCTCCGGGAATGTTTTCCGCCGATGCTTCGGGCAAAGGCTTTGCGTCGGCTGTCGCTTTGCGAGTTCGCAACGGCCAGCAAACTTTTGAACCGATCACGCGATTCGATTCGGCGACAAATCAAATCGTCGCCGTGCCGATTGACCTTGGGCCGGAAACCGACCAGATGTTTTTGATTGCTTTCGGAACGGGCATTCGACTGCGGTTGAACGCTTCGGCGTTGATCGGCGGCGCAGGCAGCGAAGTGCTGTTTTCCGGCCCAAGCTCGTTCATTGGCGTAGATCAGGTGAACCTGCGAATCCCGCGCAGTTTGGTTGGGCGTGGCGAAGTTGACGTTGTGATAACGGCGGACGGCAAACAGACAAATCCAGTTCGCATCGTCATACGTTGAACTTGCCCGAAGTTTGCGAAGCCGAAACTCGTCCCCTAAAATCCGGCTTCTTTCGCACTCACCAACTTCAAACGAAACTTTATGCCCAAGATCAATCGCAGAATTTCAGTCGCCGTCAATGTCGGAGGTGTTCACGTCGGAGGTTGTAATGCCGTCGTCGTGCAATCCATGACCAACACCGACACTGCCGACGCCGTCGCCACCGCCAAACAGATCATCGAACTTGCCGAAGCCGGTTCAGAACTGGTTCGCATCACCGTCAACAACAAGGAAGCCGCCGCTGCTGTGCCGGAAATCGCCGCCCGCGTGCGCGACGCCGGACACACCACGCCGATCATCGGAGACTTTCACTACAACGGCCACATTCTGCTGACCGAGTTCAAAGATTGCGCGCGCGCGCTGGCCAAATACCGCATCAATCCCGGCAACGTCGGCGCAGGCAAACGCCACGACGACAACTTCAAACAGATGATTGATGTCGCGCTGGAAAACGAAAAACCGGTTCGCATTGGCGTCAACTGGGGATCGCTGGATCAAGCCTTACTGGCTCGGCTAATGGACGAAAACGCTAAGTTAGCTCAGCCGCTGGACGCCAAAGACGTGATGAAAGAGGCCATTGTTCGAAGCGCGATTGATTCCGCAGAGATGGCCGAAAGTTACGGCATGCCGCGCGAACGCATCATTCTCAGCGCCAAATGTTCCGACGTGCAGGATTTGGTGGACGTGTACCGTGAAATGGCTCGGCGAGGCGATTACGCTTTGCACTTGGGTTTGACCGAAGCTGGAATGGGAGCCAAAGGAATCGTCGCCAGTTCAGCGGCGATGGCGATTTTGTTGCAGGAAGGCATCGGCGACACGATTCGCGTCAGCTTGACGCCCGCGCCAAACGCTTCGCGCACGGAAGAAGTGATCGTCGCTCAACAGATTTTGCAATCGCTCGGCATTCGCAGCTTCACGCCGCAAGTCACTGCCTGTCCCGGCTGCGGGCGAACGACCAGCACGTTGTTTCAGGAGATGGCTGAAGACATAGGCAATTACCTGCGCGCGCAAATGCCTGTTTGGCGTGGCCAGCTTGTCGGAGTCGAAGACATGAAAGTTGCCGTCATGGGTTGCGTCGTCAACGGCCCCGGCGAATCCAAACACGCCAATATCGGCATCAGCCTGCCCGGCACAGGCGAAGAACCGCGCGCGCCGGTTTACGTGGATGGCAAATTACGCACAACGCTGAAAGGCGCTGCCATCGTGCCGGACTTTATTGAGATTCTGAACCAGTACGTGGAGTCGCGTTATTCGGCAAAGGCTGGCGCAGCGATTTTGAACTAAACCAAATCTCGAAGGTTCGTTTTCGCACGCGCGAAGCGTTTTTAGAGCGGGAATGATCGCTCACTTTGGCTTCGGCCACGCCGAGGCTTTGCAACATGGTTGCCAGTTCTGCCGCTTCCTGGGCTTCTTCGCTGTGAAAAAAACGCACTTCAGTGACTGCCGGAACCACAGCTACTTTTTCCGAAACCGGCACGTAATAGCCTTTATCTTCAAACCGGCCAGCAATTCGTCGGGCATCGCTGCGCTGCCCTTCATCCACAATGTGCGTGAAAATTCGTCCCGGATTTTCGGCCACTTGATTCTGAACCGCTGTCACCAAACCTGGCTCTACGTTTGCGACCACGTCATTCGCCAGCTTCTCGGCAGTCTTGGCGACATCGGCATTTCTTTCTGTCTTCGCAAGCTGAACCAATGCAGGCAATATGTTGGTCAGCAAATCATCCGGCACGGCTCCGGGGTGTTTGGACTTTTCATAGTTCAATAAAGCCAAAGCCGTTTTTCGCTCTTCGATATTCTGACTGCTTAAGCTTTTGACCAGCGACGCCACACGATCCGAAGCCTTTTGCGCTTCGTTAATCTTGGTCTGGTGCATGTTGTACAGCGTGCCAAACGTAAACAGCACAACCGGCGTCATGATCTTGGCCAGAATGTCTATCTTGTCCCACAGATCACGAGTGCGCGTTTCAGCCATCGAAATTCCTCCTGGTAAAATTAGCCTCTCACTTCTTCAAAAGTTGGGAACCCATGCTGTGCGCGACCAATTGGCCCTTCGTGTTTGGCTGTGACTTTGTAAAGTTCGTACCGTCCATCGTCGCCCGCTTTGGCGCAGCGCATTCGCAATGCCTGCATTTCGCCAGCAGTCATCGGCTGGAAGTTGCGCGCAACCGCCAGATTTTGTTGAAGCGTCGCCGACGACAAAAAACCACTGATCGTCGTCGCCACCGGCAAGCTCATCGCGTAGCGCAACGCTTCTTCGGCGGTCAGCACTCCGGCTTTCACCATCGCGCCTGAACCGCCCATGCTTTTCATTCCGATGGCTGCAATGGACTGCCGTTCCAATTCCGGCAGGACTTTCTGTTCGAAGCTGCGAAAGGTTCCGTCCAGCGCGTTCAACGGCATCTGACAAGCGTCAAATGGATATTCGTACGCCAGCATCTTCAGATGAATCTCTGCGCTTTTGTGGCCGGTGAAGCCGATGAACCGAACTTTGCCTTCCTGTTTGGCCTGCTCCAGCGCTTCGATCACGCCGCCGGGAGCGAAATGCAATTCCGGGTCGTTTTCGTAAACGACTTCGTGAACCTGCCACAGGTCCAGGTAATCGGTTTTCAATCGCCGCAGCGAATCTTCTAACTGGCGCATCGCTTCATGGCGGTCGCGTCCGTGCGTGCAAACTTTGGACATCAAAAACACTTCCTGACGTCGGTCGGCGATGGCGCGTCCCATCAACTCTTCGCTGCGCCCGTCGTGATATTCCCAGGCGTTGTCCATGAAGGTGATGCCTGCATCAATCGCTTCGTGAACCAGCCGAACGGCTTCTTCGTCGTCGTTCAGGATTCCCAGATGATAGCCGCCCAAACCAATCGCGGTGACGTCCACGCCCGTGCGTCCCAAAGCGCGGAGCGGAATTCCAGCAGAGTTTTGTTTGCTCACTTGTTTCTTTCCTTGTTGGTTGAAATTGCTCGACTGAGCAGGACATTCTTTATCCACGAAGAACACGAAGGCTCACGACGAAACCAAAGCCTTTTGCTCGCTTCGTGCTTCTTCGTGTCCTTTGTGGATAAATCTTTTTGCAGCGTCAGAATATCACCACCATAGCGCCCGGCGGAATCTGATCGAAAACTTTGCGGATGTCGTAAATGTGCATCACCACGCAGCCCCACGACAGATGGCGCGGGCCGTCGTTTGGCCATTCCTGCGCCCAACCGTGAAAGCCTATGCCGCCACCCAGCCGAGTGTTTTCCAGCGTAGCTTTGCGCTGCTGCCAGTTGGCGGCAATCGCAGATTGTTGTTGTGCCGAAATCAAACCTTCTGCGCGCCCACGTTCGGCATCGTAACGATTCGGATAATTCACCTTGATCCAGTGGCCGCCGTAAAACTCTCCGTAAGCGCCGTCGAATTTTCCACGATGTTTGTTCAGCACGAAATACATGCCCTTCGGAGTTTTGTTGTCGCCCTGCACGCGCTTTTGGCCTTTGCCCTGTCCCAGGCTGATGTCGTATTCGCCACGCAGTTTGCCGCGCTCGTACAACCGCATCTTGTAACTTTCCTGATCCACCAAAACCAGCGTCGCTTCTTCTTGAGGCACGAACAACTGGCGATGCGCGGCAATAAAGCTCGACGGTTCGGCGTAATGTTCGCGCACCCATTTCAAGTCTTTGCCGTTGGACGAAGGCCAGTACGTCGGCGCAAGCGATTCATCCCAACGCAATTCTAAATGCAGATGCGCGCCAAACGTTTTCTGCGGGTCCTGGCCGATGGTTCCGACTTGCTGCCGCCGCTTGACCGCTTCACCAGCTTTGACCGTCAACGTTTGCAGGTGAGCGTACAGCGACCGAATCCGCCGCTGCTGATGGTTTTCATAAAAGACGTGTTCGATGACGACGACATTTCCCCACGGCTGCCCGGCTTGTTCGGCAAACACGACTCGCCCATTGGCCACAGCAAACACAGGCTGGCCGAAATCGGTATTGCCACCGCCATTTCCATTCCAATCTTCGCCGGGATGAATGCCCAAACTGTAGCTTTCGCCAAACTTCGTCGCGGCGTACCAACCATTGTGAGTCTTTCCCGTCGCCTTGTCGGTATATGACCCCTTGCCGTCAGCATCGCCAAACGGAAAGTCGAATCCGTCAGCAGGCGCAATATCCGTTTGTAGAAAATCGTCGAAAGGACTGCCTGTAGAGTTTCTGTTTGAGGCTTGAGAGGTGGCTGAATTCGTTTCGCCTGACTGACAGCCGATAGCCAGCGCCGCGAATAGATAAAACAAAGCGGAAACAACTTTCATCATTCTTGATTGCCGCCGCGTTGTCTAAATATCGCCTCAGCACGGCGGGCTGAAGCTTCAAGCTCAGCATTCACCAAGTATTCCAACTCAGCTTGTTCTTCGGCAGGTAAATCGCTTCCTACACCTAAAGCCAATTGTCTGCGATTATTCAATTCCGACAGGCGTTGAATTTGAGTTTCTGCAAAAAATTCGTCAGGTTCAGAGATGTAGTTTTTGAGTACCATACTAATTCACCTCCGCAAACACTTTGAGATGCTTGATCCAATCCGACTGTCTCTTCGATGATTTGGAATAGATAGCTCGTTAGCTTAGGCGAAGTTCAGCAGATTTAAGCCATTCTCCCGAACGATTGTATGCTTTCGCTAACAGGCTTCTGGCAATATCTCTTGTTTTTGGGTCTGAATGGTCTACCAGAGTTCCCACCAGTTTAATGACATCATCATACATCCCTTTACGATCAAGCATCTGTGCAAGCTTACATCTCGTTACCCTATCATCAGGAGCATCTATTAATGCTACTCTAAATTTCTCGATTGCTAAGTCTGTCGACTCAGGTGCGCCTGAGTCAGCTAAAAGCATCCCCCACTCTCTATAAATTCGAGCTTTGTCTGGCCCTTTTTCAGGAGCATTAGCCGCCGCCTGTTCATAACATCTCATTGCGGCAATAGCGTTCACTAGCTTATGACGATAAAGCTCTCCGAGGGATTTTGCAGCTTGCCAACTTCTAGGATTGCGGTTCAGTGCTCTAGTATAAAGTTTCTCCGCACCTTGATAGTCTCCGCCACTCTCAGCCTTAATTGCCAAATCCAACAAGGCCTGATCGGGCGATTCCTTGCCTTGACGAATATCTCTCGTAACCAAGCGTTGCTCAGAATCCGAAACATCAAGGGCTTCAAACCAGCTTTTCAATCGCGTCCTTATTGACTGCTCTTCTCCTTGTTGTTCTAGCACTTGTTTATAAACAAACTCTCGAACCATAGGCGGAAGTTGGTAATCGTAGTCGTTAGTCGCTCGATTAAAGTATCTCTGGACTAAAGAATTTTCTACGAGAGAATCGACAATATATTCAAAATCTCTCGCCTCTAAACGCGCACCAAACATCAATGCCTCTGCTGGCATCGGTCGCTGTAAAATTGAAAGTACCTGAAGTGCTTTTCGCTCTTCGCTTATCATTGAATCAAAAACTCTGCGAAAACAAAATTCTAAAAGCCTATCTCCTTTATGGCCTTTCCCAGTAAGTCCTTCCACTAATTTGAGCGATTCTTGTGCAGACTGTGATCTTGTCAATACCCATTTAATAGCTAAAGGAATAGAATCGCAATATCTTCCTATTCTGAGCTTCTGATCTTCTTTCAAATCAGCAATGTACCCCAGTCCGGATTGATCCTGAAAAGAATTGATAAAGTCAATCATCTCCTTATCAGAAAATCTGCCAAGCTCTACAGGCCTAACCGATACTTTTACAACAGGGCGGCGAGATGTAACGACAGCTCTAACACCAAGCGGCAAGTCATCCAGAAATTCAACTATACGAACATCGTCAATAGTTTCTAAATTATCTACATAAAGTAACCCTTCACTTCTCTCGATCAGACGCCTGACCTTCAGCTTCTTATCATCAAGAGGCTCGAATTTAACAGCTTGTTCATCCAGCACATCTAGAACCGCATCAAGTAATGATTCAAAACTTGTCAAGGTTGGTGATAAGGATTCAATCCCCTTTGACGTGAGTTCCCTATCTTTAGCAGTAATTGAGGCTATAAATGTAAAGTCGCCCCGTTCATAAGCTCTCAAAACTGCCCAAGTTGCCAAAGCTGTTTTACCTGCACCGCCAATATCAATAATAGAAGTAACCATTGCCCGGGGGTCACGAAAAGCGTCCTCGACTTGTCTGCAAGGGTTGAGCCTCTCTATAAACTTAGCGTATTCAGGAGTCAGTATTCGATAGTAAAGCTCATCTATGACATATGGTTGACCATATGTTGGGCTGGCAAGCTTTCTTACATATGCGTCCACTTCCTCTTTTTTTAATATCCGACTTGAGTCCCCTTCTCGGATGGCGGATTCACCTTTACTAAAAAGCCTTCGGTTATTCATTAGTGGAGCATCGGACTCAAACTTTTCAAATCTTGGCCCTCTTGGAGGAATTAGCGCCATTCCGAGATACCTTTGATTGTCAAAGATAAACTCCCGATAAAAATCAACCCAAATTCTGTCGCTGAGAAATTTGTGAAGCTGGTCATTGAATAATTTGCTATCCAAGCGTTGCTTTGCACCGCCAAAAGAATAATCTTTATCATCTATTCCGAAAATCAAAACCCCGCCTTTATTATTATGAAAAGCAAGGACATCTTTGGCTATATGAGCCCAAATATATAGCTCATCACGGCCCGGTCTTGGGCAATCAGACTTAAAATCCCATAGATCGTTTTCTGTTCTGAATCCCGGCTTGAGGATCGGCGAATTTTCCTTAAACATTAAATGCAAGACATTTCTGGCATCTCGGTTACGAATAGCTTGAGTGATGGTTTCAATGGCCGTCATATAAGGTGCCCCATTTGATGTTAATAGTCGAACTAATGAACAAGCTTAAGGGCACGGGCGGTTTTTACCACAACTTTTCTATTTCTACCAACGAATCATAAAACGTGGCCGCCGCTCCCAAATCGGTCAGCCCTTGCGAAGTCACGTCGTTGGCGTTGCAGCCGTCAGAGGTCAGTTTCTTCCACCAGACCGACAATGCGACAACGACGCCGGAACGGGCTTTGTCGGTGACGCGGGCTTTGGCGTGAAATTCGCCGCGGTCGTTGAAGATGCGGACGCGGTCGCCGTCTTTGATGCCGCGCAATCCGGCATCGTTCGGGTGAATATCCAGGTGCGGTTCTTTTTCGGCCTTCACAAAACTGGGCAGATTCGCAAAGCTCGAATTCAGGAAGTTGTGCGCGGGCGGAGAAATCACGGCCAGCGGATATTTCCGGGCCAGTTGCGGCGCATCCTGCACGGTTTCGCGCGGAGCGATGTAAACCGGCAACGGATCAATTCCCTGTTTGGCCAGGGTTTCGCTGAAGAATTCGCATTTGCCGGAAGGCGTCGGGAAATTGCCTTCGGCAAAGGGCGCAAAGCGTTCGGGCACGTTCAACCGTTGCCAGCCTTTTTCCTTCAACTCTTCCAGCGCGATGCCTTGCATGCGCGGGTTCGGACTGGTGATAGCTTGAAGAATCAACTCTTCGTCGGAGTCTTTGAAACAGTCGTCAGTAAATCCCATCCGTTCGGCCAACAAACGGAAGACTTCGCTGTTGGGTTTGGCTTCGCCAATGGGTGCGATGGCAGGTTGATTCAGCAAAACATACAGGTGGCCGTAAGCGCGATGAACGTCCCACTGTTCAAGCTGCGTCGTTGCGGGCAGCAGGATGTCCGCGTAATCCGCCGTGTCGGTTTGGAAAATTTCGTGAACGACGGTGAACAGGTCATCGCGCTGGAATCCGGCGATGACTTTGCGCGAATCGGGCGCGATGGCTACGGGATTGGAGTTGTAGACGTAAATCGCGCGCACCGGCGGATCGAGCGGTTCCAGTGTTTCTGTCGGCGCGCCCTTGGCATTGAAGCTCTGCACGCGCTGAAAACCGGTCAGCGCATCGCCAATAGCGGACATATTGATTGTGCGCGGACTGTTCCAGATCAAATCGGGTCTGGCCAGCGCCGTCGTGTTCATACCGAACGTGCCGGAAGTCGAAAGCAGCATTCCGCCAGCCGCATCGCGCCAACTTCCGATCAACGCGGGCAAACATGCCACAGTGCGAACCGCCATGCCGCCTCCGGCGTGACGCTGCATGCCGTAATTCAACCGAATGATCGAAGGTTTGGTCGTCGCATATTCGCGCGCCAAATTGACGATTGTGGCTTCGTCGAGTCCCGTGATTTTGGCAACTTTTGACGGCGGATACTCCAACACCCGTTCGCGCAGCAGTTCAAAACCTAGCGTGTATTTTTCAACGTAATCAGCGTCAATCAGGTTTTCTTTGATGATGACGTGCATCATGGCCAGCGCCAGTGCGCCATCGGTTCCTGGCAGCGGCGCGATGTGCTGATCGCATTTTTCGGCGGTCAAACTGCGATAAGGATCAATGGCGATGATGCGCGCGCCATTGCGTTGGGCTTCCAGAATCTTCGGCCACAGGTGAACATTCGACGTGATGACGTTCGATCCCCAAATCAAAATCAACCTGGCTTCGTTGAATCGTTCCGGGTCGGTTCCCATGCTCAAACCGATGGTCGCTTTGTAACCGGCGGCTCCGGCGGAAGCGCAAATCGTTCGTTCCAGCAGCGAAGCTCCGAGTTTATGAAAAAAGCGGCGATCCATTGATTCGCCCTGCACCAATCCCATCGTTCCGGCGTAACTGTACGGCTGAATGGCTTGGGGATTGTCTGTGGCGATGGCTTTGAAGTTGGCGGCGATGGTGTCCAGAGCTTCATCCCAGGTGATTCGCTGGAAAATGCCTTTGCCTTTTTCGCCAACGCGCTTCATCGGATACAAAACTCGCTGCGGACTGTAAGTTCGCTCCAGGTAACGATTGACCTTTGTGCAAAGAAAACCGTTGGTCGTCGGATGATCTTCTGCGCCTTTGACGCTGATGGCGCTGCCGTCCATGACTGTGGTGACCAGAGCGCATGTGTCCGGGCAATCGTGCGGACAAGCGCCGCGAACAACTTTCAGAGTTGACGAAGTTTGCATTGGAAATCTCCTCTTCTGAAAAATTTGGGTAACTGCTCAGGCTATCGAATTGCTTTTGTCCAGAAAGACTTCAATAGATAACGGAACAAACGGAAATAACTGAACAGACGGAAAAAAGAAAAGAAGGACTTCAGTTTATTCCGTTATTTCCGTTTGTTCCGTTATCTCTCTTACCGTCCCTGAGCAGTCGCAAATTTGGTAACTCAGTGCCGCTTCACTGAGTAGTTTGAAGGTTGGAAAAGTGAGCCACAGTCCCCGGCCCAACCCACAACCCGATTGCGCCTTTCGATTCGCCCAGCTTCAGATCGTTGACGATCAAAACCGGCTGAGAGGCTCCGTGAACAAAAAGCCTGGCTTTCGCACCGCGAACTTCGATTTTGACTTTCGTCCATTCGCCCGGAACCAGATCAACGTAGCTTTCATATTTTTCAGGAAACTCTTTGCGAAGTTTGTGCCAGGGGAAATCCGGGTGGGAAATGTATTGAACCGAATGGTTGCGGCGAACTTGATCTTCCGCGCGTCCGTTGGTTGGCCGCAAATAGAAGCACTCAAACTTCGCGGCGTCAGCGGCGACTCGAAAAGCTACGCCGACAAACCCGCGAGCGCCTTCGCCAGCGTTTGGCATCACCTGCCCTGACAGTTCAAGCTCAATAATTCCGTCGCTGAAATCGGTCGCGGTCAGAACCAACAGCCTGTCTCCATCGCCCGCTGTTGCCGGAGCATCGTCGGTCACTCGCAAAGCTTTTCGGCCTTTATGTTCGCCCGTTTCGGCTTTCACGTTGACCGTTTTTTGATCTTTCAGCGAATCGAGTGCGATTGTTTTCGTCGTGCCTTGCGGAAAGGTTGAAACAACAAACAATAAACCTGTTGCGCGATAAGAGTTGAAAGTTTAGCTTGCCTTCGAAGGA
>CADECP010000073.1 GCA_902825875.1 uncultured Acidobacteriota bacterium
CCGGGACGAAGAAACTGTCAAACGCTTTATTTGATCTGCCATCGCGTAACATCAGCTGTAAATGTGGGACAATTTTCCAAATTGTCCCACACACCAAAGTGAAAACTGATCTAATGGAGCTTGAAAAAACAACTCACACCGTTGCTATAAACAGATTGCTCCAATCAGGTGTTGGCGAAAATAACGAAAGGGACGCAGGTGAAACGCCCCTTTCCAAAGGCAATCCGCGCCGAGGGGATGGTCGAATTGCCAAAGCTTTGCAAAAGTGTCAGTAGCCCGATCGTAAGGGCTTGATTGGGTTCGTTCAGTTTCAGTTGATCCAAACGCCCGACGAACTGTTGGCTGTGGAAATTCTGCGAACGGCGCTTCGGCGCATTTTCGGATTCGGATCGTTTTGCGCGATGTTCAGCAGTTTGTCGGCAGCGCGGCGTTCTTTGGAACGCGACAACCCGGCGATGATTTCATCTTTGATCGAATCGTCTTTGGCGCTGTCGTAAAGCGAAATCAAAGCGTCTGTGCCTTCAGCGGTTCGGAACCGCGCCAGGTTGGACACCGCCGACCGTTGCAATTCGACGTTCGATTCCTGAACGGCAAATTCTTTCAACATCGAAACCGCGCGCGAACTGTCGTGACAGCCGATGGCGCGCATCGCGCCTCGTGCCAGTTCTTTGCTTTCCTTATCGTCTTTGCCTTGTTTGGCCAGCGTGGACAGGTAATTCAAGCTTTGATTAGCGTCGGCGTTGCCCAGCCAATAAACCATGCGATCTTCAAATACGAAGTCTTCTTTCAGGCTGATGGTTTTGACGCGCTTGACGTTGGGCGATGATCCGCTGGCATCGGTCAGCAGAAACACGGCGGCTTGCGATACGTCGTCTTTGCGTTCCAGCCGAATGCCGTCGTCGTAATAAACCGTTCCGGCGAAGGGGCCGATGTACGAACCTTCGCGGGCAGGGAAGTGAAACGCAATCCAAACCGAATCACCTTGTCCAGACGATTTGAACTGGCGAAAAGCGCGTTCGATTTTGTCAGTGAGATTGCCGCCGTCCACATTGACGAATTCGGCTTTGGTGTAGGTGCGTTTCGGTTTGTCCTGCGCGTAAGTGGCGGCGAAGCTCAGCAGAAAAGCCAGAACTGCAACGATCAATATAACTTTGCGAGACATAGTTCCTCCTCGCTGGGAACGCCCGCGCCCTCGCGGGCAAACGTCTTGCGAAGATTGCCCGCGAGGGCGCGGGCGTTCCCAGGCAAAAGAATGCGCTCAGAGGCGGAAGGGAAGTCGAGGCTGCCTGTCCGCGTGAGCGCGTCAAATTTTCAGATTGGATGAGCGGGTTAGAAGTTATCGCGCCGAAGAAACCTGCGCCAATTGTCTTTCCAATGCGCTTTTCAATGTGCGAGTTTCGACAACTTTATGGTTGGTGTCGGTGTAATGTGAGCGCAGAGTTTCAAGTTGTGCTTCTACTTCAGCCAATTTCAAACGCAATTGAGCTTCAGCGACGCCTGCCGAACCGGATTCTTCCTGACGAGTGGCACGCGGCGTCGGCGTAGCGCGAGAGCTTGGCGCAATCGTCGGGCGCGGCGCTACGACTCGAACCGGGCGAGTGCGTCCCAACTGGCGTTGCAGCGAATTCAGCAAACTGATCGTTTCTTGAATCGTCGGTTGAGCGGATGAACCGGCGTTGTTACGGCTGACGGCGGCCAATTGCGCTGTCAGTTGTGAAATCTGGCTGCGAATCAGGCTTTCGGTCGGCGAAATCAGATTCACGTCTTTTTCGAGTTTCAGCTTTTCGTTCAATTCCTTCAGCTTCAATTCGATCTTGGGCATTTCCAGTCGCAGTTTGTCCAGACCTTCGATCTGCATTTTTTCCATCAATTCTTTGTACTTGTCTTGATTGGCTTTCCACTTCAATTCCCATTCGCGCTGCATCTGTTCCCACTGTTTGGAGTCGAACTCAAAATGTTTGCCATCGAATTCAAAAGCGCGCGGCGCGAAAAGGTCGCGGTCGAACTCCACCATGCCGATGCGTTGTCCCGGCGGAATGGTGTCCACGTACAAGCGGCTGTCAATGCTGTACAGGCTGCGAATCGCCGATGAACGAACCTGCGGGTCGGTGTCGTTTTTGGCGATCTGTTTCAGTTTTTCAATCGCTTTGGGACTCTTGTTGTACGCCAGCGAGCGAATCAGGTACTGCTTGGTTTTGGCGTCCTGCACGGTGTCGTAAATCTGAATCAGGTTGGTTGCGCCTTCATCGCCTTTGACGTTGCCCAGATAGCGAATCGCGCGATTGCGCAACTCTTCGTTGGTTTCGGTCTTGGCGATTTGGGTCAGCTTGGCCACAGCTTTGCTGTTGTCGCCTTCGCGGCGGAGCAGGTAAGCGATGATTTCGCCTTTGGCTTTCGGGTCTGTGATCGAATCGTAAAGCGAAATTAGCGCGTTGCTGGCGGCTTCGCTGCGCAGCCGATAAATGCCTTGCAGAGCTTCGTTGCGGACGTTCGGGTCACTGTCTTTTTTGACGATGTCCACCAACAGATTCAACAATTCGGTTTCGGGAATCGCGGGAGTTTTCTTCTTGTCGTCTTGATCCCAGCCGCCAAAGTTTGTAGCCGTTGGCGCCCAGGCGACTCCGCCAATCGGCCCGGTTGATAAAATTCCGCCACCAACTCCACCAGAAATTCCACCGCCAACTCCGCCACCGATTCCGGTTCCCGGAGCCGCAGGAGCCTGCGCCGGTTTCGGAGCATCCTGAATCAAAGCAGTCAGCATGGCTTCATCCAGCGCAGCGATTACTGGTTCCGCCATATCCGGCGGCAACACAGGCAAGGGCGCTTCCAACAAATCGGCGTCGGCCAAAACCGCTTCGATCAGCAAATCGGCTGGCAAAGCTTCCGGCGGCAATGGCGGCAGCGGAACGGTTTGCGCCACAGCAGGCGCGGGAGCTTTCGCTTCTTTCTTTTGCTGCTTGGCTTTTTGTTGGCCTAATGGCACGGCGACGACCGGCGACAGCAAACTGCAAGCAGCCACCAGCAACGCCGCCATTCCAATTGCATAAGCCACTGCCGATTTCGACACGGCAGTCGTTGCGTTGCGTTCACGATTGAGAATCATTTCTACCCTCCTTGAGATGACGTGTTTTCCGAACAGAATTCCGGCGGCGGCTGCCAGCGGGCGGCTGTCGCCAAGCATTTCCACAAGCCGGGTCAGACAGCTTGCGTAACGACGCGGTTCGCACATTTTCACAGCCCAATCGTCGCAGGCCAGTTCGCGTTCGATCATCAACTGCCGACCGATGAACCAGACTGCCGGATGGAAAAAGAGAAACGCTTGTGCGAGCCGTTGCAGGAGATTGGTCAGGTAATCCCAGCGTCTGATGTGCGCCAATTCGTGCGCAACGACGCTGTCAAATTCCGAAGCCGAAAGATGGCCAGCCAGATTCGGCGACAAAACTATGACCGGTTTCAGCGCGCCGATGGTCATCGGCACTGTGACTTTGGACGAAGTGAACAACAGCACGAAACGCCGAATGCCGAATTGATTTGCCAATCGTTCGACGCGCGCTTGATGAAATTCTTCGCCAGGCAACATCGAACGACGCATCAACACCAGTGCGTAATAACTGTGTGCCAACCGGCCAAACATCAACGATGCGGCCAGCAACCAGATAGTCGTCAATGCCAGCGGCCAGCGGCTGTCGAAAAACCAGTCCGACGTGCTTTGCCAGAAACTTTGCTTCACCGGTTTTGCCGATTGAGTCGCTTGAACGGTTGCCGCCGGAGCTACGCTGGCCGATTCGCTTAAACTGACAATCCGGCGGACTTCTTCCAACACGGCGGCTCGGTTGTAATCTTCAACCACGCGCGGCGAAGCTTTTTTTGTCGGAGCGGCAACTGTTGGTTGTTCGGCGACCGACAGTTGCGGAAAGATGACTGGCGGAATTGTTGGCGATTGCAGGCGGATCGCTGGTCGTTGCACTTGGGCTTGCGGCGACAGGGATGTTGCCGCGGTTTGTTTGGTGGCAATGGCCACGAACGGCAGCGCCGCGATAATAAGCAAACTGGCCAGCCAGACGGCGTGTCGCGTGGTTGCGCTGATGTTTTTGAATACGCGCAATAACAGCCAGACCAGAGCGGCAATCAACAGCCCTTGCCACAAAGTTCGGAAAAATGCCTGAAGCAGCAACTGCGCCAACGGATCGAGATTTTCCAGCAGCAGATTTAACGTGCTCATTTTGTCCTCCCGGATGAGCGGGACAATTTTTCAAATTGTCCCAAGAGCTTATTTCGTGTCTTCGATCATTTGCTTGAGCCGTTTTACTTCTTTGGGACCGACATCGTCATGATCCAACAGATTGACTACCAGCAACTCCGGCGAATTGTTGAAAAACCGTTTCAGCAAATAACCGATAACGGTTTTCTGCGCCTGTTGCCGGTCAACCAACGGTTTGTAGATAAAGGCTCGTCCCTCCTTCTCGTGTTCGACGTAACCTTTCTGCTCCAGTATTCGCATCATGGTCAGCACGGAACTGTAAGCCAATCGCTCTTCGGGCAGAGCTTCGACGATTTCAGACACCGTCGCCTGCCCTTTGTCCCAGAGCACATCCATCAGCTCCAGTTCGACTTCAGTCAGCGTTGGTGATTTTCTGCGAGCCACTTTGCTCACCTCCGTTTTTTCATTTGAATTGTCTTGGTTGTTGAACTACTAAAGAATTCGTATGCAGGGTATGCCTGTGGTTGAATGCTGTCAATTAAAAAATTAGTTGTTGGGCAAAAAGACTCGAAGAATTTTTGAGAGCGGTTGCCAAGGCTCAGAAAATTTGGAAAGCGGCTGCTTTTCTTGGACGGGTTGAGGCGAACGGCTACAATGCGCCGCCGGGTGGGAGATTGCTTTATTCGGAAAACCATTCAATCAAGGAAATCAAAAGAGGGTACGGAATGAACGGAAAAAAACGGAAGAGCCTATTTTCCGTCCTTTCCGTTATTTCAGTTTGTTCCGTTGTTTCTTGCCGATTGATTCGCTACAAAATTCATTATGAAACTTAACGACAACACTACCAAAACTGTTTTTGATCTGTTCAAACTTGATGGTCGCCGCGCGCTGGTCACTGGCGGAGCCAAAGGGCTTGGCCGCGTTATGTCCGAAGCTCTGGCCGAAGCCGGAGCCGATGTCGCCATTGCCAGTCGCACGCTCAGCGATTGCCAAACGGCGGCTGCGGAAATCGCCGCTGCCACCGGACGTCGCACCGCAGCCTTTCAAGCTGATATGACCGTTGCCGCCGACATCGAACGTTTGAAAGCCGAGATCGAATCCGGCTTCGGAGCGATAGACATTCTGGTCAACAACGCAGGCATCAACATTCGCGGAGCCATTCAGGATTTGAGCGAAAGCGATTGGGACGCCGTGATGGCCGCCAACGTCAAAGGGCCATTTTTGTGTTCGCGGGCATTTGGGCCGGCGATGGCCGAACGCGGTTGGGGAAGAGTCATCAATCTGGGTTCGATTATGTCTGTGATTTCGCTGGCCGGACGTTCGCCTTACGCTTCGTCAAAAGCGGCGATCATCGGATTGACCAAAACGCTGGCGCTGGAATGGGCAACGCGAGGTGTGACGGTCAACGCCATCGCTCCCGGCCCGTTTGCGACGGAAATGAACCGCCAACTATTGAACGATCCGGCCAAGTATCAGGACTTTGTTTCCAGAATTCCGGCAGGTCGCTGGGGCGAGTTACACGAAATTGCCGGAGCTGCGGTTTTTCTTGCTTCCGATGCGGCAGGGTACGTCACCGGCAGCACTTTGTTCGTGGATGGCGGCTGGACGGCGCAATAATTGGTGACTTGCGCCCAATGATATGTGGTAAATTCGCGTCACACGGAAATCTTACTTACATCAAAAAATCTGGCGCGGTGACGATGAACGCTTCTTCCACACACGAAGTAACGCAATTGTTGATTGCATGGAACAGCGGCGACCAGGAGGCTTTGGCCAAACTGGTTCCACTGGTCGAAGCGGAGCTTCATCGTCTGGCCAAGCTTTATCTTTCACGCGAACGCGAAGGTCACACGCTGCAACCGACGGCGCTGGTCAACGAAGCGTACTTGAAGCTGATTGACTGGCGAGCGGTGGAATGGAAAAACCGCGCGCATTTTATTGGCGTGGCGGCGGAAATGATGCGGCACATTCTGATTGACCACGCACAACATCGCCGCCGTCAAAAACGCGGAGGTCAGGCCGTCATGATTTCGCTGACCAGCGCAGGTCAGGAAGCCAAAGAACCTCCGGTAGACATCATTGCGCTGCACGACGCGCTTAACGAACTTGCCGAATTCGATCCGCGGAAAAGCAAAGTCGTCGAGTTGAGATTTTTCGGCGGACTGACTGTCGAAGAAACTGCTGAAGTGTTGCAGATTTCGCATCGCACGGTTGAACGCGAATGGGCAATGGCTAAAGCCTGGCTGTTGCGTGAACTAAGCAAGGAATAAGACGTTGACCCCTGAACGTTGGCGACAAATTGAAAACATCTGCCATCAGGCGCTGGAGCTTGATTCCGGGCAACGCGGTGCGTTTCTCCATCAAGCTTGTGCGGGCGACCAAACCTTGCTTGGTGAAGTCGAATCCATGCTGGCCGCTCATGATCGGGCAGGGGATTTCCTCGAACAAAACGCTCTGGAAATGGAAGCGGAGGCTCTGGCTCAGGAAAAGACTCGCGCTTTGCCCGTGCAGGAATTCAGCCATTACCGGATTCTGTCTCGCATCGGAGCCGGTGGCATGGGCGAAGTCTGGTTGGCGCGCGACAACAATCTCGACCGCAACGTCGCACTGAAATTTCTGCCCGTTCAATTCACTTCCGACAAAGATCGGTTGCAACGTTTCACCCGCGAAGCCAAAGCCGCCAGCGCGCTCAATCATCCGAACATCATCACCATCCACGAAATCGGCGAAGCCGAAACCGCCGAGGGCAAAACTCACTTTATCGCCACGGAATTTATCGAAGGCCAGACTTTGCGACAGGCGTTGGTCAACGAAGAGTTGACGCTGAAAAAGGCGTTGGACATTGCGGCTCAATCCGCCGCCGCGCTGGATGCCGCGCATCACGCGGGCATCGTTCACCGCGACATCAAACCCGAAAACATCATGGTTCGCCCGGACGGGTTGGTGAAAGTGCTAGATTTCGGCTTGGCGAAACTGGATGTTCGTCGTTCTTTGCCGGAAGAGTTAGTTGATACAGCGGCGCAAACTCAACCTCGTGAATTGAAAACTCAGCCGGGAATGATTTTGGGAACTTTGCGGTATATGTCGCCCGAACAGGCACGTGGCCGCGACATTGATGCACGCTCGGATATTTTCAGCCTCGGCACCGTGCTTTACGAACTGATCGCCAAACAGCCGCTGTTTGGCGGAGAAACTTCCGCCGACATCATTGCCGCCATCATTCACAAAGAGCCGGAGCCGTTGGCGGATTTCGCGCCCGACACGCCTGAAGAACTGGAACGCATTGTTCGCAAAGCGTTGGCCAAAGACGCCCGCGACCGTTACCAGACCGCCCGCGATTTGCAGCTTGATCTGCAAAACCTGAAACAGGATTCCGAACTGAGTGCGCAACTGGCTCGGTTGCGCTCGTCGGGATCGAACCGTCTTTCAGGCGAATTGAGCAAGGAATTGTCGGGGTCTTTCCGCGGGACTTTACCTGCATATCGCCGATGGGGATTGGCCGGAATCGGGATCGTCGCGTTGCTCGTCGTTGCCGGACTGGTGTGGAAACTGGCGACTCAATCATCACCGCCATTGCCTCGCCAACTGTCTTTCGACACATTGTTCGGCAAAAAAGGCCAGGACAACTCAAGGCTAATGCAAAGCCGGTTTTCCCCTGGCGGGAAGGATGTGGCTTATGCTTTGTCGGACGAAGACGGCAGCCATATCTGGGTGCGGCCAATCGGCAGCGACGGAGAAACGCAAATCACGTTTGGCAAATGGGATGACGACAACCCTGTCTGGTCGCCTGGCAGCGAAAAAATCGCATTTATTTCCACGCGCGGAAATCAGCTTGGCATCTGGACAGTTTCGGATCGGGGTGGAACGCCGACGCCGATCAAAACACTGGGCGACGGCCAGACGCTGGCTAATCGTGGCAGAGTGCGCATGGTCGCCTGGGCAAATGGCGGCGGGATGATTTATTACGAATGGCAATACAACCTTTATCGTTTGGATTTGGGCACGAAAGAAGCGACGCAGATTATCCCGCCGAATCAGCCGTTCCGTGAGCCGCAGGATTTTTCTCTGTCGCCGGATGAACAAAACATCGTTTTCATTGCCCGGCAAAACGGCCAGTACGATCTTTGGCGAATGTCTTTGGCCGCAGCGACGGCTCAGCAAGTGACGAACGATCCAGCAGTGGATCAACATCCGATGTGGCTGAATGATGCCGGTCTGCTTTACAACTCGACGCGCGGAGAAAAAACTCAACTTTATTCGATTGAGACTTCCGGGAACTCTTCTGGCGGCGAACCGACGCCGGTTTCGACATCGAATCACCAATGCCAGTTGGCGGATTTTTCCAGCAAGGCCAATCGGATTTTGTGTTTTGAGCAACAGGACGATTCCGACATTCTGGCTGTGGATGTGAAATCCGGCGCGGAAACACAATTGACCAACGATTATGGATTGGAACTTTGGGCTGGCGCGTCGCATGACGGCCAGACGTTGCTTTATCAGGCGATTTCCGGCGACCGTTTTGTCGGCGACATTCGCAAAGGGTTTCTGTTTACCAAACCGTTGAACGCCAGAGGCAAAACGACGCGGCTGATTCCCGAGGACGGCTTTGACGCCCAGTGGTCTCCCAACGGCAAGCGAATCGGTTTTTTGCGGTTGGCGGAACAAACGCCTCATCTGTGGACGATTGAGCAAACAGGCATTGACCTGAAGCAATTGAGCACTGACAGCGTCTTTTTTGGGGGTTGGCGAAACAGCCCGCCTTATAACCGCTCGGAGGCCAGAACCTGGGATTGGTCGCCGGACAGCACGCGCATCGCGTACAGTTCCCGGCAAGACGGCGTGGCCAACATTTGGGCAAGGTCTCTGGACGGGTCTCCGCCGACAAAAGTCTCTGCCAATGAAGACCCAAAACTCGTTTTGAAATGTCCGATCTGGTCGGCTGATGGCGAGCGGTTGGCTTTTGTGACAGAAACCGACGCGCAATCGGCTTCCGGCAAACAAATGTGGAGCGTTTGGGTTGGTGGTCAGGGGCCCCAAAAAATGATTTTCCAAACGGAAAACCGATTGCGACTTCGTGGCTGGCTGACAAAAGACCGATTGCTGTTGGCGCTGGCGGAAAATGTCGTCGGCAGCGGTTCGCAACCGACAACAGTCACGCTGGTCAGTCTGGCAATTGCTTCCGGCGATCAATCGGCTGGCAGCCAGCAAACTCTCGGTTTGCTGGCTGAAACTTATTTATCCAACGTGCAGCTTGTGCCGGACGGCAGCAAAATCGCTTTTGTTAAGGAGCAAAAGCGACGGCACGACATCTGGATTGCTTCGATCACCGGCAGCCAGTTAAACCCGCCCAAAAAGATTACCAATAACAGCGACCCGGATTTTCGATTCGCCAGTTTGGCCTGGTCGCCGGATGGAAAAACCATTTACTACGACAAACAGACTCGCTTGAATTTGCTGACCACCAGCGCTGCATCCAATTGACTTCACCGCGAAAAGTTTTTTGATTGATTGGCGGGTTATCAGCTCGAATTTCGCCTTAGGAGTTGGGTAAGTCAGAACTTGCCTGATCCCAAAAAAACAAGCTCGCAGCGGGATGATTTTATTCACTGCTTAACCCCCAACAAGGAGAACTCAAAATGGCTCGTCAAATTACTTCTTCCCCCGGAACCCCTGCCGTGTTCATGCAACTTGAATTGGCCGTCTTTGCTTCCGGCGACCGAAACGTGGATCGCAAGACGCTTCAGCCTCTGGCTGATGGAGATGAATCCCAAAACATTCCTTACATCAACGCCTTGTGCCAGACGTTTCAGGCAAAACTGATTGAGTATTACAAGGCAGGAACTGACGCCGAGGACCGTTTGGAACGCCTGTGCGAAATCGGCCAGATGTTTCGGGAAACCAGCTTTACCAAAAACGGCCAGGTGTTTGGAGTGGCATCCGCTTCTGCTCATAAAACGGCACAAGAAGCTTATGAAATAGGGGCCGATGCCTGCCCGCCAGGCACGCAATGCGTTGACAGAACCTGCGTAGGAAACCCGGAGATTGGTTGAAAATGCTGATGGCAGATCGCTCGGAAATCTTGGTTCACGCTTTTATCCAGGCCGGTGGCCGCAGTTCGCGGATGGGAACGGACAAAGCCTGGTTGGAAATTTCCGGTCGCCCGATGATCGAACACGTGCTGGCGGCGGCTCAACCCGTCGCCGCCAGTCTTTCCATCGTCATTAACCAAACCAATCCGAACGCCGACCATTACCGCGAACTCGCCGCCAAGTGGAATGCCCGGCTGTTGTTTGACCTGCACGATCACAAAGGCCCGCTCGGCGGCATTCACACCGCGCTGAAAGCTTGCGAAGAAAACGAAGCCGGGCTTATCCTCGCCTGCGACCTGCCCTTCATCACGACGGAGTTTCTGCTACGACTTTGCGAAATTCATCAAGCCGGCACTCAGCACTCAGCACTCAGCGCTCAGCACTTCATAACCGTTCCGACAGATCAAGATGATCGCCTGCAACCGCTGGCCGCGATTTACCACCGAGCTTGCCTGCCCGCGATTGAAGAAATGCTGGCGGCTGATCGGCTGAAAGTGGATCGGCTGTTTGAGGAAGTGTCTACTCAGCTTATCAATCTCGGCGAGACGGTAAGCTCACCTATCAAGAAGAATCTATTCTCAAATTTGAACTCACCTGAAGATTACCAATCCATCACAGAATAAAATTGTTGACACTAAAGCAACACAATATTATAGTTGTGTTGCGTTCTCAGCCAAACGTCAGCCGGGGTAAAAGTGTTGGGTCAAATTTTTGGGTTTGACTCCGTGTGGTTGTTCGTTTTACCGCGAATAACTAAAGACTCACGAGGCAATGGTTCCGCACGAAAAGCTAATTCGTGTTGTTTAGAGGACGAGTATGATTCAGCAATTCGACAAAACCGGTAACTTGCCCGCCGGTATTCATTGGGCAAGCTGGAAGGAATTTGAAAGCCGATTCGGAACGAATCCACGAAGAAAACAACTGCTAAAGGGCTTGAAACAAGCCATTACTTCTTTGCAAAAAGCCGGATGCCGATCCGTTTTCGTTGATGGCAGTTTCGTCACCACGAAAGAACTGCCGGGCGACTTTGACGTCTGTTGGGGTATCAACGGAGTTAACCCTGATCTTCTTGATCCGGTTTTGCTGGATTTCGACAATGGACGAGCAGCGCAGAAGGCGAAATTCGGTGGTGAGTTATTTCCCGCTGAATGGATAGCAGACGCGAGCGGCAAGCCATTTCTGGAGTTCTTTCAAACAGACAAGAACACCGGCAAGCCAAAAGGCATTGTCGGGTTGCGGCTGAAACCGCCGCGCAGAAGGCCAAAAACATGATTACCAACGCAAGACAATTTCGGATCACCAAAGCTCAAGCTGAAAAGTTTCGCCAAGCGGTGGAAGAGTTTGACGACCGTCCGGCGGCGCATGCTGCTGACGTTCATCCACGACTCATCCGGGCGCAACGCGAAGCGATTGCCAGCCAGCTTGAGACGTTGGAACAGGAAATCAAGGAGTACGAGCGGCTGCGTAAAAGCCGCCGCCGTCACCTTGATCTGGAACAGATTACCGATTTGCCGGAATCGCTGATCCGCGCGCGGATCAGCGCCGGACTTTCCCAGCGTGATCTGGCTCAACGACTGGGTTTGAAAGAACAGCAAATCCAGCGTTACGAAGCTACGAAATACGAATCCGCCAGCCTAAAACGAGTGCTGGAAGTTGCGCGCGCTTTGACTGCCCAAGCGGCTTGATGCTGCCAGTCAAAGCGTGCTTCTTTTTCAATCACCTACCGAAAATCACAGTTTGCCCCCATTCAGCCTGTCCGTTACACTCGCGTTTCAACTACAAAACAAAACTTTCTCTGTGGCTGACGGCTGTAACTTTGTATGGCTATTGATCGAATCACGGTGCGCGGCGCGCGCCAGCACAATCTGAAAAACATCAGCTTGGAAATTCCTCGCAACCAGTTGACGGTCATTACTGGTTTGAGCGGTTCCGGCAAATCTTCGCTGGCTTTCGACACGATTTATGCCGAAGGGCAGCGGCGGTACGTCGAATCTTTGTCGGCTTATGCTCGGCAGTTTTTGGATCAACTGGAAAAACCGGACGTTGACGCCGTCGAAGGTTTGTCTCCGGCAATTTCCATCGAACAGAAAACCACCAGCCGCAGCCCGCGCTCGACCGTTGGCACTGTCACTGAAGTTTACGATTACCTGCGCCTGCTGTTTTCATCCGTAGGCCAGCCGCATTGCCATCAATGCGGGCGGCCTGTGTCGCGCCAATCCACAGATCAAATCATTCAAAGCGTCAAGGAACTGCCTGAAGGTCAGCGCGTCATGATCCTGGCTCCGATTGTTCGCGGTCGCAAAGGCGAGTTCAAAAAAGAATTGGAGCGATTGCAAAAAAGCGGGTTTACGCGCGCGCGGATTGACGGCGAGATGATGACGCTTGACGAAGACATCAAACTGGACAAGCGCCGAAATCACACCATCGAAGTCGTCGTGGATCGTTTGCTCATCAAGGAAGGAATCGCTTCGCGGCTGGAAGAATCCGTGCGGACGGCGTCAAAACTGACCGAAGGCATTGTGCTGATTTCCGTCGTTGATGGCGAAGAGCGTATGTATTCCGAAAAGATGGCTTGCGTGTTTTGCGGCATTTCGATTCCGCAATTGGAACCACGTTCGTTTTCCTTCAATTCGGCTTACGGCGCGTGCAAAGCGTGCAACGGGCTGGGCACGACTTACGAAATTGACCCGGCCAAGCTGGTGTTGGACGATTCGATTCCCATCAACCAACTGCAATTCGTCGGCGAAGAAGACAAAACCACCAATCATTATTTGCGCGAAGCTTTGCTGGCTGTGGCTCGGCATTTCGAGCAGAAAGAAGACATTCCATTTGGCAAGCTGCCCAAAAAAGCGCGCGATGCCTTTTTTTTCGGGCTGGGCAGCAAAGAAAAAATCGAATTCCGGTATGGCGAATACAAATACAACGCCGCGTGGAAAGGTGCGACGGACATGCTGCTGGACACTATGAAGCGGTTGCAGCAGGACGACGATTCGTCTGAAACCCGCTACACGGCCATCGGCAATCTGATTTCGGCCATCGCTTGCCGAAGCTGCAACGGCGCGCGATTGCAGCCGGAATCGCTGGCCGTGAAGTTGAATGAAAAATCCATTGCCGATTATTCGAGCTTGCCGATTGACCAAGCCGTCGGCGCGTTTGCAGGCATCAAGCTCAACACGCGCGAAGACCTGATCGCCGGGCGTATTCTGAAAGAAATCCGCGACCGGCTGGGATTTTTGAACTCGGTTGGATTGGGTTATCTGGCGCTGGATCGTCCGGCGTCCAGTTTGTCCGGCGGAGAAAGTCAGCGCATTCGATTGGCGACTCAGATTGGTTCGCAACTGCGCGGAGTGTTGTACGTGCTGGACGAACCTTCGATTGGTCTGCATCCGCGCGACAATCAAAAGCTGCTGGAAACGCTGGCGATGCTGCGCGATTTAGGAAACACGGTTTTGGTCGTCGAACACGACGAAGACACCATTCGCCGAGCCGATTTCGTCGTTGACCTTGGCCCCGGCGCTGGAACTCACGGCGGGGAAGTCGTCGCCATCGGCAAACCCGAAGAAATTGCCAAGACTAAAACTTCGGTGACTGGCCAATATATTTCCGGCGAATTGCAGATCGCCATTCCCAAACAGCGTCGCGTTTCGAATGGAAAACAAATCACCGTCCGCGGAGCCACCGAGCACAATCTGAAAAACGTTGACGCCAGCTTTCCGCTCGGAGTTTTGACTGTCGTCACAGGCGTTTCCGGCTCCGGCAAATCTACGCTGGTCGAAGACATTTTGTATCGCGCTCTGTCGCGGAAGATTTATCGCAGTCTGGCTGAACCCGGCGCTCACTCCGCCATTGAAGGTCTGGAGCACATAGACAAGATCATAGAAATTGATCAGTCGCCGATTGGCCGAACGCCGCGCTCGAACCCAGCGACTTACACAGGGCTGTTCACGCCGATCCGCGATTTGTATTCGATGCTGCCCGAATCGCGCGAACGCGGTTACAAACCTGGACGCTTTTCTTTCAACGTCAAAGGCGGTCGTTGCGAAACCTGCCAGGGCGATGGCTTGAAACGCATTGAGATGAATTTTCTGCCGGACGTTTACGTCACTTGCGAAGTCTGCCGAGGCGGACGATACAACCGCGAAACTCTGGATGTGAGGTATCAGGGCAGGAACATTTCTCAACTGCTGGACACGACGATCGAAGACGCTTTGCCGCTGCTGGAAAATCATCCGCAGATCAAACAGAAATTACAGACTCTGTACGAAGTTGGTCTGGGTTACGTCAGCCTTGGCCAATCGTCCACCACGCTTTCCGGCGGAGAAGCTCAGCGCATCAAACTGGCCAAAGAGTTATCCAAACGCGCGACTGGCCGCACGGTTTACATTCTGGACGAACCGACAACGGGGTTGCACTTTGAAGACGTGCGGAAATTGCTGGACGTGCTGCAACGGTTGGTTGATCTGGGCAACACGGTCATCATCATCGAACACAATCTGGATGTGATTAAATCTGCCGACTGGATCATTGACCTTGGCCCGGAAGGCGGCGACGGCGGTGGCAAAATTATTGCCGAAGGCACGCCTGAACAGGTGGCGAAAAACAAGAAGTCATACACCGGGCAAGCGTTGAGGGCGGTTTTGAATGGGCGCAGTTGAAGCCTTACTTTCGATTGGCGCGAACTTCCTGCTTCAAGTCTTCAAACCGCGTGTTGATATTCTTCTCGAAGCTCGCAAGCTGAGTGTTGAGATTTTTCTCAAGCTGAATCATTTGCTGCTGCTGAGCTTCAAAACGTAAGTTCATTTCGTTTCGCAGCGCCTGAGTCTGGTAGTAGATCCCGCCGGTCATCACGCTGGCCATAACGATGGCGAATCCGAGCAACTGCCAGATGGTTTGCTGGCTGAAACTGGTCGAGACTCTTTTGATCTCTGTCACTTCGCCCTGAGTTTTTGACAGGTCGGATTTCAGGTCTACGTATTTCAGAAACAGTTCCTCGTACTTATTTTGCAAGTCGCGTAAATCAGGATTGATGGCTTCCATAAACAATCTCCTTTGGTCTTTTTGTTTTTCGATGGCCGGAGTATAGGTGAGAAATCGAACTCATACCAAAAGGAAATTCCTACAAAATGAAAATTTCCGTCAAGATCAACGTCTACAACGAAGAAGCGAACATCCCCGCACTGTGCGAAAACCTGGTGTGGTTGGATGAAATTGTCATTTGCGATTCGTATTCGACTGACCGCACGGTGGAACTCGCCAAACAATACACGGACAAAATCTGTTACAGGGAATTTCGCGGCTACAAAGACAAACACGAATACTCTGATTCGATGACCACGGGCGATTGGATTTTGTGGATGGACGCTGACGAACGAGTGACGCCGGAATTGCGCTCGGCCATCGAAGCTTTGCGGCAACGCGACCCAGCCAGTTTGCCTGACGGGTTTTGGATTTCCCGCAAGACAAACTTTCTGGGCCGATGGATTTTGCATTCCGGCTGGTTTCCCGATTACCAGATGCGGCTCTATCGCAAAGCCGTCAGCTATTGGGACGGCGTGGCTCCGCACGAAGTCGCGCACGTGCGCGGGCGAACCGAAAAGCTTCCCGGATTGATATTGCATTACACGGCGGACGACCTGAGCGATTACCATCGCCGCGTGCTGACTTACGCCACGCTTTCAGCCGAACATCTGGTCAACAAAGGCAAACAAGTACGCATCATTGATTTGTTTCTCCTGCCGCTTGCCGCATTCGTTCGCAGTTATCTGGTCAAACGAGGATTCCTCGATGGCATTCAAGGATTGATTATCGCTGGCTTTACGGCTTATGGAGTTTTTCTTCGCTACGCCAAAGTGTGGGAAGCTCGGCAGAAACAGAACTGAGCTAAATCAGTCGTTGTAATTTTTCTGCATTCGGTGAGGATGTCCGTCGCTGCCAGCAAGCGCCCGCCCACGTAAACATAGGAGTCGCGTCACGATAAGTTGACTAATTTTCCCTTTCGCCCCGGAGCGATGG
>CADECP010000074.1 GCA_902825875.1 uncultured Acidobacteriota bacterium
CCGGCCCGTTTTCGCGCGAAGCCAACGCCAAGCTGGAATACTCCGACGAACTGATCGGCCAGATGCTGCAAGCCGTTCCGGCGGGAATGGTCGTTGCCGTCGTTTCCGATCACGGTTTTGAACGCGCAGATCGCGTGATGGATGTGAACCGATTGCTGGCGCGCGAAGGCGTCAAAGGTAGCGTCGAAATGCGTCCCGGCTTGCTGACCACCAACGACGAAGCCGTGGCCGCTTGGCTGCGCGCCGCCGCGCAAGAAAAGAAACACGGCATTGGCCGGGAAATTCCACGCGAAGAACTGCAACGCTTTACGCCGGAACTGGCGCAACCGCTGGCGGCATTTGAACCAGCAGAACATCACTTGTTCGGCGCAGTCCAGGAAGGCGCAACGGAATCGAAACCTGCCGAACGCGGCGTTCACGGATTATGGCCGGGGCGAAAAGATTACAGCGCCTCGTTTTTGCTCTGGGGAAAAGGCATCAAATCCGCCCGACGACCGCGCGCTTCCATGCTTACCATCGCACCGCGCCTGGCTGGTTTGTTGGGCATCAAGTATCCGTTTGAATAAAAACGGACATCAACCTGCCATATAGTTCTACGGAAATTTATTTTTTGGCAGAGGATACTCATAGTTAGCGGCAGGATTGCTGCGGATAGCTTCTGCACTCACGCAATGATGTCCTTCACGACATTGCCATACACATCGGTCAGCCGAAAATCTCTTCCAGCATAACGATACGTCAGTCGCTCATGATCCAGTCCCAGCAAGTGCAAAACCGTCGCGTGCAGATCGTGAATCGAAACCGCATTCTCGACAGCTTTGAAGCCGAATTCATCCGTTTCGCCATACGCGATGCCGGGTTTTACGCCTCCGCCCGCCATCCACATCGTGAAGCCGTAAGGATTGTGGTCGCGGCCATTGCCTTTTTCAGAAACCGGCGTGCGTCCGAATTCTCCGCCCCAAATGACCAGCGTGTCGTCCAGCAGTCCACGCCGTTTCAAGTCTCGGATCAACGCCGCCGAAGCGCGATCCATATCGGGGCAACGTTCGCGCAAGCCTTTTTCCAAATTCTCGTGATCGTCCCATTGCTGACCGGGGCCGTGCAGTACCTGAACAAACCGGACGCCGCTTTCAACCAATCGGCGCGCCATCAAACAGCCGTTGGCATACGGAGTCGTGCCGTATTCTTCGCGGATGAATTCGGGTTCTTTGCGAATGTCGAACACGTCAGACGCAGTGAACTGCATGCGGTAAGCCTGCTCCATTGTCTTGATGCGACCTTCCAAAAAAGTGTCCGCGCCAAAAGATTCAGCGTGCGCTTTGTTCAAGGCCTGAATCGCGTCCAGTTGTTCGCGCTGTTTTGCCGCGTCCAGGCCTTTGTTGCGCAGAAACTTGATCATCTTTTCGGGATCGGTTTCTTTGTTGTTGAACAGCGTGCCTTGATATTGCGCTGGCAAAAAGCCGGAGCTTGTCCACAACGAACTTTCGGCAGGCGTCAGTGTCACAAACGCGGGTAGGTTTTGATTCTCAGTTCCCAAACCATAAGACACCCACGCCCCCATCGTCGGACGCATCGAAGTCATGACGCCGCTGAAAAACAAATTGCGACCGGGTTCGTGATTCGGGATGAAGGTGTAAACCGACTTAATCACGCAAATGTCGTCAATTTGCGCGGCGAGGTTCGGCAGCAGTTCGCTGACATCAATGCCGTTTCTGCCGTACTTCTGAAACTTAAACGGCGAAGCCATCAACCCGCCGGTCTTGCGTTCGGTGCGAAGGTCTACGGCAGCGGGACGCTGTCCGGCGTATTTCGCCAGAGCCGGTTTCGGATCGAAGGTGTCCATTTGCGACGGGCCGCCGGTCATAAACAACAGGATGACTCGTTTGGCTTTTGGCGCGAAATGCGGGCCGCGAGCGAGCGGCGTGTCGGCTCGTGCAATGAGATCAGCCAATGCGATGGAGCCGAGTCCCCCGCCGAGCGTGGAAAGAAATGAACGCCTGGAAAAATTGTCAGTCATGGCCAGAAAACCTCTTCGTTGGTTGCCAGCAAAACCTGGGCTAATTGTTCGATGGTTGCGGAGTTTAGATAGCTCAGCGCGACTTTGATTTCCGCCGCGTTCGGGTCACGCAACAGGGTTTTTCGATACAAGCTGCGGACGCGAACTGTGTTGTCAGCGTCAGCTTCGACAGCTTTGGCCAGCGCGCTGCTCAGTTGTTTGATGAACGGGCTGTTCAACACAAACAATTCCTGCAACGGAGTAATCGTCAAGCCGCGTGTCGGGCTGTGCTGAAATGGATTTGGAAAATCGTAGAGCCGCAAAATGTCGCTGCTGCCGCCTCGATTGATGCGCCCGTAAACCGTGCGCCGCGCGTTGTCCAAGTTATCCAGATTCAACGAGGGGCCGTACATTTCCAGATTCAACTTCCCTGCCGCTTGCAACATACAATCCCGAATCGCTTCGGCGTCCAGACGGCGCGGCTGCATTCGCCACAGCCATTTGTTTTCTTCGTCAATCGCGGCGGCATCTGTGCGAGGTTTGCTGGCTTGGCGATAGGTCGCGGACAGCATGATTTCGCGGTGCAGCCATTTCAGCGACCAGCCGTTGGCGATGAACCGCGCCGTCAAATCATCCAGCAATTCAGGATGCGTTGGGCGTTCACCTCGATCTCCGAAATCGCTGGGCGTTGTGACCAGATGCTTGCCGAAATGCCAGCCCCAGACTCGATTGACGATGACGCGAGCAGACAGCGGCGCAGCGTCGGTCAAAATCTTTTCGGCCAATTCCAAACGGCCTGAGCCGCGTTTGAAAACTTCGCCATAGTTCTTCGACAACACAGTCAGGAAATGGCGCGGAACCACTTCGCCGGGCGCAGCCGAACTGCCGCGAGCAAACACCGGCAAATCACGCGCTGCGCCGGGTTTGATCGTCAGCGGCGTGTAATCGGCATACGAACCATCCGAATCCATCGCGGCATCGTGGACGGCATTGATGAACGGCGCTTTGGCTTCTTCTTCGGCGCGTTTGGCGGCAGCAGCGGCCAGGGCTTTCGGATCAGGTTTGGCTTTGCCCGCATTGGCTTCCTTGCGAGGCGCGCCGATGCGCGTGACCGATTCGACGAGTTCAGGATATTGCTCTTGCAGAGCTTTCATCTCTTCTTTCAGCGCATTCATTTCGGCGCGGCAATCTTCGGCTTTGGGTTTGGCAATACTTTGGTCGAGCGTTTTTTCTTCGGTCAAAAAGCCGAGCAATCCATTCAGTTCTGTGACGCGATGGCGAGCAGCCAAATACTTGGTTTCAGTGGCCGGATCAATTTCGCGCAACGGGCGAATCGCAGGCGAAGTCGAGGCAAAGACTCCGGCCAGCGCGTAATAATCTTTCTGCGAAATCGGATCGAATTTGTGATCGTGGCAACGCGCGCAGGCTACGGATAAACCCAGCATTCCGCGCCCAACGGCGTCCACGCGCTCGTCCCATTCTTCCAGCAACAAGTTGTCAATCAACTCTTTCGACAGCTTCTTTTCCTTCCATTCGGACGGAGCCATTCCCAAATAACCCAACGCGCGCAGGTCGTTGCGCGAAGTTCCGGGCATCAAATCAGCAGCCAATTGTTGTTTGATGAAACGGTCGTAAGGCAGGTCGTTGTTGACGGATTCGATCACCCAATCGCGGTAACGCCAGGCATACGGATAAGCCTGACGATTGCCGCCGGTGTCGCCGTTTTCGGCGTAACGCGCCACGTCCAGCCAATACCGCCCCCAACGTTCGCCGTGACGTGGCGAGGCCAGCAAACGATCAATCAGCTTTTCGTAACGACGCGGGTCTTTGTCGCTGACAAAGCTTTCGACTTCTTCGTAGCTGGGTTTCAACCCCGTCAGATCAAGCGTGGCTCGCAAGATCAAAGCGCGCGGATCGGCTTCGACTGAAGGTTTGAGTTTGTTCTCCTCCAGCTTCGCCAAAATGAAACGGTCAACTTTGGTGCGCTCCCAAGCAGTCTGTTTAACAGACGGCGCGGCAATTTCACGAACCGGCTGAAACGCCCACCATTGACGGCCTTTGTCAAAATCAATCCCACGTGGTTTGGCTGCGACCGCAACAGTTTCAGTTCGCGGATCGGGCGCGCCTGCAGCAATCCACTGCTCGAAGTCTGCAATCACGCCATCGGGCAACTTGTTGGTCGGCGGCATTTTCAGCTTGGGATCGCTGTAGCGCATCGCGCGCAATAATAAACTTTCGGCGGGTTTGCCGGGAACAATCACGGCTCCCGAATCACCGCCTTTCAGCAAGCCGGACTTGGAATCCAGCGTCAATCCGCCCATAGGCGATTTCATTTTTGACGAATGGCAGGCGTAACAATTCGCTGCGAGTACGGGACGAATCTTCTTTTCAAAGAAGTCATCACCGATGCTTTGCGCCGATTGAGCGTTCATTCGTTCCGCTGCTATTGCCAGCAAAACCAACCAGATAACCGTCCATTTGAATCGAGTACTTGCCATTGAGTTCTTTCCGTCAAGACATGTTGTGTCGGTAGCCCGACCGTCAAGAAGGGCTTGAATTTGATTGTAAAGCCCTTGCTTACGCGCGGGTTACTGACACGCCTTAATTCGTTTGGGCAATCACGCCGCGAATGAAGCCGAGGTTCTTTTTCATATCGTCGTCAATCGAACCGCTCGGCGCGACGGTTTCCAGGTGCGCCCATTGGTCGAAGCCGATGTCGGAAAGGGCTTCGACGACGGCTTTGAAGTTGATCTTTCCCTGCCCCATATAGCTCGGATTGTCTTTCAGGTGGACTTCGCAGATGCGTTTGCGTCCCAGCCAGCGGATTTCTTCGATGATGTCGAAACCGTTTTGCGTCGAATTGCCTACGTCGTAATAGGTCAACACCGCAGGTGATTTGCTGCGCTCCATGATGCGCACGTTGTTGCGGGCAGAAATCGTGTCTTCCAATCCCAAAATCACGCCTGCTTTTTCTGCTGTCGGAGCGATTTCTTTCAGCGCGTCGCCGACGAAATCCATCTCGGCCTGCGTCTGCAACGCCCACTTGCCGAAAAACGGCAGCAGGATGACTTTGATGCCCATGGCTTTGGCAATCGGGATGGATTCGGCAGTCCAGCGTTGACCAAGCGGGTCGGATTTCAATCCGTTGACGTGCAAAATGTCCAAACAAAGCGAAGCCAGCGGCTGCCCAACGCGCTTGGATTCGGCCAGAAACGATTGCTGCAAAGCCTTGTCGTTCAGTTCCATCTTGCGACCAATGCTGATCTGCACTCCGTCAAAACCAAGCTTTTTGGATAACGCAACCGATTCCAGCTTGGCTGTCTGGCGCAAATTCCAATCGGTCACGCCGACGCGAAAGCGAACGCCTTTGGCAACGGCAGAAGCATTCAGTGAGAGTTTGCCAAGCGCCGCCGAACCCAGTCCGGCAGCGCTCATCTGAACAAAATCACGTCGGGTCAAATTCATAACCACACTCCTGAAGCGTTCAAAAGTTCAACCGCAATGCGAATTGCATCAAACGCGGTCGGCCAGTGATCGAAGTGATGCGGCCAAAGTTGGCGCTGTTGATGCTGGTTACCGGGTTATCGAAATTCACCGTGTTGAAGAGGTTGAAAATCTCTGCGCGAAATTCCAGGTTGACGCTTTCGGTCAGTCGCGTGCGTTTCAGCGCGCTGAAATCGAAGTTCCAGTATTGCGGCCCGAAAATCGAACCCAAGCCCAACGCGCCAGTTGTTCCGGCTTCAGGGTTTTGGAAAATGACTTTCGAAGCGTCGCTGCTGGAACCCGGCGCCAGGTTCGGATCGAGGTAAAACACGCCGTTGCCAATGGTTTTCACGCCGGCCAGATTTTGCAAATCTTCGCGCGAAAGATTTCCAGCGACGTTGACGGAATTGAGCGCCGAACGGTCGTCGCGGTTGAACGTGCCGCGACCAGAAAGCAGGCTCAGCGGATCACCGGAGTTGTAACGCATGATTCCGCCCAGTTGCCATCCGCTGATGATCTGCCCCGGCAAACCTTTCGCGCCGCGCAGAAACTTGCGCCCGCGACCGAACGGCAGGTTGTAAATGAAGTTGCTGTTGAACTGGTGCGTGTTGTTGTATTGCGAAGTTTCCAGCCGCGTGTTTCTCAGCGTCAAATACGAATTCGTATCACCAGTCGAGCCGATAAAATCCGACAAGCCTTTGGCGAAGCTGTAATTCATTTGCACGCGCAAACCGCCGGTCAGACGCCGCTGCAATTCCACCTGCAAGGCATGGTAGGTCGAAAACGAAGCGTTGCCGAACAACTGCGCGCCGCGAATGTTCGGATTGGCGCGGAAAAAATTCACCGGCAGCAATCCTGCTGCGACGGCGGCAAAGAACGGATCGCCTCGGCGGTTGTTGACCAGCCGCACGCGCGAAACGTAGTCGGCAAAATCACCCGCGCGGCCTTCTTCCAGGCGTTGCACGTAATTCGTCAACTGAAATTCGCTCGCCGCGCGCCCGCGAAACAGCACATCGTCAAACAATGGATTCGGACGGCTGCCTGCAATTGTCGCGTTGTATTTGAAATTCGGCGTCGCCGTCGGACGCGCGCGTTTGAATGCTTCCAGATTGCCTTGAGCAATACGGAAGGCTTCGATGAAGGTCTGCCCGGTGCGCGGGTCGCGCGCCAGAATGTTGACTTCGTTCACGTCGTAGCCGCGATACAACTTCACTCCGCGATTGCCGACGTAACGCACTTCGAGCGAAGTGTTTTTCAAAACTTCGCGCTGAATGCTGAACGTCCATTCCTGGACGTAAGGCGTGCGCAGGTTTTCGTCAAATGCTCGCACGTCTACGGTCGAATTGACCTGAATGCTTTGCGCCGCCGGAATGTTGAAAGTCGGCAGCGGATTGGCCGTCACACCGTTTCGCAAAAAGCCGCCCAGGTTGCGTTGCGTGGTCAGCACCAAACCTTCGTTGTCGTCCAGCGTGCCGTCAATCGTGTTGAAACTGCCGCGCACATAACTGATGCGATAACCGCCGCGCAAACTCGTCTTGCCGTTTTTGAACGGATCCCAGGCGAAACCGATGACCGGCGCGAAGTTGTTTTTGTCCGCTTTGAAAAGTTCATCGGCATAATCCAGCACCGTCGTCGCCGGGCCGCCGAAGGTTCCGGGTTGAAACAAATTGCCTTTCCCCGAAACGCCGAACAATCCTGCCGAACCGCCCACAGGCAACAGGGCCAGCCCGTTCAATTCGCGCGGCGCGGTTTGGAATTCGTATCGCACGCCCAAACTCAAAGTCAGATTCGGGCGAACGCGCCAGGTATCCTGGGCATAAGCATCCAGTTCGCGGTTGCCGTATTCGCGCACTTCAGGCGCTCCGGCGACAAACCCCGAACCTTTTTGCAGCACGTTGAAGGTTTGAAAAACGGAACCGACCGCGCCCGTGATGTTGTTGGCCAGCGTGCGCGCATTGTTGAAGTCCACCGTAGTGCTGCCGGGAAATTGCGTCGTGCGGACAAAGCCCGGATCGTTGACGCCCGTGGCGAAATCCACGCGCGGCAAAGTGTCGGCAAAGGTGTAACGATGCACCCACAACGAGCGTAACTCGACACCGGTTTTGAATTGATGGCTGCCGCGAACCCAGGTCAGGTTGTCCGTGAATTGCAACACGCGCAAATTGCGCCCCGAACCTAAAAAGTCGTTGACGGGATCGGTGATCGTGCCGAAATCAACTTGGTAGCCTTCGGGAAAGGTCGCCGTGTTGCCGAAAGTCAGCGTGGAAAGCTGCGCGCCGAAACGGGCTTCGTTGATGAGCGCCGGCGTCAAAGTCGAACGCAAAGTCGTCGAAAGCCCGCGCCCCAAAGTGTTGCGCGTGCGATAAGGCGCGTCAGGGAAAAGCGGCTCGCCTTCGTTGATGTAATCGCCCAGGAAATTCACGTCGCCGTAACTGAAGGTCGCTTCCAGCGAATGTTTGTTGTTCAGCCGATGATCCAACCGCCCGGAAAAAATATCGCTCGGCGACAGAATGGTTGAGTTGAACCTGAACCCGCCAGTGTTCAATCCGTCACCCAATTGAAAATTGTTCGGCGTGGGCGTCAACGCCAGAGACCGCGCCACCACCGGATCGAGCGTCGTGCGCGTGTTGTTCAAACCCAGCACGTTGACGCTGCGAATGGCTGACGGATTTGCGGCGACGTTGGCCGGCGTGGTCGGCAGGTTGTTCAAGTAACGGAAAATCCCCTGCCGCGCCTGCGCCGTGTAAACAATGCGATTGCGCGACAAGCCGCGCGATTCGCGCTTGCCTTCATAAGAGAAAAAGAAAAACGTGCGATCTTTGCCGTCGTAAGCCAGCGGGCCAAAGATGTTTTTCGGCAACCGCACAGGCCCGCCAAGGCGTCCGCCGAATTGATTGCGAATCAGTTTTTCGCGCGGCAGGGTTTGGCCCGTATCCGGGTTGACCGTCGAGTTATTGAAGAAGGTGTTGGCGTTGAAAATCGTGTTGCGATGAAACTGAAACAGCGAGCCGCGCAACTGGTTGGTGCCCGAAGCCGTGATGGCGTTGACCTGCGCCGTGCCGCGTCCGAATTCCGCCGAAGGCAGCGCCGTCGTCACGCGAAATTCGCCCACGCTTTCCACGCTGACCGGAATCACCGGCAAGGTGACGTTGGCCGGAGTTTTCAAAAAATTATCCGAAGCATTGACGCCGTCCACTGTGATGTTGTTGGCGACGGTGCGATTGCCGTTGATGGAAAAGCGGTCAATTTCACCGTCGGCATTCGTGCGCAGTTGCACGCCCGCCTGCAACGCCGTCAATTCCAGCGGATTGCGCCCATCGAGCGGCAAATCCAAAATTCGCTGCCGATCCACCACATCGCCGATTTCAGGATTGGCGCTGTTGACCACTTCCTGCGAATCGTTGGCGCTGATCGTGACTGAATCCGTCGCCGCGCCGACGGGCAATTCCACATTAACGGTGGAAACCGTCGCCACCTGTACGACGATGCCTTCGACGGTGATTTTCTTGAAGCCGGCGGCAACGGCGGCCACGCGATAAGTTCCAGGCTTCACTTCGGCGATGACGAAAACGCCTTCGCCCGAAGAGGTGGCCGTCAGCGTTTCGCCCGTGCCCAGATTGGTGACGGTCAGCGCGGCATTGGGGATCAATTGCCCTTGTTCATCTTTCACAATGCCTTCGATGCGTCCGCGTACGGCTTGGGCAATCGCCTGATCGCTCAGCACCACCAGCAACATCAAAACACCAGTCATCAAAAACTTTTTCGGATTCATTGTTTTACTCCTTCTGCATAATTTGCCTTCTACATAATCTGCCTTCTGCATAATCTAAACGCTTCAGACACTTTTAGCCGAAGCTGCGCCTTCAACTGGGACGTGCCGGATTTCGCCGAGCCTGCCGATCAACAAGTGAACCAGCAGCAAAGCCAGCAAATAGATTCCAGCACAAGCGGCAAAAATCGGCGCAAAGGAAAATTCGTCAACGACTCGGCCAATATATCGCTGAGTAATCGCTCCCATCGCCGCTCCAAGACAACCGCCCAATCCAGTGATTGTGCCAATGGCGTGACGCGGAAAGACTTCGGCAGGCAGCGTGATGTTGCCCCAAGCGGCGTGACAAAACATCATTCCGGCAACCACGGCAACGGCAACGGCGGGGCTGGTGACTTTGGTGACCAGCAAACAGAAAAACGGCATCGCCACCGAAACCAACAGCATAGTGGATTTGCGCGCAGTGTTCAGTTGCCATCCGCGCGAGATCAAAAATCTGGGCATCGCTCCGCTAAACAGATTGCCCAGCGTCAAGGCCGCAAATGGAATCCAGACGAACATGCCGATCTGCTTCAGCTCGAAGCCACGTTCTTTTTGAAAGTAGAAAGGAATCCAGAAATTCAAAAAGTAACTGATTGGATCGGTCAACACGCGCGCCAGCACGCAGCCCCAGGTTTCTTTCATTTTCAACAACACCGAAAGCGACGCAGGTTTGTCGCTGTCACCTTCGGCTTTTTGATCGGCCAGAATCAATTCGCGCTCTTCGTCACTCAAACGAGGATGGTCTTTGGGCAGAAAGTAAATCACCGACCATGCCGCCACCCAAACAAAACCCAACGCTCCTGTGAACACAAACGCCGAACGCCAGCCGAATTGCACAGCAATGAACGTTACAATCGGAGCCGCCAGCATTGATCCCAATGCTGTGCCTGCATTGAAAATGCCTACGGCCATTGCGCGCTCTTTAATAGGAAACCATTCGGCGACGGCGCGCACTCCACCGGGAAAGCTGCCCGGTTCGAACACGCCCAGCGAAAATCGGAAGAAAGAAAATTGGCCGACGGTTCGCGCAAAGACATGCGCCATGTTCGCCAGCGACCAGCCGGATACGAAAAACATAAATCCGCGCCGAGTTCCCACAATATCAATGATGCGACCGCTGACCAGATACATCACCGCATAGCTGGTCAAAAACCACGAATTGATGTCGCCGTAATTGGCCGAAGTCAGATTCAATTCTTCCTTGATAGTGCCAATCAGCACGGCCAGCGTCTGGCGATCCAGATAATTCAACTCCGAAGCCAGACAAAGCATGACGGCAATGTACCAGCGCAAATGTTTGATGGGGCGTTTTGGGGAATCGGGCATTTTTCAGTTCTCCTGAAGACAAACGAAAACTTCAAAAGCCGCAGCGGAGTTTTTGAACTTCACTGCGGCTTTTTGATTTGGAATCCGCTCCCTATCGGTTGCGGTTTGATTTGATAACGATGAAGACGATGGAGCGGGAGACGGGACTCGAACCCGCGACGTCCAGCTTGGGAAGCTGGCATTCTACCACTGAATTACTCCCGCAAATTTTCTAGACCTGTTCAAAAGCGGGCGTAAAGTACCACAGGCTAAAATCGGTCGCAATAATGCACGCGACCGGATCAGCAGCAAATTCGTTGCTTCGATTGGGCAGCAACGGTAAAGTTCAGCACAATTCCCCGTGTCAGATTTCCCAATACTTCTCCCGATACATTGGAGGTCAAAACAATGAACGAAGAGTTTGAAACCAAGCTGATCGAATTGATGAACGAAGCCAGTCAACAGCGAATGCCCGCCGTGCAAGTGGTATTGCACATGCTGATTGGCGCGCACACCAGCGGAGTGCAGGCGGAATTCGCCAAATGGTGCTGCCAGTTTTCACCGTTCCAAAATCAGATCAGTTTCGCCACGCCCGAAGTCCACGAAGATTTCCCTGAAGAACTGGATTTAGGCGAATGAATGTTGGAGTCAACACACCTGCAACATGCCGCCTTCGACCTGGAAGTTTAATCCGGCGTTGGTCAGCTTTTCTTTGCCGCTCGGTTGCAAATTCACAATGGCTTTCAACCGATAAGCTCCCGAAGCCAGCAACACGTTGTTGATATTCAACACGGCTTGATCGCCGAACTCGACGTAACCGCTTTCCCTATGCGCCGTTTGGTTGTTGTCGGTCAGGTTGCGAGCCTGAATGGTGGCAGAGTACATGAATTGCTGTTTCGCCAAATCGGCGTTATCGCTCAACCACAAACGCACTCTGAAAGGTTGGTTGTCCTGCAACAACCGCGAAACCTGATCGTTTTCCCCCGTCAACACGACGAACCTGGCTGGTTCAGATACGAAATCCGATGTGTCTGCCGCGACTGGCAAAGTTGTAGCGGGTTCAGATTGCGATGTTGCGGCTGAGGTTTTGGCATGAATATCTCCGGCTTTGGACAAAACGTTTTCAGCGGAAACAGGCGCCGGTTCAGCCGTAGAAGTGTCGGAAATCTGCAAACCTGATCGTTGCGCGAAAAAACTCAGCAATCGTTGCTCGTCCCAACCGTCCCAACGCGCTTCTTCGCCGCTGGGAACGTGCATCAATCGTGTGTTGAGCACCTGCCTATCGGAATTGAGCACCAATTCGGCGGCAAATGTTTCGTAATGCTGATTGCTCGTTGATTCGGCGGATTTGTCTGCTGAATCGTCTGAGCGATTGCCGAATTCAGTCAATTCACGCGCTTGTCCTGACCAATTTTCCTTGATGATCCTTTCCAACAACCCAGCCGGATTGCCTAGTTTCCCTGCAATTTCCGAAGGCGCTAGTTCGGCCAATTCGGCATAACTGGTGATTCCAGCTCGTTGAAGCCGACTTTCCATCTTGCCGCTGATGCTGTTGATCAATTTGAAATCGTCGGCGGCTGGCGCAGGTTCTGACGCAGTGCGAGGACGTTTGTTAGCCATAAATACTCCCGATTATGAAACGACCCAACCAAAGTCGTTCCGGACGATGGTTGGGTCAAAGTAGCTGAGTGATCTGCGAATCGTCGTTCGCTTTGTTTGCCACGAAGGCTTAGTTGTTGATCGTCGGCGATTCGTAAAACTGAATCATCGGGCCTTCAACGTAACCGGCCATCGGGCCAGGTTTGCCGCATTTGGTGACAAACGTCACCGCCGCCACGACTTTGTACGGACGACCGCAGTGTTCTTTGCGGATGGTTCCGCGCGGAACTCGGAAGTCGTAATCGTATTTGCCGCTGCCGCACGGATTCAGTTCCAGCGTGTGAGTGCGGTGCAGATCGAATTCAGGACCAGCGCCCATGGACTCGAAATACAGGCTGACACACCACGAACCGCAAATGAACGGAACCAGCGAACCCGACAATTGCCATTTGATCTTCACGCCCCATTCTTGATCGTAATCAATGATCGTGGTCGGAGCGACGCCACCTTGTTCGTAAACGTCGGCTTCGATTGTTCCTGAAAGCGCCGGATTGGTCAGCGACACTTCAAAAGTACCTTTTGCCATTTTGATTCTCCTTAAGGATTTGAATTAATGCCGGGTGTCTGAATATCAGGTCATCCGGGCTGAGAGTAACGCTGCAACTCGGCTGTTGAGCTGCATTGTTGACCATTGGCTGAGTTCAAAAAACCAGGAGCGTAATCGTTTGGCTGATTTCGTTACAGGCTGTTTTGACCTCAAGCGGCTGTTTCTAACATCCGCCGCAAATGATTTAGCAACCGGTGTGCCGCAACTTCCGAAGCGTTTTTCACCCCTAAGTCGTTGATTTCTCGTTGAAGCCCGCCACGAAGCCCGGACAATTTCATCCGTGCGAATTGGCGACGTTTCAAGAAACTCCTTTATCGGCAAAGGTTTTCTGCCAGGATAAATTCATCCTATCTGCGCCTGCGTCCGGGTCGTCTTTCGGGCGAAACTGGTCTGCGTCAATGTCATACTTTTTCATCAGCTCGAAAAAAGCGCGCCGGTTTTTGTGCGCGGCTTCGGCGGCTTTGGTGATGTTGCCGTCGCTGACGATCAACAGACTTTGCAGATAGGTTCGTTCGAATTGCTCAACCAGTTTGCGTTTCATTTCCTGAAACGATTCCGGCACGGGTTTCGGTAGTGCGATTTCGTGAGCGCGAATCACCGGTTCGCGCGCAAACGCCACCGCCCTGCCGATGACATTTTCCAGTTCACGAATGTTGCCCGGCCAGTCATATCCGCAAAGTTTCATCATCGCGTCCGGCGAAAACCCGTTGACGTTTTTGCGGAACTCGCGGGCAAACCGGCCCAGAAAGTTCGCGGCCAGCAATGGAATATCTTCGCGGCGGTCGCGCAGCGGCGGCAGTTCAATCGGAATCATATTCAACCGGTAATACAAATCCTGCCGAATTTTTCCTGCTCGCACGGCGCTTTCCAGATTGACGTTGGTGGCGGCTATCACTCGCACATTGGCGATCTGAGTTTTGGTTGCGCCGACCGGCAAGTATTCCTTTTCCTGTAAAAACCGCAGCAACTTGACCTGAGCCAGCAATGGCAAACTGTCCAGTTCGTCCAGAAATAAAGTTCCGCCTTCGGCTTCGCGGATCAATCCTTGTTTGGCGGTCGTTGCGCCCGTAAAGGCTCCGCGTTCGTGCCCGAACAATTCGCTTTCGACCAGTTCATTCGGAATCGAACCGCAGTTGACCGTCACCAATTTGCGTTCGGCGCGATGGCTGAGCTGGTGAATTGCGCGCGCGCAGAGTTCCTTGCCCGTGCCGGTTTCGCCGACGATCATCGCCGTCACGTCGTATTGGGCAACAATGGGAATTTTACTGACCACGTCCTGGAATGGCTGACTCTGTCCGATCAACGGACGATCGAGATGGAAATTGTCACGCTCCGACGGAGCCAGCGTTTCTCCCCAGCAAGTCTGTTCCAGCAATCGCCAAAGTCGCGGCAAAATCTCGATCGGTTTCAGCGGCGAAGTGATGTAATCCGCCGCGCCGAGTTTGAGCATTTCATACATTTGCCCCGGTTCGTTGACATCGGAAACGACGACCACCGGCGGATCAGGTTTTTCGCGTTTGAACGATTGAAACAGTGATTTCGCCTGACGAAGAAACCCCGTCGGCGACACCATAAAAATCACTGCCGGTTTGATGCGAGAAACGACTCCGGACAATAACCCTGTGTTTCCCGAAGAATCTTGCCCGGAATAATCGCTCAAGGATTCGCGTTGTAAGTTGAATTCGGTTGAGGTGCTGGATTCTAGAATCTTTCCCAAAGCTCCGCTTAGCTCGCAGGTCGGATTCGGATCAAGCAAAAGTATGTTCGTATTTTTCATAAGGCTGAGACAGACAATTTTCACCGAAGACCGTTTTTCGGTGGCTTACGTTTAGTTTCTTGGGCACCACTGTTGAGGACGACCAGTGAAGCGGCTGTTAGCTGAACATTGCGGAGATCACCATCGGCTGACGGCGCGAATCTTACTGAAACGAATGGCCGTTGTCATCATCGAAAAAAGGCATTTACAACTTAAATGAGTCAAAAACTCTGTTGCGGGTCTGGACGTGTGGGGAAACGCCGTTTACATTAAACCTGTTGCGTGATAAGGCGCGAAGGTCGAAAGGCGATAAAAGCCTGTT
>CADECP010000075.1 GCA_902825875.1 uncultured Acidobacteriota bacterium
TGCGGTGATGCGGTGATGCGGTGATGCGGTGATGCGGTGATGCGGTGATGCGGTGATGCGGCTCGCTTATACCTTGTGCCTCAAATGCTGTCAACGAATTTTCCGCCTAGATTACAAAAAAACCACATCAACAACTTTTCCATCAAACTTACAGCTTGATTTTTGTTGCCTTTGCTACTTTCACAAGATTGACCACCCCTCTTCCATAAGGCTGCCAGCGGTCGGTGAAGGTTGTGTTGTTCGCACTGACAAACACTGTCAGCGTCTTCACGCCGAGCGCGGCGGAGATGTGTTGGCCTGCGGAGTCATATCCGATGTATTGATCGCTTGCCGCGATCAGTCCGGCAAAGGCTCCTATGCTGCCGTCCCAGGTGACAACGTCGGCTTGGCGTAACAGATCAGTGGGCAAGTCTAGCTTGGTGGCTTCGCTGAGTTCGACGACGGTTTTGCCTGCGGAGCGAACGGCGGTAACAATGCGGTTGATTTGATCACGTTCTTCTTGCGTCGCACCTTTGTCCAAGATGACTTTGGAATCGGTCAGCAAGTGTTCGATCAGTTTCTGCTCGAATTCGTCGGAGACTCGTTTGCTGTGATTGCCTCCGACGCCGAAGCTCACCGCAACCACGCGGTTTTGAATTTTGGATTTTGGGTTTTGGATTTCGGCAACAATTGATTGACCAAACTGACTATGCTCAATTGAAAGAGCGACAAATGGAAAAGTAAGCTCAGAATTGCCGATCAGTTCCCCGCTCCAATGAGCGGCAAGCTGGCCAATGGTGTTAGTAGTTCCGCCTTCAGGCGGTTGGCATTCTGCTGACAAATCATTCTCCGCAGATTGCTGCCGCCTGAAGGCGGTACTCTGAACGTGGCTCCGGCTTTCAAAGAAAAAGTAGTTGTGATCGTTTTCCACCAGCGGCAGCAGACCAAGTTGCGTCAGCCGCGAATCGGGGTCAATGATCCAAACATCGTTTTTGCCGAAACCTTCCAACTCTTCGTTCACAGCCGCAACGACATCCAGCCAACTGGTCAGCCTGCCGATCAAACTGCCTCCGCGTTCGTAAGCTATTTCGTGAATGCGAATTCGCTCATCGCCTCCGTACAATTCGCGCAGTTTGCGCGAACCCAAGATGACAAATTCGGCTTCGGGCATCGCCTGACGCAATTTGGCGATGATGGCGCTGGTGACGGCAACATCTGCGCCGATGGTGACGCGAGAAAGCAGCAGGACTCTTGAAGGAGCCGGGAGTCGGGAGTCGGGAGTCGGGAGATTCGTCTTGCGTGCGAGCAGGTCTGATTCGGTCAGCAAGCCGAATTTCGTCAAACCTTCATCAAGTCGCTTCCCTTCCGGCAAGCGGCGGCAGAACTCAATCACTTGGGCAAAGAGTTGGTCGTACAGTCGGCAAGCCGCCGGTTCAAACGAATCGTTGAGCCGTTCGACCAGCATCGGAAACAACGCGACGATGCCGGAGCGGGCGATTTCGGAGTTTTCGTCGGCGGCGATTCGGCAAATCAGCGTAATGGCTTCACGCAAACAGGATTGGTCGCGCTGAAATTGCTCAATCACCAACTCAGCCGCGCGTCCGGCCAGCGCCAATGCCGCTTCAGAAGTCAGGGTTCCCTGCCCGTTCAGCGATTCAAACTCAGCCAATTTGTGGTGGATTTCTTCGGTCGGATTCATCGGCGGAACTATAGCATTTCCGTCCGGTTGCGCGCATTGACAGCCTATAGGTCGGTTGTTAGACTCCGCGCTCTTCCGAACCAAGTTCCAAGCGTTGCCTGCTCACAGCAGTGAAATCTGCGCTCAATCCCTGACTGAAGGAGTTTTGCTTTTATGCCTACGTTTAATGGAATTCCGACGCCCGAAGATGGCGGACGAATCAGCGTTCAAAACAACAAATTGGTAATTCCCGACAACCCAACCATCCCTTACATCGAAGGCGACGGCATTGGCCGCGACATCTGGAAAGCTTCGCAGCGCGTGTTCGACGCCGCGGTTGAAAAAGCTTACGGCGGCAAACGCCGTGTCGTCTGGTACGAAGTTTTCGCCGGAGAAAAAGCTTTCAACAAATTCAACGAATGGCTGCCGAAAGGCACACTCGACGCGATTCAACATTTCATCGTCGCCATCAAAGGTCCGTTGACCACGCCGGTTGGCGGAGGCATTCGTTCGTTGAATGTGAGCTTGCGCCAGGTGTTGGATTTGTACGCTTGCGTGCGTCCGGTGCGGTATTTCAACGGAGTCGGCGCTCCGGTTAAACATCCTGAAAAGCTGGACGTGGTCATCTTCCGCGAAAACACCGAAGACGTTTACTCCGGCATTGAATTTCAGGAAGGTTCTGATCGCGCAGCCAAGTTGATCGAATTTTTGAAAGATTACGGCTATCAGGTGAATCAGGATTCCGGCATCGGCATCAAACCGATTTCAATCACCGGAACAAAGAATCTGGTTCGTCGCGCCATTCAATACGCCGTTGACCACAAGAAAAAAGTCGTGACGTTGGTCCATAAAGGCAACATCATGAAATACACCGAAGGCGCGTTCCGCGATTGGGGTTATCAACTGGCGAAAGCCGAGTTCCGCGATCACATCGTCACCGAAGACGAACTGTGGAAAGATCACAATGGGCAAATGCCCGAAGGCAAAATCCTGATTAACGACCGCATCGCCGACGCGATGTTCCAGCAATTGTTGCTGCGCCCGGATGAGTATCAGGTCATCGCCACGCCAAACTTGAACGGCGATTACCTGTCGGACGCTTGCGCGGCACAGGTTGGCGGATTGGGCTTGGCTCCGGGAGCAAACATCGGCGACGCGGCGGCGGTCTTTGAAGCGACGCACGGCACGGCTCCGAAATACGCGGACAAAGATGTCATCAATCCCGGTTCGGTGATGTTGTCGGGCGTCATGATGTTCGAACACATGGGCTGGCAGGAAGTCGCCGATATGATTACTAACGCCATCGTCAAAACCATCGAACAGAAGAAAGTCACCTACGATCTGGAACGCCAGATGGAAGGCGCAACGAAGGTCAAGACGAGCGAATTCGCTACGGCAATTATTGAAAACATGTAGGTTTTAGGTGGCAGGTGACAGGTGTTAGTGGGTAGCTCTTACTACAACCTGTAACCTGTAACCTACCACCTGGAGGAATTATGGGTCGCAAGAAAATTACAGTCGTCGGCGCAGGAAACGTAGGCGCAACGACGGCTCATTGGTTGGTTTCTAAAGAACTCGGCGATGTTGTGTTGTTGGACATCGTCGAAGGAATGCCGCAAGGCAAGGCGCTTGATCTGGCTCAGGCTGGCCCGATTGAAGGTTACGACAGCCGATTGATCGGCACGAATGGTTATAAAGAAACAGCGAATTCCGATGTGGTGGTCATCACGTCTGGCATCGCTCGCAAACCTGGCATGAGCCGCGACGATTTGTTGAACACCAACGCGGGCATCGTCGCCAGCGTCACCGAAGAAATCGTCAAGCACTCGCCGAACTGCATCATCATCGTGGTTTCAAACCCACTGGATGCGATGACTCAAGTAGCGTGGAAAAAATCCGGCTTCCCCAAAAATCGTGTGATGGGAATGGCGGGCGTGCTGGATTCGGCTCGTATGCGCTGTTTCCTGGCTGAAGCCTTGAACGTGTCGGTCGAAAACGTGACGGCGTTTGTGTTGGGCGGACACGGCGACACGATGGTTCCGCTGCCGCGTTATTCGACTTGCGCGGGCATTCCGATCACCGAATTGTTGCCGGCAGAAACCGTTGATGCAATCGTCAAACGCACAGCCAACGGCGGAGCCGAAATCGTCAGCTTGCTGAAAACCGGCTCGGCGTATTACGCGCCTTCGGCGGCGGCGGTTGAAATGGTCGAAGCCATCGTCAAAGACAAAAAGAAAATTCTGCCCTGCGCCGTTTTGCTGGAAGGCGAATACGGCGTCAACGGATTGTTCGTCGGCGTGCCGATCAAAATCGGCGCTGGCGGAGTTGAGGAAATCATCCAGATCAACCTGACCACCGAAGAACGCGCGGCGCTGCAAAAATCCGCCGGAGCCGTTCAGGAATTGGTGACACTGTTGAACCTGTAAATTCCTCGTTGAAGCAGTTTAGGGAGTGTGTTAGCTTCCGGCTCGACTGCCGCAGCCTCGCTGACAAAGCGAGATTGCGGCAGTCGTATTTTTTCTTGGAACAGAACCGAGAGCGTTAGCGACCGGGCAGGAATAATTCACCCAATTGCCACCGCTTCTGGTTCCGTACTGATTGATAGTGGAAAGGACTTTTAGCTGTGAGTGAAGAAAAAGAACTAACTGGAAAAGAAAAAATCCTTGCTGAGTTGAAAACGCTGGAATACGAATTCACCGTTGAACTGCCTCGCGCGTTGCGAACGGCGGCGGCTTTGGGCGACCTGTCCGAAAACTCCGAATACAAATATGCGCGCGAACGACAGGATTACGTCCGCGCGCGCATTCGCCAACTGCAACAACAGATGGCCAAACTTTCCAGCATAGACTTGAGCCGACTGCCGACAGACCGCGCCAATTACGGCTCGACGTTGTTGCTGCGCGATCTGGATCGGGACACGGAAATCACTTACCGATTGGTTACGCCTGAAGAAGCAGATTATGAAAAAGGACTGCTTTCGACTTCATCACCTATCGGCAAAAGCCTGCTCAATAAGGAAGAAGGCGACGAAATAAAGGTGCAAACTCCGGCGGGCACGCGCGTGTTTGAAATCGTCAAGCTAACGACCATACACGATGAAGAATAATTTGAAGCTCCAAAGCCGCAAAGCTTCGGAGCTTCGCAAGTTGTAAAGCCACATGTGACGATGCTAAACTCCGCCCCCGTTTGGGCAGGTTGGGCGTCTAAATCATTTCAATTCGATCACGAGAGATTGATTTTCCTGGAGGGCGTTGCGTTTGAGTTCCCGACTCGGTTCGAGTCTTGTCTTCAATCGGTTGCTGAGAATTGCGTTGCTGGCGGTGATCTTTTTCGGCTGCGCGTTTTTGGTTATGTACATGACGTTGCGTGGACGTTCGGTCGAAGTGCCAGACGTAACCGGCAAATCCGAATCTGAGGCAATTGATGTTTTGGACGATGCAGGTTTACGGATGAAGGTGACAGGCCGTGCGACCAGTCCCCGGTTCGAAGCTAATCTGATCAGCGACCAATCGCCTGGCATAGGAACAATCGTCAAAACCGGCCAGATCGTGCGCGTCAACGTCAGCACTGGTTTGGCCACGCCGACACCGACTCCGCCCCCAACGCCGAAACCGACTCCAAAACCGTCACCGTCGCCCGATGAAACTCCGACACCGACTCCAACGCCTTCTGATGGGCTGTAAAGGAAATCGGCAAGTTCGTTTTTTTGCTCCGTTCTGAAAATCGAAGCTATCGCAGACATCAAAACTGATGGTTGAAATTGCGCCTTCCATTTTATCGGCAGACTTCACGCGGCTCGGCGAACAGATTGCCGCGATTGAACACGCCGGAGCGGCTTATGTTCATGTGGATGTGATGGACGGCCATTTCGTGCCGAACCTGACCGTCGGCCCTTTCATCGTTGAGTCGGTGCGCCGGGCGACTCAGTTGCCGATTGACGCGCACCTGATGATTGAAAACCCGGACAATTTCATCGGAGCGTTTGCCGCCGCCGGAGCCAATCTGATTTCGGTGCATCCCGAAGCGACTTATCACCTGCACCGAACGATCAGCTACATTCATCAGGCCGGTTGTCGGGCGGGAGTAGTGCTCAATCCGGCAACGCCGCTGGCAATGATCGAAGAAGTTGTGAACGACGTGGATTATGTGCTGGTGATGTCTGTCAATCCGGGTTTCGGCGGACAGAAATTCATTCCTTCGACTTTCGAGAAATTGCGCCGGTTGCGAACGTTGATTCAAACCAGCGGTTCACGAGCGCGAATCGAAATTGACGGCGGAATTGGTATCGAAAACGCGGCGGCTGTGGTTGCCGCCGGAGCGGAAATTTTGGTTGCCGGGTCTGCCGTGTTCGGCAAACCCGATCCGGCAAAAGCTTTGCGAGAGCTGCTTGATGCGGCTTCGGTACAGGCCAGCGAACGATCACTGGCTTAAGTGTTGGATTCAAACAACCCTGCCTTTGCTGGGCGGGTCAAGTCAGCGGGAGTAGTCCTTTATGAGATTCAAGACCTTTTTCCTGATCACGATGTTGTCCCTCATCGCAGCCGCTTGCGGTGGAAAAGACAAGGTCAAAAACGAAAATGCCGCCATTCCCGGACGCGACAAGGAATTGTATGAACAGGCGTCCACCAAAGCGCAAAAAGGTCGTTACGACGAAGCGCGACTGCTGTACAACGTCGTCATCACGACATACGCCGACAGCGAATACCTGCCGTTGTCAAAACTGGCCATCGCCGATTCGTTTTATCTGGAAGGCGGAACCAGCAATCTGGAACAGGCCATCGGCGGATACAAAGACTTCGCGCAATACTTCCCGACTCATCCGAAAATCTGCGACGTGAAACATAAAATCGCCCAGTCGTACATGCGACAGATGGGCGCATATAACCGCGACGCAACGAACGCCAAAAAAGCCTATCAGCAATTGCTGGCCGCCGAACAAAGTTGCCAGCGGTCGGAAGTCCTGGCTTACATCCAACGCGACAAACAGGATGTTCAGCAGGTGCTGGGTCTTTACGAACAGACCATCGCCAAGTTCTACATTGACCAGCGCCATGCATACAAAGCTGGTGAAAGCCGGCTGCGAGACATCATCAACAACTATCCGCTTTTCGCTTATTACGACGAATCGTTGTACCTGCTGGGAATATCCCTGGTCGAACAGGAACAGCCTGAAGAGGCAGCGGAATACTTCACACGACTTGTCCGCGATTACCCGAACAGCGAATTTGCCGTCAAAGGCAAAGATTATCTGGAAAAACTCGGCAAGCCGATTCCAAAACCGGCCAACGACAATCCCGCGCCGGAACGTCCCAACTTCATGGGCAAATTCGGTTTGATACTTGGTCGTAACGGTTTGGATATTTCCAGAGACGGCGTGTTGCTCAGCAAAAAAGGCGACGAAAAAGAAGACGTGAAGGAAGAAACGTTGAAAAAACCTGCGGACGCGCAGAACGCCACCGGAACGCGCTCCATACGCGCCAACACTCGCGGAGTAGTTGATCCGGCGACTTCCAGCCAGCCGGTTCCAGTGCGAACGGTGAACACTCCGCCGAACGGTTCGCCGGAAGCCGCTACAGCGCCAGAAGCCGACAAATCCAAGACCGACGATTCCAAGAAAAACGACAAAAAGGAAAAAGAGAAAAAGAAGAAAGGTGGCTTGTTCGGCATTTTCAAGTAAACGCCAAGTGCGACAATTTGAAAAATTGCCGTTATTCACTGGCAAGCACGTCTGAAAGAGCTTGGCGTAACAATTTGAAAAATTGTCACACCGCAGCACGGAAACACAAGAACACGAAGAGCTTAGAAACTCTTCGTGTTTTTTGTTTCTTTGTGGTAAAAGTTGCAGCCAAGTGGTGTCCTAATCTTTAGTTATATCTGTTCGGAGGTTCATGTGGGCTATAAGATTCTGCTCGCTGACGATAGTGTTACAGTCCAAAAAATAATTACTCTGACTTTTTCCGATGAAGGCGTTGATGTTCTGACCGTCAGCAATGGCGACGAAGCAATCAGCCGATTGCAATACATGCGCCCGGCGTTGGTGATGGCCGATGTTTCGATTCCCGGCAAAAACGGCTACGAAATCTGCGAATACGTCAAAAATCACCCGGATATGAAAGACACGCCGGTCGTTTTGCTGGTTCCGGCGTTTGAACCGTTTGATCACGAGCGCGCCCGTCGCATCGGAGCCGATCAGCATCTGACCAAGCCTTTTCAATCCATCCGCACGCTGATTACGACGGTTAAAACCTTGCTCGAAGGGCATCCGCCGAAATTCGCCACCGGATCATTAAATTCTCCGTCGTCACAACTTCAAGTTCCCGAAGTGGCCAAAGCTCAAGTGGCAGCAGCAGTTGTCGAAGCTGCGCCCGCCGCTCCGGTCGTTCACATACGCGAAACGCAACCATTCCCGGACGAACCCGAAGCAGAAATTCCTGCCGCTGCTGAAATCGAAGAAATTGCCGAAGCTCCGCAAATCTGGAAGGAAGAACCTGTCGTCGAGGCAGAACCAATTTGGCAACCGGAACCGGTCGCCGAAGCTCCGCAAATCTGGAAAGAAGAGCCGGTTGTCGAATTCCAACAAGTTTCCGAACAGGTGCTGGAAATCGAAGCCGAACCCAGCGAAGTTTTGCCGGAACCTGAGCCGGTTTTCATCGCCGAAGCTCCCGCGCCAGTAATCGTCGTGCCCGAGCCGGAACCGATTATCGAAGAAGCTCCGGCAGTCGTTGCCGCTCCGGTGGAAATTCCAATCGTTGAAATTCCAGTTCCGGTCGTCGAAGCTGCGCCAGTCGCTCAAAGTGACAACACTGGCGATTTAGATCACGTGCTGGATTTGGACGATGTGCTCAGCTGGCCGCCCGCGCCTCAAACTCAACCGGTTGAAGTCGCTGCTGCCGCTTCATCCGCAGCAGAATCCACGATCCCGCAAACCGTCATTGACGAAATCGTCAACCGCGTCGTCGCGCAATTGTCCGAAAAACTGACGGCTCAATTGGCCGCTCAGCTTGCGCCGGAAGTCGCCGGATTGGTCAAACAACAAATTCACAGCGAACCGGCAGAGTTGGTTGCGCTGACCGCCAAAACGGATTCAGACTTATTACTAGACCTGGATTGAGCAATTCAGACGATGAAACGCTCACGCAAAACCGACGCAATCTCTTGGGAAACCGTCCGCGAGATTGCGTCTTCCCTGCCTGAAGCTGAAGAAAGCACTTCTTACGGCACGCCCGCCTTCAAAGTCCGCGGCAAGCTCTTCGTTCGCTTTCACCAAAGCGGCGAATCCGTCGTCATCCTTACTTCCATTGAAGAACGCGAAGCTTTGATGAAGCTCAACCCGGACGTTTTTTACATCACCGATCATTACACTTGCTGGCCGTACGTGCTTGTTCGGCTTTCGACTGTGAAAAAAGACGACCTGAAACACTTGCTCGAAGAATCCTGGCGACGCGCCGCTCCTAAACGCTTGATTGCCGCATACGATAAACAGCCTTAACGCCTTCGCTTCCCTATTTTGCCGGTTGTCATTTGCAAATTGATTGGCGATACTCGCCGTTCAATTCTCATCAACCATTCATCACAGCAATCGCATGGAAATTCCAAAGACTTACGAACCGAAAGACGTTGAAGACCGCTGGTATCCGTTCTGGGAACAAGGCGGATATTTCTCTCCTGAAAGCAATCCTGATCCAAAAGCAAAAGTTTTTTCGATGGTCATTCCTCCGCCGAACGTGACGGGGTATTTGCACATGGGGCACGCGCTGAACCAGACGCTGCAAGACGTGTTGGCGCGTTGGCGACGTATGGCTGGCGACAGAGTTTTGTGGTTGCCCGGAACCGATCACGCAGGAATCGCCACGCAAATGGTGGTCGAACGCCAACTGGCCGCCGAAGGCGTCAAGCGTCAGGATTTAGGCCGCGAAAAATTCGTCGAACGCATTTGGCAATGGAAAGAACATTCCGGCGGAACCATTCAGCGGCAAATGCGCGTCGTAGGCGATTCGGTGGATTGGTCGCGCGAACGCTTCACGATGGACGAAGGGTTGTCGAATGCGGTCAAGGAAGTTTTCGTGCGGCTTTACGACGAAGGTTTGATCTATCGCGGCGAGCGAATGATTAACTGGTCGCCCGGTTTGCAAACGGCGATTTCCGATCTGGAAGTCGAAATGAAATCGGTCAAAGGCAAGCTCTATCACATCGCTTATCCGATCAAGAACGGCGAATCAGTACCGCGACCGTTAGGGAGCGAACTTGTTGAGGCTTACGCCGGTACGGAACCGCGACCGGTAGGGAGTGGGTTGCTTCACACCGCCGCCGGAGACTTCATCGTCGTCGCCACAACTCGACCGGAAACGATGCTCGGCGATACGGCGATTGCGATGAATCCCGAAGACGCCGGAGCCGAAGGCCGTTATCCATCCATCGTCGGCAAAACCGCCGTGCTGCCGTTGGTTGGACGAGAAATCGCTTTCATTCAGGATGAAGTTGTCGAAAAAGATTTCGGAACAGGTTTTGTCAAAGTGACTCCGGCGCACGACCCGAATGATTTTGCGATGGGCAAACGCCACAACCTGGAATTCATTCAGGTCATAGGCAAAGACGCCAAGATCACAGACGCCGCGCCGGAAAAATATCGCGGCCTTGATCGCAACGAAGCTCGAAAACAAATCGTGGCCGATCTGGAAGAACTCGGCCTGCTGTTGAAAGTTGAGGATTACAATCACAACGTCGGCCATTGCCAACGCAGCGGAACCGTCGTCGAACCATTGGTTTCGATGCAATGGTTCATGCGAATGAAGGAACTGGCCGAACCAGCCATCGCCGCCGTCCGCGAAGGCCGCACGAAATTCGTTCCCGAAAGCACGGCGAAGATTTATTTCAACTGGCTGGAAAACATTCAGGATTGGTGCGTGTCGCGGCAATTGTGGTGGGGACATCGCGTTCCGGCCTGGTTCACGCCAGAAGGCGAAATCGTCGTCGCGCGTGACGAAGCCGAAGCGCGCGAACGATTGAAAGCTCGCGGCCTGGATTCAAACGCCGCCCTGACCGAAGAAACCGATGTGCTGGACACATGGTTTTCGTCGCAGTTGTGGCCGTTTTCAACGCTCGGCTGGCCGGAAGAAACCGATGACTTGAAACGGTTTTATCCGACCGAAGTGCTGGTGACAGGCTTCGACATCATCTTTTTCTGGGTGGCGCGAATGATGATGATGGGTTTGAAGTTCATGGGCGATGTGCCGTTTCGCACCGTGTACATAAACGCGCTGGTGCTTGATCCGCAAGGCCAGAAAATGTCCAAAACCAAAGGCAATGTCATTGACCCGCTGGACGTATTCGCCAAATACGGAACCGACGCCGCTCGGTTTGGATTGACTGCGGCTTCGACCGCAGGGCTGACGCTGGCTCTGCAGGAATCCAAACTGGAAAGCGCGCGCAATTTCGCCAACAAGATTTGGAACGCCACGCGATTCGTGTTGATGAATTGCGACGACGTGTTGGAAGCTCAAGAACCAGTTGAATGGGAAACAGAATTGTCCGAACCCGAATTGGCTGACCGTTGGATTTTGAGCCGGTTGAATCGCATCGCGCTGGATGTCCACAACGCGCTGGGCGAATACCGATTCCACGAAGCGGCGGAAGAACTTTATCGCTTCTTCTGGAATGATTTCTGCGACTGGTACATCGAATTGTCTAAGCCGTTTGTGACCGCGAAAGAATCCACGCCACAATCGTTGGCGGTCAAACGGCGGATTATTTATTTGCTGGAACGCAGCCTGCGCTTGCTGCACCCGATCATGCCTTACATCACCGAAGAATTGTGGCAACGGCTTCCGCATAAAGGCGACACCATTTGCACTGCGGAATTTGTCTCGCACAACTCCGCGCAACTGGATGGACGCGCCGAACGCGAACTGGCTTTGGTGATTGAAACCATCACCAAGCTTCGCAACATTCGCTCAACGTTCAACATAGCGCCTTCGGTGCAACTGAAAGCGAGCATTGCTCCGGCGGATGACGTTGCTCGCACAGTGCTGACAGGCATGAGCGAACACATCAAACGCCTCGCGCGCATCAGCGACCTGGAATTCGTCGAACAATTGCCAGCCGCCAAAGGTTCCGCCCGTGCAGTATTCACCGGAGCCGAAGTCGCTGTTCCGCTGGAAGGACTGATTGACTTCGACAAAGAACGCGCTCGACTGGAAAAAGAATTCGGCAAGCTGACGAACGAACTGGCTGGATTGGAAAAGCGATTGAACAATCCTGACTTCATCGCCCGCGCTGCCGCCGAAGTCGTCGCCGAATCTCGCACTCGCTCTGCTGAGTTGGCGGATCAAATCGCCAAACTGCGAGCCACGATTGATTCGTTGTAAATACATAACGCCGTGTCAGTAGCCCGACCGTCAGGAAGGGCTACTACCTCGGCATTCAAAGCCCTTTGCTTACGCGCGGGCTACTGACACTCACCAAGCCATCGGAGAAAACCATGTACCCCCGTTCCACCTCTCTAGCATTTGCTAGCAAACTGAAGCTGGTCAGTTTCGCCTTACTGTGGTTAGCCGCCTTCCAACTGCAATCCGCCGCGCAAGCTCCTGCGCCGCCTTCTGGATCAACAACAGCAGAAGCCAAAACCGCGCGCTACTTCGATTCGATCAAAGCGAATCCTTTGGAGGTCTATGCCTTCTTGCGCGAAATGCCGAAAGGCGGAGATTTGCATCTGCACTTGTCCGGTACGGTTTACGCCGAATCGTTTATCGAATGGGCCGCGACTCAACCCAACATTTGCGTTGATCCGGTGACGTTCGGATTGGTGACTTGCGATGGCAATGCGGCCAAGCCTCCGGCCAGCAAAGCTCTGACCGATGGCATGTTGTATCGTCGGATGTTGTATTCGATGTCCATGTTGAATTTGGATAAATCTGCTTTGAGCGGCCACGATCAATTCTTCGATGCCTTCGGTAAATTCGGCTCTGCCAGCGACAGCCCACGGTTCGGCGATATGGTGGCGGAAGTCGCCAAACGCGCAATGTCGGAGCGCGTCAGTTATCTGGAAATCATGCTGACGCCCGACAACGGCAAATCCCGCGAAGCCGGACGCAAATTGACCTGGCCGAGCGACGATGAATTGGCCAAATTATCCGCTGCCGAATTGAATGCCTTCTTCGCCCAAAAACGCGAAGAGTTAGTAGCGGGCGGCATCGTCCAACCAATTTCGCCGGGAACGACCAGCGCAACTCAGGAAACCAAAGCACAACTGGATCAACTGAACGCACGGTTCCGCAAATTGCTCGACTGCGACAATTCATCGAAAGCCCATCCTGCCTGCCAACTGCCGATTCGTTACGTCTACCAAGTCGCTCGCAGCCTCGCTCCGCGCGAAGCCTTTGCCCAAATGGTTGGCGCGATGGAAATCATGAAAGCCGAACCGCGAGTCGTCGCCGTGAATATGGTGCAGGCCGAAGACACACGCGCTTCGATGAACAACTTCGCGCTACAAATGAAGATGCTGGATTACCTGCACAGCGTGGCGGATTACAAAAACGGCAACGTCACATTGCACGCCGGAGAATTGGCTCCGGGCTTGGTTCCGCCCGAAGGCATGCGCTTTCACATCCGCGATTCGGTTCAAAAAGGTCACGCCAAACGCATCGGGCACGGCGTGGATGTCATGTACGAAGACAAACCTTACGAACTATTAAAAGAAATGGCCGCCAAGCGCGTGCTGGTCGAAGTCTGTTTGACCAGCAACGACGGCATTTTGGGCGTGCGCGGCAAACACCATCCGCTGCCGATGTATTTGAAATTCGGCGTGCCGGTGGCTTTGGCAACTGACGATCTGGGAATTTCGCGTTCGGAGATGACTATGGAATACGCCAAAGCCGTCAACGATCACGGCCTGGATTATCGCCAGTTGAAACGAATGGCTCGCAACAGTTTGGAGCACGCCTTCATCGGCGGTGGCAGTTTGTGGCGAGACGCCAATCGCTTTTTGCCGGTTGCTGTTTGCCAGTCTTCATTGCAAACCGCGACTCCATCGGCGGCTTGCCAGACTTATTTGAACAACAACGCACGAGCCAAACTCCAACTGGAACTGGAAAAGGCTTTCGCGCAATTTGAAAAACGATGATTAACGCACAAGACATTCCATTGATTGACGACATTGCCGCCGGTTCGCTGGCCGAAGATTTGGGGCGAGGCGACATCACTTCGCGCGCGACGGTGAAACCCGGCCAACAGGCGCGCGGAAATTTCATGGCGAAACAGGAATTGGTGCTGGCCGGATTGGAAATCGCCGACGCGGTTTTCATGCACCTCGACCCTTATCTGGAAGTCGAAACGACTGCCGCTGACGGCGAGTTGCTGGAACCGGACAAAGTCTTCGCCCGCGTAGTCGGCGACGCGCAAATGCTGTTGGCGGCAGAACGAGTCGCGCTGAACTTTCTTCAGCATCTTTCCGGCATCGCCACGCTGACGCGCAAATACGTCGAAGCCATTGCGGGAACCAAAGCCAAAATCGTGGACACGCGCAAAACCACGCCGGGACTTCGTATGTTGGAAAAATACGCAGTGCATGTCGGCGGAGGTCACAATCACCGGCT
>CADECP010000076.1 GCA_902825875.1 uncultured Acidobacteriota bacterium
CCTCCTCAGGAAATGGGTGGGACAGGTTCCGAACCTGTCCCACCAGTTTTCATTATTTCAGGGCGTCGCTACGCGACATGGAAAACTCCTACAAAAACTTTTCGACCATAAATTCATCAACGTAACTGCCGTTGATCTTTGCCTGACGATGAGCCGTGCCGATGATTTCAAAGCCTTGTCGCTGATACGTTGCCAGCGCAGCCGGATTGTCGGCTCGGATAAAGGTGAACAGCTTTTCGTACTGCTTTTGCCGCGCAGCTTCAAACGTGGCGGCAAACAATTGCCCGGCAATTCCCTGCTGTCGTTCGCCGAGGTCAACATACGTGCCGATGACTCCGACGTGATTGAAGGCGCGCGTGTACGTGGCGAACGGCTCCATGCTTTGAAAGCCGACGATCTTGTTGTCGGCTTGACGGACGGCGACGTGAAAGACGCCGCGCGCTGGAAAGTTGGCGATGTATTCGCGCTCGGCTTCAACCGTAAATGCCGAATCGAAGACCGTATATTTCCCAGATTCGATAATGGGATTGAAAATGGCGACAATGGCGGCGGCGTCTTCGGGGTGAGCTTGGCGAATCAGGATTTTCATAATCGCCTGCTGCGTGTAGGGCAGGTTTTTCAACCTGCCCTGAGCACCTGTTCAGTAAATCTGGGCAGGTTGGAAAACCTGGACTACGTTTTAATACACGCCTTCGACCACGGAAGTGGCAAAGCGCGAAAACGGTCGCACGTTGCGAACTCCATCCCACGGATAAGCCGCGCACGGAGCTTCGCGTTCGCATTCGTCGCGTTCCAGAAAGCGAGGAATGAACAGTTCTTTGGTCAGCGTAGTCAGGCGGACTCGACCGGTTTCGCCGTAACCGACAACCTTTCTGGGTTCGTCGGGATCAACGACTTCGATCATGGCGCGCGGAGCCGGCGGGTAATAAATGATCGCCCAGTTGTCCGCCGGATCGAACGGCACTTTGTGCGTGGCCAAACCCATCAAGGTGTTGCCATAAGTCGGCGCGAAGTATCCGCCTTCCATCAACTCTTCGACAGCAAAGCGATGAAATTGCGGAGTCATTTCGGTTCCGCCGCAAAACACGCCGGTGATGCCGACAGATTTCAGCGAAACTTTTTCGCACAGAGCTTCCAGCAGCTTTGGCGTAGCGAACATGCATTTGATGTTCGGATGAGCTTTCAAAATGGTCAGCGCCTGGTCAATGACGTGCGATTTGTATCGCTCCATCATCTGCATTTCGCCCATTTTGATGAGCTTGATAACCCAGCGCGGATCAAGGTCAACGCAAAAACTGATACCGCCACGAAACTGCGCCAGATGCTCAACCGCCAATCGCAAACGGCGCGGCCCACTGGGGCCTAGCATCAACCAGTCGGCGCCTTTCGGGAAGTATTCATCCGGCAAGGTTTCGCTGAACAACTCGTAATCAATTTTATGGTCTTCGCTGACGACGCGGCTTTTGGGAATGCCTGTGCTGCCGCCGGTTTCAAAAACGTAAACTGGCTTGCCTGCATTTCCCTTCGGAACCCATTTCCGCACCGGGCCGCCGCGCAAATCTTCGTCTTCGAAGAACGGAAACTTGTCCAGGTCTTCGTAAGTTTTCACGTCTTTGCGCGGATCGAAATCGTAGCCTTTGGCTTTTTCCAGCCAGTATTCACAGCCGGTTTCGGGGTTGAAATGCCACTCCACTATTTCGCGGACGTGGGCATCCAGTCGTTCTTTTGCAGCATTGATCTTTGCCTGCATCTCAGCAGATAAGCTCATGATTTTTCTACCTTAAAAGTGTCAGTAGCCCGCGCGTAAGCAAGGGCTTGGTTGTATGAAGATAGCCCTTGCTTACGCGCGGGCTACTGACACGACGACTTGCCGCATCAGGTTTCCAATGTAAACGGATTAAAGTTCGTGTCGCGGTCGTAATAATCTTCGTGCTCGACGCGCTTCAGGAAATTGACGATCAGATACGTGAACGGCGTGATGGCGGCTTCCCAGACGACTTTCATCAGGTAGTTGCTGAACATCACCACGAAAACCAGATCGTTCGGCATGATCGAAGAATTGTAAAACGCCAGCGGATAAAAAATCAGCGAATCCACGCCTTCGCCGACAATCGTGGAGCCGATGGTTCGCATCCACAAAAACCGTCCACTGGTTGCGATCTTCATTTTGGCCAGCACAAACGAGTTTGCAAACTCGCCCGCCCAAAACGCGATCAACGAGGAAAACACAATGCGCGGAGTGCTGCCGAAAATCATGTCGTAAGCATCCTGCCCTTTCCATCCCGGCGCTGGAGGCATTTTCACCACTGCCCAGCTCATGAACGCCGCGAAAATCAACGCGCTGAACCCCGCCCAGATCACCCGACGCGACCGCGCGTAACCGTACACTTCGGTCAGCACGTCGCCAAAGATATAGCTCAATGGAAAGAACAGAATCGCCGTGCCGAATTCAATCGGCCCAACTTTGGAAACTTTCTGCACACCGATGATGCCGGAACACAGCAACACAGTGACAAACGCAGCCATCACCAAGTCGTAGTATTTGTAAGTTCGGTGCGGGTGAGTTTCAGCAGTATGGTTTTTCAAACAGGATTCTCCTCAGTCGGCGTTACTTTTTCTTTTGCTTTGCGGTGTAAGCCTTCGATTGCTGGCCGACGATGTCCACCAGATTGCCCAGCGCCACGTGAACGTCAATCAAATGCAATCCCCAGTTGGCCTGCACCTGACCGGCAACCAGGATGTCTCCGGCAATGTCGTCCGCGCGCGGGTCTTTCGGGTCGCCATGAACTTTCACCGCCAGGTACGAACCTTTGTCGTTGGAAACACATTCGGCAGTCAGCAGTCCCGGCACGCTGACAAACGGCGTTTTGATCGGTTGTGCTGGCGTCACCCAGGACTTCGGTTCGGCGGCGGCTGATCCGGCGGTGCGCGCCGCGCCAAGATAAGCATGTAGTTCGCCACTGCCTCCGGCCAATGCCGCAGGGTTGGTGCATGCCGCCGCCAGCTTGTCGCCGGGAATTCTGCCGAACAATGTATTTGCCGGTGGCGGCGCGTTTTCGCGGAAAGTGACGTAAGAAATCACGCAACCCGTTTGATTGGCTGAACGACACAACGGCATTTTCTGAAACACGCCGCCGACATCTTGGCCTTTCGGCACAGTAATGTTCGTGCCAACCAGCATTGCCGAAACGATGCGATCCTGAATCGGTTTGCCGTCAATTTCGTTTTTGATGAGTTGCATCAACACGCCTGAACCTTGCGAATGACCGATCAAAACGACGCCACGCCCTTTGTTGTCGTTGGCCAGATAATGGTTCCAGGCATCCAGCACATCGTTGTAAGCCATCATCCGATCCATCGCCATCGGCTTGCCGGATAAGTTTGCGCGCAACGCCGTCAATGTGATTTGCCGATACAACGGCGCATACAAACGGCATTGCGAACCGAATCGCGCGAATTGTTGATGAATGACGCTCCGTTCTTCGGTTCCGGCGGTCATGTCGCTGTTGGCAGTCGTGTCGTTGGAAACCGTCGGGTAGACGTAAAAACAATCAATCGGCGCGTCCGGGCTGGTTTTCCATTTTTCTTCTTTCAATTTGCCGTCAGCGGCGACAACGGTCGTCGTCAAATCCACAGTACAAGCATCCGTTCTACCCGGACGACAGAGCCAGTTTTCGCCTTTGCCGTAATCGTTTTTGACGGTCTGAGCCAGGACGCTTCCCGGCGCAACAGCCAAAGCGGTAAATGCCAGAGCAAGAATGAACCGTTTCGTCATGTTTCTCTCCTCAAGGATTTAAGATCGTTTTGATTTTTTCTGCGTCGCAAGTTCAATGATGGATGTGTATTATTGCCGTTTGGCGTAGCTCAGTGAAGAGCCGCCAGGAAATTATTTTCGCATTCATTCAATCGAGGTAAGTTTTGCAGTCAATGTCTTCAAATTCATCAGCGGCGGCCAAAATGGCCAAAGCTGCGGAGTTCAACAATTCATCGGTTCCGCCACGCGAAGGTCACACGCTGACCGGCGACTTTCGCCATCATTCAGGTTTTCATTCCAACTTTTTGACCCACGACCGCGATGTGATGGTTTACCTGCCGCCCGGTTACGAAGCTTCTGAAAACTACGAAGACGAAGCCCGGCGCTTTCCGGTTTTGTATTTGAACGACGGACAAAATCTTTTTGACACTGCGACGGCCTTTAACGGAGTCGAATGGGGCGTGGATGAAACCGCTCAGCGGTTGATTTTAAGCGGCAAGATCGAACCGCTGATCGTCGTGGCCATTTACAACACCGGAGCCGAACGCATTGACGAATATACGCCGACGGTTGATCCGCGCCAGAAACGCGGCGGCAAAGCCGATCTGTACGGGCGCTTTTTGATCGAAGAACTGAAACCTTTCATTGACCAGAACTACCGAACGCTGGCCGGGCCGGAATTCACGGGACTCGGCGGTTCGTCGCTGGGCGGATTGGTGTCGCTGTATTTAGGCTTGAAACATCCGCAAGTGTTCAGCCGGTTGATGGCCATGTCGCCTTCGGTTTGGTGGGATCACTGGATGATTCTGAATTTTGTTGAACGCTTGCGAGCCAAACCCACGACGCGCATCTGGCTGGACATCGGCAGCAAAGAAGGAAAATTTACGCCGGGAGTCGTCCGACAATTGCGCGATTTGCTGTTGCTGCAAGGCTGGCGATTGGACGCCGATTTGAAGTTTTTGGAAATCCGCGGCGGTCAACACACCGAAGCCGCCTGGGCGAAACGAATCGAACCGGCGCTGCGATTTCTCTTTCCAAAACAACGACCAAAATGATCGTTTCTCCGTGGAGCCAACTAAGCGAAGCCGAACAGTTCGCGTTGTCGCCGAAGCTCGCCGCGCTGCCTGAAGACGCCGCCGAGCGATTCAATCAGTTCGTCATCGAATACGATTCAAACGGCACATTCCATCCGCAAAATACTTTCGACAATGTGCTGACGGCGAAAAACTTCATCGCACACGCAAACGGTTTGAACAATTCCCCACTCTGGCAACAGATTGCCGAAATCAAAGGGTTTCGCCGCAGCTATCTGGAACTGACGGTTTGGAATCGCGTGGAGTTTTTGCAGGTATTGGCTGAGCTGGATTACGTCATCAACCGCGAACCGTTTTGGACGATTCACAAATTCGACAGCGCACGCGAATTGAGCGATTACTCCCGCCAACCTTCGCTGCATTTCGCCAACGACCGAGCCGACGAACTCGAATACGGCGAAAACTATTTCTTCGCCCATTGGGACAAAACGTCTGCGTGGTTCCGAAAATCGAACTGGCCGATTCGCCGTTTGCCCGGAGCGCGATTGGCGGAACAATTGTTCGCCGCCGTTCAACATCGCTTCGGTTGCGCCTGCCCGCAAACCGTCCACGATCATCTCTTTCAACACCAGTTAGAAAATAGACAGGATTCACAGGATTGAACAGAATCGGTTTCAAACGCTTCCGGCAAAATCCTCATCCTGTTGAATCTTGTAAATCCTGTCGAAAAGTTTTCAGCTTCAGTTGATAAACACCGTCGAAGCCTTGTCCAGCCGCGCTTTCAACCATTCGGTGATGTCTTCCAGACTTTCTTCGCAGATTTCGTGCCCCATCGTGTATTCACGATACGTCAAATCAAGCGGCAATTCCGAAAGCCCTGCGCTGGTTTCGCGCCCGTGACTGATTGGCAACACGCTGTCTCGCGTGCCGTGAGTAACAAAAATCGGTAATCCGATCAGCGCGTCTTTGTCGGGAATCTGCTGGATTGTTTGCGGCATCAATCGCCCGCTCATCGCCACGACGGCAGCGGCGATTCCCGGATAAGTCAGCGCCACGGCCAGACTCATCATCGCGCCCTGACTGAAGCCAACCAGATACACCGCGTTCGGATTGCAATCGTACGCCGCGACAACTTCGTCAATGAAGCGTCTAAGCGTTTGACGCGCCGATTCGACTTCTGCCGGATCAATCGCAATTCCCTGCGGCGTGAATCCCAGATTGAACCAGGCGTAACCGCCCATCCCGCGCAACCGAACCGGCGCGCGCGCGCTGACCACCATGAATCGTTCGTCCAGGTAAGGAACCAGCGAAAACAAATCGTCTTCGTTTGCGCCGTAACCGTGCAGCAACAATAACAGCGGCGGCTTTTTGCCTTCTTCCGTTCGGGGCAAAGCCGTGTGATGAAAAAGAGAAAAGTTATCTGTGCTCATTTGTGTATTGAATCAAAAAACCGTCGCCAGACTCCTGACCAGACGTGGTTTCAAATCTGTGTACCCTTGTTCACCGGCAACCAGATCACGCAGCACTTCGCGTATGCCGCGATGCCGTTTGGCGAATTGCACCATTCGTTCGGTCAACCGCGCTCCGGCAAAACTGCCGTAATAAAACCTGTCGCTCAGTTGCGACGCGCGGCGAAGTTCGGCTCCGAATTCTGCTCGCCACATCGCGTCGAAATCCGCGACGCGCGTTTTCATCGCTTCGGCCAACAAATCCGCCGATTTGATGGCGTAATAAATTCCTTCGCCAGTCAGCGGGTCAACGAACCCTGCCGCATCGCCAATCAACGCCCAAGCCTTCGACGCATCGCAAGCTCGTAATCCATCCCAGGTTTTCACATCCAGCGCAGGCAAAATCGCGGCGTAAAAATTCGTGTTGGCGGTTGTGTTGCCTTCGGCGTTGCGGATTTCGCGCGCTGCCGCCGGGTCTTCGGTTTCGATATAAGCCAGCAGTTTTTCTTTCAATCGCGCGGGCGGCATTTCCTGATAACCGCTGGCGATGCCATACGACAAATGATCGTGGCGAGGAAACAGCCACAAATATCCGCTGGCATCGTCCAGATACTTCACGTCAACGCGCGAAACGATTTCCGCCGAACGCACGTGCCAACCCAACGCATAGGCAAAATCTTTGGCGTCAAACTTAACGCCAACCCTTCGCCGAATGACGCTGCTGGCTCCGTCGGCTCCAACCAGAAAATCCGCCGTGAATTCGCCCACCGAAGTTTCCAGCAGCCAATGTCCGTTGCTGAAATTCGTTTTTTCAACGCGCGCCACGCGAAGCTGCGCGCCTGCGGCAACGGCTCGCTGGCGCATTATCTCGGCCAGTTCTTTGCGCGAATAAATAGCGAATTCGTTACTGGGAGTGACGGTCAAATCTCTGCCCGCAGCCGAAATCAGCCGCAAGCTGGAAATCATTTGCTTCGGCGATTGGCCGTCTCGCAAAAACTCAAACTCGCGTAACGCTTTTGACGTGACGCCTCCGCCACACGGTTTTTCCCACGCCGGACGCGCGTCAAACAACAGGACATCAAAGCCGTGTTTGCTGAGTTGGCAGGCTAAATGCGAGCCGGCTGGCCCGGCTCCGACGATTGCAACTTTCATCAACTACACCTCAACGCAAAGACGCTGAGGAGCAAAGACGCAAAGAATTTGTTGAAACTACTTTGCGTCTTTGCCTCTTTGCGCCTTTGCGTTAAGCCTCCTCACTTCTTTGGATACTTCTTCGCCGCGTCTTCAAACTTGAACGGCAGCACATCCGGCACAACGCTCACTTCAGTCGTGAACTTGAGCGGATACTTGCCGCCAGAGCCGTAAATCATCTCGACAAAAAACGCCGTGTAGCCTTTTTCCGGCTTGGCGACGCGGCCAATGTAAGAACCATTTTTCTCAATTGTCAGCGGCGTGCTGGTGTAAGCCTTGCCGATCACATCCAGCCGGAAATCGCGCGCGTTCGGATTGGTCGCCTGCCACAGATTCACCTGCGAAGGTTTATCAACTGGCTTCACCACCAGCGAACCGTCTTTCTGCTTCGTCCAGGAAAAACGCGGGCGCGGTTTGCCGGACAAAATCGCCTGATAAAAGGCGATCAAACTCTCGGTCGCGTCCGAACCTGCCAGATCATGTTTGGCGTTCGGCACGTAACGGATGTGCTTTTCTTCCGGCAAATCGCCGTAATAAAACTGGGAATTGTCCGGCAGGAAAAACTGATCGCCCGCCGCGTTAATCATGAACTTCGGCATCTTCAGGCTTGACCGGTTGCGGTAATGGTAAGCGTCTTCGATCTTCAACACGGCCTGGTATTCCGGCGTGCCGATCTTGTGCGGAAACAATCCATGATTGACGTAATCGTTCAGCGACGAAGAAAAGAAACCGAGAGCTTCAAAATGATGGCGCGTGATGGCTTCGCTGTTCAGCGCGTCAATCACCAGCGGCATAATCGCCACGACGCGTTTGTCCACCGTCCCGACCAACCACGTAGTCCATCCGCGTTTGGAGCCTCCGGCAACGACGAACTGATCCACTTTGGTTTTGCCGCCTACTTCGCTGACCAAAAATTCCTGAATCGCATCCATCGCGCGAACGCCGCTTTTGACCATCGCCAGTCGCACCAGCCAGAAATCGTCTTTGGTCGAAAAATGCTTCACGCGCGTGTAAGCGATCAAATCGTCTTCGAAGCGGCCTTTGTCCGGCGAATCGGTGAAAAACAACGGCTGGTTCGGAACCATTCCCAAATCGGCGACAACGGACTGAGTTTCGACAGCGACTTTCGCCGTGCGGTCAGAAACTTTCGTCGGAGCCGGATCGCCGTTCCTGCCTCCGCCAATGAACAACAGAGCTTTGTTGCTGGTGACTTTTTCCGGTTTGACGATGGTCAGCCAATGCTTCCAGACCGGGCGGTTCACATCTTTTTCGCTGCGCCAGGTTTGCGAAGTCAGTTCCAACACGTAACCGCGATAGCCGACGCCTTCAATCGTGTTGACCAGCTTCCAGCCGTAAACCGCGTCTTTTTGAGCGATGTACCGATCCAGCGCCGTCTGCTCAACTTTGGCCTGAGCCAGCGTTGCAACCGACAGCACACACAAAATGCAAAGCAAACCGAACAACCGGGCGATTCGAGTTTTCATAATCTGACCTCTTTTGACGTTGCGGGATGTGACAGCGCCGCAAACCTAACACAGCAAAGCCGCTGCCTCAATTCGTCGTTGACAGCCTTCGGCACGATGCGTAACTTGTCGAACTCCGCCCTGTGGAGCACATTTCATCAAGAGGATTCATTTATGCTCGATGTACATTTTGTCCGAGAGAATTTTGACCAGGTGCGCGAACGGCTCGCCGCGCGTAATTTCGATCCGGCTGCGCTGGAAGATTTTCAAAAGCTGGACGCCGAACGCCGAACGTTGATTCGTGAACGCGATGAACTCAACGCCAACAGCAATCGCATTAGCAAAGAAGTCGGCGCGTTGATGCGCGAAGGCAAAAAAGAAGAAGCAGAAGCCAAGAAAGCCGAATCGCGTAGCCTGGGCGACAAAATCAAAGCCGCCGAAGCTCGCGTCGAAGAACTGGAAAACGAATTCCGCAACATTCTGACGCGCGTGCCAAATCTGGCTCACGAATCGGTTCCGGTTGGCAAAGACGAATCCGCCAACGTCGAAGTCCGCCGCTGGGGAACGCCGCGCGATTTCGCCGCCGAAGGCTTCACACCAAAAGATCATGTGGACATCGGAACTTCACTCGGCATTTTGGACACCGAACGCGCCACCAAAGTCACCGGCGCTCGCTTTTCCGTCTTGAGCGGCGCAGGCGCAAAGCTCGAACGCGCGCTGATCGCGTTCATGCTCGACCTGCATACGACCGAACACGGTTACCGCGAAATGCTGCCGCCGTTTATGGTCAACACCGACAGCCTGTTCGGCACTGGCCAGTTGCCGAAGTTCGAGCAGGATTTGTTCAAAGTCCGATTCGAGCGCGATTACTATCTGGTTCCGACCGCCGAAGTCCCATTGACCAATTTGCACCGCGATGAAATTCTGGACGAGAAAGATTTGACGATCAGCTACACGGCTTACACGCCTTGTTTCCGGTCTGAAGCGGGCAGTTACGGACGCGATGTGCGCGGCCTGATTCGCCAGCACCAGTTCGACAAAGTCGAGTTGGTCAAACTGACCAAACCCGAAGATTCCTACGCCGCGCTGGAAGAATTGACGGCCAATGCCGAAACGGTGTTGCAACGCTTGGAACTGCCTTACCGAACCGTGGCGCTTTCGACCGGAGACATGGGCTTTTCGTCGGCGAAAACCTACGACCTGGAAGTCTGGCTGCCGAGCCAGAACACGTATCGCGAAATTTCTTCCTGCTCAAACTGTGAAGCGTTTCAGGCGCGCCGCGCCCAGATTCGCTTCAAGCGCGAAGGCAAATCAAAAACCGAATTCGTTCACACGCTGAATGGTTCGGGCTTGGCGGTAGGGCGGACGTGGCTGGCAATTCTGGAAAATTACCAACAGGCAGATGGTTCGGTAAAAGTGCCGAAGGCGCTGGTTCCCTATCTCGGCGTTGAAGTTATCAAGTAGGTGGGCAATGAAGGAATGGCCTGAATTTAACGATAATGGCGATCTTCCTGTTGGAATTCATCAGGCGACTTTGGCTGAAGTTGTCGAACATTTCGGCCAAAGCAATTTTCAACGCCGGATTATGGCCCAGCGTTTGGTTCGCATTTACGACCTGGCCCAAAGCACCGGGCAAGTCGCCCGATTTATCGTTTACGGCTCATTCATAACAGCAAAGCCCTTTCCGAACGACGTTGACATCTTTATGCTGATGGAAGACACGTTCGACCTTTATCAATGGAGCGACGAAGTCGCAGTTATTTTTGACCACATGGCCTGTCAAAATTACGAAGGCGCGAGCGTTTTCTGGGTCAGGAAAATGGCTGCCATCGGCGGAGAGCAGGCCGCGATTGAGTTTTGGCAAACCAAGCGTGACGACACAAACCGAGGAATCGTGGAGGTAACAAGCCGTGATTAAGAACGACCAGGAACTACAAGCGATGCTCAAGCGCATCGCCTATTTTCAGCAACAGGTTTCCAAACTGCGCGAAGTTGAAACCAACCCCAAAAACTACAAAATGTCGGTAGGTGGATATTTGGCAGAGCTAGATCGGATGAATCTGGAAGTGCGCGAGTATCTTTGGGCACATCCATCAGAGATGCAGAGCGAATTCGCGCTGGCGAGTTAGACAGCACCTTTTCTTACAACCAGTTTGCCATTGGAGATTCCAGCCTATGAACCCATTCACCAATCGCGGCCTGGTCACCGACCTGGCGGACTTCATCGGGCGCAGAGAGCAGATGGTGGAAATCTACACACGGCTCGACAAGATGGAAAGCACGTCCATCGTCGGCGAGGGGCGCATCGGCAAGTCGTCATTGCGCCACAACTCGCACTGAAGGAGTAGCATGAGCAAGCAATTTAGAGTTATAAGAAACAACAGAAAAGAAATTGTCCGCTGGCTCAATGAAGAAACACAGCCTTGGCTATATAGTGCAAAAATCAAGCTACTAACATCTTGTAATCTTGATTGCTCCTTTTGCAGATGGCGCGTGTCTAATAATCAAGCTCGCAAGATGCTGATGCTGAGAGACCTTAGAGCGCCCTTACGAGAGCTTCAAGCCTTTAAAGTAATACGAATTCATTTTTCTGGCGGGGAGCCACTGATTCACCCTGAAATAGTAGGCGTACTTCGGTACTGCTCTGACGTAGGCATACCAGAAACAGCAATGACATCAAACGCCACTCTTGCAACTAAAGAAATAGCTTCTGATTTGTTTCAGGCAGGGCTTAAGCATATCAATGTTTCATTAGATGGCGACGTTGAAGGATTTCATGGTAAGTTTAGCCGCGCAGTGGCCGGATTGAATAACCTTGTAGAAGTTCGTAATAGCCTATTCAGAAAGCAGAAAATTTCTATCAGAGTAAGCATAGTTGTTGGAGCTAACAACATCTGCATCCTACCAGATTTGATAAAAAGAGTGTTTGACATTGGCGTTGATGGGGCTTTGTTGCACGAATAGGTTGTTGCCGCTGCGGGAGCGGCAGTCTGGTAAG
>CADECP010000077.1 GCA_902825875.1 uncultured Acidobacteriota bacterium
TATTTGGATCGGTATTTGGATCGGTATTTGGATCGGTATTTGGATCGGTATTTGGCTCGGTATTTGGATCGGTATTTGGCTCGGTATTTGGCTCGGTATTTGGCACAAAATTTGTCGCTGGCCACGGCTTCAGTTCCTTTGAATTTCACTCCGCCGAAAGGCAATTCGCTGCTGAAAGAATCAGGGGCGGCAGAATGGCTGGCGACTCAACCCGACCGAGAAAAGGAACGGCTGAACACCATCACCCAACTGGAACCTTTCCTGAAATCCAAAGACGACTGGACGCGGCTGCTGGCAATCAACAATCTGATTACGCTGAGCGCCGGAACGCCGGAACTGGTCGCGGAGCGCAACCGGCTCTGCGATCTGGCGATGAAGACGCCGGACAAATTCACCTTCCCCGCCGAACTCGTTGAAGCGACGAAAGACAAAGAATGGTTCAACCTGCCGGAAATCATCGCCATCATTTTCCTGCACGGCTTTGACGACAAAGGCAACAGCGATCCTTTCCTGAAGCCGGAATGGTTTGATCCGAAGAGCGAAGAATCGAAATTCTTCCTCTCGCCTCCGCGTGAGTTTTTTGCGCTGGCGGCAGAAGTCTTAGACCCGAAAGGCGAAACGGATTTGGCCAAGTGGCGAAAGTGAACGTGGGCGGAAGCTTCACAGCAAAGAATCAAGCTTGGCTTGAGCATCGGTTTCTGGATTGAACGTAAGGATTCCTGCTGTGATGGCGGCGCGAATCAGGCGGGCATCGGAGCTGACCAGAACCAGATCGTGTCCGTCAGCCCGAAACTCATCGGCTTTGTCTAGCGCGCATTGCAGGATGATGGAGTCTGTGCTGTTGAGCGAATGTTTCTCGATCAACAGCCAGGAAGTCGTCACCTGCGCTCTTGCCGGATAAACCTTTTCGACATCGGCATTCTGGCTGATTTCTGAACGCAACTCAGATAAGACCTGACGATAGGCTTGAGGTGTCAAAACGCCTTGATTCTTTCGGCGTACAACAATGGAAACTGTTTCGCCGATTCCTTCAAGCAAACAGAGAAAAAGGCTTGGGGATGCTTGATTGAAAAGGTGGTTGATTAATGGCGTCCCCGTTTCGAATACGTAGCGTTTAACAAGGGCGCTGGCATCCAACCAAAAGAAATTCATGGCTCGTTCCCTTCGCGCATTTCGACCACACCTTGGCTGAATAAGTTGCTATCCGGTTTGACGCCACAAGCCGCAACCAATTGCTGAACTCGCTCTGCACCGATCGGCGGCTCGGTTGCAGAAAGCGCGTCGAAGGCTTGATCCAACAACGGGCGCAGTGATTCGCTCTCAGCCCGGACTCGTTTCATTCGGATTGCCCACCATTCATCCGGCGTCAGCGCCTCGTGCTGTTTTTTCTGTGCCACATCTTGTAAGGCCTCATCAACCTCAGTTCGCAGCCAAATCAATTTCGCTTCCAGTTGGGTTGCACTCATCATTGTTGACCTCCCGCGGCAATCATAAACTCCTGCCAAAAGGAATTGCCAATCAAAACTCTTCCTTTCGTTACCACTCGTTTTTCGTGCTGGCTTGGCCCGGTCTTATTTCAAGTAATGAAACGCGCGCCAAAAGACCAGCCGGGCGACCAGTTGCGGCTTCAGTTGATCCAGCGGAATCAAGCCGTGCGTTTTGGCTTCGGCGACAGCGTTTGCGGCTTTGGTGCGTAAAGCCAACGCCCAACTGGCGTGGTCGAACGATTTGCTGGCTCGCATGTAAGCGTCTTGTTCATCGGCTTCGGCGGAGCGGCCTTCTTTTCGCAACAGTTCGGCGTACACCGCTCGGCCAAAAATGGATTCCGGGTAAGCCGCCAGACAATGTCTCATCAACTGAGTTGCGCGCGACAGATTCCCGGCTTGTTCGTGCGCAAACGCCAACGCCACGTAACCGAAGCTGCGGCTATATCCGCCGTTCAACCCGATTTCCAGATGCGGGATGGCTTCGGCGGGGCGCTTCATCTGAAACAGCAGCAAACCGTAGCCAAAATGCGCTCCGATGTTTTCCGAATCCAATTCTAAAACCTGTTTGTAACGGCGCTCCAAGCGATCGTTGTCCGCCGGTTTGTCAGGATAAAACGTGAAATCCAGAGACTCGGTTTGCAGAGTGGCTTGTCCCTGCAACAACTGGCTGGCGTATACATTGTAAGCTCGCGCAGTGAAAGCCAAAGAAAGAATGATCGCCACGGCTGCGGCAGCAACGGCGGCAAATTTGGGAAGCGCCAAGCCCTCTTTTACAGTCGGGTTACTGACTCGGTTGCCCAAACCTACGGCCAGCAAACACGCAAAGACAAACACACTGGGCGTGTACCGAAACGAAAACGAACTGAACACCGAGCTGATGCTGAACGTCAGCATTCCCAGCCAGGCTCCCCAAATCCAATAAGCTGATTCGCCGCCCGCTCTGCCCCATTGCCACAGCCGCCAGCCAAGCAGCAGCCAAAACGCCGCAAACAACACCAAACCAATCAAACCGAGTTCGGCAAAAATTTGCAGGTATTCGTTGTGGACTTGCGGGCTGCGGATTTCGTCTGTGTCTTCTCCGGCCAGGCCTTTGACGATGGCGGCATTGTCGGGATTCGACGCGAAAAACGGGCGGTATTCACCATAAGCCGCCGGATAACCTGCCTGCCCCACACCAATCAGCACATTGCGCTTACCCATTTCCCAGGCGGTGATCCATCCGCGCAAACGGTTCGTCAAACCGCCTTCAACCGATTGCAACTGCGTCGCGCCTTGAATGCGAAACGTGATGGCCTGGCGGTAACGAACTCCGACAACTCCGGCAGCCACAATCAAGACGGCAAAAATGATTATCAAACGCCGACGATCTACCAGTTGAATGTGTTTGGCCGCCAAACCGACGCCGATCAAAATCATCATCACAACCAGTGCGATGATCGCTCCGCGCCGCAACCCAATCAGCAAAGCAACCATGCTCAGCGCAGAAACCACCAGCGAAATCGCCATCACAGCAGTTTTGCGATGACACAGGTAATTCAGCACTTGCAGCGGCAACAACATCACCAGCAATTCCGAAGTTATGCCGTGATTGAAAATGATGCCGAGCATGAATTCGCCGTACACCACCCGCTCGAAGATCAAAGAAAACGCCAACACAGCACACACCGCCGTCAGCACGTAATGCAACATCACAGCGGCGCGTTGGCGCATAACCGTCATCGCGGCCAGAAAGAACACCGCGAAACCAAACCAGATGGCGATGATTCGAACGGCTTCATAAAACACCGGCGACCATTTCAGCGAAATCGCCTGCCACAAAATGAACAGCAGCAACGAACCGGCCAGCAGCAACTGTTCGCGCGAAAGCTGTAATGGGTTGGCATTGGTTCGAACCAGAGCGAACAATCCGAGCGCGGCGAACACTGCCGAAGCAATGGGAAATGCCACTTCCTGTGTAGCCAGTCCGGGATAGTTCAAAGATGGCACGACGAAAAAATTCGGAATCAGCGCCAGCAACGGCAAGGCCAGAAATGCAATTTCAAGCAAGCTGATGCCCGCGGATTTAGTCGGTTGTTTTGCGTTGGATTTCATTCTCAGGCTGGTTGGGACAAAACCGATTGCCGGTTAATTGTTCGACGGTTTGGGTTGAGTTTTAGTGTTGGCGGCAGGCGCGGATTGCGGTTTGGCATCGCCTTTGGCCGCTGAATTCGGGCGACGTTTGCGCGCAAAGCTCATGGATTTGGCCGGAACGATGTCCAACGCGCCATCGCAAGTCGTGCTGGTGGCGCTTTTTTTCGGCGCAGACGGAGTTTGACTCTGAGCCAGTGCCGACAGCGAAACCCAAATTCCAACAGCGATCAACAAAACGATTTGAAAAACTTTCTTTGCCATAACTTTCTCGGATGCTCTGGATTGAAAAAAGAATTTTGACGGCGGCGATTGTACAACTCGAAAAAATCAAAAGGCAAAAGTGCGTATTGAACGTCGCCTTGAAAGGCTGAAACCTCATCCCTATAATCCGCGCCTCATTGCAGGACGAAACATCAAACATCCGCCATCAAAGACGTTCGGTTATGCCAGCAGATCAAAACGAAGTTTGCGAATTTTGCGCCGGAACCGGTTGGGAAGTCATCGTCGGCAAAGGCGCGAAACTGTGCCGATGCCGTGTCAAAGATCGTCACGCTCAATTGACCTCCCGCGCCTGCATTCCCAAACGATACGAAGCCTGCACGCTGCTGAATTACCATCCGCAAGGCGACAACATCAAATTCGACGAAGTTTTCCAAACTCAATCTTATGCGCTGAACGATGCTCAAACTTTGGTGCGCGAATACCCGCTGCTGGAAATGGGATTGTTGTTGATGGGACCGTGCGGAGTCGGCAAAACTCATCTGGCTGTGGCCACGATCAAGGCGTTGATCGAAAAAGGCATCTCCTGCCTGTTTTATGATTTCCGCGATCTGCTGAAAGAAATCCAGAACAGTTACAACCCTGTGTCGAACAGTTCCGAACTCGGAGTGCTGGCTCCGATTTACGACGCCGAAGTCCTGGTGCTGGATGAACTCGGCGCGATGAAACCAACCGACTGGGTGCGCGACACGATGACGCAGATCATCAACAACCGCTACAACGACCACAAAGTCACGATTCTGACAACCAACTACCTGGACGAGCCAACCAATCCCAACGAAGAAACTCTGACGGAGCGCGTTGGCGTGCGACTGCGATCGCGTATGCACGAAATGTGCAAAACCGTCATCATCAAAGGCTCGGATTATCGAATCGAGATGGGAAAAAAACGCGGGCAGGTGGAACGTCGCAACTCGCCAACAAATTCTCGCCGAAAAAAGTAAATCCGTTTCCAGTAGCCAGTTTCCAGCATGAACATCTGGAAACTGGAAACCGCCGACGGGAAACTTCTATCAATCTCCGGCTTCTGAATGCGCGGTTCGGACGACAACAACTTCGCCGGTCGCTGAATCGTCGTTATTTGTTGCCGCAGAATTTGGAGCCGCTGCCGTTTGCGGTGTTTGCCTGTGGAATCGGCGGCGAAACCACGCCGCGATGTCGTCAAAGATCAAATACGCAACCGGCGTCGCCAAAAGCGTCAGCAACAATGACAAGCTCTGCCCGCCGATGACGACGATGGCGATGGAACGGCGTTCTTCGGCTCCGGGGCCAGTGCCGAGCGCCAGCGGGGTCATACCGGCAACCAGCGCCAAGGTTGTCATCAAAATCGGGCGCAAACGATCTCGGTTGGCCTGAATGATTGCGTCGTATCGAGCCATGCCTTTGGCGCGCAATCCGTTCATGTGGGCAATCTGCAAGATGGCGTTTTTCTTGACGACTCCGAACAGCACCAGAATTCCCAAAGCCGAATACAGATTCAATGTGTCGTTCATCGCCCACAAAGAAATCAACGCGAACGGAATCGCCAATGGCAGACTGAGCAAAATCGTCACCGGGTGAATGACGCTTTCAAATTGCGAGGCCAGAATCATGTACATAAAGGCAATCGAAAGCAGAAAAGCGATGATGAATTCGGTGAAGGTCTTTTCCAGTTCGCGCGCTCGACCGGAAACAGTGGTGGAATATCCTTGCGGCATATTCATACCGGCAACCGCATCGCGCAGCGCCTGAATACGATCAGCCAGAGCAAAGCCTGGAGCGACATTCGCGCGAATTGAAACCTGACGTTGGCGGTCAATTCGATCAATGCGCGACGAAGCAGTCGAAGCTTCGAGCGTGACCAGATTTTCCAGACTAACCAACCCTCCGCGCGAAGACGGAACGAACAAACGCGCAATCGTGTCCTGGTCGTTGCGATCGCCTTGTTTCAACCTGACCTGCACGTCGTAATCTTCGTTCATCTGTTCATCGTGGAAACGCGAAACGCGCTCGTCGCCGCCGACCATAATTCGCAAAGCGTTTGCAATGTCGGTCGAATCCACGCCCAAATCGGCGGCTCGCTGGCGGTCAATGTTGACGCGCAGTTCGGGCTTATCCAGTTTCAGCGTCACGTCGGCGTCCAGCAATCCAAGCTCCGGCGCACGGTCGCGCAACTGGTTGGCGTATTTCACCAACTGCCCCAAATCCGGGCCGCGCAAAACAAAATCCAGATCGGAAAATCCGCTGCCGCCGCCCAGGTTGATTGTTTGAGGATTGCGAACCGTCGGTCGCAGATGAGTGAACCGTCGTAATTTCTGGCGAACCTTCTGTTGCAAATCTCGCGCGGAATAATTGCCGTTGAACACGGCCATCGGTTCACCACGCTTCAATCCGCTCCAGAACTTGGCCAGATTGACGGTGCGTTCTTCGTGCGGAGCCATTCGCAACCAGACATCGGCAAAGTTGACTGACCCCATAAACGAACTACCCGCCGAACCAAGAATCGTCCGTATTTCCGGCATGCCCTTCAATTCTTTTTCAACTTCCGTCAGAGCTTCAGTCATTGCCGCCAGACTTGTTCCTTCCGGCGCGCTCATGCTGACGCTGAATTCACCTTCATCAATGTTGCTGGGAATAAAATCCTGTTTAACCAATCCATACAGCGGAACCGACGACGCGATTACCAACAAACATACGGCGGCCACTAAAACGCGATGGCGCAGCACCAGACGAAGCATCCACGTGTAAAATCCGTCAATGAATCGGTAAAACCCTCGACGCGAGGCAGCGCCTTCGAGAGCGTGAACTTCGCTGACTTTCACCAGACGCGCGCTCATCGTCGGCGTCAACGTAAACGACACCAACAAGCTGACCATAATCGCCACAGCGGCGGTGATTCCGAATTGATAAAGAAATCGTCCCGACACAGACGACATAAATGAAACCGGCAAAAAAATCACAACCAACGACAAAGTGGTTGCCAACACAGCCAATCCGATTTCTTTTGTGGCTTCTTTGGCCGCCTCCATCGGGTGCATTTTCTTTTCTTCGATGAAGCGGAAAATGTTTTCCAGCACGACGATGGCATCGTCAATCACCACGCCGACCATCAGCACCAAAGCCAGCATCGTCACGCTGTTCAAGGTGAAATCCAGCGCCTTCATCATCCCAAAGGTCGAAATGACTGAAGCCGGAATGGCGACACCGGCGATAATCATCGCTCGCCACGACCGCATAAACAGGAACACGACCAGACATGCCAGAATACTGCCCAATACCAGGTGAGTATTGATTTCGTGAAGCGCGTTGGAAATGTAGCGCGATTGGTCGCGTATGACTTCTAATTTCACGTCCGGCGGCAATAACGACTGCACTCGCCCCAGATTCTTTTTCACATCGTCAATCACCGCCATCGTGTTCGCACCAGATTGGCGGCGAACTTCCACAATCACAGCCGGAGCACCGTTTAACCGGGATAACGACCGCTGCTCTTTGGTTCCGTCTTCGGCTTCGCCCAGATCACGAATACGAACTTGTGCGCCGCCAAGATTGGAAACGACCAGATCATTGAAATCCTGCGGAGACACGACGCGCCCCATAGTTCGCAAAGTGACTTCGCGGCGTCCGGCGTCAACGTTGCCGCCGGGAACGTCTGCGTTCTGGCGAACGATTGCCTGACGAACCTGGGTTATGGGAATTCGATATGCCGACAGACGATCGGCGTCTACCCAAATGTTGATGGATCGCGTCAGCCCGCCGACAATCTGAACTTCACCGACACCGCTGGAACGCTCGATCTGTTTTTTGACGACTTTGTCGGCAAGCTCTGTCAATTCGCGTATTGAACGGTTGGACGACAACGCGATGGACATCACAGGTGACATGTCGCTGTCGGATTTCTGCACAATCGGCGGATCAGTTCCCGGCGGCAACATTCGCAAAACGCCTTGAACGCGGTCTCGCACGTCCTGAGCCGCATCGTCAATGTTGCGATTCAAATTGAACGTCGCCATACAAAACGAACGCCCTTGGCTGGATACCGAGCGCAATGTTTCGACGCCTTCCACAGTGTTGACGGCTTCTTCCAGAATCTGTGCGACGGCGGCTTCGGCTTCTTCGGGCGAAGCGCCGGGCAAGTTGGCGCGAACCGTCACCGTCGGCACATCAATCGCAGGAAAGCGGTCAACGCCGAGTTTTGTGTAACTTGCTGCGCCGACCACGACCAGCGCCAAAATAATCATCGCCGCGAACACCGGGCGCTTAATACAAATTTCTGCCAGTTTTTGCATAACCCTTACGTTTCATTTATGTAAGCCAGTATTGTTGCCGAAAGCATTGCCGGTGTGATTTCCGGCTGGGGTGGCGGTTCCCGTAAAGAACGAAGCTTTCCGACAAAAGAAGATAACTGATTCCGAAGACGATGTTTAGACTCTGTCAGTTGCAAGATTGTTTTTTACCTGAATTTTTCACCGTTGCAATCCCGGTCGAACCGATAAAAAATCCGTCCACAAATTTTTCAAGAAGGATCAAAGAAACAAACCATGAAAATTGTGCTCCGTATTTCGCTGGCGACCTTTTGCGCCATAGTGACGCTGCTTTCCAACAACTTTACCGCCCAGACCGTTCAAATCGCCGACGCTGACCTGGTGCTGACCAATGGACGAATCTGGACAGGCGATAATGCCAATTACTTTGTTGAAGCCGTCGCCATTCGCGGCGCTCAAATCGTTCGCACAGGCACGTCAATCGAACTGAAATCTTCTATCGGCGCTCAAACCCAGGTGATTGACCTGGGCGGGCGACTTGTTTCGCCGGGATTCAACGACGCGCACATCCATTTTCTCGGCGGCGCGATGGGCTTGAATCAGGTTGACCTGACGAACGCCAAAACCGTTGCCGAGATGGTCGAACGTATCGCGGCTTATGCCAAAAAGAATCCTGACAAACCCTGGATCACCGGACGTGGCTGGGAATACACGCCATTTCCCGGCGGCTTGCCGACCAAAACCTACCTGGACGCGATTATCAAAGACCGCCCGGTTTTCCTAAGCGCCTACGACGGACACAGCGGCTGGGCAAATTCCAAAGCTCTGGAACTGGCTGGAATCAACAAAGACACGAAATTCACAGGCTTCGGCGAAATCGTTCGCAACGCCGCTGGCGAACCGACCGGCGCGCTGAAAGAAGGCGCTCAAGGTTTGGTCAGGCGTTTGTTGCCTGAACCGACGCGCGAAGAACAACTCGCCGCCTTGCGACAAGGCTTGAAGCTGGCAGCTTCGCTCGGCATCACCAGTTTGCAAAATGCCAGCGGTTCCGCAAATGAATTTTCCCTTTACGAAGAATTGCTGCAACGCGGCGAACTGACTTCGCGCTTTTCGATGGCTTTTTCCGTCGGCGAACGAACGACCGACGACCAAATCAAAAAGTTCATCGAACTGAAAACCAAATACGATTTGAATCCGATGCTGCGCGCGGCGTCGGTCAAATTCATGATGGACGGTGTCATCGAATCACACACTGCGGCGATGTTGGATCGGTATTCCGACCTGCCCGCGAATTCCGGCAACCCAATGGGCGAAACCACCATGCCGCCGGACGTGTACCGAGAATTGGTGACGAAGTTCGACAAGCTGGCTTTTCAGATTTACACACACGCCATTGGCGACCGTGCCGTCCGCGAAGCCTTGAATGCTTACGAACACGCGCAACAAGCGAACAACCACGGATGGACTCGGCACCGCATCGAACACATCGAAACCATTTCGCCCGCCGATGTGCCGCGCTTTGCCAAACTGCACGTGATGGCTTCGATGGAACCGATTCACGCCGATCCCGGAACGGCAGAAGTTTGGGCCAAAGCCGTCGGAGCCGAACGATTGCCACTGGCTTTCGCTTGGCAATCCATTCTGAAAACCGGAGCGCGGTTGGTGTACAGCAGCGATTGGCCTGCCAGTATCGCACTCGACCCGATTCGCGGACTTCACAGCGCCGTCAACCGCAGAACGATTGACGGCCAGCCGCCCAAAGGCTGGGTTCCGCAACAACGTATCAGCGTCGGCGACGCCTTGCGCGCTTACACGCAAACCGGCGCATTCGCTTCGTTTGAAGAAGGCATCAAAGGCCGCATCGCCGCCGGACAACTGGCCGACCTGATCGTGTTTTCGCAAGACTTGTTCAAAATTGAGCCGATGCGTATTCACGAGACAAAAGTCGTGCTGACGATTTTCAATGGCAAAGTGATTCATCGGACGATGTAGTATCATCCGGCTGTCTCCCAAATCGCTCAACTTGCTCCGCCGAACTTATTTTTCCAATGAGGTAAAAACCATGTCACATGCCATACATCCGCAGATCATTTCTGCCGACGCTTCGCCCTTTTTGAGCGGCGTCGGTGACACTGAAAAATTCCGAAATTACGAAACCGCACCTCGTGATTGCGTCAAGGAGCTTTATCGGCTGAACCACCAAAACCAGACGCTGGATTTCGTGCTGGCGAAAAAAGCCGAGTATTCCAAACTGAACAAACTGCAAATGGGAATTTGGGAAGCGTTGGAAAAAATGAACAGCTTCGTAGACGACAGCGATCCCGACCTGGCGTTGCCGCAAATCATCCACGCGCTACAAACCGCCGAAGCCATTCGCCAGGACGGTCATCCGCGCTGGTTCATTCTGGCCGGACTGATTCACGATCTTGGCAAAGTCTTGTACCTGTTCGATGAACCGCAGTGGGCTGTCGTAGGCGACACTTTCCCGGTCGGCTGCGCCTATTCGGACAAGATCGTCTATCACGAATTGTTTGCCGCCAACCCTGATTTTCACAACGCGACTTACCAAACCGCCAACGGAATTTATGAAGCCGGTTGCGGTTTGGATAACCTGCACATTTCGTGGGGACACGACGAATATCTTTATCTGGTAACGAAAGATTACCTGCCCAAAGAAGCGCAATGGATGATTCGTTACCATTCCTGCTACCCGATTCACCGCGAAGGCGCTTATCAACACTTGCTCAACGAAGGCGACGAAGAGGCGTTGAAATGGATTCGCGCTTTCAATCCCTACGACCTTTATTCCAAGTGCGAAGTCGAACCGAATCTGGCAGAGCTTCGGCCTTTTTACGAAGAACTCGTTTCGGAGTTCTTCCCGTCGAAAATCAATTGGTAGACAAAACTTTTCGACAGGATGAACAAGAATAGCTGGTAGGACAGGTTAGTAACCTGTCCTACCAATGTTGCGTACAACTCTGAAAAATCCTGTTCATCCTGTCAGCCAACAATTCTTTTCAATGAACAAAGTCACCATCATCGGCGGCGGAGGCATACGCACTCCGCTGGCCATTCACGGACTGGTTGAGGTTCAAGCTCAATTGAGCCTCAACGAAATCTCCCTGTTCGACGTTGACCCGGAGCGCGTGCAATTGATCGCCGCGCTTTCTCGCCACATCGCCAGCCAGTTTGTAGGTCAAGAAATACGAACGGCTGACGATCCGCGCGGCGACTGAAAAATCCCGCGAACTGGCTTTGCTGGCTTATCCGCAGGTCGGCCAATGGCGAACGGCTTCAGAGTTGGTGGATTCGCTGATCGGCTCCGATCAGAAATTTCTCGGCTATTTGTGAGTCTGAACTGGTTGCAAGTTTTGAAAATTAGCTTTGACCTGTAATGATAGGTGTTCA
>CADECP010000078.1 GCA_902825875.1 uncultured Acidobacteriota bacterium
CAACAGGCTTTTATCGCCTTTCGACCTTCGCGCCTTATCACGCAACAGGTTTATACTAAAGATACTTTCAATCTTTTCTCGCAATGTGGAATCAGCAATATATCGATTTTTGTGCTCCCAAAAGCTGAACAAATGAACTCTGCCGAACTTCTCATCAATTGGTTTTGGAGTTGGAAAGTAAGGGAGAAAGGATATTTGATGCATTTCGTTACCTCTTATTCAGTGTGTTTTTAGCAGCTTCTTGACAATGCTCGCGGTCGGATTCGAACCGACATCCGGCTGTTCACCGGTCGGACAGTTTGGAAAACGCGATTCCCTTGCTTGTTTATCCCCGCCTCATTGCTGAGGCCGCTATAGGTTCTACCTCAACCTCTGTCCGTGACCACCCTGCTTCTGTTTTCGGTGCGCCTATTCCGTTTTCGGCTACGCGAGCGAATTTCTCTTTGCCGCAGAGCGGCAGTTGAGTTTAGCCCGGTTTTTCAAAGCCGGGTACGCGATTCCACAATCCACCGCGTCGCGTAGTGACGCCTGAATCTTCCCACACTCAGTCGTCGCTACGCGACGAGAGCGTCATTTCTCAGCTAACCCGGCTTTGAAAAACCGGGCTAAATTCAGCCGTCGCTCTGCGACGAAAACCAATCGGGCTACATTCAGCCATCTCTACGAGGCGAAAACCAATGCGACTGCACTCCCTAAAAATAATGGTCGCGCTGCGAGCCATCGTATCGTTTGCTGCGCAGGCAGCATTTCTTGAAACCGGCGACCAGAACCGCTAGGGCACAGGTGAGTTGTTGGGTACGCACGCGCCCTCGCGTGCAGGCTTGGCAAGAGGCCAGGTTGTTTTGACTCGCTCTTTTGCCGAAACCAGCACGCGGGGGCGCGTGCGTACCCAGTTTTGGCTGAGGACGCTGTGAACTTTTTGCGACGACTAAAGTGATGAAACGTTTTTGCTTTGCCATTTAAGCTACAGCCCCGCAAAACAATGGAGCTGCCGGGATTCGAACCCGGATATTTCGTGGTTGGACGATGTAGTTCCATCGGCATTCGTCGCAAAGCGGTAATCGTGACGACAAGATCGAAGAAACTTTTTTTTGAGCTACAACCCGCGCTTCCAACGCGGGAAGGCGGAAGTCGAATCCGCAATCTCAGCCTCCCGTCGCCGGGCGGCTGACGCTCTACCATGTAGTTCCTTCAGCATTCGTCACGTTGATTTTTCGAGTTGGCGACAAAATCGGAGAGAGTTCTCCCCCGCAAGTGATGGAGGAGACGGGGTTTGAACCCGCTATTTGCCATGTACTCCCGGCCAGCATTCGCCAACTTTCAATTCAAAGAGATTTCAGGTGTTAGGGAACAGGTGTCAGGTGTTAGGGGACAGGTGTCAGGTTTGGAGTTGAGAACGCGATTGTTTATTTCCGAAGCCTGAAACCTGCCATCTATCACCTGCAACCTGTCACCTCATAAAGCCACTGACTCAATCACGCCAATCCAGTGATCGGCGTTCAGGCGACCGGCGGCGAATTCCGCAATCACGTCGAAGACCTGATCGGAGAAACCTCCGATGTTCAGGATGTCTTCGCGCGTCTGCGCCTGAGTCGTGGCGTTGGGTTGAATGTCAATGCAGACCAGGCGTGCCGTCGCATTGCGCTGTTTGAATTCGGCCCATTGTTCCGTTGTTGCCGTAGCGCGTTCCGCCATCCAGCCGCGCGTGCTGCCGTCCACCCACGATTCGTTGTCGGAAACGTAGATGACCAGATCGCCCGTAGCTTTGCGGAGATTCAATTCGCGCAGCGGCGCGCTGCAATTCGTCCCACCGCTGGGCAAACTGGCCAGCTTTTCGGCGTTGGTCATCACGCTATCGCGGGCGTTCAGCGAACACTTCACGACATCGTCGGAAAACGGAACGACTTCGGCGTTCGGGTTACGGCGAACGATGGCTGCCGCGACCAGAGCCGCGACATCAATGCAACGAACCTGACTGGTTGCGCCTTTGCGGTAACCCGTCGCAGCCGAGTGCATCGAACCGGAAACGTCAGGGAAGACATAAACCTTGCCGTCAATTTTCGGCACGTTGGCGATGGCGATTTCCATCGCGTCCTGCAAAGCGTCGCGCACTTGAGCCGGAACGCGCTGATCCGTGTTGGTAAAAGCAGCCATCAACTGGTACGGAAAGACACGAGCTTTTTTGATCGCCTCTTCGTCGCGCAAACGGTTGGCAACCAGTTCCGGCAAACCGGCCTGATCGAAAACTCCGTGACGCGCGAAGGTGTTCAAATTCATTCGCGTCATTTGCCACGCGGCGTTACGCGCAATTTCCGTCCAATCCTTCGTGGCCAGCGGCAAGCTGGTCAGCATCTGGAACGGAACTTTCGGAACTTCCAACGCTTCACCGGCTTTGAACGCCTCGAACTGGCGAACCAGCGCAGGCAGAGCGTCGGCGTTGAATTCGCGCCCGATGAAATAACCGTACAAAGCCGCGCGGCTTTCGCTGGTCGGTTTCGGGTGAATCATCTTCACTACGTCGGCCAGCGAAGGCGCCTGGCCGACTGAATCTTTGAAGATGGCTTCGTCGGAACGCGCCGCCAGCCATTCGTTGATCAGACGTTTCGGAGCAGTTCCGAGCGATTTACGGCCAACCACGCCCGAACGAACGATCTGAACAAAGTTTCGCAGCATCTTGCCGTTGTCCATCACGCGCGGAAAAACTGCTTTCAACATCGCCACGTCTTTGACGGCCAGCACAGCGCACAACAGCGCAGGCATGTCTTTCATGTGGCCGCGTTCGCGTGCGTAAACCGCCAGCTTGGCGATGAACTCGGCTTCGACGTTTTGGCAAAGCTCAATGACTTTGGCCAACTGCGTTTGGGCGTCGGCGTAAAACGTGTTGTTCAAACAACCGGTCACAGCGTACTGAGCCAGCGCGGCTTTCGGCGACAGTTTGTAAGCGCGACCACCGGCTTCGTTGACGGCGTCGGCTTTCGGCAGCAATTTTCCGGCGATAGTTTTGAACAGATTTTTGTTTGCCATCGGGTTTCTCCTTTTGTCACGTTCGTAGTTCCGCCTTTAGGCGGCTGCTTTCTGAACCACAAATGCCTCCAGCCTAGTCACCCGCCTAAAGGCGGAACTACGAACTTTTCTTTCGACGCCAACTAATTTGCACGGATCGTTCCAAAGCTTAGAAGAATGTCGAAAGCCATCCGAAGAAACCCGGCAAGTTGTTGATGTGGAAGGGAATTTTGGGCAAAGGAAGTTTTTCTTGGTTTGGCTTGGCGGTTTGGCTTAGCGGAGTTTATTATCCGAATCGCTAAGGAGTTAGACTTTATTCTATGACCAGAAAAGGCATTGTTGTCGTCGGATTGTTGGGGCCGAACCTGGATTCGGGCGATGGGCCGGATCGTTGGGATCGTTGGCGGCCTACGGTTTCGATTTGCCAGCAGGAAGATTTGCTGGTCAGCCGCTACGAACTGATTTACCAAAGCCGTTATGAAAAGCTGGCCGAGCTTGTCATCGGCGACATTCGCGCGGTGTCGCCGGAAACAGAAGTTCGCCCAACGGTGATCGAATTTGACGATCCATGGGATTTGGAAGAGGTGTTTGGCGAGTTGCTGGATTTTGCCAAAGCTCAGAAATTCGACGCCGACCGCGAAAACGTGCTGGTTCACATTACAACGGGAACGCACGTTCAGCAGATTTGCATGTTTTTGCTGGCCGAAGCTCGATACTTTCCCGGCAAGTTGGTCCAAACGGCGATGACGGATAAGCGTGAACGTGAAGTCGCCGGTTGGTATCGCGTGATTGATCTGGATTTGTCTAAATATGATCGGCTGGCTTCGCGGTTTGCCAAAGAGCGAGCCGAGAGCGTGACCTTTCTGAAATCGGGAATTCCGACGCTCAACAAGCAATTCAACAAACTGATTGACCGCATAGAAGAAGTCGCCATCCGTTCGCGCAATCCGATTTTGCTGACCGGGCCAACCGGCGCGGGGAAGTCGAAGCTGGCCAGGCGCGTGTATCAGCTCAAACGAGAGCGGCATCAAGTGACGGGCGATTTCGTCGAAATCAATTGCGCGACCATTCGCGGCGACGCCGCGATGTCTGCGCTGTTCGGTCACGTCAAAGGCGCGTTTACCGGCGCATTGAAAGACCGTCCGGGATTGTTGCGCGCGGCCAATAACGGATTGCTGTTTCTGGATGAAATTGGCGAACTCGGTTTGGACGAACAGGCGATGCTGTTGCGCGCGCTGGAAGAAAAAGTCTTTTTGCCGCTCGGCGGCGACAAAGAAGTCCGCAGCGATTTCCAGTTGATTGCCGGAACCAACCGCGATTTGTCGTTGATGGTGCGCGAAGGCCGATTCCGCGAAGACCTGTTGGCGCGCATCAATCTGTGGACGTTCCGTTTGCCGCGTTTGAAAGATCGCTCCGAAGACATTGAACCCAATCTGGAATTCGAGCTTGAAGAATACGCCAACCGACACGGCGCGCGGGTTACGTTCAGCCGCGAAGCCCGCGCGAAGTTTCTGAAGTTCGCCGTTTCCGGCGAAGCGCAGTGGCAGGGAAATTTCCGAGACTTGAACAGTTCGATTACTCGGATGGCGACGCTGGCTCCGGGCGGACGCATTTCCGCCGAAGTCGCCGAAGAAGAGATTGAACGGTTGCGCGAACAATGGGCGACGCCTGCGGAAAACGGCGACGATTTGCTGGAATCTTTGCTCGATGCCGAATCAATGGAATCCATTGATCTGTTCGACCGCATGCAGCTTCAAGCCGTCATCAAAATTTGCCGCGAATCGTCCACCTTATCCGAAGCTGGACGGAAGTTGTTTGCGACTTCGCGCAAGAAAAAGAAAACCGCCAACGACGCTGACCGGCTGAGGAAATATCTCGCGCGATTTGGGCTGAGTTGGCAGGATTTGCAGGACAAACGCTGAAAGCAAATTAAAGTCCGGGTTTGCCCAAACCGATGTCTTGACAAGATCAGCCGTGCCGAAGAAAGTAGCCGCCGCTGGGTACACATCACAGGCATCTCATCCCGAAATCCCCGTTGCCTGAAAACTTCACCATCCAATGTTATGGCTGCCGAATTTGGTTCGGCTCAATCGTTTTAGGCATAAACGCTGACCGCGTTTCGGAGACTTTCTTTATGGCTCGACGCTTTTTCACATCCGCGACGAATACTGCAACCGAGCATCCCATCTTTTTTCGCGCTTTAATCGTTTTGACAATTTTGACTGCCTGTTTGATTGCGGGCTTGACGACAGGTTTGCCGGAGCGCGTCAGTTACGCCGCGACTTTGCCGAGCGGGTTTGCCGAAACGCTGGTCGCTTCGGGAATGAGCAGTCCGACGGCGTTTGCGATTGCGCCGGACGGGCGAATTTTCGTTTGTCAGCAAGGCGGCAGTTTGCGCGTGATTGAGAATGGTAGTTTGTTGACGACTCCGTTTATGACTTTGTCGGTGAATTCTTCGGGCGAACGCGGCTTGTTGGGCATTGCCTTCGATCCGAGCTTTGCGTCGAATAACTTCTTGTACGTTTACTACACGACTTCGACCTCGCCGATTCACAATCGTATTAGCCGCTTCACGGCCAACGGCAACGTCGTTCAGGCCGGCAGCGAACTGATCCTGGCCGATTTGGAAACCCTCTCAGCGACCAATCACAACGGCGGAGCCATGCACTTTGGCCAGGACGGCAAGTTGTATATCGCAGTCGGCGAAAATGCCGTCCCCAGCAATTCGCAAACGCTGAACAACCGGCTGGGCAAAATGCTGCGATTGAACTCCGACGGCACGATTCCCGCCGACAATCCGTTTTTCAATACGGCGACGGGCAACAACCGATCAATCTGGACGTTGGGATTGCGAAACCCGTTTACGTTCGCTTTTCAGCCCGGCACGGGACGAATGTTCATCAACGACGTTGGTCAGGTGACTTGGGAAGAAGTCAACGACGGCATCGCCGGGTCGAATTACGGCTGGCCGACCTGCGAAGGTTTGTGCAGCCCGACGAATCCGAATTTCCGCGATCCGATTTATTTGTATTCAAACGACGCCAGCACCTGTGCCATCACTGGCGGAGCTTTCTACAACCCAACCAATGCGACTTTTCCGGCGCAATATGTCGGCAAATACTTTTTGGCGGATTACTGCGCGGGCTGGATCAAATACATTGACCCGACTTCGCCGCCGGGCGTAGGTGCTGCGACTTCGTTTGCGACGGGCTTGTCCTTGCCCGTGGATTTACAGGTAGCCAACGACGGCAGTTTGTATTACCTGCAACGCGGCAGCGGCGGTCAGTTGTGGCGAATTCAATATACGGCCAATCAAGCACCGACGATTACACAGCATCCGGCGAATCAAACCGTTACCACTGGCCAGACGGCGACCTTCAGCGTGACGGCTTCGGGAACCGCGCCACTCAATTACCAATGGCGCAAAAACAATGTGGACATCAACGGAGCCAATTCCGCCAGCTACACCACGCCTCCGGCGGTGATTGGCGACAACGGCGCGCAGTTCACCTGCTTCGTCAGCAACACTTTTGGCAACGACACCAGCAACCCGGCGACATTGACCGTGACGACCAATCAACAGCCGATGGCGACTATCACACAACCAAACGTCGGCACGTTGTACAGCGGAGGCGAAACCATCAACTTCGCCGGAACCGGAACCGATCCCGATCAAGGCACGCTGCCCGCCAGTGCCTTCACGTGGCAGGTGGATTTTCATCACGACACTCACACGCATCCGTTTATCGCTCCGTTCGGCGGAGTCAGCAGCGGATCGTTCGTCATTCCGACGACCGGCGAAACCGCGACCAACGTCTGGTATCGAATTCATCTGACTGTGACAGACGCAGGCGGATTGAGTCACTCAGTTTTCCGCGACATCAACCCGCGCGTGGTGAATTTGACGCTGAGTTCCAGCCCTGCGAGTTTGCAATTGACTCTGGATGGCCAGCCGGTGGTTTCGCCACACACTGTCGCTTCGGTCGTCGGCATCGAACGCAGCATTGGTGTCACTACACCACAGACCATCGGAGCGACGACTTACACATTCAACAACTGGTCAGACGGCGGAGCGGCAACGCACACGATTGCGACACCAAGTTCCGACGCAACTTACACGGCGACATTCAACGGCGGCGGGTTGATGTTTTATCCGTTGCCGTCGCCGATTCGTTTGCTGGACACGCGCGCCGGGCAACCAGGCTGCGACGCTCCGGGAGCGCCGATTGTCGGCGGAGTTGATCGCACGCAACTTGCGCGTCGAACGTGCGGCAGTGTGACGATTCCGTCGAACGCATTGGCTGTCACCGGCAACATCACGCCCGTGCCCAACAGCAGCGGATTCCTGACGCTGTATCCCAGCAACGCCAGCCGCCCACTGGTCGCCAGTTCGAATTTTACTGCGGGAGAAATCGTCAATAACGTTTTTACTGTCGGGCTTGGCAATGACGGCGCATTCAAGATTCATGCTTCGACAACGACCGAAATCGTCGTTGACGTGACGGGCTATTACGCTCCGCCTGGAGTTGGCGGTTTGTACTTTCATCCGTTGCCGCAGCCGGTTCGTTTGTTGGAAACGCGATCCGGTCAGCCGGGTTGCGATGCTCCGGGCATGCCGATTTTTGCCGGAACGGCGCGGACTCAGCAGGGACGTGTGACGTGCAATGGCGTGACGATTCCGGGCGCGGCGCAAGCTCTGGTTGGAAATGCGACGGTCGTCAATCCGGCAGGAGCGGGTTACATCACGCTGTTTCCGAGCAACGCGACTCAGCCGCTGGTGTCCAATGGCAATTACGTCGGTGGCGACATCATCAACACGCCGTTCAACGTTGGCTTGGGAGCCGATGGCGCGTTCAAGATTTTCTCGTTGGCGACGACGGACATAGTCGTGGATGTGCTGGGATATTTCAGCACCGAAGCAAACGACATCAATGGCGCGGGATTGTTGTTCTTCCCTCTGGGGACGCCTGTCCGTTTGCTGGATTCGCGCGCCGGGCAACCGGGCTGCTTCACGCCGGGAACGCCTTTCGTCGGCGGAGTCGAATACAGCCAGCAAGCGCGTGGAACTTGCGGCAGCCAGACAATTTCGACGACCGCGCTGGCCGTTGTCGGCAACGTGACGACCGTCAATCCGCAAGCAGGATTTTTGACCTTGTGGCCGAGCAACGTCTCGCGCCCGTTGATTGCCACGTCAAATTTCAACACCGGGCAAATCGTCAACCGCCACTTCACGGTCGGACTGGGGCCGGATGGAGCTTTCAAACTCTATTCGCTTGGAATGACCGATCTGGTCTTTGACCTGTCGGGTTACTTCGCGCCTTGAAATGTATGGGTGTGACAATTTTCCAAATTGTCACAGCTTTCTGACCTTCGAATTGTCTGGTTACTTTGAATATGTGAATGGGACAATTTGGAAAACTGTTCTACTTGATACGCACACAAACTACATCACGGAGCTTTCATGACCGCTAAACATCACTCGCCGATTCTGTTTTTTGTTGCCGCGCTGTTCATCACGCTGGCAGCCGGATTGATTGTCGTTGGTTTTTTGAACGGCGAACGCGCAGCCAGCGCCGCACCCGCCTGGCAATCCAAAATTTCCGACTGGGTAATGGCCAATACTGCCGACGGCAAAGAAGCAGAGTTTTTGGTCGTGCTAACCGATAAAGCCGACATTTCTAACGCGGATCGCTTCAATGCCAAAGCAGACAAAGGCCGATTCGTCCGCGATTCGCTGATGTCCAAAGCTTTGGCGACGCAAGCTCCGATCAAGGAATTGCTGGCTGCTAGAAAACGAAAGATGCAATCGTTTTACATTGTCAACGCCGTGCTGACTTTCGGTTCGCGCGAACTGGTCGAAGAACTCGCGGCTCGCCCTGACGTTGCCCGCATCGAAGGCAATCCGCAAATCAAAAACAATCTAGTGGCTCAGCCGACGGCAGAAGAAGTCAACGCCGCCGTTCGCAGTCTGACTTCGCCAAATGCTCCCGAAGCCATTGAGCTTGGCGTGAATTCGATACGCGCGCCCGAAGTCTGGGCGCAAGGTTTCACCGGACAAGGGATCGTCATGGGCGGAGCCGACACCGGCATCAAATGGGATCACGCCGCTTTGATAAACAAATATCGCGGCTGGAACGGGACGACTGCCGATCACGATTTCAACTGGCACGACAGCATTCACAGCGGCGGCGGAGTGTGCGGCGCGAACACAACTGCTCCCTGCGATGACAACGGACACGGAACTCACACAGTCGGAACCACGCTCGGCGACGACGGCGGCAGCAATCAAATCGGCGTTGCACCCGGAGCCAAATTCATAGGCTGCCGAAACATGAATCAAGGCAATGGGACTCCGGCGACTTACATTGAATGCATGGAATGGTTTCTCGCGCCTTATCCGATTGGCGGAACTCCGGCTCAGGGCGATCCGGCGAAAGCTCCTCACATCACTGTCAATTCCTGGGGCTGTCCGCCTTCCGAAGGATGCAGCCCGAACACCTTGCAAGCCGCCGTCGAAGCTCAGCGCGCCGCCGGAATCATGATGGTCGTGGCGGCAGGCAACAGCGGTTCGGCATGTTCGACTGTCAGCGATCCGCCTTCGTTTTATGCCGCTTCGTACACGGTCGGGGCCATTTCAGCCAGCAACGGAGCCATTGCCAGTTTCAGCAGTCGCGGCCCGGCTACCGCCGATGGCAGCAATCGTCTGAAGCCGGAAATCACAGCGCCCGGCGTCAGCGTTCGTTCGGCGACTTCCAGCGGCGGTTATTCGACCTTGAGCGGAACTTCTATGGCGACGCCTCACGTCGCCGGAGCGATTGCCTTGCTCTGGTCGGCTCGTCCGGCGTTGAACGGCCAGATTCAACAGACAATTGATTTGCTAAATGCTGCGGCGGTGGACGTAGCCTTCACCGGATGCAGCAGCAGCGGAGTTCCAAACAATGTTTATGGTTGGGGACGGCTGGACATCAAAGCCGCCTATGACGCCAGCGGTTGCAATTACACGTTGAATCCAACGAACGCAAATTTTTCGTCAGCAGGCGGAAATGATTCTGTGAGTGTGGCGACGGATATGTCGTGCAATTGGACGGCTTCGAGCAACAATTCCTGGATTCAGAT
>CADECP010000079.1 GCA_902825875.1 uncultured Acidobacteriota bacterium
TGTAAGTGATCTTTTGCGGGAAGTCGTGTTTCGCATTTTCAAACACGACCTCTTTGGCATTGCTCGTATTCAGCTTGAACGCCACCGGCAGCGGATTGTCGGAAGTCTTCGGCAGATAAAAAATCCCATCGCCCATCTCGGCCAGCAGCAAGGCTTCGCCGAAGACTTTTTGCTGGTTCGCCTTGTTGATGCGCCAGCTTTCGCCTTCGAGCGTTTTGTCGCTGAGCTTGCGCCAGCTTTCAAACGTAGTGCTCGTCGCCGTCTCGTGTTTCCACGTACCGATCAACCAACTCAGATCGTTGATCGTAACTTTGGGCAAGCTCATTTTTCTGAGGGTGTTCTTTGACGCATCCACTTCGATGACCAACTCGCTGACCTTGCCTTCGGCGTTGCGATTGAACGAATGCCAGACGCCCGCGTCGCTTTCCATAAAGAACCGCGCCGGAGTCGCCGGAAACAATTCAAACCGCGAACGCGGATCGGGCACGATGAACAAACGGCCATTCTCATGCACGATGGTGCGCGTCGTACCTGGGCGAAATTCATATTCGCCCGCGTATTCGGCATAAATCGCCGGATCAACTTTGACCGGCTCGCGTTCGGGCGCGCGCCGCCCCGGCCAGTCGTACTCTTTCGCAATTGCGCGCAACAACTCGTCGGCCAGCCGTGCGCCGGCTTCGTTATTTGCCATCACCACCGCACCCTGTCCGGTTTCAGGGAAAGCGACCAGCGTGCAGCGGAAGCCTTCACTCGCACCGTTGTAACCGAAATAGACCGCGCGGCCTTCGCCTGCCAGACTGACGCCCAGACCATTCGCGCCCACTTGTTTCGTAAACATCTGTTTCGCCATTGCTTGCGACAACACCTTGCCCGACTTGCCCGCGTAAGCCTGCTGCAACTCAATCACGAAGCGCGCCAGATTGCTCGGCGTCGTCCACAAACCCGCCGCCGCCAGTTCGGGATAGGTGTGCCATTTGCCTTTGACGACCGCGCCCGTCGCGCGATGCCCGCTCGCCGCCTTGCTCGCTTGCGCTTCCGTCAACGGCTGTTCGTATATGCTTTGCGCCATCCCAACTTTGCCGAGTACGAGTTCGCGCATCAGTTGCGGAAACGCCTTACCCGTCACATCCGCCAGCAACTGTTGCAGCACGATGTAACCGCCAGCGGAATAGCGCACGCGGCTGCCCGGCGCGAGGTCGGCGCGAATCGCAGCGGAATTCGCGGGCTTCTCGCCGTTGAGAATTTGCGCCAGCGTAGGCAGCGCCGCCTCACTCGCATAACCGGGCAGGTTCGTGACGGTCAGCCCTGCGCTGTGACTGAGCAAGCGCCGCAACGTGACTTTTTGTTCTTTGGTAAATTCGTTTTCCGGCACTTGCCACGACTTGAGTTTGGCGTTCACGTCTTCGTCGAGACTGAGCTTGCCCTGCTCGACCAATGCCAACGCCGCGAGCGCCGTGACGGGCTGGCTGAGCGTACCCGCCTGCAACAACGTATCCGCTTTGACCACCGTCGCGCCGCCCGCTTCCGTCACGCCGTAACCTTTCGCCCACGCGAGCTTGCCATCGTTGATGACGGCGACGCTCAGACCCGGCACTTTGTATTTCGCCATCTGGTCAACCAGCTTGAGCGGCTGCGTGTAGCCTTTGACGACAACGGCGGGTAGCAGACCGTTCTCGACGCGCTGGATGCGCGCAGCTTCTTCGTCCGCCTTTTGCGCCAGCGCACGGGGCAAGGCGAACGAGGCAACAGCCAATAAAAGCAGAGTGAATTTCAAACGCATGGCAATCTCCTGTTGAGTCAACTGTTCAGCCTTTGAGCTTCTTCAATTCCGCGATGAGCTTTTCGACGCTGGCCTTCGCCGCCGCCGGATTCGGCGATTTGGCCGTCAGCGGTAATGCCAACTCCGCCGTTTGCAGCGCCTCGTCATAGCGTTTCATTTCGCCGAGAATCCGCGCTTTCAACGAATAAGCCGAGACCAGCAGATTCGTATTGCCAGCATTCAACGCCAGCGACGCATTGATCCAGCGCAAGCCTTCTTCCAGATCGGTCTTCGTGCGGAAGTAGTAATTCGCCGCCCACCACGCTTCGGTTTCATTGAAGACCTTGCGCGCTTTGGCCTTCGTCAACGCGGGCAAATCGGCGCTGATCGTGAACGCGACTTTCAGCTTGTCCCAGTGCATCACCAATTGCGTGGCTTCGTTCGACGCGGTCGGGAAGCTGTATTGCAGCACTTCCTGATGCTCGCCCGCAGTGGGCGTGACTTTGATGCGCAGCGCGTCGTCGGCTTCTTTGTAATTGAACGCGCCCCATTGCTTCGCCGTCTTGTTGAAGATGATCGTCCATTCAGTTTCGGTCGGAAGCATAAACAGCGCGTAAGTTCCGGCGGGCAGCGGTTGGCCTTCGATTTTGACATCCGTGCTGAAGGCAATCGTCGTCGCATCATTCGCGCCCGCGCGCCAGACTTTGCCGTATGGCTCCAACCCGCCAAACACCTTGCGACCTTTGGCCAGCGGGCGATGATATTTGACCGTGATGTCGGTGACGCCGATGGTTTGCGCGACAGTGGCGGCGGGGCTGTCGAGCGGCATCACCCAGCCGAATTGCGATTGCGCATCAGCAGACGCTGTCAGTAAAACCTGCGCGCATAGCGTCAGGCAGAGTTGCAACCAGATTGTTCGGTGTTTCATTTCTTCTCCCCGTTTGTGATGTTTGAATGATGACGGCGCTACTGCCTCAAGTAAGCATTCGGCTCCGCCAGTTTCATATCAGGCGAACTTTGCACCAGTTCACGCAAAATCGGCGCGTGGCCGTTGCCGAAAATCACCAGCACGCGCTCAGTCGGCGCAGTCACAATTTGCGACAGATTCGTGAAGATGCGGAAGTTGCGTTGATACCAACGCGACACATCATCCGCGCCCGTGAACTTGCCCCCACCACCGACGCGCGTCATTTGCAGATAAAAGTCACGGCTGCGCGCCAGCAACGACGGGTCATTCCATTGCAACAGGTTTTCGCGCACGGTCATTTGCGCCTGGCGTTTCATCATCTCCTGCACTTCGGCGATGACTTTTTGAAAGCCCGTCAGGAAAACTTTGTTGCCTGTCTGCTGCGCCGCCGCAATCACCGCGTTCGTATCCATGCCGATCAGGTGATCTATCAAATACACCTGTTGATGGCCGAGTTGTCGCGCCAGCCGAAAGCCGAGCTGTTCGCGTTCGTTGGCTGTGAGCTTGTAAGTGCCTTTGAGATAGTTCGCGTAATCCTGTTGGATGTTCACGGCTTCCGGCGGGGCTTCGAGCGCGATTTTAGTGGGTTTGAATTTGGCAAGCGCGGCCAGCACTTCGGCGATTTGCTGCTGCCGTTTTTCGGATAAGTGGTCGTCGTAATCGCTTTTCACGTAATCCTGATTCGGATTGTGAAAATGATAGACGCCCAGAATCATAACTTCAGCCTTCGCGGGCGCCGCCGTTTGAGCGAACGTCGTCAGCGGGAGACTCAAGCCGGCAGCCACTACAACCAACAAAATTGACGCAACGAAATGTTTCATTCTCGTTTCTCCCTTCGCTACTAAGGCAAACTTGTCGCAGGCTTCACTTGTCCGCGATGGCAGGTTGTGCAATTGACGACCGGCGTCGCACTCTTCAAATTCTTGATCGCTTTCAGATGCGTGCCGTTGATGGCTTGCGTCATTGCCACCATCTCGCGCGTGATTTGCTTGGCAGGCTTATCGTCTTTTTCCCACGCATCCGCGATGTGGCAATGCGTGCAATCCACACCGAGCGATTTGCCGTAGCCGTTTTCCATCACGCGCAACAAGCGCGACGCGGGCATGCCTTTGAGCAGTTGAATGTTCTTGAAGACTTTTTCCGCCGGTTCGTTTTCGCGTCCGGCCAGAGCTTTGTTCAGTTCGGCGAGTTTCTGTTTCAAATCCGACGAGAGTTGTGCCGTCGGCGTTTGAGCGCCGGTCGTTTGCGCCAGTGAAGTGGTTGTCACTTCCAGCCAGAACAGCAAGGCCGTCAGCATGACCACCCGGACCAGGATTTGTTTCCGCATCATCACTCCTTGTTTGATTGTGGTTTGTCGCGCGTGAAAGTCATCACCCAATTTACTTCCCACGTCTTGCCGCCGTCGGTCGAATAAGCCTGCTCCCAACGTGCGGAATCGCGTGTGATGTCCGACCAGATGAATCGTGCTTTGATCTTCTTTCCTTCATAAACGTCATCGGCGAAGAACTCGCCCTTGCCGTTTTTGAAGCCGCCGACCAACGGCGTTTGCAATTCCATTTTGAGGTTGTCCACCCAATACAAATTCCATTGCTTCATTTTTGGGTGGAAAAGCCGCAGCGTCACGCCTTCAAGATAAGTTCCGCCAATCGTGGCTTTGAATTGATCTACGTTTCCCTGCCCGTTGAGAATCGGTTTGACTTCGAGCGTCGCGGGAAATTCCCACCACTCGTTAGCATCTTTCAGCCGCTCTTTCCGCATGCGGTTGTTTACTTTCCAACTGCCGTGCAGAAAGTCGAAATCGCGCACGCCTGACGAATCAGCGGTTTGCGTCATCGCCTGGGCAAGTGGTGGAAACGTCAGCACAACGCACTGCAAGGCAAGCAGCGCCACACGCCACAAGGCTGGTTTGTGCATGATTCCTCCGTTATTCGTTTGTCGCTGAAACCGTCCCAGCAAAGCTTTTTGCCAGTGAATTGAGACAGACAAGATGACCTTCCGGCGTGTCGAGACAATGCAGCCGTCCGTCTTCCGTCCATTCCTGAATCGTCTGCATTTGGGTACGCGCGAGCGCTGCGGCGGCTTCGAGCGTCACGGTATTCACCGTCGCCGCACAGGTTTCGCACCAGACGTGCAAACTCGTCTGCCGCACAACCAGCGCGTGTTCGGTGAAACGGGTAATCTCAATCCGTCGTTTCCTTTTCAGCATGCTCTTCCTTTCACACAAACGCCGCCTCGCTGTCTTGAAAAATAGCTGATTAATCCCTGAAATCGCTGATAAGAATGATTTCCTTGAGGTCTTCACCGCGATCACACACGACGGATTTGCCGTCGGGCGACCACGCAAAGCGGAAGATGCGGTCGGATTTGAAGTCGGTGAGTTGCCGTGCCGCACTGCCGTCAATCGGTTGCAGCCAGAGGTTCGATGTTCCCGCGCGCGCGGCGATGTAAGTCAGCGCGCGGCTGTCGGGCGTCCATTTGAAACTGTCCCATTCAGGACGCGGCATCTCGCTGAAAATCCGCACAGCTTCGCCGCCCGTGATTGGCACGATGGCCGGGCGGATGCGCTGCGCCGCTTCGTCCAGATACAAACACGCAATCCATTGGCCGTCAGGCGAAACGACTGGACGCGACGAAATGTGACTGACAAGACCCACGATTTCGCCGCCTTCGATGGAGACTTTGGCGATCATTTTGCCGGTTTCGCGCGTGCCGAAAATCACCCATTTGCCATCCGGCGTAATGGAGAGGCTTTGTTCGCCCAATCCGTTCGTCAGTTGAATGGCGTTCGAGCCGTCCGCATCCGCCCGCCAGACGTGCGGCGTGCGCCCGTCAAACGCGAGATAAACAATGTAGCGTCCATCCGCCGTCGCCACGGGTTGCAATTCGCGCCGCCCGCCCACGGTCAATTGGCGTGGCTGTGTGCCGTCGGCGTTCAGCATCCACAGGTCGGCGTTGCCGCCTTGATGCGAGCTGTAAAGCAGCTTGCCCCCCACAGTCCAATCCAGCCCGAACAACTGGCTGTAATTGTCGCCGATGTTCGCGCCGAGTTGGCGGGCTTGCGCGGGCTTGTCCGCCGGAACAACCCACAAATGCGAAACGCGCTCAGACCGCCACGCCGCCAACACGTCAGCGCGCGCCGCACTTGTGACGCCCTCGAAGTTCGTCAGTTCATCAGTCACCTGACTGGCCGCCCCGCCGGGATAGGTTACGAACCAAAGCTGATCGGCGAACACTGGCGCGTTGTGATCCCACGCGCTGACGACCAGTCCGCTGCCATCGCGCAACCACGCCACTTGCATCGCGGCATACCATGTTTGGGTTCCGATGGGTTGAACTTTACCGTCGGCTACGTTGACAGCGGCGACTTGCATGAACGATTCGCCGGGCTTACCGCTGCTGATCGAACACGCGATGACTTTGCCATCGGGCGACCAGGCGGGGCCGCCAAAGGAGAAAGTGTCGGGGCTTTTCCGCAAAGCGAGACGGCGTTCGTTCGTCCCGTCGGTGTTGGCGAGCCACAATCCACTTTCGCCTTGCGCGGGAGCATTACGAACAAAGGCCAACTGTTTGCCGTCGGGCGCGAAGCTGACCGGCGAATCTACGTCGGCGAGCAGCTTGCGCGCCTGTCCGCCCAAAATCGAGACGACGTAAACGGCAGCTTCCTGCTGTCCTTGGTCGAGCGCCGTGTAATAAACGAATTGCCCGTCAGACGAAAAGCATATCCCCTGCACGGCGGTTTCAGCCGGCGGCACGAGTTGGATGCGATTGGTCGTAGCCGTTTGACCAAGCCATACGCTCCGGCTGCCGGCTTCGTCCAGCGCGTAAGCCACAAGTTGCCCATCCGGCGAAAGCGCCGGATGCAACGCCTTGCCCGCCGTCGCCAGTTTCCGCATCGTCTTTTTCTGAAACGGCGTCGCGGGTTGGTTGAAGAAACGATAAGCGGCAAACCCGATTAGCGGCATCAGCAACAACAAAGCCATTGCCGCAGGTTGTTTGAGTGAAACCTTTCGTGGTGTTGTCACGGCGCGCGGCAATTCGACCGGTGCGGGTAGCGCCTCAGCCAACGCGCCGTTGGTTTCCTCTTCTTCCTCTTCGATGACGATGGTCGTGCCGCTGCGCGAAGTGACAATCAAATCGCCCGCGCTGCGTCGCACTCGCCGCACATCGGCCACAAAGCGATAGCCGCGCCGGGGTACGGTTTCGACGTACTGCTGTTTCGCCGCGCTCTCGCCCAGGGTTTTGCGCAACTGAAAGACGAGTTGCGTCAAACTGTTTTCTTCGACAAACGTATCCGGCCAGAGTTCGGTCAGCAGCTTATCTTTTTCCAGCGTCTGCCCATTTTGTTCAACCAGCAGCTTGAGCAGATCGAAAACTTTCGCCGGCAAAATGATCGCCGCGCCTTCGCGCAACAGTTCCCGCTCGACAAGGTCCAGACTGAACGGGCCGAATTCGTATAACTCGTGGTTGGATTCCGTCACGGATCGCTCTCCTTTACGCAGCATTATCGCACGCAACATAAAATCATCCGCAACGGCCTCGCACCGAAACCCATCCTGCGCAACCCGCAAGCGGCAGCCAGCGTCGGTTGGCTCGATGGTGAACTCCGTCGTCACTTGCACCTCAAAGGGCGGCGGCCCAGTTTTCGTAAGTAATTTCGTCTCGCCCAGCGATATGCGGCGTGACGGGTCATATCCTTGATCTGCGCTACATGCCGTTTGCAATGCGCTCCGACAAAGAGCAGCCATTGAAATGCGTCAATCTCTTGCCTGCCCGCGGGGTTCTTTGCCAGTCGGTAGCGCAGGTCCTCCGAAGCGGCTTTGATTAACTCGACAGTTCTGGCTCTGGTCTTTTTGAAATTTTCGATAATTTCTTCTTTGCTCGCCCAGCGTCCGGTTGGTAGGCCGCGTTCATTCGCTGAAATTGCTTGGAACGGTCATTGGTCGCCGCAATCACCTGTTGGTCAGAGAGCGCACCGCGTTTGGCGTCCGGCGCGAGCGGAGCTTTCATCAACCTATTGGTGACAAAGCTGTAAAGCTGGTCTTCGGCCAGCGCTATGTGTTCGGCGATTTCGGCAATTGATCAGCGTTCAGGGCTGGACTTGTATCTCATCTGAGCGTCCGACAAGCCGCTGATCGAATTGAAAAACTTATTCTGCGCCTCTTTCAAGAATTGCACAGCGAACTCCCGTTTCTCCTGAGACAAAGCGCCAGACTTCGGCTCAGCAGATTCCTGAGCGCGGGCCGGAATTTCTCCGGTTGATAGAATCGTTAGCAAAGGCGTGATTGAAAATAAACTCAAGGTTGTCCAATCGAACAACCGCCGTCTCACGGCCTGAGTGTTAGCAAACCTAAGCATGATTTTTCCCTCCAAGTGGTTGTGGTTTTGGTTCAATCGAACCGCTTGGCAGTTTAGGCAAAGTGTTGGTTAGCGAAGCTTACTATGTGACAAGCGGCGGCTTGGTGGTGCAAACGACTGGCGGCTGGTGATGAGCGAGATGAAAGTAAAGATAAACTACCTGGCTGCGCGGTCGGCCACAGACAGTAAAAATAGTGGGCATCCAAAACGCGGCTAGCGTTGGGAAGCGTTTTTTCGTCGGGTGTTGCGATGAATCCCGCGAATCGCGTGATGGCCACGCTTACGCACTGTAAACAGAAATTCCCTTCATCTCTCGCGCCAGCATTTTTCTTCCGCGATGCAGACGAGACATCACCGTGCCAATGGGAATCCGCAACATGGCCGCGATCTCCTTGTAGGAAAATTCTTCGACAACTGCCAGCAGAAGCACTGTCTTGTATTGCACCGGCAATCTGTCGAGCGCCGCGATCACGTCTTCGTCAGAAAGATGTTGTGCAACCGAGGCTTCATACACCAGCGTTGCTTCCCATCCTGCCTCGTCTGCGGCGCTCCATCCGCAATCGAACTTCAGCCACTTGCGGCGGTGATTGCTGATGACGCGGAATAGAATTGTGTAGAGCCAGGCGCGAATGTTCGTGCCTGGCGTAAAACGGTCAATTGATTTCCACGCTCGTAGGAAAGTTTCCTGGACTACGTCTTCGGCTTCGCCACGATCACGCATAACGCGCAGGGACGTACTTAAAAGACCCCGCAGATGTGGAAGAACGGTTTCCTCGAATTCTTCGCCCCTCATCGCATCAACCTCTGGCTTTTACCCATTATCCGCCAACAGCACATCCAACCGTTGCGTGTAATCGTCGGGTAATTCATTGGCGAAATAGCGCACGACACCTTTTCGGTCTAAAAAGAGAATAGTCGGCGTGCCTGCCACTTTGTAACTCCGAGCGACGCTGGCGTCGGCATCGCGCACGATGGCGTATTTGATGCCGAATTCCTTGATGCCGCCTTCGGTGCGGGCGGGGCTGTCTTTGATGTTGATCCCCAACACGCGCACGCCTTTGCTTTCGTATTGCGCCGCAAGCGCGTTGATGCGTGGAGCTTCTTCCTTGCAGACAGGACACCACGCCGTCCAAAAGACGATGACCGCAGGTTGGCCGCGCAACTCAGTCGTGGAAACAGTAGAGCCATCCAGTTTGGTTAATTGAAAGTTGGGCGCTGTATCGCCTACCGCCGTCCCCACGCGCCCCGACGCCACTGTCGCGCCGCCATCCACGCTGGTTTTTTCCGCCGCGTTTTTGTTCGCTGAGCAACTGCTCAGGACTGCGCCCGCGCCCAGCAGCAGCGTGATTGATAAAAGTGCTTTCCAAGCTGTTTTGATCATTAAACCTGTTGCGTGATAAGGCGCGAAGGTCGAAAGGCGATAAAAGCCTGT
>CADECP010000080.1 GCA_902825875.1 uncultured Acidobacteriota bacterium
AGCACGTTTGCTTCGCCGAGCCGATCCTCGATCTTGCGAAAAATGGGCAAAGCGGCTTCGTAGGATTCGCGCGCTCCTGCCAGATCAGCAACGCGAAGCTTCAAATCGCCCAAAGCCTGAAGCACGTTTGCTTCGCCGGAGAGGTCGGAAGCGCGCCGCGCGCAAGCGAGCGCCCGGTTGAACCGCTCTGCTTTCTGCCGCAAGGCGTCCGTTATCAGATAGACGTTTCGCAAACTGGCGGTCAGGTTGGGAGCAAACAGGCGATTGTTGATTGGTTGTTCGTGGTCGTAAGCCCAATCCAGCCAGCTTTCTATGCCGGGCAGTTCGGATTCCAGGCGGTTGGCGACGGCGGCCATTGAATCTCCGCTGCGTTCAAACATTCCATTCAACAGGCTGACCCAGTTTGAGTAATAACTGAGAACTTTTTCGCCTATGGCTTGTTGCGCCGCCGCCTTGCCCGCTTCGCCGCCGGGCAACCGGCGCAAGGCGAAATGGCGAAACGGAGTCGGCAGTTCCAGCAGATTGTTGAACGGAGCAGGCCAGTGGGTGAATGAAGCCTCGACCAGCGATTGGCGCTCGATTTCGCGGCACAGATCATCTGCTTCCGTGCCGAAAATCTGCGGCAGGCCTGATTTGGTGATTCCGCCCGGGAACAGAGCCATTTGCGCCCACAACCCGGCGGCGGCTTGGTTGCGCTGGCTTAGCCGGTCGTAAGCGTATTTGACGCCAACCGTCACGCTTTTGAATTGGTCGGGATAATCCGGGTCTGCCATGACCAGATCGTGGTCCTGGCGCAATTTGGCCAGCAGCGGTTGCAAATCCATGTTGTCGGAATTGACGCCGCGGTCTCGCGCCCAGACGCGGGCAATCAATTCGATGGCGCGCGGCAATCGCCCCAAATGCTCCAACAATTCCAACAGGTCTTCGCGCCGTATGGGTTGCAATTGTTCCGGCGTCAGCGCGGCATTGACTCTGAACAATTCAAACCCCGCCACTTCCGACAATCGGGTGATTTCCATCGGCGGCGCGAACGCGGTATTCGGGTTTGTCTGGCTGGTGACGATGACCGTTGGCGCGCCGGGTGCGGCAATCAATGTTTCCAACAAATCGCGGAATTTTTTGCCGTCGTTGTGAATGAGGTTTTCGGCTTCGTCGGCAATCAGCAATTTGTGCGGCGGCAACTGGCGACGCAACGCGCTGTTGTCCGGCGTGGCGTCCGGTTTCAATCCCAACGCCAAAGCGATGGTCGAACGGGCTTCATCGGCGTTTTTGGCGTTGACCAGCGAAGCGAAACAAACATCGGCGGGGTCGAAACGCCGCCGGGCGGTCAATCGCCGCGCGGCCTGTTTGGCCAGTTCGGTTTTGCCAACGCCGCTGACTCCGGTGACGACGACGGCGCGATGTTCGTTCACTTTGACAAACAGTTCGATCAAATCTGCGTTGCGCCCGATGAACTCCTTGGGTTGTTGGTCGAACGCTTGATGATCGGGCGTGGGCAACGGCGGCATTTCCACGCGGCCTTCGGTTACGGACAAACGAAATTGCGCCGCGTCGTCGCCCAACGACAGCAATTTGAATTTGGCAACTTCATCGCTGGCGGCTTTGTCGCCCAGTCGGCGCATTGCGCGGTCGTTGAAAATGGCTTCGCGTCCGGCCTGAAAAGCCTTGTCCAAAAAATTGCCCGTCAGCAACGAGTTATAAAACCCCCGGCAGAATGCGATGGCGGCGACTTCGTAAACGCTGTGATCGGCTTCGATGGCGACGACATGTTTGACGCCGACGGCGAAAAACGATTCTGCCACGCTTTCGGAATGGCAGGCTGAAACGATTGCCAGCTTGAATTCGCCCGCTCCGCCTTTCAGCGTAAAGGCCAGTCGCTCCCGATCCAGCGGGCAAGCTTTCAGGTCGGCGTCTTCAAACGCCAACGCGCCTTTGATCCTTTCAGTCGGCCTGTACCCATGACCCAGGTAATGCAACACGTCGTAACGCGGACGATTGCCGCTGTTCAAATACCGCTGCACACTGTCAGGTTCGGCAATGCGTGGGTCAAACCGAGCGGCGGCCTGAATGTCGCGTAGCGCGTCCTGAAGTCGCAGCAAATCGTTGACGATGGAAATCGGCGTATCCAACGGATCGCTGAGCAGTAACAAGGTGTTGGTTGAGGCGGCGGCTGCGGAATTCAATTTTTCAACTCCTTTTTCTTGGTTTCGCGGATGAAATCGTCCAGCACGTGGCGGTTGAAAGTGTTGATCAGTAGCGCGGTCAGGTGGGCTTTCTTGGCGTCTTCGTCCACGTTGCGTTGCATCACCAGGTCAATGAAATCTGCGGAAATTTGTTGGGGAGAAACCGCGCTCATGTGGCGGGCGTAACGCTCCAGGTCTTTCAGGTCGGTTTGCATAACCCGCGTCAGCAAACGCATTCGTTGCCGCGTCAACACGCTATTGACCAATTGCAGCGCCAGTTTCTGGACGTTGGCATAGGCTTGTTCCAACCGAATGGCCGCGGTTTCGTTTCCTGCCTGTTCGCTGATCGGTTGCGTAAGTTTCAGGCTGATGTTGCGAAAGACCGTCGGCCAGGACAGCCCAATGGCAAGCGCCGCCAGCCAGGAACGCGCGCCCGGAGCGATTTCAGCCGCCATGCGAAAGATCAATGCCGCCGCCAGAAAATTGACTGCGACCAGCAACCAAGCGCCAGGCGTGCGCAATGCGCGCGGAGTTTCAGTCTGAAATTCCCCTACGATTTCGCTCAACGCCCAGACCGCGCCGATGCAGCCCGCCAGCAGGCTCAGCAAAAAAGTTGTGTTGGTGATGAGGGAGTTCATCTTGCAGATTCTTCGCTGGCCAGTCCGCGCGTGATGTTCAGCGCCTGTTGGTAATACTCGATGGCCTTTTCCAGATTGCCTTGCTCTTTGCTGGCATCACCGAGCTTGTTTAACAACTCGGCTTCTTGTTTTCGAGCATCTGCCAATGGCGTTTCCGGCGCTGCCCGGCGTTGAAAAGATGGGTCGTTCAAAACACGAAGCACAAGGTCGCCAAGCGTGGTCAGCGTAAACAGATCATTTCCAAACCTGCCGCCGGAAACTGTTTGAGTTTCTACCAGACCGATCTGCTGCAACTCGCGCAAAGGCTGATAAATATCTTCCTGGAATTTCAGCACACGCACGGCGACTTCCAGCATCAACCCAGGCCCCTTGTCTTTCAGTGTCTGCAAAATTTCTCTTTGCACTTCGGTCAGGTTTCGCGCGATTTCAACAGCGGCAACAGAACCTGATAACAGCGTGTAATCTGTAGCTATAACCATATACTTCTCTCTTTCCGAAATTGTGGCGCGCGGATTATCCGCCAACTTGCGATCTGGCGCTAACTCATTCGCGAATGCGGCGCACGATTTCGCTCAAGATTCCTTTCAGGTCGCTGCTGCCGGTTGCTTTGAATGAATGCGCGTCAATCGCCAGCGGAGCGCCGATCACAACCAGCGGAGCGCCGTGTTTGGGCATGCTGATGGCTTGTTCGATGGAAAGTCCGCCGACGGCTTGGACGGGAATGGTGACTGCTTCGACGACGGCTTTCAGGTCATCCAGCGGGCTGAGCATTTTGCCTGTGTCGGCGAAAATGCCGTTGCGTTCGTCAAAGCCAGTGTGATGCACGATGTAATCGCATCCTAAATCTTCCAACATACGGCTGGCGGCGGCTTTGTCGTCAAAAACCATGTTGTCGCCCATGACTTTGACGCCGAAATCGCGTCCTGCTTTGACGACGCATTTGATGGTTTCGGCATGCGCGCGAGCCATCACGACAACGTGAGTAGCGCCGGCTTTGGCCATCATTTCGGCTTCCAGGTATCCGCCGTCCATGGTTTTCAGGTCGGCGATGATTGGGTGATTGGGAAATTCGGCTCGCAAGGCACGAACGCCGTGAAGCCCTTCGGCCAGAATCAGCGGCGTCCCGGCTTCCAGCCAGTCCACGCCGGCTTCGACGGCGATGTGAGCGGTTTCAATTGCTTCTTTGATGTCGGTCAGGTCGAGTGAGATTTGAACGATTGGTTGCATGAATAAAGTGAAGGATTGAGAGATAACGGAACAAACGGAAATAACGGAATGGACGGAAAGACTGTTGGTTTTACTTCCGTTTGTTCAGTTATTTCCGTTTGTTCAGCTATCTGTTTTCAGTTTTGTGATGGAAGCCATTCTGATGAAATTACAGATTGCCTTTTCTGAATTCTTCGGCGATGTAATCACAGGCGCGAACGGTGATCGCCATCATCGTCAGCGTAGGGTTTTGATAGCCCATCGAAACAAAGCAGGCTCCGTCAGTGACGAAGACGTTTTTCACGTCCCAGCTTTGGTTGAATTTGTTCAGCACCGAGGTTTTCGGATCGTTGCCCATGCGAGCAGTGCCGACTTCGTGAATGCACAGACCCGGAGGCGAAAGCGTCGGGTTTTCCCATTCGATATTCCAACCGGCTTCGATGGCCATTTCGCGCATGGTTTCCAACTGGTCTTTGGCCATTTCGCGTTCGTTGTCGCTGTGAGTGCATTCGATGTGAGCGACGGGAATGCCCCAAGCGTCTTTGACGGCTTTGTTAATCGTCACGCGGTTTTCCTTGCGCGGCAGCATTTCGCCGAACGCGCCGATCCAGAAGTTCGGAGCGTCTGGAGTTTCGCGGATCATCTTTTTCAATTGTTCGCCCAAACCGGGAACGCGCTGCAAATGCGTCGGCAAAATACCTCGCTGCGAACTGGCTTGAATGCCATACCCGCGCAGAAATTTCGAGTGTTTGTCCCAAACGTTCCGGTATTTGGGAATGTAAGCGCCATTGTTGCGACCGTCTTCGTGGACGTACGGGTATTTGGCGACCGAAGGAACCGTGCCGCCCAAACTGACCGAGTACGTGTGATCCATCAGGTAACGGCCAAGCACGTCGGACGAATTGCCCAGCCCGTTCGGATGTTGGCGCGAAGCCGAATTCAACAGCAGTCGCGTTGATTCAATCGTCGAAGCGCAAACGACGACAACTTTGCCAAAGACTTCGTGCGCTTTTTTGGTCAGGCGGTCAACGAACGCGACGCCTTTGGCTTTGCCGGTTTTGGGGTCAACTATGATGTGACTGGCGACAGCGTCCGGGCGAAGCGTCAATTTGCCGGTCGCCATTGCTGCGGGCAGCGTCGAAGCCGGAGTGCTGAAATAGGATTTGGTGTTGCAACCGCGTTCGCAATGGCCGCAGTAATGACAGGCTGCTCGACCATTGTGGTTTTGAGTCAGCATCGCTACGCGACCGATGATGACTTTGCGATCTTTCCAACGAGCTTCGACGGCTTTTTTCAGCAACTGTTCGCCGCAGGTCAGCGCCATCGGCGGCAGAAAGACCGAATCGGGAAGCTGCGGCAGGTTTTCTTTCGACCCGCTGATGCCTGCAAATCGCTCGACTCGTTCGTAATACGGAGCAAGCTCGGCGTGGCTGATCGGCCAGTCTTCGCCGAATCCATCGCGGCTGGCGGCTTTGAATTCGTAATCGCTCAAACGATAAGACTGGCGTCCCCACATCAGAGTTCGACCGCCGACTTGCCGCCCGCGAATCCAGTCGAATGGTTTGTCTTTCGGAGTGGTGTACGGATTGTCTTTGTCGTCCACGAAAAAGTGATGGCCATATTCGTCGCAGGCGTAGCATTTCGATTGAGTCGGCTGGCGGTCTTTGTACAACTCGGTTTGTGGAACGACGCCGCGATGCTTCACGTCGTAAGGAAAGGCCAGCATCTTGTAATCCTTGTCTGGATCAAGTTTGCGTCCGGCTTCGAGCATGATGACGCGCAAACCTTTTTCGGTTAGCTCTTTTGCCGCCCAGCCGCCGGTCGCGCCCGAACCGACGACAATCGCGTCGTAAACAGGTTGTTTGGCCATTCGATTCTCCCAGCAAAGCCTTGATGAGATGCAGTACGGGGAGCGTAAGCGACCTGAGTTTGCCTGAAGCTTGTATTCAGAAAAACCAGGTCGCTTACGCTCCCCGTGCCGATTTTTAACTCGTGGCTTCGCGCCGACGGCGAAGCAGGTTGTTGAACAGATAAATCACAATGATTGCTGCGGCCACGCCCAGCCCGATTTTCGGATAGTGATGTTTGAAGATGTCTGCCGCCTGTTCGCCGTATTTCACCGCCAGCCAGCCTTCCAGCAAAAAACGGAATCCGCGTCCGGCCACCAGCGCGGCAACAAATCGCCACAACTGCATTTTGAACGCGCCCGCGCTCAAGACAAACAGTTTGAAAGGAAACGGCGGCGGCAGCACCGAAGCCAGCAGCATAGCCAGAATGTCGTAACGGTCGAGCATGTCCTGAACGCGAGCGCGTTTTTCCGGGCTGAACTTTCTCAACACGGTTTCACCGCCTTTGCGCGCGGCAAAGTAAAGAACCAACGAACCAGCGGTCGAACCGACAACGGCAGCCAAAACATAGAGCGGCATCATCGAATGGTTGGCGTGCGACAATGCCATTACCACAACATCGGGGCCGCCCGGCAACGGAATCGAAGCCGCGTCAATAAATCCAATCGCCAGCACGCCCAATGCGCCTAGTCCGATCAAAGTCGCTTGCAGCGATTTCAAGGCGCTGCCAATTCCTAAGAGAAAAGTTTTCATGGATAAGTCCTGAAGAGTCATTACCGCGCGCGGCGGCAAGCAGCTTGCTCAACAAATGCGCTCTTGCCAATCGCGGTAACGATTTTTAGTCTGAATAAGAAACCTGTGTCTGTGGAGACCGCCCTTTCAATCGGGCAAACAATAAACGGGAAATTACGATCAAGATCATGGCTCCGGCGACGACTCCCAGCAGGGTGAAGAAATGTTCTTCCAGCCAGTTCAACATTCGCTTTACTTCGTCCTGGTAAAAGTAGGCCAGGATTCCCCAGAAGTAATACCGCACCATTCGCGCGATCAGAATCGTCACCGTAAATCGCAGCGGCGGATAATTCAGCGCGCCTGCCGCCGCGACAAAAATCTTGAACGGCATAGGCGGAGGCAGCAGCGCAGGAATGACCAGCGCAAACAATCCCCATTTGCGATACAAATCTTTGACGCGATCCAGATGTTTGGGATGAAACCGCTTGGAGATGAACTTTTCGCCGCTGCGAGCAATGCGATACAGCAGCAAACAGCCAATCACGGAACCAATCGCCGGAAAGAGTGGGAAATAATAGACTTCAGTCGGATTGTGCGCAACGCGCGTGACGGTGATGTAATCGTTGACTTCAGGCAGCGACAGCAACGACGAATCCAGCGCGCCAACCAAAACCATCAGCGGCGCAGCGAAATACATCGGCGCATCAACCACTTGGCGAGAAATTTCCAGAAACCACGTTTTCAGCCAGTCCAGCATTGTTTTGGTGGCCGGTAGTTGGTGACGGTGGCCGGTGGTGAAACCGACTACTGACTACCGACAACCGATTTACATCCTCTTGATAAAACTCTTGCCCGGAAGCTGCTTGATTCTATCTTTCATCTCCAGACCGAGCAAAGCGTTCATCAGGTCTGATGAACTCATTTCACTGGAAATTAACAACTGGTCAATGTGGGCGGGAACGTCAGCAGAAAGAATGTCCAAAATTTTGCGTTCGCTTTCGGAAAGATCAACGACATCGAAAATCGGATGGACGTTGGATTTAGTAGAGGCAGGGCGTTCGATGCCGAAAAGTTGTTCTTTGGCTTCTCGCGGCAGTTCGTCCACTACATCGCGCCAGAGTTGAACGAGCTTCGCGCCGTCTTTGATCAAAAAGTTTGGCCCGAACGAAGTCTGCGACGTGATGTTGCCCGGTACGGCGAAAACTTCGCGGCCTTGTTCGTTGGCCAGCCGCGCCGTAATCAGCGAGCCACTGTGTTCTGAAGCTTCGACGACCAGCACGCCAAAACACAATCCGCTCAAGATGCGATTGCGATAAGGAAAGTTCTGCGGCAAAGGCGGCGTTCCCAGTGGGAATTCCGAAACGATTGCGCCGTTGGCGATGATTTGTTCTTCCAGCTTTTTGTGCTCTTTCGGGTAAGTGGTTTCCAGCCCTGTGCCTACGACGGCGATTGTTTGGCCATTGGATTCCAAAGCTCCTCGATGAGCCGCAGCGTCAATGCCTCGTGCCAATCCGGAAACAATGGTCAGTCCGTGCGCCGCCAGATCGCGCGACAAACTTTCTGCGACGTTGACTCCATAAGTCGAACAGCGCCGCGAACCTACGACAGCCAGCGCCGGTCGTTCCATCGCTTTGGGCAAATCGCCGCGAACGTACAAGGCAATCGGCGGATCGTGAATTTCGCGCAGCAAATCCGGATATTCGTCGTCTTCCAGCGTGATGACCTGGGCGTTGAGTTTTTCCAGTCGTTCGATTTCGGCGCTGGCTTTTTCCAGGATCGAAGAGTCTTTCAACTCTTCGACAGTGTCCGGCTTCAACCCTTCTTTTCCCAGCGCCAACCGCGAAGCCGCAAAAACTCCGGCGGGCGATCCGAATCGGCTGAGCAATTGATTTGCAGTTCGCGGGCCGACGCCGCGAACCATGTTGAGCGCGATCCAATCGGCCAGATCAGCACGCATGCAGGTTTCCTCCGTAGGCTGAAAATGATGTTGGGGTGGCGGCGGGGATTATAGGCGGCTGGCCTCAAATCATGAAATTGGCGATGAAAAATTAAAAAGCTTGACGAATAATCAGGGGGGGGGCGTAAATATCCCACGCCAACCCAACAACAATTGAAAACAAGCTTTTGCCCCGGCAAACTGCCATCGCGACAATTTGCCATTTCCTTTACGGTCGTTGAAATCAATTCCCTGAATCTGAAACTTGTCAGCATTTGCCACCCCTGCTGACTGTCATTTGATCCATTTCCGAAAAGGCGTCGGTGCATCGGTGTTTGCTCTTTGCGCCCAATAATCCATACAAAAGCCCGGCTTTGTTGCACGAATAGGTTGTTGCCGCTGCGGGAGCGGCAGTCTGGTAAGCTTTTCCTGCAATGAAAAAGAAAACCGCTTACCGCACCCGCAACTGGTCAGAGTATAACCGCGCGCTCAAACAACGTGGAAGCCTGACTGTCTGGATCAGCAAAGACGCCCTTGCCAACTGGACGACCAAGGAATTGACCGGAGAGCCAGGCGCTTCGCCGATTTACACGGACTTGGCGATTGAGACGATGGCGACTGTGCAAGCCATCTACCACCAGCCGGGTCGTCAAACGCAAGGTTTTCTGGAATCCATCTTTGAATTGATGAACATTGATCTGCCGGTGCCCGATCATTCGACGCTTTCTCGGAGGCGGAAAAGTTTGAACATCACTTTGCCCGTTCAGGATCGTGACAAGCCGCGTCATCTGGTAGTGGATTCGACCGGCGTCAAGGTCTACGGCGAAGGGCTTTGTTGCACGAATCCTGAGTTGCCCTTTCAGCATTGACGAATCAGTC
>CADECP010000081.1 GCA_902825875.1 uncultured Acidobacteriota bacterium
CACATTGATCAATCTCAGAGAGTTTTGTGAAGGATGAAACTTGCAACCAGTTCTCTTCAAACTGGAGGCTGACCGCATTGCTCCTTTTCCATCGCCGGATGTATTCTGCGCGTGAAGGTAATTTATAAGTGTTCAAATGACGACCATTGAAGTTGACCAACCCACAAAGAAAATAACGGAGTGACCAACACCATGAAGGAAGAGCTTTCACAATCAGCCCAAGAGATGCCTCAAGCAGACAATATAAAAATTATTCAGGTTAAGACCGAAGATGCTTATCAGCTTCTACGCCTCCAAATTCTTGAAGAAACCGAAAAGGAATTTTGGCAATTTCTTCTTAAAAGAGCTTCGGTTTACCTTGCAGGAGTAATATTGGCTGTTGGTATTTTTGGATGGCAAGGTTGGGATTGGATGCAAAAGAAAATTGAAGAAAAGGTTGAATCGGAAGTCTCAAAACGTGTTGAAACGAAGGTTAAAGATCTCGATTCACAGATTCAGGCTTTTCTCAAAGACAACAAAGTCAGAATTGAATCTCAAATTGAAAAGACGACAGAAGCAGGCATATTGGCACGGGTTGCGAGCGAGGATGCAAAAAATACTCTGGACTCTCTCAAATCTGAATCACGCATTTCTGAAAGTGCGATTTATCAACTTCGAGAAAATGCGACCACTTCCTTAAACTCTCTTCAACAAAAAATTCAAGCTCAACAAAAAGAAGTTGAAACAATTCAATCCTACGCAAAAAGTTATTACGAAAATCGTCGTGTTGACAAATTCAAACTTAAAGAGAGCAGCGACATCATAGCTGTTGGCACAGCCCTACCTAATGACTGGATAATCTTTGTACGGCTACATAAACCTCCTTTACCAGGGAGCATAGCACTCCAATATCACCTTTATGCTCAACCACCAGATTCATTTTTCATAGTAAAAGACAACATACTCGGCTTCAGATGGTCAGATACACTTGTCAAACTTGAGCAGCAATTTCTCTACGTAAACTACGCCACCCACCCTGAGCTAAAAGACGGTTTCCAGGCTCTTTCGTTGAGACAAGACGGGCTTTTTGGGGACAGTACATTACTTGTAAAATTGAATACCTCTCCACCAAAAGAGTAGCGAGAACGGCCAGACCTTTTAATCAGCAAGCCAACGACAAGAATCCGCAAGATCGCGCAAGATTCCGCCTCCGCTTTCGCCTACTCTCCCGAATGATTCAAACCCCGTTTCATCTAAATAAGGAGAGTGTAGCTATGATTGAAAAAGGAGCGCCGATTGCCGAACCCAAAGGCAAGCTGGGAGTGTTGCTGGTCGGGATGGGAGCCGTCACGACTACGTTTATCGCCGGTGTCGAAGCCATCAAAAAAGGCCTGGCCAAACCGATTGGCAGTTTGACGCAAATGGGAACCATCCGGCTGGGCAAACGAACCGAAGGCCGTTCACCGCTCATCAAAGACTTCGTGCCGCTGGCCGGGCTGGAAGATTTGGTTTTCGGGACTTGGGACATTTTTGAAGAGAACGCTTACGAAGCGGCGATGCATGCGGGAGTTTTGGAAAAAGAACTGCTGTTGCAATTGAAGCCGCAGTTGTCGAAGGTCAAGCCGATGCCGGCGGTCTTCGATCAGGAATACGTCAAACGGCTGCACGGCACGCACGTCAAAAAAGGCAAAACCAAAATGGATTTGGCCGAACAGTTGATGGCCGACATTGCCGAGTTCAAAAAGAAAAACAAATGCTCGCGGATGGTCATGGTCTGGTGCGCTTCGACCGAAGTCTTCATCAAACAGCACGCTGTTCACAAAACTCTGGCCAGCTTTGAAAAGGCAATGAAGGAGAATCACAAAGCCATCGCGCCTTCGATGATTTACGCTTACGCCGCGTTGAAATCCGGCGTAGGTTTCGCCAACGGAGCGCCAAACCTGACCGTAGACATTCCAGCAATCACCGAACTGGCTGAAAAACAAAACCTGCCTCTGTGCGGCAAAGATTTCAAAACCGGCCAGACGCTGATGAAGACCTTGATTGCGCCGGGATTGAAAGCGCGAATGCTGGGGCTGCACGGTTGGTATTCGACGAACATTCTGGGCAACCGCGACGGCGAAGTGCTGGACGATCCCGGCTCGTTCAAAACTAAAGAAGAATCGAAGCTTTCTGTGCTCGAACACATTTTGCAGCCCGAAGTTTACCCAGACCTTTACACGGACTTTTCGCACATCGTTCGGATCAACTACTACCCGCCGCGCGGTGACAACAAAGAAGGCTGGGACAACATAGACATCTTCGGATGGCTGGGTTACCCGATGCAGATCAAGATTGATTTCCTTTGTCGGGACTCAATTCTGGCCGCACCGATTGTTTTGGATTTGGCGTTGTTTATGGATTTGGCTCAGCGCACGGGAATGCGCGGCATTCAGGAATGGCTGTCGTTTTACTTCAAATCGCCGATGTGCGCGCCGCAGCTTTATCCCGAACACGACCTGTTCATTCAGTTGATGAAGCTGAAAAACACGCTGCGGCATTTGCGCGGCGAAGAGTTAATCACTCACTTGGGGTTGGAGTATTACGATTAGAGAATTGGTGCAGTGCCGTTTGCTTAGGCAAGCGGCACTGCATCGGACAAGAAATCGCCGCAGGTTTGGCAGGCACCGCAACGGCAAACATAACCAGCTTGCCTGACCGTGATCTCCTGCAAAATGTTGCGGTACCTGCGAAACCTGCGGCGAAGAAAAAATCGCTTTATTCACACTTGGCGCGTTTGAATGGGAAATCAATTCCGCGCTTCTGGCCGTTCATCAGGCCTTCGATGCGAGCCAGCAATGAACCGTCCGGCTGTTTGCCGTAAATCACTCGTGTCGGAAAATCATGCTGCGGATTTTCAAACGTCGCTTTGCCGTCAGCGAATGAAACCAGCTTGAATGTCGTTTCGGTCTGGCCTGACGGTTTGGCCGTGAAGTAAATCTCGCCTTTGTCTTCGTGAATTCGCATGAACTCGAATTCGGTGGTTTTACCGTCTCGAACCTGACGACCGACGCCGAGCATCGTGCCGCCTTTCGGCTTCGTCCAGTTTTCTTCACGGAACCGTGTGCCGCGTTCGTCTTGCCAACAACCGGCCAGCCAGGCCAGATCATCAAGCGTGACTTTCTGCTGCGCGCTGCCGGGAGTTGGCGTCAGCAGCGCGACGGCAATCAAAACTAAAACAAACTTTGACAGTTCTTGCATTTTCACAGTAATGGCCTTCCTTGATCGGCAAATCGTTTCAACTTCATGTTCAGCGTCTGCACACGCAACCCCAGTAACCTGGAAGCTTTGGTCTGACTGTTGCCGCATTGCCGCAGAGCCGTCGCAATCAAGTTGCGCTCGAATTCATCCACGATGTCTGGCAAGTCAACGCCTTCGGGCGGCAAAGACTTCAGCCGAGCGTAACGAATGCGCGAAGGCAACACTGATTCATCAACTTGCGGTGGTGGCAAACAATTGACGGCGCTTTCCAATACCGCTTCCAGTTCGTCAATGTTCCCTTCCCAGTTGTATTCCTGCAGAGCGTGCAAAGCTTCGGGCGTGATTTCGTGGTCGCCTTTTCGCAGCTTTTGCGTGATGCGCGCCAACAAATGTTTTGCCAGGTATAAAACGTCTTCACTGCGTTCGCGCAAAGATTTGATCGTAAAGCTGTAAGGCCGCAGCATTTCGACCAAGCCAAAAGCAATGCGATTTTCCGCCGTTCGATCCGCAGGATTCCATTCCGAAGCGAAAATCAATCGCTGGCGTCCGCCGTTGCCGCCGCGTTCTCGCCAGCGATGCTCTTCCAGGTAAACGGCGAAACGTTGCTGCAACAACAGCGGCAGGCTGGTCAGTTCGTTGATGTAAATCGTTCCTTGTTTGACGGTTTCGATCATTCCGCCGTGCCCGTGCGCTCCGAACAACAAACTGTGCAACGCATCACTGCTCAATCCGTGAGCGTTGACGGCGAAAAACGGCTGTCCCCATTGCGCGCTGGCTTGATGCAACACTCTGGCAATCTGTTCCTGGCGAAGCCCGCGCTCACCAATCAACAACACCGGATGAGTTTGAACTACCTGCGCCCCGATGAAGGCTTTCAGGTCGCCTACATTTTGACTGACCCCGGAGAAGCATTCGTAATCGCCGTAACTGATGGCGCGCTGGTTGACCAGTGTTAATGCCGGGCGTGGTTGCGGAACCGTTTCCAGTTCTACGGATTTCAACACAGCTTCATTTGGCATTTGAAAACCCTTTCTCCCACCTGCAATTTGTTATCAACGTCGTTCGTGTCGTTCGTGTCGTTCGTGACAGATGCGATCTGCCCTGCCTGACTCTGCTCGCAGTTTCGTCCAAGCTGGAGTAAATGTCTTCAAAAGAGAGTAAAAACCGGTAAAAGCTGTAACTGAGTTGTAAAACGACAACGACGCTTCGTAAACAGTCGCGTTTGACGATGTATACTTTCGGCGAGGTGAAGACAATGTCGAAGCTTAGAGAGTTTTTGCGACAAAACATTTTGTGGGTCGGTTTGATTGCGGTGGCAATTCCGCTGTTGGCTCATTTGTGGCTGCAATACAAATCGCTTTCGCAACTGGAAGCCACATTGCCATATCAACGCAAAGCTTATCTGCGCCGGTATCTGTTTGAAGTCGTCAAGAAAGTCATCACAACTTATGAAGAACAAGCCGAAATGACATTGAACATTCCCCACACGGCTTTTAATCACAATTACCCCAACCCGGATTACACCCCAAGCACCGCGATTGATTTCAAGATGGTGCAAGAGCATTTTTCCAAAAACCAATTCAATGGAGCACGACTTCAGTTTGTGGGAATCATCAGTGGCCGCGACGAACCATCTTACGTGACCATTAGTTTTTACGACCCGATTTCGTGTTCGTTTATTTTCCACAAAGAAGATGCTGAATCGCCGGATTCGGAAATGCAGGAACGCAGCGCCGCCCACGCCGCCGCTGCCAATTGGATGGCGATGATTATGACCGGAACTTCGCCAAAATCGGCGCGCCCGACGGTGGACGAACGCGACCCCCAAAACCGTATCATCGTCAAACCGATCGTGAACGAAAAATCTCACGTGGTGGGCGTGGCAGGAATGTTTCTGAACGACCAGGTCTTTTTGAAAAATTACCTGACTCCGGCAATTGCGGAACTGGCTCCGGGATGGTTTCCCGACGAATACGGCGATGTCATCGTCACTGTGCTAAACCACGAAGACAAACTGGTTTTCGCCAATCAGAAGTACGAAGGCAAAGCGTTTGAAGTCGGATGGCAATTCCAGTTCGTCTTTACTGACTGGTTTCTCGGTATTCGCATGCGGAACATGACCGAAGAGGAATGGAGTCGTCGTTACTTCCTGACCAACCTGGCGTTTTCGGTCATGACAGCAATGGTTTTGATCGGAGGCATTGTGCTGGCGCTCAGAACAGCGTCGCGCGCTATGAAATTATCACAAATGAAAGCTGACTTTGTTTCCAACGTCTCGCACGAATTGCGAACTCCGCTGGCTTCGATTCGCGTGTTCGGCGAATTCCTCAAACTCGGTCGCGTCAAAGGCGAAATCAAAGTGCGGGAATACGGCGAATACATCGAAACCGAAAGCCGTCGTTTGACCCAACTTATCAACAACATTCTGGATTTTTCCAAGATCGAATCCGGCCAGAAAACTTATCAGTTTGAACAGGCGGACGTGGAACAGGTCGTCACTGAAACGTTGAAAACGTTTGAAATCGTGCTGGAACAACACGGCTTCACGGTCAAGCTCGACAAAGCTCAACAAGGTTTGCCGACGGTCGTCATTGACTCGGAAGCCATCGCGCAGGCGTTTATCAACCTGCTGGACAACGCGGTGAAATACTCCGGCGACGCAACTGAAATCAAAGTCACGCTGGGTCAGCAAAACGGTTTTGTGACCATCGCCGTGCGCGATTTCGGCATTGGCATCGCCAGCGAAGAGCGCGAAAAAGTTTTCGAGAAATTCTACCGCGTCGGCAACGTGCTGGTTCACGATGTCAAAGGCAGCGGGTTGGGGCTGTCCATCGTCAAACACGTCATCGAAGCTCATCAGGGCAAAGTCACTGTCGAAAGCGAGTTGGGCAAAGGCAGCACCTTTGTCATTCATTTGCCGACGGACAATAGTTCGATGCCCAAACCGGTGAAACCATCCGCGTCGGAAGACAATTCGGCTTTCGGACATAATCTTCAGGTCAGCAGCGAAGCTGGTCGTTGACTTGAAATCATCAACAGGGAGCAAGCGAAGAATGAGCGGAAAGGTTTTGATTGTTGAAGACGATCAGGCGATGGCAGTCGCATTGCGTGACGGGTTTGAATACGAAGGTTACACGGTTCAGGTGGCGCGCGACGGCGTAGTCGGTTTGAAGCTGGCGTCCGAACGTGAACTGGATTTGATAGTGCTGGATGTGATGTTGCCCAAAATGAGCGGTTTCGATGTGTGCAAACAATTACGCAGCACCGGCAATGAAACGCCAATCATCATGCTGACGGCTCGTGGCCAGGAAATTGACAAGGTTGTTGGTTTGAAAATCGGCGCAGACGATTACGTCACCAAACCGTTCAGCTTCATGGAATTGATGGCGCGCGTCGAAGCCTTGATCCGTCGCTCCAATCGCAAACCGGAACAGTCTGTGGATGAATTCAAATTCGGCGATGTCTTCGTCAACTTCAAACGCTTTGAAGTCAGCAAAGCCGGCCAGCCGCTGGAAATGTCTCCGCGCGAATTCAACATCCTGAAATACTTCATCGAACACCGCGGCGAAGTCATCACGCGAGACCAATTGCTGGATTCGGTTTGGGGTTATGGAAGCTTTCCGCTGACGCGAACGGTGGACATGCACATCGCCAAACTGAGGCAAAAAATCGAAGACACTCCGCACGACCCGAAGTTCGTTATCACAGTGCATAGAGTGGGTTACAAATTCGTGATCTAAGATTGGGTGACAATTTAGGCTTCTTCCTACCTGCAATCACACCCGCAAATACGCCTTCAAAAAATGCCCAGTATGCGACCGTTTGCACGCCGCCACCTCTTCCGGCGTGTCGGTGACGACGACTTCGCCGCCAGCAGGCGTAAGTCACTCGTTATTGGCTTTGGATATGAGCGCGGCTTCCAGCAGTTGTTCAATTGTCACCATAAGCGTCTTCTGCATATCAGCGAAACGGTTTTCAATGCTCGAAGCCGGATCAACCAACGTGTGTCAAAGCGAGTATCCGCTTCTTCACTACGGGCGGGAAATCAACAAAGAGAAAATAACTCTTGTGGTACAGATAATCTTCGCCGCTTTCATCAACGATCCGCACAAAATCATCCTTCGCGGCTATCGGATCAGGAATGATTGGATAAACCTTGCCCGGAATGAGCGATGCCTTGTAATCGCTGTTATCCACGCACAGAGCAAATGGCTTGGTTGGTTGTTTCATATTTAGTCCAGGTAGCTTTTGATTTTCATGTCTCGTTTTCCGATTCCATGAGGCTTTGTTGCACGAATCCTGAGTTGCCCTTTCAGCATTGACGAATCAGTCAAT
>CADECP010000082.1 GCA_902825875.1 uncultured Acidobacteriota bacterium
TCAACCGTCCCTACCGGGACGAAGAAACTGTCAAACGCTTTATTTGATCTGCTATCGCGTAACATCTATTTGTAATTGTCTATCATCGAAAGCAGCCCCCAACTCACCTGTTTGCCATAGTAAATTTCCCGGCTGTCCGGCGACCACGACAGGGCTGAAAAGTAGGTTCGGGTTTCGTTGCTGCTGACCAGTTTCTTTGGAGCGCCGCCCGTCACCGGAATAACCCAGAGGCTGTCACGCTCATTTTGCTGGACGGTAAACCCGATAAAGCGTTTGTTGGGAGAAAGATAAGTGTTGTAAAGGTAGGACGACGACGGCAGTGCGAAGGTAGAGACGAGTTGTTGTTGCTTGATTGAAAGTTGAGAGATCTGCACTTGCAAATGCCCAGCGGTCAGACTGAACTTTCCACTGCCATAAGCCAGCCATAAATCCTGACCGTTTTCAGACCAGCCCAACAAGCGCAAGGCGAATTCCGACTGAAACACCAGCCGGGTTTGCTCCGTTGCCAATTCGGTAATTGCAACGCCCCAGCGAAGTTTGTTTTTGCTGTCCGGCGCAATCTGGTACACGAAGGCGATCTGTTGGCCATCGGGCGACCAGGTAGGGCAATAGTAGGTTTCGCCCGCCGCAGCCTTGTGCAAGGTTGCCGCTTGACTGTTGTCGTCAAGTTTCAGCAACCGAAGCTGAGTGCTTTCATCGTCGGAATAGGCATAAACAATCCGGCTGCTATCTGGCGACCAGTCGTAATCATGCGGTTGGCTGACCAATCTGGGCAACAAGCTGTGCTGACTGGTAGATACTGTGTTGGTGGTCAGTTGGCGCTCTTTCCGTGTGCTCGCTTCAACCAGCCAGAGATTGGTTTCGCCATCGGTTGTTCGTAAAAACGCTATCTGTTTTCCGTCTGGTGACCAGGAAAGTCTTTCCGCGCCAGTCACCAGTGGACGTGGTTTGTCTTCTCCGACCAAGGTGCGGATGGCAAGGCCGCTTTTCTCGCTCGAAATTGATTGGGTCGGTTCGCGCAGAACGACGCTTTGATAAGCGATCCGTTTTCCGTCAGGAGCCGCCGCCGGCCAGAGGTCGAAATTCAGATCGGAACTGAGTTGTTGCCCTTCGCCTGTGGCGACATTGACCCGCCACAAATCGGCTTCGTTGCGCCCGGTGCTGAAAATGATTCTGACGCCATCGGACAAGGCGATGGCATCCGACACCAAATAATCACTTTGCCCGAAGGTCAGTTGGCTAGGCGGCTTTCCATCCGGGTTTGTGACAAAGATTTGATTCACGTCGTTACGAACCGATGAATAAAAAATCCGTTCTCCGTCGGGATGCCATACGGGGTCGGAATCAACGGCGGCATCGTTGGTGATTTGTCGTGGCGTGCCACCATCCAATCGGCTGACCCACAAATCCTCCTGCCCTTTCTGCTCGCCGCGATACACGACTTTTTTTCCGTCAGGAGAGACACTGAACCTTCGCGAGAATAAATCAACTGCGCCAACGGGAGTGGTATCCCGAACTTTCCCTGAAGCGATTTCAACCATGAACAGTCGGGGAAAGGATTCGTAAAAAATGGTTTGGCCGTCTGCCGACCAATTTCTCAGCAGGGGCGAGCTTTGTTCGAGTTGAGCAATCAATGTGGCGCTGCCGCCCAATTTTGGCATGCGCCAAATTCCGGCCTTGCCTTCACGCCTGGAAATGTAGGCGATTTCTCGGCCATCGGGCGACCAGATCGGATTGGCGTTGTTCCATTCGTCGTTGGTGATTGGCAGAGCATTGTCTTCGCCACTTTGGTTCAGATGGATTTGTTTACGACCGTTGCGAATGCCGGAAAACGCTATGAACTCGCCGCCGGGCGAAAACCTGTAATCAGGATTTCCTTCGGTTGTGGACGAACGCCAGTTCATGATCGTTTTCGGCTGCCAAACGGTCGGAGCCGACGACGAAGAATCCCGGCGAGTCGTCAACCACCATCCGCCAGCCGTGAATGCCACCACCAAAACCAGCGCCGACGCCCAGACTTTCGGAGCTTTCCAGAATGCTTGCGACGAATTGGCTGCGGGCAGAATGGCGGCTTGCTGGCTGCTGACTTGCAGCCGGTGTTCCATCCGCGCGCTGATCTGCAAATCGGTTTTGCATTCCTGCAAGTCGGACAGCAATTCGTCGGCGGTTTGGTAACGGCGCTCCGGTTTTTTCTCCAACAGTTTGCCGACGATGGTTTGCAGTTGCGGCGGAGTTGCGGGCGCGGCTTCGGCCAAAGGCTTCGGCGCAGCCATCAAAATCGCAGCGATCACATCGCTCAGCGTTTCGCCGGTGAAGGGCGGTTCGCCGGTCAGCAATTCATAAATCACCACGCCCAGGCTGAACAGGTCTGTGCGCGAATCCACACCGGTTCCGCGCGCCTGTTCCGGCGACATATAACGCGGAGTTCCCAGAATCACGCCCGGATTGGTCTGTGCGGCGCGCAGCGTGTCCATCTGGGAAAGTGAGCCGGAATCGGCGGGTGCGATGGCCGTCAGTTTGGCCAGGCCGAAGTCCAAAACTTTGACGTATCCATCGCGCCGAAGCATAACGTTTTCAGGTTTGATGTCGCGGTGAATGATGCCCGCTCCGTGAGCCGCCGCCAGCGCCTCGGCGATTTGTTCGGCAATGTCCAGCACTTGCACGGACGGCAATCGCCCATCGGCCAGCAATTGGCGCAACGTTCGTCCGTTGACGAATTCCGTCACCAGAAAATGCAAGCCGTCAACTTCGCCGATTTCGTGAACGGTGACGATGTTCGGATGATTCAGCGCCGACGCCGCACGCGCTTCCTGCTCGAAGCGGCGCAAACGGTCGGCGTCGCCTGTGAATTCGGCGGGCAGCAATTTGATGGCCACCTGACGCCCCAGATTTTTGTCTTCGGCCAGCCAGACTTCGCCCATGCCGCCTTCGCCGATACGGGAAACGATCTGGTAATGGCTGATGCGTTGACCGATCTTCATGGGTTGGGCTTCGGCAAACATAAATTTGGCTTCGTTGTGGACAGCGGGTTTGACCATAAAGCTTCCAGCCTGGTCGTTGGCTGCCAACAAGACTTCGACTTCGCCCAACAACGAAGGATCGCCCGCACAGGCTTTAGCCAGAAACGCTTTGCGTTCGTTGGCCGGAACCGCCAGCGCGTTGTGGTAAAGCGTTTCGATCTGTTCCCAGCGTTCACGAGTCATGGTGTTGGTCTTTGTTCAGTTGGCGGAACAGCCAGGCGCGCGCCAGATTCCAATCGCGCTGCACGGTTCGCAACGAAGTGTCGAGCAGTTTGGCAATTTCTTCTTCACTGAGGCCGCCGAAAAACTTCAGTTCGACAATGCGACTTTTACGCGGATCAATCCGGGAAAGAGCGGATAAGGCTTCGTCCAGTTCGATGATGCAAGCCTGACGGTTGGGCGCGACGTTTTCGGCTTCGATCAGTGAAACGCGCAAAGCTTCGCCGCCGTGTTTCAGCGCCTGTCGTCGCCGGGCATGATCCACCAGAATATGCCGCATCAATTGAGCCGTGATGCCGAAAAAATGCGCGCGGTTTTTCCACTCTACAGCGGAAGCGTCTATCAATTTGATGAAGGCTTCGTTGACCAGCGCAGTCGGCTGCAAGGTGTGGCCGGGACGTTCATGCGCCAGATAGATTTTGGCCAGCCGCCGCAACTCCGTTTCGACCAGCGGTGCCAGCTTTGCCAGCGCATCCTGGTCGCCGTTGTTCCAGGCAAGCAGCAATTGAGTCACTTCGTGGGGGGATGAAGTGTTCATCCTTTCAACTCCGGAATCGAAAGACCGCATTTCCTTCCCTAACCGCAACCTGATTTTGATCTGTGGTGTTCGAGCGTGGCGCGAATGTACCACACAACCATTTGGACTGACCATCAAATGCCGCCGGTTCGGTCTCCCGTCAAAAAAACTTTCCGGCCAGTGGCGGGTTCGGCCACGATTCTGCGCCTTACTCAGTGGCGAGCATAGAAAACCAAGACTCAACGAAGTAGCGAAATTCGGACGAATGACGGCTCGATCAACGGAAATCAGGCCGCATCCGTGCCGGGAAAAGTGTGTCAACTCAAAGTTCAACAAGGAGGCAAGATGGAAACCGAACTCAACCAAATCGAAGAACTCTGGATGTCCGAACAAGCTGTCGTGATGAACGCCTTTGCCCAACTCGGCGAGATCATCGTCGTCGCAGGCCTTGTTATGGCGTTGCTGCTGCTCATCGGCGCGGCTTTTCTTTCTGATTCCGAAGACGCCTCGTCGAGTCGCGGGCTGGCCGTGAAACTCAAATCATTGACTGTCGCTTTTCGCCAAAAGCCTGGCTTCGGGCAAACGGTTTTGCGCGCGCTTCTGCTGATTGCCTGCCTGGCTGTGGCTCAGGCGTGAAGCGAGCTGGCTCATTCCAAAACCTTTGCGGAGAGAAGGTGCGACTCTCCCCCTAATACACACTGGAGAAAAAAACTGTGAACAAACCATATATACAAATTCAGATGATCCTACTCACCGTGCTTGCCTGGCTGACGCTTGGTGTCAATGGCTTTGCCCAAGTTCCAGAAGTTAGACCAGGAGATTCCATCGTTTTTGGACGGTTTGCATCAGGCGGAAACACCGATACCGGAACTCAAAAACGAACAGTTCCGCTTATCGGCACGGAAGTTGAAGTCAGCAAAGCGACCAGCAGATTTGACACGCAGACACGGACTGTCGAGGCCAACGCAGAAGTGTATGCGACGCTGCTGAGCAATAGCGTCGTCGGGTCTGCCAGCGCGTACATTGATACTCGCTTCAAGTTGTCGGGATCGGTTCCGCGTCCGGTGAATGTCGTTATCAGCGCGGATGCTGCTTGGCGGGGGTATCTGTTTACGCTGGCTTCGATTGGCGGGGGAACTGCAGAAGCTTCCGTCTCGCTGCAATTGATTGATGATTCGCTTGGAGCAGCCATTGCGTATGAAGAAGTTTTTTCGCTGGAAGGCCGAGCCAATCTTTCCAGCTTTCAGGACCCGCTTTCCGCTGTCTTTGACCGAAAGACGGCAACCATTCAGGCGACACTGGTGCGCGGGAAGACATACACGCTCCGGTTCAAAATTGAATGCGCGGTGAAAAGCCAGGTAATTTCGGTTGGCATGGTCAGTAACTTCCATTCGGCGGCGCAAGGACTTATTCCAGCATCACCAAGAGGAGCGCAAATTATCAACATGGCAATGGTCGTCGGCCCTGACCTGGAAGAATTGCTGGTGATGCTCAAAGACCAGTTGGCCGCTTCTCACAACACCCTCAGCGATTTGATAAATGGGGTCAACAGCAATGTTCTGGCCGTGGACAATCGCCTGACGGCAGTGCAAAACACAGTCAACACCGTTCAGGGAAATACCGTGACCGTTATTTCCCAACTGAGCACGGCGCAAACCACGCTGAATACGATCAACAACAAGGCTGACACCATCAACAACAAATCCGACACGATCATCAACAAGTCGGACACCATCATTAACAAGGTGGACACGACCAACACCAACGTCAACATCGTCAGCGCAAAAGTGGATGATCTGGCGATGAAGCTGATGGAGTTTCAACGTCGCGCCTTCCGGTTGGAAATCGAGCAGGCCTTGGTCGAAGGCGACCGGTACAACGTTACGTCTTTCCAGATGCCGCAATCGTCAGGCGGAAACCTGGAAGAAGTCCGCAGTGTCGTGGCCGAAATCATAGAGATGTGCGCCAAATCCGGCATGCCCAGCGTTGCTGCCATTGAACAGGCCAAAAACGCATTGGCGTCCGGCGACATTTACTTCAACGCCAAGGGCTACAAGGACGCTTACGATCATTACCGCGCGGCGTATCTGCACGTCGCAACCGTGACCGGCAACCATCGGCCATAAACCTCGTAACTCAACCCAACCACGGGGCTGCCTGCCGCAGCCCTCAAAAAAACCAACAAGGAGAATCACAATGCCAAGACACCGTTCAATCACCAAACTCTTTCTGGCGTTCGGCGCTTTGCTGATCGCTGTGGCAATCACTCCTTTTTGCCTGGCGCAAAACCAACCTGTGCCGCAGACCTACTTGGTGTCGGCAGTGAAGGTCAAACCCGGAATGATGGATCAGTTTCGTGAGCTTCTGAAAAACGAAACACTTCCAGCATTCAAAAAAGCCGGAGGCAAGGAATGGCATACCTGGGTTGTACAGACTCTTGGCGAATCAGGCGAAGTCTGGACGTTCCGTCCGGTTGCAAGCATGAAGGAGCTGGACGAACCCAGCTTTTTGACCAGAGCGTTGGGTGAAGCCGGCGCGCGCGCCTTGGTCGCCAAACGCGCTCAGTTGATTGTCAGCGCGCGCACCTTTCTGGCGACGACTGTTCCTGATATGAGCGTCCAGCCGAAAGGCGAAATGAAGCTCTGCATAGGCGTCATCAATACCGTCACGCCGGGGCGCTTACCGGAATTCATGAAATGGCTCAAGGAAAACGCGCTGGTCGCCAACGCCAAAACCAGTTCCAAGGGAGTGGCGACTTTCGTGCAAGCCCTGGGCGGCAATCCGAATACAGTTCACGTTGCTGTTTATTTCGACAACTTCGACGAGATGGGGAAGTTTGCTCAGGCTTACGGCAAGGCGATTGCCGATCTGAAGCTGCAAGGCAATGCTCCGATCGGCGCCGTGTCAAACGTTGAGTTCGGCGTTTATCGCTTCATCGCGGAACTGAGCATTACTCCCGCGCCCGCAACGGCGGCGAGCAAGTAAAATCTCAAGTTGGGTGTCCTCAGCCGAAAGTCCTGGCTGCGGCGTGTCTCGTCGGCATTTGCCGCAGCCTGCAAATCAGCCACTGATGTTACGCGCTAAAGAATCGAACATTCGGTTTGACGCGGTTTTCGTCCCGGCAGGGACGGTTTGATATTAGCCCGGCAGTTCACTGCCGGG
>CADECP010000083.1 GCA_902825875.1 uncultured Acidobacteriota bacterium
AGGTGCGGCTTTAATTTTTCCCCGCATCACTTCCCCGCCAACCTCATCATAACCTTGACATCCTGTTCGATCATCGTCTCGATTGCATCGCGCATAAGTTGTGTGGCTTTTGCTTTGTCTATCTTCCGCCGCTCATCCCAGCACTGGTTCAAGACGTGCATTACGATTTCATATTTCAGATGCAATAGCTCGTGGAGCACTAGCCATTCGGCATCGTCGCCCTCTTCCGCGTCTTCGGAAATCCAAATCGTTGCTGTACGGTAAACCGGGAGCGCCAGCGTCTTACCAAGTACCGTAAATTCGCCGCCGCCTGTCAACTCTTCCGTGTCCACTAGCTCCACGTTCACGCGCCAATCGTACTGCAATCGGCGATACCAGCGACGAACTAACCGCTTGAGCCAGGTGCGAGACTGTGAGCAGAACGTGAGGTAGGGCGTCATGCTGCCACCTCCCATTGCGCCCGCACGTCGTTCATCTCCGTTAATGCTGCCGATGCACCACCGCGATATTTCTCGCTTTTGTCGAGCAGATGAATCGGTGCGTCAATCGTCTTACCGTGTATCGGATCAGTAATCCAAAAGGCTTGCTGTGGCGGCTCATAGTCGAAGTTTGAAACCATCGCGTATTCATCGTAGCCCTTGCCGCTGCCGTTGATAATCAAGCCCTTGACGTGTCCTAGCTGATGCCAATGCCCCATGTGCATAAAATGGTAAGGCCGGTTAATTGCGGCCTCTCTTTTTCGCTTTCTCGCATCGCCAATCATTAACGGACTAAGCAGTCCAGCTATCCCACTGCCGCCCTTAAACTGGTCGCCGTGCGTGGAAAGATAGACCGTACTGAACACGTTATAGGTAACGTCGGCGGCTTCGGAAATCATAAAGCTGATTCCCTTTTCGTTGGCCAGCAACTTGCGAAGCAGATGAGCGAAGAACCAGTCAAAGTTATCTTGAGCGCGATTCTTGGCGCGAGGCTTGCGATGGTATCTGCCGTGATTACCGACAACGGAAGGGACGAACACGCGCCCGAACGCATCACGGAGCAGGCGAATCCCAGCGCACATTGGCTCAGCCCAAAACAACATGGACTCAAAGATCGTCGCCGCATTCGTTTCAACAAGTTCTTCGTGGATGATGCCGCTAAAAATATCGCCGGAAATCGGCAAGACTAGCCCCTCGTACTTCAAGCCCTGAAGATAATCCGTAGAGAGTTCGATTGTGTTGTGAAAGAAATTCTCAAGCCGCTTTTCAGCGATTGGGCGGTTGTACTCATTGACGTAATTGATTTGGGCAGGATTGACGACTTCATCAAAATGCCAGTCGGAAAAAAGAGCGGTTGGGATGGCTTGGCGTTTGTTGCCTTGACTTGGAGATTTCCGCGTCCATTCGGGGATGTCCATCTTGGCTTCCTTGATAAAGCCAAACATCTGAAAAAGCTTTTCGTTCTCTTCGTGTTGTTTTAGAAGCTCTGCGTTATCTTTCTTCAGCCGTTCATTCTCGCGCCTCAGCCTTTGCACGTTTAGCGGTAACGGGTCTTCAACTGGCACTGCTTCCTTTATGTGCCATTGCCCCGCGTCATTCTCTGCCGCATTCGGCATCGTTTCCAGCGCGGCCATCACTTCGCTTGGCCTGGCCTGTAGCTGAAAGGCAAGCTCTTTGACGCTGGCAGATTGTCGGCTGATTATAGCAAGGATTGCCGCAGGAAGCGGCGGCGGCTGGGTATCGGTTCGCGTTTCGTGAACCTGCGCGGCTGGCTCCGGCTGACTCAGGATTTTGACAATCGTTGCCCGGTCTGTGCCGAAAGAAAGCTGCTCCTGAATTGCCGAGCGGTTGTGTCGCCCCTGCTCTGCGAAAATCCGTTTAGCGACCGTGTGGATTTCCGCAATCTCCGGCGCGGACAGCGGTTGTCCGCGCATTCGTTGTCGTTTCACCATTCACCGTTTCCTCACGTTATCGGAGCACCAGACGGGCGAAATATACCACAGCTTTGATACCGAACGTTAGCCGAACGTTGGCCGAACAATTTTGCAGAAAAGCGGATGACGTGTCCAAGCTGCCAAAGCAGTTGGTTGTGTTGGATCAGCGCAGCTTGCCTATTGGCCGCGTAAGCTGGACGGACGGCTGGCTACGTGGTCGGTTTACGGACGCGGACGGCTGGCGGTGCAAAGCGTTGGAAGGGCAAATTGGCAAGTCCGTTACTTGCACTGTGTACGAGCATCGCCCAACAACGTGCCGAGAATTTGAGCCGGGATCAGATAAGTGCGTAGAAGCGCGCCGGATGAAAGGCGTCCGGTAGAAACAAAAACAGGCCAGCCCCGACACATCCCATTATCGAGGCTGGCCTAATTTCTTGAAGCTGCCCGGCGCTTCAGCAATGACAGCCGGGCGATCACACGGCCAACGCCCCCGCGAGCCGTGTTATTCTTCGCCGCCAACGGGTTCACCGTTTCAGCACGGCGCGGTAACTCGCAAATTGCGAGGCCGCATTCTCGTCGCCGCTATTGCATTGAACCCTGCCTCACCCGACAGGGATGGCGACGGAAATTTTGCTCAAAACCACGTCACCCACGCACCCCACCGCAATACCCGCTCCCCTTCCGCCTGCGTCATCGGCTGAATCACATCCGGCAGCACATACACTGTCGGCGGCTTGCGATACACCACGCGGCGAATGCGCTTTCGTTTGCGCCGGTTCCCATTTTGCGAGCCACGCGGCGAAGCAGAAACGCCGAGCTTGATAAATTTCGCGGCGGCTTCCGTTCTGAAAATGTTGTCGAAAATGTTGCGCTTAAGTCGTTGCTGTAGCAACACTTCTCGCGCTTTTGTCGCTGAAAATGTTGCACGTTCTGTCACGCTTGGCGGCGTGAACGGCGGGGCGAGCGCGTGCGTCAGGTAGATGGTGAGAGCGAGGATTATGGGTCGCATTACGGTTTCGGCCATTCTACGTGCTCGGCTTGCACGGGAATGATTTTACCTTCGATGGTTTCCAGTAAGAGCAGCTTGCCATCTTTCACGCCGTAGATTTCCTTCCAGACACGACGGCGCGACCAATCGCACGGCGACAGCCAACAGTGCAGCGCAGGAATAGCAGACGGATAACTGATGGATCGTTTTACGATTTCCAGTCGCCCATCAACCATCACGGCGGATTCAACTGTTTCCTGGTAATGCGAATTAAGCGACGAGCTAGTAGGCTTAAGCTCCAGCGTACCCTTGCTGGGCATTGCGTCTGATGATTCAGGGATAAAGTGTATTATTGAAGCGCCGCCTGATCTCATTTTCTTGACGACTTCAACAATATCAACTGGGTCACTTTGCTGCGCGAACGCGGGAATGGCAAACAAGAATAGCGCGGCGATGGTGAAAATGTGTTTCATAAATCTCCTTATCGCACCAAGTCGGCGAGGGGAATCACCCGGTAACTTCCTTCGATGGTCAGCCGGGTCTTGTCAATCATTCCGCCAGGATGCTCAGCACTGCGAGCGTCGCGGGGCCATCCGAAGCCGGTCAGGATTTGATTTTTGTAGTAATACTGGAATTCCATTTTGTTTCTCCTTTTACGGAATAGGCGAGCGTCCGTTTCCGCTGTTGTAGAGGTAGGTTATTTCGGCGGCGGTAAGCTTGCGCTTCCAGATGGCAACCATATCCAGCCGCCCGTTTAGGTTGTTTATCGTGGAATCAATCCCGGCCATCTCAAACGAGTGAGCGCCGTTAAAGATGCCTCCGACGTGTGTCCCTGTCGCAAAGGTTCCGTTATTGACGGAAACGGAAATCTGGTCGGCGGCGGCGTCATGCTGACAGACAACGAAATACCATGTGCTGGTCGTTGTCGTGGCGCTCGACTGCACGTCTTTGTAGGTGCTGAAGGCGTCGCCGTCAGAAGTGACAGCGAAGAAAATGTTGGTTGAGCTAGGTTCGCGGCTTATCAGATATTCGGAGTCGGGCGAGCCGGGCGCATCCCATTTACTAATCAAAGCCACGTCGCCAGCGGCCAGACCGGACAGGAAAAACCAAAACGTAATTGTCCAATCTATATCGCCAACAGAGACCGCCGCATTATCCGAGATAGAGAGCGTTTCGTCGGATGCAGCGGCGAATGATGCTGCATTGCCAATTATCCCTGCCGCGTTTCCAACAGTGTTGTTATCGGTAAGCGTTAGGGATGCCGCCTGAAACGCTGCGGCGCGATTGCCGCTCGTTTCGTCCAAGTTCCAATAAACCTGAAGGCCGTTGAACAGTGAATTGACGGGTAGATGCCCGCCGCCCTTTTGCGGCGAATGGTGGAACGCCATATCGCGCACCAATCCGCGCCACGTATCAAGACCCGCCGAACGCACAACCGGCAAGGTTAGCGCCAAGACCAGAAAGAAGCTTAGGAAAACTCGTGTCATTTTAGTTTCGCTGTAATTGAGAGACCGATATCTGCAAGCGCCGAGTCTTGCGAGCTTGGCGCAACAATCGTCAGCACGTCACCGGCTGCGAAGTCGGTTGAGGCGCAGGTATTTTGGAACGTCGCCTGCGTGCCCGACGCCGCGAAGCGAAGCGTGCAGAACGACGCGCCGCCGTTTTTGCTCATCGTGAAATCGGCTTGTGCGTTGGCCGCCGTGCCAGCCTTGACGTAAGCGTTTGTGCCGTTCGATTGCGAAGGAATGTTCATCGCCCGGTCGAACACGAATCTCAGGACGACTTGAGACGCGCCAGGCTTGGAAATCACGTAGCTGGAAAGCGGCCAAGTGGAAAGTTCGACCGTCGCGCTATTGACGCCCGCCTTGACGACGTTGGTTGTTGAATCGTAGGCAATCGTTCCATTGGCTGTTGGAGCCGCCCCCGCCGAAACAGGCACGGTCAATGACGTGGCAGATGAAAAACTTTGCGCGCCGGTTGAGTAGGTATTGCCTTGATCCGTGCGAACAACGAGCGAGCCGACGGTCAGCGTTGGATTGCCGGAAACGCCGTCACCGTTGGTCACAGTGATGACATTTGTGGTTCCGGTGATCGTTCGCGC
>CADECP010000084.1 GCA_902825875.1 uncultured Acidobacteriota bacterium
GACGAAGAAACTGTCAAACGCTTTATTTGATCTGCCATCGCGTAACATCAGTTTTGATTTACTTGCTGAAGACTTCCAGCGTGAGCGTGTTTGCGCCCGGTTTGATTTCGACGACGTAATCGCTTTTGTCTTTCGGGCGTTGACGGCTGAACACACGCTGGTTTTCGATGCTGGGCGACAAATCGCGTTTGCGGACGTATTCGCCCCACGCCTTTCGATCTTCGTCGGTCAGCGAACGATTCCGCAGTTTTTCCATCATCTGAATCATCATCGGATCGCGCGAATTGCTCAGCCAGCGTGTGGCGTCCTGCCGAACTTCGACACGATACTTTCCGGCCACCGGCCCCAGTTCCGGGCTGACTTCAAACGAACCCAATTCTTTGGTGTGCGCGTTGGTGATGTACATCGTCACGGGCGGAGCCGTCGGTTGATCCACCGGAGTCAAAATCACCATGCCGCGAATCAACGGCGTTCCATCCAGTTTGACGACGCCCGCCAGCGAAGCGCGCGGTTTGGCCGTCAAGAATCCGCTCGCCGTCAACCATTTGTGCATTAGGTGCGGCCATTCGCCCAACACCGGATCGCCCAGCGCAAAGCCTACGCCGTGAACGCCATTGACGAAAAAGTGCGCTTCGGCGGGAACTTTGGCTTTCAGCAAACTGGAATACAAATCCACCATGCCGCGCATCTGCCCGGCGTCTTCGGAGGTGCAATACATAAACGTCGGCGGAACATTTGCGCCCGCCACCGAATTCGGCATTTGCATGGAACCGTACGACAAGATCAAAAAGTCAGGGCGGCTGGAAACTTTTTCCAGCGGATCGCCGGACGCCGCATTCGCCGTCAGCGGATTGAAAGAAGCATCAGCGGCAAGTTGCGCTCCGGCAGAAAATCCTACGACGCCGATGCGGTTGGCTGAGATGCGGTATTGAGCCGCGTTGGCGCGGACAAATTGCATCGCGCGTTGAGCATCCGCCAGCCAATCCTTGCGTTCGTACAGAGGACGAAGCCGATAGCGCACGATGAAGGCCGCGATGCCGCGTTCTTTCAACCATTGCGCGACCAACACGCCTTCGTGATCTACCGCGCGCAAAGTGAATCCGCCGCCGGGCAGAACCACAATTGCCGCTCCGGTGTTTTTCGCGGCGTCCGGCAACACAGGAATAATCGCCGGTTTGTCTTCGTTGGAATTGCCCGTCGCGCCGGGCGCTCCCTTCGGCCAAAGCAAGATAGGCTCAGCAAGCTTTTGCCCGAATGCCGGAGCAGCAACCGCCAGCAACACAATCGCAGCCAGAATTTGGTATCGAAGTTTCATTGATCTTCCTTTTCGAGTGTTCTGGTTTTTCAATTTTGAAAAGGGACATTGACCCATTCGCCGGTTCGGGCGCTGATGTAAATGGCTTCGCCCAGAACCAGTTCGTAATGACCGTCTTCAAAAGTTGGAAAGCCAGGTTTGGTGACGAAATCGCCTGCTTGCAGGTAACGATAAATCGCGTGGTAAAGCTGTTTGAAGGTGTCGGGAAAACCTTCGTTGTGGCCGCCGGGATACGACGTGAACTGTCGCGCTTCTGCCGCCAGCAGCGCCGGGTCTTTCAGCAACAATTCGTTCGGACGATCTCGATGACCGATCAGCAATTCGTTCGGGCGCTCGCTGTCCCAACTCAACGACGACTGCGAACCGTCAATTTCAAAGCTCAAACGATTTTTGCGACCGGCGCTCACTTGGGAAACGGTGACGACTCCACGCGGATTCGTTCGGCGTTCCATCGTGTCGAACCGCAGCAAAATCGTCGCGTAATCTTCGGTCGTGATTTCCTGTTCTTCATAATCTTCAGCGTCTTTGCCTGGCAGCAGCTTGCCGGAAAAAGTATCAATTGGCCTGATCGGCTTTTTGCGAACAGGCAAAAACGTTGCGAAGTCGGCATTGACGGCTTTGACGCGCAATCCGGTGATGAACGTAATCAAGTCCAGCCAGTGAGAGCCGATGTCGGCCACCGCGCGCATCTTGCCGCCGAGTCCCGGCTCCAGTCGCCAGTTCCAATCAGTCGGCAGCAACAGCCAATCCTGCAAATACGAACCTTGCGCGATGAACACGTCGCCGAGTTCGCCGCTCTGCACCAGCGCGCGCGCGTGCTGCACGATGGGATAAAATCGTATGTTGAAATTGACGGCGTTGACCAGTTGTCGCGCTTTGGCCAGCGCAACCAGTTCGGCAGATTCCTGCGGATTCATTGCCAAAGGCTTTTCGCAAACGACGTGTTTGCCAGCTTCGAGCGCGGCTTTGGCCTGCGGGTAATGCAGATGATTTGGCGAAGTGACGTGGACGACGTTGATTTGCGGATCGGCAATCAGCGCCTCGAATGAATCGTAGACTTTGCCAATTCGCAATTCCTCGGCTTTGGCGGCGGCGCGTTCGGGACTGCTACCCACCAACCCAGCGACTTCGATTCCCAACCGCCGCAGGGCTTCAATGTGAGCCGGGCCGATGAATCCTGTTCCGACAACCCCAACTTTGATTTTCTTCTTTTCCATTCAACGTTCTTTCGCTCAAAATTATTTTGGAGATAACGGAACCGCTGATGCCTGGAGACTTTTGGGAACGCTGTATGTCGTGGATACCATTGGCGAAGTCGAACCTGATACCCGATCCCATTCACCTGACACCTGAAAACCCGAAAAACCGATTTGGTCAAAGGCTACTTTTAGTAAAAGTCAGGTTTCGGGTATCGGGTATCAGGTATCAGGAAACTCGACAATGAATTCACCGCAGCATCCCGCCGCCATACACTAAATGTGTCCCGACATCAGACGGAACAGACAAAAATAACGGAAGAAACGGGAAAACCGATAGAAAATTTCCGTCCGTTCCGTTCATTCCGTTTGTTCAGTTATCTCGATTTTGATTCAGGTCAGTAACCGCCTGCCGGTTCGGCGCGTTCTATCTTTAACTCGCCTGCTCGCCATTTAACAAAGTCGTCGCACATCGTCGCCGTCGCCGTCGCTCCAATTCGCGTCACGCCTGCTTCGATCATTTCCAGCGCCGCCGCCAAAGTCCGCACACCGTGAGCGGCTTTGACTTGCACTCGCTCGCTGACGTTGGAGCGCATCAACCTGATGTCGGCAACCGTCGCTCCGGTCGGCGCAAACCCTGTCGAAGTTTTCACCCAATCGGCTCCGGCTTCGTCGCAGAGTTTGCAGGCCACGATTTTCTGTTCGTCGCTGAGGTGGGCGTTTTCAAAAATGACTTTGACTTTGGCGTGGTGCGCGTGCGCCAGATCGCAGATGGCTTTGACTTCGCGGGCGACGTAAGCGAATTCGCCGGAGCGCAACTGGCCGTAATTGATGACCATATCCAACTCGACCCCGCCGTCTTCTAACGCTTGTCTGGCTTCGGCGAGTTTGGTTTCGATGGTCGAACTGCCGTGCGGAAATCCGACAACCGTGCTGACCAACACATCGGAATCGGCCAACAGCTTCGCAGCCAGTCGCACGTGATAAGGCTTCACACACACCGAAGCCGCGTGATAACGCGCAGCCAATTCGCAACCAGCGACAACGTCTGTTTCGGTCAACTGCGGTTGCAGCAATGAATGGTCAATGGTTTTGGCGAACTGTTCCGCCGTCAGAGTTTCAACGTTCAGATCCAAGCAAAAGCTCCTAGTACGGGAAAAAGTTGAACCACGAATTAACACCAATGCTCACGAATGGAAATTTTACAGGAAAGCTTTTACAAATCGGGAGGTCACAAATTCGTGAACATTCGTGTTGATTCGTAGTTCAATCCGCCAAACTTACAACTGCTGTCGTGCCCAAACTGCCGCGCCGATCAATCCGGCGTTGTTGCCCAGTTGAGCGGCGACTACTTCGACTTGCAGCGAATCCACCAGAAAGACGCGCGAACGCATCGAGCGGCGAATCGGATCGAGGATCAATTCTCCGGCGGCGGCGACGCCTCCGCCGATGACTATGCGGCGCGGAGTGACAGCCGTAATCACGTTGGCGATGCCTGCGCCGATGATCGTTCCGGCGAATTCGTAAATTTCGCGCGCGGCTTCATCGCCTCGCCGAGCGGCTTCGCAGACGAGTTCGGGCGTGATCTTGTTCAAATCGCCGTCGCACATTTCAGCCATGATCGTGTTGCGACCTTGCACAACATCTTTCATGCCCAGCGCGGCGATGGCCGGGCCTGAAGCATAAGCTTCGATACAACCACGACTGCCGCAACCGCATTTCGGGCCGTTGAGGTCAACGCTGACGTGACCCAGTTCGCCCGCCGAACCGTTGATGCCCAGATATAATTTGCCGCCCAAAACCAGTCCGCCGCCGATGCCTGTGCCAAGCGTGTAACAAGCCGTGTCGAATCCGCGCCCAGCGCCGAACTTCCATTCGCCCAAAGTCATCGAACGCGCGTCGTTCAAAATCGCCACGTGCAATCCGGTCAATTTCGCCAGTTGATCGCGCACCGGAACGTTGCGCCAGTTGCCGGGCAGGTTCGGCAGAAAAATCGTCGAGCCTTTTTCCAGATCAAGCGCGCCGGGAATGCCAATGCCTACGCCGCCGAAATCGGTTTTGGCTTTGCCGCTGGCCAGAATGATTTCTTCGACCAGCACGGCCATTTGAGCGATGACCGCGTCGTGGCCTTCGCGCGCGTGAGTCGGTTTGGATCGCGTCGCGGTGATTTCGCCTGTGTCTGTGTTGACCAGAGCGGCCTTGATGTTGGTTCCGCCCAGATCAATTCCAATGAATAGGGTTTGTTCTGACATAAATTTCAATAAACCTGTTGCGCGATAAGAGTTGAAAGTTTAGCTTGCCTTCGAAGGAGTC
>CADECP010000085.1 GCA_902825875.1 uncultured Acidobacteriota bacterium
GTGTCGGAACGAAGACGCTGGCTGCTGACAGGCTTGTCGCTGGCTCGCAAGTTCGCATCAAGGCGAGCGGCCTGTACGGTACAAAAGCCAGTTCGCCCGGAACGCTTACGATCAAACTGAAGAATGGCGCGACGACAATGTTGACCATTGCCGCGTTTACGCTGCCAACGAACGTCGCCGATCAGAATTGGTGGATTGAGGCCGTCGGCGCGTTGAATGCGACCGGTTCAAGCGGCACGATCAACTGGACGATCAATTTTTATTACAACGACGGAACCGGCGCTCTAAAAACGCAAACCTACACGGTCAATTCCACGACGATCAACACGACGACGACGAACGCGCTGGATATTACCGGCCAATTCAGCGTGTCCGATGTGGCGAATTTTTGGCAGACAGACGTTGCCATAATCGAAATCCTCTAAGTCTTATGCAAAATCAAAACTCTTTTGTGTCATTTATCTGGCAGGCAGCGACGCTCGCCCTGCTTTTCTCGTTAATCGTGCTGTTGACGCTTTTTCTGACCGTGCCAGCAGTCGCGCAAAGCTTTGCGCCCGCGCCGTACACGCTTTCCGTCAACCACAACGCGACCGAGCGGGGCGTAATTTCGCCCGGCTGTGCGGCGCTGATTACGCTTCAAGGTGATGGGCAGTTCATTGGCGAGCCGATGCAGGCCACGCGGAACCCGCTGCCGTTTGAGATAAACGGAATCACGGTGACGATTGGCGGGTTACAGGCGCAGATTCGCCTTGCAACGCCGAATCAATTGGCCGTTATCGCGCCGGACGTGCCATTGCCGGTCAGTCGGCGACGCTTGGCGTGGTTTAATGTGGTGGTCAACACGCCGACAGACACATTCACCGGCTGGGCGGCCTACGCGCCGACTGCGCCGGGACTGTACGAACAAACGACGGGGAAGACGCGCCACGTTCAAGGGATGTGGCGTATTGATCGTGGCGCGGTGATGGCGCTTGATGGTTCGCCGATTCTCGCCGGTTCGCGCGTGGTCTTACTCGGCTCCGGGATGCGCGATGCGCGAACGTTGCGCGTCTGGATTGATGACGGTTTCGATCTGTGGATTGTTGACGCGACGCTTGCCGTTAATCAGCCGGAAGCTATTGGCGGCGTCGGCTGGGCTGGCTTTGCCTGGATTGAAGGCGTTGCGTTTGATCTGCCGCCGGATGCGAAAGGCAATCTCGCGCTCGTCGTGCAGGCTGATTTGATGTGGAGTCAGGAATTTTGGCTGACGACGTTTTAGGCTTCACGCATTGCGACAGGGATAGCTCTTACAGATGGCGGATACAGCCGTCAACGCAGCCCGGATTTGCCGCATAGCAGGGCGGCGACGCATCGTCATCTGGCAATCGCCAGGATTGCTCCCCCCCGAGTAAGATACAATCTAGCACATCTATTGCCGTCTCATAATCTGAAATGCCACATAACGCTGGCTCCCATTTAAGTTTTTGTCGCCACCAGCGATCCGTAGCCACTTCAACTCTGAAGTGATCGCCATTGGTCGTAATGCGGTAGTGTTTCATATTTTATGCCGCCTTTTGTAGTGGCACGATTTCGCCATATTCAGCCGTGCCGCGCTGAGCCTGCCATCCAGCAACGTGCTTGGCCAGACTGCCTGCCTGCCCGCTTCGATAAGCTTGGCGGGCAATTTGCAGTATCAAGGCCAGTCCGCCGTTGCCGGTGTTTCGCTTGGCCGCCTTCTCAGCGGCAAGCTCAAGCAGATTGTCAATAACCAGGTTGAACATAATTCCTCGTGTTGGGGCACGAGATTACTTTGGCTTTTCTTTTCGCGTTGCCCCGCCGTGCTTTAACAGCGGCAAGTCAATTTTTAGCAACTTCGCCAACGCAAGGCGAATCAAATTGCCCAAGCTTAGCTTAGCCAGTTCTTTATCGGCCTTTTGCGCCGCCTTAATAGCTTTTAGGTCAGTCGCCGTGCCTCGCAAGGCGGCCAAAATTCCTTGTTTCATCGTAAATGATAATAGCGAAGCGTAACGCTTCTGTCAAGCCTGAATATCAAGAATTATCATGAAAAAAATTGCCTTTTTGTTCGCCTTCCTGTGCGCGTTGGCCGCGTCGGGCTACGCCCAAACGACATGCACCGTTACCGGCACGATCTACAGACCGGCGGCAACGTCGGCGGGGTTATTGCCGTGCGCGAATTGCACGTTTCGGATCGTTCGCACAATCAAAAACGGCGTTGCCGTTTCCACGTCGCCCGTGCCGGTGGTGTCGAATTCATCCGGCGTCGTGTCTTTCGTGGTCGTTGATTCGTCACAAATTCGGATTCAGGGCGAGATTTACGGCTATCAACAGGGCACGGATGTAAACATCCCGGCGGCGGCAAGTTGTCCGATTACGCTGGAAAGCCTAACGACGGCCACGCCGGTTGTGTCTACTGGCCTGACGCTGAAAACGAACAACGTCGCGCTTTCGGCCAATAAGCAAGGCACGTTGGATTTCAGTTCGCGGTTCGCGTTGACCGAATCGCCAAGCGCGGAAACGAATATCGAACTGGCCGCGTCGGGTGTCGCGGCGGGAACCTGTACGAATTGCAACCTGACGATTGATACCTATGGCCGCGTGACAGCAAAGGCCAACGGCTCAGGCGGCAGTGGAACGGGCTTGCTGACGCTGAACGGGCTGACCGCCGACCCGCAAACCTTCAGCCGAACAAACGACACAAACCTGAATCTGACGATCACCAGCGCAACGGCTGACCATAATTTCGCCTTGAGTTGGGCGGGAACTTTGGCCGTCGCTCGCGGTGGTACGGGCGCAGCAACCGCCGCCGATGCCCGCACGAATTTGGGCTTGGTTATCGGCGCAAATGTTCAGGCGTTCAACGCTGACCTTGCCGCAATTGCCGGATTATCGCCATCGAACGACGATTTCATTCAACGCAAAGCCGGAGCCTGGACAAATCGAACAATTGCCCAAGTAAAAACCGATTTAGGGCTATCCGGCACAAACACCGGCGATCAGACGATCGCTTTGACGGGCGACGTAACCGGCTCAGGCACGGGCAGCTTTGCGGCGACGATTGCAAACGATGCTGTGACGTTCGCCAAGCTTCAGAACATCGCCACAAATCGCTTGCTTGGCCGTACAACGGCAAGCAGCGGCGACGTGGAAGAAATCACGCCCGCCGCAACGTTCAGTTTTTCCGGCGGCTCGCTAGATGTGGCAACTGGCGGCATCACCAATACAATGCTGGCCGGTTCGATTGCCAACGCGAAGCTGGCCAATTCCGCGATTACCATTGCCGGAACGTCAACGTCGCTTGGTGGTTCGATCACGCTCGACACGATCACCGGCCTTTCCTCAACTGGCATCATCAAGCGCACGGGCGCAAATGCGCTAGCAATTGCGACCAGCGGCACGGATTACGCACCGGCCACGAGCGGTTCGGCAATCCTGAAGGGCAACGGCTCCGGCGGGTTCAGCAACGCAGTATCAGGCACGGATTACGAAGCGCCGCTCACGTTCTCGACCGGGCTGACGCGCTCGACAAATACAATCACCGTCAACACCTCGCAAAACATCGCCACGCTGTCCAATTTGACCAGCAACGGATTTGTTACAACATCCGGCGGCAATGGGACGCTCGGCGTGGACACGACGGCCTACACGCCGACATCGCGCACGCTCACGGCGGGCAGCGGCTTGTCAGGCGGCGGCGACCTGTCGGCCAATCGC
>CADECP010000086.1 GCA_902825875.1 uncultured Acidobacteriota bacterium
ATTCGCTTCATTCTGGAACGCATGAAAGTGTTGGTCGAACCTTCGGGCGCAGCCGCAGCCGCAGCCGTCTTTCATCGCAAGTTTGATTTCACAGGCAAACGAGTCGGCGTGGTGTTGTCCGGCGGCAACGTGGATTTGACCAAACTGGCCGATTACCTGAACCGATAACCCCACCTAAATCGAAGCAAAAAACTTTGAAACAGGATGAACACGATTTTTTTTCAGAATGAACAAGATTCAGTGCCGCCTGGAACGCTTCAAACTTTGATGGTCTTGTAAATCCTGTCGGGAATCTTGTTCATCCTGTTTTGGTAATTGTGCCTCAATGTAGCTTGCTCTGATTTAGAAGCGGCTTTTCACAGCACGCCGCCTGACAGTCATTCTTCTTTTCACACAATCCCGCCGTTCCTTTACAGTCGCGGTTCCGTATCCGAAACTACGTCGCGCCAACTCAGAGGTAAAAACTTCACCGATCATTCTCACGCGATCACTCGATTGCGTTTTCAATAGTTCAGCAGTGAGCCGCTAATCCGGCTTGATCCATCGGCTTTGACGACTGTCTCACAGGAGGTTTGAATGAATGTCTCAGCGCGCCACACAAGGCTTGTCGTAGTTTCTTTGCTTGGTTTGGTTTTAGTAGGTTCATGTCTGTTCGCAGGCGTGAAATTGCTGCAACAGTTTCAGCCGCCACATCAAACCAGCGCCACCAACAATGGCGAACAATCGGATTACAAGCAGGCTCAGTCAGTGCAGGCGTTTTCTGCCAACAGCGCAAGCAAAACAGAAATCGAGAGAACTTCATTGATTGAATCGCTGAAGCGCAAACGCGCCAGGCTGCTCGAAAACCGTTACGACAAACCGAGTGAGGCGTTGGAATTTTTCCGCCTGAAACGTCTGGCCGAAGGAGAAACCGAAATCCCTGTCGAAAAATATCTGGCGGCGTATCGCCAGATGGAATTGATGCCGCAACACACGTTTGGCAACGACACGCTGTTGCCTTCGCGGAAACAGACAAGCAAGAACGCGGTGTTGCCTGCCTGGACTTCGCTCGGGCCAGGCAATGTCGGTGGACGCACGAGAGCCATCATCATTCATCCGACAATTCCGACAACGATTTATGCCGCCGGAGTTGCCGGTGGAGTGTGGAAATCCACCAATGGCGGCACAACCTGGTTGCCGGTTTCGGATTTGATTTCCAACCTCGCGGTCAATTCGCTGGCGATGGATTCGACCAATCCGAACACGCTGTACGCCGGAACCGGCGAAGGATTTTTCAACGGCGGCGCAGTGCGCGGAGCCGGTATTTTCAAAACTACTGACGGCGGCACAACCTGGACACAACTGGCCGCGACGAACACGACGGACTTTCATTACGTCAACGATCTGATCGTCAGTCCCAACAACAGCAATCGAATTTACGCCGCGACGCGAACCGGCATCTGGCGTTCGACCGACGGCGGCACAGCCTGGACAAAAGTCTTGAACGCGACCGAAGTCGGTTCGACGACAACAGCGATCAACGGCGGCTGTCTGGATTTGGCGGTTCGCACAGACCGCCCGACGGATTACGTGTTCGCTTCGTGCGGCAACAACACGCAAGCCAGAATTTTCCGCAACACAGACGCCGGAGCCGCCGGAGCCTGGATTCAGGTTCACACAGAAAACAATGCCGGACGGACTTCGCTGGCGATTGCGCCGTCGAATCAAGACACCATTTATGCGATGTCGGCGGCGTTGGGTGGAACCTTTGACGACGCGCTGCACGCCGTTTTTCGTTCAACCAGCAGCGGTGACGCTGGCAGTTGGACGGCGCGCGTTCGCAACACAGACCCAAACAAACTGAACGCTTCGATTTTGTCGTTTGTCCTTAGCGCGTTCGCCACGAATTGCGGCCTGGATACCGCGAATACTTTTGGCGGTCAGGCTTGGTTCGACAACGTCATCGCCGTTGACCCAACCGACCCGAACCGCGTTTGGGCGGGCGGCATTGACCTGTTCCGTTCCGACGACGGCGGAGCCAATTGGGGAATGGCCGCGCACGCTTATCAATCGCGCACCAATCCGCAATACGTTCACCCCGATCAACACGTGATTGTTTTTCACCCGCAATACAACGGCACGACCAATCAGACCGTTTACATCGGCAACGACGGAGGCATTTACCGTTCGGACAACGCTCGTGCGGCGACGGCCACAGGCAACAACGCTCCCTGCACTCCGTCGGCAACGGCGGTGACATGGACTTCGCTGAACAATGGTTACGGAGTGACGCAGTTTTATCACGGCTCGGTGTACCCGAACGGCGCGACGTATTTCGGCGGCACGCAAGACAACGGTACGATTCGCAGCAGCGATTCCGCCGGAGCCAACGCCTGGAATGAAATCAACGGTGGCGATGGCGGATATTCGGCGGTTGATCCGACAAATACCAACGTTCTGTTTTCTGCCGCCACAGGAATTTCAGTGGAAAAATCCGTTAATGGCGGGACAACGTTCAGCCCTGCAACGTCTGGCATCAACGACACGGGATTGTTCATCACGCCGTATGTGATGGATCCCAGCAATCCGCAGCGACTGTTTTTGGGAGCCAGATTGTTCATCTGGCGAACCAACAACGGCGCGACCAGTTGGCAACAAGCCAGTGCCATCACGCCGGGTTCGGGATCGGTCAGTGCCATCGCAGTTTCGCCGACCAACGCCAATTTCGCGCTGGCGGGAATGAGCGACGGTTTTTTGATTCGCACAGATCAGGCGCTGACTTCAGGCGCGACGACGACCTGGCCTTCGGTGCAACCACGAAGCGGTTATGTCTCTTCTGTGGCTTTCGACCCGACAAACAAAGACATTGCGTATGCGACTTACTCGACTTTCGGCGGAGTTCACGTTTGGAAAACCGTCAACGCCGGAGCCGGTTGGACGGGATTGAATGGCACGGGCGCGGGAACCTTGCCCGATGTGCCTGTGCATTCCATCGTCGTTGATCCGACAAACACCATGCGTTTGTACATCGGCACGGATGTCGGCGTGTTTGCTTCGATGGATGGCGGCACGACGTGGGCGGTGGAAAACACAGGTTTCGCCAACGTCATCACCGAATGGTTGGCAATCAATTCCACCAGCAGCACGACGCAGTTATTCGCCTTCACACACGGGCGCGGAGCCTGGCGCGTGGCGGCCAATCCGACAGGATGCAATTACGCGCTGACGCCATCGGCACAAACTTTCGATTCGACAGGAGGCAACGGCAACATCGCCGTCACAGCCGAACCGAACGGTTGCAACTGGACGGCGGTCAGCAACGCGGCGTGGATCACTGTCACTTCCGGCGCGTCGGGTACGACCAACGGAACCGTCGCGTTCAGCGTGGCGGCGTACACCGGCACGACTCCGCGAACCGGCACGATCACCGCCGCAGGCAAAACCTTCACCGTGACGCAAACCGGCTGCGCGACGATTGCGTCGGCGTCTCAATTCTTTGAAGCGGCAGGTGGAATGGGTTCGATTCCGGTCACGGCCACCAGCGGATGCACGTGGACTGTGACTGGCAATCCAAGCTGGGTGACGATCAATTCCGGCGCGGCGGGGACAGGCAACGGCACGGTGAATTTCACGGTTCAGGCGAACGCCACAACCAGCGCGCGGCAAACCGTGCTGACGGTCGCCGGGCAGAGCTTCAC
>CADECP010000087.1 GCA_902825875.1 uncultured Acidobacteriota bacterium
ATGCGTCTGCTCAAATCGTCATCACTCAGAACCGCTTTTATCGTTGTCGTTTCATATAGTCTGGCGCTCAGTCTGAGCTTTTCGCTCCGTTTGGCAAGCGTTTCCGCCAATCCGGTCAAGCCTTCTTCCGTTGCTGCCCCCCCCCCGCAAGTTCTGAGCCACAGTCTGGCTACCGTCAAGATGATGTATCTGAAAGCCGTCGCATTCTTTCAGGGCGGCATTAACTTGAGCACGATGCGGAGTAGCACACCTCAGCAACCGAGCTACTCCTCTACCGGCACATTGCCTTCAGCAGGTTACGACGATCCCAAGCCGACCAATACCTCGAATTACGACAGCTACCTGACCAAGCTTGCCGCGCGAGAGAATGCCGTCGGCAGCGGGCAGCCCATGCAGTTATTCGATCCTACCGCCGGAGCCGCTGTCGTGGGCGGAGTCAGTTACAACCTGGATAGCAAGAATTACAGTTTCTCGTTGCCTGTGATGTCGCTGGCCGGGCGAGCCGGGCTGAATGTCGGTTTGGGCTTGAGTTACAACAGCAAGCTCTGGACGAAAGACTCGACGACCAGCACGATGATTTTCAACGGTGACCGGGGATTTCCCGCTCCCGGATGGCATACCGGCTTCGGAGCCATTCTGATCAAACACACTTCGGTTGGGCCGTACATCAATTCCACCACAGGCAAATCCTCTATCATCTTCATTGCGCCGGACGGCACGCGCCGCGATATGGGTTACAACTCGGCTTCGGGACGGTTTGAAACCTACGATTCGACCTATCTGAAATTCGACGCCACGGCGCAGATTCTCTATTCGCCCGACGGCACGAAGATGAAATTCGGCGTGTATTCCTACGACACCAACGTCCACGATTACCTGGCGCTGCCCATCGAAATCAAAGACCGCAACGGTAATTTCATCACCATCACTTACAAGGATTTGACGACTTCCGTTGGCGTCAAAAAAGTCATTGACTACGTCACAGACACCGCCGGTCGCCGCATAGATTTCAATTACCAAAACAACCGGCTGACTTCGATCAGCCAGACGCGCGGCAGCTCGACGTTTTATTTCGTCCGGCTGGATTACCAGCCCGTCACGATTCAGACCAGCTTTTTGGCTCCGTATGTGACGGCCACCGATCCGAGCAACATCAATGGCACTGTGGTGTATTTTCCGTCGCGCATCACTTATCCGACCGGAGTCAATTTCCGGTTCAGCTACACCAATTACGGCCAGATCAAACAGATTGAAAAAGCAGTTCCGGGCATTACCGGACAGGGATTGCAGCGCGTCATCGCCAAAACTACGTTTAACGTCGTGGAATGTCTTGATCCGAATGCTCCGCCCAACAGCCCGAATTACTGTTTGCCGCAATCCGACGTGCCGTATTTCAATGTCCGCACCGAATGGGCTGAAAACTGGCAAGGCGGGCAAACGCAGTATTACCAATACAATCTGAATGCGGATTCCGGCTTCGGAATTTATTACGTTATCACTGATCCAACCGGTCGCCAGTTCAAAATGCAAAATTTGAATCAGACGATGTACACCGAAATCTGGGCGCAGAACGCCGGGAACCACACCAAGAAAGACACTGCCATCTTCGTTCACGACAACCTTAGCTATTACTCCAATTTGCGCCCGCAGGAAACTCGTGCGACGGCGCAGACGGGAACGTCTTACGTCACCAAAACGACTCAAGTCAGTTACACCCAGTTGAATGGGATGTGGGTTCCAAACCAGCAGGATGAATTTGCCGCCGGAGTGCAATACCGCCGGACAACGACGACTTACACCAGTTACCCGGCGCAGAACATTCTGGCCTTGCCGCTGGAAGTGTCTGTGTACAGCGGAGCCGGAACGACTTTGTTGACCAAAGCGACGAACGCTTACGACCAGACCAGTTCGTTCACCGACAGCAACGGCCAAACCGCCGATTACTTCATTGACGCCACCCCAGACGGAGCCATCCAGCACGACGACACGAATTACGGCGGCAGTTTCACCGCGCGCGGAAATCTGACCAGCGTCACGCAGCATTCGGTCGTCAACGGTTCGGTCAACGGTTCGCGCATCTTGAAACGAATCAGTTACGACACCAACGGCAACGTCCGCGCCGAAACTGATCCGGCGGGCAATCGCAAACAGATCGTGTACACAGACAATTACCTCGACAAACCGGGCGGCGTAGGCAACACCTGCGTTTATCCGCACACCACCGCCGACCCGACCGGATTCCGCAGCGGCGCGCAATGGTTGTATTACACCGGCCAATCCAAAAAGACGTTCAACTTGCTTCCAGGGGGCGGCACGGAAGAACAAGTCGTCACCACGATTTACGATTTCGCCGATCGTCCGAGTCAAACTACGCGGCCTGACGGAGGCTGGGTCAAAACGGATTATTGGGACAACTGGCTGGCGGTGGCGAGTTCTCAGCAGGTGGACGCGGGCAAGGTGCGTTTCAAATTCGAGCAGATGGACGGCGTTGGCCGCGCTTACAAAAAAGCCAGCGATCATCCAGATGGAGCGTCGGGCAAATTCGCCGGGCAGATCAGCGTGTTCGACAAAGTCGGGCAGGTGCAGGACAGTTCCAACGTGTTGGCGATTGACGGCAGTTGGATTCCCAGCGGCGAAGACGTCGGCAAATCTTTCTTGTGGACTCACCTGACGCGCGACGAACTGGCGCGGTTGAAGCTGGTTACTTTGCCGGACAACAACTCGCGCGAACTGGAATACGAAGGTTGCGGATGCGCGGGCAGCAACGCCACTCGCCTGACGGATGAACTCGGCCACGCCACAGTCACCAAAAACGACGCGCGAGGCCGTCTGATCGAAGCCATCGAAGAAAATCCGAACAACTTGTTCGTGCCTTACAGCAAGGCGGAATACGTTTACGACGAACTGGATCGGCTGCTGACCATCAATCACAGCGGCGAACCGTTGATTTACAACGGATCGAGGCCTGTTCAGACGCGCACATTCGCTTACGACGGATATGGGCGAATGACCAGCGAAACTACGCCCGAAGGCGGCACGGTTACTTACACCTACACCGCGAACGATCAAGTCTGGCAGGTGACGAACCAACGCCCGGTGACGACGATTCACACTTACAATTCGCGCGGCTTGCTGACCAATGTCAGCTACTCCGATTCGACTCCGGCGGTGACGTACAGCTACGACGCTTACGGAGCGCGAACGACCGTCACCGACGGCGAAGGCGCGACCAATTACAGCTACAACTCTTATCGCC
>CADECP010000088.1 GCA_902825875.1 uncultured Acidobacteriota bacterium
CTTACCAGACTGCCGCTCCCGCAGCGGCAACAACCTATTCGTGCAACAAAGCCGTTATGAACTACAAAGACATCATCACAATCGAACCCGGCAAACGCGGCGGCAAGCCTTGTATTCGTGGGATGCGAATCACGGTTTATGATGTGCTGGAATATCTGGCTTCGGGGATGGCGAATGAGGAAATCCTTGATGACTTCCCTTATCTAACCAAAGAAGACATCCGCGCTTGCCTGAGTTATGCCGCTGACCGGGAAAAGAGCTTGATGGTTGTGGTGGCGCAAAGTTGAATCAGATGCAGTCCCTTCCCATAGATTCGCTCCTACCTGAAATCGTCGCCGAGTTGCGGCGATCTCCAAACTTGATTATCGAAGCGGCTCCGGGCGCAGGCAAAACTACGCGCGTGCCGTCGGCGTTGCTGGATGCTGAAATTGGCAACGGCGAAGTCTGGGTGCTGGAACCTCGCCGGTTGGCGGCGCGAATGGCTGCGCGCAGAGTCGCCGAAGAGCGCGGCGAAAAGCTTGGCGAAACCGTCGGGTATCAAGTCCGTTTTGAAGAAGTCGCCAGCCCGCGAACTCGATTGCGATTTCTGACTGAAGGCGTGCTGACTCGGCGATTGCTGTCCGACCCGAAGCTGAAAAACGTAGGCACGGTCGTGCTGGACGAATTTCACGAACGCCATCTGCAAGCTGACTTGGCGCTGGCGTTGCTCAAACGGTTGCAGAAAACCACTCGGCCTGACCTGAAATTGGTGGTGATGTCGGCAACGCTTGATGCCGCGCCGATTGCTCAATATCTAAACAATGCGCCGAAGCTTTCTTCCGAAGGCAAACGCTTTGAAGTGGCGATTGAACACCAGCCGCACGAAGACAATCGCCCGCTGGCTGACCAAGTCGCTTCGGCAGTCGGAAGATTGCTGGCTGAAAAACTGGATGGAGACGTACTTGTTTTCCTGCCCGGCGCGGCGGAAATTCGCCGCGCGCAAGCGGCTTGCGCGGCGCTGGCGATCAAGCACGATTTGCTGGTGTTGCCGCTGCACGGTGATTTGTCGCCTGCCGAACAAGACCGCGCGGTCAGCCCGGCTTCACAGCGAAAAATCATTTTGTCCACCAACGTCGCCGAAAGTTCCGTCACGATTGATGGCGTCGTTGCCGTGATTGATTCCGGCCTGGCTCGCGTAGCCAGCCATTCGGCGTGGTCGGGGTTGGCGACATTGAATGTGCAGCGCGTCAGCAAAGCTTCGGCTATTCAGCGCGCCGGTCGAGCCGGACGAACTCGGCCAGGGAGATGTTTGCGGCTTTACACCGTGCAGGATTTCAACGCGCGCGCCGATCACGAAACAGCAGAAGTCCATCGCCTGGATTTGGCCGAACCCGCGCTGGAACTGCATTCGGCTGGCATTGCGGATTTGAATTCGTTTGGCTGGTTTGAAGCTCCGCCGACACCGGCCATCGAAGCCGCCGATTCGTTGCTGCAAAAGCTCGGAGCGATTGACGCCGAAGGCCGCGTGACGAAAACCGGCGAACAGATGCTGCGCTTTCCGCTTCATCCGCGCCAATCTCGAATGCTGATCGAAGCTCAATCGCGCGGCGTGTTTGACGAAGCTTGCGTCATCGCCGCTTTGATCGGCGAACGCGACATCGTCGAGCGCGAAATGTTCAACGGTCGCCGAACTCAAACCACAGCCAAACATCACAGCCCATCAGATTTGCTCGATCGTCTGGATTGGTTTGCCGAAGCCGAACGGTCAAACTTTTCCGCTTCAATCTTGCGAGAACTGAATCTTGATCCCGGCTCGACGATGGCAGTCAACCGCGTCAGGCAACAATTGCAACGTCGCCCTGTCACTCAATCCCTCCGCCCCTCTGTCTCTCCCTCTCAGCAAGACGACGCGCTGCTCATTTCAATCCTGGCCGGTTATCCAGACCGCGTAGCCCGTCGCCGCAACGTCAAAGACGAAAAAGCCGAGTTGCTGCTTTCCGGCGGCGGAGCCGTTCCGCTGTCGCCATCCAGCAGTGTTCGCGGTTCGGAATTTCTGGTCGCCGTGGACGCCGAAGAGCGCCGCGATGCCGCAGCCAACACCATTCGCATCGTTCGTTTGGCCAGTGCCATTCAGCCGGAATGGTTGATTGATTTGTTTGCCGACAACTTGCGCGAAAACGTCGAAGCCAGGTGGAACGCTCAACTTCAAAGAGTCGAAGCCGCCGAGCAAATGCTTTACGACCAACTGGTGATTGACGAACGCCGCAGCCACACCGCGCGCGGTGAAGCTGTGACCAAGGTTTTGGCCGAAGCCGCGCTCTCAGCCGGTTGGCAGAAATTCGCCGACGAAGAAAGCCTGACGAAGTTACTGGCTCGCGTAGCATTCATCGCCAAACACTTCCCCGAATCCGCGATGCCTGTTTTTACCGAAGACGATGTTTGTTCTGCGCTGACTGAGGCTTGCACCGACCTGCGAAGCTTCGCTGAACTGCGTGAAGCTGCTGGCAAAGGTGGCTTGATCCATTTGCTGAAATCCAAACTGACCGGCGAACAATCGCGGCTGTTAAATCAAATGGCTCCTGAAACAATCAACATCGCCGGTCGCCGCAACATAAAGATCAACTACGAACCGGATAAAGCTCCTTGGATTGCGTCGCGCTTGCAGGATTTTTTTGGAATGAGCGACAGCCCCCAAATTGCCGCTGGCCGAGCCAGTCTGGTGATTCACCTGCTGGCTCCGAACCAGCGCCCGGTTCAAGTGACGACAGATTTATCCGGATTCTGGCAGCGAACTTACCCCCAAGTCCGCCGCGAACTCAGCCGCAAATATCCCCGGCATCAATGGCCGGAAAATCCATTGCTCAATCGGCCAGTTTGAAGTTCCAACTGAAAAATTTCGATAATGTCCATCCTGAAGCTTCTATTGCTCTTCCCGCGGATAACCGACGGGTGTATTATCCATTTCGCCATCAGCAATTTTCAGTTACATACGGGCTTTGTTGCACGAATAGGTTGTTGCCGCTGCGGGAGCGGCAGTCTGGTAAGC
>CADECP010000089.1 GCA_902825875.1 uncultured Acidobacteriota bacterium
CGTGGCGTTCCCAGAAGCCATCCCGCTTGGCGATGTACTGTTTCTTGGCGCACTCTTTGTAGTAGATACCGCCGAAGGTGAAGCTTTCGTATTGCACTGGCGCGAATCGTTCCTCGCCAAAAGCAACAGTGATTGTTTCCGGTTCGGACTGTTTGATTTCTTCGTTTTCCATAAAATCCTTTTTGTTGCAATACGGACAAATCATCGCCTTACTCTCCCCTTGCCGCCTGATTGCGCGGCTAGCACGGGTGCGAGATTGTTAAATCTCAATGTCTGCAACTTCATTCCCAACTGTGTCACGATAAATCCCAAACACTAAATCGCCGAAACGCCAAGCCTTAGATAGTCGCTTTGGCGCGTCTGCCCATTTTCTCCATTTGCCGCCAGAGACGTATCGCCAACGCAAAACGCTTCTCCGCTGCGGAAATCCGTACTCGGTAAAGTGAAGTCTAAACTTGACCTTTTTACTATGCTGGTTGATTTCAAACTCGGCCATTTCGCCCATAACCGCCTCCTAAAAACTCGCTTCCGGGTTTGCCGCAAAGCGCGCATTCATCGCGGCCAGTTCCGCAATACGCGCATTGGCGGCGGCAAGTTGTGCCTCCAGTTCGGCAATGCGCTGGTCGGCTTCGGCGGCGACTTTGGCGGCAGCGTGGCGGGCGTCGTGATGGCCGGTTTTGTAGCAATGAACCGCGCTTGGTTCTATGTTGCCGCCATCAGTAACCACGCTTGCGATGGAAATATCATCGAGCATTCGGATGTTCATTATTTGACCGTGAAAGTCCATCGTTACCTCCATTGCACCGCTCCGCCCTTCGCTTCGTGCGCCTTGCCGCATTCGTCACATACCGGCGTGCTGATGTACTTGCCGACTACTGTGCCGGTTGCCGGGCGTTGCCTGTTGGCCTGGGCGCAGATTTTGCAGGACTGTGATTTCATTTATGCACTCAGCAACGCCGCACCTGTTGCCCGCAACATCCCTTGATGAAGCGGTTGCCCGCTCTTTCGCAAACACTCCTGATACTTATTAACGACTCGCTCCCAGACCACAGTGACGCCGCCGTCCAGTCGTTCACCTGCTTCTAGTCGCCGAAGCACGTCTTCAGCCATTACTCGCGCGCGGCGGGCAACTTCAATAACCTGCTCCGGCGTTCGGTTCGGATCAAGGATGGCAATCGAATTCTTGATCGGCACTGGCCGCAAGCCAAGCGCGAGCGCCCACTGATTGACGACCAGCCGGTTAATGAAAATCAGGTGGCTGGTTTTCATTTGCGACAATCTCCAAGCCCTGCCGGTGTGGTCTGTCCAGATGATCGGCTCATGGGTGATCTCGGCGTCGTCGTCCCAATCATCGTCCGCCAAGCAATAATCTTCTGTGAGCCAGTCGGCCATTTCGCCCATAGTCGCCTCCTTAAAAACTCGCTTCCGGGTTTGCCGCAAAGCGCGCATTCATCGCGGCCAGTTCCGGCTCAGTCATCGGCACAAACTCTTCGCCGTCGTCGTCTGCCGCAAGATTGCAGAGCCGGTTGATCGCCTTCAGCCGCAACACGCCGCCAGCCGCAACAGCCGTTTCCGCCATCTGTTTGTTGTCGAAACGCGGTTGCGTGCCGCCGTTCACGTCGCCGAACTGCGCCTGCAATTCAGACAGGGCGGCAAAGGCTTCGGGCAGCGCCTTTTTGACGATAGAGCCATACACGCATTCGTTTCGATTCGTTGATTCAGCTAAACGATTGACGAAACCGGAAAGGCTACGGAATTGTTCTGCAATTTCAAGTAGCGCAATGCGCTCTTCGTGTGTTTTTGCTGGGGTGTCCCCGTTTGATTTAGTCATTTTCAACCTCTGCCTTCAATTGCTCAAGCGTGTACGTCGCCTGAATCATATCCGCGAACCCTTGCAGGGTCATTGATTCCTCCGCCGTCCCTCTACGGGGATAGGCGATTTGACGGAGAATGACGCGGAGTCGCTGGTTTTCCGCGTTTAACTCCAAGATGTCAGCGCGTGAATCCTCGAAGGCATAGAAGATTGCCGCCTCCGACATTCGCGCCATCGCCGCCGGACTGCTTTTTTCATATTGCGATATTTTCCGTTTCATCGTTTTCTCCTTGTTTTCTGGGGCGCAATTTCGTCAACCAACAATCGAGACTATATTCGCAGATTCAAAAACTGTCAATACTTTTTCTGTAATTTTTCTTCTTTTTTTCTTTATCTTTTCTATTGACAAAACTGAGCGACCTAAGGTAATCTTCTGCCCGTGAAAAAGAAAAAAGAAAACCGCAACGGGCGGAAGGCAATCACGGTGTTGATTGATCCTGACCTGTTGCAAGAATTTGACGCAATCAACCGCCGCAACGATAAAGGCGTCGGCGGGCAGCGCATTCGCGTCATTGCCGGGCTGATAGAGAAGTTCGTCGCTGAGCAGCGTTTGGTGAGCAATGACGCCTGATTTTTTGTTGTGAGTGAGTGGGTCAATCTCCTTGTCAGGCCGGTGCATAGACGGCCAACTAATCCCGCATCGTTGCGGTGTGTGGCGGTGCGGGACTTTTTGAAATTTTGATATTGCCCGACTAGCGACAGCAAGGTGCAAGTCCAAAAAGAAATCGTGGTAGTCGCGGGGCAATCACGCCGTGTTGAGAGGCCAGCCGGAGGCAGTGATGGCGAGTTAATTCGCCGGAGTCGATGGGGGCGAGGTGCGAATCCTCGGCGGCGTGTTTTGATCTTTTTCAGTTTGGTGATTGCGACAAACCATTGTACGGCGCAACGTGCGGGAGCACAGCAAAGTCATTAAAAGCCCGACCGTAGCACAGGTT
>CADECP010000090.1:0-1299 GCA_902825875.1 uncultured Acidobacteriota bacterium
ATTGCGTTTACCGATGCGACGGCGCGACTGGTTCAGGCTGGCCGTATCTCACCGGATGCCGCAAAGGGTATCTACACGATCAATCTCCGCGCGGCGGGTTCGCTGGATATTCTGCGCGAACGAGCACGCAAGGGATTCGATAAAAAAGAGACGCTGGTTATCGTGGATGCGCTGATCGAGGATATTCGATCTGCTGAGGCGTCCGGCGTTATCAACCTGAATGGCGAAACCAAAGCGCGATTTTTGCAGGTAACGTTTTTTGCTCAATTCACGCTCCGTTCAATCAAAGCGATTGTCGAGGCCAGCAAACCACCTGCTCCGCCGGAGAATGTGGCGCGTGAGGTGATGGCAGCGCGCAATCGAGCACAGCAAGCCGACGAAACCGTTTGGACGGATTTGGTCTTGATTCTGCAAACCGCTGTTTTGCGTGGAATTAGCCAGTCTCGGATGACCGTCGAAGAAGCGTTCGCCGATGGCGCGGCGCTCAGTGTGGAACTGAAAGCCAGCCTGAGCGCAAAGCTCGGCGGATAACAACACAGACACGGCCAGCCTCTACGCGGGGGCTGGCCATTGCTCTTTTTGGTGCTGGGTTGGTGGTATGGATGGACGATCAATTGATTGAATTTCTGAAATCGCAACTAAATGACCTGCGAACGGAGCTTGCCGAAACGCGCAAGGAAATGAAGGAAGTTTCCAACGCGATGCGGCAGTTTGAATTGCATTTGGCGAAGGTGGACGTTCAAGGGCTTGTACAAAATCAAGAGCACTTGCGCGACCGCGTGAGCAAATTTGAGCGCGAAGCGTTGACCGAATCGGACGTTGCAGAGTTGCGAAAGCAGGTTGCCGAATTGGTTACAGAGTCCACTGGGCGCAAAGCGCAGATGTCGCTTTTGAAGGGGATTGTGGCGATGCTCAGCGCGATCAATTTGTTATTGATGATTTATTTGGCCTGGAAACGGGTTTGAATGGTGCCCCACTCCGCGCGGGCGGATTCTGGGGCGATTCGAGCGAGGGTGACGGTGAAAACGTATTACTAGACGCTGGATGCTCGTTCGGATTGCCCCACCACCTTTCGGGGCTGATGGCTGGCTGCGGCGGGAGTCGGGAGAATCCTGTCGCACTCAATCGCAGCGCAGGTTAAAGGGGATCGGGCGCTGCGGTATCTGGCGCGAGCCGCGAGGCAGTTTCACGACTCGCGCCAAACAATTTTTTGGAGGCGGGTCTAGTCAACGCGCCTTTAACGAGGTCAGCTACGGCTGGCCTCGTTGTTTTGGTCGTTTATTCCCCCAAGAGGTCAAT
>CADECP010000090.1:1399-2630 GCA_902825875.1 uncultured Acidobacteriota bacterium
AGGCGGAACTCCGCTCTCTTGTTGCGGTCTGGTCGTCACGACCAGCCGCCAGTTGTTGCCGTCGCACAAGACGGCGATTTTATAGCCTGCCTCAGCCAGCGCGTCCGCAACGGCGCGGGCGTCAGCTTCGGCGGTGTCGGACGTGAGCAGGGTGGTGACTGCTCCGCCCGTGAGCGATTTGACCGAGCGCCGCCGTCGCTCATAGACGGGGTTTGGTTTCCCGTCTACGCGGGCGGCGGCGGCGAGGTTGTGTTGTGGTGTGCGTGGCATATCAAAACGCGGAATGCTCCGCCTCCCTGTGCTGGTACTCGTTGGCGGAAATTTCCATCTCAGAGCACGATTCGCAGTCGCACCCAACCGAGCCACCGTAGCCTACGTCAATCCCGCAGTCGGCCCCCTCAGTTTGTGGGAATTTCTCTGGGTCGTCTCCGGCAGACTTCAAGCAATAATCGCAATAGATTCCGTCTGGAGTATTTCTCAACATCGTGTCTCCTTGTTTTCTGCGTTTACCCGGTTGGCTTCGACTGCTTTGTCTCTCGCCGTCCGGTGATTCTGTTTATACGCCTGTCCGTTTAGATTGTCAACGATTATTTGCGGACAACGCAAAATAAATCATTAAAATCCGCGCCTAGCAGGGAAGTGCTTTTTCTGCTTGACGTTGCGCCCGTTTCTGTGCTATGTATTTGCTCGACTAGACCAAAGCCTGACGCGCCAGAACCGGCGCGCATGTCCCGTTACAACCAAACCGGATTCGCCGTGCGGCTTGAGTCCAACGATCTACAAGGCTCGCCGACGTGCGCCCAATCTCTGAATGGCCAACAAAAAACGTAAATCATCCCGCTACCAAATCCGACACGGGCGACTGACGCACGAAGCCAGCGCACGCCGGTTTCTGGTCTGGCTGCGCGCTGGCCTGCTGGTACTCGAACGCGATTGCAAACGACTGGCGCGCGTGAGTGAGGCGGGCGTAGCAGTCTGGGAGAACGGGGAACTATTCGTGAAACCCAAAACCGCGCCGGAGCCGAGCATCCGCACAAACGCGCAAGTTGTGGATTCGCAGTATATCTACGCTGACGGCGGGGAGGTGCGCGTTACTCGTGACGACCGTAAGCGGTTCACGATCTGGCGCGAACGCTGGGGTCTGGCCGACGCGGAGCAGATGGTTGCCGAATTTTTGGCCAATCGCCGCGCGTTCGATATGCGCGAACAATACGGCTGGCTCTAATTAAAT
>CADECP010000091.1 GCA_902825875.1 uncultured Acidobacteriota bacterium
AAAGAGGTCGTGTTTGAAAATGCGAAACACGACTTCCCGCAAAAGATCACTTACAAACTCAATGCCGACGGCACGGTGACGGCATTGGTCGAAGGTGCGTTGAACGGACAACCGCGCAAGTTGGAATTTCATTACACCAAAGTGACGCAATAATAGTGATGGATTGGAGGGCCAAAGACGCTCGCATCAAGCGACAAAGACATAACGACCGTCGTCGCGGCCAAACCACTCAGCATCAATCCGCTCGGCGAACGTTGGCTGGCGAGTCCCGCGATTTCAGACGGAGCGATCTTTATTTGCCCGGATGGAAATGCTCGCCTAGGCGATTGCCAACGCCACGCGCGTGCCCGTTTACGTCGAAATGTTCGGCAAAATGGATCGGCTGACAAACGCGCCACAAGCGCGGCGCAGGGCGGTGAAATGACTGTAAAACTGCGCCGCCTAATCGAATCATAACCCTCGGCTAAGGAAAATAATCCCGCCTCCGGCGTAACTTCCGGCGTGGCCGAACGCTTCGGCTCATTCCTGCTGGAAAACACTCAATTCAATTGGAGGCTCAAATGAAAAAGTTATTTGCGATCACTTTGATCCTGTTTGCTTGCGCCGCGACGGTGCCGGCACAAGCCAACAAAAAAGCGGAGATGCCCGCCGCACAAGTCGGCAAACGTGAAGTCATTTCCAACTGGGCGCAATCGGCTCAACTGGTGACGATGAATGCCGAGGCGATGCCGGCGGACAAATTCGATTTCCGTCCGGCCAGCGGTGTGCGTTCGCACGCTGAACAGGTCAAACACGTTGCCGGTTCGGCGGCGGTGTTGATGGCCTGGGTGTTGGGCAAGGAGTTGCCGAAAGGCGGCAATGACGTTTATATGCACCTCAAAACCAAAGACGAAATCATGGCGACGTTGAAAAAAGATTTTCAGAGTTACACCGACGCCATGAAACAGATGACCGAGGCGCAGTTTCGGTTCGCATCGCAGCGGCAACGCCGATCTTTGGGTGATGAACGCGGACGGCAACGGACAGCGTCAACTGACCGCCTCGACCGGGCGCGACACAATGCCCGCGGTGTCCGCCGATGGCCGCGTGATCGTGTTCGTTTCGCAAACCAACGGCGCGCATCATCTGTGGCGGATGAATGCCGACGGCAACGGCCTGCAACAACTGACCAACGGCAAAGGCGAACATTTTCCCAGCCTTTCGCCCGATGGTCGCTGGGTCGTGTATTCGTCGGTTGAACTGGGCATCAGCAAGCCTACGATTTGGCGCGTGGGAATTGACGGCGGCGCGCCGGAGCAGTTGACGCACGACAACTCCGTGCGCCCGGTCGTTTCGCCCGACGGTCAATGGATCGCTTGTTTTTATCGAGACGAAAACACGCGCCGCAATCAAATCGCCGTGCTGCCGTTTGCCGGCGGCAAACCGGTCAAGGTTTTCGACAAGCTTGCGTTGCCGGATCGTTTCACCTTGCGCTGGACGCCGGACAGTCGCGCGTTGACCTACATCGTGACGCGCGAAGGAGTTTCCAACCTGTGGACGCAACCGCTGGAAGGCGGCGCGCCGCGTCAACTGACTGATTTCAAAACCGAGCGCATCTTTCGCTTCGCGTGGTCGCGCGACGGCCAACAACTCGCCATCGAACGCGGGCAGGACGTGAGCGACGTGCTGTTAATCAAAGACTTTCAAATGGACTTTCAAAAGGATTTTCGATGAGGAGAAAGCGGCAAATTGAAATCACCGTGTTCGCGGAACAGACGATCATCATCCGCCCGCTGAATTTGCCGCAACCCGGCTGGTGCGAGAACTGCGGGGCGCAAGTCCCACTGCTCACGCCCGAACGCGCGGCGGCTATCGCAGGCGTCAGCGTCCGCACGATCTTTCGGCACGTCGAAACCGGGCAACTGCATTTTGTCGAACCGCCCGATGGCCGCTTGCTGATTTGCGCCAACTCGCTCGCGGACAGGAACTCCGGGAGCGCCAGAAATGTTTGAGCGGTCACGTCGTTTTGATCGGTTCTTCGTCGTTTTAATCGCCAATCAACCGAAGACGCCTTCATCACCGTCTGCCACCTTCCAACTCCTGTCGTCACAACATTCCGCCTCTGGTCACAAATCAATCCGGTCAGACAGCCGGTCTGCCTATATTGCGCGGCGCAAGACGAATTCCGCTGGCAGTTCGCCAGTATGATTTTGTCCAATTCTGAAAGGAGATTTTGACTATGACCCGATTCTTGTTTTCTTTGATCGCTCTGCTGCTCTGCTTGAACCTCGCAGGGAAAGTGGAGGCGCAACCGCAAGCTGCCACCAGGACAACGACCGCTGAAGATCGCCGCTTAGCGTTGCAATACCTGCAAAGCACGCACGAGAAATTCCTGGCGGCGCTGAACAATTTGAGTGAGGCGCAATGGAAATTCAAAGCCGCGCCGGAGCGTTGGTCTATCGCTGAAATCGCCGAGCACATTGTGCTGGCCGAAGATCAGCTTTACGGTTTTGTCACCAACCGGCTGATGAAAGCTCCACTGGCGGCGGACGCCAAACGCAGCGCCATTTCCGACCAACAAGTAATTGCGGCGACCAACGACCGCTCCAAACAGTTTTCGGCGAATGATCG
>CADECP010000092.1 GCA_902825875.1 uncultured Acidobacteriota bacterium
TTCATTCACTCACCTTCTCTTTCGCGCTTACTCCCGGCTCCGGCTTCGGATCGGGGCAGCCGTGCAAAGCATTAGTCAGGCATGCCCATCGTGGTGTGCTCGATCTGACGCCACCCTGTCCCTGCACCGGGCAATCGTGGGGATGTAGGCAATGCCGCTTCGCGCAATACTTGTCTGAGACTTCAACTAGGCGCATTCTTCCTGCGAATTTGATTCTGATTTCCATTCTCGCTTACCCTCATTCACTAGGACGGTGTCTGGGTCGGGTCGTAGCGGTTTTATATTCTCGCCGCTTCGAGTAGCGTGTACTGCGTGCCTGTCGCGCTCCGCAATCAACGCAGGTACGCCAGCAGCTTCGAGGGCGATTTTTGCGATTTCAGCCGACACAACGAAGCCAAGCCCTCTCGTTTCGCGTAATTCTTTGATGGCGGCTGTCGCCGCGTCCAGCATCGCCGCCGGGATTTCGTGTTTCTGTTCGCTCATTGTGTCAACCTCCCTGCCATCGCCAGCATTGCCGCGCAAAAGGCAACGGTTTCGGCGCGGGCGTCGTTGCCGGGAATTTCGCACAGCCAAGCACAGTCCGCCTGCTGATAGCACGAGATACGTGCGGGAGTATCGCCAACGCCGAACCAGTCAACCATAAAGCCCAAACCTTGCGCCGTCGCCAATGTCAGCAGTTCGCCGCTCTGGTTGCGGTCGGTCGCGGGCGTCCATTCTGTGACCGGAATACTATCCCCCGATCCATTCTCATAGGCGCTATCCCATTTCGCGCCGCCTTTTTGCCATTCGTTAAACGGGACAGTCTCCACTAACTTATAGCCACGCAACTCAGCAGCCAGCGCGTTCAATCGCTCATCAGGCATCGCCAGCAGGATTGTGTAGGACTGATTGCTCATGTCAGTTCCCTTTCAAGCTGAATCTCGTACAGCAAGACCAGGTTATAAAATTCCGCCGCCATCGTTCGCGCGCCTTCTATGACACACTGCGCGGCGATTTCGGCGAGTTGGGCGATACGGTTAAGCAGTTGTCGAATCGTCATTCGTTACTCCTTACTCCTTCAGTTGTCAGCACTTCCCCTATGGGCTTCCCTGTGTCTCGATCCCACTCTTGCGCCAACTCTGCGGCCTGGCGCAGCATTTCTGCAAAGCCAAGAGTCTTAATAGCAGTTGCGCCGAGGAGCGGCTGTTGCTCCCAATACACGCGGGGACTAGCCATTGTCAGCGTGATGCTATCGCTGCGCTGGGATACGGTTGCCGAAGCTGACTCAGAGCCGTCAAGCTTGAATTTTGCCCAGCGGTTTGCTCTGTTGTTGACGATTGTGCAGGTGATTTTCATTGCATTTTCCTTTGCCCGCCCGCCTGTAGCAGCGAGCCGTTACAGGGCGGGCAGGTGTTGGTTGTGGCTGCGATCAAAAGGGAATGTTCGGGTCTTCGCCCTCGCCGAATCCTTGTTCTTCGTGGCTCGCTCTTGGCTTGCTTGCCTGCCGCGATTCGCCTCTCTGCTGACCGTCGCCTTGCGGCTTTCGGTCAAGGAACTGCACGTCACTTGCGCGAACCTCAAGGCTTGTGCGTTGGTTGCCGTCGCGGTCTGTGTATTCCTGAACCGACAATCGGCCATCAATGAACACTTGAGCGCCTTTCGCAAGGTATTGAGCGCACGCTTCGCCTTGCTTGCCCCAGACGCTTACCTTGAACCATGAGGTTTTCTCTTGCCAGTCGCCGTCTTTTTTGTATTTCTCAGTCGTCGCCACCGAGAAGCTCGCAACGGCGGTTCCGTCTGGCATATAGCGCGTTTCAACGTCTTTGCCCAAAAAACCGACAATCGTGATTTTGTTAAACGAAGCCATTACGCAGCCTCCTTTGTTGGCTGTTTCTCAAGCCATTCGAGTAAGTCGCCTTTTTCGGTGGGCGGCAATCCGACAAGAGGCATCCCGACTTTCATGTTGAGCGCCTTCATTATGGTCTGCTTCTCTTGGCCAACGTTAACTATGCCGAGCCGCTGAAACTGTGAGTGTATCTGGTCGTCCACGTTCTGCACGGGGTTGCTTGCTGCCGTCTCTCGCTGCGGTGATCGCTGCTGGCGGGTCGGTTCCTGCTGGCGGTAGCCGTCGCCTTCCTGGTTGCCGTTGCCGCTGTCGTTGCCGTGATAGATCGGCTCCCATCCCTTCGGAAATAAGCCGCCGCCGGCATCATCTGTGGCCTGACCAAAGCAAAAGCGTTGATCGGCTGACGGGCAGGTAATTTCGTAATACTTCACTGATTTACCCGCGCTGGTTTTAGCCGGACGTGCGCGAATTTGAAAATCCTTTGCGCCGGTTGGGTGTTCTGTTGGCAACGATGACCAGAACTCCAACTGCGGCCAAATGTCTTTTTCATCTTTACCCTCAGCTTCAATTTCAAGCTCAAGGTCGCCAACTCGCTTTTTCAGTAACACTTTCATTCTTTCCTCGTTTTTGCTGCGTTGTTATTTCCCGTGACAGGCTTCGTGGCGTTCCCAGAAGCCATCCCGCTTGGCGATGTACTGTTTCTTGGCGCACTC
>CADECP010000093.1 GCA_902825875.1 uncultured Acidobacteriota bacterium
TTGGCGTTGAACGTCGCATCGCTCTCAAAGTTGAAAGCCTGCTGCCTTAGCCGATTCGCTGCCGTCTCACAATCTCGCGCCGACAGGTCACAGCCAATAGCTTTCATCTGTAAATCTTTCGCCGCTCTCAAGGTTGTACCACTGCCGATGAAGCCATCGAAAACAGTCAATCCCGGCTTGCCGCTACACTTCAGAATGTGACGCATCAGCGCAATCGGCTTTTCGCAAACGTGCTTTGCTTTGAACGCCTGCACGGTTGGAAAGTCCCACACGTCGGTGTAGGGAACGTCAGGCGTCACGTTAAACGGACGGCGCAGGTCTTCGTACTCGCGGCGCAGGTCTTCGTACTCGCGGCGCAAGTCTTCGTATTCGCGGCGCAGGTCTTCGTATTCGCGGCGAAATTGTCCCGTTGCTACCTGAAGCTTGATGTAATTTTGCGCTGTTGGGAGTGCCCACTGAATCCGCGTGAAGTAGTGGCCAGCCATTTGATTTCCACAAATCCGGTCACTATCTTTTGCCGTCAGCCCCGCCGCGATTCGCTCCCCGTCCAGATACACCCGCAGCGGCTCAAACACGAAGCCTCTCAATTCATCGCACTTAGCCAAGTATCCGGCTTCACCTTTGGCGATGTTGTCCGCGCCGTAATGCTCGGCAAAGATGATTTCCTCATAGGGCGATAGGAAAGCACGCAATGTTTCTTTTTCGGCTTTGTTGTGCCATCCGGCTTCCTTCACCCAACGAATGCGATTCATCACATTGAAACGCTTGCGGATTTCACCTTCAACGCCCCATGTCATCTGCGGCGATGCGAAGCAATACAGCGAACCATTCGGCTTCAGCAGCCTTTGCCATTCGTCGCAAAGCTGGCCAATCCACGCGAGAAACTTTTGCGGGTTATCCCATTGTCGATCCCACGCTTCGCCCTTTACTTTGAAGAAAGGCGGGTCTGTGGCAATCAGATCAATTGAGTTATCAGGCAGGGCGCGCATTACAGCGAGCGTGTCCGCGTTGTAAATCGTAATGCCGTCTTCGCTGTAATATGGTTCGATCATAAGGCTCTCACGCTGCCGTCTCGCCTTCAATTCCGTAGTTCGGCCCGGCATCTCTGACCAGTTTGTAAACCGTGATTTCTTTTTGATCGTATGGCCAGCGAGCAACACCGCCATTGAGCAATTGCAGGTAAGTTTTCGCTGCCGATGTCGTGCCAACTTCAAGCGGCAACCGGCCAGAAGGAAGATACAAAATGCCAGCATTCTTGCCGTCCTTCAGTGTTTCAAACTTAGCCGTACCTTCCCACTGAATAAAACCGTCTTCGCCGTTGACACCGCCAAAAAACTCACCACTCCATTTGCAGTCAAGAAAATTACCGAAGTCGTCTTTCAGCAGACCAAGTTTAGGCAGTGCCGATTGCAGGATTCGATCATTTTCTTCAACCTGAGAATCGCCAAGCGGATAATCGTAAACCGCAAGCCTGATCCTGGCGATTTCGCCTTTTTGCAGTGCGGCATAAAAGAGCGCGAAGGGGTAGGCCACATCAACCGTAATCTCGCTTTGACGTTCCCATTGCTGAAATACCGTGTCCTGAAAATTGCTGCCGTAAAAGTCGTCTTCCAGTTTGCCAATTACTTCGGCAAGGCAGGCCATCCATTCAGGGTCGCGCCGAATGCGGCGGACTTCCTGATCCATATAGGACTGTGAGAGCGGGCTTGTAAATCCTGTCATTTGATAAGCCTCGCTTGTAACGCTTCAACTGCCAGTGACAACATCAGACGGTGACGGCAAACCGTGCGCGGCTGTCTGTTGGCGTTGGGAAGCCAGTCGTTCAATGTTTTCGGCGGAACGCCAAGCTGTCGGGCAATGTCGGCTTGCGAAAGCTGCGTGCGCTTACAGAGCGCGTCAATCGCGGTTGCGATGGTTGTAATTTCAGGTTGATTCATCGGCGGGGAAGATACTCTAAACCGCTTCGCGTTGCAAGGATAATCTATACTTGGTGCGTCCGATAATGGGCATTATGTGTATTCTACGGCTATTAACTATATGCGCTATAAGATTGGCTATAGCTTGCGAGATTATTCTGCAATTTCATTCAGCGCCGCATGCTGCTTTTCAACGCGACCAACTTCCTCAATCGCCCGATCCAGTAGTTTCTTTGTTTTTTCCAGCGCCAGCGCCTTAGCTTCCGCAATTGATTCCAGTGCCAGTTTCTTGCTCAGGGTTTTGGGGTGGTAATAGGTTGTGCCGTAAATGTCCGCTATTTTACACACCTGATACTGAAGCGGCGTTTCCTTTATGACTCGCATTTCAGTAATTGAAATGCTGTTGTAGGTATCCGTCACCACATAGACTTTTTGCTTCATTCACTCACCTTCTCTTTCGCGCTTACTCCCGGCTCCGGCTTCGGATCGGG
>CADECP010000094.1 GCA_902825875.1 uncultured Acidobacteriota bacterium
AAAACAAATTCAATCGTTGCGCCAAATAGCTTCCAAGTCCAGCCGTGTATGTCGTCGCGGTTCATTGTCGTATCTCCTGTGGGTAAAGCCAAGCGGGGCAGGCTCGCGGGTGGTTATTCCGAATCGTCTTCACTGCAAATGCAGTCTGCTGTTTCGCCGTTGTACAGCTCAGCGTCTTCAATGCTGTTATAGATGCGACCGCATTTTGGGCAAGAGTAGTCGCTTGAAACTTCCGGGCCGTCAAGTTTGATTTCGTTCGTCATTGTCGTTGCTCCTTATGGGTTAGGGCTTAAGTTCATTGCCGACGGGCTGAATACTACTAAATAATGACGAATAAGTAAAGAAGATAATTATTAAAATGGCAGATAAGCCCAAACAAACACGCCGCCGTTATACCGACGAGGAAAAAGCCGCTGCGCTGGTCACGCTGGAGCTCAACCAGAATCTCGATTGCCCGATTGCCGCTACCGCCAACGCACTGCAAATTCCTGATAGCACAATAGATAATTGGAAAAAGGGCAGAGGCGTTAGCGAAAAGGCCGTCGAATTAGGGGGAGAGAAAAAGGCAAACCTTTTGGAGCTTTACGAAATGGCTGTCACCAAAGGGCTTAGCGAGATTCTCGATTGCACGCAGCCCGCCACCTGGAAAGAGGCAACGGGCATCGCCACGTTCACGGACAAGATTTTGCTCCTGCGCGGCCAGCCCACCGCGATTACCGAATCCCGCAATTCCGCTGAGCTACGCAAAGAGGCGGAGGAAATCCTGGCCGCGCTGCTGCCGGAATACAATTTCGATAAAGCGGCTGCGCTGGCGGCGATGCGCGAGGCTGCGCCGACGCTTTCGGAGTACGTAAATTAGCGAAATCGCCCACACTGAATGCTCGAAAACGCGGCAAAACACTTTCGCTCTCTAATAATCGCCCAAAATGCCCGCTGTAGCTGATTTACGCACCCGAATTGTGCTGGCTGAGGCGCGAGCGCGTGAGGCGAAAATCGTTGCGCCTGAGCATGAGGCGTTGCCGATTGACTTGCCTGCCCTGTACGCGACGCAGCAGCAAATCAAAGATGAAGGCAAGCGATTCAACGTGCTCGACATTGGCCGACGCGCTGGCAAAACGTTTCTCGGCGTGCACCTGGCGGTCGAGACTGCCGCTGATGGCGAGCCTGTGGGCTGGTTCGCTCCGTCCTACAAATACGTGCTCGAAGTGTGGCGCGATTTACAACGCCCGCTCCATGCGATTCGCGGTAAATGCCGGATCAACGCGACCGAGCGGCGGATTGAGTTGCCCAATGGCGGGTTGATCGAAGTCTGGACGCTGGAAAATGAGGACGCCGGGCGCGGTCGCAAATATAAGCGCGCGATTGTGGACGAAGCGGCGATGGTTCCCAAACTGAAATCCAGTTGGGAAGAGTCCATCCGGCCTACGCTGACCGATTTACAGGGCGATGCCTGGTTCCTGAGCACGCCGAAGGGGTTGAATTACTTTTACGACCTTTTCCAGCGCGGCCAAGACCCGCTTACGCATCCCGACTGGCAAAGCTGGCAACTACCGAGCAGCGTTAATCCGTTCCTTCCTACGACTGAAATTGAGGCCATTCGCGCGGAACTGCCGGAACTGGCGTTCAAACAGGAAATTCTCGCTGAATTCCTGACCGGCGATGGCGCAGTCTTTCGCAACGTAGACGCCTGTTTGACTGCACAAGAAACGACGCCGGAGCAGCATAGGGGGCATTTGCTGGTTGCCGGTGTGGACTGGGCAAAGCTGCACGATTTTACCGCAATTAGCGTGATCTGCTGCACCTGCCGGGCCGAAGTCACGCTTGATCGGTTCAATCAAATCGGCTGGGCGTTTCAGCGGGCGCGTGTTCTGTCACTGCTAAATGTGTGGGGCGTTCGGTTTGTGCTAGTCGAAACAAACTCCATTGGCTCGCCGAATCTGGAAGCGTTAGAGCAGCACGCCCGGAAAGATTGCTTAGTGTCAGGCTTTGAGACGACGGCGCGCAGTAAGCCGGAGTTGATCCAATCGCTCGCACTGTGCATTGAGCGAAAAGAGATTGACCTGCTGCCCGATACGGTGGCGCGACACGAACTGGTTGCATACGAAGCGACGGTTACAGAGTCCGGCCATACGCGCTACGGTGCGCCGGAAGGTCAATGGGACGACACCGTGATTGCGCGGGCGCTGGCGTGGCGATTGGCCAATAAGCGGGTTCCGGTCGAGTTGACCTATGCGGAGAAGATTAACCAGTTGATGCCGGGCGCGTATCACATCGAAGTCTTGCAAGAGCGTTATCCAGACGGCCTGCCGCCGGAAGCGGAAATGGCGCACGTCTACCAATTGCAGCGCGCAAAAGCCAAAGTGCTGCCCAAGATTAA
>CADECP010000095.1 GCA_902825875.1 uncultured Acidobacteriota bacterium
CCGTTCAGCGTCGAAACATTCGCGAATCTCATTTCAAACGTCGCAGACGTTTCCGAAGTGCCGGTGAACGACTACGGCGTAGCCGACTGGACCGACAACACGCTGCACAAGCTTCCGCCGCACACGTTTGGGCTTTACGACTCGGTGACGAAGAAGCTGCACAAAATCACGATCAAAGAAAACGACGTCCTGCGGCCGTATGAGCCGAACAAATCGCCGGCGTGGCGAAAACTCGATGTCGCGATCCTTCAGCGATACCTGCTTGACGAAATAATTCAGCCGAACTTCAACAACGGCAAGGAAATCAAGAAAGGCTACACCGCCGACGCGAAGCAAATCGTGCCGATGACGGACGGAACAGCGCACGACATCGCATTGATCATCAAACCCACGCCGCTGCACGCATTGGAAGAGCTCGGAAAAGTCGGCGAAGTGATGCCGCAGAAATCGACATTCTTCTATCCGAAGCTGGCGACGGGGATGACGATTCAGCCGCTGAAGTAGTTAAAAACGAAATGTCATGCTGAGGTACTCCGAAGCATCTAGTTGACCTGGGTAACGAGCTAGATCCTTCGGAGTACCTCAGTTCGACTTTAGCCATTTCAAAAGTGCGTTTTTCATGAATTCGAAGAGTTTTCTTTCGAACAAAACGGACTCCTTCCGATGCTTGTCATTGTCACACGCAAGCGCTCGGAAAGGAGTCCGCGATGCTTTGCCTGCCTGCTCGGTTGCAAGCTCTTGTTTCTGGGTTCTCTATAGCATTCACCCGACCGACGTTCCAGCGGGTGATGCTGTTGTTTGTTGGGATGCTCCTGACGCGCGGGCGGCGGACGGTGACGGGGATGTTGCTCACGGTGGGCGGCTTGGCCGACGGACACTTCGGAAGCTATCACCGTGTTTTCTCGCGTTCGCGTTGGTTGTTGTGGCCCTTGGCCAAGGTTCTGACTGCGCTGGTGCTGGAACTGGTGCCCACCGACGACTCGGTGGTTTGCGCCGTGGACGATACGCTGACGCAACATCGGGGCAAAAACGTCTACGGCAAGGCGCGTCACCGCGATCCGTGTCGCGCGACGCGCAGTCACACGGTTTGGTTGTGGGGGCACAAGTGGGTGGTGCTGTCGGTCAATGTGAAGTTTGCTTTTGCCAAGCGTCCCTGGGCGCTGCCGGTGTTGGCGGCGTTGTACCGCGGACGGGAACTGAATCAGCAGGAAGGGCGCATCCACAAGACTCCGATCGAATTGGCGATGGGCTTGATGGCGGCACTTCTGCACTGGTTTCCACAGCGAAAGTTCATTTTGCTGGGCGACGGCGGATACGCCAGTCACGAGTTGGCGGCTTTCTGCCATCGCCACCGGCGCCGCCTGACACTGGTCAGCCTGTTGCATCCGCGCGCCCATCTGCGCAACCCTCCGGCCAAGCGACGCAAGGGGCAAATGGGCCGAATCGCCATCCGTGGCGCCAAGCTGCCGCATCCGCAGGACGTCGTGGCCAAAGCTCCACGCCAACGTGCGACCGTAAACTGGTACGGCGGCAACAAACGACGCCTGGAGTTCGTTACCGAAACCGGACATTGGTACAAAGCCACCGAAGGGCTGGTTCCCATCCGCTGGGTGTTCATCCACGACATTCAAGGCACCTATCAGGATCGATACTTCTACAGCACCGATCCAAAATTGAGTGCATCTGCAATAATTGCGCTTTACACCAGCCGATGGAACATCGAGGTGATGTTCCAGGAATGCAAAGAACATCTGGGGCTCACCAGCCCACGCAACTGGAAAAAGCAAAGTGTGCTCAGGACCGTTCCCTGCCTGCTGGGTTGCTACAGCTTGGTGTGCCTTTTGTTCCACAAACTCACAGCCGCCGGCAAAGCCCAGCCCCGATCCAAAGAATGGTACCCCAAATCCCACATCACCTTCAGCGACGCCCTTGCCGCCGTACGCCGCTCGCTGTGGTGCCAAACAGTTTTTGCGGAGTCCAAAATGCATGATGCCCTGAAAAAACTCCCGGCAAAACTACGGAACAGCTTGCTGGATCAACTAAGCCTTACACAATGACGCTCTGAAATGGCTAAAGTCGAACTGAGGTACTCCGAAGGATCTGGCTCGCTTCAGGAGCGATCCGATTACTTTAGCGTCTTTGTGCGGCCGGCTTGATCCTTCGCGAGTACGCTCCGGATGACAGATTGGAATTCCTTCGTTCCTTCGTTTCTTCGTGTTTAATCAATCCGCAGTTTGATGTTCGCCGACGGGCCAATCGCAAACTTCGCGGGACTGGACTTCTCGTTGACGACAACCGTCACATCGTACTCACCGCGAAATCCGCGAATCGAAATCTCGCCGTTGGCATCGGTGGACGCTTCGCCG
>CADECP010000096.1 GCA_902825875.1 uncultured Acidobacteriota bacterium
AATCGTCAACGGGCAGCGGCTTTGGCGGCTCGCGGCTATTCTCGCCAGTTCTGGCCGACTCACTGACCTGGGTTGAATCTGCCGCAGCGTGGCTTCGACAGTCAGAGCCGAAACATTTCAAAGTGCTTATTATCGGGTGGCAACGATTGGAAGGCGATGAAATATGGGAGAAATAGCCACCACAACCAACGCCCTCGCTCCGCCTTCGCCAATCGCCGAATGGCACGCGCACCTTGATTTGCAAGTGCGCTCCAGTCAGATGGCCAAAGATACCGCGACGACTTACCGCAACGGAATGCGGAAGCTGATGACGTGGGCAAGTCAGCAAGAAAACTGGAACCGGACGCTGATTCTGGAATGGGTGTCTGCCTTGAAGGCCGAAGGCAAGGCGGTAAAAACGGTTTCGATCTGGCTGACGGGCGCTCGCAATTTCTTTCAATGGATGCTGAGCGAAGGGCGAATCGTGGTTGATCCAACGGCAGGCGTCAAAGTCGGCGGCATCGGCACGCCTGGCGGACGCAAAAGACGCCTGCAATTGACAGAGAAAGAAGGTGAATGTAAAGGCTTCATGGACTCGCTAGAGGCCGCAAGCTATCTTTCTGGTCATCACCCAACAACTTGTAATTGTGGTGATTGCCTCATAGCGAGAAATAATTACAAATCATTCTGTCTCACCACAACCGCAACCGCCATCGCGCCATCATCGCCCGTCGCCGAATGGCACGCGCACCTTGACTTGCAAGTGCGCGCTGGCCAGATGGCCAAAGACACGGCCACGACCTACCGGCAAGGAATGCGAAAGCTTACCGAGTGGGCAAGCCAGCAAGAAAGCTGGGATCGAACGCTAATTCTGGAATGGGTTGCCGCGCTCAAGGCCGAGGGCAAAGCCGTAAAGACGGTTTCGATTTGGCTGACGGGCGCTCGCTGTTTCTTTCAATGGATGCTGAGCGAGGGGCGAATCCAGGTTGATCCGACAGCGGGCGTCAAGGCTGGCAAGAATCCCGGCAATCGCCACAAGCGCGAACCGCTCACAGATGAGGAAGTCGCAAACTTGATGAAGCTGGCTTCCCTGTCCAACCGTGACAAGGCTTTAATCTGGATAATGCTCTACACCGGAGCGCGTGGCGTGGAGCTTCAGCGGGCTGACATTGAAGACCTGAAGACAGGCGACGGCAACGATATGCTTTTGTACGTTCAAGGCAAAGGCCGGAGCGAAAAGGATGAGCCGCTTGTGATTGCGTCCAAGTCGGCGCGTGATGTTGTGCGCGCTTACCTGGCTGAGCTTGCGGAGCGCAAACACACGAAAGGCGCGTTATTCGTCACCGAGCGCAGCAAAAAGCCACGCCGGATTTCACGTCAGACGCTTCGGGCGAACATAAAAAAAGCATTCAAAAAGGCTGGCATCTTGGGCGACGGCGTTAAGACGGTTCACAGCCTACGCCACAAAGCAGCACTGGCAATGATTCGCGGCGGCGCGGATATTCGCAACGTGCAGAAGACTCTGAGACATAACAGCCTGCAAACGACAGAGATTTACTTGAGCGAAACGCGACGGCTGAGCGATGCAGCCGAAAGAGTAATCAGCTACGGGATTGAGGGCGAATGATGGCCAGCGAAACGCTTGGACATTCGAGCATTGCAATAACGAACGTCTACCTGACGGCGCAGCCGAACGAGTCGTCAAGTAGCTTTTTGATGGAGGTGTGATGGACGAATATCCATTGAAGAAAATTTTGATCCAGCGAGTAGACAACGGCTTTACGATCAAAATTGAATCGGAGCCTTTCGAGAAGTTTGAGTTCGTAGAAACGACAATGGAAGGCGTGTTGATAATTTTGTTCAAACTTCAGCAAACGATTCAAGAACGGCAAAAAGCGAATGAGACATAACCTACCGCTCTTATGTCGCGCTGAATAACCCGCCGCCCCGCGCGGCACGGAGGAACGATGTCTCACAAATTTTTCTTATCTAACCCGTCCGGTGACGGCTTTGAAA
>CADECP010000097.1 GCA_902825875.1 uncultured Acidobacteriota bacterium
GTCTGAGCGTTCGACAAAGCGCGGTAGTCGTCTGACGTCAGGCGATTGGTTCGTAGTCTCATCTGGTCAATCCGCGCCTTGCCGTACTGCCACCGGTCAATGATCTGCTTCGTAGACATTTCGGCTGTAAAGAATACTTGGACAGGTTTTTCGTTGTAGGGGCTTGTCGCCACGCCGTCCATCAACCGAACGCCAAGCGCCGTCTTGCCAACCGATGGCCTCGCGCAAAGTACATGCAGGTCGCCGCGCATCAATCCGCCGGTTAGACGGTCAAAGTCGTAGATACCTGTCCCAATCCCCCAAATCGCCCGTCCGATGGCCTGAAAATCCTCGACCTCACCAAGCCTTGCCCATCCCGCCTCACTTGCTGTCACAAGCTTGGAACTGCTTCGGTGAGCGTCAATTTCAGCAAGTCGCTGGTTTGACTTGGCCAAAATTTCCTCTGCAATATCTTCGCCCGTGTAGGCATCGTCGGCGATTTTGTAGCTGGCCAGAATCAAATCCCGACGAATTGCTGCCCGGCGAACAAGTGTCACATAGGCGTCAATGTTGGAAAATCGCGGCACGCCGTCAAACAGAGAGCCGATAAACGCCAAGCCGCCCACGCGCTCCAAACCATCCTCGCCAAGCTCAGATTTCAGCGTTAGCGGATCAACATCTTCACGCCGCGCCGCGAGCCTCAGCATTGCGCGCCAGATTGTTTGGTGTGACCGCGAGTAAAAATCTTCCGGCTGCAATTTCGCAGCAGCTTCGGCCAGCAAATCGTTATCCAGCAGGATTACACCGAGAATCATCCGCTCCGCCTCTTTGTCGGCTGGCAACAGGCGGTCAAACACTCTTTTGTCAACAAATCCAGATTGGCTCATTGATTTTCTCCCGGCTGGCATTGAGGGCAGTCAACGTAGCGGACGCCTGTTTCGGTTTTCACTGTAATCGAAGTGGTGTCTTGGCAGTGGTCGCATTTGAACAATTTGCAAACGGGGGCGGGTAACGTTTTATCACCTCGCCACGCTTCAAACCGCTGAATAAAGAAATTTACAGGAACGGACTTTTCGCGGCTTTCAATAAATTGAACTATTTCTGGCTCGGTTGCTTTTAGCTGGATAAGCGCGGCGGTTGTTTTAATCAATTGTCGCTGAAGCGTGTTGTCCACGTAGCTAAGCTTGGCGGCTTTCAAGACCAAGCTGTCAAAGGTGCTGCATTTATTTTCAAAGTTGTCTAAATCCACAGAGAGCGGTTTCTCTCTCTCTGTTGTATTCTCTGTAGTAATCTTTGTTCCTATACATGAACAGTCACCATCATGCCGCTTCGATGTGTCATCATCGTGACTGTCCGATGTGTCATCATCGTGACGCTTCGATGCGCTCGTTTTGGCATTAAAAGCGTCATAGTCAATCCGGTAATACTTGCGCCGATTCCAGTCAGACTTGTCGAATTGAGCCGAAACCAATAACCCTTCTTCTTCCAGTTTTGAAAACCACTTGCGAACCGTGCGCGGTTCCCAAAAAGGAAAATCGTTCTCCGCCCAATCGTCATATGTGTTCCAAACCCATTTTTGGCCTTCGATTACCTTGCCGGATTTTAAGTTTTGCAAGTGAAAGTGGATTTGCTGTAACACGGCTGCGCGTTCAAATCCAAAGATTCTTATCAGCGTCGGCTGAAGCGCAATAGATCGCTCATCAATCAGACAAGAAGACATAAATCCCGCCCATTCCGCCAGGGGCTTGGTGGAAAAGAAAAAGGCCGCGCTCTGTGATGCCCTGCGCTTAATGAGAACCAACCCCTTGGCAAGGGTTGACGCACAAAAGCATCACACAACGCGGCCAATTTACCGCACTTTCGGTTTGGTTCTCAGTCAAAACGAAAGTTCAAATTTCAACATCTGGTAGCCACGCCAGACGCGCACATCCTACCACATCACCCGCCCCCGCTCAACTACTTTTTGCGGGCGGCGAGGGATTGTCTGCAATTATCGCGGTTTGC
>CADECP010000098.1 GCA_902825875.1 uncultured Acidobacteriota bacterium
TTTGTGTGCAATAGCGGTTATTGCCGGGTGTGTTGCTGCCTACCTGCTGCACTAAAATTAACCGGAACGGCGCGGGTACGATGGCCGCCTGTTCCCTTTACCCGAAGGAGAAAATCAAATGCCTGCATCATTGTTGCCGTTTAAGAAAATCCTGCACGACGGCGATGCCCGACAAAAAGAGGAAATTTCGTTAAACGAGGAAGCTCAATCCTTCAAAATGGCCAACCTGAACAATGTGGCCACGATTGCGGAAATTGCCGTGCTGGGAATCTGTGGGATTCTTAGTTGGAAATTCTTTTCCAATACGGTTGAAGGCGCGATGGGGTACGTCATCGGTAGTTTGGCGATCATTCTTGAAGTGATGGCCTTTTTCTGTTGGCAAGGCATACCGAAATCGTCCGGCAAATATCGAATGGCGCTGATTTCGTGTGCCATCGTATTGACGACGGTTTCTGCCACTCACGCTTCAATTGAATGGTGGAAGCATACCGGCGTTATTCGCCAAGCTGCTAACGAAATCCAGTTTTACGCCGACTATTTGGCCTTGTTTGTTTTGATCGGATTGATAGCCGGTGCTGCGTTTTGGCTCAAAATCGCCCACTGGCAATCAGCCATCAGCAAAGAGCGCGCAAAAGCCGAACAGCGAACGGCGATTGCCCGCGCGGAGCTTGTTGGCGCAAAGGCCGAGATGCAGGCCGAAAGCGCTTTGGATCGTGCGCGGGTTCAGTTCTTAAATGAGCAGCTTGAAACCGCCAACGAAGCCGTTGACGCTATCAGCAAGATCGCCTTAACCCACGCTCGCGCTGAAGAGGCGCTTTCTAAGTTAGGCGATAAATCGCTGGCTGAAAACTTGCGCCGCCAGTTTGGGCAAATCGCCATGATTAACTCAAGCAGCGAAAATGACCCAAAATAACCGCCTCACTTCCCGCGCAACCGAGTGAGGCAGACCAGACAGCGCAACCGAACCGGGCAGAGACTAGCCCCGTCTCTGCCCAAAGGGTGGAAAATGAAGAAAGCACGGAATGTGATGAAATTCACAGTAACGACGATCAGCCGGTTATTCGTGATGCTCGTTTTGGCGGCGGGAGCAGGGCTAATCTGGGAAGGTTTCAACACGCTCCACCCGCCGCAAACAGGCAGCCTGCGCGAGTGGGCGTTCGGCCTGTGGCAGATGGCAACCGGGCGGAATTAGCCGAGGAACTGGCGCGGCTGGGGAGTGGCAAGGGGCTGGATTCTGTAGCCATAATCCCCACCGAGAACGCCAATCCCCACCAGAGCGAAGAAAACACGTCTGCCGCTAAGTCGTTGCCAATCAACGAAAAGCCTCAATCCCCACACGTGTGGATTGAACCCGATTCCACACGTGTGGGGAAAGCTGGGCGGCAACCGAAAATCCGCAACGATCAACCGCCGCATATTCCACACTGCGAATGGCGCGCATCGAATAAGCGCACCGATGGGGAATTGAGTTGGCGGCTGTTGGCGGTCATCGAGTGGCTTGATCCTGTTAGTGGGGAAAAGCAAAAAAAGACGCAACACGTCGGCTATCTGTCTGCCGTTGTGTGGAAATACATGAGAGGATTTGATTATGAGAAGCGCAAGCAAATCTGCGAGCAAAGCATCGGCGATAAAGCAAGAGTATGTCGCCAATCTCTCGAAGCCTACCGCGAGGAAGCCGTCCGACTTTCCATTGCTGGAAATGGCGGCAATCGTGGCTGAGTGGCCGGATAAAACGTGTGGGGAATTGAACCGCCTCTCTTCCCTGTTGAGCGAGCAGGTTGACGTTTTGGCCAGCGGCGGATACGCAGCCGTGAATGTGGATTCTCTGTGTGTGGGAATTGATGCAATCCTCACACGTGAGGAATTGGGCGAGCTTGCGGCGGAACTGTTGCGGCATCTGGAAACGTTGTCACA
>CADECP010000099.1 GCA_902825875.1 uncultured Acidobacteriota bacterium
TCTGACGCGCAGTTCCGGCGTCTTTTCCATCAAGGAGCACCCACATGAAAAGCCATACAAAAAGAAAACTTGTTTGGACATTATTGCTGGCCGTGATCGGTTTTGCTTCGGCAGCGCAGATTGTTTCAGGTCAGCGCGGCGGCGCACTCACTCCCGAAATGATCGCGCGGCGCAACGCCATTGAAAAAGAGCTTCAGGAAATCGCCGTCGTCGAACGCAAAGTCATGGTTCCAATGCGCGACGGCAAACGAATGGCCGCCGATGTGTATCGCCCGAAAGACGCCACGAAAAAGTATCCGACGGTGTTCGTGCGCACGCCGTACAACTTCAATTACTGGGACGTTCGCAACCGAGTGGTCAGCGATATGAGCACGCAACTTGACGCCGTCAAACGAGGTTACGCGCACATCACGATGAACGAGCGCGGCCACTTTTTCAGCGAAGGCAATTACGACATTTTGGGCGCTCCGCTCAGCGATGGCGACGACGCGCTGAAATGGATTTCCAGCCAGTCATGGTCAAACGGCAAAGTCGGCACGATTGGTTGTTCTTCGACTGCCGAATGGCAGATGGCTGTCGCTTCGTTGGGCAATCCGGCGTTTGCGGCAATGATTCCGCAAGGCTTCGGCGCGGGCGTTGGGCGTTTTGGTGAGTATTACGAACAAGGCAACTGGTATCGCGGCGGAGCGGTTCAAATGCTGTTCATCGCCTGGCTTTACGGCGAACAGAATCAGGTTCGTCCGCAGTTTCCGCCAAACACTTCGCGCGAAGATTTGGTTCGTGCGGCGAAGTCTTTCGACTTGGCGCAACAACTGCCACCGGTGGATTGGTCGCAAGCTCTGCGGCATTTGCCGGTGATGGACATCATGAAAGCCGTTGACGGCCCGCACGGAATCTTTGCCGACGAAATGCCTGTGGACACCAAAGGCGCGATGATCAAACGCACGCCGAACGATCCGGCCTGGTACAAGGGCGGGCTGGTTCACGACAACATGAAAATCAACGTGCCCGGATTCTGGTTCATGTCGTGGTACGACGTTTCGGTCGGGCCGAATCTGGCGGCTTACAACCACGTGCGCAAAACGGCTCGGCCTGACATTGCCAACCAGCAATACGCCGTCATCGCGCCTACGCTGCATTGCGCTTACAAACGCGCGACCGAAAACACCATCGTCGGCGAACGAAGCATGGGCGACGCTCGGTTGAATTACGACGAACTGACCTGGGGCTGGTTCGATCACTTCTTGAAAGGCGAAGCGAACGGCATCCTGGAAAAAATGCCGAAGGTTCGTTACTTCACGATGGGGCTGAACAAATGGCAATCGTCCGACACGTGGCCGCCTGTCGGAGCGCAGCCGATGACCTATTACCTGTCCAGCAACGGCAAAGCCAACACCGGCGCAGGCGACGGCGTGTTGAGCCTGACGGCTCCGGCGACCGATAGCCCTGACAAATTCGACTACGATCCGATGAATCCTGTGCCTTCGTTTGGCGGCAACGTTTGCTGCACGGGCAACGCGGTGCAGGGTGGTTCCTTCGATCAGCGCAAGATGGAAGAACGCCAGGACATTCTGGTTTACAGCACCGAACCGCTGAAAGAAGGCGTGGAGGTGAGCGGCCCCATCGAAGTCACGCTTTACGTTTCGTCGGACGTGAAAGACACCGATTTCACGGTCAAACTGATTGACGTGCTGCCGGACGGACGCGCCTACAACCTGGACGAAACCATCCAGCGCATGCGTTACCGCAACGGCTACGACAAACCGCAGGTCTGGATGGAATCGGGCAAGGTTTACAAAGTGAAGCTGCAAGCCATGACCACCAGCAATTTCTTCCAGGCTGGCCACCGCATCCGCATCGAAGTGTCGAGCAGCAACTTCCCGCGCTTTGACCGGA
>CADECP010000100.1 GCA_902825875.1 uncultured Acidobacteriota bacterium
TCTGACGCGCAGTTCCGGCGTCTTTTCCATCAAGGAGCACCCACATGAAAAGCCACCTAAAAAGAAAGCTTGTTTGGACATTGTTGCTGGCCGTGATCGGTTTTGTTTCGGCAGTGCAGATTGTTTCAGGACAGCGCGGCGGCCCGCTCACTCCCGAAATGATTGCGCGGCGCAATGCCATCGAAAAAGAGCTTCAGGAAATCGCCGTCGTCGAACGCAAGGTCATGGTTCCGATGCGCGACGGCAAACGAATGGCCGCCGATGTGTATCGCCCAAAAGACGCCACGAAGAAATATCCGACGGTGTTCGTTCGCACGCCGTACAACTTCAATTACTGGGACGTTCGCAACCGCGTCATCAGCGACATGAGCACGCAGCTTGATGCCGTCAAACGCGGTTACGCCCACATCACGATGAACGAGCGCGGCCACTTTTTCAGCGAAGGCAATTACGACATTTTGGGCGCTCCCTTGAGCGACGGCGACGACGCGCTGAAATGGATTTCCAGCCAGTCGTGGTCAAACGGCAAAGTCGGCACGATTGGCTGTTCTTCGACGGCTGAATGGCAAATGGCCGTTGCGGCTCAAGGCAACCCGGCGTTTGCGGCAATGATTCCGCAAGGCTTCGGCGCGGGCGTTGGCCGTTTCGGCGAATACTACGAACAGGGAAACTGGTATCGCGGCGGAGCCGTGCAAATGCTGTTCATCGCCTGGTTGTACGGCGAACAGAATCAGATTCGTCCGCAGTTTCCGCCGAACACTTCGCGCGAAGATTTGGTTCGCGCGTCAAAATCGTTCGATCTGGCGCAACAGCTTCCGCCGGTGGATTGGTCGCAAGCTCTGCGGCATTTGCCGACGATGGACATTATGAAAGCCGTTGACGGCCCGCACGGAATCTTTGCCGACGAAATGCCAGTAGACACCAAAGGCGCGATGATTAAACGCACTCCGAACGATCCAGCCTGGTACAAGGGCGGACTGGTTCACGACAACATGAAAATCAACGTGCCCGGTTTCTGGTTTATGTCCTGGTATGACGTGTCGGTCGGCCCGAACCTCGCGGCTTACAACCACGTCCGCAAAACCGCGCGGGCGGACATCGCCAATCAGCAATACGCCGTCATCGCGCCTACGCTGCACTGCGCCTACAAACGCGCGACCGAAAACACAATCGTCGGTGAACGCAGCATGGGCGACGCGCGATTGAATTACGACGAACTGACCTGGGGCTGGTTCGATCACTTTCTGAAAGGCGAAGCGAACGGCATTCTGGAAAAAATGCCCAAGGTTCGTTACTTCACGATGGGTATCAACAAATGGCAGTCGTCGGACACTTGGCCGCCAGTTGGAGCGCAACCGATGACCTATTACCTGTCCAGCAACGGCAAAGCCAACACTGGCGCAGGCGACGGCGTGTTGAGCCTGACGGCTCCGGCGACGGATGCTCCTGACAAATTCGATTACGATCCGATGAATCCAGTGCCTTCGTTTGGCGGCAACGTTTGCTGCACGGGCAACGCCGTGCAGGGCGGTTCCTTCGATCAGCGCAAGATGGAAGAGCGCCAGGACATTCTGGTGTACAGCACCGAACCGCTGAAAGAAGGCGTCGAAGTCAGCGGCCCCATCGAAGTCACGCTTTATGTTTCGTCGGATGTGAAAGACACCGACTTCACGGTCAAGCTGATTGACGTACTGCCGGACGGACGCGCCTACAACCTGGACGAAACGATCCAGCGAATGCGTTACCGCAATGGGTACGACAAACCGCAGGTCTGGATGGAATCGGGCAAGGTTTACAAAGTGAAGTTGCAAGCCATGACCACCAGCAATTTCTTCCAGGCCGGCCACCGCATCCGCATCGAAGTGTCGAGCAGCAACTTCCCGCGCTTTGACCGGA
>CADECP010000101.1 GCA_902825875.1 uncultured Acidobacteriota bacterium
GAGGTTACGCAACTCGGCGATGCCGCATCTCACGCAGTTGAGGCGGCAGAGCGCGGCGAAACGGTTTGGTTGACCGCAAATGGCGTGGTCGTGTCGAAAATTGTGAATGGGATCGAGGTGACGGCGTGAGCGAACCTGTAGCCTTTCGAGGATCGTTGCATCACTGGACATTGGGCGAGCCGCCGCGCTTGGAATTGATCTGCGTGCCAACGGACAACGCTATCGCGCAGACGATTTCCCTGTTGAAAGGCCGTGCACTGGCTTTGACGATTTTCTTCAAAGACGAACGAATTTGCACACTGCCTGCCGCGCTGCCGCCAATCAGCACCGTTGTCGGCAAGTGCGGCAAGGCAACAAAGGTCAAACTGGACGTATACCCGACGGATATGCACGCATTTTTAGGTGCAATCCGGTCGGCGGAAAGCGATATCCCGATGCGTTTTGAGTTTGCGCCGGGCGAGACGTTGCCCGCGAAGGAAAAGCGCGAACCGAAGCCGCCCAAAGAGCCGACGCCCTACGGCGCATTCTGGCGCGAATTGGACAAAATGGGATTTCACAATCGCCACGATGTTCGGGGATGGCTTGGCGCGCACGATCTAATGGAAGCGCAGGCGAAAGAGCGATTGCGCGAAGTCTTTAGAGCGAAGTCGCGGGCAACAGACATTTCTCCGCAGACGTTGCGGGAATGGCTAGCACGAATGCCCGGCAGCGACAGCGCGATTACGATGATCGAAAAGATAGTGAGATCGCTATGAACGAACTCCCTCTGCTCCACATCATCGCCCAAGCCGTCCATCGCCAATGCGAGCGGTGCGGCGAATATCAGGACAGGGCTGACCGGCTGCACCTGTGCGGCTGTGTTGAGCAGATGAACCTATGCCGCGCGTGCCTGCTGTTGTGCAATGGGAATGAGGCGTGCGGCGAAAATTGGCGAACAATGGCCGCGTGATGCGGCAGAAAGGCGGAAGCGATGGAATACGTTTTTAATGACTGGCATTTTATAAAGCATTTTAGGAAAAATGGGATGGTTTATGGCTGTCTTTGGCGCGGAGAGAAGCCGCAAGAGTTCGGTTTTTGGAATTTAGTGCAGCTTGAAATGGACGTGTTTGTCCAATTCTCGCGCGTCTAATTGACAATTTATCAAGGTGTGCCTCACGGAGTGGTGACTATGGTTTATTCCCTCTCTGACGGCTGACAATTTTATCAACTTTGTCCGCCGTCCGTTCTTTACTCAATTTCACTCGCGGCAATCCCGCGCAATCATTCACGCAGAGTTATTTGCTTGCTGGTTGGTTGTCGGAAACGGAGATTGCTCGACCTGATTTTGTTACCACTTGAGCATGGCCTCTCGCGCGGCGTCGAAAGCGCGAGCGACGGACAATGACAAAGACGACCGATGGACGCCGGAGAATCGCGGCGATGGGCTGCAAATCGTGAGTTACGATATTTATCGGCAACCGTCGCCGCTGTGACCGCATTTAGCAATTGCCCTGCTCTGGCGCTAGTGGGATAATGCCAGAGCAAAACGGGCTGGCCATCACGCAACGATGCCCAGCCCTACCGAACAACGCCGAACAGGTTGGAGCCAGAATAGCGTTGCCGGATTGCGTGGATTAGAAGCGCGATGCCGGGAAATTTCAAGAGCCTACCTGTTCCCTTTATCCGAAGGGGAAAATCAAAATGAATGCAATGCGAAAAGAAACGTCAGCCGGAGCACTGGTTTGGGCTGTTTTGTGTGCAATAGCGGTTATTGCCGGGTGTGTTGCTGCCTACCTGCTGCACTAA
>CADECP010000102.1 GCA_902825875.1 uncultured Acidobacteriota bacterium
CGCTCAATCTCAGCCTTCACGATGTCGCCGTGACATTTCAGCGGCGCACACCAGCAGGCAAGATACAAGTCTTCAGTTTTGGCAATCTCAGCCAGTCGCCGGAGTTCGCAGCTCGAATGTCCGAGCAAAGATTAGATTTAGTGCGTCTGATAATGGGTCTTAAGGTTTTCACCGAACGATATTATCGGATTTAGCCTGTTTTTGCCGCCAGTTCCGTTTCGATTCCGTGTTGATCCGTCGTGCATGTTCAGGGTTACGCTCACGCCATTCTTTTACTCGCTGGTAACGGCAGATTTTGCAGCCGCGCCCGGACTTCATTTTGAAAGTATTCTCAGGCGTGAACGGATGGCCTTTAACGCACTCCGTCTTTGCTTCGGCCATTCGCTCCTGGTTGATCTTGTGCGGCACGGCTTCCAAGTGGAGCGGGTTTACGCAATGGCGACGACGGCAGCGATGGTCAATTTCTTTGTCGTCTGGGATTGAACCGACAAACAGCTTGTAAGCCGTTCTGTGCGCGTAATGCTCATCCTCAGTGCGAAACCTCCCATAGCCACCGCCATCAAGCTTAGGCTGCCATTCCCAACACGCCGAGCCTTCATGAAATAAGACTTCGCTGACAACGATCTTTGCGAGAAATCGGCCAGCGATTGAACGCTTTTTGATCTTCTTAACCGGGTGCTGTTTGGTGTAGTCAATTTCCATTGTCGGATAATAGCACGAAAGCTAGGTAGCATCACCTATTATCTTCCCTGTTCTTAACATTGCCTTCAATTTGACAACTTCCGCCTCTGTCAATTGCAGGCGTCTTTTGCGTCCGCCAGGCGTGCCGATGCCGCCGACTTTGACGCCTGCCGTTGGGTCAACCGTGATTCGCCCTTCGCTCAGCATCCATTGAAAGAAATTGCGAGCGCCCGTCAGCCAAATCGAAATCGTCTTTACTGCCTTGCCTTCGGCCTTGAGCGCGGCAACCCATTCCAGTATCAGCGTCCGATTCCAGCTTTCTTGCTGGCTTGCCCATTCGGTCAGTTTCCGCATTCCGTGCCGGTATGTCGTGGCCGTGTCTTTGGCCATCTGACCAGCGCGCACTTGTAGGTCAAGGTGCGCGTGCCATTCGGCGACAGGCGAAGGCGGCGCGAGGGCGTTTTGGGTTGTGGTGACAGAACTAATCATCTTTCCTTTGGTTCATCCTGTCGCGCTCGAAATTCTACGTGTAAGTCGCAGTTCATCGCGTTCGCCCAATCGTCTAGCGTGGTAATTCGCCAATCGCGCTGATTGTTGTTAAGTGCCTTTGTCACAGTGACCGGGCTGATTTCAAGCCGTCGCGCCATATCTGCGCGGGATAGGTTGCGCTCTTCCATCTCAATTTGGATGATCGTGTTGACGGTTTGGGTGATGATGCTATCTGTCATTTTCCTCCCATCGCTCGTCCGCAGGCAGTCGCATTACGTTGACAATTAGCACTTCGACGTATTCTGGATTCTGCGCCTTGATCCACTCGCGCGTAGCTTCCATCCACGCCAGCGAAGTTGCAGCGGCGTCCGAGTTTACCCTGACACCGCCGAATCCATTGCGCGTGGCAAGCTGCCAATCAGGCTTTGTGTTGAAGTGGTACGCAACCCAATAAACAAAGCGGTTGGCAGGAATCGAGTTTTTATCTGTCGTCATTGTTCACCGTCCTTTTGTCCACGATTACGCTTCGCTCTTCCGCCGCCTCGCTCAGGTAGCGGTCAATACACTCATCGCACTCCA
>CADECP010000103.1 GCA_902825875.1 uncultured Acidobacteriota bacterium
TCCTATGAGCCCATTGCTGAAGCAGTGGAAGTATTGCTCGAAAATCAGGATTTGAGCGATGCAGTTAAACAAACGATTCTGTCAACCACCAATCCGGACCAGTCGCAAACATTGCTGGCACAATTACAAGATAAACAATCCGATGAACAACAAAGCCGGCAAGCAAGAAAAATGTTGGCTGATTTATTGCTGGATCGCCACGGCACCGGGCGTATTTTGTTTCGTAATACGCGCGCAGCGGTCAAAGGATTTCCTGAGCGCAAACTCATTGCTGATCCGCTGGCGTTACCGATCGAATATCAGCAATGCCTGCTAACGTTTGAAACCACACAATTATCCAAGCCGCAATTGCTGCTGTGCCCCGAATTGCTGTACCAGGTCAGAGCCGAGCCGGAACAACCGTACTGGACCGAAATCGATCCGCGTATCGATTGGCTACGCGCGACACTGAAACGACTGAAGCCGGAAAAAGTATTGGTTATTACCGCCAACGCACAAACCGTGCGCGATCTGGCGCAAGCGTTGAAAGAAAAAACTGGCCAGTTCATTCCGGTATTTCACGAAAGCATGAGTCTGGTCGAGCGCGACCGCGCCGCGGCATTCTTTGCCGACAAGGAATCTGGCAGTCAAATGCTGGTGTGCTCGGAAATCGGCAGCGAAGGCCGAAATTTCCAGTTTTCTCATCATCTGGTACTGTTCGATCTGCCGCTCAACCCCGATCTGCTCGAACAACGCATCGGCCGCTTGGATCGCATCGGCCAAACCGAAACCATCCAAATTCATGTGCCCTATCTGGAAAATAGTGCGTTGGCGGTGATGTTTCATTGGTATCACGAAGGCTTAAATGCGTTCGAAAAAACCTGTCCAGCCGGTCAAACCGTTTTTGGGCAAGTGGAAGACGGGCTCATTGGTGCACTGCATCAACGCCAGATTGACATCAACGCACTCGCAGGTTTGATCGGCACTACGCAATCGGCCAACCAAGTCCTTAACGATGCTTTGGATCGCGGACGTGATAAGTTGCTGGAATATAACTCTTTCCGTCCTGCTGTCGGGGACAGACTGTATCAGGAAGCACGTGCTCAAGATGCCGATCCAGCGTTGCCGGAATATATGGAAACAGTGTTCGATTGCTGCGGCGTGCATATTGAAGAACACCGCGTTGGCAGCTATTTGATCGAACCGAGCGAGCATATGAGTCTGCCATTTCCCGGTTTGCAAGACGAAGGCTCAACCATCACCTACATGCGCGATGTCGCACTAAGTAACGAAGATATGCACTTCTTGACATGGGAGCATCCGATGGTTACGCACGCGATGGAACGGATTCTAAACCATGAAAGCGGTAATGCCGTGGTGGTGACGATGAAACACAAAAAAATCCAACCAGGCACTCTATTGCTGGAAACCCTGTTTGTGCTCGAAGCCAGCGGGCAAAACGTGCAGCAAAGCAACCGCTACCTGCCGCCCACGGTGATCCGTATTCTGCTCGACGAGCAAGGCAACAGCGATTATCCGCATCTCGACCACGACTCGGTTAATCAACACTTGCAACCGGTTGCAACCGGCATCGCCAAGCAAGTGATTCAATTGAAAGAAGACGCCATCCGCGAACTGCTGACGGTCAGCGAACAACAAGCCAACACGCAAGCCCCGCAACTCATCACCGCCGCCGAAAACCGTATCCGGCAAACCTTCACCCCGGAAATCGAACGTCTCAAAGCCTTGCAGCAAGTCAACCCG
>CADECP010000104.1 GCA_902825875.1 uncultured Acidobacteriota bacterium
CGCGGGGAGGCGCGAGTGAATGAAGCAAAAAGTCTATGTGGTGACGGATACCTACAACAGCATTTCAATTACTGAAATGCGAGTCATAAAGGAAACGCCGCTTCAGTATCAGGTGTGTAAAATAGCGGACATTTACGGCACAACCTATTACCACCCCAAAACCCTGAGCAAGAAACTGGCACTGGAATCAATTGCGGAAGCTAAGGCGCTGGCGCTGGAAAAAACAAAGAAACTACTGGATCGGGCGATTGAGGAAGTTGGTCGCGTTGAAAAGCAGCATGCGGCGCTGAATGAAATTGCAGAATAATCTCGCAAGCTATAGCCAATCCTATAGACAGGGAAGTTGTAATTTGCTATACTTCTGGCGTTGGATATAGTCAAAAAGGAGATTTATTAGAATGACAACTTATCAAATACCAGAACGCAATCTAGCCCCGCTCACCAACCGCATCGAAAAGATAAATAAGCGCGCTTTCAGGTTAGGTTTCGCGCCCGTCATTCTCGCCGTTGGCGAGCCTATTGACACTGCTATCGAAGTCGGCGGACTGCCAACCGGCCAGTTTCGCCGCACATTCCCCGTCACTGTCACGGGCGACGCGCCTTGCATCAATGGCTGGGCGTTCGCTGCCACATTGCAGCGCGTTGAATCCGAAGACGGCTCGGAAATGGGGCTGATGCGCGCAATCGAAGGCGCTGTCGTTCCTGAATCGTTTCGCGCCCGCTTCGGCCAGTGCGACCACTGCAAGCAGGATCGTCGTCGCAGTGATGTTTTTGTGTTGCGCTCAATTGAGAGCAACGCACATCAGGTTGTCGGCTCAACCTGTCTGGGCGATTTTCTCAACACCGATGATCCTCAGTCGTTCGCGGCGATGGCGGAAATGCTGGCGGAGTTGGATGACCTTTGCGGCGGCGCAGAGGACAATGAGTTTTTCGACGGCACGGGTTCGGGTGTCTCGCGTTTCTCAGTTGATGACGTGCTGGTTAAAGCGGCGGCGATTATCCGCCTTGATGGATTCCTGTCGCGCAAAAATGCACGGGAACAAGCGCGCCGCGCGACGGCGGACACATTGAGTTTTCTTTTTACTCCGCCCGTAACGGAAAAAGACCGCCGCGATCATGCGCGGTTTGCTGTCGAATCCGGCGACGAATCCACCGCTGAAGCTGCGCGCGAATGGGCGCGCAGCTTCAGCGGTTCGGACAGTGACTATCTCTACAACCTGTCAGTCATTGCCCGCTCAGCATCGCTCACGTCGCGCGAATTTGGGTTTGCGGCGGCGATGGTGATGAGCTACCAACGCGAGATGGCGCAGCGCGCAGAGTCTGCGATGGAAACATCGCATCACTTTGGCGCGATTGGCGAGCGCGTCACGTTGACCGTGACTTTCGAGTCGTCACGGCAGGTCAATAACGAATACGGATTGACCACTGTTTGCCGATACCGCACAACGGCTGGCAACCTGGCAACGTGGTTCGCCTCTGGCACGCCAGACCCAACCCTGACCGAGACGGACAATACCGTCATCGTTGACGCCACGATAAAAGGGCACGGCGAATTTAAGGGCGTGAAGCAGACGACGATTACTCGCGTCAAGCTCCACGTCGAAAAGGTCAAGAAGGCTCGCAAAGCGCGAGCCTTAGAGGTGTCAGTTGACTGAATCTCTC
>CADECP010000105.1 GCA_902825875.1 uncultured Acidobacteriota bacterium
CACGAGTTTGGACAAAGTTAGTTTGAGATGATGCCTTCTGCTACACAACGTCATCGGTCAAGTTTGCTGTTTGAGTCCCGAAATCGGCTCTCAGGCGGTTTTTCGGTAGACCTTGAATCGCTTGCGCGGCGCGAGTTTCATTCCTGTCACTCGTCCGGGCGACTTTCCGCGGGGTTTGGGTTGAGGCTTGCTCCAGCCAAAACCCATCAAAAGTCCGGCCGCCATTCGTTTGACCGCTCCGGGCGTCAATTTGCCGCTCCGCCACCAAGGGGGAAGCTTCTCGGTGTGGGCCGCAGCCATCCCGCGCAAAACCCACAAGTGCCAAAAAGCCGTCGCTGCCAATTCGATCCAGACTTGGACTCGGCCTTCGGCGGCCGGGCCGTTGAATTGCCCAGCCGTCATTCCAAGTTCGCCTTTCAAAAATCGGATGCTGTGTTCAATGCTGAAGCGTTCGTCGTAAATCGCTTCGGCCTGGCGCGGCGTGGGCGACGAACGCTGCGCGGCGGCGGCAACGAAGACAAGCCAGAGCGGGCGTTTGTAACGCATCTTGCCATCCGCTTTGTATTCGATCACGCGATAGAGCGACAACTTTTGCGTTGGCCATTGCTTCATTCGCAGGTCGTTCCAACGACTGACTTCGACCGATGCGCCGCCTTCAAGCTGCCAGTCTTCTTGTTCGTCAACCGGCGGCAGCGTCCGCGCATCGTTGAGCTTGATCTTCCGCCCGCGCACCGCCGGGCGTCCAAAGCCGCTGTATTCAGGCGGCGGCAAATAGAAGCAGCGATTGTTCCGCACACGCCCCAACACAGAAACGCCGCATTCGTGAACAGGTTTGAGAAACGGCGCGACCGTGTATTGCGCATCTACGGCCAGCACTTGCTCCGGCAACCAGCCGTGCTGTTTGACGAACTGCTCGATTTGCTCAGCGCCGAAATTGAGCGGGTCGGATTGTGGGCTGAACCAGGCGATCTCCAGCGGCAAGGTCCAACTGCCCGCGCCAACTCTTTCGCTCAGCAACGACAAGCCGTGGCCGGGTTTCATTCCGTCCGCGCCGTGAACATAGCCGACTTCGACCGTTCGCGTTTTCGGGCGATTGTAATTGCTCGCGTCGAGAATTCGCACCCGCCACTGCCCAAGCTCGTCGCGCAGAGCATTCGGCGGATGATCCTTGAGCCAGTTCAATCGCGCGGCGCGCAAGTCGCGCAACCAATCGTCTTGTTCAATCGTCGCGGCCAGTTGGCCTTCGGCGCGCCGCAACGCCTGATACAAACTGTTCCAGTCATAAGCGAACAATCCGCTGAGCGTCAGTTCGACCGGAGAACTCAGACGCGGCCCTGCCGCCAGCGCATCAATCGTATTGAGCAAAACAGAACTGCCGACTTTCAAACTGACAACGACAGCATCTCGAAATTCCTGTACACTTTTCGTCGAGGCGTTTTCTTTTTTCATATCACCAGCTTACCGCTGGCAAATGCCTCATGGGGAGGCCGAGCGGCCTCCCTTTATTTGTCCAAACTCGTG
>CADECP010000106.1 GCA_902825875.1 uncultured Acidobacteriota bacterium
GCGGACCACAGCACATCATCGACGTTATAAACTTTCCCTTCGGCTAAACAAACCGGAATGACGTGTTCGACCGAAACTGCCAGATCGGTAGCAATCGCACGTATTGCTTGGTTAATATTTAGCGCTTTTACATTGGATGAATCCGTCAAATCATAAGGCGGCTGCCATTCATTCAGAGGGCGCAAACGGTCGATAAAACTAACAGCCACCAATAGCGGCGGGGCATGCCGTTCAGTTCGCGCAACCTGAAAAACACGCAATGCATCCAGCCAATCGCGCTCAACCTGCCGATCAGGGCGATTGGCTGGCGTTACCCACACAATTAAATCCGCATCGCCAGCGGCTGCTAGCATCTGTTCCTTGCTAAAGGAAGGACTATCGTATCCCGGACTGTCGAAAATCAACGCTTGGGCCAATCCTTCACGCGACAACACGAATGGCTTTATCGTCGGATCGGTATCGGGCAGTATATCCGTAGCTGCTTTAAGCTCACCGAACAAAGCATTAATCAAGCTTGATTTGCCCGCATTGGAGCGCCCTAAAACCAAAATGCGCAGAGGCTCAGCACGGTTGCTTGCTGTCGTTGTTTTTGTTGCGTGCGCCAAATCATCTTCCGAAACGGGCGTTGACGTGCTGGGCTCTTCATCACCTAACGACAACCGGCCACTATAAAGGTCGATGGCATAATAACCCACCTTGCGCACATAGGTACGTAAAAACCAGCGATGCAATTCGTCTCTCGCCAAACCGAAGCTGCGCTCGCGCAGGTGCCGCCAGGCTTCTCCCAACAACGCATTGACGGGATTAATAATGATATTGCCTGCGCGATAAAAATTAACCAATTGTTCCGCCTTGGTTTTCCAGCGCTGAATACGAAACAAATCACCAATCGTCAAGCGATGACTGAAAGGAATTTTTTCCGCGATATCGCGGCGTAAATCACGGCTGGCACGTTCGATAATCAGCAAGGTATGCGGCACGGTGAGTTCAAGGAGTGGTTTTTCAGCATCCGGATAATAACTGTTGGCAACGGCTTCCATCGTTTGCTGCGCCAATTTCAACACCCACTCGCCCTCTTCCAATGGCCAATCTTCAGGCTGACAACCTTGCGCCAGCGCTTCAACCCGCTGCCACACAGCATTCGCACTCGGAGGCCAAGCCGGATTCGGTTCAGTAACCGATTCGCGTAATAGTTGGCGTTCGCGCCGCACTAACCAATGTTGCAAGCCATAACTCAGAATTCCGCACAACGCCATCGCAACTAGCCAATATTGCAAGTTTCCGCTTTGCCACAACCAGACCAAGCCGAATCCCAGTAACGCCAATACCGGCAAGATGAGTAACAAAAAAGCCAATAATCGCCAAGGATCGACGATGGACCAATATTTCATTTCGTTTCGTCCGCTCCGCGCAGACGTTCTTTGAGAATTGAAGCGCCACGCTCCAGTTCAGTTGCATAAATTCGCCGTAAGGTT
>CADECP010000107.1 GCA_902825875.1 uncultured Acidobacteriota bacterium
GTGCCGGTTTTGTCTAAAACAATCGTATTTAATTTATGCGCTGTTTCTAAACTATCACCGCCCTTGATCAAAATACCGTTCTCTGCTCCCTTGCCTGTTCCGACCATAATCGCCGTCGGAGTTGCTAAGCCTAAAGCGCAGGGACAGGCGATAATCAGCACTGACACGAAGTTGACGAGTGCCATTGTAAAGCGAACTTCCGGCGAAGCTGCGACAAACCAAACCACGAAAGTCGCAATCGCAACACAGATCACAATCGGCGTAAAGATTCCGCTGATTGTGTCCGCCAATTTCGCAATCGGAGGTTTTGAACCTTGCGCGTCCTGCACCAATTTGACGATTTGCTGAAGCGCGGTGTCTTTGCCGACTTTAGTGGCTTTGAAGGAAAATGCGCCTGTTTTGTTGATAGTTGCGCCGAAAACCTCATCGCCCGTTTTCTTTTCAACCGGGATTGATTCGCCCGTCAGCATTGATTCGTCAACTGCCGAACTTCCTTCAACTAAAACGCCATCAACCGGAATCTTTTCACCCGGACGCACCAGCACAATATCATCCGGCACGACCGCTTCGGTTTCGATTTCCATTTCTTTACCGTCGCGCAATACGAGTGCCGTTTTAGCCTGAAGTCCAATTAATTTTTTAATCGCCGCTCCGGTTTGTCCTTTGGCGCGGGCTTCAAGCAGTCGTCCCAAAACAATTAAGGCAATGATAACGCTCGCCGCCTCAAAATAGACCGGAACGCTTGGCGTAGTTTCCATTCCCGGCATATTCATCGTTTGCCCGATGCTGCTGACGAAAAAAGCCGGAAAAATAGTCGCCAGCACCGAATAAATGTATGCCGTGCCTGTGCCGACGGCGATCAGCGTGTTCATATCCGCCGCCCGATGTCGGAAAGCCGCCCACGCGCCGCGATAAAACTGCCAGCCGGAATAGAAAACAACCGGCGTGGCAAGGACAAGCTGCAACCAATTTACTCCCGGAAAATTGAATAACTCAATTCTTCCGTGTGACATCACAATCACCAGAATCGGAAGTGATAAAACGGCGGCAACCCAGAATTTGCGTTTCAGTTCGGCGTATTCTTCTGCGTAGGCGTGTTCGAGGGAATCTTCAGCCGCATCAGCGTTTCCCGAAACTTCGCGCACTTTATAGCCGAAATCTTCACCCGCGGCGCGAATCTGTTTCAAATCGGCGTTATTCGGCAGATATTCAACCGAAACTTTCATCGTCGCCAGATTGAAATTCGCCTTAACTACGCCGCGCTGTTTTGAGAGATGATTCTCAAGCTGTGTGCCTGAACCCGAAGGACGCGCCGAATCGTCCACGACAAATTCGGCGGTTGCCGTTCCAGCTGTGTCATAACCCGTATATTTAACGGTTTGGATTAGTTCGGCGACATTTGTTTTTTCGGGATTGTAATTAACCGTTGCTTTGGCAGTCGCAAAATTGACCGAGCAGGCAT
>CADECP010000108.1 GCA_902825875.1 uncultured Acidobacteriota bacterium
CGGTCAAACCAAAGATCCTACGGGACGGCACGAAAAAGACGACCGGCACGCGATCACTGACCGCAGCCGCTACGTGCTGGGCTGGTCGAACAACGCTAAAATCGCCACGCTTGAAGCCAAACAACGCCATCTTGAAACGCGTTTAAGCGAAATAGCCAGTCTCATCAGTAGCACTCAGTCTGACCGTAAGCTACTGGAAAACCGGCTCAGCGCGCTAGCGCGCTTGGAAGAATTCAGCGATTTTGAGGAATTGGATTGGCCCGGTGTGGCAACCGAAATCGCGGCCTTAATGGTTGAACGTGATCAATTGGAAGCCGCATCCGACGTACTGAAGCAATTGAATGAACGATTGCATGGCGCCTTGAATGCACAAAGCAAGCTTGAGGAGGAGCTGGAAACCGTCAAGGACAAGCGCTCCAAAATCGAGCAGCGCCGCAGCGATGCGCAAGCACTGCAACAGCAAACAATCGCTTTATTACCGGAAATACCATTGGATGATAGGTTGTCGCAACAACTCGAAGCCATTTGTGTGCAAGTTCTGGGCGAGCACCCATTAACCGTGGAATCTTGCGATAACCGTGAACAAGATGTCCGTGCCTGGCTGCAAGCACGTATCGAATCCAAAGATTCCAGCCTTAAATATCTGCGCGATAAAATTGTCCAGGCGATGATGGCTTTCAAGGAGCAATTCAAGCTGGAGACCGCCGAAATCGATGCCAGTATTGAAGCCGCATTTGAATACCGCAATTTGCTCGAACAACTGAATCGTGACGACTTGCCGCGTTTTGTGACACGCTTCAAGGAATTATTGAACGTCAACACCATCAACGAAATTGCCAATTTTAATGGACAACTGGCGCGTGAACGCGAAACCATCAAGGAACGTATCACGCGCATCAACGAATCACTGACGCAAATCGACTATAATCCCGGGCGCTACATCACGCTGGAAACGCAATTGAGCCAGGATGCCGAAATCCGCGACTTTCAGACCGAATTGCGCGCCTGCACGGAAGGCACCACTACAGGCTTGGATGACGCACAATACTCGGAAGTGAAATTTCTGCAAGTCAAAACCATCATCGATCGTTTCCGCGGCCGCGAAGGCTTGTCGGAACAGGATCGGCGTTGGACCGCCAAGGTCACCGATGTACGCAACTGGTTTTTGTTTGCCGCCAGCGAGCGTTGGCGAGAGGATAATAGCGAACACGAGCACTACTCCGACTCCGGCGGCAAATCCGGCGGACAGAAAGAAAAACTGGCCTACACTATACTTGCTGCCAGCCTGGCCTATCAATTCGGTTTGGAATGGGGCGCCATACGTTCGCGATCGTTCCGTTTCGTGGTCATTGACGAGGCATTCGGCCGTGGCTCGGATGAATCGGCGCAATACGGTTTGCGACTGTT
>CADECP010000109.1 GCA_902825875.1 uncultured Acidobacteriota bacterium
TTCGTATGTTGGAAAAATACGCAGTGCATGTCGGCGGAGGTCACAATCACCGGCTCGGCTTGGATGACGGCGTGCTGATCAAAGACAACCACATCGCTCTGGCGGGCAGCGTGACGACCGCAGTTGCTCGCGCCAAAGAAGCCGCCGGCCATTTGCACAAAATCGAAGTCGAAGTCGCCACGCTCGATCAAGTCAAAGAAGCGTTGAAGGCGAAAGCCGACATTTTGCTGCTCGACAACATGACGCCGGAACTGATTCGCCAGGCCGTCCAACTGGTCGAGGCGCACGAACCTGGCGAACGACGCACGCTGCTGGAAGCTTCCGGCGGCATCACGCTGGCCAATGTTCGCGCTTACGCCGAAGCCGGAGTGAATTTGATTTCCATCGGCGCGCTGACGCATTCGGCTCCGGCGGTGGACATCAGTTTCAAGATCAAACCCATTTGAAGTAGACAGAATACAGTAGACAGTAGTGTTGTTGATGATTGCTCACTATTGCCTACTGTATTCTGTCTACTGTCTACTTTTCTTATGATTACCTACAACGACATTCTCGCCGCTCGCCAACGCATTGCGGGCGTTGCCCATCGCACACCGGTTCTGACTTCGCGGCAATTCAATGAACTTGTCGGCTGCGAAGTCTTTTTCAAAGCCGAAAACCTGCAACGCGCTGGAGCGTTCAAGTTTCGTGGCGCTTACAACAAGATTGCTTCGCTGACCGACGAAGAGCGCAAACGCGGCGTGCTGGCGTATTCGTCAGGCAATCACGCGCAAGCGACGGCGTTGGCCGCGAAGCTCTTTGGCATTCCGGCGGTGATTGTCATGCCGCACGATGCTCCGCAGATCAAAGTCAACGGCACGCGCGGTTACGGCGCAGAAGTCGTCTTTTACGACCGCTACACCGAAAGCCGCGAAGGTACGGGCGAACAAATCAGCCAGGAACGCGGCCTGGTGCTGGTTCCTCCGTTTGACGACGATTTGATTATGGCCGGGCAAGGCACGGCGGCTGTCGAATTGTTTGAAGATGTGCCGGAACTGGATTATCTGCTCAGCCCGTGCAGCGGCTGCGGATTGCTGGCCGGGTTGGCCGTAGCCACGAAACACCTTTCACCTTCGACTAAAATTTTCGGCGTCGAGCCAGAAGCCGGAAACGACACCTGGCAATCCATGCAAAAAGGCGAGCGCGTCGAAATCGAAGTTCCGAAAACCATTGCCGATGGATTGCAAACCACCGCGCCGGGCAAACTGACCTTCCCCATTGTCAAAGAAACGGTCGAAGACATTTTGCTGGTCAGCGATGACGAACTGATTTCGACGATTCGCTTCATTCTGGAACGCATGAAAGTGTTGGTCGAACCTTCGGGCGCAGCCG
>CADECP010000110.1 GCA_902825875.1 uncultured Acidobacteriota bacterium
TTCGTATGTTGGAAAAATACGCAGTGCATGTCGGCGGAGGTCACAATCACCGGCTGGGCTTGGATGACGGTGTGCTTATCAAAGACAACCACATCGCTCTGGCGGGCAGCGTGACCACGGCGGTCGCCCGCGCCAAAGAAGCCGCCGGACATCTGCATAAAATCGAAGTCGAAGTCGCCACGCTCGATCAAGTCAAAGAAGCTCTGAAAGCCAAAGCCGACATTTTGCTGCTCGACAACATGTCGCCTGAACTGATTCGACAGGCCGTCGAAATCGTCTCGGCGCATGAACCCGGCGAACGCCGCACATTGCTGGAAGCTTCCGGCGGAATCACTCTGGCCAACGTTCGCGCTTACGCCGAAGCCGGCGTGGATTTGATTTCCATCGGCGCGCTGACGCATTCGGCTCCGGCGGTGGACATTAGTTTTAAGATCAAACCCATTTGAAATAGACAGAATACAGTAGACAGTAGTGTTGTTGATGATTGCTCACTATTGCCTACTGTATTCTGTCTACTGTCTACTTTTCTTATGATTACTTACAACGACATTCTCCAGGCTCGCCAACGGATTGCGGGCGTCGCACACCGCACGCCTGTGCTGACTTCGCGGCAGTTCAATGAACTGGTCGGCTGCGAAGTCTTTTTCAAAGCCGAAAACCTGCAACGCGCCGGAGCCTTCAAGTTTCGCGGCGCTTACAACAAGATTGCTTCGCTGACCGACGAAGAGCGCAAACGCGGCGTGTTGGCGTTTTCGTCCGGCAACCACGCGCAAGCAACTGCGCTGGCCGCAAAGCTTTTCGGCATTCCGGCGGTGATTGTCATGCCGCACGATGCTCCGCAGATCAAAGTCAACGGCACGCGCGGTTACGGCGCAGAAGTCGTCTTTTACGACCGCTACACCGAAAGCCGCGAAGGCACAGGCGAACGCATCAGCCAGGAACGTAATCTGGTGCTGGTTCCTCCGTTCGACGACGATTTGATTATGGCCGGACAAGGAACCGCCGCCGTCGAATTGTTTGAAGACGTACCGGAACTGGATTACCTGCTCAGCCCGTGCAGCGGTTGCGGATTGCTGGCCGGTTTGGCCGTGGCGACCAAACACCTTTCACCGACAACGCGCATCTTCGGAGTCGAACCCGAAGCCGGAAACGACACCTGGCAATCCATGCAAAAAGGCGAGCGTGTCGAAATCGAAGTTCCCAAAACCATCGCCGACGGATTGCAAACCACAGCGCCGGGCAAGTTGACGTTCCCAATCGTCAAACAAATGGTCGAAGACATTTTGCTGGTCAGCGACGACGAATTGATCTCGACAATTCGCTTCATTCTGGAACGCATGAAAGTGTTGGTCGAACCTTCGGGCGCAGCCG
>CADECP010000111.1 GCA_902825875.1 uncultured Acidobacteriota bacterium
ACGCCACAACCAGCGCGCGGCAAACCGTGCTGACGGTCGCCGGGCAGAGCTTCACAATTTTGCAAGGCGGCGCAAACGGCAGTTGCGCGGTGACGCCGATTGCCTTGAATCAAGCGATCAATGGAACGATTGCCGCCAACGATTGCGGTTCGTTACGCGCTCCGACATTTCCCACTGATCGGTACTCGTTTGCGGGAACCGCCGGTCAGCACGTAGCCATACGCGCTGATTCTTCGATCTTCGACTCCTTCCTGTATTTGATTGATCCGACCGGCGCGGTGGTCGCGTCCAACGACGACGGGGATTTTCGAACTAACGCGCGCATTCCTGCCGGAACAGGCTTGTTCACCTTGCCGATTTCCGGCACGTACCAAATCGAGGTGCTTTCTTCTCCCAGTTCGGTTGCCGCCGGAGCCTACACGCTCAGCTTGAGCAGCGGTTCGGCGAATTGCAGCTATGCGGTCTCGCCTGCGGAACTGAACATTGCGGCTGCGGGCGGAAGCGATTCGTTCAACGTCACCGTCACAGGCAGCGGATGCGATTGGGCTGCGGCGACCAATGCCAGTTGGATCACAATCACTTCAGGAGCGACAGGCAGCGGCAACGGCACGGTGAATTTTTCGGCAGCGGCCAATCCAGGATTTGCACGCTCTGGCGGCGTAGTCGTGGCCGGACAACTCGTCACCATCAATCAGGCCGGAACCGGCGCAGTGGCCACAGGCCGTTGGGCGACGCAATCCAGCGGCACGACCAATCAACTCAATCAGGTATTTTTCCTGGACGACAATCAGGGTTGGCTGGTCGGAGCGAATTCGACGGCGCGCGCGACTTCAAACGGCGGAACGGCCTGGAACAGTTTCACCGTTGGCGGAACTTTGCAGAATTACCATTCGGTTCGCTTTCTGGATTTGAGCAACGGCTGGGTGGGCGGCGACCGTATGACCGCGATTACCAACAACGGCGGTTCAAGCTGGCCGCGTCTGGATTTCGCCACAGGCACACGCAATCGCCTGTTCCCTGTCAGCACGACAAACGCTTTTGGAGTAGGCGAACTCAGCAGCGGCGGATTTCACGCCAACACGCTGATTATTTTATCGTTGGGATTCGGCGGCGAAGCGCCTGCGCTTTCAACGCTCAGCAACTTGCGCGATGTTTATTTTGCCAACGCAGGCAACGGCTGGTCGGTCGGCGACAAAGGACAGGTTTTCCGGTTGACGAAAGCCGGCAACACCTTTGACGAACAAACCGGCGCGACGACGCAAAACCTGTTTGGCGTGTTTGCGCTTGATTTGTGTACGGCTTGGGCGGTTGG
>CADECP010000112.1 GCA_902825875.1 uncultured Acidobacteriota bacterium
ACGCCACAACCAGCGCGCGGCAAACCGTGCTGACGGTCGCCGGGCAGAGCTTCACCATTTTGCAGGGCGGCGCGAATGGCAGTTGCGCGGTGACGCCGATTGCTTTGAACCAGGCGATCAACGGAACGATTGCCGCCAACGATTGCGGCTCGTTGCGGAATCCAACTTCGCCAACTGACCGTTACTCGTTTACGGGAACCGCCGGTCAGCGCGTAGCCATCCGCGCGGACTCTTCGATTTTCGATACCTTCCTGTATTTGATTGATCCGACCGGCGCAGTGGTCGCCGCCAACGACGACGGAGATTTTCGAACTAACGCGCGCATTCCTGCCGGAACAGACTTGTTCACTTTGCCGAGTTCCGGCACTTATCAAATCGAAGTGCTGCCCACCAACGGTTCCGGCGCTTACACCTTGAGCTTGAGCAGCGGTTCGGCGAATTGCAGCTATGCGGTTTCGCCTACGGAACTGAACCTTGCGGCTGCTGGCGGAAACAATTCATTCAACGTCACAGTCACTGGCAGCGGATGCGATTGGGCTGCGGCGACCAATGCCAGTTGGATCACCATCACTTCAGGAGCGACGGGCAGCGGTAATGGCACGGTGAATTTTTCGGCGGCGGCCAATCCGGGAATTGCACGCTCTGGCGGAATTGTCGTGGCCGGACAACTCGTCACCATCAATCAGGCCGGAACGGGCGCGACGGCCACTGGCCGTTGGGCGACGCAATCCAGCGGCACGACCAATCAACTCAATCAGGTGTTTTTCCTCGACGACAATCAGGGTTGGCTGGTCGGAGCGAATTCGACGGCGCGCGCGACTTCAAACGGCGGAACGGCCTGGAACAGTTTCACCGTTGGCGGAACTTTGCAGAATTACCATTCGGTTCGCTTTCTGGATTTGAGCAACGGCTGGGTGGGCGGCGACCGTATGACCGCGATTACCAACAACGGCGGTTCAAGCTGGCCGCGTCTGGATTTCGCCACAGGCACACGCAATCGCCTGTTCCCTGTCAGCACCACGAACGCTTTTGGCGTGGGCGAACTCAGCGGCGGCGGATTTCACGCCAACACGCTGATTATTTTGGCGTTGGGGTTCGGCGGTGAAGCGCCTGCGCTTTCAACGCTCAGCAACTTGCGCGACGTTTATTTTGCCAATCCGGGCAACGGTTGGTCGGTCGGCGACAAAGGGCAGGTTTTCCGGCTGACGAAATCCGGCAACACCTTCGACGAACAAACCGGCGCAACCGCGCAAAACCTGTTTGGCGTGTTTGCGCTTGATTTGTGTACGGCTTGGGCGGTTGG
>CADECP010000113.1 GCA_902825875.1 uncultured Acidobacteriota bacterium
AATTGCTCCGACCTGGCTTTTGGCGGAGAGCCTGGAAGCGGCATTCCTGGCAAAGCGTTTGAAGGTGATGCTTGCAATGGAGCCACGTCGGCGTATGTCATCAACGTTCGCAATGCCGGGCCGGCTGAAGCTGCTCCGGGAGTTGTGATGACAGATGTGTTGCCAAACGGAATCACTCCGTTGGCGGCCAGCGGAACCGGTTGGAGTTGCACTATTGCCGGTCAAACAGTGACTTGCACCAGCACAGCCGCGATAGCGGTCAATGCCATCAGCACGATTCGCATTGCGGTCGGCATCGGATACAACATCAGCGGAGCCATTACCAACACGGCAACGGTTGCTTATCCGAACGATCCGAATGGCGCGAATAACTCCGCCAGCGTGACGATCAACGTGACCAACGGATTGGCCGCACCCGGACAAGCTTTTGCGGGCAACGGCAGTTCGGTGTTGATTTATCCGGTCTACACTTCGGGCGCGACCAGCGGAAACACTCAAAACACTCGCATTAATCTGACGAACATCAACTCGCAGAAGAACGCCTGTGTGCATTTGTTCTTCGTGTCCGAAGGCTGCTCGATTGCGGACAGTTACGTTTGTTTGACGCCGAACCAAACAACCAGCTTTCTGACCAGCGATCTTGATCCTGGCACAAGCGGGTATTTGGTGGCGGTGGCCGTGGATTGCGAAACCGGTTGTCCGATCAATTTCAATTTCTTGATCGGGGACGAATACGTCAAGTTCGCTTCAGGTCACGCGGCGAATCTGAAAGCCGATGGCTTTGCGGCCTTGCCAGGCTTGCCGACTTGCGACGCTAATTCGGTGACAGCAACCGTGGCGTTTGACGGTGTGAATTACCAGCCTACGGCTGCGACTCTGGCTTTGTCGAACATCGGTTCACGAGCCGACGGCAACGACACGCTACTGATCCTGAACCGCATCGGCGGCAATCTGGGAACAGGAGCGGCGACGCTGGGAACGTTGTTCGGAATTCTCTACGACGACGCGGAAAATGCCTTGAGTTTCAGCGTCGCTGGCGGTTGCCAGTTGCGTAGCTCAATCACAAACAACTTCCCGCGCACAACGCCTCGCTTCGAAACGTTCATTCCAGCCGGTCGCACAGGCTGGTTGAAAGTGTTCAATCAAACAGGAGCGATTGGCCTGACTGGCGCGGCGATCAACTTCAACGCGAACGCGGCGAGCAGCGCAGGCGCCTTTAACCAAGGCCACAACCTGCATTGGCTGACGCTGAACGACCAGATGAGCTACATCATCCCGGTCTTCCCGCCGAGTTGTTAA
>CADECP010000114.1 GCA_902825875.1 uncultured Acidobacteriota bacterium
ATTTGGCAAGCAATGGCCTGATTGCGCGCACGGCTTCCAATACGGTCGCGGCGCGGACGATCACGGGAACGACCAATCAGGTCAACGTGTCGGACGGCGACGGCGTTTCAGGCAACCCAACGCTCAGCTTGCCGCAAAATGTTCACACGGCGGCGACTCCGCAATTTGCCGCGCTCGGCTTGGGCGAATCTGCGCCCGCCGCCGGAATCGAACTGACCGGAAAAACGATTAGCACAGACGCGAACAATACCGTCGGCGCGATTGATGCAACGTTCTCGGTCACAAAGAACGATACCAATACGCGCTCATTTGATGGAGTGCTGATTAAGCCGACGTTGAACACCGGCGCATCGAACACCAACACGACGCTGAACGTGTTGAGCGTGGATACGACAAACACAGCCGTCACGGGACTGACCAGCAATCTTTTGAAGCTGAGCTACGGCGGAACCGCGCGCGTGACCGTCGCACAAGGCGGAACGGCTGCGAACCTGCTTTCGCTGAACCACAACACGCAAACCGTACAGGTCAACCACGAGGCGGGGGCAACGTTCCCGTCAGGCGGGGCAATCGCGGGCAACCCGACAACTTTGACGCTGGCTTTGGGCGCGTCGTCTTCGTATTACCAACTGGGCTACGTTACGCAGGGAATTGGTCAGATTGCCAACTTTATGAACACAGGCTCAAGCCTGGAATTTGACCATTACGACGGAACGGAAACCTATCTCGGTAGCAATTACTTTCTTTCCTACGGCGGTTTCTCAGGCGCGGGAACGTCGCCGGGCGCATTCGGCGGCGGGTTATACGAGATCGGCACAGACCGCTTTGCCGTTGGATTGGTCAACAGCCTGACAGCCGCAAGCGGCAATACGCACAGCATTATCTTTGACGCCAACGGCGTGACCAGTTACGCGCCAGCATCGGCGCTGGCTGATGGCAGCGTCGCCGTTAGTAACGTGCATTTCTATATGACTGAAGCAAGCGACTTGCTTTCGGTGAAGTGGAAAGAATCGGGCGGCACAGTATTCAACAAGAACGTTTTAATGACGGATGGCTCAGGCGCAAATCTGACCGCGTTGAACGCCTCACAGTTGACATCCGGCACGGTTCCACTTGCCCGACTTTCTGGGATCACAAACACGGAGATTTCAGGCAGCGCCGCGATTGCCTACTCAAAACTAAACCTTTCTGGGTCAATCGTGAATGCCGATGTCAACGCATCTGCCGCGATAGCATATTCCAAGCTGGCTGCG
>CADECP010000115.1 GCA_902825875.1 uncultured Acidobacteriota bacterium
TTCTTAGGGGCTTTCGTAAGGTTTGAGCGGCGAAAATGCAAAATTGAGGCGATTATGAGGCGATTATCATGATATTGCCTATTGACTGATTACGTAATCAGTGATAGAATAGGGCATAAGCAAAACAAAACAAACGGGTAGCAAGTAAAAGGAGCAAGAATCATGAGCGCAAAAACAGTAGTTCACCGGGTCAATTATCTGCACGTTTCAGTTCGCACAAACGGCGGTGCGCCTCGGATGTTTCAGGCGAAAGCGGGCGAAACCACAAAGCGGTATGTGTGTGAATGTCCCAGGGGTGGGCAAGGTTGCAGCCATGTTACAGCGCTGTACACCTTTTTACACCAAGAAACAGCGCAACCGATGACAGTCGCCACAGCGCAGGTTGCAAATGTTTGAACTGGTGATGATCGGTGCAATCGTCTTTATCGCTTGGCAATTGCACCGGCTCGAACTCAAGGTCGAAGCGCTAGAACACGTTTACAATCAACTGGCTAATATAATTGATGAAATGAGGGACGAAAAGCAATGATCATCTACACGACTAACGAAGCACTCGCCGCGCTACTGGCCGACTACGGCCAATGCGACGGAAACGATGGTTACACTTTATACCCGTTGAACGCTCAGAATTTCACCAAATTTGCGGACGTGCTGATCACCAAGTTCGCCGGTCAGTGGAAGGTTTATTTCGGCTGGCATCCGACCGCCAATTTTGAGGATGATCTGACTGTTGGTTTGGACGGTGCAAACTGGCAAGCGTTTATGCTGGCCCCCGGCAAGTATGGTGGCGACACCGACGACCTGATTAGCTTTGTCGAGAACATCTACTGCTTGCCTGTGACCAACAAGAACTACGAACAGGTAAGCCAAATGTTCCGGCTGTGGTTTGCGGCCACGTACCCCGAAAAGTACACCAACCCGCCAACCCAGCGGCGCGACAAGGTGAAGGATGCGCAAGCGGCACGCCGTGACCGGCAGGCACAGGCGGCTAACCGGCTAGGCGCAAAAACCATTGACCGCCTTGTCACCGCTGTGTTGGCGCTCAGTGACGAGGATGCCGCCACACTGCGGGCGGGCTTTGAGGAGGTGACACAGAAAACGTGAGGCGATTAATGCTAAACGTGAGGCGATTAGCCTATTGACTAATTACGTAATCAATGGTATACTGATGTCAAGGCAGGGCAACAGGGCCAGGCCGGTAAAGATGAAAGGAACAGACAGATGAG
>CADECP010000116.1 GCA_902825875.1 uncultured Acidobacteriota bacterium
AAACAACACCGGAGCCATCGGATACTAAAGCGCGCGAGGCCGTCAGCGCAGCCAGTTTCGAGTAGGCAATGGCCGCCGAAGCATTTACATCCGCATTCACGATCGAGCCAGAGAGGTTCAATTTTGAATAAGCGATGGCAGCGCCTGCCGCAACGTCGGCATTGACAACGGACTTGGAAGTAACAGAAGCATACGGAATGGAGCCTGTGGTGATCGCGCCTGTTTCGCTGATTTCAAACAGCGTGGCGGGCGAACCGGCATTGTCCGTTACCTGCAAGATCGAACCGGTAAAGCCGGAAGACGGAACGCGCCATTTCTGGGCGATGCCGGAAGTCAACGAGAGCGCGTCAAAGCTGAAAGCGTTACCCGTTGTTGCCGCCGAATTTCCCGCGCGCGTTCCGTCCACGTAGAAGACGTTTGACGACAATTGCCCGTCGGAAATCGTGCCGGAAATGTTGCTAAAAGACGGCTGCGCCTTGCTGATAACGCCTTGCGCGCTGATCGCCGTCAGGAATTGATTCGACGCGCCTGTATCGGCTTGCACGGTTGTCGAATTGGCGTTCGGGACATTGACCGTTCGCGTCGTGCTGGTTGCAATGTTGGATACATCAAACTGAGCCTTTTTCGTTATGTCGGTCGGGTCAGACAACAGGAAGTTGCCGCCCGATTGAAACGTTTGCACGAAATTGCCAAACGTGTTCGCTTGATCTGTGTAAACCGTGTTCGCGTGTTGGCGAGCTTTCGTCAACGTTCCCGTCCATCCGAGAGTGAGGGTTTGCGCAGAAATTGAGCCGGTTACGTTGGTGTCATTCGTAATGGCCTGCACAACGTTGGAGTTCAACCGCCCCGCCGCAAGCGTTCCCGTCCATCCAAGCGTAAACGTGTGCGTATCGGTTGCGCTGGAAATGGCCAGCGTGACGTTCGTATCGTCAACGTCGGCGAAGTTTTGCGGGTCTGCCGTCAGCCCGTTCAACGTCGTCAATCCGCCGCCGCCGCCGGATAATCCGGCCACAAAATCGGAGCGCGTCATTTTCCGCAGGGCGCTCGCCGACACGTCATAAATCATCACGTAATCGCCGCCTGCGATTGCGCTTTCCGCCGTCAGGCCGTTGATGTCAACCGCAAAAGAGCGATTGGCCGACAGGTCGCCGCCGCCTGACAAGCCGCTGCCCGCCGTGAGCGTG
>CADECP010000117.1 GCA_902825875.1 uncultured Acidobacteriota bacterium
TATGGCGAAAGAGAAATTTGACCGAAGTAAGCCACACGTCAACGTCGGAACGATTGGTCACGTTGACCACGGCAAAACCACTTTGACCGCCGCGATCACCAAGACGCTGGCCAAGCATAATCCCAAAATCACGTTCCGCAGCTTCGATTCGATTGACAACGCTCCGGAAGAGAAGGCGCGCGGAATCACAATCGCAACGGCGCACGTTGAATACGAAACGCCGAATCGTCATTACGCACACGTGGATTGTCCGGGACACGCCGATTACGTCAAGAACATGATTACCGGAGCGGCTCAGATGGACGGAGCGATTCTGGTGGTGGCTGCGACCGACGGCCCTATGCCGCAGACTCGTGAACACATTCTGCTGGCTCGTCAGGTAGGCGTTCCGGCGATGGTTGTGTTCCTGAACAAAGTTGACGCGGTGGACGACGCCGAACTGCTCGACCTGGTCGAATTGGAAGTCCGCGAACTGCTGTCGAAATACGAATTTCCCGGCGATGACATTCCGATCATTCGCGGCTCTGCGTTGAACGCGCTGAACGGCGAAGGCGACTGGGAAAAAGGCATTGACGAATTGATGGCAGCTGTGGACAGCTACATTCCGACGCCGGAACGCGCGATTGACAAGCCTTTCCTGATGCCAGTGGAAGACATCTTCACGATTCAAGGTCGCGGAACCGTGGCGACCGGACGTGTCGAACGTGGGATTGTCAAAGTGAACGAAGCGGTTGAAATCGTCGGCATCCGCGACACGCGCAACACAGTGGTGACTGGCGTGGAAATGTTCAAGAAGTTGCTGGACGAAGGTCGAGCAGGCGACAACGTCGGTTTGTTGCTGCGCGGGGTTGATCGCAAAGAAATCGAACGCGGTCAGGTGATTGCCAAACCTGGGACGATCAAACCGCACACGAAATTCAAAGCAGAAGCATACATTTTGACGAAAGAAGAAGGCGGTCGTCACACGCCGTTTTTCACGGGGTATCGTCCGCAGTTCTACTTCCGCACGACGGACGTGACCGGGGTGGCGAAACTGCCGGATGGAGTTGAGATGATTATGCCCGGCGACAACATTGCGATGGAGATCGAATTGATCGCTCCGATTGCGATGGAAAAAGGTTTGCGCTTTGCCATCCGCGAAGGCGGTCGCACGGTCGGCGCAGGAACCGTCTCCGAAATC
>CADECP010000118.1 GCA_902825875.1 uncultured Acidobacteriota bacterium
GAAAACAAAGACATTATCGAAGTAGAAGAAATCGGAAAAGAAGAAGCGGAAACAGCCAATCCAAACAGACACCGAAAGCCGATGTATATTGCTTTATCAGTCATCGGCGTAGTCGTTCTGGGCGCGGTGCTGATTCTGGTTTTTCGCGGTCGGCAAGGCGGTGACGTAGTGCCTGCGCCCCGTTCGGTTTCATTTGACGAAAATTCAAATCAAGAAAATTCCGTCCCGGCAGAAGGACAAACCATTATGTTGACACCCGAACAGGTCGAGCGAATAAAGCTGAAAATTGAAACAGTCGGCGAAACCATGTCTGCGGAAGCCGCGCAAGTTTCCGCTACAGGAGTTGTCCAGCCGAATACTTATAGCGAAACGCCGGTGATTTCGCTGGTTGGCGGCGTAGTCCGAAGAATTGACGCACAGCTTGGCGATAGTGTGTCTAAAGGTCAAACGGTCGCTGTTGTTTTCAGCGACGAATTGGCGGTTGCACAATCGCGTTATATCGCACTTCAAACCGAAGTCCAAACCGCCCGCCAGAATTACGAACGCACCGCCAAACTGGTTCAAATAAATCCGGTGAGCCGCACCGAATCGGATGAAGCACAGGCAAAAGTAAAAAGCAAGGAAGCCGAACTCGATGAGATGCAGCGGCGTTACAATCGAACCGTCAAATTGATAGAAATCGGCGCAGCGAGCCGTGAAGAACTCGAACAAGACCGCACCAAATTGAAAACCGCCGAAGCGGAAGTTGAACAAGCCCGAAAGCAACTAACCCGCACATCGGAGATCGTCAAGCTGAATCCGGTCAGCCGCACCGAATTTGAACAAGCCTCCGTAAAATTAAGAACTGCCGAATCGGAACTTGCCAACGCACGACAAAGATTGATCTTGCTCGGACTTTCCGAACAGCGCGTCAACGCCCTTCGTTCGCCATCGCAAATCTCGTCGGAAATTGCTTTAACCTCCCCTGTTTCCGGCACGATTACAAGTCGCTCGGTCAATCTGGGTGAAGTCGTCGAGTCAAACAAAGAATTGATGAAAGTTACGAATCTCTCATCGGATTGGGTGATCGCGCAGGTTTATGAAAAAGATTTAGGAAAGATGCGAAACGAAAGCGGTGCAGCAGTAACCAGCGACGCTTTTCAGG
>CADECP010000119.1 GCA_902825875.1 uncultured Acidobacteriota bacterium
TGCGCTGTCGTGTTTGCCGCGTCTGGTTGCGCTAGGGACGCGGCGCGGATTTTGGGTCGGAAGGGTAGGTGAAGTTACTATTCTTGGCCGTCGCCGGAGTCGAAGCAGGAACGGGCGGGGTCAGGTACTGGCGCGGCCTGTCGTCCTTGCTTTCTCCGTAGTCCGGCTTGCCGTCGTCGTTCTTGTCAATGTAGGGCTGAGCCGAGCGAGCAAAAAACATCGTCAGGCCAAAACAGGCCAGCGCCAGCACGGAAAGGGCGGCGTACATCCCACCGTGAATGTACCAGTCAGGCAGGAATGTATCGCCCTTAATCGCGCTCGCTTCCTGTACTGTTTTCTGAGCGGATGCCGTCACGTTGGACGCGATTTCCTTGCCGCTCTGAATGCTCTTTCCAGCCGTGCGACGTTGGCCAGCCGCATTCAACTCTTTAGCGACCTTGCCAGAAGATTCAATCGCCGCAGACGTGGCTGCGCCCGCAATCTTGGCCTGTGCATCACCAAGCAAAATAAGCCCAGCCTGTTGCTCCTTGATGGAGCTTTCGTATTTCAGGACTGCGCCCGCGTGAATCAGTTCGCAAATGGCCAGCCCGATTGACCCCCAGAAACACCAGTTGACAAACCGAATCACACGCGGATGCGAAGCGTGTTTCCGTTTGACGCCGGTGTCATCCGCAAACAGTTCGTAAATGGTCATCATCAGCGTGACCAGCGGCAACAAGAGCAGGCCGATTTTGGCCATTGTCTGATACGTTCCCGGAGCCATAAACCCTTCGACGTGATTCCAAAGGATTGCCGACGTGAAGATAAAAACGATTGTAAAAATCACAAACGTCCATCCGACGCGCTGACCGCGAAAGCTTACAATTCGATTGTCGTCCATTTGATTTTGCCTTCCTGAGTAAAAGCGAAAGAGCAGGCTTGCGATTTTCACGGCGTGCTGGATAATCATGCCGCTGTCAACTGAAGCTGCCTTTCGCAGTTGATAGTCGAGCCGTCGGTGGTCGCATACTGACGGCTCATTAAAACTCACACGCGGTTAATTAGTGCAGCAGGTAGGCAGCAACACACCCGGCAATAACCGCTATTGCACACAAA
>CADECP010000120.1 GCA_902825875.1 uncultured Acidobacteriota bacterium
AACGACGAAAAAGGGAAAAAACTTGAAGCCGATTTGGTGTCACGGATTGGGCGTGATAAGTGTTGGCTGGTCGAATGGCCGAAGGGATGCAAAGACGCGAACGAAGTCTTGATTGCTCACGGCATAGACGGCCTTTGCGATGCTGCATTATCGGCAAGGCCAATTCCGGTTGACGGCGCGTTTGAAATTAACGATCTGCGGGATGAAATCTTCGCGCTGTACGACGATGGACTGCCAGAAGGGTTTAGTCCCGGATGGGTGAATCTTGGAGAGCATTACCGGCCAGCGTTGGGACAATGGACGGCGGTTGTCGCAATACCCGGATCGGGGAAAACGGCTTGGCTGGCCGCTCTAATGGTCAATATGGCCATTTCGCACGATTGGAAGTTTTGCGTATTCCCTGCTGAGAATCTTCCCTCCGCTCAGTATGCGTCTTTGCTGGCTGAAATCTTTCTTGGCTTGCCGTTTAATCGCGGGATACATCAACGAATGACACGGGAAGAACTGGACACCGCGATTGACTGGCTTCACAATCATTTCATCATTTTGAACCCGTCCGACGACGAGCTTGACTTGGACAGCTTGCTTTCAATGGCAAAGGCGTATTGCCTGCGGCGCGGTATCAAGGGCTTTGTGATTGATCCGTGGAATGAGCTTGACCACAAGCAACCGTCTCACCAAAGCGAAACGCAGTATATCGCGCACTCGCTCATCAAGGTTCGGCGGTTTGCGAAAGCCCATAACATTCATGTCTGGATCGTTGTTCACCCCACGAAGATGGCCAAAGATCGTGATGGTAACTACCCCGTGCCGACGCTTTACGATGCGAGCGGTTCGGCTCACTGGCGCAACAAAGCTGACTTCGGCATTGCGCTTTACCGTCACTTAGACGACGACCAAAAGCCGGTTGAGGTACACGTTCAAAAGGTGCGCTGGAAATGGTGCGGCAAAATCGGACTCGTCAAGCTGTACTTCGACAAACTAACCGGACGCTATAGCGAGAAGTCGCCTTATGGCGAATACATGGAGAACGAAAATGGCTGACCTAACCTGGAACGACCGCGCTGAGCGGCT
>CADECP010000121.1 GCA_902825875.1 uncultured Acidobacteriota bacterium
GCCAACGGCTGGGCGTCGGTGTCAGAAATTCGTCCCATGCGTTGTAGATTGCTTTCTTTTCAGGCGATATTTTTTGCACGTTTTCGTTCCTCTTGCCATCGTTCAAAAAAGCCACGGTTTGCTTCCCACTCTTCCGGTGTCGATCTTGGTATCGGTTGATCCTGCGGGTCAGTGCTGCGCGGGCCGTTGTAGACATAGTTGCCCAGCGGCGACAATTTGTAGCCGACTTTTCGCTCGTACTCTGCCAGCTTCTCTTCATACTCGTCGCCCCACATTTGCCGCGTCGGCTTCACCGGCACCCCGTCACTGAGCGCTACCATGCGTTGGTCATGGGTCAGCGCTTCGTCAGTATGGCTCCCCGGTGCCGAATCAATGACAGCGCGTCGCAATTCGGCGTAGTTACTCATCAATTCGCCAAGTTGATCCATGTCGCATCCTTTCGCAAAAATCAAGCCTCTACGATATACAAAAATTCATCAACGCAAATCAGTGCGTGTTTCGTCGCTCCGTGCAGCCACGGCCCGCACGTTGCCCCACGGCGCACGCTACGCATTACCGCACGGTTGCCGCAATCGTCACAGAATGCCGCAAAACGCAATGAGCGCCGCTACACGCCCCTAGAACGCACATTTGCAAGCCGTTGGGCGTCTCCGTGCGTTCTAGGGCGTTCTGTGCGGCTCTACTGCATCATCGCCAGTTGATAGTCGTACTCGCTGGGATCGATAAAGAAATCTGGCCGGATTATTGCTTGCGTGATACGACCACGAACGGCGGGCGACTTAGCCACAGGGGTGACAATCTCAGCCTGCCGCGCATCATAAGTCGCGTCAATCAGCATCTCAACAAGCCGGTCAGCCGTCACCGCATCAACGGCCACAATTGATGACGCCAGTTCAACCAGCGTCTGCACGGGCAACGCTGCAATCTGTTGCGCCAGGGCTGTCACATCGACGGACGGGCCGCGCATAGCGTTGTCGCCGGTAACATGCGGATAGACATCAACACCGGAAAAATGAATGTCACTCAT